>OZ244239.1:842500-2170531 GCA_965217115.1 Bdellovibrionales bacterium | reverse complement strand
AGACGAAATCTGTGTATAGGAATGTCTTCCCCGAAGCTTCGAACGATTGACAGAGCCATCCCTGTCCGTTCCTCTCTTGGGCAATGAACACAGATATATTATCAAAACCGATTTTTTACTTTCCCGAGCAGTCAACAGCCACGTAATGTCTGTCCATATCTAAGGTTTCATTCTTCACTGGCACAAAAGAGTTGCTGATTAAGTCGGCGACCACCTTGTCTCCATCGGTTTTACGAATTTTCCACACCCGACTGCCATCGACGGGCATAATACACTGTCCCGCTACAAACTTTGATGTCTTCTCTCCAAAGCAACCAATGGCAGAGACGATAATAAGGGCACTCACTAAAAAACGCATCAACATCAGACGACCTTCCCAAGGGGTGGAGGTGGAGTGTGGGCCTGAATCGCAGAGGGTTTCCCCCGTCTTCCCTGCCCTCTCCCAATTCTCCACTCTTTTAATTCATTCTTTCCAATTCACTCTGCCAATTCACTCTTGCCAATTCACTCTGCCACCTCCACCGCTCCTGATCAATCACTCTTTTGAGCTAAAATTCACAGATTCCTTGAATAACTTCAGCAACTCCCTCAACAAGCCCCCCCTAGAAAATATTTGCACTTCCAACCAAAAATTCGTATATCTTAGGGCTGATAAAGACCTCAGTGTGCCTAGAATAACAGCAGTCACCCTGAATCATTCCTTTTATGGCGGCTGTAGCTCAGCTGGTAGAGCCCTGGATTGTGATTCCAGTGGTCGCGGGTTCAAACCCCGTCGGTCGCCCCCAATTTTTTGAAAACCTCTTCCATTCAAAAACCCAGAGGTCGGTCATTCTAACACTTGAATTTACAAAGGCGAGAAGCCTAATTTAGGTCTGAGATGTCTTGGACTAAATAATACTGCACCCTCATTAAACGATTAAAGAAAAGGGAAAAGGCCACTTTGCAGTGGCCTCGCCATGATCTCCTAGCTTTGCCGGCTGTGGATTGATTGTTTACCCAGAGGCAAAAAATATTTAATCTAGTACTTGAGAACTACTCTTTGAATAGTCCAGTAACATATGCATAATCCAATTCTGGATGTTTTACACAAAACTGTCCTATCTTGTTAAGTCTTTCTCGGTACTTTTCCGTGAGATCTGGGTCTGCTACTATCTGATCTAGAGAAGTATCGTAACCCGTCTCTGCAGCTAGATAGCCCCGGACATATTGCTGAAAACCGTTGAGGTATACTCTGCCCTCAGATGCTCTCTCCCAAGCTCTCAACATTATTGATCCTTTAATCTTTGTATCACCATAGATTTCTGAATAAAAATTATAACTTATTACAGATTGATTTAAAGTCCTACAACTGCCTGCTGCGACACCAGAAAAAAATAAGATAGACGCAATTAAATAAATGTTTTTCATAAAAACCTCCTCAGGTTAATCTATTCTGTTTCATTTTCTTTTACTTACCCAGTTCTTCTACTTAATAAAAATGATTATTTGACTGTCCCAGTAACCTCCATATAATGCAGTTCTGGATTCTTTGCACAAGACTGAATTATATTGCTAATTTTTTCTTCGTACTTTTTATCTGTGTCCGCTACGCTCTGATCTGCAGAAGTATTGTACCTCGCCTCTGCATCTAGATAGCCTCGCACATATTGCAGAAAACCGTGGATGTATGTTTTGCTGCTAGATGCTCTCTCCCGAGCATTCAACATTATTGATTCTTCAATCTTTGTATCACCACTGATTTCTGAATAATGATCAATAGCTTTTTTAGCTTCAATTAAAGCATTACAACTGCCTGCTGCGACACCAGAAAAAAATAAGATAGACACAATTAAATAAATGTTTTTCATAAAAAGCTCCTCAGGTTAATCTGTTCTGTTTCATTTTCTTTTAGTTACCTAGTTCTTCCTTATAGAAGTAGGTACCATTCCATTTTTTCATTCTCTCCTACTTAAAGCAAAACACCAGCCAAAAGCCTAAACCACTGTAATCACTTGTGTTACTGCCTTCTATTGGGTTTTTCTCCGTTGTTTTTGGCTCTTACTGTCTCATTTTGATAAACTTGTGATCATATAACTGTCGTAAATGGGCATTATGTTACTCAGATAAAAAAAAAGGCCTCTGACCGTAAAATACTGTCTATTTATTTTACATTTAGGGAGTTGCAGACTTGAAATTGCGCGATAGAACGATACTCATTTGAGTAATATCTAGATCCACAGACTCAATGCTCATTTTCACTCTGAAACTAATTTAATTAAATAAACCCTATAGTCCACCCCGTAAGTCAATCAACAAAATTATTTGATTTGGACTTTTTTTACAAACTTTCCCATTGCCCCATTCTTGTCTTCATTAAGTAAATGGTTTATTTATTCGATTCGTTTTGAATTCCAGTGCGATTATAACTGATTTCAGCCCCCACAGGGAAAGCGATATTTTTTTGAACTCAAAAAGCGAGGCCACTTTACAGTAGCCTCGCCATGATCTCCTAGCTTTGTCGCTGTGGATTGATTATTTACCTAGAGGCAAAAAATATTTAGTCTAGTACTTATAATGAGAACGACTGACTTCCCATATTAGTAGCCTCTGTATAATCCAGTATTGGAAGCCTTAAACAAATCTCTTTTATCTTGTTAAGTTTTTCTTGGTACTCTTGAGGAGTCTTGTAAGCCCCCTTTGCATCTAGATAACCTCGGACATATCCATTAAAACCGAGAACGAATGCTGTGCTGCTGAAAAGTGCTATACTCTCAGCTTCCGATGTTACTGGTTTTTCAGCATTTGTATCATCACCTAAATAATAAGCCATCTCTTTTTCAGCTTCATTTAAAGCCTTACAACTGCCTGCTGCGACACCAGAAAAAAATAAGATAGACGCAATTAAATAAATGTTTTTCATAAAAACCTCCTCAGGTTAAGTTAATGTGTTCTGTTTCATTCTCTTTTAGTTACCTAGTTCTTCCTTATAGAAGTAGGTACCATTTTTTATTCTCTCCCAATTAAAGCAAAACACCGGCCAAAAGCCTAAGGCACTGTAATCACTTGTGTTACTGCCTTCTATTGGGTTTTTCTCCGTTGTTTTTGGCTCTTATTGTCTCATTTTGATAAACTTGTGATCATATAACTGTCGTAAATGGGCATTATGTTATTCAGATAAAAATAAAGGCCTCTGACCGTAAAATACTGTCTATTTATTTTACATTTAGATTGATAATGAGTTGTATCATCTCTTCCATTCAAAACCCAGAGAGGGTGGTCATTCTAACACTCGAATTTACAAAGGCGATACCTAGGGCTAAACAAGCACCGAAGAAATCCCCCAGGCCTCTTTGGAAAACCTAGGAAAACCATTCTTTTCTTCCTCCTGATTTGCCCGAATCAAAATTCTGTACCTCAAGCCTTCACCGAAGGGATTTTTTTTAATTTTAAGACTTGTCCCATTAAATTTATTTTTAGTTAGAGGAGTGACTTTTTTAAAAATAGAATCGTAGCCCGTATAACCTCCTTCTGGTAAAGCAAAGACCCAATAATTTGAAAAGAACGGAGCCTCTTGCCAACAAACTTCCCAATACTTATTAAATTGCGTAACTTCAATTTGAGGAATAGATAATGGGGAAGGTTTGAATTCTAGATTTAATTTTTTATCTATTGACCCATTGAGACTAATATTGAATTGATAGACACCGGCCTTCAGTCCCCCTTCGCTAGAGGTCTTCTCTCGACTAGCGCTACTTTGAGCATATGTAAATCCTGATGGCCGGTTAATGACTTCGTCCAACGAAACTCTTCCTGTCGATGATAGAAACGAAATTTTAAACGTATTTTCCCGTCCTAGAA
Organism: Bdellovibrionales bacterium; assembly: GCA_965217115.1. Lineage (GTDB taxonomy): Bacteria > Bdellovibrionota > Bdellovibrionia > Bdellovibrionales > CAYMLA01. The sequence continues at coordinate 2,166,694 of OZ244239.1, read as the reverse complement.
TGTCTACAAAAGCTGCATACCCACCTGTTTTAGGAACAATGGGTTCAAAATCAAAAAAATGCTGTTGAATATAGGGGGATATTTCCATTTCTCTATTATGCTATGCTCACATGAGAGTTGCAATATAACCCCATCGCCTATTTTCCCATGGGGCCTGGGGCTTCAAGAAAATTTCCGTCAGCTATGATGTTAAGCGGCTGCCAATGATCTTATTTGGCAGTCCTCACAAGGCGGAAACCTAGGTCCTTGGTATCGCTTTGAGCAGGGTGAGAGTAACGATACGCCGACCGGAGGTAAGCCGCGAAGGTGGACGACCAACCCCCGCCACGAATAACACGTTTGCTACCACTCGAAGGGCCTTTAGGGTCTACCACTGAACCATCTTCGTATGTGTCAGAGCCATACCAATCCTGCACCCACTCCCGCACATTCCCATGCATATCAAACAGCCCCAAAGCATTCCCATTATCAAGACTGCCCACTGCGACTGTTTGTTTCCTCTTCTTACCAGTACCAGGATCCTCACTTTCATAGTAATTCACAGTCCTTCCAGAGATGCTCTCCCCCAGATTGTAAGGAGTCGTTGACCTCCCCTCTTCACGGGCTGCGTACTCCCACTCCGCTTCTGTCGGTAATCTGTAAACATAAGCATCACTCATCCTGTTTAGCTTTTTAATAAAGATCTGCACATCATTCCAAGAGACACTCTCCACAGGATGGTTTGGGCACAGAGCGTAGGTCTCCCTAATGATAGAAGTCTCTGGGCAATAATTTTTAAATATCACAGAGGACTCAAAAATCCAAGAATGACTAATGACCTTGCCTGGTTTAAACTTTGAAGGATTTTCACCCATGACACGGAACCACTCACTCTGGGTCACTTCAGTTGCCTGCATTTCAAAAGCCTTCGTGAGAGTCACTTTGTGCAAAATCTCATCACCAAAACGAAACTCTTCCTCTCTCGGACTTCCCATTTGAAAGTCTCCCGCTTTGACTGGAACAAAAAAGGATTGTAACTCCCTTGGCGCTCGTAAATAACTTCTTAAAAGATTAAATTCAATACTTGTCTTGTTTTTAGAAGAAACAAATTGTTTTAAATCACGTTGAGAAATCACATCATTGACAAAACTGTCTATTAAACCATTGACCTCAGCGATAACGGACGCTAAACCCCCACTCTCTTTTAAGAGTTCTCCACCATTCTTTGCTAAGATGGTTTCAATCTCTTCCAAGCGACCTCTACGCTCATTCTGTTTTTCTTTCAGCTCCAGACTGTTTAATTCATAATTATCAATATACCCGTCTGTTCCCGACAGATCTTCTATTATCTTCCTTCTCTCACGATTTAGATCGGCAGCATGAATCTGCCTCCCATGCAAGGCGGTTTTCTCTTCTGCCATTCCGTCAGAAATAACATCGGGCATGCGTAGGATTTTCTTCAAGTCCTCTCTAAGTTTCGCAAATGGAAATGCTCGAAGCTTTGCTCTCCTCTCTTCTTGACCTCTAACTTTAAAAAGCTTAACTCCAGGTCTAATAAAACTAAGTACTTTCAACTCGGTAAGAGTATCTATTAAACCATTAATCTCAGTGACAATGAGCGCTAAATCCCCGCTCTTTTTTAAGAGAACTCTTATTCTTCCTAAATGAGCTGCTCTCTCTATTTGTTTTTGTTTTTCTTTACTCTCCACACTATATTCATAAAGAAACCCCTGTATTTTTCCAAGAATTTCCTCCTCTATCCTCTTTTTTTGATGCTCTAGAAAAAAAGTCTTGTCCTGCCTTCCCAGCTTCTTATACAGTCCAGTCTTCCCTTCTGTTTTTCTGTCAAAACGCCCATTAGAAGTAACATTGGGAATCCGTAGAATTCTTTTCAAATCCTCTTTAAACTCTTTCAGGGGAATTTCCCTAACCTCCGTTCCCAGTTTCTGACGACAATCCCTCCTTTTGTAGGAGCTATTTTTTAAAACAGTTTCTTCCATACACTCTTTAACAACGATCTTACCACCGTCCCTGTAGAAAAGAATCACCTCACCACTAGAGTCAACCACACTGGTATCTTTTTTCCCTGCCAGTCCACGGTCTGACTGATTATTATCAAATGTGCTACAGCCAAATAATAAAAGAACCACCCCTAGAAAAAACACTCCGAAAAACGATTTTTTTAACATTCTTAAAACTCCCATGGTTATAACACTCACCTAAGTTTTTACTTTTACAAACATCCTATCAAAGTTCATTAGAAAGGGGTAAATAAAGAGAGGGCACTGCCAGAAAACATCCACACAAACTAGGCGAAAGACTTGGGGTCTGGGGCTTCAAGAAAATTTCCGTCAGTTATGATGTTGAGCGGCTGCCAATGATCTTATTTGGCAGTCCTCACAAGGCGGAAACCCGTTAGATTGGTACGCTTTGTAGCAACCCGACTGTAACGAAACGCCGACCGCAGATAGCTCGCTAGGTTACCCCAACTCCCGCCACGAACAACACGTTTCTTACCACTCGAAGGGCCTTTAGGGTCTACCACTGAACCATCTTCGTATGTGTCAGAACCATACCAATCCTGCACCCACTCCCCCACATTCCCATGCATATCAAACAGCCCCAAAGCATTCCCATTATCAAGACTACCCACTGCGACTGTTTGTTCCCTCTTCTTACCAGTACCAGGATCCTCTTCATTGTAATTCACAGTTTGCAGAGATTCTCTTCCTCCTAGATGATAAGGAGTCTTTGATCTCCCCTCTTCACGGGCTGCGTACTCCCACTCCGCTTCTGTCGGTAATCTGTAAACATAAGCATCACTCATCCTGTTTAGCTTTTTAATAAAGGTCTGCACATCATTCCAAGAGACACTATCCACAGGATGGTTTGGGCACAGAGCGTAGGTCTCCCTAATGATAGAAGTCTCTGGGCAATAATTTTTAAATGCCCAAGAGAGCTGAATACCCCAAAAAAAACTAATGACCTTGCCTGGTTTAAACTTTGAAGGATTTTCACCCATGACACGGAACCACTCACTCTGGGTCACTTCAGTTGCCTGTATTTCAAAAGCCTTCGTGAGAGTCACTTTGTGCAAAGTCTCATCATCATGACGAAACTCTTCCTCTTCTGAACTTCCCATTTGAAAGTCTCCCGCTTTGACTGGAACAAAGAAGGATTGTAACTCCCTTGGCGCTCGTAAATAACTTTTTAAAAGATTAAATTCAATACTTCTCTCGTCTCTAGAAGAAACAAATTGTTTTAAATCACGTTGAGAAATCACCCCATTGACAAAACTGTCTATTAAACCATTGACCTCAGCGATAACGGACGCTAAACCCCCACTCTCTTTTAAGAGTTCTCCATCATTCTTTGCTAAGATGGCTTCAATCTCGTCCAAGCGATCTCTACGCTCCTTCTGTTTTTCTGCCGTCTCCGAGTGGTATCCAAGTTTATAATCAGTAATATACGTCTTTGTTCTCGACACTTTTTCTATTACCTCCCTCTTCTCACGATTTAGATCGGCAACATGAATCTGCCTCCCATGCAAAGCGGTTTTCTCTTCTGCCATTCCGTCAGGATGAACGTTAAAAATAACATCGGGTATGCGTAGGATTTTCTTCAAGTCCTCTCTAAGTTCCGCCAATGGAAATGCTTGAAGCCATGCTCTCCTCACTTCTTGACCTCTAACTTTAAAAAGCTTAACTCTAACTTTAAAAGGCTTAACTCTAGATCTAATAAAACTAAATCCTTTCAATTCGACAAGAGTGTCTATTAAACCATTGATCTCAGTGACAATGGGCGCTAAATTCCCGCTCTTTTTTAAGAGAGCTCTTATTTTTCCTAAATGGGCTGCACTCTCTACCTGTTTTTCTTTACTCTTCACACTACCTTCAACACTATATTCATGAAGAAACATCTCCAGTGTTCCAAGAATTTCCTCTATCCTCTTTTTTTGATGCTCTAGAAAAAAAGTCTTGTCCTGCCTTCCCAGCTTCTTATACAGTTCAATCTTCCCTTCTGTTTTTCTGTCAAAACGCCCATTAGAAGTAACATTGGGAATCCGTAGAATTCTTTTCAAATCCTCTTTAAACTCCTTCAGTGGAATTTCCCTAACCTTCGTTCCCAGTTTCTGAAGGCAATCCCTCCTTTTGTAGGAGCTATCTTTTAAAACAGTTTCTTCCATACACTCTTTAACAACGATCTTACCACCGTCCCTGTAGAAAAGAATCACCTCACCACTAGAGTCAACCACACTGGTATCTTTTTTCCCTGCCAGTCCACGGTCTGACTGATTATTATCAAATGTGCTACAGCCAAATAAGAGAACCACCCCTAGAAAAAACACTCCGAAAAACGATTTTTTTAACATTCTTAAAACTCCCATGGTTATAACACTCATCTAAGTTTTTACTTTTACAAACATCCTATCAAAGTTCATTAGAAAGGGGTAAATAAAGAGAGGGCACTGCCAGAAAACATCCACACAAACTAGGCGAAAGACTTGAGGTTTTTTTAAAACTCTGTGTTTCCCTTAATACATGCCCCTTTTTTTCCGAAAAACAGGGGTATGAGATGGTGTTTTATTCTACTTCCAATAAACTTACGTCCTTTAGCAGGCACGGGACTAGCAAGCTCTTTGCTATTGATCTCTTTGTCTCTGTTAGGAACAGAGGCATGGGCTAAAAAATACGCCCTTGTTATTGGGGGCAGATCCAAAATGAAGGAGTCTTCCTCCCATGAGTTTGCAAGACAGACCCTCGCTGTTTCAAAGGGGCTCTCTGAAAAAAAATACAACGTCACCACTTTGTTTGGGACGGGGGCCGAAGAGAAGAAAAAATACAAACGTGACTATCAATATTTTGAAAAACTAGAGACCTCTGCTAAAATAACCCTTCAAGACTCCACGCCCAGGGAAATCTCTGATTATTTTGAACAACTCACTGGAAAAATAAACCCAGGAGATCAAGTGGAAATTTATATCACCGCCCACGGCAGTGATACCTGTGGCGAAGATGCCGATCTCTACCCTAGTGACCTTGGTTCACCCTGCACTCATACATTCTCGATATTTGATGGAAAAGGCCGCCCTGTTGAGTATGACAGCCAAAAGCTCTTTAGCCATATTAAAAAATTAGAAGCTAAGGGAGCTTTGCCCACCATCGTCTTTGACTCCTGCCACTCTGGAAGACTTAAAAGTCAGCTCAAGAAAGTGGGTTTACAAAAAACCTGCTCCTACTTCCAAACAGCAGGGAATGAAACCGGCTACGGGTGCTTTGAAGATGACCCTGAGTTCTCAAGAGATTTCACCTCCACCGGGGAGTTTGTGTCCTTAAGGTACTACCAACACATTCTAGGTGATTTGTCCAAAGACCCCTATTTCTCTGAAAAAAACTGCTTCAACAAAGTTAAAGATCACTTTAAAAATAAAAAAATGTCTGTGAACACCGTCAACTCAGCCTATGAATCTTCCCGTCTCTACGACGAGACGGCCCAATCTCCATCCACAAGTGACCAGTTAAGCATTGATTATTTCTCCCGTGGTGTTCTCTTTGCCGACCTATCAGAAAAGAGATACTGCTCCTACCCCCAAGTGAATCAAGCCATTGAACATTTGAAGCGTCAGACCTTGAAGCTCAAAGGTTTTACTCTCTCTGCGGTAAAGATACCCCTAAAAGAAGCTATTAAAAATTACAACCACCATAGAAAAATCTTAAAAGAAGCCCTCACTAAAAAAAATAAAACTTCAGATAAAATATTCACCTTGCAACAAAACCTCCGCAGAGCTTCAAAAAAAGTCATCCAAGAAGAGAGGAAACTCATCCACGGCTTTTATAAGTCAACAACTAAATCATCTAACTGCGACAGGACCCTATGAAAACGCTCATTTTATTTTCTCTATGTTTCCACCTCTTGTCATTCCCCGCCATGGGGGCTTCAGGAAAAAATATCACCCTTGAAGGCGTGGTTTACAAAAAAGGCAGTCACTGGTTTATTTATATCGACTCAAAAGCCTCTCCCATCAGAAAAGGCTCTTTGAAATTGAACGGCTTAGACGATTCACACAGAAAATATCTAAAAAATCAAATCTATCTGAAGGTGATCGGGCAAACCCTTCCCTGTCAGGGAAAATATTCATGCCTGAAAGTTCATTCTATCGCACACGCTATGCCCAACCTCTAAAGTAAAAACAATATGTCAGAGATATCTTTTACTTCCCTCCAAGATATCTCCAATCTCTAAGAAGATTAAACAACCCCATATCATATAATCACGAAGAACCTCAATATTCTTTTCCAAGGGAACTGTCGTTCTGGGAGAGGGTCAAAATTTAAGTCTACTCTTTAAAAGTCCTCACAAGGCGGAAGCCCGTATGGGAGCTATATCCACTTTCCATCCGACTTTCACGATAGGCCGATCGCGTGTCCCCAGCGACGTCGACCCAGCTACCGCCACGTATAAGACGAGTCCAGCCACGGGAAGGCCCTTTGGGGTCCTTAGTAAAACTCCTAGGACCAGATTTAGGGTACTTTCCATACCAATCCTGCACCCACTCCCCCACATTTCCATGCATGTCAAAAATCCCTAAAGCATTCCGATTACCAAGACTACCCACAGCAACTGTTTGCCCTCTAGAGAGACCATGAGGGACCATACTATTATAGGGACTATAACGATTACGATTACGATTACTATGGTAGTTCACCTTATCTGGAGAAATACTCTCCCCCAGATTAAAAGGAGTTGTTGATCTCCCCCCTTCACGGGCGGCGTATTCCCACTCCGCTTCTGTGGGTAATCTGTAAACATAAACCTGACTAGATTTGTTTAGTTTCTCAATAAACCTCTGCACATCATCCCAGGAAACCGACTCCACTGGGTGATCTGGACACAGAGTATAACTCCTTTTAATAATATTAATAATAGCAGTCTTTGGACAATAGTCGTCATCTATACGATCGCGCTCAAGAAAAAACATCACAGACTCCCTAACCACCACTGGTTTAAAACGTGAAGGGTTGTCACCCATTACATAAAACCATTGCCTCTGCGTCACCTCAGTCGTCTGTATTTCAAAATCTTTGGTGAGAAGCACTTCATGTAAATTTTCATTCTCATAATGCCCGAATTCATCATCCGGACTCCCCATTTCAAATTTGCCCGCTTTGACTGGAACAAACTCGGCATGGGGGCCAATCAGGATGGCATCTTTTGATCCTGCCAGCCCACGGACTGACTGAAGACGATCCTTGTTATTAGACAGCTTCCTATTATCAATTGTGCTACAGCCAAATAAGAGAACCACCCCTAGGAAAAACACAGCGAAAAATGATTGCTTTAACATTCTTAAAACTCCTTCTCTTTATTTGGCAGTCCTCACAAGGCGGAAGCCCGTATTGGGGCCATATCCACTTTCTGCATGACTGGTACGATACGCCGATCGCGTGTTCCGAGCTTGGTCGAGCCAGCTACCGCCACGTATAAGACGGGACCAGCCACGGGAAGGCCCTTTGGGGTCCTTAGTAAAACTCCTAGGACCAGATTTAGGGTAATCTGCATGCCAATCCTGCACCCACTCCCCTACATTTCCATGCATGTCAAAAACTCCTAAATCATTTGCATTATCAAGACTACCCACAGCAACTGTTTGCTCTCTATAGAGACGCCAAGGGACACTTCCATAGGGACGAGGACCCTTGTAGTTCACCTTATTTGGAGAAATATTATTCCCTAAGTTAAAAGGAGTCGTTGATCTCCCCTCTTCACGGGCGGCGTATTCCCACTCCGCTTCTGTGGGTAATCTGTAAACATGAGTCTGACTAGATTTGTTTAGTTTCTCAATAAAACTCTGCACAGCATTCCAAGAAACCTGCTCCACTGGGTGATCTGGACACATAGTATAATCCTTTTCAATATTAACAATAGAAGTCTTGGGACAATAGTCGTCATTTATATCAAGGCTCGTAACAAAGAACCCAACAAACTTCTTAAACATAAACGGTTTAAATTTTGAGGGGTTCTCACCCATTACATGGGACCATTGCCTCTGCGTCACCTCAGTTGTCTGTATTTCAAAATCTTTACTGAGAAACACTCCATGTAAATCCTCATCATCACCACGACCGTCTTCATCTTCCGGACTCCCCATTTCAAATTTGCCCGCTCTGACTGGAACAAACTCGGCATGGGGGCCAATCAGGATGGCAGCTTTTGATTCAGCCAGCCCACGGACTGGCTGAAGACGATCGTTGTTATTAGACTGCCTCCTATTATCAATTGTGCTACAGCCAAATAAGAGAACCACCCCTAGGAAAAACACAGCGGAAAATGATTGCTTTAACATTCTTAAAACTCCTTCTCTTTATTTGGCAGTCCTCACAAGGCGGAAGCCCAGATCGATGGCATACCCATCGCCACCAGCAAGCCACCCCCAATCTCTATGTCTACGATCCGTCGATTGCCGAACTTCCTCGGCCCAGCTAGCGCCACGTATAACACGGGACCAGCTACTGGGAGGCCCTTTGGGAGTCTTAGTAACACTCCGAGGACCAGATTTAGGGTCCTTTACATACCAATCCTGCACCCACTCCCCTACATTTCCATCCATGTCAAAAATCCCTAAAGCATTCGCATTACTAAGACTACGCACGGCAACTGTTTGCTTTCTATAGACACCCTTAATGGCACTTCTTCCATAGAGACGAACACCATCGTAGTTCACCCTATCTGAAGAAATATTATCCCCTGAGTTAAAAGGAGTGGATGTCCCCCCACGGGCGGCGTATAACCACTCCGCTTCTGTGGGTAATCTGTAAATATAACCCTGACTATACTTGTTTAGTTTCTCAATAAATATCTGCACATGATTCCAAGAAACCGACTCCACTGGGTGATCTGGACACATAGTATAACTCTCTTTAATAATAGCAGTCCTGGGACAATGGTCGTCATTTATACTCTCCTGCTCAAGATCGAAAAGAGAATTCACTAGCTGGTCCATTACTCCTATCATCTTAAACGGGCTAAAATGTGAAGGGTTGCGACCCATTACAAGAAACCATTGCCTCTGCGTCACCTCAGTCGTCTGTATTTCAAAATCTTTCGTGAGAAGCACTTCATGTAAACCCCCATCATCATCCGGACTCTCCATTTTAACTGTCCCCGCTTTGACTGGAACAAAAACGGCCTGAATCGGCTCACCATTAGGCCCAATCATGCTGGCAGCTTTTGATTCAGCCAGCCCACGGACTGGCTGAAGACGATCGTTGTTATTAGACTGCCTCCTATTATCAATTGTGCTACAGCCAAATAAGAGAACCACCCCTAGGAAAAACACAGCGGAAAATGATTGCTTTAACATTCTTAAAACTCCTTCAAGTTTTTACTTCAATTTTCTACACGATGATTTATAACACTCACCAGTTATTACATTTATAAGTTTCTACACGACATACACAGTATCGAAGCTTCTTAGAAATAAGTAAACAAAGTCGGCGAGACTGGCAGAAAACAGAGAGGGAATCTAGACTAAAGCCCCTCGAAGATTTGAAGTGTCAGACCTTGAATCTCAAAGGCTTCACTCTCTGCCTGAAGGCGTGGTTTACAAAAAAGGCAGTCACTGGTTTATTTATATCGACTCAAAAGCCTCTCCCATCAGAAAAGGCTCTTTGAAATTGAACGGCTTAAACGGTTCACACGATCACACACGTTATGGAGAAACCTCTAAAGTAACGGTCATTATTTCCTTACTATCAAAGGCTTGTACAACTATCAAACAAAGTATTGTTTGTTATGTATTTGCCAGTGTCTCCCACTTTGTATCGAGTAGATAACCCAAAGGTAGAGTCTGTTAGATGATGATTAGCAGAACTAAAATGCAGAACCTCTAAACTTAATTCTTTCACCTTGACGACAGAAGGCTTGTTCGAGCCTGCATACAGGGTATGAACAGTGACATCGACTTCAGAAACACTGTCACAGAAAATGTGTCGCTTATTATCACTGAATTTACAATCAGATTTTTTAATCTGAAAAATCTTAATTCTCATATGGGAACCCCAGGAATAATCAGTTGGTAAATTGAAAATACTTGATCCCGAAAGTGACAAATATATACTATCACCCCGCTCATTAACCTGCATATGATTTGCATCCGACCTATCAACGCATCTTGAATCGATAACATTCAAAGGTGTCTGCGCTCCCAGTGAGATAGCCGTTGTTAGTAGTAATGCAAATAATACCTTTCCCATGCTCATTCCTCCCTATAAAGGTTTTTAATTTTTTTAAAGACTTACTCTTAGTTGCTTTATTTATATCAACTCAAAAGTCTCTCCCAACACGATCGCACACGTTATGGAGAAACCTCTAAAGTAACGGTCATTATTTCCTTGCTATCATCGTTTTCCAAGAAAAGGGTTTGTACAACCCAGCTCTCTAGTGCCATGAAACAAAGTATTATTTGTTATGTATTCGTCAGTGTCTCCTACTTTGTATCGAGTAGATAACTCAAAGCCAGAGCTTGCTAGGGGATTAGCAGAACTAAAATACCGAACCTCTAATTTTAATCCTTTCACTTTGACGACAGAAGACTTATCCAAGCCTTCTAGAGACGGGGTGTAAACAGTGACATCGACTTCAGAAACACTATTGCAGAAAATGAGCCGCTTATTATCACTGAATCTACACTCAGACTTTTTTATCTTAAAACTCTTAACGATCAGATGGGAATCCCAGGAATCAGTTGTTAAATTGAAAACACTTGATCCCAAAAGTTTGAAATATATACTATCACCACGCTCAGCAACATCCATTTGATTGTATGCATATTGATTGTATGTAAATGCCCAATCAGTGCATCCTGAATGGATAACATTCAAAGGTGTCTGCGCTCCCAGTGAAATCGCCGTTGTTAGTAGTAATGCAAATAATACCTTTCCCATGTTCATTCCTCCCCATATAAGGTTTTTAACTTTTTAAAAACTTACTCTTAACTAGTTTATTTATATCAACTCAAAAGTCTCTCCCAACACGATCGCACACGTTATGGAGAAACCTCTAAAGTAACGGTCATTATTTCCTTGCTATCAAAGGCTTGTACAATTATTAAACAAGCTTTTGTTTGTTATGTATTTACCAGTGTCTCCCAATTTGTATCTAATAGATAACCCAAAAAAGGAGTCTGTTAGATGATGATTAGCAGAACTAAAATACCGAACCTCTAAACTTAATTCTTTCACTTTGACGACAGAAGGCTTATCCAAACCTTCTGAAAACAAGGTATGAACAGTGACATCGACTTCAGAAACACTGTCACAGAAAATGTGTCGCTTATTATCACTGAATTCACAATCAGATTTTTTAATCTGAAAACTCTTAGTGATCAGAGAGGAATCCCAGGGATCAGTTGATAAATTGAAAATAGTTGCTCCCGAAAGTTTCAAATATAGACTATCACCACGCTCAGCAACATCCATTTGATTGTATGCATATGACATATCAATGCATTTTGAATTAATCACATTCAAAGGTGTCTGCGCTCCCAGTGAGATCGCCGTTGTTAGTAGTAATGCAAATAATACCTTTCCCATGCTCATTCCTCCCTATAAAGGTTTTTAATTTTTTTAAAGACTTACTCTTAGTTGCTTTATTTATATCAACTCAAAAGTCTCTCCCAACAGATCGCACACGCTATGGAGAAACCTCTAAAGTAACGGTCATTCTTTTCTTGCTATTCAAAAGGGTTTGTACAACCCAGCTCTTTAGTGCCATGAAACACAGCATTGTTTGTTGTGTATTCGTCAGTGTCTCCCACTTTGTATTGAGTAGATAACTCAAAGCCAGAACCTACAAAGGGCCTAGCAGAACTAAAATACCGAACCTCTAATCTTAATCCTTTCACTTTGACGACAGAAGACTTATCCAAGCCTTCTAGAGCTAGAGACGGGGTGTAAACAGTGACATCGACTTCAGAAGAATAGTTGCAGTAAATGATTCGCTTATTATCACTGAATTCACAATCAGACTTTTTAATCTTAAAACTCTTAGTGATCAAATAGAAATCCCAGGGATCAGTTGTTAAATTGAAAACACTTGATCCCGAAAGTTTGAAATATATACTATCACCATGCTCAGCAACATCCATTTGATTCCGTGCAAATGTCCTATCAGTGCATCCTGAATGGATCACATTCAAAGGTGTCTGCGCTCCCAGTGAGATAGCCGTTGTTAGTAGTAATCCAAATAATACCTTTCCCATATTCATTCCTCCCTATAAAGGTTTTTAATTTTTTTAAAGACCTACTCTCCATAGGATTTGATTCCTATGTAAAATCTGTTTGTCGCTCACATCCATTGATCTACAGAAAGGACCGTATAATTTTTACATGCCTCTCCACCTCTTGAAGGGAGTTTTCAATATCAAGTTCTCGACCAGTTAATAGATAATTTAAGGAGACATTGAAATAATCAGCAATCCTAACATAGGGCTCACCTTTAATCTCCCTGCCATACTCCCAATCTCTATATGTGCTCGGGCTGACAGATATGCTCTTAGAAATCTCCGAGATCGAAAACCCTCTTTGCTCCCTTAGTTTTCTTAACCTCTCCCCTAATGTCTCCATAACTTGTCTCCTTAAGAAGATAAGCTATCAAACGGGGGTTGATAAATATAATAACTTATAAATATGACTGTAATAGGATATATTTATGGCTGGAGTGGTGAATCACCTGGAAATACTTTGGTGTCCTTAAGATAATTTGATTGTGTGACCGTCGATGGAGAGTTTCACTTATAATTAAACTTCCCATTGCGGACTTGTTCAGAAAAATCGGGGTAAATCCCTTCTCTCTCTTCATCTCTCTGACTTTCAGCGGATGCTGTTTGTGATTGCTCCTGTTCTTTTTCTTTTTCTTTAAAGGATGTTTGAATGTTTGATTGGAATATTGTCTCTTTTCTCTTGGGCAAAAAATCGATTTGAGGTTGAGCATAACTAAAGGACACCATCGCTTTTCTCTCATCATCATAGGCATCAACCCTATCAAGATTGTGCGCGGCAAATATCTTTAGGAACTCAGGGCGAGCACCACACACTCTGATGCTTCTTGTATTTCTCTTTCCTAGCTCCTTAAGAGTTTCTAAGAAAATAACTATCCCGTTTGAACCAACAAAGAAAAGTTCACCCATACTGATCACCACTTTCCTGTTCACAAGTCTCTCTAAACAGGCTGTACGAAACTTGTTCACCGTATCCAAATCAATTTTTCCAGACAGCCGCACGATATTGACATCGCCTTCCTGTTTTATTTTCGCTTCCATAGGTTCCCCTCTTACAAACTGTTTTCACCAGTAGAGTAAATTATGACAACTGAACATTCATAAAACAATGAGCGCAAAGACTAGGATTCCCTCCACACTTCCCCTCATTGAAAAACAGCTGTTTTTCTAGACCGAACTTTTGTCTTTCTGCGAGACAAATGTCATGGGGACAAGAGTGATTTAGCTCCTCTCTTTTGCTCGCCCTTCACCCGCCCTTCATCCCTCCTTGCGGTGCATTAATTAATTGGTAATTTTAATTTACCCTCGACACCTCAACGACTATGATGGCGCGATATTAGGGGTGGATGTGTTGCGTGTTGGAAATATCAATTATTTTAGTATCTTAGCGAATATCCTTCCATGCACTGTCTTGACTCTTTTCTTGAATGCCTCCATGGGCTCAACCTCCTTTGCCCTTCCTGAGATCAAAGACATTGTGCTCAATGCCGACAATGTGTTCCAGGACTCCGACAGGGGCACCATCGAACTCTCAGGACAGGTGCAGATTGTTTTTAACAATCAACATCTCTCGGCTCAAAGAGCCACAGTGTACTCTAAGGGAAAAATGATAGAGGCCTATGGTAACGTAACCATCGTCACTCCAACAGCTCATATCTCGACCAAGAGAGTTACAATTAGTTATAAAACGAACTTAGGAACCATGTACGATGGCTTTGTTAAATCAGGCGGCGTTGTTTTTGCTGGAGAAATTATTCATAAAGTGGGTGAAAATGATTATGAAGTGACTCAAGGCAGTTACACCGCCTGTGACACCTGCCCCGCTCCATGGAATTTCACTGGCAGTCACATTAAGGCTCGCATAGGAGAGTACGCATACATCAGTTACCCCATACTTCGCATAGCCGGTCTTCCCATACTCCCATTGCCTTATATTATTATTCCTTTAAAAAGCGCTCGCCAATCAGGGTTGTTATTCCCTTCTTTTGGTTTCAGCGGTAGAGGCTTTACCTTTTCTCAAAGTTTTTTTTGGGCAATGAACCGTAGTCAAGATACGACATGGACCTTCAACAACCATCCAAGAAGAAAACGCTATCTCTTTGAATACCGTTATCTTCTCTCAGAAAACAGCCGCGGCAAACTCAACTACACCTATGTTGATGCTCCCCATTTAGGAAGGGATGATTATCGTTTCAGCAAGTATCAACCTGACGGGAAACCCCAAGGAGTCAAACGTTGGCATTTCAAATACGAAAATCACTTTGAATTTTCTAACAACTCTATTTATAGAGTTAATTTAGACCTGCCCAGTGATTTGCAGTACTCCAAAGATTTCGCTGAAGAAACTCTCACCAATGGCTACTCAGCCTTGGACAATCGAATGTCTTTTACTAAGAACACCGACACCCAACATCTAAGTATCGATGCCTCCTACTACATCAATCTACTGCAAGCCAATCCCTATGGAGACAACAAAGACGCTGTCCATCGCCTGCCAGAGGTCACCTACTCTTTAGCTGAACAGAAAATATTTAACCTTCCTCTGCTCTTTCGTTTAGATATGAACTACACCAATTTCTATCGACCAGACTCCAATTACGATGACATCACTGAACTAGACGGTGACAACCGATCGGCGCGAACATCAAAAATTACCCGACGCTTTCCAACAAATAATGCCAAGAAAGACGGTCTCACCTGCGATGACTTTTCTCCGGATTGTCACAACATACGCGATGGAAAATTTGACCCACAAGATCTCATCCGTACAGGACAACGAATAAATATCAGTCCCAGTGTCATCTATCCCCTGCACTTGGGCCGTTATTTTGATTTTGTTCCCAGCCTGACATTTCGTCAAACACGATATAATTTTGGATTCTCTGAACAAAGCAATTACCACCGCAGTCATTTAAGGGCAACTCTCTCCACAAAGACAACTCTCAGTAAGAGTTACGGCATGGGAAACACCAAGCGACCCATCTATAAACATGAGATTCAACCTGAAATTATCGCAACCACCATACCCTGGATCGAAGACGAAGGTCATCCTTTTTTCAATATCGAAGGGAAGCAAGCTGAGACTCCCTTCTTCCGTGCGAACGAATCGATTAGTAATCAGGATTTATTCTCTAACAGAAGGCTTCAATTTGATTATTTCGACCGCCTCTACGATCGTGAACTCGTCACTTTTGCCATTAACAATAAACTCACCCGCAAAACATGGACCCCCGATGGAGCCGATTACAAACAAATCGCTAAACTTCAATTATCTCAAACCTACGACTCTTTTGAGGCTCGTAGAAACAACAAACAACCCTGGTCCACCATCAATACTCTCTTAGAGGTTCATCTAAAGTTTTTTGAAACAATCACCAAGCTCAGTTACTATCCCTACCACTCTGTAGCTAATTTTGACTCCCGTCTGCGCTTCTCCGTAAACACATCAGATTATCTAGAACTCTTGATCAATCGTAAATTTCAAATCGGTGAAGAGACCACTATTCCCTACGACACTAGGGTTGAGGATTACACGCTCTCATTTTTTAAATCATGGCAGTACTTAGATTTTGCCGCTAACATGATCTACAACCAAGTCACAGCAGAACTAAAATCTTGGAAATCCATAGCCCTCGTAAAATTCCCTGGTAACTGTTGGGCTGTCAGTTTTTCACTGGCTGATTCCAGAGATCAAGCTGACCCCACTGATTTTAATATCTCTTTTGAATTTAAATTTAATGGCGACAAGAAAAGCTCACTCTATTAGAAATAAAAAACAAGCCACACACTCTCTTAGACCAATACATCCTCAAGCCTCGTCACCTCGCCACAGTGACTCACTATAGCCAATTCCATAATGATCGGTTTAGATAAGTTCTCTGTTAAGAACAAGAGGGCCTGGGACAATCTCCTCTTCTGCTCACTCCCCAAGCAGCTGTCTAAAAATTCCGCCTTCACTTGAGTCTTCACCTCCACCATCAAGAAGTGATCTGCGTTTTGAAAAACAAGGTCCACCTCTATCCCCATGATCTTTCTCCGCTGCCAATCAAGAGTGTAACCCTGCTTTTGATAAAATTTCTTTGTGATCTCTTCGGCCCAGCGGCCATTCTTATAAATACTCTTTAACACCAGAAAATTTCCGCCTATGCTCTGGAGTTGGACCAAATCGAGCGATCGCCTCCCTATGGGCCTTCGTGCCGTATCCCTTGTGCTGAGCTAAATTATATTCTGGGTACTCCCCCGCCATTTTCCGAAGCAATCGATCCCGGGAGACCTTGGCCACAATAGAGGCCGCTGAAACAGGCGTCGCCCTTAAATCACCCTTAACCAAAGTCGTCTGCTCATAACTCTCTAAACCAGAAATTAATTTATTCCCATCAACAAGCACATGACCTCCATTGGACAGATTTAAATTCTCAACAGCCCTCTTCATCGCCAACAAAGCCGCGTGGAGAATATTGAGTTTTTCAATCTCCTCAACTGTCGCAAAACCTATGCCCACTTGATGATCATTTAAAATGATTTCAAATAATTCTTCTCTCTGTTTTTCGGAAATTAATTTAGAGTCAGTTAAAAAAGACGTGTCCTCTTTTCCATTGATAATAACGGCCCCAGCGTAAACGGGACCAATCAGACAACCGCGACCCGCCTCGTCCACTCCTATCACAGGATTTGGTTTTAAATCCCGCCAAGCAAATGGAGGGTATTTTTTAAGAGGAACTTTTTTCAGTTTCTGCCTTCAAGCGTCCCCTACGAGTGACCGCCAACTCAGAAACAATTTTAGCCGCCTTACCAGAACGTCCCCGTTGATAAAACAACCGGGCACGGCGAACTTTACCATAAGCTAAGACTTCGACCTTCTCCACCGCAGGGGAGACAAAAGGAAAAGTCTTCTCTACTCCCACACCAGAAGATATTTTTCTAACAGTGAACGTCCTACCCATACCAGAACCTTGAATTTTTAAAACAACTCCCTGATAAATCTGAATACGCTCTTTATCTCCCTCTTTAATACGCACAGAAACCTTCACGGTGTCCCCAGTATTAAAGCTCTCAAACTTTTTTTTCTCCATGCGACCAAAGGTCACTCTTCTCACAAGATCTGTCATGATCCCAGTCTCCTCTATTTTTTTTATCCAAAATTCAAATCAGTGGGTCGGACCAAATCAAACCACGGCCAACACAAGACGAAATTTTTAACATTTTAGCAATTCGGGGTCAAGTCTCTCACCCATGGAACCTGCAAAAATCCTGTCCCTCTCCCCAGCATCTAACTCCAGCCAATACCTGTGGGCTAAGCCAATCTCATCAGACTTTACCAAGCCGTCTTTGACGGCTCTCTTGAGTAACTCTGGACGCAATCCCCAGGTGTATAAAATCGCCACCTGCCGCCGCCATTGTTTTATTCTTGCGTGATCTCCACTCAAAAGCACGGATGGCACATCTCTGCCCCCATAGCTCCGAGGACGGGTGTACTGGGGACCTTCTAGTAATCCCTGTGAAAAAGACTCACTGTGGGCTGACTCCGGATTCCCCAAAACTCCAGGAATGAACCGAGCGATGGCATCCACCATCACCAGAGCCCCCAGCTCTCCCCCACTCAAGACATAATCCCCCAGGGAGACTTCACGATCCACCAGTCCATCAATAAATCTCTGGTCCACTCCACCATAGCGTCCACACACCAAGGTGATCTCTCCACTCTGACCCATCTCTACAGCCATGGCATTTGAAAATTTCTCCCCGTGGGGAGAGAGATAAATTACCTGGCCACTGCCTTCAGAGTTTTTCACCGAATCCACGGCCCGCCTCAACGGCTCCGCCATCATTATCATACCATCCCCACCACCAAAGGGACGATCATCCACAGTTTGGTGAATGTCCTGGGCAAAATCTCTGGGATTTACTAAATTTAAATCAAGATCACCGTGGGCAAAGGCCTGGGCGACAACGCCCTCTTTCAGAGCGTCATCAATCATTTTCGGCAATAGCGTGATAATATTAAATCGCATATTCTGGCTCTAATAATCCATCCGGCAGTGACACCTGCAAGATCTCCCTCTCTCGATCGACCTTGACGATAAAACGATCGACGAGGGGAACCAAAAACTCATCTCCCCCCTCCGTCCTCAAGCGCATAAGATCCTGCCCTGGAGTTGAAGCAAATCCAGACACCACTCCAATCATCTCTGAGTTTTCATCTATCACCTGGAAATTCTCTATCTCACAGAGAAAAAAATCCCCCTTCCCCTCTGTGACAAATAAATCCTTTGGCAGGTAAAACTCCCAACCCTTTAACTCCTCAGCTCGGTTTCTATCTTTGATCGTCTCTGTTCGTAATATAAAACCTGATTTATGTCGTCTGGCATTTCCAATCTCTAACTCAATGGACTCTTGGGAACTCTCATTTCGCAAATGAATGTTTTTAAGATCTTCTAGCCAGGGAGTTTCTTTGGAGAAGACCAGAATATAAAGTTCGCCCTTGATTCCATGGGCCTCCTTAACTTTACCCACCTTTAACAAGAGCACCTTCCCAATAAAAAAGCCGGGTGATGTTCCCAGCTTTTTTTAAAATTAAATTTTCCGTCTTTCTTCGCCTATTCAATAATTTCCAAAACACAACGCTTCGAGATTTTGGTGCCCGCCGCATTTAAAACAGTTCGCATAGATCGTGCTGTACGCCCTTGCTTACCGATGACCTTTCCCAAATCACTGTCGTGAACCTTAAGCTCAAGCACTGTGGTCTGCTCGCCCTCGACCTCATTGACTTGCACATCATCTGGATTATCCACCAACGACTTTGCCATGAACTCAACTAAATCACTCAAATTACTATGATCCATTATTTTCTCCGTCTCTCACTTTAGAATCGATCCTATTTATTTGTATTCTCTGATTATCTATCAAGCCTGCGCTTGTTTGAGGAGAGATTTCACCCTATCACTGGGTTGAGCGCCTTTGCTAATCCATTCATTGACTCTTTCTACATTGATATCCAGCTTTTTTTCCTCACCACGGGGGCTCGGATTAAACGTTCCCAAAACCTCGATAAAACGCTTCGTCGCATGACGACGTTGATCTGCAACCGTAATACGATATTTAGGTCTGTGTGTTGAACCAATCCTTGCCAAGCGGATAACGACCATAGAAAAAACTCCTCAATAAAAAAAATAATTCGCGCAAATCACACGTCGTAATGGTTTACTCCACGCCCCAGCAATATACAAGATCTATTTCACGGAGTGCCCAAGGGGAATTAAGAAAAAAACCCGTTTCCATGCGGCGCGTCAAAATGGAAATCCCGAGCCTCCTCGCCCACCACTAGATCCACCGAGGCCAGACATTTTTCCCATCAGACCTCCCATTCCCGTCTTCATCATCTTGGACATCATTTTCTGGGACTCTTCAAATTTCTTGATGAATTTATTCACATCTCTGACTTGTGTGCCGCTTCCCTTGGCGATTCTCTCCCTTCGAGAGCCGTTGAGAACCTTGTGATTGCGTCGCTCAACATGGGTCATCGAGCAAATAATCGCCTCTATTCTGCGTAATTCTTCATCGGGGGGAGCCATGCTCTTCATCTGTTTTTTCATCTGCCCCATTCCTGGCAGCATTCCCAAAATACTCTCCATTCCCCCTAATTTTTTCATCATCTTAATCTGCGAGAGAAAATCCTCCACAGTGAATTTGTTCTTAGCTAATTTCTTCACCGAATCTTGGGCCGCCTTTTCATCAATGACCTCACTGGCCCTCTCAACCAGACTGACCATATCCCCCATATCTAGAATTCGACCGGCTAAACGATCAGGATGGAAGACCTCTAAATTGCCAACCTTCTCTCCCACACCTAGAAACTTAATCGGCACGCCCGTTGTTTCACGAATACTCAAGGCCGCACCACCACGGGCATCGCCGTCAATCTTTGTTAAGACCAAACCCGTCAGTCCCAGTTTTTCATGGAACCCCCTGGCCACATCCACCGAGGTCTGCCCCAGCATTGCGTCGGCAACAAGCAGTGTCTCCTCTGGCTCCCAAACTTTTTTCAGACGTCCCAACTCACCCATGAGATCTTCATCAATTTGCAAACGCCCGGCGGTGTCGACAATCACCACATCAATCATGTTGTCCTGACACCATTTCTTGGATTGAGTTAAAATCTCCTCAGGCTTCATTCCCACCTGTGAATCAAAGACAGGAAAATCATTCTGTTTGGCCAGAGTTTTTAACTGTTCTATGGCCGCGGGACGATACACATCGGCTGGAACCAGGCCTGGTTTTTTTCCAAACTTCTTGCGCACGTGGAGGGCTAGTTTTGCCGAAGAGGTTGTCTTTCCTGTCCCCTGCAAACCCACCATGAAAATCACTGCAGGTTTTTTACGCACGCTTAACTCAGACTCTCCACCACCGAGCACCGCCACCAATTCATCATGGATAATTTTGACAAAGGCTTGGTCAGGGTTGACTCCCTTGATCACTTCTTCGCCCATGGCCTTTTCTTTCACGCCATCGATGAACTTCTTAACCACTTTAAAGTTAACATCGGCCTCAAGTAGGCTTAAACGGATTTCTTTAAGTATCTCTTCAATGTTTTTTTCAGAGATTCTTCCCTGTCCACGGATCTTTTTGACACTTCCAAGAATTTTATCTGATAAACTTTCAAACATTTTTCCCTACCTCACCGACGTAATAGATGTACAAAACTCAATATCAGGATTTTCCTTCTGCGCCCAGTTCAAATCCCATTTCTGATTCAAAAGAATCACTGGATTATCGTCCAAATCCCTGTAGAGACGAATCCCACCTGCCAACTCGCCCTGAATAGGCAATCCCTCTTTTCGCGGCCAGCGAGCGACGGCAAAGGGCTCACGATTTAACTTCACTTCCAAACCGTATTCATCTGATAGACGATGGGTCAACACGGTGAATTGCAATTCACCGATAACACCGATAATAAACTCCTGTTCCCCGATCGCTGGATCTATGAACAACTGAATTAAACCCTCTTGGGCCAATTGTTTCAAGGCGTCCTGCATTTTTTTGCGACGAAGGGCGTCCCTAATACTCAACTTGCAAAAAAGTTCTGGAGCAAACTTAGGAATCGCTTCAAAGGAGATCTTCTTAGATGTCGACACCGTGTCGCCCACCTGAAAATGACCTGTGTCATTAATGCCCAGAATATCTCCAGCGTAGGCGTTATCCACTGTCTCCCTCTCGCCTGCCATAAACTGGCTAGAGTAGGCCATGCGCAGTTCCCGTCCCAATCGACTGTGGTGGGCTTTCATTCCCCGTTCAAAAACCCCCGAACATATTCTCATAAAAGCCACTCGGTCACGATGGTTTCGATCCATGTTGGCCTGTATCTTAAACACAAAGGCCGAAAAATTCTTATCCAGAGGGTCCACAAAATCACCTGATCTTGTTTTTCTTGGCGCAGGAGCAGGGGCGTACTTAGTGAAGAAATCAAGGAAGGTGTCCACCGCAAAGTTCTGTTTGGCACTGCCGAAAGTCACGGGACTGATCTCGCCCCTTAGAAAAGCCGCTTCATCAAACGGGGGCAACACTCCATCGAGAAGTTCCAACTCCTCGATGAACCCTTCATAGAATGGACCTTCTGTCTCTTTTAAGAGCCGTTCATCATCGTAGCCTTTGATGGGAACGATCTCCAACTCATGGACATCATCTCTGCGTTGATCATAGAGCATGAGCTCTTTGCTGAAGCGATTGTAAATTCCTTTAAAGAGATCCCCCGTACCTATGGGCCAGGTCACGGGATAGCACTTCATATTCAAAGTGTTCTCCACATCATCAATCAAATCCAGGGGGGCCACCCCATCTCGGTCGCATTTGTTAATGAACGTAAACACGGGGACTTGGCGATAGCGACAAACTTCATAGAGTTGTTTTGTTCTCTCCTCAACTCCCTTGGCCACGTCTATCAACATAATTGCGCAATCGGCGGCCATAAGGGTTCGGTAGGTGTCTTCCCCAAAGTCTTTATGTCCGGGAGTGTCTAGAAGATTAATTCTATGTCCATTGTAATCAAATTGCATCACGCTGGAGGTGATGGAGATTCCCTTCTCCTGTTCTAATTTCATCCAATCAGATTTAGCCGCCCGCGTTCCGCCCTTGCCCTTGACCTCACCCGTCGCGTGAATGGCTCCGCCGTGGTAGAGCAGCTTCTCTGTCAACGTGGTTTTTCCCGCATCTGGATGGGAGATAATCGCAAAAGTTCTTCTCCTCTGAATTTCCCCTTGCACTGACATAAAAACTCCAACTCTAGGGGGCGCCAATCGCGCCCTCGCCTTTGAGTTAATAACCAATTTATTCTTTTAATTCAATTGTTTGAATTGGTTTTGGCAAAAAACCCGTGATTCTAAAAGGGGGTTTACACCATGGCGCTCTCCCTTCTTATTCTTCCCGAACCCTTGACCTCAATGGGATGAATCAAGTAAATACATAGACCTATGGAGAAAAACCAATACCACATCACGACATTTTATAAATTCACCCCCTTCCCCGGGGACCAGATTGATGGGATCAGGAAGGACTTGCTCGATTTTTGCAAATCCCTACAGATTCGAGGTCTTTTCATTCTCGCCACTGAGGGGCTGAATTCAACGATCTGTGGATCTGATGAATCCATTAAAGAGGTCAAAAAATACATCCGTCAGTTGGTCAAAGGGGAGTCCTTGCATTTCAAAGACAGTCTCTCTGACTTCAATCCGTTTCACCGTCTCATTTGCAAAGTGCGCGAAGAGATTGTGACCTTGAACACTGCTGAATTAAAACCAGATAATAAAAAGGCCCACCATCTCTCACCAGAGAAGTGGAATTCCGTTCTTAAAAATGAAAAAGATTTTCTCTTGTTCGACACTCGCAATCACTACGAGACAAAGCTGGGAAAATTCAAACAGGCCATTGATCCCCACATTGATCAATTCACTGATTTCCCTAATTTCGTCAGAGAGAAAAACCTCCCTAAGGATCAAAAAATTCTGATGTACTGCACGGGCGGTATCCGCTGTGAAAAGGGGCTCTTGGAATTACAACAGCAGGGGTTTAAGAATGTCCATCAACTCGATGGCGGGATTCTTAATTACATAGAGCAGTTCCCTAACGATCAGTTTGAGGGGGAGTGTTATGTTTTTGACCATCGGGTTGCCGTGGATCAAGAGCTGCGGCCCTCCCAGCTTTTTTCTTTATGCCCCCACTGTGGCGACCCCGCTGAAGAGAGCATCCAGTGTCAGCGCTGTGACAGTTTCACCCATATTTGCAAGGGATGTTTAGAGTTAGAATTCAAGTCTGTCACTTGTTCAAAGAACTGTGCCCACCACTACCAACTCCACCCTGAGCGCAAGGGCAAAAAACAACTGGGCTTTTGGCAAAACCAAAACACCCCGAGCTAATCCCCCAAGAGTCTATAGTCCCTCATCTCACCTCACTTCACCTCACCTGCCCCCGCGCCCACCCGCCCGCCGCCATTAAAACAATATTTGACAGTCTCACAGTCCATGAAGTACCTTTATTTTTTCTTTATCCATCTGCGGGTGTAGCTCAGCTGGCTAGAGCGCAACCTTGCCAAGGTTGAGGCCGTGGGTTCGAATCCCATCACCCGCTCCAGTTTAAATTTTCTTTATTTTTTGAAATTCTTTAAAAAAAGAGGCTTAAAGGCAAAGATCACTTTGTATCAAGTATTTTAAAGGAAGAAGTTCGACCCATCGTAGGAAATCTCAATGGATATAGGTAGCTTTATCAAAAGAAAAGGCTTCACTCGGCGCTTGGATATCGTCCACCGAGTGAATTTAAAAAAAGATGTTTTAGATATTAAACCCGCTAATAGACCTATTTTGTAACTTTGGTGGAAAGCGATCCCATCTAAAGGGCGCAGTCCATTTTTTTTATCTGTGAGAACAGTTTCTCACATCAACAGTTCCAAGCTCTTCATCACCTTTGTAAAAAGTTATCACGGCAGGTTGGCCTTTCATCATTTTAAATTCAACATAGAGACTTTGAGAGTGAGAATGGGAATGAACAGTATCAAGATAAACTCTCTTCTTTACAGATTCACCTTCCCTAAGTGATAATCCATAAATATCAATATCTAACTTAACGGGCAACTTAGCCATACTAGCCCGACTTCTAACGAGGAGATCATTTCCAAGTAAGTGAGTGAATTGAAACTCAAGTGTCGAACCAAGAAACATATCTCCCCAAATGACTTCTTTTATATTTAAGTAAAAATCAGTCTTTCCAATTACGGGAAGACTTCCATTCCTAGCTCTACAAAAGTAAGAATATTCATCTTTGCCATCTAATACAGGTATTGAACCTGCATTTGCGATAACCTGTCCAACATATGAACGCGTATTTTCCGAGGTTGTGTCCCCAAGCTGTCTTTGATAAAAATAAAATTCCTCATGCCCCAGTAATGCTGCACGAGAAAGATGGCTCATACGATTCCATAGGTTTTTGTCGATGATCATATGATGTTTTTTGTCTGTGAAGATAGCAACCTGTCTGATTGTGCAATTATTAGGAACACCATAAGTTTTCCCAACATCACCTGTCGATGGTAGCTCCTCTGTACTAGTATGCCAGTTAATTAGCTTTTTAACCTTGTAAAATTTTTCATGAAAATGACGCTTCCACCACTCCTCATTGCCTGCATTTAGCTGGTTTTGAAGTCTCGCCTTATTCACATAGATAGTAATGTAGTCATCAAGAGTGTTTTCTGAGCTAGGCATTATTTTGAGTTTAATGTTTTTCTTTGCTTCAAAAACATCAAGAAGCTCAATTGAACCATTACAATCAACCACCATTCCTCCGCCAGAACCCATTGATCCAGCATCAGCCCATGCGTAAGAGTTTAAAATTAAAGGAAAAATAAATGATAAAAGTAATAGCTTCATTATTAGCCTCCCAAGGTAAAATGTTTATACTATTATCTATGTAAGACGTCAAAAAATCTGCCTTACCGCTGAAGTAAATATCACACCTTTGCTTCATAAAAATTAGATTTATTCCGTATTTAATATTGCTTTTTGAATACCAAATGGTAAACTTTGCAAATGGACTCTATATACCAATTTGATAATTATAAAAATTATTTAAACTATAGAATATCATCACTGCCAAAAAATGGCCGAGGCGAGTTTTTACGCATCTCTAAGTATTTAAATGTCCATACGAGTTTAATCTCTCAAGTCTTAAGTGGTTCTAAAGAGTTTTCAGTGGAGCAAGCTTTTAAGGTATGTGACTACTTTGGACTAACGGAAAATGATAGAGATTACTTTATGGTGCTTATAAATCATTCCCGATCTGGAACAGTGGAACTTAAAGAGTACTATCAATCAATTCTTCAACAGATAAAAGATAAATATTTTACAGTAAAGTCTAGAATTAAAAAATCTGTTGAGTTAACAGAACAACAGAAATCACAATATTATTCTGACTGGAGGTTCATGGCCGTATGGCTTGCAACATCTCTTGAAACGGTAAGCTCTATTGATGATATAGAACAGCTTTTTAATATTAACAAAAAAGATTTATCAAAGGTTCTAAAATTTCTTAATTCCTCAGGGTTATGTCTTGAAGTTGATGGTAAATTATCTCAAGGTATTTCTAAAACGCACTTAGACAGGGACTCAATTTTAATAAATCGACATCATATAAACTGGCGTTTAAAAGCTATTGAAAAACTCGAAAAAGCTTCAAATAGAGAGCTCTTCTTCACAGCACCTTTAACTGTTTCAAAGAAAGATTTAAAAAAAATTAAAGCGATACTGCTAAACACAGTACAAGAGGTCAGTGGAGTTATTGATACAACGACACCAGAGGAATTAGCTTGCTTAAGCATTGACCTTTTCAATATTCAATAAGCTAATGATTTTATCTCAAACCGTCTATATTAACTCGGCGCCGATGTAGAGACAACGGCGCTCTTTAGAGGGTTATTATAAAACTATCGAGTGTGTACACACAAGAGGATCTCCTAGCCTTGTCGGCTAGGGTCTGATTATTTATCTAGGGACAGACATTCTTTGTTATATCCCGGCGATTATGTGACCCACTTTTATTTTCCAGAGATTATGACCCATTGGTTAAAGGAGATTTAATCATCCCAATCTTTAATACTCTCCCTGGTCAATCCTTGTTTTATTAAATCGTCTTCAAGTAACATCATATCTGCACCATAAAACCCTCCTCTAGCCCTATAAAACCCTTTAGCCCTATTATAAAAGGTCGCAATGTCTCCAAACCATTCTATACTACCTGAACCACACATGTATCTTACCCTAATATTTTTATTAGTCGCCATCAAATAAGCTCCAGCAGATAAGGTACGTCCGTTTCTAGAGCGAAATACACCATCATCGTTTTTAAGAATATTTGATATTAAAAAAGGGAATCCATCTACAGAAAAACTATTGTCTTTATTATAGGTATGACTTTCAATGGCAATAAATTTTTTGGCAATTTTAACAGTTTTTTTGCCAGCACTATAACAATCAACAAGGGCTATTTTAGTACTTTTGCTTCTTTTATGGGGACTCTCTGGTAGTGTCGAAACGTGTTCTTCAAGGCCAGTATTTGCTATGTTTCTCTTCGGTGTAACAGATGCTGTTTTGCTCCCTACTCCCGAACAGGCAACAAAACTTAAGCCTAACAGAGACAGTATAATTATTTTCATAGTAAAGCCCTCACATTTTTTTATATTGTATCTACCTTCCTAAGAGTTTATCGGATTATTTAAACTAAATCAAACTAACCTTTTGACTAGTGTTATATCCCGGCGATTATGACCCACTCTTATTTCCCGGCGATTATGACCCATTGGTCATTTTAGGTTAAACTGCTAACTTAAAGTAAATGACTCGTCCTAAAAAAGTGGCTCTCTAAAAACTAATTGATCCTCTTTGTCCTTAACCTCTACAGGCCAAGTTAGTATGTACCCTTGATCAAAATGAGTCTCTCCTCTACCAAAAAGATGGCTTGTCGTTTGTCCAATTTTTACTCTCCTGTGGTTAATATTGGCATATATAATGCCAGTATCTAAAACTAGAGATATTTCTTCTGCTCCAGTTATTTTGATAGTTCTAAATAAGGACCTAGGTCCGTTTTTTTTAATTTTCATCCAATCTAATTTTGCTGTCCAAACCCTATCAATTTTTTCTGGCATTCTCCACCTCGTAAGAACTGGCCCCCCATCGCTAGAAGTGATATTAGCTATAATAGGGTTCATATTTATAGGTCGGCTATAACTGTAGATGTTTGATCCTTGCATTACACTTGTACGACCAAGCTCTGGTGCATTCTCCGGGCTAGAAGGACCTCTTTTTGCGTTAGTATTTTTTGTAACAGAGGTTTCCAATTTCGTTCCAGCACAAGAAATTAAGCTGAGACTTAAAGTTAAGAGTATTATAATTTTCATGAATGTCTCCTTGAATTTTTATCCTTGTAAAGCATATCGGTTAAACTTAATTAAACTGAACTGAACTAAAGGCTGAGGTGAGTTAAAACAAAAATGCTTAATAGGTAAGCCCTCTACTATTTTTTTTCTTCCAAAGGTTTGGATGATAAGAAAATTCAATTTTAGATTAAAGTCCCAAAAATATACCTCTAATGCATTGAAAATAAGTAGCAAATACCTCAAGACTTCTAAGGTCATAAGCAGGTTGGGTCTGATTTTCAATATTGCATTAATTTTATTTTGTTTCATAAATTCACCTCTCGTACTTAAGTGGAGGGGAATCTATGAAACCTATTTAATTGATAGAGAAGAGATTAAGTCTGATGACCATTTACCAGGTTCAATAAGAAGCTTATTAGCATAGCGATCTTCGTATTTTTTATGAATTGCGAAATGTCTAGAGTGTCCAAAGACAAATTGCCACTTCATTGTTCTTGAAAAGAGGCAGGCCCCAACAACATCTATCTCATCAAGACAATAGAATCTTTGTTTCTTGGTATCACCATCATCATCGGTAGAATTTCTTGTTCTTTGAAAATCAATAGATAACGGATGATCATCAAACTGAGTAATAAATGTATCAATATCATTTACAAGAGCGTCACTTTCTTTAACTAGCAAAGAGCTAAACTCATATCTAGGAACACCTGATTCACGAAGGTCTTGAGGGAATGATTTATATACTTTGTCTGTCGTTTTAGTCTTTTGGCTTAGGATTAATTTAAATATATCCTCTAAAGAATCAATTGAGTCTTTAGAGTCTGGCTCAAGCAAAATACCACCACTTTTAATTAAATTGTTTATAGTCCCTTTTAGCCAGCTCTCATCAAGGTAACTGTTATCAATTAGAAAGTTAATATATTGTGATACTAGAGTTTTGTTTGATGTGCTTAGAACTTGAATATTTTTGCATTCTAGTGATATTTTTTTACCATCGTTAAGAATGACATAGAAATCCTTATCGAAGTCACCACTTGCCGTCGTAAAGCATTTAATCTTCCCGTTTGCTTGATATTCTAGAAGAAGCTTCTCTAGGTGCTTTTCAGCAACAGCTCCCTTTACAGCCATATAGGCGCGAGGATTTTTAGCAAAAACTTCTGCAAGGTCTTGTTCTGATAATCCAGTTAATTTTGCTAGTGTTATATTGTTATTCGCCATTATTATCCATTTTCCATTCAAAATATTTTATTGGGTCAATATTGAGTACAGAAGCAATATCTGAAATCATTTTGAGCGTCGCGTTGTAGCCTGGCCGAGTAGCGATAGACTTCAAAGTATCTGATGAAATGCTAGTCATTTGCCCTAGTTCTTCATAGGTTAGGTGAAGGCCCGTCTTTGCCTCATAAGCTTGCATTGCATTTTTTAAATTAAATTTCAGCATTTTATTCTCGTGTATTGACAATACATTATTTCCGTCGCACAATTTTACTAGTTTTCAATAATTTACTTAATGTTAAAATATTTTTAAAGGAATAGGTACAACTAATGAGTAAAAAAAATCTCAAGAAAGTAATTAGTCTTTATACAGGTGCAGGAGGACTCGACTACGGAGTTGAAGCTGCAGGTTTTAATACTGCTGTTGCAGTTGAAATGGATAAGTGGTGTTGTAAAACATTAAGACATAATCGTAACTGGCCTATTATTGAAGATAGAATTGAAAATGTAGATAGTGCAACTATTTTAGAAGCAGCCAAGCTTAAAAGAGGCGACGCTGGACTTTTAATTGGTGGACCACCATGCCAACCTTTTTCAAAATCTGGGTATTGGAGAGATGGTGATGCTAAAAGATTGAAAGACCCTAGATCAAATACCCTTAATCAATATATGCGAGTTTTAGAAGATACTCTTCCTCATGCTTTTATATTAGAAAATGTCTTTGGCCTTGCTTATAAGGGAAAAGATGAAGGTCTTCGCTACCTTGAAAATACAATTAAAGAAATCAATGAACGAAATGATGTAAATTACACTTTTAAATGGAAAGTAATAAACACAGCTCATTTTGGTGTGTCTCAGATCAGAGAACGTGTTTTCATTATTGGTTCAAGAGATGGTTACGAATTTGATTTTCCAAAAGCTCGTTTCTTTCCTAAAGATGATGACAATCCAATGCTTGCAATTGGAGGCAAAACTTTCAGAACGGCTTGGGATGCAATTGGTGATCTTGTACCAGAAGAGGAAACTCATCACGAATCAGAAGTTGGAGGAAAATGGGGCGCATTGCTACCTTCAATACCTCCCGGAGAAAATTATCTTTTCCATACCGAAAGGGGGAATGGACAACCACTCTTTAAATGGCGTTCAAGATATTGGAGTTTCTTATTAAAACTTCACCCGGATAAACCAAGTTGGACAATTCAAGCACAACCAGGAACAGCTATCGGCCCTTTTCATTGGAATAACAGAAGACTCACAATGAGAGAAATGGCCAGAATTCAAACTTTTCCTGATGATGTGGAAATATTAGGCGGGAACTCTAATGTTCAAAAGCAAATTGGAAACGCTGTCCCTTCTGCTATTGGTGAACTTCTTGGTAAAGAAATTAGAAAACAGTTTTTTGATGACAAAGTAAACTCAAAAAATTTGAAGCTTATTCCTAACTATAATAAAGATGAGTTTCAAGTTAATTTTACGAAAGAACTTCCAAAAGAGTATGGGGGCTAATTCAACAATGAAAGTTTCAAGCATAGATAAAGATATAAAATCAATTTTGGAAAGTGGCTTTTACCAAATACCTCGCTTTCAAAGACCATACTCTTGGGAAAAAGATAATGTAGTAGAGTTTTGGGCAGATATTACGAACAGAGCAGATAATGAATATTTCATTGGTTCAATGGTCGTTTTCAAAAAGCAACAAAGTTTATTTGGGATTGTAGACGGCCAGCAAAGATTAACATCTTTAACTTTAATATTCTCTGCGATTCGAGATCATTTAAAGATTTTAGACAATGAAGAATTAGCGAAGGGCATTCAGCGACTTATCATGAAAAAAGATCTGGATAATAAAGATCAGTTTATTCTGCAGACAGAAATGTCTTATCCATACTTTCATAAATGCATTCAAAGCTTTAATAATAATGAAAATATGACCTCAATAACAGATGAAGAAAAAGCTTTAAGAGATGCTTTTGAACTTCTTAAAGGCTTAATTCGTAGTGAACTTAATGACTTTGAATCAGATAAAGAAAAAATTAATTATCTGAAGGCTTTAAGAGATCAGGTTGTTAGATTAAAAGTAATATTTATTGAACTTGATAATGAAGATGACGCGTATATTATATTTGAAACATTGAATACGCGTGGAAAAGATCTACAGCCATCAGACTTAGTGAAAAACCATATTACAAAACTTTTAAGAAGTGAAACAGAAACATTGGATCGAGTACGTGACAAGTGGAAGGAAATGCTCGGGAATATTCAAACCTCAAAAATAGATATTGATATAAATACTTTCATTTACCACTACTGGTTATCTAAAGAAACATACACAACACAAAAGAAACTTTTTAAAGAATTTAAAAACAACGTCAATTCAGAAAATGTATCAGAACATTTAGAAGCAATGCTAATTGAGTCTAAATATTACAGAGCTATATATGAACCAACGTATATGGAGTGGACTAATGAAGAAGAAAATTTAAAAAGATCCTTAGAAGCATTGTCTGTTTTTAAGGTTAGACAACCATTGCCAATAGTTCTTGCAATATTAGCTGAATATTATGCAACAAAAATAAACTTAAAAAACGCAAAAAAATACATTAACTATATTGAAAAGTTTCACTTCATGCACAATGCAGTTACCTCACAGCGTTCTTCAGGTGGTCTTTCATCTTACTATGCTAAAAAAGCAAGAGAGCTAAGGCACGCTCCAGATGAACAAGAAAAGGTCGCAGTTTTAAATAATGTTAAAAATAAGTTAGCTCAGGATAAGCCAACATATGAGGAGTTTGAGCTTGCATTTGCTGATCTAAAATATTCAGATAAATTTACTAAAGATAAAAAAATAATTCAATATATTTTGAGGAAATTTGACGAAGCTTCTCGAAGAGGAACACCTCTAGACTACAGTTTAATGACAATTGAGCATATTGCTTCTCAGAGTGTTGATGATCTGCCTATGAACGATAAAGCTAATATTGGAAATCTTGTCTTTGTTACAGCTAAAGATAATAGCGAGGAACTTAAGAATAAATCTTTTATTGATAAAAAAGAAATATTTGTAAGCAAATATCCCCATTTCGAGAAAAATATTCTTGAGGCTCCCGAATGGTCAAAAGAAAAGATTCTAGAGAGAACTAAGTACTTGTCGGAAAAAGCCTATAATGAAATTTGGAGCATCTGATAGAAATAAAAAAAGTGCCTCTTCCGCAGAGTCTGTGGGTAAAAAATCGTGGAAACATGGAAGTTTCACCACAGCTAAGGGGGTACCAAATGATATTGATGGTTGTTGGGAGATCAATGGAGTGAAAGAAGAAAATCTACATTTACTCGATGAAAGCTTCTGGAACTTTAGCTCTGCCGAAGAGTCTCAAATATGTAGAGAGAACATTCTAAAAGAATATAGTTTAGACTTTTTTATTGCAGAACAGAAGGAGAAAAGTACAAACAAACCTTTTCCTGATTTTTTTCAAACTAACAAAAATGGCGAGGCCAAAGGCATTATTCAAATAAACCTTTAAGGAGTGCATTATGATTACAAGTGATCGACAACTAAATGCAGCTAAGAAAAAAATTGATTCTTTATCTGAGTCTCTTATTGAAATGAGAAAATCAGCGAAAAATATTCTTGCAAAATCCTCTGTTATCCAAACAGAAGCTCTGAAGCAAAAACTTGAAGATGATGTCTCTGAGTATGAAAAACTTTGCTCTAAAGGGCTTAAAGCAATAAAAATAGATACGCCTGAAGAAATCTTGTTATTACCTATCAAATATAGAATTGCAGAAAACTTAACAAAGGAGGCTTTCGCAAGAAAAGTCGATGTGCCAGTAAGAATGATCTCTAGGTATGAAGCCGAGGGGTACACAAACATTACAGGAGAAACACTCAAAAAGATTTTGCATAACTTGCCACTAACCCTTAATATTCACCTTTAGTCGCCCAAGGGGGGGCTTTTGTCATAAACTTCTTTTATCCAATATTTCCCCGAGAAATCCTCTTTTTTTTGATATATCACTCAGTCGGAACAACCCACCCCCAGATGTTCAAGAAGGATCAATTAATATTTTATTTTAGAGAATTCAAATTTCTGGACTTTGACTTTAATTTTGAGAGTAGCTTCTGAGCATTAACTATCTGTGACTTTGTCATTTCCTTTTCTAAAATATTTAAAAGATGACTCGCCGCCGGATACTTTCTTGATGCAGCTATAAATAGCCAAGCATAGCCTGTGATATAGTTCTCTGAAACGCCCTGCCCTTCAATATGCATCACCCCTAGATTATACTGAGATTTGGGATCGCCTTGGAGAGCTGATTTTTTGTACCAACCTGCGGCTGTTTTATAATTCTTTGGAACGCCTTGCCCACCATAGTGCATGGACCCTAAATTATACTGAGCTGGAGCATGACCTTGGAGGGCTGCTTTTCTGTACAAAGCCATCGCTTTTTTATAATTCTTTGGAACGCCTTCCCCACTATAGTGCATCACCCCTAAATTGTACTGAGCTTGAGCATAACCTTGAAGGTCTAACTTTTTGTACAAACCGATGGCTTTCTTATAACTCTTTGGAACACCTTCCCCAGCATAGTGCATGACCCCTAAATTATACTGAGCTCGAACAAAGCCTTGGAGGGCTGCCTTTCTGTACAAAGCCGCCGCTTTTTTATAATTCTTTGGAACGCCTTGCCCATTGTAGTACATAACCCCTAAATTATACTGAGCTTGAACAAAGCCTTGGAGGGCTGCCTTTCTGTACAAAGCCGCCGCTTTTTTATAATTCTTTAGGACGCCATGCCCTCTATTGTACATAATCCCTAAGCTATTCTGAGCTGGAGCATAACCTTGAAGGGCCGCTTTTTTGAACAAACCTCTAGCTGTTTTATGATTCCTTGGAATCCCTTGCCCGCCATAGTACATAAGCCCTAAATGATACTGAGCCCCCACATCACCTTGTAGGGGATCTTTTTGAGTGACCTCAGTCTCCTTAAGATCTGCAAACACAACAAATCCAAAAAAAAGACTTAAAAACAACCCCATTAAAACTTTCCTAGAAAACATCTAACTCTCTCTCCCAAATCAACTAACAACTCTCACCCTAGATTCATCGGATAAAAGTAGAGATGCCTTAATAACTATTCCCCTCTGTGTGCAGGGTTGCTTTTAATATCAATATGAGGCGTCTTGGTGTTTCCCTAGCACCCGTTTCAATTTCGATATTCATACTGTGTTCCTGCAATGACGATTCTCCAATAAAACCTTGCACTGAAAAGAGACACTCCTATGGAATTTCAATAATATTCTGGTGGGAATGCAGCTGGGCATGTAATATCAAGCAAACACTCAAAGGTTGAGATTCACAGGCAAAACAGTAAAATAAAAACGGAGCGATGAAATGGCGCGAAAAATATTTGTTTCATATAAATATCGCGATAACGATGTTTACAAATTACCAGAAGGACGTCATGGCACTGCCCGTGATTACGTAGATTATCTTGAGGAGAACTGTTTTACTAATGACATTTATAAAGGAGAAGGCAATGAGGATCTAAGTCATTTTAAGGATGAAACTATTGAATCTCGCTTAAAAGATAAGATTTATGATAGCAGCGTAACTATCGTTTTGATATCCCCAAATATGAAAGAAGATTCTAAGCCTGAAGATGATCAATGGATTCCTTGGGAGATAGCTTATTCATTAAAAAAGGTTACCAGAAACGACGTGACAAGCCAAACTAATGCTATACTTGCTGTTGTTTTACCTGACTCAAATGAAGAATATGCTTACTTTATCAGAGAAAATACTTGCGCCCACTGTAATCTTCGAACTCTTAGAACAAGTCGTTTATTCGGAATTTTAAAGAATAATATGTTCAATCGAAAAAAGAAACATACAGCTAGGTGTAAACATTGTAAATATAGGAAAGGTTCATACATTAAAAGTATTGAATGGAAGGATTTTATTAATGATACAGATTGTTATATAAATAAGGCCATCAGTATAAGAGATAAAAAAGAAGAGTACGATCTTTGTAAAGAGGTTTGAAGTGACTGATAATGAGATGGTAATAAAACATTTAGAGTTCATACAAGGCATCATAAACAGGCTCGCTCAAAATTCTTTTTATATAAAATCATGGAGTATGGGGCTTCTTACTGGGGCTATTTTACTCATATCAAAACAAGATAACTCTTCTTATATTTTAACTTGTTTTTTTATCCCGATACTAGGGTTCTGGATACTAGATGGTTATTTTCTTTGGCAAGAAAGGTTTTTTAGATGTATCTATGATGATGTCCGCAAGCAAGAAACCACCAATTTTAAAATGAACACCCTCTCTGAATTAACTAGAAAAAACAACAAATGGATTAGTGCAATTCTTTCTTTAACGCTCTCTATTTTTTATTTAATAGAAATTATCTTTTTAGCCTTAGTTATCCTAATTATTTAACAGATTTTTATCTGATGGCAATTTATTTTTTGAATTGTGTCATTAAAATTTTGGTCTCTTTTTATTTTATGAAAACAACAGAAAGGTGGTTCAAGTGAGTGACGAGGATAATACTCAAGATGAATTAGAGCATTTATTGCCAAGGTTCAAAGACATATTTGCTAGTGCAAATATTAATTTCTTAATGGGATCAGGCATATCTCAGCCATGCCTTCCGACGTTAAATAATATTGAGCACGATATAAATAACGCAAAAAAGGCAGTCGAAAAATCAGATAAATACAAAGAGTATTTTGAAAAAGTGATGCTTCCAAATAAATATATAATTTCATATGATTTCAAAGAGCCCTGCTCTAAATATAGACACGATAAATTACAAGAAGAAGCTGAGCCCAACAAGATAAGCTTATGGATAACGTACAGGAACTATATGAATTTCCTTACGACTCTATCAAAGCTCATTCTAGATAGAAAAACAACTGTAATAGGACGACAGGTAAATATATTCACGACAAATATTGATATTTTTTTTGAAAAAGTATTAGAAGATTTAGAAATTCATTATAATGATGGCTTTCTAGGTAAAATGAACCCTGTTTTTGATTTGAGTAATTTTAAGCAATCAATTATACAAAGAAGTCAACATTTTGATAAACGTTCTGAAATCCCTATATTTAATATTTTTAAAATTCACGGCTCTGTTAATTGGAAATATAACGAGTCTGATCTCAACAATGAGAATAGGAAAATATATTTATCTTCAGACTTGTCTCATTTTGAGCGTTCTTTAATAAAGAAAAAAAGAACTTTCCTAAAAGAATATCAAAAAAAGATCCTTGTTGTTAACCCTGAAGAGACTAAGTTCTCTGAGACAGTTTTAAACAAATACTACTATGAACTGTTACGCTCATATTCTAATGAATTGGAGAAAGAAAATTCTGTCCTATTTGTCATTGGTTTCTCAATGAAGGACCAACATATTAAAGAGATCACGAAAAGAGCAGCAAGATCAAATCCAACGTTGCAAGTGTATGTTTTTTCTTATTCAGAGGACAGTGGAGCATATCTTAACGAATTAATGGAGACATCAAAAAATCATAATATAAAAATTATCGCACCTAAAAATGGAGATAACTATGGTTTAGAAAGAATAACTGATCAAATATTTAAAAAAATGAATGCCACAAAAGAGGATAGCAGCGATGCGTGATGTCAAGAGTCAATTAAAGAGGGAGTCAGTTTTTATAGTTGGCTCAGTCCACTCCATCTCTGGTAGATCTGTTAGAATTAAGGTTAATAAAAACAAAAATGCATCTCATCTCTTATTTGATGGTCAAGTCTTAAAAAATATCTCCGTTAATAGTTACATTAAAATAACCAAGGGATTTACTAATATTATTGGTAAAATTGAAGGTGAATCTATAGGGACTAAAGCAGTTACTCATAAAGAATATAACAAGGAAGAGGATAATATTGAGCGGTTTTTAGAAGTTTCATTAGCTGGTTATTTTGAAGGAAGTAAGTTTAGGCAAGGTATAAAAGAAATGCCACTTGTTGACAATGATTGTTATTTACTCGACAGAGATGAATTTCGTCAACTGCATCAGTTCCATAGAGAAGATGAAAAAACGATTACTATCGGCTCTCTGTCAGATGAACCTGCACAAAAAATAAAAGTATCTATTAACCAACTATTT
Source organism: Bdellovibrionales bacterium (assembly GCA_965217115.1). Lineage (GTDB taxonomy): Bacteria > Bdellovibrionota > Bdellovibrionia > Bdellovibrionales > CAYMLA01. The sequence continues at coordinate 2,129,667 of OZ244239.1, read as the reverse complement.
GCAAGCCACATCGGTATTTTTGGTAATACTGGAAGTGGGAAATCCCATACTCTAGCAAAAATATACTATGAACTTTTTAAGCTCATGGAGGAACGTGACGATTTTAAGGAAAAATCTCGGTTTGTAATTATAGATTTTAACGGCGAGTATGGTGGAAAAGATGAGGATGAGGACCAAGATCAAATTATCACAGAGAATAAAAAAGTTTATACTCTAAGCACAGCAACAGAGAACGGGGAAGATAAAATTCCATTACATGAAAAAGATTTAATTGACATTGAGTTACTTTCAATTTTAGCAAATGCAACAGAAAAAACACAGAAGCCTTTTATAGAAAGAACTATCAGATTATATAAACGTGTACACAAAGTGCATAACGAATCTTTAAACCATTTCAAAAATTCATTAAGATCTGAGCTAAAAAAAATCTACCGCATGATCTTAAAAGATAAGGCTTTTACATTACTTGACTATTTCGAAAATATAATAAAAAAAACTGATGAAGAAATATTTGCTAGATTAGAATGGCATGGTGGTGGATCAGGAGTAGATCCTAAAGGGTTTATTCCAAATAATTATGGTAACCCCCGACACAAGCTAGTTGATAATGATATTGAAGAGTTAGACATATATAGAAGAATTGACACTTATGAGTTCCCAAAAGATTCTATATCAAAATTTATACATTTCCTGTATTTGCAAATAATTTATGACGTTTATAATGATAAAGCTCAAAATGACCATATTGCGCCAGCTATCAACAAACTAAAGAGCAAGCAAAAAGATATTGAAAAAGTTTTAAATACAGGAAGTGACTCCGATATCTTTGATAAAAAAAACTTAATCATTATTAACTTGAAGGATGTTAATACAGAAATCAAAAAAACATTGCCATTGTTGATAATCAAAAAATTATATGAAACTCATAAGGCAGACAAAGATTTTAAAGAAAAATCATTACATTTGATCATTGATGAAGCTCACAATATCCTATCGGATAAATCAGCACGAGAGAGCGAAAGTTGGAAAGATTACAGATTAGAAATATTTGAGGAGATTATCAAAGAGGGTAGAAAATTTAATACATTTTTAACCATCGCCAGCCAGAGGCCACAGGATATATCAACCACAATGATTTCACAGTTGCATAATTATTTCATTCACAAATTATTAAATGATTCTGATATAAATGCAATTCATAAAGCCGTTGCTTACTTAGACAAGCTATCTTTTGAATCCATACCTATTTTATCAGTTGGAAGTTGTTTTTTTGCTGGAGTAGCAACAAATTTACCTGTGAAGACCACTATAGATCTCTTAGATAAAGCTAATCAGCCAAATAGCGACACTGTAAATTTAGAAAAAATTTGGTCTAACCCAGTAGATATAAAAAATAATGACACCTAAATAGTATCTGTGACTATTTTCTTGCATATCTCCATAAACTTTGACCCTGCCTCAGTTTGGGCTTCGACTTTTTTTTAGGAGTAATCAGGTCTTTGCGTTATAGAATTTTTCAATATGCTTCATGAGCATATTAAGGACCCTTGAGATCACTTTTTGTCGCTCTAGTAATTTGAATTTGGTTTGTAGTGTTTTAGCGATATCATCGCCCAGTGGCTCACGTTGATCGTAGATGTAGGTTTCGATAAGGCTCTTAACGCGAGGCTTGTCTAAATTCTCTTCATCGCATAACTCAGTAAGTTCCTTTGATTTCTGTTCCTCCCAGAATTTATTAAACTCAGTCTCAATATCATCTCCGTTAGAGATATTTATTAAGTTATTGTCGATAAATTCTTCAATTAATTCTCTCTTAGACCTTAAGTGTTCTTGGCCAGATATGAGATTAAAAATATTTTCCTTCTTCTCATCCCATTGTTCTTCTGTGCTTCCATTGTATTCAGTAAGAAGCTTCAATATATAATCCACATTGATTTCATCTCTGTGGAGGAGGTCCAGTTCAAAATCCACATCATCAAGTATAGATACTCTGTTATCCTCCATACTGTACTTAACTGCCTCATACAAATCGAGATACTTAGACTTGTAATCCTCGAACTGCTGCTCTCCCATAGATAAATCTGAGAAATTAAAATCACTAAATCCAGAGAGAACATTCTTTAGCCGCATCAACTCTCTAAAGGCTTTAATGAATTTTAGCTGCTCTTCCTTAGTCACTAAGGCACCCGCGCTATTAACACTGGGTGCTATGCCCAGTAGGGTTGCAAATGCTTTGTTAAACAACTCGACATACTCCTCATAAGGCTGAATCAATATTTTCTCTCTGGCATCCTTATTTGAGAATAGGGTGATCGCTTCATCGGTGGCCTCTTTAAGATTTCTAAAACTTACAATATTTCCTTGGGATTTCTTTTCAGCCACAATCCTATTGGTCCGTGAAAAGGCTTGAATGAGTCCATGATACTTTAACTTTTTATCCACATACAGGGTGTTAAGTGTAGGGCTATCAAAACCTGTCAAAAACATATTAATCACTAGCAAAATATCAATTTCCCTGTTTCTTACTCGTTTAGCAATGTCATTATAATAGTTATAATAACTCTGCGACTCCTTGGTGGTAAACTTCGTGCCAAATAACTGGTTGTAATCTTCAATATAACTCTCTAATTTATCTCGACTGTGCTGATTAATATTGGCCTCATCAACATTTGCGCCCTCTGATTCAGGAATACCATCAGCGTCTTTATCATCCTCATTGGCACTGTAACTAAAGATGGTTGCTATTTTTAGATTATGCTCACCCCTTTCCTTTTTTGATTTAAATAGCTCATAGTACTTTGTTAGTGTCGAAATACCGCTCACAGCAAGCATGGCATTAAAATCTTTAGCATGTGTCTTACGACCATGGTTTGCAATAATGTAGTTTGTGATTTTCTCTAATCTATCATCAGATTCTAGTGCCTCTTTAGTGTCAATATTCTCAACTTTAATATCAATACTATTAGCACTGCCTTCTCTTTGTCTATATCTACCGACATACTCAATGGAGAATTTCAACACATTATCGTCAGCAATCGCGTCAGTGATGACATATTTATGGAGGCATTTATCAAATAGATCGGCAGTGGTGCGCTTGCCAATCGTATTGGCAACAGCATTTTGTGCAAATATCGGCGTGCCTGTGAAGCCAATCATCTGGCTTTTCTCGAAAAACTTTGTAATCTTTAGGTGAGTCTCTCCAAATTGTGAACGATGACATTCATCGAGAATAAATACGATGTTCTTGTCTTTTAAATTTTCCATGGTGGACAGATATCGCTCTTTACTGATCGCCGTATTTAGCTTTTGGATGGTGGTGACAATGAGTTTTGTATCATCGTTGAATTGTCTCACCAGGGCTTGGGTGTTGTCTGTGCCATCCACGCTACCACTGCTAAAACTATTAAATTCTTTAGTGGTTTGATAATCTAAATCCTTTCTATCTACAACAAAGACCACCTTATACACTTGCGGAAGTTTCATTAGTAACTGTGAAGTTTTAAATGATGTTAATGTTTTTCCACTCCCCGTGGTGTGCCAGATGTAAGCATTTCTATTGGAGTTAACCACTCTATCAAGAATCAATTCAGTGGCGTAGTACTGATATGGACGCAAAACCATAGGTCTTTTATCACTCTCGGCTAAAACGATATATCTACAGATCATTTTTGAGATATGACATCTCTCTAAGAAACTCCCTGTGAATTTATTCAGGTTTGTTATGTTTCTGTTGTCTTTATCAGCCCAGAAAAAAGTTTGTTTAAAAGATTGATCTCTATTATTGGCATAGTACTTAGTATTGACTCCATTTGAAATGACAAATATTTGCACATACCCGAATAAGGCACTATTGGCATGGAAAGAGTGCCTTTGATAACGGTTATTTTGATTAAAAGCTTTTTTAAGTTCTGACCCTCTGCGCTTTAACTCGATTTGCACAAGGGGAAGACCGTTTATTAGAAGAGTTACATCGTAACGGTTTTTGTATTTCCCCTCAATGGTGACTTGACTGGTGACTTGAAATAAGTTCTGACACCAGTGTGTGCTATCTAAAAAATTGATATAGCTCTTAGTTCCATCTTCTCGATTAAGCACAAACTTGTCTCTAAGAATCTTGGATTTCTCAAAAACACTACCCCTGCTAAGGTGGTTCATAATGCGCTTAAACTCAATCCCGCTAAAGGTCGTTTTGTTGTGTTTTTCCAACTGGGTCTTTAAATTAACCAATAGCTTCTCTTCGGTGTTCGCTGACACTTTTTCGTATTCCAATGACACCAACTGCTCAATAAGCAAATTCTCTAGGGTATTTTCGGATTGAATTGTCATTGATTGGCCTCTTGATTGTCTAAGAAATTATCATATTTTACTTTATACGCTATGGGGTCTTGATAAAAAATAGCTTTACTATAGCTTATGCCATCATCCAACGGATTTTCTTCATCTAAATAATCATTGAAATCCCTAAGAGATTCATGATCGTAAGATTCTTCTTCTTTGATTCGAGGGTCCTCTATTTGAAAAAAAATATCTAGTATATATGACAACACAGCATCAGTCATACTGAAAACAAGCTTTGCTAGTTCAGGAGAACTCACTTCTTCCTTAGGAGAGCATCTTCCATGGCAAATGTCTCCCCTGTCATTTCTAGTTTTACCTAAAATCCCTACAAACTCCAAGCATTGGGATATAAAATGGTTGTCATCAATGGCTCCTCTGCGTTTAGCCACCTCTTTTAACATGGTATTTACTATGGCTTTAAACTTCTTTCTTGAAATAGTGTTATCATTATAATTTTCAGCTAATAACACACTAAGAATATACTTCGAGACTCCTTCTATAAGTGATTTACAGCTTTCTATCGAAATATCAGGGTTGTCTCTCAAATTTACTTCAGCTTCTTGGGCGATCGCAAAATAATACTCCATCTTCTCAAAATATATTGAATTTTCATTTATTAACTTCTTAAAAGAATCCATAGGTCTCTCTATTAAGTGTCTTTTAATCGCTCTCTTTTATTATAAAAATATTTTTGAGGGTCTCAATAGAAATACCTTTATTTGTGTAGCCTAAATCTTCCCTCATTATTAAAACTAACTTTAATATAGTATTTATTCTTTCAATCTCATCATCTTCTTCTTCTCTGAATCTTTCATACGCAAGGAGAACTTTTTCAGAGGCTTGCGCTATAAGTAACGGGGTCAACCTTTCCATTTCTTTATTAATTTCCCCTACACCCATAGGTTTCCTGCCTTTTTTTACAGAAAACATTGCTTTAAACACAAAAGAAATAAACTCTTCATAGGATGGGGTCCTAAGGTCTCTTAGATCTTTTTGTTCTTGATTTTTTCTATCTAATTTTTTAGAGATAAGAATACCTGTTAAAGAAACAACGGCAGTGACAAATATACCTATTATCGTAGATTTAATATCTTTATCGCCTAAGGAGAATATGCACCATAATTCTATGAGAGAAATCCAGAGAAAGTAAATTAACACAAGGGATATAAGTCCGATCCCAAAAAACTTTAACCACTTTCTACATCTTTCCATATTCATTACCAGCCTTTATACAAACATCTGTTGGAGGAGTGCTTTTTTAAATTCACCAAATAATTTTTGCTTTTCATTCAATTGTTCAATTTTTCTGTCCACTGCTGTTAGGAATGAAGCAATTTTTTGTTGTTCTGGTTTTATTGGTAAGTTTAATTCTATTCTTTTAATTTCATTCTTTCCGATTTCTAGGAAAGTAGAACCTGAAGCTCCTTTAATAAATTTCTTCTTATTTTGGAGTATCCAGTTATATAAAAATTCAGGCTCATGATTTTGATTAACAATGAAGGACTGAAAACCTTGATTAGTTGTACATTCCTGGGTCGCTATTCCCACCTCACCAATAGTAGCCCTACTAGAAAAAAGTAGAGTCCCCTTGGGCAGTAACTTTGCCGAGGATGCGTCTAGCCCAGCCCGCGTAATAGTTCGATTGCTGTTACATACATACTTGTTCTTGATTTCTGTAGGTGTAAACCATTGGATATCACCATCCCAATATTTCTTAATACCCGTTGGAGGCGTGCCTCCCCCAACTATTTCTGATGTATCCCCCAACCTCTTTTCTTCCCAATCGGGGAAATTGTTGCCGTCGTTGGTTTTGAAGCGGATGGTTTGTGAGAATATTTTTTGCATTAGGCCTTTTTTATAACTCTCAAGTAAGGATTTCTTTTTATTTAGGTGGGCTATTTTTCTGTCCACTGCTGTTAGGAATGAGGCGATTTTTTGTTGTTCTGGTTTGGTTGGTAGGGTTAGTTTTGTTGCAGAAAGTCTTGGTATAGAAATACTTAAAACTTTTGAACCTTGAGCAATTGTCATTATTTGTTTTCTAAATTTCCAAGACTGTAGGAAATAGCTAATATAACCCAATGCTATCTTGTGCTTATTGGGCCTTGCTAAAAAGGTATGTAGCCCTGCTATTACTTTTTCACCATTCAAATTTATTATCTCAATAGTTTTTCCGATAGCTAAATAATCTTCCGAAGCATCAGCAATTACCAAATCACCTTCCAAACAATAACTTTCAGATTTTATCTTTGAAATATCTACCCCTTTATTCACAAAAGGGACTTGCTCTTTTTCAAGATCAAAGAGTGTTGTAAATTTCGTATGTATGTCACCATAATGAATGTTTTTTACTTTACCATATTCATAATTTAAGTTTTCTCTTGAAAGTGAATTAGTTGTGAAAAAAGAGTACATCTCACCATACTTCTTTTCTTCCCACTCCCCACTAAACTCCTTAAACCTTAATTTTGGCACTTTATTTTTTATTTCAAGGGGAAAAGGGGTTTTCTGCTTATCAATGATCTCTTTAAAATAAGGTTCGACACTCTTTATATCTAAAACATCCACCTTATATGGAAGTCTTGACTCTTCAAAATCTGTTTTTAATTGTATTAAAAATTTTTGTGCTATTTTAGTTTTACACTCTAATGCCACATCCAAATCCGAGTTAAATAAGGCACTGCCTTTAGCGCGACTGCCAAATACCCAAACCTTGCAATGACTGGAAAGATTCTTCTCTAAAATATCTCTTATTATGGAGAATTCTTCAGGGGTGACATCAAATTTAAGTTTCATTTTTTGAGCCTAACCTTTCTAATAAAAATAAGACCTCTTGGTAGAAGGCTGGCAATGCCTCAACAATTCCGATGGCCGTTGCCTCATCATACCCATGGGAAGTGGCATTGCGATTGAGTCGGTACGTATCCCAGACATCCCAACTATGTTTAACTAAGCCTCTTGTATAAGCATCTCTAATTAAGTTTGCTAAACCTATGCTCTCAAGTTCCATAGGGTCATCGACAACCCCTTTTAAATAACGCTTTATTATCTTTTTTGACGAATCATAACAATACTTAAACCGCTGAATACAAGCATCGCGGACGAAATCATTGATTTCATCTTTTGTGTATTCATCGAGTGCCACCCTAAACGTCTCAACTGCTCTAGAGAAAGATGTTAAATCTAATTCTTCATTATCCATCTCTCCCCCCTTTAAAACGGTGTGGCAATACCCAACTCATCACAAAACTTGGTGATCTCTTTATCTGTGGCTTCCATTTCTTTATTTAGACTTTTTAAATCTTTAGAGACAGCTCCAAGGTCTATGGGCTTCTCCTCTTCAAAGGTGTCTACATACCTTGGGATGTTTAGATTGTAACCGTTTTCCTCAATTTCGCTTAATGGGGCCAAGTAGGAGTATTTTTCTATGGCCTTTCTATTTTTAAAGGTCTCCATGATTTTGTTGACGTTCCCATCGGTGAGAATATTTTGATTTTTCTCTTTAGTAAATTCATTGCTGGCATCAATAAATAAAACGTTCCCACTATCCTCACGGCATTTTTTAAAAACCAAGAGACAAGTGGGGATGCTTGTCCCATAAAAAATATTCGCAGGTAAACCAATGACTGCATCAAGGAAGTTTCTATCTTCAATTAAAAATCTCCTAATATGACCCTCTGATGCCCCACGAAATAACACCCCATGGGGCAATACCACAGCCATTGTTCCATTCTCATCAAGACTGTGAATCATGTGTTGAACAAAAGCAAAGTCAGCTTTTGTCTTCGGGGCCAGCTTACCATATTGCGAAAACCGATCATCATTCATATGAAGAGGGTTTGCACTCCAATCAGCTGAGAAAGGGGGGTTGGCCACCACCGCCTCAAACCGCTCATCAATATGTTGAGGGTGTTCAAGGGTGTCTTCTTGCTTAAGGTTAAAGTCACGGGAATGGATGTTGTGTAAAATCATATTCATTCGAGCCAAGTTATAAGTCGTGCGATTTAGTTCTTGGCCATAAAAGCTAGAGACTTCGGTTTCCTTAGACACACGCAATAGCAAAGAGCCTGAGCCACAAGTGGGATCATACACTGACTTTAATTTGGCTTTTCCATTGGTTACAATCTTGGCAAGAATTTTAGACACCTGCTGAGGAGTGTAAAACTCACCCGCTTTCTTGCCCGCTCCTGCTGCAAATTGAGCAATAAGATACTCATAGGCATCACCTAGGACGTCTGAATTGGCATTCTCTAAATCAAAATTAATTTGATCTAGGTGGGACAGCACTTTTGCGATAAGTGTGTTTTTAGCAGCCTCAGTTCGACCTAATTTAGTGGATGCCAAATCCATATCCTCAAACAAATCACCAAAATCATCCTCTGACTCATGGCCCATTGTGCTCTGCTCAATATTCCGTAGGATTTGCGTTAAATCATCGAGAATAAAATTATTTCCATCCCCATTCCCCCGTTTGGCAATTTCACTAAATAACTCAGAAGGTTTTAAGAAATAACCATGGTTACTAACAGACTGTTCTTTAATTGCATCAAGCAAATCTTTGCTCTCAGGGGAATCATTATCAAGGGAGAGATACGTCTTGGAATCTTCCTTCAATAGATTGTTGGCATAGTTTAACATTTTTTCAGATAAGTATTTGTAGAAAATAAAGCCCAGGATGTAGTCTCTAAATTCATCCGCAGCCATTCTGCCACGCAGCTCATTGGCGATACTCCAAAGCTGTTGCTTTAGTCTTCTTTTCTCTTCTTCGCTCATAGTTTCCTAGGTGTAAAAAAAAACTAAATGGCCCTCTTCTTGGGACTCTACCTATTCAATATTAGGTGCTTATCCCTGTCAAAGACTTAAAACCCACTTCAGCCCCACCCATGTTTTACAAATAAGTGAAACGAACGCCAAAAACATCACTCCCTTTAAAGGAAGCTCCACGCATAAATGCGTAGCATCATATTGCGCCAACCTTCAATAAAAAAGACCACTCCCTAGAGTGGCCTTTGCAGCATGACTAAAATAAAAAAATTTTAACTTTAACTAACTAATTAAAACCTAACTAACTAACTTCCCTCGGTGTCGTCTTTGCAGGAAGTGATCTTGCACAAATAAGTATTATCCCTTGTGCTTCTATAGTTCTAGTTCGGGCTTTTCCCACAAATATTACCTATAAGAAGAGCCGAATATGAGTTTGACGAGGGCACCTAGTCTTTCATCTACTTTGTCCACTTTTTCCTCTAATTTTTCTATATCTCCCTTTTGTTTCTCTATCTGACTTTCCAGCTTTTTAATCTTTTTAATCTTTTCTTCATGCCCGCTTTTATTATCACCACTACTCCAAGTACTACCCAAAATATCACCAGCCCTACCAGCCATTGATGGACTGGCTATTCCTAAAAAACACAGACACAGTATTAGCTTTTTCATTTTTTATCTCCTTATTGGGTATCGTTCTATTTCCTTGGGAGATCAACTCTCCTAGATACGATTGATACCGTTAATTTCAAGGTTCTAGAGTACATATTCTATGCCATGGAGAAGGCAGCTCAGACATCAATCTATCGGTCACTGAGCTTTTTCAAGGTGTCTACCCCCTAGCGTAAATTGTCAGTTTGGAGTTTTAAAAGGGTTCTTTGTGATAAATACTGGAACTGTTCCCAAGAGACCTATCTTGAGGGCTCTCTTTCTAAAACTATCCATGGATAACAGCGTTGTTACACATGGAGGTCAGTCATAGAAAGAGATCCATTGATCCATTGATTGAATACGGCCTTTTTTTCTAGAGTCTCTTCCAAAAGAATTCAGTTCTTTTCGGCGAGTTTGGCTTGGCGACTTCCATTGCATTTCTCTGCAATGGAAGGTGACAAACGGATGTTTGAGCAAGAAAAGGGCTGGATTCTTTTGGGAGAGACTCTAGAAAAAAACTGACTCCACTATTGTTTTGTTTGTCATATGTTTGTCATAAAGAATCAAAAAAGACCACTCCCTAGAGTGGCCTTTGCAGCACGACTAAAATAAAATAAATCCTAACTAAAAAATTAAATCCTAACTAACTTCCCTCGGTGTATTTTTCGCAGGAAATGATTTTGCACCAATGTTTATTTTCGCTTGTTCTTCTACAGTCTCCCATGGATTTTGCTTCTGCTTCAGTTTTAGTTCGGGCTCTTCCCACATAGGGTCCGTCATAGTAAGCCTCCGATGAACAGATGTGCATAACGACACCTTCGCCTCTACGGAGATCTCTTATGATGGCGTCTTTTTCTTCTATCTCTCTATTTAGTTCGTCCACTTGTCTCTCTGATCTTCTTAGCTTTCTTGTTATTTTTCTTATGTGTCTCTTCTGTTCCTTTATCTGATTATCCCGTTCCTCAACCTTTTTCTCACATCTTCTTATATCGGAAATATCATCCCAAACACCATCGAAATCAATGGCCATCGATGGACTGGCTATTCCTAAAAGACACAGACACAGTATTAACTTTTTCATTTTTTATCCCCCCGTTCTAGTTTTGTTACATTCTGTAAACACACGTAGCACCGGCAATTATCCCTGTCTATTTATTAATTTATTAATTTATTATAGGAAATTTAATAATTTCACTATTTAAATGGAGATATTCATGTATTATATAAATTATGGATATATTCAGCACGAATGACTACAGAAAAGTCCTTCACCGCCAGGCCTCTCAGCTCAAGAGGGGCAGGGGGCTTGAGTTTAATTTTGGAACGATCGCAAAGAAATGCCACATCCAAAGCTCCTATCTCTCAAAGGTTTTTAAAGAGGAGTCCCATCTGAGTGGGGATCAGCTCTTCTTGCTTGTCGAGTACCTAGAATTTAACGGGGATGAGATTGAATTCATTGAATTGCTCTTTAAATACCAGAGAAGTTCCTTACCCCATCGAAGACGGAGACTCAAAGAATCCATCAGAGCTTTTAGAGAGAAGAAATTGAGAACTGAAGACCATCTCAGTGCAGATATTATTAACTCCAAAAGTTCCCTCTCCGAACAGTACTTTCTCTCCCCCCAGCTTCAATTAATACATCTCCTTCTAGGAATAAAATCCTTCAAAGAAGATCAGAGCTTAATTCTTAACCTGCTCAATATCTCATCCCAACAGTATGAAGTCTTCCTCGCCCGCCTGGAAGCAATGAACCTTATCAAGAGAAACGGCCCTAAGCTCTCTATTGTTAAGAACCATTTTTTTCTCTCCAAGGACTCATCAATCACACACGCGTACCACTCTTTAATGAAAACAAATGCCTTCTCAAGAATTGATGGTTTAACGAAGAATCAAAAGTATGCTCTCTCTGTTCTCTTTAATGGAACTCAAGAGAATTTTGACTCAATCAGAAATAAGTTTTTAAATGTTTTAAAAGAGATTGAGAGGGAAGTCACCACAACGTCAAACCCAACAGAGGTTTATCAACTGAGTATTGACCTGTTTCCTTGGACTTAATTTTCTCTATCAACTCTCTGGCAAGATTCTCTGACTTTTCCATGGGTGACACCTACTCCCAGTCCATCCACTCCCCCGTGGTATCCATTGTAAGTAGACAGAAGAGCTAATAGGTAATAGCGAAGACCTTCACTGTTTGGATGACACAGAGTCGCCAGAGAAGTGGCTCTCTGTAATGAATCTTCTGAAAAATGATGTTTCTGATCTGGATGGGAAGATGAGAGTTGATAAACCCGCAGCGCCTCATGAACTATCATCCCAACCTGCCCAAAAAAACCAAGTCTGTTCCAACGGGGAACTGAAATAACGACAAATGTTCTCTTTTTTCCGTTCACTGGAACAGAGTGAAGATAACCCACCGTTTCTAAAGCATCAACTTTCAACCCCTTCGGATTGAACCTTCTCCCATTTCGAGGCTCTTCAGAAGTGAAATGCCAAGAGATGTTCCCCAATAAAAGCGATGGAACTGCCAATGCAATACTAAAGGAATTAAGCACCTTCTCTGCATGGACAAACGGATCACTCTTCTTAAAGAGTCTCTGAAGCTCTCGCCCTCGACCTCCAACATCAGACTCCACTTGCACTGACAATGTTTTTTTAGATAACCCAGAGTTATCATAGAGAGGTAACTTGAGAGTTTTTCTGGCAGAACCTTTACTGCCCTCTGTCTTAGAAACTAAATCAATGTTTAAAGAATGCCTTCCATGACTCTGTTTAACATCGTGAAAATTTCCATCAAATTGAACCAAATCTAGAAAATCAAAATCCTCACCTCTCAAAACACCAGAGCCACCGCCGCCACCGACAAAGCCACCACTCTGTCTGAAAACAGTCTTTTGACCTGTTAATGCCCCTAATTCAAGATAACCCTCAGAATCAAAATCTGCGGGCTCTCCCCTCGTAAAAACAATTAATCTCTCCTGGTAACGCTCCTGGGGAGTGAGAGTTTTTGCATCTTCAACATCCGCCTCCCTTTGAATTCGTCTAAAATAAGCATCCACCTCTCCATAGTCATCAATACCTCCAAGAGAGACATGACTTTTAAAAGAGACCAGAGCTATCGCTATCAGAAAAAAAACCTTTCCATCCATCATCCCCCCTGAAACTACATATTCCGTGCCACCGAGAAAAAAATCAAACACCATCAAGCGGCATCTTAAAGAACTCTTAGGATGTTTAGCCCACGGCAAATGACACTCTACGTCCAAAAGCCCCGCAAACCCTGAATAATTTTCCCTATGGATAGCTTCCTGCCGTGAAGCCGTTTGACAGTAAAACTTGGAATCCTTGTGGACTAAAAATAACTTATACCCTATAAGAAGTTAAATTTTTGACCTCACTGGGGCTGATACAAAAGCCCGATGTGCTAAATCAGTGGGCAAACACCTAAGGAGCTTCTCTAGTGAAAATTAAATACTCCCTCCTCCCTTTTATGCTCCTTGTCTTGGCTGGTTATTCCACTCAAGCCGGGGATTCTTGGATAACGAAGTCCGATCGCCTAGCCGAAAAATTCACGAAGGACTTTTCAGAATTAACTCCAGAGCTGGGGTCTTACATGGGTTATCAAGAATTTGATACGAGGGGGATACATCCATCTAAGGCGCTGGAAGACGCTGAACTCGCACTCTTAAAAAAATGGAAAAAACTCTTAGAGAAGAAAGTTCAAGGGACTAGAGACAAAAACCTGAAAATGGATTTTCTCCTTCTCTTGGAGGAGGTTAAGCTAGATCTAAGATCGCTAAAAGTTTTTCAAAGCGCCGGGCATATTTCAATCCCGGCAGTGAGTAGATCTGTCTACCAGAGTCTCTTCCAATTAGTGAACGATCAATCTTCGAGTAAGAGAAAAAGAGATGCCGTCTCTAGATTTAAATATTACATGTCTAGCAATAGTCATGGAAAGAAAAACATTGTGCGAGCCTATTGGTCTGAGATAAAGAGGCATCAAAAAAAATACAAGCTTCAAAAAAAGCTCTATCCCCATGTGGATGGCATAAAAAAGTATCTCTCTAACTCGAAGAGCTACATAAAAGGAGTTCGGGAATTATTGGAAAAAACTGGCCGCTCTGATTGGAAAAAAGAGTATCGCCTATTTCGCTCTGAAGTTGTCCTTTATGATCGTTTCTTGAAAGAAGAAATACTCCCCCTCACTAGAAAAGACCCCGCCTACCCACTTAATATTTATAAGCTCATATTAAAAAGGTATGGAGTAGATACCGATCCAGAAGAGATGATTTTAGCTGGTCAAAAAGAATACAGAAAACTCTATGAACCCTTCTCTCGTCTTGCAAAGAAAATAGCTAAAAAACATAATTTAAAGGACGACACTCCCCTTGGAGTGATTAAGTTTTTAAAATTAGAACAGGTTACAAGCGCCAATGATGTGAGCCAGCTTTATCACTCTGCAGCTGATAGGTTAAAAAAGATTATTAAAACCCATAAATTAGTGTCGCTCCCATCTAAGAAATTAAAAATACGATTGGCTGGAGAAGCAGAGAGCAAGGCCGCCCCTATACCACATATGAATGCCCCGCCTTTTATTAACAATAATGGTGTTCTGCCGGAATTTGTTGTTCCCACAGCCCCTTCAGGAAAACCTCCTTTTGATGATTTCAGTTATAAAAGTGCGGCGATTATCTTGACAGCCCATGAGGGAAGACCTGGACATGATCTTCAATTCAGTGCAATGTTAAACGGGGATATCTCAATGATTCGCGCCCGATATGCAGGAAATTCTGTAAATACTGAAGGCTGGGCGCTCTATGCTGAAAGATTGGTGCAACCCTATTTGACAGATAAAGAAAAATTAATTGCTCTGCAGATGCACCTCTGGAGAGTTGCAAGATATTTCCTTGATCCCATGGTTCAATTAGGAAAAGCTGGAAAGGCTAAAGTTCTCTTTGTTTTTAACAGAGAATTGGGAGTTTCTAAAACGATGGCTGGCTTAGAATATCAAAGATACACTTTCAGAAGCCCCGGTCAAGCGACGGCCTATTACCATGGATTCTTGAAAATTTTTAATCTAAAAAAAGAGTTTACACAGGAGTATGGAAAACTGAAACTAAAGTGTTTTAACGACACCTTGCTCTCCTTTGGCTTACTTCCCCATGCAAAAATCAGAACCTTTAAAGAGGACTTTAAAAAATGCACTTATTAGGACTCGATGTAGAAACCACTGGCTTAGATGCGAACACCTGTGAAATCATTGAACTTGGCGCCGTTCTCTGGGATACGGATCGTAAGACACCTCTGGTTATTTTTTCTGAATTAGTCGCACTCCCAAAGGGACAGAGCGTCCCCCAAGAGATCACTCAGATAACAGGCATACAGGATTCTGATCTCAAAAACTTTGCGAAACCAAAGGAAGAGGTTTTAAGTCGCCTAACAAATCTTATGGGGCAAGCTGATTACATTGTCGCCCACAATGCTCCCTTTGATAGGGCCTTCATCGAAAAAGCTCTCAATGAATTCCCATCCACTCCTGTCGTCGAGGGGGCTCTTAAGAAAACATGGCTTGATTCTGTGCTCGATGTTCCATATCCAGAGAGAATCGGTTCAAAAAAATTAAGTTACCTCGCAGCAGAACATCTGTTTTTAAATTACTACTCCCACAGAGCTATCTTTGATGTTCTCACGATGCTGAAAATCATCTCACAGTATGACATCAAGGAGATTATAAAATTAAACGCCAGTCCCAATTTAACTGTTAAGGCCATTGTCAGCTTTGAGGAAAAAGACAAGGCCAAGGCCAAGGGTTATAGCTGGGATGCTAAAAATCGCCTCTGGATAAAGAGCCTTAAAGAGATCAATTTAGAGAGAGAACGACAGTCCTGTGATTTTGAATTAGCTATTCTATAATCTGCGATCACTCTTGACATTGGAAGAATAACAGACATTCTATAGTGGTCGGCAAATTATCGGCTTTATTTAATTTATCGAAATAGGATAACACTCATGCAAGGAGTTTTTAGACATGTTTAAGCGTATTTCTTTATTTATTATTACCAACATCCTCGTTCTTGCCACTATCTCCATTGCCTGGCAGATACTTAATCTCTTTATTCCCGTCGATCAAATGTATCAAGATTCCTACTACTCCTACCTTATGTGGTTATGCGCTTTCTGGGGTATGGGCGGCGCCTTTATCTCCCTTCTTATGTCCAAATTCATGGCCAAGAGGATGATGGGAGTAAAAATAATTGACCCCCACGATTCCCACACTGAGTTTCGTCATTTTTTAGAAACCACCCATCGCTTAGCCCGCCGTGCGGGATTGCCCGAAATGCCAGAGGTGGGAGTGTATGACAGTCCTGAGATCAATGCCTTCGCCACAGGACGTAGCAAAAAGAATTCCCTTGTGGCTGTCTCAACAGGACTCCTCAAACGAATGGACGATGAACAATTGGAGGCCATTCTTGGCCACGAAATTTCCCACATCGCCAACGGTGACATGGTGACAATGACTCTTATACAAGGAATCGTGAACGCCTTTGTTATGTTCTTCGCCCGCATCATCACCAATATTATCACATCACAGCTAGATGAAGAGGTTGGGTTCTTCACAGAAATCGCTATGGTTATTTTCTTTCAAATTGTCTTTGGAATTCTCGGCTCCTTTGTTGTTAATTACTTCTCCCGTCTTCGCGAATTCCGTGCCGACGCCGGTGGAGCAAAGCTCGCTGGCAAAAACAAAATGATCTCCGCTTTAAAAGCACTGGCTGGAACAGAAGAACTTATCTCCAATCAAGGCGAGGCTATGGCTAGCTTGAAAATATCTGGGAAGACAAAGAGTGCCCTCGGATCTCTGCTCTCTACACACCCCTCCCTAGAAATTCGCATACAGCGCCTACAACGACAATGAACTCCCGACGTTTTTCTCCCTTGTTGACCCCCTAAATTATTAAAAAAATTTAGGGAAATATTTATATCAACAGGAGGACATCATCGCTGGGAAATGAGAACAGATCATCATCGTATAGAAACGATACACTCCCTTGAGGAGGAAATCATTTCTCCCCCTCTTCCCATCTGTAAAATCAAGTGATTACAGGTGTTTAAGTTTTTTCTTTTGGCACTGGCCTCCCTTTATTTAAGGTTAGAGCCCATGTATCCGATCTTATTATTAGAAGTCTGCACAAACGCGAAAAATAATGGCAAAACACAAAAAAATTGGAGTGAGTGTCTATGGAAAAGAAAACAGAGCTGTCTCCTTTTATCTCAATAGCGGTCATTGGCACTCTGATTATTTGCGGACTCTTCTACAACCAACACCAAGCTCTCTTTTCACGCTCATTCTCCAGCCCCCTTGCCTCTCTAAAAAAGACAAGTCTCAAACAGAGATTACTCCGCAAGCAGTCCTTGGGTAGTAGTAAAGTCATTTCCCAGAAAGGACTCATTGAAACCAGTGTTCTCCTCTCAGACCCTGCTATGTCAGAGAAATGGGGATTGCAAAAATCTGATGTTAAACGAGCTTGGTCTGTCTCCCAAGGAAATGACAAAATCATTGTCGCCGTCATAGACACGGGCATTGATATCAATCACGAAGATTTAAAGAAAAACCTTTGGAGAAACCCCGGAGAATCAGGCTTAGATCGAAAAGGCCGTAACAAATCAACAAATGGTATTGATGATGATGGGAATGGTTACATTGATGACCTTCACGGCTGGAATTTTGTCAGTAACAATAATAATCTCAAAGACACCCATGGACATGGAACTCATATTTCAGGAATCATTGGCGCGCAAGGTGGAAATGGCAAAGGGGTTAGCGGAGTCTCTCCAAAGGTAAAGATCATGACCCTCAAATACTACGACCCAAGATTCCCACAAACAGACAATCTCTCAAATACGATTAGTGCTATTAACTACATCATCAAAATGTCGCGCATCCTAAAAGCACAGGGACATAAAGAGAGAATCCGTATCATCAATTACTCTGGTGGCGGCCTAGAGTACAGTGCGGCTGAATTTAACGCTATAGAAACCGCACGAAAAGAAGGCATTCTCTTTGTCGCTGCCGCTGGTAATGAAAAATCCAACTCTGATCTTCACAAATACTACCCTGCCGATTATTCCTTGGATAATATTATTTCTGTCACAGCTCTCAACCCAAGTCTCAAAGTTTTAAAATCCAGCAACTACGGTATTGAAACTGTTGATATTGCTGCCCCTGGAGAGAATATTTTATCCACCCTCCCCAACAGTCAATACGGATATATGACAGGCACATCCCAAGCAACCAGTTTTGTCGCCGGTGGAGCTGTCTTAGTGATGTCACGTTTTCCCCATTTCTCCAGCGCTGAAGTGAGTAAGTACCTTCTCCAAACGGGAGATCGCAGCAAAGAACTCCTTGCCAAAACAGGAACATCAAGAAAACTCAATTTATTCAAAGCCCTTGTCACACTGGATAAAGGGGTTTCCCGAAATGGAATCATCGCTTCTAACACACAATCAATGGAGCAAGGTAAATTTGCCTCCGACGGCAGCAGTGCTGTGAAAAAGACAAATTCCTCCACGGCAAACGCCTCGAGCTTTGGACAGGAACTCCTAAAAGCTCTACCTTCTGCTGAAAAATAATGCCGATCCTATGCGCCCACAAAATGACGAGCCTCAACAGTCTCGACACTCCAACCGACACTCCAATCTCCAGTCATCACAAAACTCGTCGAAAAACACACCCTCAAGAACAGGGGCTGATTTATTGAACTTCCCTCCACGGGGTTCCTCTAGAGGGGAGGATTTAGAGGCTTTCACCTCTTTTTCAGCTTATTTTTTGTGCTTAATTTTTCAGCAATTCTGCCTTTAAGGGGGGGCCTTGGCAAACCCACTCCCACCGTCTTCTGCCCATAAAAACGCGCCAGACCGCTCCTGTGAGTTCTCAAATGACAGATCGTTGCACTTTAAAGTTTTAGTTATTAATTCCGTCGCCAGCCCTGTAGAGGCCATTCCATGTCTAGAAAATCCAAGTTGGCCCTCCAAAAATTCTATGCTTAAATCCCCCTATGAAAGATTGTCTGTCCCATTTAAAAAAATATCAAGCCCCTCTATTAACTGGGCTTCTCATTGGTACCAGCTATATCCCATTCCCACCTTGGGCTATCTTTTTTGGGTTTTCGTTTCTATGGTTTTTTCTTTTTAAATGTTCAGAGGACAAACCCTGTACTCTAACAATCAAGCAAGTTTTTCTCACGAGTTGGTTCGCCCAGTTTCTATTCACTCTGATAGGTTTTCATTGGGTGGCCGGCACCGCCCACGAGTTTGGATATCTGCCATGGATACTTGCAATCCCTGTCCTTATCTTATTTGCCATGTTCATACATCTTTATATCCCCCTCTCTGCTGTCATTTGGTGGCGAGTTAAAAAATATTTTAACTTAGGACCCCTCGCCTCTCTTCTGAGTCTCGCCTGTATTCATTTTCTCATGGAAACTTTTTGGCCTTCCATCTTTCCATGGAACTTGGGATACTCCTGGCTCTGGGCGCAATGGCCTGGAGCACAGATGGCCGACACCATAGGCTTCCAAGGATTAAGCCTTGTCACTTATATCATCAATGCATTGATCGCCTACGCCTATTGGCAGAGCAGAACACCCTTAGAGAAAAAACCAAAGGCACGTCGACACATGATCACTGCCATCGCCACAGCATCTCTATTATTTCTGACCTTCCAATTTTGGGGTTATCAAAAACAACTGACTTGGTCACGGAAAAATCAATCTCAAAAAACCCAATTAAATATTCTACAGGTCCAAGCGAACATTGGTAATCTCATGAAGGTCTATGCCCAAGAAGGAGAGGAGTTTCGCTCATACATTGTTAATAAATTTATGACGATGACCAGGGAGGGGATCGATAAACATCCTGAGACTCAGTTGATCCTATGGCCTGAAACAGCATTCCCAGTGTCCTTTGATAAGCACCGCCACCTGCGCAGGCTTCCCTCACAGTTGAAACTCTTCGTAAAACAAATACAAATCCCCCTACTCACTGGAGCCTATTCTAAAGATTTGCTCCCCAATGAAGAAGGAGAGAAAAAAACATCCAATGGACTCTTCTACCTAGATAAGAATGGTGAATTGATTTCGACCCCCTATCGCAAACACATCCTCTTGCCTTGGGGAGAGTACGCCCCTTTTGGAGATATTTTTCCTTTCCTTTATTATTTACTTCCATTCTCATCTCCATTTGGCAAAGGCATTGGTGCAAAAACATTTGTGACCAGTGATAACATCAAAATAGGACCCAGTATTTGTTATGAAAGCCTCTTCCCGTTATACATGAAAAAATTTGCCGACAAGGGGGCTGAGATTTTTATCAACCACGCCAATGACTCTTGGCTTGGTCAAACTTTTGAACCCTATCAGAACAGTTACATGACTATGGCTCGGGCTATAGAGTTCCGTCGTCCCCTTATTCGTAATACCAACACTGGAATTTCGGGCGCAATACTCGCCGATGGAACCATTCTCCAATCTTCCCCCATCGGAGAAGAGTGGATGGGATTTTTTGAAATCCCCTATATTACACCCGCTCCCATTACTTTTTACCAAAAATATGGTTATCGACTCCCCTGGGTTCTGTTGTTTTCTCTCCTCGCATTTCTAGCCTTAAAAAAATACAGAGACCCATCATGCTAAGTCATATTGATTGGACTGACGTCATTAGAAAAATTCAACCTCTTGCCACGAGCGATGTTGCAAAAGAAAAAATTTCCCTCCTTGCTCCCCTTCCATCAAGTCGAGAGGCCTGTCGGAGTTTTCAAAAAATTGACGATGCTTGCTCTCTCCTACACCAAGGGCCTAGGCCTTTTATGGAGAGCTTAGATTTTTTTAACCCCTGGGCCTCTCGACTCAAAAAAGAGGCCGTCCTCAAGATTCTCGAAATAAAAGATGTGCGCTGGTTTTGCCAAGAAGCTCTAACACTCAAAGAGTTCATCGAAAACAGCTCCAGAGAGTGGATTGAGTTCTTACAGGAAGAACTCCTAGATGCCTCTGCCCCTTTAGAAAAAATTGACTCCATCATGACACCCTCTGGAGAGATTCGCACTGACGCCAGTGAGAAACTCAGCCAACTCATTAAAGAGAAAAGGTCCCTCGCGCGCGAGATCAGTAAAACCTTGGATCACCTGACAAAAGATCACGGCATGGAACCTATTCTACAAGATAAGTACGTAACAACCCGAGAGGGTCGCTGGGTTCTGCCTATCAAAGGAGGAATGCAACACGAGATAGAAGGCGTCATTCACGCATCTAGTAATTCGAAACAAACTGTCTTTATGGAACCCCAACAAATTATCCCCATCAACAATCGCATTCGACAGATTGAAATCGATATTGAAGATGAAATAGAGCGACTCCTTAGAAAACTCAGCCTTTATCTCAGATCCCTGCTTGAACAGTTTCAACAATCCTATGGGCTTATGGTAGAGGTCGATATCATTCTCTCCCTTGCCCGTTTCACACAACTCATTGGGGCAAACCCCTGTCGTTTTTCTGAAGATAAATTAGAGCTTAATTCAGTTCGTCACCCTCTGCTTGTTTTTGAGACACAAAACCTATCCAACCATTCAACATCCATTGTTGCCAATGATGTGTCTCTCGACAGGGAGAAACAAATATTACTCCTCTCTGGACCCAATGCAGGGGGAAAGACAATTCTTCTCAAAGCCATCGGTTTAACTGCACACATGGCACGATGTGGTCTACCCATCTGTGCCGAAAAGGATTCCCTCGTTCCTTTCTTTGAACACATCACCGTTGCCGTTGGAGATGCCCAGAGTGTGGATGAGCATTTGAGCACATTCGCCGCCCATTTAAAAATATTAAATGAAAATCTAAAATACAAAGGACCCCGATCATTGGTTCTTATCGATGAAATCTGTGGCTCAACAGATCCCGAGGAAGGCAGTGCCATCGCTCGAAGTTTTATCAATGCCTACGCTGACAACAAAGTCTACGGTGTTATCACAAGTCATTTAGGCCCACTTAAAGTCGGCTGGTCAGAATCCTCAAAAGTTATCAACGGCAGCTTGGAATACGACAAGGCAAAAGATATTCCTACCTATCAATTTCTTCCAGGCATTGCAGGTGAATCCTTAGCCATACAGACAGCAAAGAGAATCGGCATAAATACAGCCATCATCAAACAGGCCATTGACTTCTTGTCTCCAGAATCTCAAAAACATTTAGAGAGCATGGAGGATATAGAAACCCTCAGAAGAGATATTCTGGCTATGAGAAACTCTCTCAACCAAGAACGAAAGGAAGTTAATAAACTAAAAAGTCACTACGAGAGTTTATTACACGGGTTTGAAAAGGAAAAACAACAACACCTAGAAAAATCTGTCAAGAAGGCAGAGAGAACACTTGACCATATGATAAGCAATACAAAAGTTGAACAAATTTTCCGTAAACACGAAACCCTCTCACAAATAAAAAAAGAATTCCCTCAGATTATCCGCTCCGCAGGTAACAACAGAGATTCTTCATCTAATGTCGTAGACTCTCCCGAAGCTTTTGCAGATAAATTTCCCCCTGGGTCTAATGTCTTTGTTTCCCATCTCAAACAAAATGGGATTGTTCAGGGAACGCCCAATCAAAAAGGCTTAGTCCCTGTTCTGGCCAACTCTCTACGTCTTATACTGCCATGGCATGAGTTATTACCTCCAAAATCAACACAGAACCCCACGGCAAAAACTCTCCGTGGACATCAGTATGATACGTCCGGAGGATTTCGCACTGTAGACCTGAGAGGACTCACAGTTGATGGGGCCCTGGAAACTCTAGAGATACAATTAGACAAAGCAACCCTGCAACAGGAAGACCGTGTTAAAATCATACACGGCCATGGCACTGATTCTTTAAAGAAAGCGATCCGCTCCTATTTATCACGAAGTCTCTATGTACAAAAATGGTCTTCATCTGCTAAGAAGACAGAAACTGATTCAAAAGACACTTCTTCAGGAGTGACATGGGCAGAGCTTCACTAAAGAGATCTCCAAAACCAATAAAAGGACAGACACTATGAAAAACATCGCCCTCGCTATTTTTGTTAAAACACCTGGTCTATCACCTATAAAATTAGATTTAATACGAAGCTTAGGCCCAGAGGCCATTAATGAGTTTTACATTCAATCTATAAAAGCCATTGAGGAAGTTATCCTCAAAATTTCATCCCAAGTACAGGATTTTAAACTCACCCCCTACTGGGCTATTGCTGAAGAGGCTGGCCTACAGAACGGGCTTTGGCAAAATTTTAATAAAATTCTACAACCAACAAGTGGTCTTGACATTGGGGAGTGCTTGGCATCCATAGAAGACTCTTTACTCGAAATGCACGATGCTGTTCTTTTTATGACCCCCCATCAGCCTCACATAGAACCTTCTTGTATAGAGCTTGCCATTGAAAAGACATTGCAAAATCAATTTGTTCTTGGCCCTTGTCATGGGGGCGGCTACTACCTTTACGGCAGTCAGGCCAACCTCTCATTCCAAGAATGGAAATCTGTTTCTCACACATCTGATAAGGCTTTTAATGAATTCCACGATGTTTTAAAAAAACGCGGGGAGGTCCACACTCTGTCCCAAGACTTCAAGGTCAACACAGAAGAGGACCTGAGGAAGCTCTCCCATTATCTCACTAAGTTTGAATCCATACCCAATAAGCTTCTCTCCGAACAAACCAAGCTAGGCCATTGGTTGAGATCACAAGTTTCATAAAGGGCATGGTTTTAACTGGTTCTTTGTGATAAATAGTAGAAATGTTCCCAAGAGATCCATCTTGAGGGCTCTCTTTCTAAAACTATCCATGGATAACAGCGTTGTTATACATGGAGGTCAGTCATAGAAAGAGATCCATTGACTCAATTGATTGAATACGTTCTTTTTTTCTAGAGTCTCTCCCAAAAGAATCCAGTTCTTTTCGGCGAGTTTGGCTTGGCGACTTCCATTGCATTTCTCTGCAATGGAAGGTGACAAACGGATGTTTGAGCAAGAAAAGGGCTGGATTCTTTTGGGAGAGACTCTAGAAAAAAAACGGCTCATCAGAAAAAAAACTGGCTCCACCATTGTTTGTCATATGTTTGTCATAAAGAACCTTTTAACTATTCACAAGACTTACTTTTTTTAAAGCCCCTTGCTACTTTTGAAGAGATGAGCACGCTCTTTAAACAGGAATGGGTTTCTATTGTCTCATCTCCGATTTGCAGGGCTTCTTCTGATTTTATGTTTGATACAAGCACGACTCCCTTCTCAACGGAAAAAAGAATCTCTCCTGATAAACGCCCTAAAAAACCTGATTCAATACTATTAACCATCGAGGGGATCGTGACTTTCCCATCAATAGACAACAATGCACAGATATGACCTTCACCACATTCTAAGAAACTCTCCAAAATCGTTACCATGTCTAAATTTAGCTGCACGTTGTTTTTAGAGTCCCACCATGATCTCTGCAATGCCCATGTGTCTCCCTTTCCTTTTTTCCCTTTAGGTAGAGAGATCGCTGGCACATAAAAAAGAGAATCCCTTGGAAAATTCTCTACCTGTAGAACCTCGCCATTTCTCTTGTACTGATAGTTAAACACCTCTCCTAATCGAGGGTATGCGTAATCATGTAAATCCGACTCTCCCTCTTTGTTTAAAACATGCACACGCTGATTTAGGTGGTTCTCTGTATCAACACCTAAGTTCTCAATCTCCACAAGAAAAGACGTGATGTTTTTCTTTAACACTGGCGAACGCCCGTTTATGTGATGTTGATTAATAGCCTCCGTATAAATAAACACCCTGTCCACTTCGCCTCTCACTGATTTCAAATGCAAGAACAGGGGGACTTTTAAGAGGCTCTCCTCCAATCCATGGAGCACTTGCCCGTCTTTTAACTGAGAAATCGTTGCACAGGAGCACATAAAACCCAGACTCGTGACTAACAAAACGACAGTTTTGTAATTACTTAAAATATTTCGCATATTTACCCGCTTTTTTTTAACGCTCATTTCAGTGTAGACAACCCACAGACGATTCTGCAACTTGCACGGCCCCATATCAAGTCACACCGTCTCAATTTAAGACTGGATGGAGCCGCCTAAGTATATAATATTGCTGTTATTTTCTCTGTGCCCCAATATGATACTGGCATCATCCTTGCTGTATATACAATTAAGAACGGGAGGAAAAATGAAACATTCAACAAAAGTATCTAAGTGTCTTTTCTTATGCAGCACCATCATTATAGGGTTATTCTCCATAGGTTGCGGCAGTCAGAAGATAGGAGATGGTTCTTCGAACCAGGCCAGTCGTATCGGAACCGATGACTCTTCTGGAAAAGTGGCTCAGTGCAATTCATTTGATAGCTCATTTATTGATGCCGACATGAAGGTTCTCCATGATAGCGGTGGCAACGCTAGCTTTGAGTTTGTCTATTTAAAGATGAACTCCATCAATACAAGCAACTTCTCCAGCACTGCGAATTACTATATTCGCCTCTTTAAATGGGAAGCACTGGATCATCAAAGCACGGACATCTCTGAAACACCGTTAGAATTTCGCCTAGAGCTTAAAGGGTACGGGCAATCAATTCCTATCTCAGGTTATTATGACACCCTCTCCTACACTGTTTTGCAAAACATCATCAACGAGCATAATGATGGGAATCCATTTGCCAAGGTTAGTGGAAGCTCTCCCCAGGAATGGTTTGAGCAGATTCATTTTGTCGTCTCTGGAATAGGACGTTACGATCATGCCATCAAGATCGCTGGTTACAATAACGATGATAACGATGCCAACGGTGATATCGATACCTTGCTCCATGAGACCGATGCTCTTATTCCTGCATTCTACTCAAACCCTAACACCTACTCTTCTCTACTGGACCCCAGTGGAAACGAACGCTCAAGGATTCTGATAAATCTCCATCCATTTAAAAACAATAAAGACAACTGGTCAGAGGATAGGTTCTATCACACATCGGAGAGCTATTGTTTTGACACTCAAAAGTAATGACTTGATTTTGAGTCAATGATTCCCCCTTTAAGTAGGCCTTTGAAATTCCCGTTTAACTGAGAATAGATGAAAGCCAACGGGGATTCCCCCGTTTTGGAAAAACCAGGATTTCTGTGACTCCCAGTGTGGAGATGTTTTTATCTTCTTTATACCCACCTTGCGAGGGATGATGAGTCCCACAACACTGGGTTGCCACACTCTCTGAATATTCATACAGAGACGACTGTAATAATCCACTAAAGAGCCTTCGACTTTTAAACGCTCTCCGTAGGGGGGGTTGACGATCACCCATAGAGGGTTCGCTCCTCTGTCTTTACCACTCATTTCTTCACCACCCATCTCTCTACCACTCATCTCTTTAGAACTCACCCCTTGCAAGTCAATGATGTCACTGTGTCGCACTTCAAACATCTCTTCAGGTATGCCCTCCTGATTTGAATCGATGGCCTGTAACATCTTCTTATCTATATCCCACAACTCATAACCCCCAAAGGTCTCTTGCTGCCAATGGGATCTCGCCACTCCATCTCTCTGCCCCTTCTTCCAATTCTGAAAACTGTAATCACGTTCCTTCTTTACCTTCAATAACTGATAGGCTTCCAACATGAAAATACCTGAGCCTGACATGGGATCAGCTAAAATGGTCTCTCCTAAATTATTAAATCCATTCTTCCCAATCATTAACCACAATAGGGCTGCGGCTAAGTTCTCGCGCAATGGCGCTTGCCCAATGTGGGACCTCTGACCTCTGCGGTGAAGATGCTCCCCCGATGTATCTAGGCTCACTGTTGCCACATCATCTACCAATCTTACAAAGATACTTTGAGAACTGTTTGAGATTGGTTTCCCTTCAGCTCCCCCCCCTGTTTCTCCTTTCCAAAACTCCTTCCAACCATCGCGAAAACTCCCTTCAATGCGCTTAGCTGTGTAGAGAGCTGAACCGTGGGAACTCGTGTGTAGTTTAATATCTAGAGGCTCTGACCAAAACTCACTCCAAGAAATCTGGGAGATCTTCTTTGAAAACTCCTTAAACGATGTGCAGGGGAAAACCTGTAAACGGAGCAAAATACGCGAAGGGATTTTTAATAAATAATTCAGCTGTAGCCCTAAGTTCATGGCACAAGTGAACTCAAGACCTCCCTTTGTTCTCTCCACCGGTGGTAGAGAGTCCATTGCCGTATTTTTTTGCAAGAGAGGCCACCAGTAACTCAGCTCCTCTAAAGCTATTTTTTCAAGACCGACCGGGATAACCAAATAGAATTGATAGGACTCTTTCAATATCCTTCTCCCTCCACTCTGCGGGATAATATTTTCATCAATACAAAATGCACCAGTAAAACTAATACAGCTAGATGTAACGCCCATCGCAGATTAAAAAGATCTGTTAACCAACCAATCAAACTATGCATCACCATGATTGCCAACGACATAGCCGAGATTGAGTAGGCCACCACATGGCTCGCCTTGTTGGCAAATACATCCCTCGCATAGGCCATTGACACAGGGAAGATAGGTCCCATCGTTATTCCCAGTATACAGAAAAAAAGTGGATGCACCCAAAGACCCAACAGCCAAGAGACAATTGAACTTAACGATGCCCCTAAAATAATCACACGATGGGAGAGGGCTATTGACTTGATAAGGACCAAACGAGAAATGAAAAGTCCCAGAAAAAATAGCGACAGATAATAGGATGCAACTTCAGGGGTCTCCCCATAACGACGCATATAGAGAGCCAGACGTGTGGAAATAGCTAATTCACTGGAGACATAGAGAGCGTTGGCCAAGACAAAGACCCCCATCTTCGAATCTATAGCCGTCCTCCCATTGATTTTTTTCGGGATTTTTTTTGGAATTTCTTTCGGGGTTTCCTTCTGACTCTCTTCTATGATTTCCCTGTCCATTGATTTTCTCTTAAAAAGAACTCCAACAATAATTAACAATGGCAATAGGGAAGTTCCCATAATCATTTCCTGCCAAGTGAACCCCTTGCCATAACCATAGGCCACAACAAACGGAGCTAAGAGGGCTGATAACCCGTAACAACTATGCAAGCCTGACATCATTTGACGTAACTTCTTCTCCGAACTCCCCCTCTGAACCATAACGTTCACCGCCACTCCCAGAACACCTAACCCCACTCCAAAAATAAAAGAAAAAAGGAGGACAACACTGTAATCTCTCTCCCATCCAGTTCCAAAAGCTCCCACAAGGATGCAGAGCAGAGCCCATTGATTAATTTGCCAGATCTTAAAAGATGAAAACAATCTTTTCGCTAATAATCCACCTGCAAAAGAGCCTAGAGAAGCCATTGCAAAGAAGGCTCCCCCCTGTCCGTCAGTCAGATTAAAAGACTCTAGAATATCAGAAAACAGGGGACCCCTGATGTTGTCTAAGAAACCAAAAATAAATAAACTCAAATAAGAAAGGACAATCAATGGCAAGATCAACTCTAGTACCCCCATATCTCTCATACCCAGCATTGAAATAAAGATCAAGGGATGTTATCACTAGAGACCTATGGCAAAAGAACAGGAGAAATTTTTAGTCATTCGATTTTCAAGCTTCGGGGATGTGGTTCAATCTCTTAGTATTCCCTCCGTGATTAAGACTCAGTTTCCCCAGGCCACTGTTCACTTTGTCACACGCAAGGAGTACTCAACACTTCTACAGAGCCACCCGTGCATAAATAAAGTTTGGAGTCTCGATCGGCTATCGGGTCTTCCAGGATTAATACAGCTTATAAAAGCTCTCAGAAAAGAACGGTTTACCCACGTCTATGATGCCCATAATAATCTGCGCTCACGCATGATTCACTGGGGCCTGGGAGGGATGCTCTGGTTCTTTCGCCCCTATCACTTTTTACGTCGTTCAGGCTATCGCTGGAAACGCTTTCTTCTTTTTTATCTCCGAATCAATCGTTACCCAAAACCATTTCCTGGACAAATAGCCCTCATCGAACCTTTGGTGCGCTGGGGAAT
Organism: Bdellovibrionales bacterium; assembly: GCA_965217115.1. Classification (GTDB taxonomy): domain Bacteria; phylum Bdellovibrionota; class Bdellovibrionia; order Bdellovibrionales; family CAYMLA01. The sequence continues at coordinate 2,100,887 of OZ244239.1, read as the reverse complement.
TCCAACTCGTCTTCCTCCATGCCCACAAGTGTTTTTTTCCGTAGAACTTTTACTCCGAACCGAAGAGAGAATTGGACCCCCCTCTAATAATCAACGTCCACTTATTGCTCTAGCTCCTTCGTCCTCCTACGAATTAAAACGATGGCCCCTGCAACACTGGCAGAAATTGATTCTAAATAATCCCCAATGGCAGTTTCTTCTATTCGGTGGACCAGAGGATCATTTCATCCAAGAGATCGCTAACATCGCACCTGAAAGAACCATGAATCTAGCTGGACGACTCTCTTTTGAGGAGAGCTCTGCCGCTGTATCTCTCTGCAAAGCCTTGGTGTCTAACGACACTGGGCTTATGCACATTGCCGAACAATTGGGCATGAAGTGTATTGCCCTCATGGGCCCAGCTCCTTTTGGTTACCCCGGTCGCGCAACCACTGTTATCAAAGAGAGGGAACTCTCCTGCCGCCCTTGTAGTAAACACGGTCAAGGACCCTGCACGAATAGGAACTCTTACCAGGAATGCCTGGTCAGCATCTCCCCTAAAGAAGTTGCCAATGATCTGGCACAGGCGTTAAAGTAGTCCTTTAACGGAGCTTGGATATGTTGCAAGAAATCATCGCTTTAGACAAAACCCTCTTTGATTTAATTCACAACCAATGGACCTCTTCTCTTTTAGATATGCTCATGCCAGGAATAACTGATTTACACAGGATCTGGTGGTTTAAGTTTATTCTGGTTCCTTCAATTCTTATAACTTGGTTCTTTCTTTCACGGAAGAAGGCCCTTAAACATTTCTTCGCTCTTATTCTCGTTGTAGGAGCAACGGATCTTATCTCCCATCGTCTTATCAAAGCCAACGTGCAACGGCTTAGACCCCGCCACCATCAAGATCTCAATGTTCACTTAAAAACACGGCCCCATGCTGGCTGGAGCTTCACTTCAAATCACGCCGCCAATAATTTTGCTGCAGCCACCTATCTCACTCTTGCCTATCCTGTCATGTGGCCAACCTACTTCCTCGCAATGACCATTGCCTACAGCAGAACATATGTTGGGGTTCATTTTCCTTTGGATGTTTTAGGAGGTGCCACCCTAGGAATACTGTTGGCCCTCATCTTAACATTTATTCTAAGGAAAACGCCTTGGTATAGAAAACACTAGGCCTGCAGATATTTGAGCCATGAAAGATGGCTCTCTCTAGACATCTTATCTCTCAGGAAGATTCGGATCACCTAGCTTAAAAGAATGCCAATAATATCGAATTGGTTTTCCTCTAATTCCCAATAAAGTGCAGTTAATATATTCACGGCGGGAAGAAAAGGGCTTATTCCATTGAAGAATGAAGCGGGATTTGTCACGCCACATAGCTTTATTATGCTTACTTAACTCCTCTCGGGTCTCTACTATTTCAACATTCGAAAAACACCTAAGATCACTTGCCCGCAATCCGGGGTCTAATGTAAATTCAATCCTTGCTGGTATCTTCGATCCACGCATCATATTTTCTTGATTAACAATTTCAATAGGCAGTGGAAGAGTGTTCACTTTCAAACGAAAATCAGTTCCTCCTTCCTTAATTTTTCCATAGAAATCATTCATTGGGAAGCGGGGTAAGGCAAAGAAGTTAGACCCTTCATAGACAACACCAGAGTATTGAGCAAATGCAGCTTTAAACCCCAAGTCTTTCACCACATTGATAAGCTCCTCAGAATATTCACCATAAGGATAGGCAAATAGTTTGGGAGACTTCCCTGTTTTTTCTTTAATTGTTTCCATACATATCTGTAAATCATTTTTCATTTCAAGTGGAGTCATTGTTGAAGGCATGTTCGCATGCTTGTAGGAGTGACACCCTATTTTTACACGCAGCGAAGGATCATTGAGAAGCTGATTAATTTGCTCCCAACTCATGCTTTTTTTCTTCCCGACATCGTCCGTATTAATAAATAACATGACAGGGATATCATACTCTCTAAAAAGAGCTGCCCCCACTGTAAATATAGATTTATGGGGGTCATCGAAGGTTATGATAACTGCCCTATTTGAATAGAAACTATGTTCTCCCTCTTTTTTTGAGTTTTTTAAATCTTCGATGGCGCTCTCGGCATCTAAAAAATCAAAGCCCTGGGCTGCTAAATAGCCCATTTGTTTTTTAAAAAGTTCAGAATGGGTACTCGTTGATGAATTTGGCGGTCCAAAACGATGATAAACCAAAGTGACAGGCCCCTTCATTATGCTGCTTGAACTTGGCTGTCTCACTTTTTTTGCCTGCTCTTTTAGGGGAGAAGTTTGGCAGCCGACTATAAGAAATAAAAGGATAAAAACGCTACGAATCATCATCAATTCCACTCCACAGTATAAGGGATATCTAACTCTAAAATTGTAACGTATTTATAAATAATTTTTTTATTTTAAAAAAAAAATAGACAAAAGTCTGATCTCTAGGAAGTCTCTCTAGGGAGATATATCACTTGCCCCAAGGTGAGAAACAAATTAAGCTCTCCTCTCATCTCTTCCATCTAATATAACCCATGAAAATCACCAAGGAGAGTTTACTCTTATGGAAAAAACCACACTTGAGTCCTTTAATCCTACAACTGGTAAACTTATTAAAGAGCTTCCAATCACATCTCAGCAAGATATTAAGAGCAAGGTTTCCCAAGCCCACAGGGCACAGGAATCATGGAGACAACTCACCATTGATGAACGAATGAATCACATCAAAAAAGGCTATGACCTTATTTTTAGCAACAGAGAGGACATGGCTCAGCTCATTCACGATGAAATGGGAAAAACTCCGCTCGAAGCTGAGAGAGAGATCCAGCACTATTGCGGAAATCTTGAGCCTCTATATCAAGAGGTCAAAGACGCCCTGTCCTCTGAAATTCGTACAGACACGGCCACCAAAACCCATATTTACCATGACCCCTTAGGAGTCTGCGCAAGTATTACACCATGGAATTTCCCCTTAGGTATGCCACACACCCTTATAATACCTAGCCTGCTAGCTGGAAACACTGTCCTCTTTAAACCCTCTGAAGAGGTGACCCTTATAGGTCTCAAATATGCCGAATTGCTCAATCAAGCCCTTCCTGAGAATGTCCTACAAGTGATTATTGGCACTGGACAACAGGGGCAGCAACTCGTTGAATCCGACGTGCAATTGATAACCTTCACTGGTTCTCAAGCCACTGGTAAGAAAATTCTTGGAACTGCTAGCTGTGATTTAAAGAGAGTCATCTTAGAGCTTGGTGGGAAGGACCCTCTTATCGTGGCAGAAGACGCTGATCTGGAAGCCGCTGCTCAATTCGCTGCCACCAGCTCTTTTCGTAATGCAGGACAAGTTTGTGTTAGCACAGAGAAGATCTACGTTAGGGATACTGTTGCAGATGATTTTATTGAAAAGTTAAAGAGACACACGGCAGATATTCAGATAGGACATATGATCCATCGAAGACAAAAAGATCACGTCCTTCAACAGGTCAAAGATGCCCTCAGTGATGGAGCTAAAATTATCTATGGCGAACTCTGCCAAGACAGCAGTAACTATTTTTCTCCCATCATTTTAGAAAACCTCACCCCTGAGATGAACATCATGAGAGAAGAGACATTTGGCCCTGTTGCCTGTGTCGTGCGTGTCAAATCAGACAGTGAGGCCGTAAAATTAGCCAATCTCGGAAACTATGCTCTTGGTGGAGTGATTTTCAGCAAAGACCTTGATCGTTCTCAAAAAATAGCTAGAAGCCTCAACTCAGGAATGGTCGGCCTCAATCGCAGTCCTTCGGGGGCCAAAGGGTGTCCTTGGGTTGGTGCTAAGCAAAGCGGTTACGGTTTCCATGGCTCTAAAGAGGGACATCGCCAATTTACACAGCTTCGTATTATTAGCCACCCCTTAAAAGGATAAAAAAAAACCGATACATGGGGGAAATATTTCAACCTATTTTTTCCAACGGAATTGCCACACTCTAAAAAAAGCTTCTATCACGATTTTTAAAGACATCTTACTCTGTCCCACCTGACGGTCTTCAAAAACAATTGGCACTTCAATACCTTCAAAGCCATCCCTCAAGGCACGGTACTTAAGCTCAATCTGAAAACTATAACCATTAGATTGGATATTCTCTAAACCCATTTTCTCAAGAGTCCCTCGCTTCCAGGCATTAAACCCCCCCGTCCAATCTTTTAATTTATAACCTAAAATACAACGAGCATATAGGCTGCCAAAGCGGCTAATAAAAATCCTTCCTAAACTCCAATTAACTGTCTGCCCCTGAGGAACATAACGAGATCCAACCACAAAATCATTTTTTCCACACTCTTTTAATAAATTAACTAAATCCTCTGGGCGATGGGAAAAATCGGCATCCATCTCCACTAAGACATCATAGCCTTCATCCAATCCCCATTGAAACCCTGCTAAATAGGCTTTTCCCAAACCCTTTTTTTCTTTACGGCTGAGAAGGTTTATTTTTTTATTTTCACGACTTAAAGACTCAACCACTCGACCTGTTCCATCTGGAGAGCTATCGTCCACCACCAAAATATCAACTCCAGGATTTTTATCTAAAATCTCTGGAATAATCTTCTGAATATTCTCTAATTCATTATAAGTCGGTATAATAATTAATTTTTTCATATCCACCCAAAATAATCAGTTTTAACTTTTACCTGTGCTACCAAATCCACCAGCACTGCGAGAGGTTTCATCTAATTTATCAACGATCTCAAATTCAGCCTGAAAAACAGGGCAGAGAACAAACTGCGCTATGCGATCTTGATTTTTTATACTCACGTCGGTCTCACCAAGATTTATTAAAATAACTTTAATTTCCCCTCGATAATCAGCATCAATAGTTCCAGGAGTATTTAAAACAGACAACCCTTTCTTAGCTGCCCAACCACTTCTGGGTCTCACCTGTATTTCATAGCCCTGGGGAATGGACAAAGACAATCCCGTTGGCACTAAAACCCTTTGTCCAGGTGACAGTCGTATCTCATCGTCTAGCTGAGCCTTTACATCAAAACCACTCGCCCCTTGAGTCTGATAGGAAGGCAGCTCTCCTCTAAAATTTTCTAATTTCTTAATTTGCAAAACTATTTTCTCTAAAACTGACATTTTATAACTCCTTCCAATTAGAAGATAATCTCTCTTCTTTTACGTTACCCATCATAGCTACAGAAATAGCATCTAAATCAAAATGATGATCCAAATACTCTTGCATTGTTGCAACGGACACTCCCTCTATCTCTTTCATAATATCTTGAACAGACTTGTATTGATCAAAAATCATTTCATTCACTGCAATTGAATTCATACGATTCTCCATATCCTCAGAACCCAATAAAACACTCCCCAGAACCTGGGTCTTATACAGAATTAACTCTTTATCAGAAACTCCTCGCTCTTTGATTTTAGTCATTTCTTCCACACAGACTCTGAACACTTCTTCTATCATTTTCTCTTCAGTCCCTGCATAGACACATAAGAGTCCCGAGTCTATCGACGTCTGCAAGTAAGAGTAAATCGAATAAGCCAACCCTCGTTTTTCTCGCACACTTTGATAAAGACAGGAGGTCATCCCTCCCCCAAGAAATGTATTCATCACATAGGATTCAAAACGCAAACTGTCTTTAAAACTCGTCGATGGGATTCCCATCAGTAAGTGGGCTTGCTCCGATGATTTTGTCTCGACAAAACGAGATATTTTAAAAACTGCCTTTTCACGAACGCTTTTAATATCTGTTTCCGGAATATGACCTAGCAGCTCTTGAACTTTTGCAACAAAGTCCCTATGATTTACATTTCCTGTTGCACTAACAACTAAGTTCTTACCACAATAGCGTTGATTGTAAAAACTCTTCACATCCTCAATATTAAGATTCTTTACCGTCTCCTTAAAACCTGTGATCGGCCTAGCTAAACCATGCTCTCCATATATCTCTTGAGAAAAGCGATCAAAGATAAACTCTTCCAAATTATCAGGGCCCATGGCTATTTCATGGAGAACGACTTGCTTCTCCCGTTCAAATTCACTCTCTGGAAAGGTCGCCCTAGACACTAGGTCCGACAACACATCTAAACTCAATTCCCAATGTTTTGCTAAACTCAGCGTGTGAAAGCAAGTGTTATCCCGTGACGTATAGGCATTCAGCTCTCCCCCCACAGACTCCATCACACGCGCCAATTCATAGGCATCTCTCTTTTGCGTCCCTTTAAAAACTAAATGTTCTAGGAAATGGGTTATCCCTGCCCATGGCTCTGGTTCATCTCTAGAGCCCACGTCGACAAAAATACCACAACAAAGTGCCAAGGAGTTTTTATGGCTCTCCGTCAAAACACGAATGCCATTACTTAGAATTGTTTTGTTAAAGACTGCCATGGCCCTCCATCGATTTCAAAGAAGAGCCTTTTGCAAAATTCAACCTCAGTGTTGTTGCTCATTTGACAGCAGAGCCTTGCGGGAAAGTTTTATACGTCCAGATCTATCCACATCAAGAACCTTCACATCCACTTCATCACCCTCTTTGAGAACCTCATCCACCGAACGAATTCTCTCATGGCTAATTTCAGAAATATGTAGCAATCCTTGGGAGCCTGGCAACACTTCAACGAAGGCACCAAAATCAACAATTTTAACAACTTTTCCCTTATAGGTCTTACCCAATTCCGCTTCAGAGACAATGTCTTCAATCATTTTAATCGCCGCCTTACTGGCTTCAGGATCTGTCGATGCGATGTTAATTGTTCCATCATCTTCAATGTCAATTTTAACACCCGTCTCTTCAACAATACCTCGGATAACTTTACCACCAGCACCGATCACCTCTCTGACCTTGTCTGGTTTTACTTTAATAGAAATAATACGGGGAGCGTACTCAGAAATCTCTTCACGAGGCTGTTGAATCGCTTTCTCCATTTCATCTAGAATATGATTTCGACCTTCTTTAGCCTGCATCATAGCCTCTTGCATAATATCAAAAGAGATACTGTCTATTTTAATATCCATTTGCAAGGCCGTGATTCCTTCACGTGTTCCTGTCACTTTAAAATCCATATCTCCCAAATGATCCTCATCACCTAAGATATCTGATAAAATCGCCACTCGTTTATTATCGGTAATCAAACCCATGGCAATACCGGCTACATTGCTTTTAATAGGCACACCGGCATCTAGCAACGCCATCGTTCCAGCACAGACAGTTCCCATGGAGCTAGAACCGTTAGATTCCATGACATCCCCTACCACCCGAATCGTGTAAGGCCATTTTTCAGCAGAAGGCAGTATTGGTCTCAAAGCCTTTTCAGCCAAAGAACCATGACCTAATTCACGTCGACTTGTAAATCCAAGACGACCAGCTTCACCCACACAGTAAGGAGGGAAGTTGTAATGTAAGAGAAAATTCTTTTTATACATTCCATTGAGAGCATCAATGCTCTGTTCGTCATCCTTAGTTCCCAGAGTCACAGTTCCTAGAACTTGGGTCTCTCCACGAGTGAATAAACCCGAACCATGGGCTCTCGGTAATAGAGCCACTTCACAAAAGATCGGACGAATTTTCTTAGAATCACGACCATCAATTCTCACTCCTGTATCCAAGAGCGTGCTACGAGAGATGTCGTACTTCAAGTCACCAATGATAATTCCCAATTCTTTTTTACGCAGTTCCTTTAGGTCTTTTTCTCCAATACTTGCAATAAATTTTTCTGTTGCCTCTACTTTCAAGGCATCCACAGCGGCATAGCGCTCTAGTTTATTACGAATACCTAGAGCCTCTTTAACTTTTGGTGCGCAAAACTCTTCTGCTTGTTTTTTAAAATCTGAATCAACTGTAAAGGCAATGAACTCTCTCTTCTCTTTAGCCCCTACTTTCTTAAGTAATTCATCCTGAAGATCAATAAGTGGTAAAATCATTTTATGGGCAAATTTCAATGCCTCTAAGATATCCGCTTCAGCGACAAACTCCGCTTCACCTTCAACCATTAAAAGACCCTTGCGAGTCCCCGCCACCACAATTTCTAAATCAGATTTTTCTAATTCACTTGGACTTGGGTTAATAACAAGCTCTCCCTCTACACGCCCAACAACAACAGTCGCTGTCGGCCCATTAAAGGGAATTGCAGAAATATGCAAAGCTGCCGAAGCTCCAATAGAGGCTAAGGAATCCATGGAATAAGTTCCATCACTGCTCAAAATAGTCGCAACCACTTGTGTGTCCCGACGATATCCTTCGGGAAACATCGGGCGAATAGGGCGATCCATTGAACGCGCACTTAGAGTTGCATCAACATTCGGCTTAGCTTCTCGTTTAAAGAAACCACCAGGGAATCTTCCTGCCGCGTAGGATTTTTCTAAAAACTCACAAGTTAATGGAAAGAAATCCATCTTGCTCTCTGATCTTGATGACACCGCTGTCACAAGAACAATATTGCTTCCGCAGGTTACAAGAGCTGAACCGTCTGCTTGCTTAGCAATTCGACCCGTTTCAATAGTTACATCTTTTCCACCTAACGTGGTGGTCACAGTTATTGGCGTCATTTTATCTCCTTAAGATTAATCTATCAGATTTAATTATTTTCTAAGTCCCAGCTCTTTAATCGTTTCGTTGTACTTAGCTAGGTCATTGCTTTTTAGGTATTTTAACAATTTACGACGTTTGCTCACCATCTTCACAAGTCCTAAGCGACCGTGGTTGTCTTTTTTATGAATTTTAAAATGTTCAGTGAGTTGTAATATTCTCGTCGTCAACAAGGCCACTTGAATTTCAGTGCTGCCTGTGTCCAATTCATTTCGACGAAATTTTTTAAGAACTTGTCCTACGACTTCTTTGTGCAATGCCATTTTCCCTCCAAAGAGTTTTAAAGGTTAAAAATGCCAGATCTTTTGAAAAAGGTGATTTCATCAAAGAATTGAATCCATCAATATTCTGTCAGTCACCAACACCCAGACCCCCCTTAAAGCGTCATGGCTGTCGCTAAAAAGAGATATTCTGTTATGAACGGCAATTTGTACCGTAAAAACACACGGAGGGTCAATAAGTTACTCAATTAATTAAAGACCCGTCCTATTTGAAATCCGCTTCCTGGAATAAAATGAACCAGTGCCAAGAGCTTCTGATTCTCTCCACTCAAGACTTTCACCCCTGAGAGGTCCCCTTCTAAACCAACAAAACTTCCCAGGCGTCCTTTCAGATCAGTTGATATTTGTCCATTGCACAGAAGTGCCTCATTACGTCCAGAAACAGAGCAGGCCTTCCAATGTGGCAATGTGCCTTGCATGGGAATAAAAGACTCTAAATGCTCCACGCAGCCCCTCTCATCCATCTCACCTTGCAAGGCCTTCAAAGTCACGGATTGAGAGACTTCGTAGGGTTGGGATGACATTCGACGTAATTCCGTCAAAACAGCCCCGCAGCCCAAGTGTTTCCCTAATTCATCCACCCAAGAGCGGATGTAACTCCCTTTAGAACAAGACAGAGAGATTCGTCCATGCTTTGAACCTAGTTCAAGGGATTTTACATCCCAAAATTTCATCTTCTTAACAGGGCGCTCCACTTCAACCCCCTCTCTTGCGTATTCATAGAGTTTCTTACCGGCAATCTTAACTGCCGAATAACGGGGAACAGACCAATTAAACACACCCTCAAAATCATTCACAGCTTCTTGTAACTTCTCAAGACTAATATCAACTGGCTCTTCTGAAAGAACCTCCCCTGTAATATCGAGTGTATCCGTTGTTTTACCTAACTCAAAACACAGTTCATAGCTTTTGTTTTCTTCTAAAACATAGCGACTCAGCTTAGTGCCATCTCCAATAAGCAACACCATTAATCCCGAAGCCAAGGGGTCTAGAGTTCCGCTATGCCCCACTCTGCGAGTTCCTAAAATACGACGAACCTTACTCACCACATCATGGCTAGTGATACCTACAGGCTTATCAACAAGTATTAAACCATTTATAGAAGATGCTCCTCTATCACGACCCATCTTATTCATCCTTCTCTATATTTTGCTCTGTGCTCTTCTGCAAGCCATGGAGGACTCTCTCTATGTGTAAGACCTTTTCTATAGACTGATCCACAGAGAATGTTAGTTTTGGACAAAATTTCATTCGTAATTTACGGTTGATTTCAAATTGAATTTCGGGAGATTTTTTATTCAATGCTTCTATGACTTCATCTTCTAAATCATTCTCTCCACCATCGACACCCATCATAGTGACAAACACTCTTCCCTGTCGCAAATCCTTGTTCAAACAGACACGGGACACAGTGACCAGAATCGGAAATCTACCAAGAAAATCTCTAGACAAGAAACTCCCTACAATCTCTCGAACTTCTTTCTCGACTTTTAAAACGCGACGGCTCTCACCCATACTAGGACCTTTAATATTATATTCTAATCCAATGCACTAATCTAGTGTACGGGCCACTTCTTTTTCTTCGTAGGCCTCGATCACATCACCTGGTTGTAAATCAGTGTAGCCTTCGATACCGATACCACATTCAAAACCTGTTTTGACTTCTTTGGCATCATCTTTAAAACGTTTCAAACTAGAGACTTTGCCCTCATGAATTGCTTTTCCATCTCGGACCAATCTCAATAGAGAATCACGACTAATAGTTCCATCAGAAACCATGCAACCACCAATAAAACCTATGCGAGGGACCTTAAAAATTTCACGAACTTCCGCAGTCCCTAAAGGAGCCTCCACGATATCTGGATCTAATAACTTACTCAGAGCTGCTTTTATATCATCCACTAATTCATAGACCACGCCATAGGTTTGAATGCTCACGCCCCGCTCTTTTGACTTAGCCATCGCGCCATTATCTGGTTTTGTATTAAAACCAATAACAACACCTTCAGCAGTGCTTGCTAAAAGAACATCTGACTCATTAATACTGCCCACTCCTGAATGAATGATTTTAGGCTGTACTTCTTCGTTACCAATCTTGGCGAACATTCCACGGATCGCCTCTCCTGTTCCCGCCACATCTGTTTTTAAAACAATGGGAAGCTCTTTCAAATTACCCTGCTTTACCTTGGCGAATATATCATCCAGAGACATTCCAGAATGGGGAGTCTCCTCTAACTTATCTCTCTCTGTGATTCTAAGATCTATCAACTCTTTAACTGCTTTCTCATCTTTGCAAATATCAAAACGATCACCAGCTAAAGGCGCTCCCGATAATCCTAAAACTTCCACGGGAACACTTGGCCCCGCCTCTTTGGCCATCTTGCCTTTATGATCTATTAAATTTCTAACCTTTCCATACTCACAACCAGCCACGATGTGTTGACCTATCTTGACGGTTCCATCTTTGACTAAAATAGTCGCAACAGGCCCACGACCTTTCACTATCTGTGACTCAATCACTATCCCTGAGCCTGAGCGCTCTGGATTAGCTTTAAATTCTGACATCTCAGAAATCAAAAGCACACTCTCTAATAATTCTTTAACTCCTGTTTTTTGCAAAGCTGACACTTCACAAAAAGCCGTCTCACCACCCCAATCCTCTGGCACCAATTCATGCTCAGCCAATTGCTGTTTAATTTTTTCAGGATTAGCCCCTTCTTTATCGATCTTATTCACAGCGACAACAATGGGAACACCCGCAGCCTTAGCATGATTAATAGCCTCTTCAGTCTGCGGCATAACACCATCATCTGCCGCCACGACCAATATCACAATATCAGTGGCGTCAGCACCACGCGCACGCATGGCCGTAAAAGCCGCATGCCCAGGGGTATCAATAAAGGTCACCACTCGACCGTCCTCTAACGTAACACTATAAGCACCTATGTGCTGAGTGATGCCCCCCGACTCTCCAGAGATGACATCGGTGTTACGAATAACATCGAGCAAACTTGTCTTACCATGATCAACATGACCCATCACTGTCACCACAGGTGCTCTGCTTGTAAGCTTTGCATCCACATCACCAAAAGCTACGGACTCAATAACTATCTCCTCTGTTTTCTGCACGCTCACAGCTTCGAAATTAAATTCAGGAGCAATTAAAGAAATCGTGTCGAAGTCTAATTCATCTGTTATTTTAGCAGTCACGCCATTAGTCATTAAAACCCTTGTTAATTTTCCCACCTTCACGTTCATCTCTTGAGCCAAATCAGATACTAGCATCGCTCCAGAAACCTTTACTAATCTCTTGCTAGCTTTAGGAGTGGTTATTTGAGTTTTCTTAGCCACACCCGTACTAAAAGTTTTCTTCTTCCTAGGTTGGAAAACCATCTCTCGCTTACGGAAATCTGCTGCTGCAAATAGAGGCGGTGCCTCTGTTGGGGCCGTATTACTCCCAGCACTGCCTCTCTTTACTGTTTTTTTATAGGGAGATTTATCTTTATCACCCCTTGCATTTACTGGAGGAAAACCTGCAGGTTGCTGAGCCACAAAACCCGTTCTAATATTACGAGTTTCTGTGCGAGTACGTCCAGCAGCACTATCACCACCTGCTTGACTGGGGCCTCTAGAGGAATCCGTGCGATTTAAATCCATTTTACCAACAATATTATTCCGTGGTTTAGGGCTAGACAGACCACTTGCCCCAATAGAGACTTCAACCTTGCCCTTGCGAGCTTTTTTCTTAATTTCTTTTTCTTCCTCTACACTCGCCTTAACTTTTACGGCACTCTCATCGTTCGCAACGACGGCACTCTCTGGCGTAAAACCCTCTTCTACACTTTCTACAGGTTTAGCTTCATCAGAAATCACTTCCGGCACCACGTTCTGTGCCTGAATTTCACTTTCTAAATCAACTTGCTCAACGATATCTGCTTTTCTACGGCGAATAACTGTTCTACGAGCTTTCTTAGGCCCTGTTTCCTCTTTGACCTCTTCCACTGCTTTGGCAACAATCTTTTTACCCGTCGCCTTAGTCAACTTAGGGGTTGGTTTCTTCTTAACCACAGCCTTTTTAGCTGTTTTTTTGGCTGTCTTCTTAGCCGTTTTTTTAGCTGTTTTTTTGGCCGTCTTCTTAGCTGCTTTTTTCGCTGTTTTCTTCGCTGTTTTCTTCGTTGTTTTTTCCGCTGTCTTTTCCGCTACAGCTTTTTTTGTCTTCTTTCCCGCTGCGGCTTTTTTCTTCACCACTTTCTTCTTAGGCGCTTTGCCTGTCTTCTCTTGAATTAACTTATCTTTGATGACTTCAATAAGCTCTTCATTAAGATCAGCCATATGGCTTTTCACCGGGAGCTTCCACCCACGAATCTTATCCATCAAAACCAAAGTCTCAATGTCAATTTCTTTTGCAAATTCAAAAACCTTAAGGCTTTTCACTATCTCTCCCTAAAAATAACCACTTCAAATAAATTGAAACTGACCTATGCCTCTACCTCTTCTCCCTCAGCAGATTCAGTGTTTTCTTCTCTCTTCTCTTCTTCTTCTTTCTCTTCTTTTTCTTCTTTCTCTTTTTCTTGTTGTCCCATTAACTGAGCCATTTCTTCTTTCAAACGATGTTCAGCCAAGGCCTTAGCATCCATGCCCCCAGTCATCTTCTCAGATCTCTCTACTGCAACTGGAGCCTTAGGAATCTCTTCTCCCTTAGCTTTGTAATCTTCAATCAATGCCTTACAATCCTCAATGAGTTTCTGCGCTTTTTCAGTCTCTTCATAACCAGACACGAGCATGACATCTTCCACATCTGTTTGAGAAATGACTTGGAAAGATCCAAATCCTGATTGAAACAAATTATGCGCCACAACCTCATCCATGCCTGGAATCAACATTAAGTTAAATATTGACTCTGCCGTGCGAGATGCTGCATTCGTTTCTGACATGATATCCAGTCTCCAGCCAGTTAACTTAGCTGCTAAGCGAACGTTCTGACCTCTCTTTCCGATGGCCAAACTCAATTGATTATCGGGAACAACAATTTCCATTTCCTTATTTTCTTCATCCAAAAACACACGGGACACTTCGGCTGGGGCCAAGGCGTTGCAAGCAAACTGAGTTATATCTTCATCCCAAGGAACTATATCAATTTTTTCTCCCTGAAGTTCCTGCACGACATTTTGCACACGACTTCCCCGCATTCCCACACAGGCGCCCACAGGGTCAACCGAGGCTTCTTTGGTCGCAACAGCTATTTTTGCTCTATGCCCAGGCTCACGGGCTGCCGCCATCATCTCCACAATACCGTCTTGTATTTCTGGAACTTCAGCTTCAAATAATTTCATGAGATAACGATTATCAGCACGGGACATAATAATCTGGGGTCCACGGGTGGTTTGACGAACATCTGCAATAAAACCTTGAAGTCGATCGCCAGGACGATAAGTCTCGCCAGGTATCTGCTCTCTTGGAGGAATGTACGCTTCTGTGCGTCCTAAATCCACAACTAAGGAACCTCTCTCCACTCGTCGGGCAATCCCTGAAGCAATATCACCACGTTTTTGTTCAAACTCTGAGTAAATAATTTCCCGCTCAGCATCCCGTACTTTTTGCAAAATAATCTGACGGGCCGTCTGAACTGCAATTCTTCCCAATTCACCAATATCCAAGCGAATTCCAATCGTATCTGTCAATTGCGCCTCTGGGTCCAATGCAAGGGCCTCATCTAAAATAATCTCAATCAACTCATCTTCAAACTTATCAGGAGTGACAACTTCTTTGAATTCATAGAGCTCAATCTCACCTGTCTCTTCATTAAACTGAGCTTCAATATCCCTGTAAGTTCCGTACTTCTTGCGAGCAGCGACAAGCATACCCTGAGTCACTGCCTCGACAACGACTTGCTTGTCGATACCTTTATCCTTACCTATTTGTTCCATAACTCGATCTATATCTGAAAACATTTTATCTGCCACAACAATTACCTCTCGTTCATGACTGTTATTTTACAATGACTCTCTCTTGCTTCTTATTAAAATCAAAGACCAGCTTTGATTGATTGATTGCCTCAAGTGGAATTTGCAATAAACCCGACTCAATTCGTAAACAGATCTCTTTTTCTAAAACTGATTCTAAAATCCCCTTCACTTGCTTTCCTTTACATAAACTACGGTCTTCCACACCATATTTTTCCAAAACAGCTTCCGTCTTCACCCAAATCTTCTCACCAATCACAGAGGAAAAGTGCCGTGAATAACGCAGAGGTCTCTCCAAACCAGGACTTGAAACCTCCAAGCTATACTCCCCGCCAGGAACAACATCCTCTACATCGAGAAGTAAATTCAGACCGCGGGAAACGTTTGTGCAATCCTCAATTCCCACTCCGCCAGGCTTATCCACATAAACCCTAAGAACTCGATGACGGCCTGTCCCTGAAAACTCCACATCGTAAAGTTCACACCCTTCTCTCTGGGTCACTTGTTCAGCTAACCCTTTTACATGGGTCAGAAGGTTTTCAGGCATAGGTCATTCCAGTTAAAATAATGTTAAACACACAAAAAAATGGGCACAAGGGCCCATTCGTCGCCATGAACCTAACAAACATCTCTGCCCAAAGCAAGCCTATATACTCCTCCATGTCAACAAAACAGCATTACTTCCATCTGAGTAATATGAAGGGCGTTCACCAACAGGTTCAAACCCTTGAGATAGGTACAATTTCAAGGCTTTTTGGTTAGAATCCTGTGTCTCTAGCCAGACTTCCATTCCTTTGGGGACAAGGTTCAACCACTGTCGTAGAAGGGAACTCATCACATTTTTTCCCATGGATTCAACCTGAGTTGCCAGGGCTTTGACCTCCCAGACATCAGGTGACCTTTGGAAGACAATGGCTGCGCACACGCCGCGACCCCTATCTCCAATAAAAAGCTCTTGATTTTCCACAGATTTTTTTAACTCTTCATCCGAGTGATTCAGACCTAAAACCTCGGGGTGAGCTTGACTCACTCTCTGTAAAAGATGAGACACCGCAGAGACATCTCTCCATGAAGCCCACCGCCCTATTAAATTGTAAACAATCGAACTCTCTATCATTACATTAAAGTGTTTTCGCCTCAAAATTGCGAACATTGTATTTTTTCTTGAGTACAGAGAACCAATCCTTCAAACGACGTTTAGAGTTTCTACGACTTAGAAAAATATTAATGTTTTTCTTTAAAGCTTCAAAAGGCAAACTACCAAATTTGCCCTGATTTCTTTCAAAATACGTCCGCGTTTCAATCTCAGTAATGGGAACAACTGTTGATTTAACTCTGAAACCAATAAACTTCTTAGAACTCACTTTACGCACAATGAGCTCAGTGAGTTCCTCCTTATCGACCTCTAAACTCAACCAATATTTCCAATGGGCAGTTAGAGACTTCACCTTATCATATTTTTTTTTAATTTCCCCAGGGCTGACCTTGCCTAAAGAGAATTTTTGACTCTCAATACTCAGCACTCTCTCAAGTAACGTCATCCTCACTTGTCTAATAAAGCGAGGGCTATTCATGGTTAATTCCCAACCCCTACGATTTGATTTTTTATTCCCATTTGAGTAGAGAGTCTGCTCTAGGACTTTATTTATCAAAACCTCTCTAGAGGTCACAGGCTCATCACTGACTTTGCCGACAATGGAGTTTACAAGCTTCGCTCCCAAAACATTGCTCCACAAGAATAGCCCTAAAATCCACAGAACCCACTTAATCAAACCCTCTCCCCATTAAGATAGCTGTTATCAAACCGTTCTCTTAACTCAATGATTCACTATCATTCCACTATACGGACAAAAAGAAAAGCCCCGAAATTTTCCGAGGCTTTATTATTTGTTTTTAATCGGGTGTCAGGACAAAAAGGCCCTACTTAGAAGCTGAATTTACCGCTCAACAGAAAAACATAACGGCTAAATTCTTCCAGTGGCCGCCCTCCATAGGAATGGGAGTTATTTGAAAACGATGAATTCTGATAAGGATCATTGTTTCTGTTTGTTTTACTCCATATATTCCACAGGTAACGATACTCACCACTGACTGTAAAATGTGAATTCACGGTTAAATCAACACTTCCTGCCACTCCCATATCCATAGCGTGGGAGCTGGCCCCTTCGCTAACAGCCAAATAGTACTGAGAGTCTGAGTAAGAACGATAGGCATAAGATGTAACAGCACCTACAGAAGGTCTCAATCGTCCGGTCAATAACTGATATCTAAACAGACCATCCACTGAGTATTGATCCATCGACTTAATCAGAGGAAAACCGTTATTTGATCCACTAAAGACTTCTTCTATCTCGTAATTTCCATAGAGAAAACTCAATTCTGCGATCATTCTATCCTCAAAAACTGTTCCCATGGAAAAACCAGCTGAAAAGTTACTCTCTATGTTTATAGCATCGGGATAGTCTCCAAAACCAATAGATCCTCCGAAGAATGTTCTATCGAGGATTGATTTTTCATTGCTCTTCAAGTCTGAAATCGCAGCACGAATTTCCTCTTTAATATTGAGGCTTGGCTCATTATTAACTTGCTCTGTGCTCTCTTCTCTTTGAAGGGAATCAAAACCACCGCCAAAAAGAGCTTTAGAGCGACGACTTTCATCTTCAATACGAGATTTTTCAAGGCGCTCCACTATCTTCAATTCAGTCTGCGCCTCTGCTTCCTGACGAGCTTTTCTCAAGCTAGCAGCGCGGGATTCCCCAACAGGTCTTGCTTGAATACGAATCGAAGGTTGTTGTTGAACCTGTGTCTGAACGTTTTTGATTTCGATGTTATTCTGCTTAGAGACGACGGGTTCACTTTTAGAGATAGAGAGTGGCTCGCTGGAAACAAGTTTTTCTGAAGGCTTTAAACTCTCCCCTGAAACCTCTGCTGTTATCACCTGCTTCTTCGGCTCCTCAATACCTTTGAGGCTAGCTTCTTCATATATTTTGTCTAATTCACGGTCTATCTCTTGTTCTGTACCTTGCGACCACACCGTAAATGAAGCTAACAGTATCACTAATGAAAATAAGCCTCTCATTTTATAACTCCTCTTAAAGATAATACTCCGACCAATAACAAAGCAACGTTAGTGCCAGACATTACAGCCGGGGGGGAATTCTTCAACATACTGAAATAAAAGGAATTTTACCGAATCTGGTTTGGCACAAATTGTCATTTGTCAGATAAAAATAACAAATAACGTCATTCTTCCATGTCATTCTTACATTGTTCTCTCTCATTAGAGCTAAAACAATGGTGCCCCGGGCCAGACTTGAACTGGCACGGCCGTTACCGGCCCCAGGATTTTAAGTCCTGTGCGTCTACCAATTTCGCCACCAGGGCACACATATCAATATATAAAAATCTAAAAAATCTAAAAAATCTAGGCTAATCTGCTCCCAAAGTATTGTCTAGTTGAATTTTAAAACTTTGAGGCCGCTCTGCGCCTGAATCGACAACTCTTTTGAAGCGTGGTATCACTCCCCTATGAATTGGCAGGATATTCCCATAAAAATCCTCTTTGAAGATGATGACCTCTTAGCCTTAGATAAACCTCCGGGAGTTCTCACCCAAGAAACTCTTGCCGACGCTCAGACCAATCTCTATTATGCCGCTAAACGGTTTCTTATAACCAGAGATCAGCATCAATACTTAGCCCTCCATCATCGTCTAGATAAACAAACCTCTGGCGTCATACTCTTCTCTAAAACTAAACGGGGAAACCACATCCTCTCCCATGCCTTTCAAAACAAGACCGTTCAGAAGACCTACATCGCAAAAACGGTTTTTCAAGAAAAACTCTCCATCGGTGACACCTGGAAGATTGAAAATCACCTTGCTCCATTGAATAAACTAAATAAATCTAAAATAAAATATCAACACGGGTCTGTTCACTCTGGTGGACAAAAAGCCCTTACCCATTTCGAAATACTCGATGTTAACAGGGATGAGTCGCTACTTATTAAAGCCACTCCCATCACTGGACGCACCCATCAAATCCGCGTGCATCTCAGTGAACACGATATGTCGATACTAGGCGACCCATTGTACTCAGAACATCACGAACAATACGAACGGCTTTTTCTACATGCACACAAAATCAAATTGCCACTCAATGAGTGCTCCATTGAAATCAAAAGCCCCCTCCCTAGAAGCTTTAAATAAAAACAGAGGAATCTATAAAATCATTAGACTAGTGAGTAAAACATCGTTATATTTCGTCATTCTTATGTGCATAACCAGAGTGTCATTGAAATAAAGATGACTGTCAGTCGAAACAAATAACATGGAGAGAGTTTAAATGGCAAAAAAGAGAGTTCAGGTAACGATCACCGGGGCAGCTGGACAAATTGGTTACGCCCTTCTTTTCAGAATTGCCTCGGGCCAAATGTTTGGCAATGACACTGAAGTTGAGCTTCAACTCTTAGAATTGGAACAGGCACTTCCCGCCCTAAACGGGGTTGCCATGGAACTCGACGACTGTGCATTCCCTCTCCTAAAAAAAATCGTGTGCACCAGTGATCTCAATGTCGCCATGAAAGACACCAACTGGGCTCTATTGATTGGAGCTATTCCCCGTAAGGCCGGCATGGAGCGAGCTGACCTGCTAAAAGTAAACGGTGGGATTTTTGGACCTCAAGGCAAGGCCATTAATAACCATGCCGCCAATGATGTTCGCACCCTCGTTGTCGGGAATCCCTGTAACACCAATTCTCTCATTGCTATGCACAGTGCCCCTGATGTTCCTAATGACCGTTTTTTTGCCATGACGATGTTAGATGAAAACCGCGCCAAAACACAGCTTGCCCAAAAAGCTGGAGTGGACATCACAGAGGTCACCAACGTCACTATTTGGGGGAATCACTCAGCCACTCAATACCCTGATTTTTACAATGCCAAAATCAATGGCCAATCAGCAGCCACGGTCATCAATGATGAACTCTGGCTCAAAGAAGATTTTATCTCAACCGTTCAAAAGAGAGGGGCCGCCATCATCAAAGCCCGCGGACTATCTTCAGCAGCATCAGCCGCCAACGCCATTGTCGATAATGTATACAACCTCACCCACGACACACCTGATAATGACAGTTTCTCCCTTTGTAAGTGTTCTTCTGGGGAATACGGTGTCGATAACGGTTTAATATTTTCTTTTCCCTGTCGAGTTGAAAGTGGAAATCTCAAAGTGATCGAGGGTCTCTCCCACAACAAATTCGGACAGGGCAAGTTCCAAGTCACTCTCGATGAGCTTCGTAACGAAAAAACCGCTGTCCAAGGGATGGGCCTTATCTAACCCAAGAGCTTTACTCATTCACACAAGTATGATAATTTTCTCCAACTTTTAAATCGGCGCGTGGCGCAGTTTGGTAGCGCACTACATTGGGGTTGTAGAGGTCGCTGGTTCGAATCCAGTCGCGCCGACCACTCATAAGCATATCCGAACCAATGACCGATTTAACCCTAATGCTATTTGTAGGGCAAAAATAACAAACTGGTTTATTCATATGTTTTAGGGAGATAAAGTAGATGCGAAATGTAAAAATATGTAGATATTGTCATAAAAATACCGCATCAAGCAGAGAGCATTTGATTGTAAAAGCCATGCTGTCAAGAATCAACCTTCTCAGAAGTGATGACATTAAGGATGATAATATAAGAAAAACATTTAAGAACATAACATGTCCTGAATGTAATAATACATTGGGACAGTATGAGGGAAAGACAATTACAAATTTAGTCTATGCCACAGTGTGGAAAATTCTTGCTGGAAATGCCAACTCTGCATCTTTCTCAGAAGAGCACTGCTTAAAAAACACGGGAATAGAGGTTATCGAGAGTCATGAAAAACAACTTCTAGAAATAATTAAAGGGGGTGAAAGGGTTCTACCAAATAATACATTTTATTTTGATTTTGATACAAATTCGGTAAGTGACAAATCTTCTTACACTATGGTGTCACAAAAATTCAGAGTTAGGGTAGTAAATGAGGCTGGAGATCCTATTGAAGGAGCTTCGGTGGCTACAGGAGGAGACTCTAAGCATAATGCAGCATATTTTACAAAAACTAATAGTGATGGAAGAACGGAGCTCCAGATTCTACGCATTTATCACGCCGTGTTTGTAACATCTGAAGAACTTATAATTGAAAATCAACATACTCTTGAATCCTTTAGCAAGGAAGTTGACGTTATTATATCTTTATCCTATAATTCTCATGGACACCGAGTAATAGTTGTATTGCCATTAGTTGGAACTATTCAAACTGGTTGGAAGAATTCTTATATAAGGTTTACGTACAAAAAAAGTTATTTAGACATCGTAAGAAATAATATTAAAGATATTAATATCACTAGTCTGTCACCGTACTTTAGCGAAGACAATCTTGGAGTTTTAGTACCATATAAATACTGACCTCTCCCCAAATAACTGAACCACGTAAAACTTGAGAAGTGGCGTGACAAGTGGTCCTACTCGTCCTAAGGAGGACCTATGAAAAAGAACAGAAGCTTTAAGCGTATGGCAATTGAATTGTAGGGACAGATCAGCGATAACCTGCTGCTTGAAGCGGCTAAAACAGGTTTAAGGAGAGCTTAAAATTGTATTCCCATTGATCTTAAAGAAAGTGATTACTCAAAAAAATGAAGAAATTACATTCCTTAGATTATTCCTTCATCGAAAGCGTAGAATAGTCTATAATAGTCTGGAATTTAAAACCAATGGAATAAATAAACCTTACTCAAATGAGTAAAAACCTAGGAGACGGGAATGAAACTTTTTTTATTAGGATTGACGCTTTTAACTTCAATGCCTTCTTTTGCTGTAACTGCTCAAGATTTGGACCAGTTGCGTGTACAAGTACTTGATGCTAAAGAATCTGGAGATAGTGAGTTATTTCAAGAATTACGTATTCAATATCAAGCTACGACACTTAAATTCATAGATGAAAATTCTGAAGAGCCAAAAATTCAAAGTCTATCGCAAGATGCGATTGATAAGCTTATAAGTGCTGCGAACAGGAGAGATGATGAGTTAAGACGACAAATTGAAATTTTAGAAAACAGCACCTACTCCGCTATGTAAACAATCAATCCACAGCCGACAGAGCTAGAAGATCATGGCGAGGCCACTGTAAAGTGGCCTTTCTTCTTGAGTTCAGAAAAATATCGCTTTCCTTATGGGACTGAAATCAGTTATAATCGCACAGGAATTATAAACGACTGGAATAAATAAACCATTTGTTTTCTAAATGTAATAGGCTTACACTTGATAACATGAAAACTTTGCTTTTATTTATTGTGTGTATAATGAGTCTCCCTGTTTATCCCTGCCTCCCTGAGCCCGATAACTTATATTAAATTGGATAAAGTAGAAAGTTCTATTAATGTAACTACTGAGAACCTTATTGTTTTACAGTCAAAAAAGCAGGTTAAGTTTAAGCACACTGATGTGATTCGTATTAGAAAAATAAGTAAGTCAGAGCAGGGTTTTTTTTACGAGATTGCCCCCAATAAATCTAAGCCGTTACAGACCAAGGTTATTCTTAGTGTGAGTAATAAGAGAAAATTACTCTAAACATTACGTTAAATAAAAGAGAAAAGAAACGACAAACAGAGCATCTCACTAAAGATTTCGGTTGTGGAAAGCCAAGTTTGGTTGAGTACCACTAGGTAAACAAGACAATTAAATTCTCTACGCTCTACTATCCTTCACCTACAAACAGCCCCATATGGACACCATCAATATATTCCCGAGAAGGAAGTTTAACTTCCTTGAAAACCCGTCCTTCTTCTTGGAAACCCAAAGATTCATAGAGCCGATAAGCTGGTTTATTTTTTTCTAATACAGTCAACTCAATTTTTTCAATGGCATTCGTTTCTTGCTTGGTCCAGGCAATAAGCTCCTCAAGAAGAAGCCTTCCAAGCCCTTTACTCTGCCAACCCTTTCTTACTCCCATACCAAATGAACCTCGATGGGCAATGCGTTTTCTATTTTCATTGCTTCTAAAATCTAGGTTGCCTACTAAAATACCATTGTGTTCAGCAATAATACAGATTGAACCTGCTTTTTCATCAAAGCTAGAAATCCATTGTTCTTGCCTCTTAGGATCAGCCCTAAATTCATCATGTTCAGTTACAATATAAAGGCTGTTCTCAAAAATATCTTTAAAGCAATTAATAAGCTCACAAACATCCTCTTTCTTAGGAGAACGTAAAATAACAGATGACCCATCTTTTAGTTTCACCGTTTTTGGTTCTATTTTTGCCATTTTCTAATACCTAAATAACCCTTAGCTCTTTATTAAAAAAACCATCTACTGTGACCCTTTTTGCTATATGTCTAGCAATTGCTAGACACCTACAAATCTTTAAAGTTCTTAACGAATATTGTCAATAAACTCTCACTCAACACAGATTTTTGAACAAAAAAACACTGCTAATTAAACGATGTCTTCATCTTTCCCTAACTTTGATAAACTAGTTAGTTATTTAAACCTAGAGATTTGGGATGCACCTTATTAATTAGACATATTAATTCCGAGATAAAAACTACTTCAAAAGATAATGAGTCAGCGTCCCTGAGCTAACCATTGATTTATCCTTAAAAACACAAAACGTTATTTCATTCCTGTTTTGATCTTTTAGATAAATAACGCTTCCTTTTATTTTCTTACATAGAGCAACACCTGGATTCTGTCCTCCTTTTAAATAAAGACTTCTTAGAGATATTTTCCTATTTAAAACAGACAATGCTTGGCAGCTATTCTTTTTCCCAACAAAACACTTTTGAGAAAGGAATAAAGATTTCTTTTCATTAAAAATAAATGTAAGCTTTTTTTTCCCTGAATAAAGATAAACCTTTCTTTCACCAGCTGCAACAAGAGAAAAAGAGTACGTTAGCAATAAAAAAACACAACTTATTTTCTTAATTTTGAAACTCCATCTGTATTTAGTAATAAGGCCGCTGCAGGAATCCAAACATCTGCATAACCAGTTCTCTTTAACTCTTTAATACAAGAACTATAAAACATGTTATCATCATGACTGATTGACAAATTCTTATCATAAAAATAAGACCCACAGTCATTCCCCCAAGAATTTCTCAGTAAATATTCACAACGATTTTTTTGCTTACTCCAGCGCCTTCCAATAATTAATGATTTATGATCTGGCTTATCCTTTCCATTCAATAAGCAAAATCCATCACTTAATCTCCTAGACTTCAGAATACCTTTGAAGCCTTCTAATAAAAAAGCCCAACAATAATCGATACCTATTGGCTGAGGATTGGAATTATTGTCAAACTCATCATTGATAAAATCTAAAAAGTCTTTCTGAGAAGAACCTTTCCCTTTAATGCCACAGTACCCATTCTCAATAGCATCTTTTGAAATTTTATAATCACACTTAAAAGATTCGCTTGGTAAAATTTGACGATTACCGTAATATATTATTTTCCCATCTTTTTCCTTTTTTATGCACAAAGGAGCCAAAACAGGAAAAGTAGAGGGCATAGTTAGAGCCGATGAAATAGACATCTTCTTTGTATCTCTGGCCAAACTACCGTGAGCAGAGTAAATCAAAGAATCAATCTTATCCGTTTCTGCCATTAGCAACCTGGCCTTTTCTTTCTCACTATAGGACAGGTTAGTACTGACCTGATTTCCTAGCATTTGAAACTGCTTAATCCGGTTATTAATTACTTCTAATTCTCCTCCTGACTCCCATCTAACACATCTGTCACATGACTGAGCTTCGGTTGGTCGATCTATCCAGTTTTTTAAGCCATTTTTCTTAAACAAAACTGTATTGGCATAACAGCCGCCCATTTTTTTTAGAGAATTTGCAACATGACAGATATGAGCATTATTACATTCTTCTTTGTCATCTTCTTTGACCCCATAAACTGTGGTGGTTTCACATGCTATAAATGG
The DNA here is from genome assembly GCA_965217115.1 of Bdellovibrionales bacterium. Taxonomy (GTDB): domain Bacteria; phylum Bdellovibrionota; class Bdellovibrionia; order Bdellovibrionales; family CAYMLA01. The sequence goes on along the minus strand of OZ244239.1, from coordinate 2,076,099 downwards.
AGATAGAGTTTTTTTTGCACGATCAATTTTATTTACCCCTACAGGAAGCTTGGAGTTTAACCACGCAGAGACCATCACAGCTGCGGAATAGGCATAGCAGCATGCTATCCCATTTTGATCTAATACGGGAATTCCATACATTGAATTACCCTTTTGCCTCAAGTCAATACTACTTTTTGCGCCTCCACATTTACTTTGGCTGACATCAAAGAACCTCTCAAAAGAATGGTCTTGTCCCCGAGTAAACAATGAAGCCTCTTTTGGCTGAGCAAACAATGAAGTCTGAAAAAAGAAGCTAAGAATGATAAATTTAAACATCATATTACAACCACACTTGTTCTGATAATCTTTTATCCTCGCCTTAGTGCTCATATTTGTAATGGTTTTATCATAAGCTTTGCTCACAATTTACCTATTTAAATAAATACTTACGCCAAACTAAAAAAAATACAACTTCTTTCTTTTTCATAGATCCTCCCTAGAACGGACAGAACCGCTTGTCATGCCGCTTCTCAAGTTTTATGTGGCTCAGTTATTTGGGGAGAGGTCACTGAGCCACTTTTGATTTAGAACCTTGGATTTTTAAGCCTTCTATTTCAGACATAATAAGCCAAGAGAGCCAATATCTATACCAGACTATGTTACTGGACTAGACGTTGTTATTTGTAAATGACAGTTTGTTTAAGCCTCTTGTGCCCTCTAAGTATATCCAGAATTCTAGTTTTTCTTCATCATTTAAAACCTGGTGTACTTGCTTACCTTGAGCATCTGCTCGTTGTACCAATTCAGCAACGGCCACATACGCACTTCTAAAGTTCATCCCAGAAGTGCAATAAAAATTTGTAATATCAGTCGCTAAAATATGACCTGTTTTGCAGAGAGCTTCTGCTTTACCCTTATTCAAAGAAATACCTTTAATGAAAGGGATGAGTATCTCAAGAGACCTTATAAGAGACTCTTGAGACCTTAGCAAAACTTCTTTCAACTCATGCAGATCACTTCCATAACTGGGTAAAACAGCCTTAACAAGATTTGCTCCTTCTGAAGAGCTAGAAATTACTTTGGACATCTTAGCTCGAATCAATTCAAGAACATCAGGATTTCTTTTATTAGGCATGATTGAGCTTCCAGTAGATAGGTTTGCAGGCAAACTTAATAAACCTACATAAGAAGACGAGTTATAAATCAATTCTTCACATATTCTAGATAAATGCACACCAATAGTAGAAAAACAGTTTAAGGTTTCTAAAATAAAATCCCTATCTCCTACAGCATCATAGGTATTTTGCACAGAGTTCTTAAATCCTAAATTTTCTGATAATTTTTTTAAATCTAATTTTAAATGCGTTCCTGCAAGAGCTGCTGACCCGAGAGGACAGCAGTCCATGCAAGAGTTTTGGGCATTAGATATCCTGACAAGATCTCTTCCTATTGCCTCTGCGTGAGCGTCGAAAATTAATTTTAACCTTACGGGCATTCCGGCTTGAACATGAGTTAAGCCAGGAACTACAGTTTTTTTCCACTCATTAGCTTTCTCACTTATCACCTCTCTAAGCGTAGTCATTATTTTTGAAATATCACTTAAAGAATCTTTAGTATAAATCCTCAAGGTTGTTGCAATTAAATCATTTCTTGACCTACCGAGGTGAATTTTTTTTCCTAAGTCGCCAAGCTTTTCAGTTAAATGTCGCTCGATGTTCATGTGTATGTCTTCATCAGCAATACGCCATTCAAACTCTTCATTCTCCATCAAATTAGCGATGAAATCTAGCTCAGAAAGAATTTTCTCTTCTTCACTAGGATTAAATACATCAATTTCTTTTAAAGCCGTAACCCAACTCTTTTGAACATTGATTTCTTGCTTGAAGAGTAAAGAATCTATTTCTACACCATTGGTAAAACTATATAAAAGCTCTTGTGTTGAGTTGTTTCTATTTGTATTTAAAACCCTCACCTTTCACCTCTGTGAATTTTGCCTTCCATTAGATTAGGATAAGTTGCAAATTTGGCATAACCACTAGAGGCTTCATAGAAGCCATTCTTATCTTCTTCAAAACTAACGTCACCTTGATCGTATAAACTAAATGGACTTTGCCTGCTGCCCAAAAATATTTTTCCTTGATGAAGATTTAAGCTAATCGTGCCAGTGAGGTTATTAGAGGCTCTATCAAAAAAACTTTCAATAGCTTGGCAACCTTCAGTGTGCCAATCTCCATCATAAATTAGATCTCCATATTGATCTGACAACTGTTGCGCAATCCTAAATAACTTTCTATTCCAACAAATTTGTTTTAATTGATTTAAAGCAAAAAGCAGGATGCTTCCGCCAGGTGTTTTGTAGATCCCTCTACTTTTAATTCCATTAAACCTCTCTTCAACCAGATCAACGATGCCTATGCCATGTGTCTCTCCAATCTTGTTTAATAACTCCAAGGCTTGTGCAGCACTCTGATCTTCATTGTTAATTTTTGTTAGGATTCCTTTTTCAAATTTCAATTTAATATTCGTCGCTGAACCTTGATTAATCTCTAGGTTCAGTATCTCTTCTATATCGTAAGACTGCTCTATATCTTCGAGAGTGCCACCTTCTGTAGATGTATGCAGGAGGTTTGAGTCGATGCTATAATCGGAGCTGGCTTTAGTTTCATACATAAAGCCTCTGTCTCTTAAGTATGAAATTAGATCTGCTCGGCCTTTATATTCCCAAATTTTCCAAGGTGCTAAGATTTTTACTTCAGGCAAAAGATATGCCCAGGATTTTTCAAATCTAATATGATCATTTCCCTTCCCCGTAGCTCCATGAGCTATATAAGAAGCGTTATGCTGCTGAGCATATTTAGCTATTCTCTCTGCAATTAAAGGCCTGGCTATAGCGGTCCCTAAAAGATACTCGCTTTGGTAGGTAGCCCCAGCCCTTAAAACTTTAAAGGCATAATTTTTTACAAACTCTTCTTTTAGATCTTCAAAGATAAAGTCTGAAGCTCCGTATTTGTAAGCATTTGTTTTAATAGCCTCTACTTCAGGCTGATTCCCTAGATCACAACAATAAGCAATTACTTTCGTTTCGTAATTTTCAATAAGCCAAGGAATGATCGCCGATGTATCTAGTCCTCCAGAGTAAGCAAGTATCGTTGTATTATTCATAACCCCCCCTAATCAGGTTTGAGCATAAATTTGCAATATTTGACTCATATACGCAATAAATGATTGCATATTAACTCATTTTTATGCATAAATATGCAATATGCGAGGTTTGAATGGATTTACTTAGAAAAAGAAAAATGATGGAAATTTTAAGAGGACTTATTGGCTCTGGGTTTACAGGAGGTCAAGCTGACATAGTTAAACATTTAAAAAAGAAAGGTTTTGATGTAACACAATCTACAGTTTCAAGAGCTCTAACAAAAATTGGCGCCATTAAAACAAAAAGTCATGGAAAAACCATTTACACCCTCTCTTCTACAGGGCCTGCACCTCAATTTGCAGGTCATACCCTAAGAAATTTAATCCTAAGCACCAATAATAACGAAAATACAATTGTTGTTAAGACAACTCCAGGTTCGGCAATGTTTGTCGCTGGGTTTATTGACCACTATTGTAAAAACTTTTGTATGGGCACAGTCGCTGGGGACGATACAATTTTAGTGATTCCAAAAAGCTGTAAAAAAATTAAACCCAGTGTTGTCCAGTTGAATGCATTTTTCTCTGAAAATAATTAGGGCCTGCTAAATAACCAGCTAGACCAGATTCCTTAATTTGCACAGTGTCAGTCCCATTCCTTTAACAGTCGCAGCATAAACCATTAAATAAGGCCTCTACCACTCCCCCTTAGAAAAGGAGCCCCTATGTTCTTAAGCACTGCCTATGGGGCGTTTTATACCTATATTGGTATTTACCTTCAATTCAACTGCATTTGGAGCAACAGTCTTTTCATGCCCTTTTAAGCCACTTAAAGCAATGTTTTTAACGGTACAAACCTAGTGACAACACACCAGCTTACTGACAGCATTCTTGCAGGAGCGCTTGATCCACTTTGATCCGTTCCAAGATGCTGTCCTTGCATTGTGGTACTTACACCAGTTGTTACCAGTATAACTCGTTGTCTCTCTTAGGTCAGAATAATCATGACCTAGATCACGACATCTCTTGTCTAGGGTTCTCTTATCGTTGTGCAACAGGCGACGTTTCGTGGTGTCGCGAATGCCACTATATGGATAATGTACTTCTGCCGCTAAAGTCCGAATAGTTACGCAAGTATGGGAGTTGCGATCACGGGGACCTCCTGGGCGGTGATTTCCTGGGTGGGGATTTCTAGAACGGGAATTTCCAGAAAGAATCTCGTCAATATTAAAATTGGCAAGGCCACGGAATATTCTCTTGAGTGCAAAATCAACGGCGTCCAGCAAAGAATCATCTTCTGGATAATACTCAGTCTCCCTTAATGTACGAGAGATTTTTCTAGAACTCCGAAGTGCTTTGTCCTTGGATTAGGCGTTTCTATTTCTACGATGATCTCTATCTCTATAAGATTCTTCGGAGTTTTTTCTTACTTTATGATCTCCTTGAAACTTATTGATCTCTGAAACAACCGATTTAAAATCAACAATGTCTCTTTGGTTATCTGAATAAGCAATACTAGAGACCAATAGTAATAACACTGTAATAAATTTTTTCATTTTTATATCCTTTGAGCAATGCCCCTTATAATTTCAGATGAATACTTACGCCAAACTAAAAAAAAAACAAGCCTTCGGAAAGCTTTTGTATTTTTTGCAAAGTCGCCGATATTTTACTACAGATTGTTATTTATTACTCATTTGAATTAGGCTTTTGATCACCTTCTTGCACTGATCTTTTGTTGCCTCCAAAAAGAGCCATCTTGAAGTAAATCATAGTGTGGGGCATACATTGTGTATGTCACTAGCGTGGAAACAATATCTGGCACGAGCACCATAAATCTCCTTAGAAGCTTTAGACCCATCCATTAATGAAATATTTAATTTCGAAACAGACTCTTGTACAGATTTATCACAGTAAGAGATGTGAGAATTTAAAAGACAGTTGGCTTGTAAGCAAAAATCACCGTTGGAAAATTTTTTAACAGACTCACAAAATATACTATTAACTGCGTACAATTCATTTTCCACAGAATCACTACAAACAGGATAGTTTCTATAATCCCATGTCATTTTTGCAAAAGTTGTTGCCGATAGAAAAAGAATTAGACTTGCTATTAATAGTTTCATAACTGACCTCTCGTTTATTTGAGTAATGGCTTTATTATAGGTTTTACTCATAATTTATTTATTCAGACTGCCAATACTTACGCTAAACGAAGAAATGAGCAAGCTCTCGGAAAGCTTTTGTATTTTTTGCAAGATTAAGCAATGGGGAGTGAGGTAAGTACAATTATTATAGAAAAACACCAAGATGACTCTAAGCCGCTTTTGATTTTTTGAAACCGTTGTAAGCAGACAACTATGACTTCTTTGCCCTCATCAGAAAAAGCACTATGAGCAATCAAAAAAACATATAAAGCTATGAGTGTTTTTATCATCTTTATCCCTAGGTTTTGAACTCAAATTAAAACTAATAGTTTCCGATTAGCTGTTTCGTCAAAATAGTTCAATCTGCAAAGGTTTCATCCGTATTAGCGGAACCTCTTTTACCGCTTGGGTATATCAAGTAAAACTCCCTTCATATTCCACAGGAAGGAATCAGGCTTCTCAGATAGAGTATCGTTTTCTGATGAACAAGGTCTATGGGGCTCATCAGAGAAATCACGAAGACTTCTCTGATCTCGACGCTCACTAACTAATCCAAACTCTCTATTCATTACAGTCGGCTCTACGTATAATTTATTTGGCGCTTGGTATCCCGCAAACTCTTGGATGTTTAATGTTTGTATATAATTTCCGTCAATACTGCAGTGAATGCCTTTCATTTGCCCCCAGTGGTCCTCATAAAATTTTACATATGCGTAGTAACTCTTTACTCCTTTTAGTAATGCAGTCAGTTTTATTCTATTGTGATAGGGAATATTTTTAACATTGTTACAAGTGAACTCCTCTAAGCGATCTGGACATTTATCAGTACGTTTTGCCCATAATTGTGTACTGAACATAAGAATAATACATCCTAGTAAGTAACTTTTTTTCATAAATAAACTCCCAAAATTAATGGTTTTCATATCGCCTTACGAGCGAACTCTCTGGTGTCTTTATAATAAGGGATTATAGCTTGGAAACTTATAGATCACTCAATGTTTTTTAAGTTCATGTACTTTTTACAAAAAAACTGTCAAAAGAATAGACACCTCACCCTACCACCCACTCATATAGCTTATTGAAATTACTAGTTCCTCTAAGGCTCAGCTTCCTACATAAAATCCAACTGCCCCTTCACCAAACACAAAAACGATGGATGGATTTGCATAAGAAGTAATTACAAAATTTACAATAGTAAAGATTACACAGTCATTGTATTAAGTACCTTGTTTCTTACTTATTTGCAGGATCTGTGGTATAAGTTAAGTAAACAAATTGTGAGCAAAATTCACGATAAAACCATTCCTATAATTAAGGAGGAAAAAATGTTCAAAGCTTTATTAGTGCTATTATTTGCTCTACCTGCTATGAGTAAAACATATACAGGAACTGACAATAACGGAGATGCTTGTTGGCTGAAATTTGAAGAGCCCAAGGTTGCTATTTGTAATAAATTTGCAGAAAAAATGATGACGGCTACTATAACAACATCGTATACAGACTTAATTCTTCCTGCTACCTCTACCTGTGGTGTTGATAATTTCAACCTTTTTGTAGGTAACAGTCACGAATTTGTGGTGGACCCCACTAGAGTCGTTGAGTATAAAACTAAAATTTATGTAAAAATAAATGATTCTTATGAGCCCACTCAGTTTAGAGGTTTATATATAACGGCTGCTTATGATTCTATCGAATACAAAAATGTGATTGAAGAATATTTGAGAAGAAATCTTACATGTTCTGGACTAAAACTTGCTGACTAGACAGTAGCATATCCGAACCAATGACCGGCTTAGCCATAGCAATTTAGATTTTGTCTTTGCTTTGTAAATCGTTAGAGGAAGGGCTAAAAAAAAGGACTATTTTAAATAGTCCTTTTTCTTTAGTGAAACTTTATCGCCTTTCTGAGTGAGGTTTAATTACAAACCGAGTGTTTAATTCACGCAAGTTAGAGGATTGACCTATGACGGTTCTAGTTTTTCTATATCGTAAATCATTCCGCCATCTTATACTGCTAAATATCATTGTCATATGAAAAAAATTAGTCACACCTATACTCTTTCCTTAGGATTGATTTAAGTGACATATCAAAATAAGAGTTTTCTCCTTGTTTATTTGGAGATTTTTATTTTTATTAAAATTTAATAAACTTTCTTATATATGGAATCCCATGTTTCATTTTTATTAATATTTCTCCTATTCGATCCGAAATGTTTGTTACATATTTCATATTGTAGGGAAGTATTTTCTGAGTTTTTAAATCAAATGAAAAACTTCGAGGAAGATCATATCTCGTAGATTTAAACATCTTATCAAAATAAAGTTCTCGCACAGAAGAAGTAATACTATCTGTGCCCCAAAACATCAAATCCTCTTCATTTGATCCGCTATCTAGCAGTTCTTGTTTTATTTGTCTCATTAGAATTATATCCACATATTCTGTCTTAGAGTGGTATAACACAGCATTTTTTTTCTTTTTATCATAGATTAATGTTCCTACATCTATAGCAAAGGTAGATAATGTTTTAATTTTTTTCGATGGAGCTGTTGCTAAATACTCCCCAAAAGTAATAGTTATGTCTTTTTCCAATGGAGTTATCCTCATTTGAAGATCGTCATGTTCTTGTTGGGTTAGTCTTGGGTAGAAGCTGAAAGTCACATTATTAGAAGTTAAAACACTTTCATGAAAAATTATCCCCGAAGGAATTTCTCTTTTAAAACTCTTAATTAAATCTGCCTGTTCTTTACCAAAGATAATTCTTGTTCTCGGTTCGTCATAACTTGATTCGAGAAAGGTATTTTTAAAGCCCCATCCACCATTAATGCATCGAAGATAACCTCCTCTCACTTTAATTTTAGTAAACCCTATTTTTTTACATGCATTTTTATAAAATCGTCTAAGATCGTCATTTGTCAAAGGCATTTTATCAGAATTAGTAAGAGCAATCCCTCTTTTTTTCAAAATAGCCGATGTTGTTTTTCGTTTCATTCCAGAGCAAGCAACAAAGCTTGAACTTAACAGAATTAATATAATTATTTTTATCATAAAACCCTCATATTTGTATTATTCACTTGCTAACAAGTCTATCAGATTATCTCAAACTAAGCTAAACTAAGCTAAACTGAGCTGAACTAAGGGCGAGTGTTTTTTTAGAATAGAATTAAATGTAATACAAGGAGATACACATTGACAAAGAAATGATTATTATTGTCTCTTGTGCTTAAATATTTTTATGGCTCTATGTGAAAAAAAAATTAGTCACTCCTATACTCTTTCCTTAGGATTGATTTAAGTGACATATCAAGATAAGAGTTTTCTCCTTGTTTATAATGATCTCTCATTACTCCCTCATGCTTCATTCCTGCTTTTTCCATAACTCTTCCACTAGCGACATTAAGGGATTTATGTTCAGCCCAGATTTTGTTGAGATTTTTCTCTTCAAATCCAAATTTTATTATTTTTTTTAAAGACTCAGTACAATATCCTCTCCCCCAATAATCATGCCCAATCCAGTAACCTAAATATCCTCGATCATGACCTTTATTAAGACCTATATTCATACATCCAATTAATTCTCCACTCTCTCTGAGGCGAATTGCAAAAATATAGTTGAAATCCTCTTCCCTTTGTTTTTCATGACTTTGAATCCAGGAAACTGCCATTTGAGTTTCATAGGGATAAGGAATGGATGCTGTCATTTCCACAACTCTTTTATCCCCTGCAAGCTTAGCTACTAAGGAGCCATCAGAATCTCTAAATGAATTCAATAATAATCTCTCTGTTTTTAACTCCACAAATGCCCCAATGGTTCTTTTTAATTTTAAAAATCTCCTAGCCCTGTCGATTGTCTTCAGGCGACAGGGCTAGGAAAATTTTAAACGGCCACCGCAAAGTGCCCTTTTAACCCATATACTCAAAAAGTCTACACCATGAAAAATAAAAAAGATGCTTTTAAAGAGCCTTCGTTTCATATTCAACGCCTCAATTTTTTGATCTTATTTTTCTGTAATTTAAAGATCATAAAATCAACTTCTTCTTGGGTCATTTTAAGAGATTCAATATCTGTCCATGCCAAGGCTTGAAGCCTCTTTGTCGATTTACTCATTGAAAAGTGTGATTCTTTTTCCCCGGCGAAATTGCTGACTATTAAACCAATTAATAGCATCATCTCTAGAGTTTGGTCGCCATCAATCCGAGGGAAGAATTGCCGCATCTATCGATTCTGTGTCATATTCTCGATCTTCAACTCTGTAAATAACTGCAACCACACCATTGCTATTGGTACAGGATTGAATAAACTTCGCTTCACGAAGAAATGAGAGAAGCGCTTTTATAGAACGACGAGTCGTGCCTTTGGTCGCTTTCCAAGTTCGGTCTACTTCCATTCCGCAAACTATTTCTTTAGGTTCTTTAGGCTCTTCATGTTCTTCATGTTCTTCATGTTTTCCATGATCTTCATGGTCTCCATGATCTTTATGCCATGAAAATGCAGATAATGAGGAGAACAAGATAAGTCCTAAAATAATTTTTCTCACCCCTTTCTCCTTTGTTATTACTCATTTGAGTAATAGCTTATTCACTGGCCTCTCTGGTCATTTTATGACCCTTTGTTTAAAACACACAACCGATACTAACAGCATCCCTATAGAGCAGATATAATTGACTTCTGGATGATAATTTTTATAGATTTAACCCTGTAATAGATTCACGAATCTCTAAGAGCAAGCCCGTACACTCAGAAATGCACATGATAACAGGGGGGAGGGATAGGAATGTTTTATTCGGTGTCTAATTCTAGCAAAAATTCTTTTAAAAAATCAAACTTGGGCTGAGATGACACGATAAAGGGGTTCATCAAAACAACCCGTATTAAACAAATAGTCTTGGCGTCAACTTAGGAACTTCCTCTCTGTAAATATTTGTCAACTCTACGGGGCTAGAAGTTAAATGGTTTTGTGCGTCTTTAAACCATGTATAACGATTGATTTGAAGAATTCTTTTTTTTAAATGAAACTTTACTGCTTCTGTGAGTGAGGTTTAGTTACAAATCTAGATCTTTTAATATGTTTTTGTACCCACTAAGAAAGGCTTCTGGCCCTACATCCTGATCTTCTTCCCAAAACTCTAACATTGGCTCTACTTGATACAGAACCCAGATCCGCTCAAATTCCTCTACAAAAAGTTCATCGTTAATTTTATGAATGACTGCAGTGTAGCAATTATAAACTTGTGTCAATACTTCAGATTTATGTAGATCTTGAGCCTTGCTTGTAAGGGCTATAATTTTATTAGCTCTACAAAGCTTTCTTGCTTTGTCTACATTTGGATCTAATGACTTTTCAGAAGTGCCACCAATAGAAAAATTCCAAGACGCTGCAACCTTCCTTTTTTTAACCGTGGCAGATGTTGTTTTTTCTTGTATTCCAGAACAGCCAATAAAATTTAAACTTAACAAAAAAGCAAAAACACCTTCATAAATGCCTTCATAAAAACCTCCTATCGTTTTCTTAAAAGCCTCACAAAGGCTTCATTACCGGCGTTTTTTGCTATAGTTAATGCGTCTCCCCTAATGCCCACGATATTTCTATTAGCATCTGCCGCCAAGAGGGCTTTAGTCACTTCAATATTTCTATTATACTCTACTGCATGCATTAATGCTGTATAGCCCTCGTTATCCACAGCATCAATTTTAATATCTGGCCGCAAGAAAAGCTTGGTCACATCAACGTTATTATTATGTCTTGCTGCACGCATTAATACTGTCTGGCCCCTGTTGTCCTTAACCCTTACCTTAGCATCTGCCGCCAAGAGAGCTTCAGACACTTCAACATTTTCATTATATTCTGCTGAAAACATTAATGCTGTATCTCCATAGATGTTCACAGCATTTACCTCAACATCTGCCCGCAAGAGAGCTTTAATCACTTCAACATTTTTATTATATATTGCTGCAGACATTAATACTGTCCTACCAGCAGCGTTCGCAGCATTTTCATCAGCCCCCGCCCGCAAGAGATGTTCAGTCACTTCAACATTTTCATTATACATAACTGCATGCACTAATACCTCCATACCATACCTGCTGCGCATAGCATTTATATCAAGTCTCCTACCCATGAGGCGTCCAATAAAACCAATAGTGGTATTTACATAAGCTATTTGAGCCATGACATATTTAAAAACAGCAATACCAGATCTATCCATTGAGGCAAAAAGTGCGACTTCAGAAATACTTTTAATTCTAAAATCAAAATTTGACTTTTTTATGAAATCTAAACTCCCATGTTTAACCACATACTCAAGAAATGGTCGTTTACTTTCATTGGTTTTTTTATTGTCGTTTCCCTCACCTTCTCTAAATAAAATATTGAAATTTTTTGATTTTAGACAGGTTATTGCATCCTGGTTATGGGCTCTTATAGCTAAATGATACATGGTCTCACACTCAGAATTATGGGCAGCCTTAGAAACGGCATTAGTTTGTAAAAGCTGACAGAGGCCAGTTTCTCCAGCTTCAATCAATCTAAAAGCATTCTTTACATTGGAAGAAGATGGTTTTTCACACTTGCTACTCCTTCCCAGAGTTGACGAAATATTTCTTTTCGTAATTGCAGTGGACGCTGTTTTTTCTTGTATCCCAGAACAGCCAATAAGACTTAAACCAACTAGGAATATCACGGTTATTTTCATAAAACCCCTTTTCTTGTCTTCATAAGATTATCGAATATAGCTCAAGCAAACTCAATCAAGCTCAAGCAAACCCGACTAAAGACTGGCCTGCAGTGACCACGGCACAAGCCCCTAGCCCAAGGAAATGGGCTCGTTTTTAAAAACTCGTGATACAAGGGAAAGTCCATTCGCGAGCTCCCCCCTGCTCCAAGCTTTAAATATAACTCATTGGAGGTGTTTATCTAGAAATCGCACATATCTTTTAGAGGCTTTGATTCTATTTTTGATTTTTCTAAAGCCATGCCCCTCGTCTTTAAAGAGCAGATACTCAACCGGCGTGCCGTTCCTTCTGGCCGCGGCAACCAAATCGTCACTCTCAGACTGAAGCACTCGTGGGTCATTAGCCCCCTGAACAACCATTAAGGGCTTAACAATTCGGTTGGCGTGAAAAAGAGGAGATTTTGCTCTCAGGGCGGCCTCCTCAGTATTGGGGTCTCCGATTTCACTGTAAAGGTAAGTTCGTATTGATTCCCAATACGGCGGTATACTCTTTAACGTTCTCAGCCAATTAGTCACACCAAAAATATTAATACCAGCCTCAAACTCATTTGGAGTGAAAGTCAATGCTGCCGCTACCATATAGCCGCCATAACTGCCCCCCATAATTGCAATTTTGTCAGGGTTAATCCACTTGAGTTTTTGAAGGTATTTTTTTCCCCAAATACAGTCCTTTAAATCAGCATCACCGTGCTTTTTATCATCTAGGTGAAAAAAGGTCTTCCCATAACCGGAAGAGCCTCTATTATTGACCATTAAAACCGCATAACCATTATTCACCAGGTGCTGAATCGTATCGTAATAGCCTTTACGGCTCTGCCCTCCTGGTCCTCCGTGGACAAAAATCACTGCTGGTGTAGGAGTTTCTATGCTAGCCGCCCAAGGTTTAAAAAGAATCGAAGGGATTTTTACCCCATCAAAGCTCCGATAGCGCACAACGTGACCATTGACCAAATCTGTAGACGCTATGACGGGGCTCAAACTCTTCGTAAGTTGAGTCGGTCTTAAAACCTCTAATTTGGTTGTGAATAGATTCGGTGGAGAGGTGTCACTCCCAACATAGAAAGCAATCTTGGTCTCTGAAGGAGAAATCCTCACACCTGTAATATTGCCCTCAAATTTTGGAAGCTCATACCGCTTCCCTGTCTTAATATTGTCTATCCTAACCACCGTTTGAGCATCCCTATTAATACCTATGATTCGGTAGGTGCCCTTTTCTGAAAAATACAAAAAGCTAATACTCCATTTAGCCTTAAAATACGGGGCATGTTTTTTTGTTTTGAGATCATAAGACCAGGCTTCTAAAAACTCGCTTTTGAAATTGGTCATGTAAATCAACTGAGACTCATCAGGGGTAAAAGTCTGAGGAGAAAAATTGGCGAAGCCTTCGTGCTTGGTAATCAGAAGAGGTCGCTTTTTCTTACTGTGTAAATCAATGAGCAAGATATTAGAATCAACATTATTATTTACCTTTAAAACCGTTAGCCACCTTCCACTGCGGCTAATGGACTTAGGAGTGCCCTCCAACGTGTTTTTAAAGATCATAACCCTTTTATAGGTTTTGGTGTTATATCGATAGATATCAAAAAACTTGGAATCTCTCTCATTGGTCACAACGAAAAAGAATTTTTTTGACTTCTCCCAAGCAAAGAAGCGAGCCTTCGTCTCCTTCTTTGGTGTTAAGTCTACTCTGCGATTATTTTTTTCCAACACATAGAGGTGGCTGAGTTCATTTCCTTCCTTGTCCGAAGTGTAGAGCACGCGGTCATCTTTTGGGAAATAGCCTACTGCCCTGACCATACTCTTCTTGGAGTTTGTCAGCTGCTTCAGCTTCCCTCCGGAAAAAGGAATACTATAGGCATTATAGATACCCGTTTTATCGCTCGTCAGTAAAATCTTGGACTCGTCAAAGGAAAAGCGGGCTCCAAAATAGGTGATGGTCTTAAAGAAGTCCTCCGCCTTATAGGTTTTAACCTTCTTCACCCCTTGATTAATATCCGGGACTGAAGCACAACCACTTAAGAGAGCTAAAATAATCATCCCTAGAGTTTTTTGCATCTTCTCAACTCCTCGTTTTAATCCACCTCTGGCGACCTAAACCTGCAACAGGAGGACTTTTCTTTGTTCACTTTAGGGGGTCGTAACACCCCTCTTGATGGGGGTCAACAGAACAAAGAGGAACTGCCATCATGCAGATGAGAAGACCTTGTAGATTTAAGGCATATTTTTAGGCTCAGAAAAAAATTCTCCCCAAATACGAGCTTTGCTCACAATTTACTTAATCAAATAATCTTTTAATAACAGCCTTTTCGAGTCTTAACTCTATAGTTTTTTCTGTCGGAATAGTTATACCAACTTGAGCGCTTACCCAGGTAAAAGAAAGCCCTCTAATCAAATGGCCATCATAAAAAGACTGCTCATTACTCTCCTTAGTATCAGCATTAATGTGTTTAATCCCAACGCCAAGAACTGCAGCTCCATTAGAAAAGACATCAACTTGACCACTATATTCTGATAAGTAATTAGCATAAACTTCTATATCTTCAATTTGATTCACTTCGATTCCAGGGCCAGCTTGTATTGCGATTTTAACATATTCTTTTACCCTAACATTCCCATTATCCCTTATCTCAATACCCGTGCAGATTCCACCCGCTCCACCGATTGCAAGTTGTAAGGAAAACACTTTACATCTATATAAAGTTACAACTTTACTGCCTTCGAAGGCTTCGGCCAAGCGCTTGATATGATTCTGTGAAAGTGAACTAAGTATAGTATTTGCCTCAGTGACCATATCTAAAGAAAGAATATTTTCCTTTAAACTCGTTTCTGTAAAGACTGATAACCCACTCGCAGATGATGAGACCGTAGTTAAGAGTGTTAACGCAATTAATAGTTTTTTCATAGGTAATCCCTTGTTCAGTTAAAAAACAGATTATATCTCAAAAGTGATCTCTTGGGGGGGCTTTTATCCTTCCACTGAAATCTTTACAATCCCCCCTTGAAGATCAATCGGTGTGAAGAAAAGAAATGACAATCTACGCGGGGGGCTAGACACCTCAAGAACTCCTAAGACCAATAGACTAAGACTTGAGCTATTCTCTTAGTGGCATAGAAGGTGCAATTTAGAATCTTGAAATTAATGGTATCAATCAGACTTTAGGAGAATCCCTCTCCTAAAGGAGATAAAACGATACTTAAAATATAAGGCTATGATTAGGAGGCTTATATGTTTTTCTTGTTCAGTTTAAAGAGGATCGTCATCGTTTTTTCTATTTTAACCTTAATGATGCCGCTAGCACAGGCTGATGCTTTACCAACAGATTCAGTAGATTCAAAATATATACATATCCTATTTTCAACACTAACTAGGGGACTAGAAAAGGATGGGGTGAACTGGTGGTCTAGTGATGACACTCCTGAGTTGTCTTTAAAAATCACTGCCACTCAAGGAAGTGACGAATCTCTCATCGGAAAATATCCCTTGGATATTAGTGACTTAAAAGTGCTCAAAGGAAAAGCTATAAAAGGTCCCTACATGAGGCTCTCAATAGAAACTTTACAGAAGATTGCCTTTACGGATAAGGGATTGGCTTATGATAGCTCTGAGAATTTGTTACTACGATTTACAATGGAAGAAGTCCACGTAAATTCATTGCTATCGAGTATCAAAAAAACAGATGATAGATACAGGGAAAACTCTATAGAGGTTTTGATTAACTCCGCTGGAAATAAAGTTCTTCGTAACTCAAGCCCATACGAACTAGAACTTCCGAGTTTTACTGATGAAACTGATGATGAAGAAGTTAGCAAAAAACTTTTCATTAACTCCCAGACTCGGGACGACATTGGTCGGCGTCGGCCTACTCTGGCAGAAGCCCTTCGAGAAGAGAAGAGCATTAGCCCTTCGACTCTTTACATTCAGGGTCCACAGTTAAGAGGTCAAATCTTTTTCACACCTCTTCATAATTAAAAAGTAAGAGCCCTTTTTATCGTAAATTTACACTCTAAGGAGAAAGTTAAAATGAAGAGCCTACAATTGATCGTTAAATTAGGACTCATTTTTCTGGCTTCAGTCTCATTCGGTCGTGACCTTGCAGAGGTGAGCCTCAATCCTACCCATCGCGATATGTCAGTAGCGCTCTCTGATGCTGCAACAGATGCAGACCCTGATGCTGCAACAGATGCAGACCCTGATGCTGCAACAGATGCAGCCCCTGGCTCTGTAACAGATACAGAATGGGCTAGGATTAATCCTTTAGAAGATCCCAATACACCAGAGGTGATCATAAGGACAGAGTACAAAATATTGGCTGGGATGATTGCCGTTCTTGTTTTTGTAAAAAAGTTTTCTCCTCTAGGATTACTAACGAGCATTGGTTCAACCTCTGTCTATGCTGATCGTGTACCACTAGATTGTAAAAGCTTAGGCGACTTCCTTCAGTCCCAAAAAATTTCTAATATAGAGATGTCCCGAAATGTTAGCTTTAATGGCATTGATTGTAAGTTAGACCCTCTCTATTTTAATCCTAATGACGCTAGGTAAAACGGCGCTGAATAGATAGCGTGGGTTCAAAAAACTAAAAAATAAAAGACCTCCACCAGTCTCTCTCTCAACAGATTCGGCCAAGAATGCTGATTCGAATCCAGCCAAAGCAAAAATTTTTTGTTTTGAATTTTTGAAATCAAAATTAGCTTAATGATATCAAACCACACCTTAAGACACTTAACTATAATTAGGATATATACAAAAATCAGCATACTCTTTATTTAATTCCAATAAAGTGATATTTTCTCTTTGTATACTAAGTTGATTAATCACGTCATCATCGAAACAAACATTGGAATAGACGCCATGTGCAAACGTAGAAGATTTTTCTGGATTTACAGGAGGTATATTTACATCATCATATGTAAATATAAAAAAGCTAAAAGAAAATCTAAATTCTTTCTGATCTCTATAAGCATTTTCCTTAAAGAACGGGATTAGTCTATACTTCAACTCTGGGTTATCTCTATTTATTGGTATGTATTTATCATAATATTGAACATTTCCATAAACACATTCTATACCAATATAAAATTCTTTACTAACATGGAATTTTTCTTTCTCAAGAGATATTTTACGGTTCGGGTTAAGACTAAATATCCCAAAGCTTTTAACTGATCCGCTCCACTGTTTTAGATTTAACTTTTTCTTTAAATCTACATGCTTACTAGATATATGCATATTCGCGGAACATTTGGAAAACTCCTTATTAACCAAAGAGGGGAATTGATGGAGTAATTCTTGACACGCACCTTCCGCGAATAAATCAATATCTATCTCATGCCCAATTGGGTCATCATATTTAAACTTATTTCCCATTATTTTTATAAACTTAGACCTATCCTCTTCAGGCGATAACTGGGAACAACAAAATAATAAGTAATTAGGTATCCAAATATTCGCGTATATCTCTTTCTCACTAGGGCATTTTCTTATGTCAACTCTTCCATATTCACTCTTTATATCTTGAAGTATAGATTCATTTTTAATCCTATTCTCAAAGTCTATGTGTATTGGGTATATTAACTCATTTTTATCGCCCCTTTCTAGATTATCATCCTTTACATAATACAACGAAGACCTCACTCTAAAAGAATTATCCTTCAGATATTTTTTATATATATTTTTGCTTGCTATTTTTATAATCACAATAACTTATCTCCTAATTTATACTTTATGCCCCCGGGGTTTACCCGCCCAACTCCAAACATCCTCAAACATTTTTTTATGAATACTTAGGATAAAACTAACATTTAACAAAAACTCTTTCTTTTTATTAAGCCATTTTTCTGCCTCTAAAATGTTTTTTCTCTCTAACCTATTTAATTCCTCTTGGGTGGAAATATAATCAGGAATTAGACCTGCTAGCTCATCTGGATTAAGAGGCTGGCTCCTTGCTCGTGCTTAATTTTAAATTTATCCTTAGTCATTTATTTCTTTTCCCATAAGCGTGGGTCTAAATTTATTTTTAGCTCATGAGATAGCTTTTTTATATCAGATGAGCTGACGCCAGAGCTTTGTTTTTCAAGTTCCATGCTGTGCTCTAACTTTTCTAAAGTTATTTGTGCTAGATTATTAGACTTTTCTGTCATTATTTCTTCAAGGTCCTGATAATTATCATCGGGAACAATGGCGTAAATAACTTTACAATTCATAGCCTTTGCTGCTTGGTTTATAGATTCAAAGCTTGCTGTGCCTTTTGCCTCACGCTTTTCCAGTCGAGTGACGTTGGCTTGATGAATACCCATGAGCTTCGCTAGCTGGGAGCTACTGATTCCCAGTGAACCTCGTATGGCCTTTAGCCAACCAGAACGAGGAGCGGGTTCAGTTCGCAAATCTAGCCACTTCCCTGATTTCCTATCAATGATCTCTCTTTGATTTAAAGTTCTTTTCTTTTTATTATTCATACATAGTATTATGCTATAAAAAGCATTAAAACTCAAGGTAAATATGCTATATAGAGCATATTTATGGGGTGTTGTCTTGAGTTGAGGCTACAAACTTCTCAAATGGCTCATACAGAAAAAGATCACCCCATGGGGAGAATATTCTTAATAAGCCCCTTTAAATTTCGATGTGTCCAGCACGGTTTGGGTCTCGCAATGGTGATTCTAGGGAAGACGGCGCTGAATAGCGTGGATTTAGAAAACTAAAAAACAAAAGGACCAATTATTATGGCCCTTTCGCTTCAATGAAATTTTATTGTCTCTATGGGTGAACTCGATTTTAAAATCGAGTGGTCGAGAATAAATCCGTTCATTCAGGTCTTATTGACAGCTGATTTTCATTCCAACTGAGGAAGTGACGACTTCGCGAGCAATCCGTCCAACGCGATCGTTGTCATCTAAGATAACAAAGCCTGTCTTAGTTTTGACATCTATTTCCAAACGACTTCCATCTGCTCTAATGCTTTCTACAATAATTTTAGAGCCAACTTTTTTATGAGTCCCATAAAACCAATCTTTATGGTTTTTACAAAAACCCGTGCCAGAGATAGGACAGAGATTTGCTGATATTAAGACACGATTAAAACCTTTTTGTTCTTCCGACAAAGGCAAAACAACGATATGCAGATGCATCCACAGCTGCATTTTTACATAAGGCTGCCTTCCTTCAGTTTCGCAATTCAATGGAAAACTTAGCTCTGAAGCCGCATTTGATATGCTAGCAAAAAAGGCCATTAAAACAAACAAACTCAATATTTTCATTTTTCCTCCCATTCCATTAATGTTTTTTTCATAAATATGTTTGATGATAGCTATTTACTGGAAGATCTTAAATTTACAATAAGAAATCCGTCTCTCAATGAAAAAAGACGATTCTCCGCTATTATTCACTTCCCCCAGTCCCCCAGTGAGAAATATTTACAATAACACCCCTCTTAACTAAAGGCCTGATAGCACGAATTAGTTTATAAATTACGATATCTAGTTAATCTAGCTTTTTGCAAATTTTAATAATCTAGAAATATCTTTTCTCCCATTTTTTATGAACACTTAGGATAAAACTAACATTTAACAAAAACTCTTTCTTTTTATTAAGCCATTTTTCTGCCTCTAAAATGTTTTTTCTCTCTAACCTATTTAATTCCTCTTGGGTGGAAATATAATCAGGAATTAAATCTGCTCGTTCATCTGGGTTAAGAGGCGTGGCTCCTTGTTCGTTCTTAATTTTAAATTTAGCCATGGTTATTTATTGTCCCATAAGCGTGGGTCTAAATTTATTTTTAGCTCATTCGATAGTTTTTTTATGTCAGATGAGCTGACGCCAGAACCCTGTTTTTCAAGTTCCATGCTGTGCTCTAACTTTTCTAAAGTTATTTGTGCTAGATTATTAGACTTTTCTGTCATTATTTCTTCAAGGTCCTGA
This sequence comes from Bdellovibrionales bacterium, assembly GCA_965217115.1. Classification (GTDB taxonomy): domain Bacteria; phylum Bdellovibrionota; class Bdellovibrionia; order Bdellovibrionales; family CAYMLA01. The sequence goes on along the minus strand of OZ244239.1, from coordinate 2,056,187 downwards.
TAATTATCATCGGGAACAATGGCGTAAATAACTTTACAATTCATAGCCTTTGCTGCTTGGTTTATAGATTCAAAGCTTGCTGTGCCTTTTGCCTCACGCTTTTCCAGTCGAGTGACGTTGGCTTGATGAATACCCATGAGCTTCGCTAGCTGGGAGCTACTGATTCCCAGTGAACCTCGTATGGCCTTTAGCCAACCAGAACGAGGAGCGGGTTCAGTTCGTAAACCTAGCCACTTCCCTGATTTCCTATCAATGATCTCCCTTTGATTTAAAGTTCTTTTCTTTTTATTATCCATACAGAGTATTATGCTATAAAAAGCATTAAAATTCAAGATAAACATGCTATATAGAGCATAATTATGGAGATTATCTCGGTTTGAGGCTATAAACTTGAACTCTTTTTCAAATGGCTCAAACAGATCGATGGGCCGTCACCTTCATGCTGATCTGTGGTTACCCATTTTATCTCTTCACAAGTCTTTGCGGCAATTAATTTAAAGAACTCATCTAAAGCCAAAATCCTCACTTCGGGGCATAGTCAACGGGCGACTCTCTTCCCCATTCGAGGAAGAAGATTTCTATGGTTATGGAAGAGAGAGCTAATTCTATGCCACTAGGTTTAAATAATCAGTCGCTGGGGCAATGGGTCCCTCCCCGTCTTTTAGTATTGTAAAATTTACTCTTAGATGAAAAATAGAAAAAATAATAACTGCACAATATGGAATATGATACTTCAATTCCCTGTTCTATAAGATAAAGATACTAACAGTCTTAACTATGAGGGGAAGTTAAAATGAAGGGTCTATTCTTGGTATTCCTCTTGTCACTCTCTAGCTCCCTAGCCTCAACACCAGGCTATAAAGTTTTCATATCGGAACGGCCAATTTCCGTATCAAGTGACCTTCACTCTTGGTATTTAAAGTATATTAATGATGTTAAAAACGACCATGCAGGCAATGTTCACTCCACTCAATGTAGCGAGACTAAAGAGTTAAGAGTGCTGATTTGCCAAAGTTACCTCTCTGGGACAATGAACTCTGCCCTCACAAGAGCCTCGGTATTTGTTGAAGGGTTGTTTGATATTAAAACTGGGACCTTAATAAAAACAACCCATCCTCTCGTCAGTAAAAAGAGGCTTCTTCTTGGGCATGATTTGCAAAAAAAAGATCTTAAGACTTTTTTAAAAGTCGTCAATGAAAAGTGTCCAGAGGATCGGTCATACTGCCTTAACGGGGCTGAATCAGCATTATTTACAAAATTAAACCCGTTTTTAGACTCTGATTCTGATTTTGTCCTCATTGCCACCTTCATTCGACCATTTTTATTTTATAAGAGAACCATTAATCATGAGTTTCTCCATGCTCAATATTTTCTAAATCTTGAGTATCGTCGTATTGTAGATAAATACTGGGAGGGGCTTAACATTGAGGAAAAAAAGATCTTTAAAAAAGGTTTCCCCATTCCATATGATGAAAGCAATGATTTTCTCATCAAAAATGAGTTCCAGGCATATCTCTTATCGGGAGGTTATCTTCAATCATCTTCAGAATTCTTTTTGGCCCATAAAACCGCCTTAAAGGCCAAGTTAAGGGGAGTTTCCATCAGTGATTCAGACGATATTCACCCTGATGATGGGGGCACTCTCTTTGGTAGAGATAAACAATAGCCTTAAATAAATAGCTCACCTCGAAAAGTTGAGGCTCTCTTGACTGAAGACCATTCATTAAAATAAAAAGCCCACATTGACGTTCACAGCTCTTATACTGGTTCCCCTGTTTCTATTAATTCTGCGATGCGTGTAATAAATTCCAGTCAATAACCTGGTCCCTGGACCAAGGGGATATGCATATCCTCCCCCTAGTAAATAACCAAGTTCAAAATTACGAGATGAAGCCTCTATGGGTGTTTCGCCACCTGAGATATCAAGGCTTGATTTATTTAGACCGATATCAACACGCCAAAACCATTTATCTCCAATATTATCTCCAGTAAAACCAAGGACACTATAAGAATATAAATTATGGCGAAGGGTCACTTCACTGCCATTGGACTTAAATGAATCTGATATAACGTTAATAACAAAACCGCGTATTACCTTTTTCTCTTTTAAAGGCCAATAAAATCCAAAAAAATCAAAATTGATTTCCCCCCGTGATACCCCTGGATCTTCTTCTACCTGTTCCAAGACATCATTGGTTCCCGTGGGGTTATAAGAAATATCTGATCCTCCGAAACTCCAAAGGGCATACCAAGATTCATTAATCGTCGGGTTCTTTCCATCCTCTGAGGGGGCTGGTGAAACAGGCCGCCCAGCTTTTCCCCCTTCTTTCAACAAATCATCCTTGTCTCTTTGAAAAACTGAACCTTTTTCAATGGACACCTTGTTGCTACACAAAGAAATATCTAAAATCGCTAAAGGCTCCTTCTTCTCTTTTAATAAACTGACGACTGTCGCTGGGCACACTTCTTCGAATTCATCACTGTGGGAAAGGGTCTCGCCTTTTACTAAGTCGCCAATTCCACTAACAACAATCCTGTTCCGACTTTTACTAATGCTTTTTACTACAATTTGAGCTTGAATTGATATTGGAAAAACACAATACAAGCACAATATAAAAAAAGGTCTCATCACTAACATAGAAAACGCTCCATCATAATACATTTCATCCCAATAGCTTAGGAATTTATCAAGTCGCGGAAATTAGCAGGAACTTCTCCTACACTCAAGAAAAACATTCACTTATCCAATTAATCAAAGCGTGATGATGTAAATATTACTCTGCCATTGCAGTCTTGTTTACTTGCGGTGGAAGCCAAATAGCTCACCTCGGAAAACGGGGGAAAGATGACGAGGTTGCCAAGCTGGTAATTTTTTTTTATTAGAGGTTTCTTGCTTAGAGGCTACGCTGCAGATTAAAATATGGTGAAACTAAAAAGAAACCCTCCTTGCTTTTTTTAGTTAATTGCTATTTTTTAGTTTTTGTAAAGTCTGTTCTATTTTAGCAACTGCTTCCGTGTCTCCTTGTTTTTCAAAGAATATTTTTGCTTGTGTCAACTCTGCGATTGCTATATTTCTAATGCCTAAATTAAACTTTACAATAGATCGGTTACAATATGCCTCTGCAAAGTGAGGATTTATTTTTATGGCTTTATCATAATCTACTATTGCCCCTTTATTATTACCTAAAACAACCTTTGCATTACCTCGATTACAGTATGCCTCTGCAAAGTGAGGATTTATTTTTATGGCTTTATCATAATCTACTATTGCCCCTTTATTATTACCTGAAACAGTCTTTGCATTACCTCGGCTATAGTATGCACTGGCAAATTGAGGGTTTAGTTCTATCGCTTTATCAAAATCTACTATTGCCCCTTCCTTATCATTTAATCCAAGCTTTGCATTGCCTCGATTATTATATGCCTCCGCAAAATTAGGGTTTAGCTCTATGGCTTTATCAAAATCTGCTATTGCTCCTTGATTATCACCTAACTTAACTTTTACAATGCCTCGACTACAGTATGCTTCTGCATATTCAGGATTTAGTTCTATGGCTTTATTATAATCTGCTATCGCCCCTTTCTTATCATATAAAGCAAACTTTGCCTTGCCTCGGTTATAGTATGCACTGGCAAGTTGAAGGTTTAGTTCTATCGCTTTATCAAAATCTATTATTGCCTCTTGATTATTACCTAAATCAGCTTTTGCAATGCCTCGATTACAGTACGCCTCTACATATTCAGGATTTAGTTCTATGGCTTTATTCAAATCTACTATTGCACCGTTTTTATCACTTGAAACAAACTTTGTATTACCTCGGCTATAGTATGCATTGGCAAGTTGAGGGTTTAGTTCTATCGCTTTATCAAAATCTGCTGTTGCCCCTGGATTATCACCTAATTTTAACTTTGCATTGCCTCGATTATTATATGCCTCCGCAAAATTAGGGTTTAGCTCTATGGCTTTATTATAATCTGCTAGTGCCCCTTCATTATCATCTAATTTAAACTTTGTAACGCCTCGGTTAAAGTACGCCATTGCATATTTAGGACCTAGTTCTATAGCTTTATTATAATCTGCTAGTGCCCCTTCATTATCACCTAAACCATCCTTTACAATGCCTCGGCTAGCATATGCCTCTGCAAGATCAGGGTTTATTTCTATGGCTTTATCAAAATCTGCTAGTGCCCATTTCTTATTACCTAAATCACCATTTACACTGCCTCGGCTAGCATATGCTTCTGGAAGTTGAGGATTTAACTCTATGGCTTTATCAAAATCTACTATTGCCTCTTGATTCTCACCTAACTCAGCCTTTGCATTGCCTCGGTTAACGTATGCCATTGCAAGTTGAGGATCTAACTCTATGGCTTTATTATAATCTGCTAGTGCCCCTAGATTCTCACCTAATCTAAGCTTTGCATTGCCTCGGTTATTATATGTAAGGGCATTTTGAGGATCTATTCCTATGGATTTATCATAATCTACTATTGCACCTTTCTTATCACCTAACTCAACCTTTACAATGCCTCGATTATAGTATACCTTGGCCTTTTGAGGATCTATTCCTATGGATTTATCATAATCTGCTAGTGCCCCGTTTTTATCACCTAAAGCAAACCTTATAGCGCCTCGAATATTATATGCATTGGCATTTTGAGGATTTAGTTCTATGGCTTTATTAAGATCTTCTATTGCTCCCTTGCTATCGCCTAAAGTAAATCTTGCTAAACCTCGGTTAATATATGAAATCGCATCTTGAGAGTTTATTTCTATGACCTTATCACAATCTTCTACTGCCTCTTGATATTTTCCTAAAGCAAATTTTGCAATACTTCGACTATGGTATGCACCGTTGTCTTGAGAATTTATTTTTATGGCTTTATCAAAAGCTGCTATTGCCCCTTTGTTATCACCTAAAGCAAGCTTCTTATTGCCCCGAATATTATATGCATTTGCCTTTTGAGGGTTTATTTCTGTATGTCCCCTGATGAGTTCTATGTTTTTCCCTAAGGAGTCATCATTTAAATTTTCAAGCCGCTCTACTTCTTTCTCAAGATAATCATCTCGATTTTGAATAAAGTTTATCCAGTCATTATAAAGAGTCTCCTTACTTTTATTAAAGTCTTCATCTAAACTTTTTAATAATGCTTTTTTTTCTTCTTTTTGTATAGGAACAGATATGTAATCCTCTTCCTTTATATAACATTGTTTTGCATGAATAAATACATTGCTTTGAGCAATTGCTCGTACCTCTTTGCTGGTAGAAAACACTATTCCATAAGGCTCTTTGTCTTCATACTCAATGATTTTTTTTTCCGTTGCCTTAGATTTATTAAAAATAATGATTCTCCCATCTTCCTCAAACTCACCATTACAAGCAAAAAATAAAGCAACCAGTTTATCAGAAGAAAAATCAATTAAATTCGTTTTTCCTCCATCACGCTGTAACTTAGCTAAAATTTCAATGTCTGTGTCTATCGGAATATGAGGCCTTGCATCTTCAATCGACTCTTTCTCTATTTTAAACAGATGAGACATATCACCTTCTTTCTTAAATTTTCGATATAGCGCTGATGATACTTCATCGTATTTTTTATTTTCACCGCGAAAAATACAATTTTTATACGTTTGTAATTCCTCAATAATTTCAGTAATACTTCTTGTGCTCATCATCTAACCTTTGCCCATAGTTTAATAACCCTCTGGCAGGAGCTATTCAATTAAAAGTCCACCACGGGATAGAGTGATATTAACCCCATGGGTGGATTTAAGGAAGGACTTAATCTTGGCTACAAGCAAAGACGACTAAGGGGTGCTTATCTGGAGCTTATGGGGGGAGGGGATATTTAATAGGCTGCGTCCTATCGGTTTAACGAGTGGGTTGTTTGCGTCGTTGGTTTATCCAAAGAGTTATCACGTTGAGTAGCAGGCCCCACAGACCTGCATGGATATGCATTGGTTTGGGGGTGTCGGAAAACAGAAGCAGATAAGATGTCAGTGTTAAGCCGGCGATCAAGCCGTAGAACACCGATTCTGCGCGAAGTTTTGGGAGCCACAGACCTAAGGTCAATGCTGGGAATAGTTGTGCCAGTATTTCTAATTTGATTTTTAGAATAGTCCAGATTGAACTCTCAATGCTCACTGCCAAATAAGATAGGAACATGATCATGGTCAATGATATGATTTTTACCATCCCCATGATGTTGGAGCTTTTTGCCTTTGGATTGATTTTCAAATAAACGTTTTTTATCAAAATTGAATTAAGTGCTAGGTTGCTTGAGTCAATCGTTGACATAATGGCCGCCAATGCGGCTGAGAAAAATAGAACAATCACCCAATGTATCCACGGGATGTGATTAAGCTGCATCAACATGAGCAACAGAACATTCTCACTCGATGCCTGATCCAAGTTGGGCAGGACTGTGGTCGCGATAATAGCAATGAGAACCAAAGGCAGGGTGGTAAACAACGGGGCAATGACCATGAGCTTCAATGAATTTTTTAAAGCGGCCTCACTCTTTGCCATGAGCACTCTTTGCACGGCATGGGGGTAGAGGGCGATACTGAAAAAGATAAGCATAATAGTGCTTATCCATTTTATCTGCCCACTGCCATCAGGCAGGGTGCTCCCGTTGATGGCTGATAATGGAGCGGCCCCCACTTCTGGCGATAGAACATAGTAATACAACACGACAGAGAAAATAATTTGGATCGTGATGAACAACAAAATCCCCTGCAGAGCATCTGTTAAAACAACCGAACGTATGCCGCCTAAGCTCTCATAGATGAGGATCACGGCTGCGAGGGAAAAAATACCCCAAGCGTTACTGATATGCCCATTAGAGATGGTATTGACAATATGGCCCACCGCTTTTAAATTACTCAGAACATAATTTCCGAGGACAAAGACACAAACTGCAATAATTAAATACTGCAATCCTCTGTGGGCATAGCGATCATCAATGTAATCACTCAAGGTTAGATATTTTTTACTCTGGCTCCGTTGATATAGTTTCGGAGCATACAGCAACAGACCGCCAATAACGGAAATCATAAACACAACAAGGTTTAACCCCAACCACCCTTCACGGTAGGCCTTGCCAGTGAGTCCAATAATAGTGTTGCCACTATATTGCGTTGCATAAAAGGTGAGGAACAACAGGAAAAAACCAAAACCCCCTCCCAGATAAAAATCATTTAAGGAGTTTTTATCTCGCTTGCTCTTGCCGTAAAAACCAATGGCAATCAGCGATAACAGGTACAAGACAATAAAGGAAATATCGCCCGTGCTTTGGAAAATTACTTCAGCTGATGCCATTTTTTACCAATAATAAAAAGCAAACTAAGAATATAAAAGACCGTCGCTAACAGAGAAAAAAACACCCACAATGGCACACCAAACCAGCCCTCACCTTCAACCATGGGGATGGTTAGAATTAAAAATACAAAACTGATTATATAACTCACCATAATTCACTACAGACTAGCATTTCTGAGGTTGGGGGACTATCTAAAAAATGCAGGCTTCTTTTGACAGAAAGGCCTTTTTCAGAGTAGTTTTGAAGAAAGAGAGCGCGCTGTCTTTTGGGGGCAGAGTTTCTTTTTTTTTTAAAGTTTGGGAATGGCGCGCCTGGAAGGAGTCGAACCTCCGACCACATGATTCGTAGTCATGTACTCTATCCAGCTGAGCTACAGGCGCAGAAAGCAAGAAGTTAGACGGGTTTACTTTGAAAATCAAGCCTATTTAAGGAGAAAGTTTTGGATCTAAAAACCACCTGGCATCACTCTCTCAATGAAGCCCAAGAAGTCCTCAACAAGACATTATCTGATCCGTTATTTATGGATCATTGCCAAAAGTTCTCTGAACTTCTCATTGAAGCATGGACCAATAAAAACCTTGTTTTTTCCTGTGGCAACGGAGGCAGTCATTGCGATGCCATGCACTTTGCTGAGGAAATGACAGGTCGCTACCGCAAGGATCGCAAACCCCTGGGGGCCATCGCTCTAGGAGACCCTAGCCACGTGACCTGTGTCTCTAATGACTATGGCTTTGAATATGTTTTTTCACGCCAGGTGGAAGCTCTCGGCAAGAGAGGAGATATTCTCATTGGACTCTCAACCAGCGGCAACTCTCAAAATCTTATCCACGCCTTTGAAGCTGCCAGAGAGGCCGGAATGACCACCGTCGGGCTTCTGGGGAAAGACGGAGGGGCCCTTGGAAAGTTAGCTGATCTAGCCCTTGTCGTCCCTGCTCAGACATCGGACAGAATACAGGAAATTCACATTAAGCTCATTCACACAGTCATTGAAACCGTGGAAAGAACTCTTTTTCCTGAAAACTACTAGATATCTTCCAAGAAACTCAAAGGAGTCTCTTGATTCCAGATCAAGCCTGTGGCAAAGTTTTCTTCTGAAATGTTACTCCGTTGTGACTTCTAGTAGGAGGAGTGGGTGAGTGGCTGAAACCAACTGTTTGCTAAACAGTCGTGCGAGGTAAACTCGTACCGGGGGTTCGAATCCCCCCTCCTCCACCAATCTGAGTACGGAACGAACCACCGACCTCAGCACTGCCAGTGGATAATTTACTGGAAGTGATTCTTTTTTCTGGGGTCAAGCTATTAATTAACAAGGAATTTTTTGTTGACGACACGGTCTAACCCCGCACATTTCATCAAATGACATTATAACCTTTAGATGTCATGCTTTAACTCATGGTTACAGAGCGTTATATCCTGGAAATACAAAAAGTTATAGATTTTATCGAAAGCAATATTCACACACCTATTACTGTAGAATCTTTATGCGAATTAAGCTCGTTCTCTCAATGGGAGTTTCAAAGGATTTTTCGGGCCATTGTCAGTGATTCCATTGGAAATTACTTAAAAGGAAGGAGGTTGTCATTAGCAGCTGAAGATTTGAAAAAAGGTCATTTAAAAATAATTGATATCGCTATTAACTACCAGTTCTCATCTCAAGAATCGTTTTCTAGAGCGTTTAAAGATTATTTCAGTTATACTCCAGGGTTCGTTAAAAGAGAAAAAATCTCTTTAATCTCAAAAATGAAACCCTACCTGGATAAAAGTCGCTTAGATTATATCTCTCTAAACATCTCACACATCCCTAAAATCGAAGAAATCGATTCTAAACAGATCGTTGGCCTCAACACAAAATTTGAATCTACTCTTGCAAGTGAAAAAAAATCATACAATAAAATTTCAAATCATTGGACCAAATTTAATTGCGAAAGAAAAAAAATAAAAAACAAAGTTAAGAATTTTAGCTACGGTGTTATCATAACACCACATGGAGATATGAATTGTAATGAGCTTAACTATCTAGCAGGTGCAGAAGTTTCCTCATTCTCTGATTTTCCTCATACAATGAAAATCTTTGAAATTAAATCGCAAAAATACGCTATTTTTGAAATTCGTGGCAATACTCATTCTTGCCATATTGCTGCAGATTTTATCTATGGTATATGGCTACCTCAATCTAAACATAAAAGAATAAATTCATTTGATTTAGAGATCTACGATCATAAATTATATAAAAAAAATCAAAGCGACTCTATATCGTACTACTGTCTCCCTATTGAATAGAGTTCCTGTTCATTTGATTGGACCATGTAAAGAAATCTTCCCAAATAGACACACATCCCAATGTTTTTTTCCATAAACCTTGCATCACCACACAAATCGTCAAAACAAAACTATTTTTCTCTGCTAATGTTGTAAGAAAAGACTTTTGAGGTAATGAATGAATAAGTTCTTATTTAGCTGTCTTCTCATCTGCAGTACACACGCAGCCCAGAACTCTTTGGCTCAATCTAACATCACTTGTAAGTCTTTGTTTTTAGACCCATACAGCTCTCTTTCTAAAAAAATCCCTAAGAGTGATGTTGAAACAATCAGACGCACAGAAGAAATTGCTCTTGGAGAAGGAGAGTTTGTAACTAGAGCGAAGTTACTTTTAACGAAGTTAGAAAATTTTGAATTTAAAAACAGCAACCAATCCTCGTTAATTGTTAATTATGCATCACTGACTTACTTATTAAAAATAAATATCCTTAAACCATTTAAATTAAACGAAAAGATTAAGGACTTACTGTCAATACATTACGAAAAAATAACTGGTCAATTCCTCTCAAGAGAAAATGCAGGAAAGCCTATACCAAAAAAGCACCTTAAATCTTTACGCCCAGAAGCTCTGACCTTCTACAACGCTAGTTTGCGCCATGGACCACAATCCTATAAAGAGTATTTTAGAAGCTACGTACCTCAAGTCAGAGACTACGTGATTCTCACAACAATTTCCACATTGGCACTGACAGGCATGGCTTTTCATAACTTGGGTGGCAAGTATCTCGCTGCAGCCATGACAGGACTGGCAATCACCTCCTTTGCCGAATATGCATTCCACCGCTATGGGGCCCATGCATCTCAAAAGCTAAGAGACCTACCGATTATTGGTCAGTTATTAAAAGGAATGCACTTTAATCACAGTATCGTACACCACGGAGTCACCTACAAGAAATACACTGCTCAATTTGATGATCTCAATCACAAATTACATGTGGATAATTTCATACACGGAAAAGTCAAACAGAATAATTTTGGCGAAAGATATCAAACAAATCTTGTAAAAAAAAGTGCCTATGGTCTTGTTTTGAGTAAAAAAGACTATTTCAATTTAGTAGCTCCTGTCTCTTCCCTCACTGCTCTCATTGGTTATTTTTTAGGATTTGACCCTATAATGTTAACACTCTCCACCGTACCAACATTTTTCTATCCAGTTGGAGTAAACTTTGTACATAAATACATGCATTTACCTCGCCAACAAGTCTTAGAAAAAACCCAGAATAAGATTGTTTTAAGAAAATTACTTAATTCCCGTTACGGAAACCTCATGGCACAAATCCATTACGTGCATCATAAAAAAGTAAGAACGAATTTTAATCTTCTCTATCCACTTGCCGATATTATTTTTGGTACAATGAAACTTCCAGATTTAAAAGAGCTTGCAGAAATAAGACGTCAAGATGGCCTCGGACTCCCTTGGAGCGATTCGCAAAAACCTCAATAATCCCTTCTAAGATAAAAAAGCCACAAGTAAGAGTCTCAACTTAGCAAGGCATTATTTAACTTCATCGGAAAAGCAAAAAACTAAAGAATTAAAGAAAGCTCTTTGGTCTAATAGTGGTTTTTTTAATTTGCCTTTAAAGGCATGATTTTATAAATAAAAAACAAAGATCGAGAGGTTTATTTTATTGCACACTTCTCCGTCTTCTTAGAGGGTGTCCTCTATAAACTGGTTTACAGTCTTTTAGAGAATTTAGATGATATTTTAACCGTACTATTGTATCCTTTACCTTAGCATAGTCCCAGCTTTGGCTATAAGATAAGCCTTCAGCAAGGGATTGATATCCAGATAGGCTTGCGAAGTCTCCACATTTTTTCTTATATACCTTGATATCATCAATTAGCTCTGTAATCTCATTTTTACAATGTTCCGCCATTGTCCCGCCGTCACTAATGGCTAACCCTGTTTGTGTCCACTCCTCAGGAGAAAACTTTTTTGAGGGGTTATATCGTAACTCTCTGGATACACCGTTAAGCGAAAAGCTGGGGATCACTCCAGGTAAAAAAGTTGAACTATTGTGTGTGGGAGAATTAACAGATCCTTGTTTTCCATGGAAAAGGTTTTTCGCAATATCATGTAAAAACATATCACCTTCACAACCCCTCCCAACATTGCACCCATCAATTCTCACATTTATCCCCTCTTCTAACATACAGCCATAGTTTCTAAGAAAGCCTACCTTTCCAGTTCTGAGGCCTGAAGCATGATAGCCGGGACTTCCATGCCCTGAAAAGGTAAGTCTTGATATAGTGGTGCATTTTTCTGAAAGTTCTCTGAGTTTAGCTTCCATGTCATCTTTATTGCCAACAAAGAATTTTTCAGACCAATATCCACAATCAGCGGGAATTCCCATTTCGAAGAAAGTACCCTCAAAAGATTGATCTACAAAACAAATCCCTATGGGTTTCTTCTCTTTGCCCTTGCAATCAGGACAGGTATTTGCCCAAGATTCAAATGACAGAAATATCGAAAAAATAACCAATATCTTATTCATATCTAGCCACCATCTTTTTTAATTCACTTTTGTTAATGGGCAAAGTCGTCTTGGTGGCACTACTATATGAGGCTTGAGTTAAGTCTTTAACGATGGAATACAAAATATCCGTTTCAAAAAATTGCTTTTTACACTTTAAAGTATTTATTTTTTTCTGATTTGAGCACTCTTTACTCCACTTTTTATAAGAGGGTTTTAAAATCTCGTGTCTTATTACATAGCTCATTACCACCAAGCTTCTATATAGGCCCAGCTTCGGATTTTTGCCGACCTCTTTATCCAGGCCACCTATGAAATCTCGCTGTTTAACTAGGTCTGTAACTTGTTGCTTGCAGGACAGGTTATTTTTTTCTTTATTACATTTTTGTTTGTGATTCTTTATCTCTAATTGAAACCCTTTAGTAATACCTTTTGTTCCTTTAAGCTTTGCATATCGTGCAAGCTCATATCTTGCTCTTTTATCGTGATTAAAAACAGCATTGTAGGCTTCCTTTAATGAAACACTGGTGGTTTTCTTAATTTTTTTATATAGGTCATGTCTTGGCTTAGAGTCAGGAGGTATCTGGGCTAAAGAAAACACAGGAAACAATAATAAAAAAAAAGAGGTTCTAACAGACATCGTTAAAATTTTACCCTATTCCTACTCCTATTCCTACTCCTATTCCTACTCCTGGTCTTACTTCTTATTCTGATGCTAGTCCTTTGTCTGGGCAGAGTCTCTAAAATCAAAGTATTCCATCGAATTTTAGATCAATAAAAAGTAAGATAGGGGTGTTCGTTTGGTGTTACGTTGGATGTTACGCTTGGTGTTACGCTCATTCCACCAAGTTTTACAATCACAACGGTCATCTCTTCTTGTCTATGGAGGAATAGGACCATGGGGAAAAAGATCAATCCCAGGTGGACTAAGATTAAGGTGGTTCTTCTCCTCTGCAGTTTTTTATTAACTGTTTCAATAATGATTTCTATCAAGGATTTTGATTTTCAAAAAAATGAGTTCCTCTCCATTCTCTCAGGAATTCCCGTGGCAACAGATTCACAGATCACATTAAACCTCTGCCATAAAGTCAAAAAAATACAAACACTCAAGGGGACCGTCCTAAAAAAAGAGCTCTTCTGTGCAGTTCAAATCATCCCCCGAAAAGACCAGCTGCGGGGAGATAAAACACCCCTAAACACCCACCCCCTTTTGGTTATTTTTAAAGAGAGCGGCAAACAGGAATACCTCAACGTTCAAACAATCCATCGGCATCACACCTACTCCTGGAAGGGCCTCCGCTTTCACTCCCAGGAATTGAATCAAATACTATCTGTTGAGTTGACTTCTCCATAAGATCTCGCTACCTTGGTCACCTTGTTGTTCAGGCGTAGCTCAGCTGGTAGAGCAGGTGACTGTTAATCACCTTGTCGGGGGTTCGAATCCCTCCGCCTGAGCCATTTTTCAAGCTTTACGAACACCTTTCTTTAAAAAATGTGTATTGGTTTCGAGAAAAGGCTCGAAGAACTGGGAAAAACTGCTTTTTAAAAAACTGATTAGCTAGTCATCTCAAGTTTTGCTATTACTGACCTCAAAGAAAAGAAATTATGAGAGACGTTTGTAATAAAACCATTATTTAGGAGAACGTGTATTTGTGAAGTGGATATTGATTCTATTTTTAGTCCCTTTTTTCGTTTATGCCTCAGAAGGGAAAAAACTATCTGTTCAATCCCGAATGCTTCTTGAAGCTTTAAAAGAAATGCCAGGAAAAGGAGATATCACTTTTTTATCAACTTTTCCTGATACCAAAAAAGAATTCATCAAAATATGCCACTCCCCGAAGTTTGATGAACTCTATGACTGTAACAAGTTATTCTATCCCCATATCGACAGATTGATAACCTCTCACCCTTTAAGGGTAGGAGAAATCCTTGCTGGTTTAGCCTCAAGTATAAAGTACGATGCTGATGCTCCCAGCTATCTTCAAGATGCTTGGTTGAAGCTTTGTTTAAGAAAACCAGGCTATTTTGTTAAGTCCTTAGAAAAGCTAAAATCAAAGAAGAGACAGAACTTGGCCTTAAAATATTTAAATGAGTCCCTTCATCACCCACGAAACCAAATATCAAAGTGCATTGATGTTTTGAAAAAGCATCATCACGGTAAATGGGTGGAGCTCGCTAAAAAGTACTTGCACAATCACTAGTGCAGTGAACTCTCCTTGGCCGACAAGGGTAGGAGATAATGCAGGACGAATTAAAAATCACAAAAATCAGAGTTTTAAAATGGCTTGCTATTTAAAACGATCTTTAGGGTAAGTAGCTAGAATTACTATGTTCCACTATTTATCACAAAGAACCTCAAAAAATAAAATTCCAGCTCTCTTTTGTCACTCCAGTGAGTGATGCTCAGGTAACTTCATAACTGACTGTTTTGTTTAACGTTTCGTAAGTTGAATTCCTAAACGGTCTTGCCGACCCTGATTTGTCGTGCGTCCTCAAGGGGGGCCGCTATTTTCAATATATTGAGCTAATCTTTGGGCCTACATGAAGAGTGGTTTGTCCACTTCTAGATACAGTGATATGATTATTGAATTATTTAAAAGGAACTATGAAAAAGGCCATTATAGTATTATCCATTCTTCTCATCTCAGGCTTCATATATCTATATGTTGAAGGAAAAGCTATGAATACAGTTGAAACTCAAATTGAAATAAGTGCTACTCCAGAAAAAGTTTGGAGTGTCCTTATGGACATCCCAAAATGGAATGACTGGAATCCAACTATGAATAAGATTAGTGGTAGCCCATCTCTTGGGTCAAAGTTAGACATTATAATGGTTAGTAAAGAAGGTAAGGGTAGAAAAGATGGTCCCAAGTATAGCCCCGTGGTTAAAGAGGTTGATGCCCCAAGGTACTTTAGATGGAAAGCCAACATGGTTGCAGACCTCGTTTTTACTAATGAAAAAATTTTTATTCTTGAAGAATCTGGCTCTGGCACTAAACTAACTCACAAGGAAACCTTTAAAGGGTTAATGGTCCCTATGATGAAAGGACACCTTGAAACAGGTGTTAAGCCTATGCTTGAATCTATGAACAAGGCTCTTAAAAAAGTTGTTGAAGAACTAAACCAATAGATTTCTATTTAATCTTCTTTCACATGTCATATTGGTTTTCTATTAAAATAAGTCTCTTGACCTTGACCTAGGGTTAACCTTTAGCATTAGAGTTGAGGTTGAAATGAACGATTGGTTGCGCATAGGACAGTTTTCAAAAATCACAAACATCTCACCCAGGGCGCTCAGAATTTATGAGAAGAAGGGACTGTTGATCTCTCATTTTAAAGGGGAGAACAACTATCGCTACTACCAAGAATCACAAATAGAATTAGCCCAAAAAATTCAAACCCTTAAAATGCTGGGTTTTAGCTTAGATGAGATTAAAAATCTGACACAGGCGAACGCATCCATAGACTCTGAAGAGCTAGAGTTTTTTTTAACTCGAAGACTAAACCAAGTTCTCACACTTCAAAATGATTTGTCTCGCCAGAGAGATCAAATTGAGAAGACTCTGTCCTCTCTTAAGAAAAAAGATAACCCCTTAAATTCAACCGATAGGAGGTACATAATGAGTCATTTTGGTAACGTGTCCTTTGTTGTAACAGGTCTTAAGGATTTAGAGAAAACGGCGAACCTTATAAGCAGCTGTCTCTCTAAAGGGGAGAGACAAATTAGTATCCTTAAATGGCATGAAGGAATGGTTTTACCGGAATTAAAACCATATATTCTTGTGTTACCTGAATTCAATTTACATTCCGAAGAAGTTTCAAAGATCAATCCTGATGTGGTCGTTATTAAAGATATTAGTGACTCTACTCTTGAAACTGAAAAATTATATTTAAATCTCTATAGTGACGCTGGTCCTCACATGTCCACAGTTTTTAATGCAGATGACAAAAATTCTGTTAAGCTTGCAGACAACAGTTCCATCAGAAAAGGGAAAACATTTTATTTTTCTAAAAATAAAAATCTTGAATCTCAAGTTATGACCATAGGAGGAGTGATCGGCAGTGAAAATGAAATCGTCGCCTACAGATTTAATCTCTCTAAAGAGGTTTTTAAGTTTAAGTCTAAAAAGCAACTTGGATTTGATGATGAAATTTCAATTTTAGCATCTCTCACAGCTGTTTTAGATATAGGCCTCAGCAGTGAGGACTTTAGACTCTCTAGTTTTAGAGTCGGTTTAGTTTCTTGTTTGAAGGGGTTTTAAAAAGACACTCCCCGCCTGGGCTGTGGGATGTCTTTTTTCATTCTCTTTACGAGGCTCCAGACTTCAAAGCCAGGGGGGGCTCCCAAGGCCTTAAACACGGCCTTGGCCGTTGCTCCGGTCGTTACAACATCATCAATAAGAATGACACTCTCTCCATGGTCTGTTTTGTAACCAGGTTTTTTGTGAAACATCACTTTCTGTCTCTCAGAGATTTTTTTGCTCTTTTGCTGAAGACCTTGGGGGGAACTCTGACTTGGTAACAAACAGCTCTCAACCTCCACTCCTAAAATTTTTGCAACCTCCCTAGAGAGACAGAAACTGTGGTCCGCCTCTTGGTGACCAGGAACATGGATTATTCTCACTCTCTGGGGCAGTCTCCCACCCAATCTTTTTAAAACAATGAAACGGGCGACCTGTTCAAAAACCTCCCGAGGGCCACCCCCCTTCAAGCCATAAATAAATGGGCGCAACCACCAATCATTCCCGCTCCTCCAAGCAAGGGCGTAATAATGGGGAAAACCCAACTCCTGGCTATACCCTAAATAAGACTGGGCCCTGTCTTTCACCCTCCCCTCACAACGGCGGCACAGATAGGAAACACCTCCCCACCAACGATTGCACAGGGCACAGCTGCGCAGGATTCGCCTTACTCCAAGGATGAAGGGTGAACATAGAATGTGAAATTTAGTAACGATCGTCTTCACAAAAGGACGTCTTGCAAAAAAAACAACGGGCTAAGCTGTCACTCCAAAACGATCCTAGATACTTATCTCGGATATCGCCAAATCGGGTTTTCAATGAAACCCATAAAAGTCCTCAGAAAGAAATTAATCCTCCAGTTCATCCTCACCTGATCCTCCCAAACCGTATTTCTCAATACGATAACGCATCGAGCGAAAACTGATCCCCAGAAGCTTTGCCGCCTTTTTTTTCACGCCATTAGCCGTATGAATCCCCTTTACCAAGAGTTCTTTCTCAATTTGACCAATGATCTTATCTAAATCCACGCCCTCTGATGTCACTTCAATATCACGGCTCGAAGCCATTTTTCTTCCAGAAGGAGTGTTCACAAACGGGGGTAAACTCTCCGGAAGAATCATGGCTCCCCCTTCTAAAGCCATGGTTCTCTCAATGATATTTTCCAACTCACGCACATTCCCCGGATAATCATAACCACAGAGAATCTCCGTAGCGTCCTCGCTAATACTTGCAATGGCTTTGCCTAATTTTTCACTGTGCTTCTTAAGGAAATGCTGCACTAGAAGGGGAATGTCCTCCTTCCTATCCCGCAATGGAGGACTTAAAATATTAATCACGTTTAATCGATAATAGAGATCTTGCCTAAACGTCCCCTCAGTGACCATTGCCTCTAAATCACGGTTTGTCGCGGCAATGATTCTCACATTCACTCTCTGATTCTCAACCGAACCCACACGGCGAATCACCCTCTCCTGCAAAGCTCTCAATAATTTAACCTGAATAGATAGTGGCAATTCACCCACCTCATCCATGAACAAAGTTCCGCCATCTGCCGCTTCAAATAAACCCATTTTATCATTAACAGCGCCCGTAAACGATCCCTTCTTATGACCAAACATTTCGGACTCCATCAGAGACTCCGGAATCGCGCCACAGTTCACCGTTATAAAACTCTCATCTTTTAGTGGACCATTGTAATGAATCCCCTTGGCAATCATCTCCTTACCTGTCCCACTCTCTCCAGTGATCAAAACATTCGTTGGCGCCTGGGAAACTCTCTTAATCAAATCAAAGACCTGATGCATAACATCGGAATTGCCCACAAGACTCTGAAAGCTGTACTCACGGACTAACTCTCTTTTTAATATCTTATTTTCAACTTCCAA
This sequence comes from Bdellovibrionales bacterium, assembly GCA_965217115.1. Taxonomy (GTDB): domain Bacteria; phylum Bdellovibrionota; class Bdellovibrionia; order Bdellovibrionales; family CAYMLA01. The sequence goes on along the minus strand of OZ244239.1, from coordinate 2,037,944 downwards.
GCTCTGACCACGCAGAGCATTGGAGATATTAATTCTCACCTCATCAATCTTAAAAGGCTTAGACAAATAATCATAGGCCCCCATCTTCATTGCCTCAACCGCTGTGTCCGCCGTACCAAAAGCCGTGATCATCATGAACACGATTTCTGGATACCCTTCCTTCACATGCTTCAACAACTCCATTCCCGTTACATTTGGCATCTGTAAATCAGAAATAATCATATCAAAATTTCTTTTCTGAAGAATATTTATCGCAATCTGACCATCTTCAACGCAGGTCACATCATAGCCTTCTTTTTTAAGCATAATATTCAAAAACTCTCTTATTGACTCTTCATCATCAACAACCAAAATACGCGGCTTCATGTAAAGCTCCTTCCAAAAACCAACCGAAACGTTAATTCTATTCCCACCCGTCCCATTCTTACCCAGAGTGACAATTTTTGCAACCCCTTACAAATACCCATCAATAGGGCTAGTAAATGCCTTATAATCAGGACACTGCTGCTCCGAGTAAGATAAGAGTTTTAAAAACGGCTTATTATTTATTTGCCCAAATTCGGATTAAGAGCGATCACATTACTTCCATAAAGGGGAAACTCTAAAAGAAACTCCGTTCCAATTCCCTCAGCAGACTCAACGGACACATAGGCCCCATGGTTCTCTAAAATCTTATGGGTTACCGCTAAACCCAGACCTGTCCCACCATGCTTGGTTGTGTGAAAAGGCTCAAACATACGCTTCTTCATTATATCTGACATCCCACAACCGTTGTCCTTAATAGACAGCTGTAACTTGTCACCACGGTTACAAGTGTGAATTCGCAGGAGAGGTCTCTTTACCTCACGCATTGCCTGACAGGCATTCATCACGATATTGAGAAGCCCCTGCTTCAATTTGTCCCGATGACTCAGTATCTCACCCTCACCATCTAAAATCATTTCAATCTTAATATCTGAACGCTCTTTTAAATTCAAGCAACTCAAATCCCAGACCTCTTTCATCAGAGAATTTAACTCAACAGGATCATTCACCGGTTGATCAGGGCGGGCATAATCCAAAAATTCTGTGATCAAATTATTTAAACGATCTGTCTCTTTTAAAACAATTCCCATCAGGCGTTTTTCATCTTCACTTTTAGCGTCCATATTCAACATTTGGATACTTCCACTCATACTCGCCAGAGGATTGCGAATCTCATGGGCCATTCCCGCAGCTAATTGCCCCACGGCCGCTAATTTCTCAGATTGCCGCATAGCATATTCCAAGTGTTTTAATCTCGTCTGATCTTCAAAGATTAAAATAATTCCCACCATGCTTCTCTCTGGGTTCTCAAAATAAGCTCCAGAAAATGATAGAATTGATTTCTCTCCCATCTCATTCAAATAATTAAAATCAAAGCGAACAGTCTCTCTCTTATCTGAGGCTTCAGATACTAATAATCCATCCAACAATTCTCGAATACCATTAAAAATATCAAATAGGTTTTTACCTCCCAAGTGATCCACCTGCAAGATTTTATGGGCCGCTCGATTCACTTGCAATATTTGCCCATCCATATCAACGGTTAATAAACCTGATGGAATATTCTCAACCACCAGGCGATTGATATTCTTTAACGCAGATAAATTCTTGCCTTTTTCTTTTAACTCACCACCCATAGAACTCAACTGCTCACTTAAATAACCACTCAGCCAAGCCACAGATAAAAAGGCCGTGTTATTTAAAGCCCAAGTGTAAAATAGCGTTTGCTCACTCATTTGTGGGCCAATCACCAAGACAAGAGCAAATAGCAAAGATGATCCGCTCGCCAATAAAAAAGAACCCTTTTGCTGATAAATAAACCCACACAGAATAATATTAACAAGATACATAAAGAGAAATATCGACTGACCCACGCCTGATTGAAAAACCAGATAACTCACCGATAGAAGTTCCAGGGCAAATAACAACCCTGGAAGCCAAAGAATCTTTTCACATTTTTTAAAATTTAAAACATAACCTAAATTAATAGAAAATGAAAAGAATAGAACGCCGTAAATAGGTAAAATCGTCCATAGATTAATAAAACGTGACTGTAGAGATTGGGAAATTAAAGTCACTATTAAAATCGCACAGAGAAACCCTATGCGAACAGCTTGCACAATAAACATCTGAGAACTATCTAGTTCTCCCCCTATCCTGTATACTTTAGGAGCACGACGATCAAACAAGTTTTTAACCTCCTATCACATTTGCCATTTGAAAAATAGGAAGATACATCGCCACCACAATCACACCAACAACTCCACCCAGAACAACCATTATAATAGGTTCAATTAAGCTTCCCAAGGTCTCAACCGCCATATCCACTTCATCCTCATAAAAATCAGCCACCTTACCCAACATCACATCCATCGTTCCCGACTCCTCACCCACCGCTATCATTTGCACGACCATGTTTGGAATGACTTTGTCCTCAGACAGAGGTCCCGAAATCGTTTTACCCGTAGAAATCGATGCCTTTGCCTTCTCTAATGACTGTTCTATAACCGCATTGCCACAGGTTTTGGCAGCCATGGTCAAACCATCTAAAACACTCACCCCCGAAGAGAGTAGTGTCGCTAACGTTCGCGACATTCTCGCCACACTGGATTTTTTCACTAAACTTCCAAAAAGGGGCAGATTAAGCAAAAGCTTATCTCGATTAAAAGCCCCCTTCTTAGTTTTAAAATAGGTTTTTGAAAAAAACACCACCCCTACAATCACACCCACAAAATAGTACCATTGATTAGTTAAACTATTACTCAAATCCACCACCATTGCTGTTAACCAAGGTGCCTCTTGACCTGATGAAGCAAACATTTCCATAAATTTAGGCACAACCCATACCAAAAGCAACGCAATCACAAGAATCGCCACTAGAACAACAATCACTGGATAGGCCAAAGCCCCCTTAACCTTTCTCTTTATGCCTTCTGATTTATCAATATACTCACAAATTTTATTAAGAATTTTATCCAGAGCACCGGCATCCTCCCCTGCATTTATCATATTCACACTAAGACGATCAAAAACCCTGGGGTGCATAGCCATAGCCTCCCCCAAAGTTCTTCCTGTTTCGATAGAGCGCCCTACTTGAATAATCGTGGTCTTTAAAGTTCCCTTCTTCGCGCCTTCTCCTAAAATAACCAAAGACTCCACCACAGTTATACCCGATTCTATCATCGTTGAAAATTGTCTAAAAAAGATCTGTAGATCCTTACTCTTCACAGGAGGTGGACCAAAAAGACTACTACCTGATTGAGCCTTTTTTTCCCTCGTAGATTTAGCTATTTTCTGGGGAATTAAACTTTGAGAACGCAATCGAACGCGTGCTTCTTTCTCATTAATGGCATCTATGGAGCCTCGAACCATCTTTCCAGATATATTCTTTGCTAAATAAACAAACCGTGCCATAACAAACTCCCTTTTAATTAATTGTCTTTAATTGAAGAGTTTAGGACATCTTCCACAGTTGTTAGTCCCGCCTTTAGTTTTAATAAAGCACTTCGACGTAGGGTTCTCATTCCTGACTTAAAAGCTATTTTACGAATACCCACTGGAGAAGCACCAGATAAAATAGCTTCCTTCATTTCAGTATTGATCGTCATCATTTCAAAAATGGCCAATCGCCCTTTAATACCCGTACCAAAGCAAAAATTACAGCCCTTTGCCTCCATAACTTTATAATCCTCCACTTCTTCTTTTAAAACACCCAAATTAATCAATACCTCAGCTGTTACAGATGGAGATGGTGTTTTACAGTCTTCACAAATCTTCCCAACAAGTCTCTGCGCAACCACAATAGAAATAGTCGATGTGATCATAAAAGGAGCCACACCCATATCAACCAAACGCGAAATTGTCGCAGGAGCATCATTTGTGTGAAGTGTACTTACAACCATATGCCCCGTCGATGCCGCCTTAAAAGCTATTTCTGCTGTTTCAAAATCACGTATCTCACCCACCATTATAATATCTGGATCCTGACGTAAAAATGACCTCAGTGAATTCGCAAAAGTAAGATCAATGTCTGGATTCACCTGAACTTGATTAATACCCTCTAAATTAAATTCAACAGGATCCTCAGCCGTACAAATATTTACCTCATTACGATTTAACTCTGCCAAAGCAGAATAGATTGTCGTTGTTTTCCCACTACCCGTAGGACCGGTGAGCAAAACCATCCCCTGAGGTCTATTAATAATTTCCTTAAAAATTTGTAAATCATCTCTTTCAAATCCTAATTTTGTCATATCCACTTGTAGAGTAGATTTATCCAAAATTCTCATGACTATTTTTTCACCAAAAAGTGTTGGAACTGTATTCACACGAAAATCAATCTCTTTTTTGTCTTGAGTCAACACTTTGAGACGACCATCCTGAGGGCGTCTTCTCTCAGCAATATCCATACGACACATTACCTTAATACGACTCGAAACTGATGATGCTATTCCTGATGGAGGTGCTGTCGTCTCCTGCAAGGATCCATCGATACGATAACGGACACGAAATTTTTTCTCATAAGGCTCGATATGAATATCTGAAGCCCCTTTGCGAATGGCTTCTGCTAAAATAGCATTTACAAACTGAACAATAGGTTCATCTGATTTGGAGGAACTATCACCTAAAAATTCAACCTTAGCAGATGCCATTTTATTAACATCACTTGACTCAAAAGAACTCAACTCAACTTCTTTTCTACCATAGTATTTCTCGATAGAAGCCAAAATAGCGTACTCTGATGCTAATACGACCTGAATTTTACAACGAGTTAGAAATGAGAGATCATCACGTAAAGACAAACTACTCGGGTCTGAAAAGGCCACAACCAACGTTTTTCCCACTTTGGAAATAGGTATTAAAACATGCTCTTCACAGATTTCTTGAGTCACTAAAGCAATTGTTTCTTTAGGTATTTTAAAATTTCCTAAATCAACAGAAGGCGCTTGATACTTTCTCTCAAGAAAAGTCATCAACTTTTTATCATCTAGGGCCTTCATTTTTATAAGAATTGTGTTGAGGTGTCCCCCAACTTTCTTTCTCTCTTTCTCAGCTGCCTGCAATTGATCTAAATTAATCAAGCCAGCGTTGACGAGTTCATCCCCAAGAAAATTTTTTCCTGCCATATCACCAAACCCCTAAGTACTTTTAACTCTTCGGTAAATAACCTATGTCAGGATAGTTTTTCTTAAAAATTTTAGCCCTCTAACATCTAACAAAAGGCCAGAAATGTCTTAAAATGATAAATCTCGCCACATAAACAGGCCTTCTTTTTCTAAACTCTCTGTCTAGCTCTGTGTTGAATAATCACAACCACTGGACATTGGTCGATTCCATCTCTCTTCCGTCCAGGCTCTATTCAGGCTCTATTCAGCCCACGCCGTTCATCAGACCACTTTACTATCCTACTCTCTGTTATTTTTCACTTCTGGCTTTATCGATATCCATCTTTATCTGTTTTGATAACTCATCAATAGAGGGGAATTTCTTTTCATGTCTCATAAATTTTAAAAAATCCACTCTCAACATCTTACCATACACATCTCTATCAAAATCTAAGATATGAGTTTCAATAAGAAGCCTCTCTCCATCTTGACTAAATGTGGGGCTATAACCCACGTTAGTCACAGACAAGTGGCTTTTTTTATCTTCCCCCTCTCCTTCAATCCAAACACGACTCACATAAACCCCATAGCAAACTTGTAACTCTGTTGGACACAAGGTATTTGCCGTGGGAAAACCCAATCGTCTTCCTCTTCTGGCCCCCTCAATCACCTTGCCTTCTAAATAGAAATGGCGCCCCAAGTAAGAAGGCACCTCATCAACTTTTCCCTCTTGAATTAACTCTCTAATAAGAGTGCTACTAACAATGCGACCTTCTCTCTTATAGGAGTCTAGCATCTCTAAATGAATCCCCCGCTCTTCACAAATAGTTCGCAAAAAAGCCACCGTGCCTTTCTTATCCGATCCAAAAGCAAAATCATAGCCAATCACGATGGCCGAAGGCTTTAGAGGCTGCCAAATGTAATTCTCAAAGAAGTCCTCCGCACACACTTGAGACAACTCCAAAGAAAAGGGTTCCACATTTAAGAGTGAAACACCCATTTTTTTTAATTCAAACTCTTGATCTTTTTCACTAAAAATTCTCTTAAAACCACTTTCAGGAGAAATCACCTGAACTGGATGGGGAGAGAATGTAAAAACTACAGATGATGCACTCAATTTCTGGGATATCTCTAGGGCCCGTTCAATAATTTGGCGGTGGCCAGAGTGCACTCCATCAAAATTCCCCAGGGTGAGAACAGCCCCTTTCGTAAAACCCTCTAAATTATGAATACCATGGCAAACCTTCATTCCATGAACTTATTGCAATTCAAAAAAACTAGCGAGTATTATGTCCCCTAAGTATTGAAAAAAAATAACTTTTCTGCTACATAGCGTCGAATGTGGTCAAAATGGAAATACCGACTCCTCAAGCGATTTTGGTTTCTAGCGCTCCCTATTTGGCGTCGTCGAAACATATGGTTAAGGGTCTTCCTCTGCTGGACCGTAGGACTTGTTGCTCTTACTTTTGATGAACTCAAGTCTTTTGACACACGCCTGAGTTTACGCGGCCAGAATGGCTTTGTTCCTGATATTGTTATTATTAAAATAACTCCAGAGGACCGTAAAAAATTCCTCCAAAAGAATAATTATCTACAGTTCTCTGACAATCATCTTCCAGATAATCTCTATTGGAATGAAAAAACTTGGGTGAACATTCTCAACCTTCTCCTAGAGCAAAAACCAACGGCCATTGCTGTCACCTTCTTTTTTGGAGATAATATCCCAAAGACCTCCCTCTCACAAGAGCAAGAGAAAATATTCACTCATCCCACAGTTATATGGAACACCTACTTAAATCGACGGGCTCAAACTCTCCCTCCTCGTTTTTCCAACGAATACGGAGACAATATCGGCATTGGGGATTTACAGGCAGATGACGATGGCATTCTTAGGCATTTCTCTTCTCCCCTTATTGGCATACCTCACATAGCCGCCCGCATATCTGAGAAAATAGACCCACGACCCTCCATCGAATACGTTTTCCCAACAAGTAGATTGATCAATTTTCGTGGAGCGACTAACTCCTTCTCCGAAGTCAGTCTATCCCAAGTTCTTCTAAAAAAACTTTCCCCCGATTTTTTTAAGAATAAACTTGTGATTATTGGTTCTGGAACAGCTCCTGGGCATCAATTTTTAACCCCTCTAGGTCTTATGAATCGAGCTGAAATTATCGCCCATATCACAGATAACATTCTCCATAGACGTTGGATCGAGCATTTAGATTATGAATGGTACATTCTCTACCTCTTCTTTCTACTCATCGTTTCTCTCATCATAATGAGACGCTACCCTAGCCAATCCACAATTGTTTTTATCACTGCACTCTTTATCTGTTGCTTAGGACTCTCCATTTGGCTCTTTGATGCCTATTATTTTTGGGTTCCAATTATGTCTCCTCTCATACAACTCTCTTTTACTTGGATGATATTTATGGGACTTCAGGCATCTATTATTGAGAGAAAAAACTGGCGCCTCAAACGAGAACAACTTTATTTAAGAAAGGTAGAGGAACTCAAAAGTAATTTTGTCAGCCTCATCAGTCACGACCTAAAAACTCCTATCGCCAAAATCCAAGCTGTGACAGACAGATTGATCACAGAAAACAATGAATATGATTTTTCTCAAGATCTTAAGTCCATACGAAATTACTCAGAAGAGCTGCATCGTTACATTGAGTCTATTCTAAAAGTCATCAAAGTTGAATCCAAAGATTTCAAAATCAACCTACAAATTGCTGAAATCAATGAAACCATAGAAGCAGCCATAGAAAAGCTCTCTCCCCTCGCCAAAGAAAAATATCTCAATCTCACAGTTGAATTAGAGCCCATGTTCTCCATTGAATTTGACGTGACGCTCATTCAAGAAGTCATCATTAATCTCATCGAAAATTCTATAAAATACACTCCAAAAGGCGGGAGTATTACCATCAGTTCCAAAGAAATCAAAGGTAAAATCGTTGTCGAAGTCGCCGATACCGGAACTGGAATCACTCAAGAAGAGCAAAAAAATATTTGGAATAAATTTGTTCGAGGCAAAGAACAAGACCTAAAAACAAAGGGCTCTGGCTTGGGTCTCTATCTCGTGAAATACTTTGTTGAGCTCCATGGAGGCCAAGTCTCACTGAAAAGCACACATAATAAAGGAACTAAAATAGGCTTTTGGTTACCCGCTGAAAGTGATATAGATATTGAAGTGCCGAGCAATGTAGAAGACGATGAAATACTCTAATTGAGGTGAATAATGGAAAATGAAAATTTAAAAGTTCTCATCGTTGATGATGAAAGTGAATTGCGTAGAACCGTCATTTCCGTTCTTGAGTCCATGGAAAATTTTAATTTCAACATCATAGAAGCCCAAGATGGTCAAGAAGCCCTTATGCAAGTCAAGCAACACCAACCAGGTCTTGTCCTTATGGATGTTCGGATGCCGAATATGACTGGACTTGAAGCTCTTGAAGCTATCAAAAAAATCCAGCCAAAGACCTTCGTTGTACTTATGACGGCCCACAGTAATCTCAACGATGCTGTCGCCGCTATTAGAGAAGGTGCCTATGATTATCTAGAAAAGCCAGTTCAACCCAACAAACTCACTGAAATCGTCAAAAAATCCCTTCAAGCTAGGCAGATTGTTTCAGAAATTGCTATCTCCAATCCTATTTTTGACGATGACATTGATAGCGATTTTGTCGGCAGCTCTGAAAAAATGCGCGAAATTTTTGACCTTATTTATAAACTTTGTAAAGTCGACACCTCCGTTCTCGTCCGTGGAGAGAATGGCACGGGGAAAGAACTCGTTGCCCGTGCCATACATTACAACTCCCCACGTAAGAAAGGCGAGTTTGTCGCAATCAATTGCGGTGCAATTCCTGAACAGCTCATGGAAAGTGAACTCTTTGGCCACGAAAAAGGTTCCTTCACTGGAGCATCAGATAGAAAAATAGGTCGTTTTCAACAAGCTAATAACGGAACTCTATTTCTTGATGAAGTTGGTGAACTTAAGCCCGATATGCAGGTAAAACTTCTCAGAGTTCTTCAAGAAAAAAGATTCACTCCTATCGGTAGTACAAGAGAGGTTAAAACCAATTCAAGAATTATCGCCGCAACAAATCGTAACTTAGAAAAAATGATCGAAGATGATGCCTTTCGAGAAGACCTCTTTTATCGGCTTAACGTTATGCCCATCTTCATACCCCCTCTAAGAGATAGAGTTAATGACATCCCAAGGCTTGTTCGACATTTTATAAAAAAATTCAATAAACAACAAACTAAAAACATTCAAGAAATCGAAACAGCTAGTTTAGAAATACTCAAATCCTATCGCTGGCCTGGTAATATTCGTGAATTAGAGAATGTCATTGAACGGGCATTTATCCTTGAAAATTCATCTACAATCTCATTGGCTTCTCTACCCGATAACGTCAAAATGTCGACGATCCCTACTCCCTCCGGCAACAGTTCAATGCACACCACATCCTCAATAAAAACACCTCCATCCCATGAATTTGGTGAACTTGATTTCGATAAATTCAAAGAGCAATCTGAAAAAGATTTTATTCTAAAAGCCCTCAAAGCCAATAAGGGAAAAATCAATAAAACGGTGGCCCACGCAAATATTCCTAAGAACACCTTGCTCCGTAAAATAAAAAAATACGATATTAATGTTAAAAACTTTTTTTAAATGACCCGTTCCTTAAATGAGGCTTCATTATTTAGCTCAAACATGCGTTTGGCAGCACCGCTCGCAAAGCGAGCAGCGCACCAAGCCGAACTCGCTAAATAACAAAGACTCATTTAAGAAACTCTCCTTTGAAGCCTTCAACTGACTGGGAACAGCGAAGCGGGGGGAAGGGGGGAGTATAAAGTGTTCTTTGCCAAAACCCCAACCCCGTTGTTCACAGCCCATGGGACTTCCAAGGGAGAGTCTTTAAAGTTGGATTTACTCTTTAGCGAGTTCGGATTGGTGCATTGCTCGCAAAGCGAGCGGTGCTGCCAAACGAATGTTTGAGCTAAAGAGTGAAGACAACTTTAAAGACGGGTCATTTGCCAGAAGCCCATCCCCGTTGTTCACTGCCTATGGGACTTCCAAGGGAGAGTCTTCAAAGTTGGATTTACTCTTTAGCGAGTTCGGATTGGTAACTCTCGCTTTGCGAGCGGCGGGGGGAAGGGGGGAGTATAAAGTGTTCTGCCAAACGAAGCCCATGACTGAGCTAAAGAGCTCGAAGCGAGGGTGCAAACTTTAAAGAGTGAAGACAACTTTAAAGACGTCATTTGCCAGAAGCCCATCCCCGTTGTTCACAGCCTATGGGACTTCCAAGGGAGAGTCTTTAAAGTTGGATTTACTCTTTAGCGAGTTCGGATTGGTGCACTGCTCGCTTTGCGAGCGGTGCTGCCAAACGAATGTCTGAGCTAAAGAGTGGAGACAACTTTAAAGACGAGTCATTTGCCAGAAGCCCAACCCCGTTGTTCACAGCCCATGGGACTTCCAAAGGAGAGTCTTCAAAGTTGGATTTACTCTTTAGCGAGTTCGGATTGGTGCACTGCTCGCTTTGCGAGCGGTGCTGCCAAACGAATGTCTGAGCTAAAGAGTGGAGACAACGTTGAAGACGAGTCATTTGCCAGAAGCCCAACAACGGGTCATAGAGTCAAAACTTACTTGAAACAAGTTTTAGTCTTTCTCTGGAAATAGATAACATTGTCACAAAAGACCACTTTAAATAGAGGGCTTTCCTAAAAAAATAAAAATGGCTTCTTTTTACGGGAGCCATTTTGAAAGGCTGAACTTTTTGATTCTTAATTCGTCTCAGAACCTAGTGGCACAAAATCTAGTTAATCACCTTTTTCGTTCGATTGACAGTAGTAGAGCCATTAATTTTATTTAAAATTGATTTAGCAGAGGCTTCAATGTCTGGATGTATATTCTTAGAGCATGTTTTGAGTAATTTCTTATATCTATCAAGATCACCATTCTTCTTATACCTCCTTCCAGCTAGACTTCTAATTCTGTCTCTAAGCTTAATTTCCTCATATCCAGACTTAAGTGCTTCTGCAATAAATTTAAAACTTGTTTTCTTAGATACGAGATTGCAGCTTCTACCAGAAACCTTCATTGTACCAGAGGGAGTTATAACTGTAATGCCTTCCTTTGCTCCTCCTTGCTGTACTATCGATGGGACATGTCTCTGGGTATTCTCATCAAATTGATAGTCAAAAGTAGAAAACTTATTCAAAAGACCTTTAGAATCTCCGTACCCCTTGTCCGAATCACTCCGAAACTCAGACGACATTTCTTTCAAATCATCGAAACACTTTGAAGTTACAAATCTAACCTTTGTTATACATTCAGAACTCTTCGAAGCTCCTCCTATAAAACTAACATTAACATTTTCATTATTAGACATAGCATTCAATAGGGTTTTTCGGGTTTTAGAATCCCCCTTAGAACACGAACTTACATATTTGCCGCCGATGAGAAATGCTTCATCTTTTGTACCAACTTTTGCTAATTGAACTTTTCCCTCCGCGTATTCTTCAGCAAAGGAAACTTCAAAAATGAATAAAAAACAGAAAAATAACAAGACTCTCATTACACACTCCTTTTTCACGAAAAAACTTCCTTGGTAGATTATGGTCTTAAGTACTTATGAAGTTTAAAGTTAAACGTTGTTTTCAGTAAACCTAGACTTTTGTCCTTGAGTTTAGAGTCTTCAACGTTAAATCCTTTTTTTAAATGACCCGTTTCTTAAATGAGGCTTCATTATTTATCTCAGACATTCGTTTGGCAGCACCGCTCGCAAAGCGAGCAGTGCACCAAGCCGAACTCGCTAAATAACAAAGACTCATTTAAGAAACTCTCCTTTGAAGCCTTCAACTGACTGGGAACAGCGAAGCAGGGCGAGTATAAAGTGTTCTTTGCCAGAAGCCATCCCCGTTGTTCACAGCCCATGGGACTTCCAAGGGAATGTTTGGCAAATGAGCCGTTTCTTAAATGAGGCTTCATTATTTAGCTCATTATTTAGCTCAGAAACTCTCCTTTGAAGCCTTCGACTGGGAACAGCGAAGTGGGGGGAGTTGGTGTTCTTTGCCAGCACTTGCTCGCTTTAAAGCGAGCGGTGCATGCCAAACGAATGTCTGAGCTAAATAATTTAAAGACTCATTTAAGAAACGGGTCATTTGCCAGAAGCCCCAGTTGGGACAAGACCTCAGGCACCTTCAATGAAGTCATACACTCATGGGTCCCAATAGGGCATTTTCTGTGACCATGTTTACCGCAAGGTCGACAAGATAGGTTCTTATTCTCCACTACGGCAGCATTATTCTGCCATGGTCGGTAACCTAATCCCAATGTCGTCGGACCAAAAATAGACACACACGGGACACCCGCAACCGAGGCCATGTGCATAGCACCACTGTCATTGGCGACGAGCACAGAAGTCAGTTTCATCAAATACAAGGACTCTAGTAGGGAAGTCTCACCACTTAAATTCACAACTTGAGACCGCCTACCCTGCTGTTGTGACTCTTCTATTTCATCGCAAATCCCTCTCTCATCAGGCGATCCGAGTAAAATCACGGAAAAATCACGATCCAGCAACTCAGCAATCAATTGCTTATATCCATCAAGCCTCCATCTCTTAGTTGGCCACACACTTCCCGGCGCCACTGAGATGATTTTTTTCTCTCCATCACTCCATCTCGATAGGTATTTTTTCTTTAATATCTCTGTCTTAGACGGGAGAAACACAGTCTCACTTAATTCCATGGAAGCCCAGGTGGGTACTTGAGATAAAGCACTCTTCTGGTGACCACTGTAAGACTCCAGCCTCTTACCTGTTACTTTGTCTAATTCACTTATAAGATATAACTGACGTATCACCTCCGGCTCAATCAAAGGACGTTGCACTCGATGGTCAAAAACCGTAAAATTCCACCAAAGAGAATAGCCAATCTTCTTGTCTGCCTTTAAGGAGCTGACCAGACGAGCCGATGTGAAAGAACGATGGGGACACACAACCCATTTATATTTTTTTTGTTTAAGATTTTCCCCTATCTGTTTCCAAGCATTGCGATCTCTCTTATCCACTTCCACAGCATGATCAATCACTTTAGTTGCCAGTAAAATATCTCCTAAGCCCTTACGACATAAAAGAGTTAGAGGATGCTCAGGCAGTAATTCTTTTAAGCGACGGGCGAGGGGGATTGTTAATAACAAATCACCAATAAACGCTGTTTGAATTAGAAGAACTCCGTGGGAAGGCCCTTTCAAGATGCACATCCTTTTATAAACTATTAAAGAAACACAAATATAAAAAAAGGAGACTCTACAGTCTCCTTTTTAATCAGTTTTAAATAAAACTTAGCTTAGAACGAGTAAGATAGGGCAACGTCAGAAAGTAGATCAAAAGCGTTTAAACTTGCATCACCAATACTTCCTAGGCTTCCATCAATACTTAAGCTACCAAAGTTAAGCGTAGCACCCGCCGCAACAGCTGTTGTGTTTGGAACAGATCCATCACTGCCTTCATTGATGAAAGTGCGTTGGGAAACAGACCCACGTAAAGTTAGCCAGCTAGCTCCTTGGGCTTCAAAACCAATAATCGACTTAAGAGCTGTGTCTTCAAAATCCAAGTCAAAAGCTCCGCCCTCAGCCGTTTCTTTATCATAAGACAGTGTGTAAAACCACATTCCGTTATCACCCATGTCATGACCGTTGTGCCAACCAAGGGAAGTAGCAGATTTACTTAAATTAGTATCCACTCCACTTACTTCTGTCTCTCCAGTTTTATACTTAAGAAAAACAGTTCCTTGACCTACGTTGTAGGTTCCACCAAGAGTGTAAGATGATTTACCTTCTGCGACATCATTAATATCGTCAGGCTGCTGCCCATCTTCGTCATTAAAAATACTCCCTTCAGCTTTTCCACCCAATCCAAGGTGAGCAAATGCTGACCAGTTGCCCCGTGAAGCACCCAGTTTAAGACCGGTTGAACTCTCTTTAAATACGTCATCATCACCATCTTTCAATTCATTTGATACATAGGAAAGAGCGACACCCCACTTAACCCGTGATTCACCAGCTAAGAAAAAGTCAAGACCGTTACCAGAGTGCAAGTACTTACCGTTATAGTCGGGTGCTGAATCAGAGCCCATATGAAAACCAAATTTCATACCCCCTAAATACTTAACAAATCCACCTTCTGGGTTAGAGCCCCATTCAGTGTAAATACCACTTTTCACATCATTCAACGTTGATGGGTTTAGAAAAATGTTACGGTTGTCTAAGATGTATAAAGATCCATCTCCATCTTGCCCTAAAGCATTTAATCTAGCCTTAGATGCGTGACTCACTGTTGTAAACAGCATGATTCCTACAAGTGTACTAAGAATTTTTTTCATTTAGTCCTCCAAAGAACGGCAATGTTGTTAAAGTCTTTGGCCAAACTGCCCTAACCTATTTCAGAGACTGCTCGACCGATGTTCTATTTTTAAAATTTCCTACCTGATATATATGGTTTCAGATAAAATATATGACTGGCAACCCTTTTTCTATACCTTAGGCCAGCTATGATGCTCGCCGCCACCTAAATAATAGGGGGACTCACTTAAAATGATCCCCTAAAAAGAACCTCTCGCTCCATAGTACAACCCCGTTCAAAAACCATAAAAAGCACTCCTGGAAAGGAGATCAAGATAGAAAAAGACATGATTTCTGGAGAGTTTTTCCAGGCAGAGAACTGTATTTATCGCCCTAGCTCCCCGGTAAAAAAAAACAATGGAGCCCCATTAATTTAAGGTGTAGCGCGTTATCTCCCCCCTCAATGGCAGGGTGAACTCCCTTGTTTTTGTGTGGTTTTAGACACCTTCTCACCTATTGAGATTTTAGTTCATCCAAATATCCTACGATGCTACCAATCTGAATCTTTGACTTTAATTTAACAAGAAGCTTCCTATCATCATCAGTCAACCAAAAGAGAATCTCACCCATAGACTTAAAAGCACCCTTTATACCAATACGAGGCTGCACCACAATCGTGTCCAACTCGCCCACTTTGGTCTTTATTCTCTCTCGGCGCAAAACATGACCTGTAAAAACAATATTCTCTCCCTTGTCTGCCACGCGAAAAGTCAATTTTTTACCTGTTCTATAGGTAAAAGTCCTCATGTAAAACGCAGCACTAAAAACATTTTGGCTATAAGGAGCTGCACTCCAATCTTTACGCATCTCCTGTATCCCTTTATCCTCTGTTATTTTCTTTTCCCAATAAGTCGCTCTATTTGTTTTACTATTATAGTAGGCTTGGGCCTTCACCAGCTGCTTGCTCTCTTTCACATCAAGAGAGAAGTTATAGGGAAGGAGAGTTTCATAATCCACATGGGTCTTCACGACGTCATCCACAGAATAAAATAACGAAAACACCCCATTGGATTTAACTCTCGTCACGAACTCATAGGACTTGCGCCCATTGACTTTAACAAAGGGCCTCACCTCTAAACTCAAAAACCCCGCCGGAACCCCAAAGTAAGTCAGACGTAAACGCACGCGCTCACCCACACGAAATGGATCTTTTAAAGGTCTTCTCTTTAAAAAACCCTCACTGTCCTCAAGTTTAGGCAAATGCTCTGATTTTTCCTTCTTTCTAGCGACGGGTTTTTCTTTTCTTTTAGGGGGCTTATCCTTCACGATCGCCTTAGACATTGGTTTTACACTTATTAACTGTCCATACTCTTCTGAGTTAGAGGTGTCTTTCATATAATTCGAGTCTAAAACCGCCGTCTGGCAAGAGGTCAAGATAGAACAAAAAAATAAAAGGGCTCCCTCTTTCATGATCCTAATCTCTATACTCCTTCCAACGGCGATGAACCCAAAGCCAGTGCTGAGGAAAACGCCTCACGATATCTTCCACTACTAAATCATACTTCTGCGTCATGTAGCTCACCGTTTTATCACGATCATTCTGATTTTCCAAAAGCACCTCATCTCCAAAAACCAAATGAAATTTATGATCTTCCCCTTTATATACATACAGAGGGATCACTGGTGCCTGGGTTTTTAATGCAAAAACAGCTAACCCATAAGCCGTTCCTGTCTCCTTACCGAAGAAATAACTACGAATTCCTATGGGAGGGCCATGAAATTGATCCAAAACAAAAACAACCCCACGATTGTTTTTCAACCCCTTCAAAATATCAAAAGAACTCCTGCGATCTTTAATAAACTCAACACCAAATCTACCACGATACTCATTCCAAAAGTTTTCCGCCCAGTTTGCTTTAAATGCTTTTGTGATGACACTTATTGGGATTCCTTTGAGCCCTATCCCGGCAAGGGCCAAGTCTCCCATTCCCAAGTGCAGTCCTAAGAGCAGAACTCCCCTGCCTTTAGCGTGAGCCTTTTCCCAATTCTCAAGACCTTCAAAAACGAAATTTTCATCCATCCATTTCTTATCAGCATAGGGGAGGAGTAAAAAATCCATAAAACCTCGCCCCATATTACACAGAGAGCGACGACCCATCTTTGTGCGCTTCTTTAAGTCCCAATCTGGAAAGGCAATGGTCAGGTTACTCAACACCGTCTGACGACGTAAACGTAGGACATCAAACCATAGGATTCCAATGGCATCACCACACAGATTACGCAACCATCTGGGAGAAATAAGAACGGAAAAGCTAAGAAACCTAAAGAGATAAATTATGAGCGAGGACATTCTTCCAGTCTACAGAGGAACAAGGGGAAATTTCAAGCTCTGCCACCAAAATATTTCCCATTTGCCCTTTTACCTGACTCTTCAACATCTCTGTGTGCCTTCTCCACTTAATGCTGTCTTTCTCACTGATAAGAATTCCTTTTACTCCCGTTGAATCAGCTCTCTCTAGTAATTTATTTAAATCTTCAAGTTTAAAATTATAATGATCTGCATACACCTTATGCCAAGCCACTTTAAAATTAAGATCCTTCTTTACAGCTTCTTCAAAACTCTTTGGACTGCCAATACCTGAAGCCAATCCCCATTTATCATCTTTCATTCTTTGTAAATCCCGCTCCGAGACCATCTCTCCAGTCATTATGTCTCTCAGCCCACTCAATGCAAACTTCCACTCCACAACAGGCACAGGATAACAAGATAGTCTCTCGCGTATATTTTGCAGACTCTTCTCTTCTCCCCAACCCACTTTAGTTAAGAACACAACGTCAGAACGCCTCAACTGACTGAAACCCTCTCGCCCTTTTCCCAAGGGCAGCAGGGCGTACTCTCCAAAAAAAATCTCACAAGATTTTGTGCTATCAAGCAAAACGATGTCCCTATCTCGTTTAAGTCGCCAATGCTGAAAACCATCATCCACAATAATCATATCTACCGAACCATTGGCTGATTCTTTCTCAAGCAACATCTGACACGCTTGCGACTTATCTCTACCAACATAAATAGGCACTTGAGGAAAACGAGCAGCAAGCATCATCGGCTCATCACCAAAGTTCCCCTCTTTTTTCAAATCCACTCTTTGAATCCCCTTAAAGTCCCCCTTATACCCACGGCTCACCACTCCAACCTTTAAGCCTTGATCACTAAAAAAACGTATAAGATAACTCACCACAGGAGTTTTACCCGTGCCACCCACAGTCAAATTCCCCACACTCACAACAGGCACAGAAACTTCTCGTCTCAATAAAATATCTTTTAAATAAAAAGTTCTCTTAAAGAAAACAGCGACCCCATAAAGAACGCTCAGTAAGATTAAAAGAGGGAATAATATTATCTTCACAGATAGCCTTCAATAATTGATGCCACATTCTGCCCGACTGTCATCTTGGGCCTTACTCCCTGTGTCACTGCCTCTTTACCGTTCTCTAATTTTTCTTTTAATTTTTTTAAATTATCCTTCATCTCACAAGAATAGGTGTCATCTTTCATAATCCTCTCCAAGAGAGCTTCTAATTCTCTCTCTGTCGCCTCACCCTGAATCCTCTCTGGCACGATTTCCTTATTCATAATAATGTTCACTAAACCAATAAAGCCTGAAACAAGAATTTTACCTACAATTCCTGTTAAAAAACTTACTTTATACATAATGACCATTGGCACACCCATCAAACCCACCATCAACGTAGAGGTTCCCGATTTACACAACATCACATCTACCATCTGAATCATTTTAAGGGGCTCATCCTGAATCACAACATAGGGACATTTAAACTCCTGCAAATACTCCATCAGCTCTTCCCTTTTCAGAGTCGGTGCCACCAAAATAGCGATTTTTAATTTAGGATATTTAAGGTGCAACTTCTTAGCCACTGACAACTGTACCGGGAAATTATATTTCAATTCTCCGTGTCGACTCCCTGGCATTAAACCCAAGAC
Source organism: Bdellovibrionales bacterium (assembly GCA_965217115.1). Classification (GTDB taxonomy): domain Bacteria; phylum Bdellovibrionota; class Bdellovibrionia; order Bdellovibrionales; family CAYMLA01. The sequence continues at coordinate 2,019,460 of OZ244239.1, read as the reverse complement.
CTGATCCTCCTCAGTAAAAAAAAATCGCCCTCTGTGTACAGAGCGCACATCTTCACTGTAAAGCGCAGTATCGAATTCATCTAATAAAGGGTGACCAACAAATCTCGCATTCACTCCATGCTCTTTATAAAAGTTTTCCTCAAAAGGTAAAATACAGAGAACTTCATCTACATAACGACGTATCGTCTTAACCCGACCTTTCCGCCAAGCCCACACCTGGGGTGCAATATAGTAAAGAACTTTAATTCTTTTTTTTTTCAATTCCTTTGCTAATCTTAAATTAAATCCGGGATAGTCCAATAAAACAGCCACATCTGGTGGATGACTGTTCACTTTTCTAAGGACTTCTCCATAGACTTTTTTAATCTCTTTATACTTAGACAGAACTTCACGAAATCCTACCACAGCCAAATCTTCAGCGTAACCTAAACACTCAAGACCACTCTCCTCCATATCCCGAGAGCCAATACCATAAACCTGATAATCTCTCCCCTCTCTCTGCCATTCCTGCAAAATTCTCAACCCATACAAGGCACTGCTGGCTTCGGCCGATATCATTAGAATTCTTTTAGAAGACACCACTAATAACTCTCTCCACTAACTCCAAAGAAGCAAGACCGTCTTCTCCTGAAACCACGCAAGCTTCATCGTTTATAACAGATTGAAAAAACGCTCGTGTCTCTTCTTCCATAGCATCATATTTCTTCACTGGTAAACTCTCAAACTTTAAAGGCGCCTCTAACATTCCTCCCTCAAACACTCCTTGGCACAAACACCTCTTTAGTTCTCCTGAGAAATCTGCATCCCAGACACCCTGACGATCAACAACCCTCATACTCCTGCAATGATCCGCCTCCATACGACTCGCCTGAAGGTGAACCAACCCTCCATTTTCAAACTCTAAACTCGCACTCACAAAATCCGTCGTTGGCATAAAGAAATTTCCACCACTAGAAATAACATTTTTCACCGAAGAGCCCATCAAATCTAACACCAGGTCAATATCGTGAATCATTACATCATGGGCCACACTCACATCTGCTCCACGAGGCTTAAACATCGCCAATCTCTTGCCATCAATAAATCGAGGTTCTACAACCAGATCTTTCAACGCCTTATAAACAGGATTAAAACGCTCAATATGTCCTACCTGCAATTTTATATTTTTTTTCTGAGAAATTTCGATCAACTCTCGTGCCTCAGCCACCGTAGAAGTGATTGGTTTTTCTACCAAAACATGGACACCATAATTTAAAAAATCCTTAGCTATTTCATAATGAAAACGAGTTGATGCCGCAATAGTCACAACGTCCACTTTATCAAGGAGATCACGATGATCATAAAAAGCCGTCACACCCAACTCTCCAGCTACACGATCACATTGCTCTCTGCTGGGGTCACAGACACCTACTAACTCCACCATTTCCAGAGATGAATACTTTTGAGCGTGAAATTTTCCTAAGTAACCCACTCCAATAACGGCGCCTTTTATCATTCCCACAATCCTTTGTTTCATCATCCTATTCGGATAGAGCGATGGAAGGAAAAGATACACACACAAATAGTTCCCTTCATCTCTATTGCTTTGCAATTCCTCTTTTAGAACTTTTTATGAAATTCACAAGGTACATGACCTGGTCACAGCTATGATAATCTCGCTCACAATTATCTAAAACCTCTGCCTGAGTTAGATCTCCCTTCAACAAAGAGCGAAGGCTACGATGAATCCTATCAATTTTATCTTTAGTAAATTCAGCCCTCTCTAAACCAACCTTATTCGTCGCTTTGGCTAGACAAGGGTGGCCACCTGCCGACGAGAAAGGCAAAATATCCTTTATAATCACCGAGCCACCAGAAATAAATGCGTACTTACCCACTCTAACAAATTGGTTAAAGTTGCAAACTCCTCCAACCTTAACATGATCTTCTATACAGACGTGTCCGCCTAAATTAGAACTATTGGCAATCACAATATGGCTACCAATACGACAATCATGACCAATGTGAGTGTAGGCCATAAAATAGTTATCATTACCAACGATTGTTTTGCCCTCTTCTTTAGAGGTCGCAATATTCACAGAACCAAACTCACGAAAGGTATTGCCATCACCAATAATAAGCTCCGTTGCTTGATCAGCATAGGTAATATCCTGAGGTGGCCCTCCAATAAAAGATGACGGATAGAACCGGTTCCCACGACCTATCTCGACCACGCCAAATTCAGAACCTATGTGAACGTTGGCTTGTAATACACAACGATCTCCTATCTGAACCTTACCCATGATATGGCAATTAGGACCAACAAAAACACCCTGCCCCAATTTGACCTCCGAGCTAATGATACTCGTGGGATGGATTACCGTCTCTCCTGCAACCTGCTCCATTTAGTGATCCTTTCTAGGGAAAGCCTTAGCCATTAAATCAGCCTCTGCCACCACTTCATCATCTACAAGGACTTCACCTTTAAACCAAATAATTCCCTGGCGTTGTTTATATGCAGCTACCTTTATTAACAGACGATCCCCAGGAATCACGGGAGCACGGAATTTACATTTATTAATTCCCACCAAAGAAAAATCCTGACTCCCCTTTGAAATGGTATTTATAGCCAGAGCACCCACTTGAGCCATTGCCTCTACAACTAAAACACCTGGCATCACTGGACGGTGGGGGAAGTGACCCTGAAAAAATGGCTCGTTCACAGTCACGCATTTTATCGCCTCCACCTTTAAACCCTCAACATCTGGATGCTTGGGGCCTTTTTCAACTTTAAGAACCCTATCAACCAATAAAAACGGATAACGATGGGGGAGAATTTTCTTTATATCCTGAATGTCCATAAATTTTTTCTCTTATTTTTTCTTTTTAGATTTCTTTAAAATGGCTTCATAGGTTTTTATTACCTTAGATGTTAGGTTATGCTTATCATGCGCCCACAAAAGAAAGCTAGGTGTTCCTTTTTGAAAGATCATGTCAAATTTACCCTTTTCAGCCACTCTTTGGATGGCCTTTTTCATCACCTTTTCCACAGGGACCAGCAACTCCTGTTGTTTTTTTTGCAAGGACAAACTGCTCTTCTGTGCCAAATCACGGTACTTTAACATCTCTTCTTGAAAAGAAGCTTGTTTCTGCCTAAGAATTTCAGCCGATAACAGAGATCTTTTTTTCTTCAGGTCTTCACTCATTTTTTTCAAATCTTTTTCTTTCTTGCGTAAAGATCTCTTCATTTTTTCTGCTTCAGCATCTAATGTTCTCTTTAGCTTCTTACCTGATGTTGTTGATTCAATGGCTTTTTGGACATCCACCCAACCTAATTTAACTTTCGTAAACCCCGCACTAGAGAATAAAAGTCCTCCCATAAACATCACTAAAACTATTTTGCCCATACCCAGTATCTCCTCTTGTTAAAATGGTGTCCCAATTGTAAAATTGAACACCTTTTCTCTATGATAATTTGGATCCCGATTAAGGGGAAAACCTAATTCAAACCGCAACGGACCAATGGGAGAAAACCATCTCACTCCCACACCCCAATCACTCAAAAAATCTGACGCTCTAATTGAATCCTCAGCTGCACCAATATCGTAAAATAAAATCCCCTTGATCCTGGCTTCCTCAATCAGGGGCCACTCAAATTCCATGTTGTAGTACAACTCCTGTTCTCCGCCAAAAGGACGAAAAGAAGCTATGCGCACTTTCTCTATTTCCTCAGCCGTCGGCTCACGTTCCTCAGCCTGACGAATCGCCTCCAACCGCGCGTTAAAAAACTTATTAGAAAACCTACGCTGCCCCACCTGAGCATAATCATAACCCTTTAAATTAAACGGGCCACCTAAAAGAAAACGCCTACTAAAGGGAACTTCGCTACGGGAAGAGTTGATAAACGAATAGGAGAGATTGTTTCTCCAAATTACTTTCCAAAACAACTTTTTATAATAACGAAAGGTTCCCCGCCCCAAAGTATAAGTTAAGTCCCCTCCTAATCCAGCATACTCTAAAGAAGACCTCGCATAATACCCATGGGAAGGAGTAAAACGATCATTGCGTTTATCATAAACCAAAGTCAAAGTAACCGAGTTTGTTTGCCCCTGCTGGCCAGGATCATTAATCGGATAAAGGTCTTCATCCAAATCATCGTTAGAGATCAACTCAGTTTCGTCAACTTTCAAACGCACTTCGCTAAACAAATTTCCACTCAGGGGGTGACCAAAACGCAAAGCTCCACCAAGTGTTTTCTTCTGGTAATCCAAACTCTGCCTGCGGGTCTCCGTTTTATAGATGTCTGTCCCTAAAGACCACTTTGTATCCAAAAAATAAGGCTCGGTAAAATTCAAATTATAAGTCGAACTTTCCACATTGGAATTAACCGTAACTCCCAGGTTTTGACCCCGTCCCAAAAAATTAATTTGATTAACTTGTGCTTGAAATTTAAGCCCACTGGTCGAGCCATAACCTGCTCCAACATTTATAGTTCCGGTATTACGCTCTTTAACCTCAACCTCAATATTGAGTATCTCAGGCTGTCCAGCAGGAGTGGTGGTTTTTAAATGGACCTCTTCAAAAAAGCCAAGGCGTTTTATATTCGCCAAAGACACCCTCTTGAACGTCTCATTATAAAGCTCGCCTTCAGCAATTTTCAACTCCCGACGAATCACTTTATCTCTGGTCTTCGTATTACCAATTACATCAATACGTCCAAAATAAACCTTACTTCCCTTATCAATCTCAAAAGTAACATCCACCTTGTGAGCCTCTTGACTCAAAGAAGTCTTAGGTATCACGTTGGTAAAGGCATAGCCCAAATCCCCATACTTAGCCGTAAGACGAGCAATATCTTCCTGCAAAATTTGATAGGAGAAAACCTTAGATTTATTAATCTTGATCAGTTCAGACAATTCCTCACTATCAAAGAGAAGATCACCAGAAAATTCTACCTCACCAGGAAAAAACTGCTCGCCTTCCTCTATGCGAATCGTAATATATATATCTTTTTTATTGGGAGTTACATAAACCTCTGGGCGATCAAATTTTACTTGAACGTAACCGTCCAAAAGATACAAGTAACGCAAACGTTGAGTGTCCCTCTCAAAAGCTTCTTTCTTATATGCTCCGGCCCCTGAGAGAAACCCAAAATAAGTTCCCTCCTGGGTTTCCATAACTTCTTTAATTTTAGAATCAGAAATATGACGATTCCCTAAAATAGTAATCTTCTTCACTTCTATCTTGGAGTTTTCAACAATATCATAAACAGCACGAACTGTTTTCTCTTTGCTCATTGCCTCCACTCTCAACTTAACGCTCGCTAAGAAATAGCCCTTGTCCTCATACTCTTTCTCTATTTTTTCTGCCGCTTCCTGTAGTTGAGTCATATTTAAAATGTCATAGACCTTGAGCCCAGTAATTTCAAGAAGCTCTTCACGATCTATTTCTGAATGTCCTTTAAAAACAATTTCTGCCACAGAAGGTTTCTCTAAAACTTTGTATATCAAACGCACGCGCTTTCCGCGTCTCTCCCTCAAGACCTTCACATCATAAAAATAACCTGTCTCGAACAGAGATTGAATGTCCTCTCGAACCTTACGTCGATTAAAACGAGTCCCTTTGCGCAGTTGAATTCGTGCAAAAATAGCATCTCGCTCAACTTTCTCATTTCCTTTAATAACTACACTGTGAATCAACGGCTGGCTTCGAGCGTAGGAAAACCCCGCCCATAAACTTACTAAGAAGAAAAATAGGAGCACTCTCAAAAAAGATTTCCGCCGTCTATATATACACAAAGATGTTTACTCCATTTGAAGTCCTCCAATACTCAAAAATCTTAGGACTAAAGTCCATGTTTTCTTGACGATTGGCGCGCAGCATTACTAAAAACCCGCTTCAGAGGCCTCTCTATATCATCTCTTCTGGCTATTACCTACTCAGAATCAAAATCATTTTTCCCTATAAGTAGCTGATCTTCTGGCATATGCCGTATAATTGTTCCATTAATCATGTATATAATATCCTCTGATATATTTGTCGCATAATCGGCTATTCTCTCTAGATGCTTAGAGATTGATAGGCCGCTGATTAAGGCCTTTGTGTCTTCTGGGTATTTCTTAATTTTTTCATAGGCCAATTGATGCATTTGACGGTTCATTTCATCAACTTGCTCATCATCCACACACACTTGCTGGGCCATTTTCGTGTCCTCTGACACCAGAGCATCAATTGCCATTTTGAGCATCTCAATGGTCTTATTTGACATCGGTTCAAAATCAAATGGGACCTTGCCACTTTCATGGAATAATTTCGATAGTGATTTATAGCGTTTGGCAATATTGACAGCCAAATCGCCAATTCTCTCTAAATCATTATTAATTTTCAATGCTGCGACTAAGAAACGTAAGTCATAGGCCACTGGCTGATAGAGAGCCAATAATTTTAAACAATTTTCCTCAAACTCCACCTCTTTTATGTCAATATTATGGTCATTCTCGATCACAGCTTGAGCTTTTTTTATATCATTGTTTTTCACCGCATTGATAGATTCTCTAACTGAATATTCAACGAGAGTACAAAGAGATAAAAGAGCTTTTTTTAATTCACGAATTTCATTGCTTAAATGCACTGACATACATCACCCAAACCTTCCAGAAATATAATCTTCTGTTTTTTTATTTTTAGGAACAGTAAAAATATCCTCTGTTCTTCCATACTCAATAAGCTGGCCTTCGTAAAAAAACAATGTCTCGTCAGAAACACGTGCCGCCTGTTGCATATTATGAGTTACAATCACAATCGTATACTTATCACTCAATTCACTTATTAAAGACTCAATCCTCGCTGTTGCCTTTGGGTCTAAAGCCGAACACGGCTCATCCATTAAAATAACTTCTGGATTCATGGCAATCGTTCTTGCAATACAGAGTCTCTGTTGCTGACCACCAGATAACGCCAGTGCAGAGTCCTGCAAACGATCCTTCACCTCGTCCCATAAAGCTGCTCTCTTAAGTGAGTTTTCAACAAGCTCATCGTAGTCACATTTATAGCCATTGACCTTAGGACCCCAAATAATATTTTTATAAATCGACTTTGGAAAAGGATTTGGTTTCTGGAAGACCATTCCCACACGACGTCTCAAATCTACTGGATCTACATTATCCTTGTACAGGTCTCTGCCAAAAAGAGCTGCCTTCCCCTCAGTGCGTAAGCTTGGTACAAAATCATTCATGCGGTTAAAACAACGCAATAACGTGCTTTTACCACAACCAGAGGGACCAATAATTGCTGTCACCTTGCTTTGATTGATATTAAGGTCAACACTCCTGACAGCTTGCTTTTCTCCATAATAAACAGAAAAACTCTCCATCGAAAGAGCATACTCATTAAGAGTCTTAGTCATCATTTCCACGCTCATCCATCTTTATACTCATTACACACATTCACCACCATTTTCATTATAATTTGTACTTTTGAAATTTTTGACGAATCATAATTGCCCCTAAACTCATTAAAAACAATATCACTAATAACACAATAATAGCTGCTGCTGCCAAATAATGGAACTCCTCCTGAGGTCGAGAGGCCCAATTAAAAATTTGCATGGGTAGAACGGTGAATGAATCTGAAGGGCCTTCTGGCAAAAATGCCACATAACTCAAGGCTCCTACCATAATCAGCGGAGCTGTCTCTCCCATAACTCTAGAAACAGATAAAATAATACCCGTTAAAATACCCGGCAGTGCAGCAGGCAAGACTAATTGCAATAAAACCTGCCAACGATGTGCCCCCAATCCATATCCCGCCTCACGAATAGTTGCCGGTACAGCGCGAATCGCCTCCTGAGAAGTAATAATAATCATGGGTAACACCAGAAGTCCCAAGGTCATACTCGCTGCCCAAAGGCTTCTGCCTAACCCAAAAAATCTAACAAACAAAGCTAACCCTAATAATCCATACACAATTGAAGGCATGCCCGCGAGATTATTAATGTTGATCTGAATAATCTTTACCCACCTTTTTTTGCGGAGAGTGTATTCCTCTAGAAACAATGCCGTTCCCACGCCAATCGGCACAGACAGACAAGCCGTCATTGTGATTAACCAAATAGAACCAACAATAGCTGCCTTTATCCCTGCTTTTTCTGGATAACGGGATTGAAAATTCAATAAAAAATCCACATCCAACCAGCTTAAACCTTGAATCAATATGTGATAAATCAAGATCAACAAAACAGCCACGGCCATCCAAGTCACACAAGCACATACCCATTGGAAAAAACGGTTTTTCCATCGTCGCATTTTATGGAAGTGAGAACTCTGATAATTGATTTCTAGGTTTTTCATCGACTCTCCACGCGAGACATCAAATAACTACCTAACATATTCATCGACATTGTACCCACAAACAAGAGTGCTCCAACGGCAAAACAAGTTAAGTACTCCACTCCACCTGCTGGCGTATCACCCAAACTCACTTGCACAATATAGGCTGTCATCGTTTGAATGCTCTCCAGAGGACTTATTGTCATATTGGGCGTCGCCCCTGCCGCCAAGGTGACTGCCATCGTCTCTCCCACAGCGCGGGAAACTGCTAAAATAACAGCTGCCCCTATACGAGTAACAGAGGCTGGTATTAACACTCCCGTCACGACCTCAAAAGGGCTTGCCCCTAATCCATATCCCGCCTCTCGCATATGCATCGGAACAGCACGGAAGGCATCATCACAAAGAGAAGACACCATCGGTAAAATCATAATAGACACAACAATGGCACCCGATGCAGCATTAAAGACCTGAATATCTGGAAAAAATTGCTTCAAAACAGGAGTCACAAAAGTCAGTGCAAAGTACCCATAAACCACTGTCGGTACACCTGCCAGTATCTCTAAGGTTGGCTTAACAATAGCCCTTGTTTTTTCGTGGGCAAATTCACTGAGATAAATAGCCGCCAATATACCAGCTGGAAGAGCTAAACCCACACCGCCGATCACGATCAGCATCGTTCCTGAAACCAACGGCAGAACACCAAAGGAATTTGGATCTAACAGCGGCGTCCAACGAGTTCCAAACAAGAAATCAAAAATCGAAACTTCAGAAAAAAAAGAAAAAGACTCCTGACCCAGCATCACCAAAACAGCGATGGTCGTGAAAACTGTCACCGTAGTACAGATGAGTAATAATGCTTTTAAAATTTTATCAACAGTCTGATTCAAACCTCGCCCTTTTTATTCAGCAGAAGCCCATTTCTTAAATCTTTTTAATAACCTCTTATATTTTTTCTCAGGAAGAGCCACATATCCCACTTGATTCACAAGTTGTCCTGCTGTTTTCAAATAATAAATGATAAATTCCTTCACTCCAGGGTTTTTCAATGAAGACTTACTGACATAGATGAAAATCGGTCGCGACAAGGGTTTATAGGAATTGTTATTAATCGTCTCCACTGAGGGCAGGACTCCTTTGCCCCCTTTATAACTCAGTGCCACAGCATTTAGCTTTTTTATATTCTCACGATAATAGGCATAACCAAAATAAGCCAAGGCGTTTTTATCCCCTGTGACGCCTTTTACTAAAACATTGTCATCTTCACTCTTTGTGTAATCCGCACGACTCGAATGGGATTTGCCATTGATCACTTTTGTAAAGTAATCAAATGTACCAGAGTCAGTGCCTGGGCCATAAAGACGAAGGGGCGTCTGGGGCCATTTCGAATCTATATCTGACCATTTTTTTACCTTGCTCCCCGCCTGCCATATCTTTTTTAATTGTCCTGTCGTCATCGTGCGTGCCCAGGTGTTTTCCCGATTAATCACCACAGATATTCCATCATAGGCCACAGCTAATTCTAAATAATCAGCCCCTTTTTCCTTTGCTAGTTCCAGTTCTTTACCTTGAATTTCTCTCGAAGCATTATTAATATCAGATTCTTTTCTAAAAAACTTCTTAAAGCCCCCGCCTGTTCCAGAAATACCTATCTGAACCCTTACCCGAGGAAACTCTTTGTTAAATTCTTCAGCCACAGCTTCGGTGATGGGAAAAACTGTACTCGATCCATCGATTCGCACCTTGCCTCTTAATCTAGAAGCGCCTTGCCCCGGAACAGCTGCTACTAAAGCAGCTAAAACCACTATGATACTTCTAAACATTTTACCATTTCCTGTTTAAACACTCATGGCATAACAAAGTAGCCCAAAAATGACAAAAAAATTAAAATTTCATTACGTAATTCAAATGAAGTTTTTTATAATCTATTTCTACCATAGAAACAGAGCGTTTTACATCATAGAAACTCAATCCTAAAGAGGAATTATCACCACAGGCATAATTAAAACCAAGAACAACACCCTTGCCATCAGTTCCTCCAAAAGTATCCCCGTCAGTGATGCCACCCAAAACAGCGTCCTTTTCAAGCTCTCTATAAGTTATTTTTAGATCCCATGTTCCCTTTTTCTCGGCGTTACCTACTTTAAAGCCGTAGAGAAACCCCTTGCTTTGCTCAACAACCTCGGTGTTATTCACATCTTCAACAAAAATCTGCACACCAATATCTTTGATTTTAAAATCATAGGCTAAGAATATTTGCTGGAGATTGTACTCATTGACATATTTGTCTAAGACAAGACTGTTTCCTCTATTGATAAAAGCCCCATCATAACCTTTTATATTGTCAAACCTCAAAGCCCCATACCCTAGAGTTAACTCAGTGCCAAGGAAAGGAATTCTAAACCCAATCTGTGACCCATCTAAAGAAGCATCCCTTTTAGTGTTTGCTCTCTCATCAATAGAAATTTCGGAAAAATTAATGAACATAGCAAACCCATCATCCCTGCCCGTCTCATAATTAAAAGCATAACCACCTGGAGTCCAGTCAGTATCAAAAATCAGATCACTATTTCCCTGGTAAAGGGGGTTTTTCATTTTTCCAGCCCAAATTTTTAGACTCCCTACCGGTCTCCATTCAAAATAAGCCATATCTAAATCGATCGGCTTATTGCTGCCATAATTACCGAGTGTCTGATTCGTTGAAGTCACGCCATGACCACCTGTTGCCAAGCGTAGGGTCACATCAACCTTCTCATTCACTTCAGCTTCGGCTTTAATCCGCGCCCGAATACGGGAACGACTTCTACCTACAGTATCAGACTCAATGACTTCCTGACGATAACGTAAATCGCCACTCCATTGAATCACACGATCAGCCAAGGCTGTTGCACCAATCAATGCCGTTAATACTATCATACTGAGTGAATTAATGATTCTCATTTTGATCCCCACTGTTAAAGATGTTCTTAAAGAAATAGTTTCTCTCTCCATTCTTTTTTTTCTCTTATTTCCCTCCCTTTTACTAGATATATTCTACGATTAGCAAGTAAATGGAGATTATATATAAAAATACCCCTTCAACTCATTGCGTAAATTTGCTATCATCACTCTATGAAAACAGGGAATCTATACAAAATGTCCACAGCTCTCAACTCCCCTATTTCCTACACTCTAAATTTGGGCGGTGACAAGGTAGACATGAACGCCCTCATTGGGAGAGAAATCAGAATCCAATACTCAGGACAGATTCACTGCGTTCATTGTCAAAAGATCACTAAGAAAAGCTTTTCAGGAGGCTATTGTTATCCGTGCAGTCAAAAACTCGCTGAAGCCGATATGTGTATTCTTAAACCTGAAACTTGCCACTTTTCTAAAGGAACCTGCCGAGACGAAAACTGGGCCCAATCCCATTGCATGAAACCCCATTATGTCTATTTGTCCAATTCATCAGGCTTAAAGGTGGGCATCACCAGGGAATCACAAATTCCAACACGGTGGATAGATCAGGGGGCTATTTCAGCCATTCCTGTCTTTAGAGTTAAGGACAGACTTCAATCTGGTCTTATTGAAGTTCTTATGAAGGACTACGTCTCTGACAAAACCAATTGGCGCAAGATGCTCACAAACGATATTGAGGACATCGATCTAGAGACAGCTCGCAACGGGATTGTTGACAGTATTGAACAAGAGCTCGAAGCCTTTGATGACGTAGAGTTTCTTGAGGATGATCCCATTTTTCTTGAATATCCAGTGGAAGTTTATCCCCAGAAGATTCTCTCCCTCTCTCTAGAGAAGACTCCTACCATTTTGGGGACTTTGCAGGGAATCAAAGGTCAATATCTCTTGCTAGACACAGGCGTTTTCAATGTCCGCAAGCACAATGGTTACTCCGTTGAAATGGACTCTTCCACGGAAAACCCCAGCTAAGTTTCCATAGCCACTCAAACGGGCTTTTAAGAGTTCTCTGATTCTTTTGTCTTTTTATCTGATCTTTCAAAGGCTCTCTCTATTTTCAATTCTCGCTTAATACGATAAAGAATTACCTTTTCTTCTAAACCATCACTCTGGCGTTCTTGGTTTTCAGAGAAAAAGGAGCGCTTTAGATTAATTTTTTTGCTAACAATCACTTTCGTCACTTCTCTTTCACGATAACGACCTTTGATCACCTTAATGAGCAACTTGTAATAAAGACCTCCGGATTTTTTAGCACTCTTATGGGGTGGCTTCCATCCATCGTAGCTATGAATATTATCTGTCTCTAAAATACCCTGATCAATATTATTTGTGCGAATGGGATACTTAACCAATGCTATTTGTGTCGCCCGCCAAACTTTATCAAAAGGAGCTACAAAAATCTGCTCTCCAGACACTGGCTTTATTTTTGTCGGTGACGAGCAACCCACAAGCCAAAAAACCAATATCACAAGACCTAACTTTTTTTCCATCATTTCAAGGCTCCATCACCGCAATCGGTTATTTTCACAAATCTCTTCCCATTAATATCACACATGTCCACTCAAACCATGTAAATAGTACAGAAATGCTCTGTTTTCTCAACTGAATTTCGCTTTTTTTTTATTTTATGCTAGAGTCCAAATCATGAAAAATACAATGTCTACCTTATTTACAACCGTTCTCATCTCCCTGGGCTTTTCAAGTCAATCCTACTCTTCATCTACTCACTTCTTTGCCGTTGATTCTTCAGCAGAAGATCTCAGCTATCACAAAATTCAATGCCCTTCTATTCATCCCCAAATTTCTCAACTGATTAATACGTTTGATCAGCTCAGAGATAAAATCCGCAACGAAGCCAGAAATTGCAGCACGGAAAAGGAACAGACAAATGTTAACTCCACACTCAATGGTGTTCACAGTTTTCTCTCTTCAAATCAAAGGATCAATTTCTTTGACCTCTTTGATAAGAATAAAAACAAAGCTCTCACAGCGCAACAAACTGCTTTTATCCAAAAATATGCTTATTCGGCCACCCAAGTTTTCTTTAAGTTCATGGGGGCCATCAAAAACTCAAGTTGCTTTGAAAGAGAAAAAACTAAGTCCCAAGCCCTTTCAAATGCCGCTAGTATCATTACCGAAATAACACGGCTGGCAGCCATGGTTTCAGGCCCCTACGGTGCCCCCATTACTCTTTTTGGATCATTAACTTCAGGTGTCCTTACCGGTTTGAAAACCTATGTCTCAGCGGCTAATCCCGGCTACGATTTCAAAGAAAAATCTCAACGGGATGCCTACGCAAATACCCTTTGTTCCTATTATGAAATCAGACAACAACTGGTCAATTCAACTCATCCCATGAAAAGAGTTTCTGAACTTACAAAACTACAGGAAACCCTCCTTAGCCGACTTCAAGATCTGTCCAAGAACTGCACTAACTGTGAACAAATTATTAAAAGTTACCTCTTTCCCACTTCCAAAAAAATTAATTTTTCATCAGAAAAGTGGTCTGTCTTAGCATCCGAAGCAGATAAGAAATTTCTTAAACCTCTGGGAGAGATTACTCTAGAAACAATCAATAGCCTTGAATGGGTTCTTGCCGAAAAGAAGAACTTAGAGGATATCCACAATGATCAATTTAGTAGTGTTGGCCCCGCTGAGTTACTCAAGCTAAAGATTTCTCTCGACCGTTTCTTGTTCAAATCTCAAGCTCAACGTTACTTAAATTGGTCTATAAACAACACCAAGAAAACATATGATAGATACTTGTCTTTTACGAAATGGTGGGTTGATACCTTTTCCCTTAAATTTTATCCAGTTGCTAGCAAATCTGAAAGTGATTTGTTCCCCAAATTAACCCCCTTTTTAGAGAGAGTCGCTAAGAGAGAAGTCAATCATGAGTTCGCCCATCGCTTTTTCATTGAGAGTGGCCTTGATTGGAGTGATTCTCATTTAAAAATCCATTATCAAGATTCCCAAGACCAATTTCAGCTGTTTTATTTTAATCTTAATGCCGTTATTGAATACTGTGACTTTTTTAATTCTATGGAGTTGTCCTCTCAAGTTAAACTCTTATGTTCGTCAGAGACTCTCTCCAAACTCATCACTCGGAAAAAATCAATCCTCAATGACATTTCTAAAGGCTCTTCCGAAGAAGGTTCTGCTATTCTTATGACCGAGCGATCTTTTACAAACACCGTCAACTCTCCGACGACTTGGCTTGATGGACTCAAAAAACTTAATCAGAAATGGGCCTCAGACAAAACTCTCTTTCAAACTAAGTAATTCCATTTACAGAAAACCCATGCTAGAGTTTCCGTTCTTAGAGGATCGCGTAGCTCAGTAGGATAGAGCGACAGTTTCCTAAACTGTAGGCCGCAGGTTCGATTCCTGCCGCGGTCACCATTTGGCAAGCTCTGCGAGTCTAATGCCGTTTTTTTTCTAGAGTCTCTCCCAAAAGAATCCAGCCCTTTTCTTGCTCAAACATTCGTTTGTCACCTCCCATTTTCGTCCTCAGGTCTTTTCGGTGTGATTATTTATGAGTCAATTCGATTCGCAAATTTGTAAAAAATTCCAAATCAAATAACTTTATTGACTATTTGCGAGGGATGGGTAGAAGTTTATTTAATTAAAGAAATCATGGGCAAAGCTTGTGATAAAACCATTGCTCAGATGAGCGATACAGATTGGAGAGAAAAATGAAAAATTTATTACCAAGGCTAGTGTTTTTTTTGGCATTTAGTACGTCGGCATTAGCCACAAGTTCTACAAAAAATTGTGCAAATAAATTTCTTCAATTTACAAATTTCAGTATTAGTGAAACTGAAGACACTGTTTTTGAAAGCGTTTATAAACATAAAAACTGTCGAGTAAAAGTACGTTTCGACGTTCCTCATACTCGCGTTGAATTAGATGATCGACACTATGTACCTATGCTTACAGATGAGCTTGCAACGGAGACGACTGAATCTTGTTCAATCGTAGGTGATACACTTACCGTGTCAGTGTTACAGGCAGGTGGGGTTTATTATTATGCTAGAAGAATTTTAACAATAAAAAAGAAAGAAAATAACCTGCTGCAGGTTGAGATAAGTCGACATGGTAGTAATTTCGATTATTCTAGGGCCGCATGCACTGTGCAATATGAAATATAATAATTGTTGCTATCTTTTTCTGAAAAAGAGAGTTTTACACCTCTGTCACTAGATTTAAATAACTAACTAGCTCATCAAGGCTAGGGAAAGATGAAGATACTGTTTTAATTAGCAGTATCTTTTTTATTTATAAAACCTTTAAAGGTAGGTTAAAAAAAATCTCAATAAAACTTAAAGAACCTATAGCAGTTTTTTCAAGTTTTGTAGTCATCTTGGTATTTTTCTATAATAATTGTATTTAGCTCGTTCCTCATTATTTAACCCCCATAAGTGTTTGTTTTTGATACTCTTAAATATCTTATAGGTGTTTTTGTTTTGAGTCGAACGGGCTTCTTTATTTGCCAGTATATTCGCCCTCAGGCCTTTTCGGTGTGATTATTTATGAGTCAATTCGCAAATTTGTAAATTTTTCCAAAATTAGATAATGTTATTGATTAATTTGTACAGAGGTTATATCTAAAATTAAACAAACTTATGAGAAAAGCTCGTAATAAAACTATTATTTTTGTAAGTAATAAAACACAAGGAGAAAATATGAAATCATTGATTATTGCATTCAGCATAGTTATTCTTTCATTGCATGCTTTTGCTGATGACTGTGATACACTCATTAATGGTAACAACGGATATGCAAACTACGTCGAAGGAGGTG
This sequence comes from Bdellovibrionales bacterium, assembly GCA_965217115.1. Taxonomy (GTDB): domain Bacteria; phylum Bdellovibrionota; class Bdellovibrionia; order Bdellovibrionales; family CAYMLA01. The sequence goes on along the minus strand of OZ244239.1, from coordinate 2,003,396 downwards.
CAAACTGGGGAAATACAGTGGAGGTGACCAATAAAACTCCATTCTATTTTTATTACATGACAACAGAAAATGTTAAACACCTTGATGTTTTTTTCCAAAATCATGATGGTTTTAAATGTTCCTTGGTGGAAATCAGTAGATTCAGCAATTCCTGTGTTGTCATCGGTATTGATTGGTCCCCAGGCAGTGATTCTAGCGGGTGTATTGCTTATTTAGCTAATACCAAAACAAAACATTTATGGCCTTCTTCTGCACTTTTTCAGAGAAAAAAGTCGACTAACAGGAGCAAAATCGAACCTCGGTGACTTAACCTAGTCGACAGACAATAATTATTTTTTTGTATTAGGAACTAAATGCTTTATTATGAAAGCAGTGTTAAAAACAATAAACCCCATCATATCACAGATGGGGCTTTTTATTTTGTGTCCCCTTTTTGGGGTACAGATCAAAGACTCTAGCCCTTTTCTTGCTCAAACATCCGTTTGTCACCTTCCATTGCAGAGAAATGCAATAGAAGTCGCCAAGCCAAACTCGCCGAAAAGAACTGGATTCTTTTGGGAGATATTCTAGAAAGAAAACGGCATTAGACTCATCAAAACAAGGAAATAATGAACAGTGGTTGGTGAGAAACCATTTTTCATTAGATTTCTTTTTATCTAAGCGATCTCAATATAATAAATAAAACTTACGTTCACAGATCATAAAGCCTAAGGGTTCATTTTGAGCCCGTTAAATATTTTGAGAAGTTGAACTTCTAAGATGCTTAAAATATAAGAACTTTAAGAAGTTGAATTTCTAAGATGCTTAAAATATAAGAACTTTAGGAGGTTTTATGAAAAAGTTAATTACAATACCACTTTTACTTACTCTTTGGACATTGCCAGCATTCTCAATCTCGTGGGAAATGATTGCCAAGACAGACTCAACATGTGACGTACAGGCTCAATTTTATATCACAGAAGAAACGCCCTTTGGTCTACTAAAGTTTGTTAACTCTTCCTCAGACAGCTTTAAATCACTAATCAATAGAGCAAGCAGTATTAGCAGTTCACATTTCATGAGATTTACCCAAGTCGGAATTTCTTCAACAATCCCTACTTTTGAGGTATTAATTCCTTATGACTCTGGAGGAGCTGATTTACCCTATCTTGAAATCTACTATAGTGGTGTTGTGAAAACATGCCCTATGATGAAATTAATCAAAACAGAAGGTTTTAATGTTGGAAGTGTTGGACACTAGAGTACCAATTTTTAATTACAGTGATTACAGAGGCTTTATAAAAGAGTATATTGGTGCTTTAAAAAATAAAGACACCAAGTACTCTTATAGCTATTTCTCTGGTTTAATTAACGGCTCAGAGACTTATTTAAAGCAAGTCGTTTCTGGACGTCGAAAAATCAGTATAGAAAAGGCTGCCAAGCTAGCTGAGAAGATAAAGCTCAATGAAATAGAAAGTTCCTACTTCTTTATGATGGTTCTCAAAGATAACTCCGAAGATAAAGATGTAAAGCTTAACTTTGAGAGATTTAGAAAAGACATTAAACTTCTAGTTCCCAATGAATATAAAGATGGAGATGAATCAATCTTCAAGAGTATTTTGACTTGGGAAATCTATACTCTTTTAGGGTTAAAAGACTCGAAGCTTAAGTTTGATTGGATTTTTGCACGTCTAAGAGATGACTATTCGGAAGAAGAAGTAAAGGGTGCAATCAAAAAGCTTAGAGAGCTAAATATTTTTAAAAAATCTCTTAATGATGTTTTTTTAAAAACAGGGGTAAATACAGAAGGCCTATACATAACAGCTTTAGAGCGAGCTACTAAGCACCTCGAAATGGATAATGGATTAAAGTGTGGGAAATTCGATTCATTTTGTCTTATCCATGACAAGGAATCTCAGACCGAGATTGAGAAAATTCTTGAAGATGCTAAGCAAAAGGTAATTTCGATTTCAAAAAACTCAGTTAAAAAAGATAAGGCTTCTTTCTTAAATATTAATTTCTTTCCTATTTCGAAATAGCAACAATATTACTGAAATTGATCGTATGACACTAGTTAAATAAAAACCTCTAGCTCACTTGAGTCGTTCTAGACTCTCTACCCATTGGATCTTTTTAACCCCTTTTACTACCAAAGGGTGTTCGTGTACTTTGGGCGAGGGGGCACCACCATTAATTGTGTTTCACTGCCGCTGGCGGGTGCAAATTCTGGGGATGAAGACGATTCCCCAAATAATAAAACCGACAATCCAGAGACCCGCCGAATAGCTTATATGTGATTGATACTGGGCAGGAAATAGGTAGGCGCTGGCTCTGGTCACCGCTGATAGAGACAGGAGAATACAAATCCATAGAAACGGAAACTTCTCTCCCTCGATTTCCATACCTCCATCACCATGGGCAAGGGTCACCCGAGATGCTACCAGTAAGGTTATAAACCCAAACCCTCCAATATAAATCAAGTGGAGAACGTGTATCGAGGGTAAAAAGCTATAGAGCCACGACCCAGAAAAAATAAACAAACAGGCCAACCAAATTGAAAAAGTGTGGACTGTTCTCTTCACAGGAAATTTAAAAATCCTCCAATAGACCGTGGCAATATAGGAAATCACCACTGCTCTTAAAGCATGGCCAACCACTTGACTCAGGTAGTGCTCAGTAAAAAACGACGCCACAAAAACCATTGCCAGTAGGTAATTCATAGCAGGCACTATCTTGAAGAAGGATTCCAGGTTTTCATAGCGATCTCTCTGCGCTTTGACGACTTCCCCATGGCCTAAAATTCCTGGAACCAACCGTCCACCAACTCCTAAAACTAGAGAAAAGGGCATTCCTTGGAAAAAGAGTAACTCTCCCAAATGGTAATACTCGTGACTAAGAACTAAGGATATTCCCAACAGCCCCATTAAGAGGGCAACTCCAACAAATATAAATGTATCCGGTGGATTGCTCTCCCTCTTTATGAACCGCCTTACCGAATAGGCGATGATAAACAGGAGTCCCAGTAAGCTCGTGATATTAAAAAGGCCACTCACATAAAAAAGCCCACTCCAAGACATGAGAAAGACCAACACCACGGATATTATTATCTCTAGTGAGTTTGCATATTCCGTCTTAGTAAACCTTGGAATAGCTGTCATCAAGAAACCCATTACAAAGGACAGGAGAAACCCACCGATCATTAAATGACCGTGATGCTCCTTTGGATTTCCATCAATAATCCCCTGGTGAAAGAGGATCCACAGCAGAGCCCCCGACAACCCCAACAGCCAACCCACTGGAAAAAAAAGTCTAAACGGATTTTTCTTTATCTCTGATAACATTATTATTTAACCTTCACCCAGTGTTTGACAAATTTTATCTGCCGTCGTTCCTCCTAGCAATGAGTAACTAGGGAAAATGCAAGGAAAATGGTAGCGAGGGGGAGATTCGAACTCCCGACACCTGGATTATGATTCCAGTGCTCTAACCAGCTGAGCTACCCCGCCACAACGAAAAACCGTTTTACCTAACCCGATTGAAAGGTGTCAATCAATAATTACAATAACTTAGAAGGATTTAGAAAATGTTTATCCATTCAAAATACTTGTTCATCGTACTGTTCAATTTTACTCAGAGACATAGGCACTGTACACTGCATACCACTTATTAGCTCTCACCATGTTCTTCTCTAAAAAGGGGGACTCACTGTAAATATCTCCCAACTTTTCCGTTGCACGGAAATCAAGGTGGTTCACAGCTAATTTATACCAACGAATCGCCTCGGGAATATTCATGTCTACATTTTTCGCCCCATCAAGATATATGGATGCCACTTTATGAAAAGCTGGCTTATGGCCAGCCTTCGCCGCTCTCTTATACCAAACTAATGCCTGCTTTAAATTTACATCCACATAAGTATCCCCAAAAACATTCGTCCCTTTCTCCAGCATCTGAGCTAAGGAGTTCTTAACCATTTTGTCTCCCTTTTCGGCAATACTTTCATATTTAGATAAGAACTCAGCAGAATGTGCTAAATTAATTTCTTTTCTTGAGAGCCCATCAGAACCATAATCTCTAAACAAGTTCAACTCAGCGACACTGGGGCCACTCAACCTATTCTTATCATAAAGCCGATTTATAGAAGAGAGTGTTTTCTTATTCACATCCCCCTCTACATACAAATTCAGAATCATTTCCATAGCTTTTAAATGGCCCTTCTTCGCGATCCCAGAGTACCACTTCAAAGCTTCCTTCTTATCATCATTGTAATATATATGACCTAATCTATACTGAGCCTCCATTTTTTTCTCTTCAATCTCTAAAGAATGGGTTCTATTCTTGGATTCTGTTAATTCCTTATAATAAATAATTCCATTCTCAAGGTCTCTCGTGACACCGTAGCCAAAGAAATAGGCCTCGGCTAAGCGAAATGTCGCCCGTGGGTGCTGGCGATCCGATGCCGACGATTCATACCACTTAAAAGCCTTCTTCAAATCTCTCTCCGTCCCCAAGCCTAGGCGATACATCTCTGCCAGTTGATACTGAGACAAAGCATGCCCTAGCTCTGCCGCTTTTTCATACCAATAGAAAGCCTTTTGGTTAGCTCTAGATACTAAGTCTTCTCTAGATATTGAGTCTTCTCTAGATGTTAATTCTTCTCTAAAATCAATCCCGCCTGGCAATAGATGTTTTTTGACTTTTACCTTTATCTCTCTCAATTTTTTCAACGCCATGGCCTCTGTCTCTGAAGCTGTTTTTTTCTCTAATGCCTTTTCCCATTTCTTACGATTTTTTACTGATCGCCCATACCAATCTTTTGCTTTTTTAACATTCATGGAGACTCCTCTCCCCTGAGCGTACATCTCTCCCAGTTCAAACTGTGACTGCCAATGATTTCTTTTTCCAGCGGCTTCAAACCACTTAAAAGCTCTACGATCATCAACACTCACGCCCTTGCCGTATTTATAAGCCTTTGCTAACTGAAACTGGGCTTTAACATTATTCTCTTTTGTCGCCTGTTCATACCAAGAGGCCATTTCTTTATAAGAATCATCATCGTGGTTTTTCCTATACACTTCGGCTAATAGATAAATCGCAGAAACTTTTCCAAGTTTCGCTCTCTCTTCTAATTCTTTAATGTCTCTAAAAAATTCTACTTCATTAAGATCATGGCTTGCAATCGAGCGTGTTATCTGGCTGTTCATAGTTTGTCTTTCAATATCTAAAGTATTACAGCCTGAAAAAACCATTACTAAAACACATGGAATCCAAATTTTTCTAATCACACTTTCCTCCCCCGAAAACCTAGCGAACAAGAGATCGATCCTGCCACCATTTTGTCCAATACTTTTTTTTATTCATCACAAACTCATAGGGATCTTCTAATTTTTTCCCCGCTAACCTCTCTAGACCCAATACACCAACAGCGTGAAGAGCTTTGTCCTTATCGCCTAATAATTTAACCATTTTACTCTCATCACCATATGCTGCCATGCTTAAGAAAGCCCGAGCAGTGTTCTTCCTTATCCATAAGCTTCGGCCTCTATGGAAGTTTTTTGGATTATTCAATGACTTCCAAATCAATTCCTTGTGACGATTGTCGCCGTGTTCTGCCAAAACATTCACCGCTGCTGCCCTTACGACCATAGCATCATCTTGCAATAATCTTTTAGACAGTTTCAACGCCTGATCTTTATCAACGTGGGCCAAACCAACTAGAGCTCCATTGCGCATATACCACTGTGAATCCCTAGATGCTTTCAACAAATCTGGTAAACTTTTCCTACCATAGATTTTTGCTAAAGAAGAGAGTGCTCTCCAACGCAACGACATATTCTCTTTTTTATTATTCACAATCCTACGCAAATAAGGCAGCGAATGATTTTCCATTTTTCTTAGTGCCAAATAACGATGTTTTACAGGTAACTTTAGAGTTTCAATCATTAGCCGTTCATTAACACGGGGACTCTTAGCTCCATAGATACTCACTGAAAACAACAACATTCCTAACACGATAATACGGCTCATAAAAAACATGACACACCCTCATCTATTAACTCTGCATTCGTGTCTAAAAAAGCCTCTAAAAAATGATGAGACTTCAACTCCTATATTATACCCTGTTTCAAGAGCAACTCGTCAAAGAAACTTAAGTAAGTCACGACTATGACTAGACCTTCTCTTAAAACCAAGTTAAAATAACGAGACTAGGGAGTTTGATCTATGCATAAATTCGATCTTGTTATTAATAACGCTCAGACCATTGTCTATAAACCTGGCCAAAGGTGGCAACACACCATTGAACCTCTATCCATTGGCTGTCAAAACGGGAAAATCACATGCATCTCCACCTCTGCGCTGAGTGATTCCACAGAGACCATTGATGCAACTCACTTACATCTCTTACCGGGGTGCATCGACAGCCAAGTTCATTTTCGAGAACCAGGCCTCACCCACAAAGAAGACCTCGCCGCAGGAACACTTGGCGCCCTAAAGGGAGGCGTCACTGCTGTTTTTGAAATGCCCAACACATCTCCTAATACAACAAACAAAAAAGCCTTTGAACAGAAAATGTCTCTAGCCAAAGATCGATGTTGGGTTAATTACGCTTTTTTCATAGGGGCCTGCAAAGAAAACATCCACCAGTTACATGAGCTTGAAAAATTACCTGGCTGCGTTGGAGTTAAGATATTTATGGGCAGTTCCACTGGCTCTCTTTTAGTTGATGACTCCCAAGATTTGGAGGACATCCTCAGTAATGGAGGAAGACGGATCGCTATTCACTGTGAAGATGAAAAAAGGCTCAATGAAAGAAAAAACATCGCCATGCAATCAAAAAATGTCCACGATCACCCCCAGTGGAGAGATGAAGACACGGCCTTTCTTGCCACCCAAGAAATCACCCAACTCGCACAGAAAACAAATCGCCCCGTGCATGTTCTTCACATAACAAGTCAAAAGGAAATCGAGTTTCTAAGAGAGCTCAAAAACTCTACTGCTAAAGATCTTGTCACTGTCGAGTGTCTTCCCCAGCATCTCTCTTTTTATGCTCCCGAATGTTACACGCAATTAGGAACTAAAGTGCAAATGAACCCTCCCATACGCTCACGACATCACCACGAGGCCCTTTGGCGCGGAATCACCAATGGCACCGTCGACGTTATTGGCTCCGATCACGCTCCCCACACGCTCACAGAAAAGTCACTCCCCTACCCTCGATCTCCCTCAGGTATGCCTGGAGTGCAAACCCTTCTTCCTGTTATGCTCACCCACGTCAACAACCAGCGCCTCAACTTAGAGCGCCTCACTCAACTTACAAGCTACAACCCATCGCGCATTTACGGAGTTCAAAATAAAGGACAAATAGCAGAAGGTTTTGATGCCGACTTCACATTAATAGACCTCAAAATCAAAAAAACTATCACTGACAATTGGATTGAATGTCTCTCCGGTTGGACCCCATTTGACGGTTTTCAATGTCAAGGTTGGCCCGTTGCAACCATCCTGTCTGGTGACATCGCAATGAGAGACGATGAAGTTATTGGTCAGCCAAAAGGGCAAGCTGTCTCTTTCTCACCTTAAAAGAGAGCGACTTCAGTGAAAACCTTTCAAAACAACTTCTTTTTCCCTTATTTCACCAAAAAACAGTTATACTGGCGCCCCGTGGAGGTCATATAAGCCAACTCATAAAAAAACCCTTGTTTTCAATTTTCTGTGCTACAGGGGCCTTTATTTTCCTCTTCTATCAAACCTTGCTTGAGTCTAATCACAAGCAAGCCAAATTTGATATTTCTCAGTACATCTCTCAATGGAAATATGAAATTGCCGACAATCTCTTTCAGAACAAAAACCATGAACTTGTGGCTAAACTTATCACAGGCTTGCAGAATTTTCCTATCTCCCAATATAAAGTTTTGCAGAACAATTACACAGCATACTCCTGGTCACAAGGGAAAAACCCTCCCCATTGTCTCTACCCCACATCTAACAATCTCACTCTCAGAGGACTGCACCTCGGAAAAATCAACACCTGTATTTCAAAAGCTAAGATTATTAAATCCACCCTGACCTCCTCTTTATTTATCTTTATAACAACTTTAGCCTCAGTATTAATTATTATTGCCGCCTTTTTTCCACTATTGGGTTACAAAAAATCACTCATCTCGACACTCGATGTCTTAAAAAAATGGAACAAAGATCCAAAAATGACACTAAACATTAGTTATCAGGATAACATCACCAACAAGCTTATCAGTCTTGTTAGACAGGGTATTTATTCAAGAATAGAACTCAAAGAAATTCATACAGCCTTAAATGCCGAGAAAGAACTCTCAAAAATCACAAAACAAGTCGCCCACGATATTCGCTCCCCTGTGATGTCCCTCAATATAGCCCTACACGAGTCCAACTCGGATATTTCTGAGCCAGCCTCGTCTATCATTAAATCATCCATTAACAGAATTCTTGAAACAAGCGATGATCTCTTAAAAAATAATCGGAAAAACCGCTATCGTCTAAATAAAATTCAACCTCTTTTAGTTAGACCTCTCATTCTCGACGTTATCAATGACAAGATCGTTCTATATAAAAATATTAATTTCAATATGGATGTTGCCAACGATTTAGAAGCAATTTGCTCCCCCACTGAACTCAAGCGAGTCCTCTCTAATTTGCTCAATAACAGCATTGAAGCCATCATCCCCTCATCGGGAACCATCGACTGCAAGGTTCAGGAAAAAGAAGACGCTCTCACACTCTCTATCACAGATAACGGGTGTGGCATTTCTGAACAGGATCTTCCCCATATTTTTGATGAGGATTTTACTTCTGGTAAAGAATCAGGAAATGGGTTAGGACTTTATTACGCTCATCGTAAAATTAAAGAATGGGGTGGCACTATAAACGCCCAATCCACTCTCAACAAAGGAACTTGTTTTGAAATTCATCTCAAAAGCCCTAAAACTTGAACTTGTGCGCGTTTTCCTACTCGTTTTTTTTGTTTTTGGCTGTGCAACTAACTCTAAATCTAGATGGGCAGCCATGGGGCTAGCCATGCCCATCGGAGCTGGTGTTGGTCTTGCTACAACCCCCGTAAACGAAAAACCTGAATTCCATGCTCTGACCTGGGGATCTGCTTTTATCGCCGCAACGGCCCTCTTCGGTAATTATTATTTCAATGATGACGAGGAACTTAAGAAGCTGAGACTAGAGAATACCACGCTTAAAAGTAAATCTGAATTTCAACTCATCACTGAAGGCAAGGGATTCTTCAAAACTCCCTTTGAGAAAAAACGAACGAAAAAAGTTAAATGGAAGGTTTATAAAATGGACAAATGGATCTCCGATGGCGAAAATAGAAAATTTCATCAAGATATGATGATAGAAAAAATAAACACTAAGAACTGATTATGACGACAGATAAGATTAAGATCAATAGCTACAGGGGACTTTCCCTCTTCTTATTTACGTGGGCAGTCATCGCGACCTATTTCTCTTTTTTTCCCTTTCCGGATTCTAATAAAACCCAAGAGGTAAAAAAAACTCACACGGAGAGAGGGGGGGTGTTTTTGAGGGGTTTTTTGAGACATTACTACACTATTGGTTTAACTAAGACTGGTTTAACTGAGACTGATTTAAGGGAGACTGATCTAACAGCGACTGGTCGTCTTAGTGACGCACCTGGTATTGAGAAGAAACTTACATTCATAAGCTCACACTTCAGCCCTCACTTGGAAAAGAAAGTCTTAAGTGAATACAGACACACCCTTGACTATTTTTCGGACAATATGGGCTGGCAGAAGGTTTCTATAAAAAAAATATTAAGGAATAAAAAGACAAACACCTATATTGCTTTTTTTTACATAACACAAAAGCTCAATGCTCAAAACATCGCCAAGCCCACGACCAGCTATCTTATTAAACTCAAAATCCGCCTCTCTATTCAAAAAGTCGCTTTCAAAATATCAGCCTGGGATGAGAAAATATTAAAACTCAAACCCTCTGCGCTTAATAACAAGGGCATTTACACAGATAGAGAAGTCACAACTCATATCTCTATCCCCTGCAAAATAACCTCTCTAGCCACAATAGTGAATGATAACAATATTGAGATGAAACTCAGCTCCAACTCCCAAGGGATAAAGTTCCACTCTAATAAACCCAGTTCTAAGATAGCTAAATTCAAAGCCAATTGCAGAAGCACCTCCTTCTTTCTGTCTCTAACCAATGATGAATATCTCGAAACACTCTACCAAGCCTTCGATCTTAGCCAAGGTGTCTCAAGAGCTAAAACTCTCAGCCCTGACGAAAAACTGAAGAAGGACATTGAGGAACAGCTAGGGATCACCGTTACAAAATAGACTTGAAGAGAGAAGAAGTCTCTGCTATATCTCTACTGTATATTTAAAATTTCATCTAGGAGTTAATATGTCTATAAAATTACCAGTGCTTCCCTATTCAATGGATGCTCTTCAGCCTCATATTTCAAAAGAAACTCTAGAATTTCATTATGGAAAACATCATCAATCTTATGTCGATAAACTCAATGGCCTTATTGAAGGCACCGAGTTTTCTGATGCCAGCCTTGAGGATATTATTACAAAATCCAACGGCGGAATGTTCAACAATGCCGCACAGGTTTTTAACCACTCTTTCTACTGGAATTGTCTTTCACCCAAAGGGGGCGGAGAACCTAGCGGCGCTCTGGCTGATGCCATCAGTAAAGATTTTGGCTCCTTTGTTGATTTCAAAGAACAGTTCTCTAAAGCTGCAGTTACTTTATTCGGCTCTGGGTGGGCATGGCTCGTAAAAGACAGTTCTGGGAAACTCTCAATCATTCAAACTCAAAATGCTGGCTGCCCTCTCACTGACGGAGTCATACCTATTTTAACTTGTGATGTTTGGGAGCATGCCTATTATGTGGATTATCGCAATGCACGTCCCAAATACGTCGAGAGCTTTTGGAATCTTGTAAACTGGGATTTCTGTAACCAAGAATTTTCATAAAAATAACAAAGGCTGTGATTATTTATGAGACGGCCTGCTCATTTACTTTTGTATTCCTTAAAATAGGAGTCTCTAAATTTAGAAGCTTCACTTTTTTCTTCGTAGCGCTTAAGAGGAAAGTAGCTGATGATTTTTTCAGCGTATTTCTTATACGCATCCTTCTCTCCATCGGGCAATGAATTCACACGGGGAAACTTCTGCCCCAAAGGATCTATAAAACGGTCATTCTGATAAAATTCAAAATGCAAATGTGGCCCTGTGGCTAAACCTGTCGACCCCACATAACCTATGATTTGCCCCTGACGAACATGGGATCTCCTCTTAATTCCCCTCGCAAAACGGCTCAAGTGCCTGTAGGCCGTTTTATAAATAGAATTATGACGGATTTTTAGGAATTTTCCCGATCCACGTGTGTACCCTTTCCTAAAAACCACACCATCCCCCACCGCTCTGACTGGAGTTCCCCTCGGCGCCGCATAATCCACCCCTAAATGGGGTCTCCTCACTTTCAAAATAGGGTGAAACCGATTTTTCTGGAATCGGGAACTAATTCTACCAAATTTAATAGGGCTTTTTAGAAATTGACCTCTCATACTCTGTCCGAGCAGGTTAAAGTACCCTTGGCGATTCCTTCCTTTTTCTGGGTACAAGACAGCTATATAAGAGCTTTTATAACCTTTATACTCGGCTGCTAAAATTTTCCCCCACCCTAGTGGCTTTCCATCAACCAGACGCTGATTAACAAGAATTCTCCAATAATCGCCCTTACGAACTTCTCTAGCAAAATCCACTTGCCATGCCAAAATATCAGCCAAATCAATAATAATTTGGGGGCTCAAGCCAGACTCCAAAGCTGAATCCCACAAAGACTGACTCACCTCGCCAGAAAAACCCAACGCTCTAAACTGCACATCTTTATCTTTAAATAAGGCCTTCCAATTTCCATCCTGATAATTCCAAATAAGATCACGAACATCAGATATTTTTAACTGCAGTTTCATGATTTTTTTTAATGGCGGTAAATCTCTAAAGATAATAAGTTCAGTTCCGACCAGTACCTTAGAAAAATCAAGAAGGGATCTCGCTGATTCTGTGACATCATAAACCTCTTGCGAGTTCATACCTAGGTTTTTTAATGTCTCAGAAATATTAGAATTCTTTTTTACCCTCACAGAACTTACACGATAGGAGGTCTTATTTAAAACTGGTTCCTGTTTTAAACTTTCACTGTCATTTATAAAAGAACAACCAGTTAAAATAGGAAATAATAATAAGCATAACCTCACTTTTGGCATTACCTATTTCAACAGATTCACATAAAAAACCTCAATGAAAAACCTCGCCCCCAACGCATCAAGTTATATCAGAGGCGTACATTTAGGCGTGTTCTAAAAAAAACTAGATCCTATAATGGTCAGTGCTATACTTATGAAGAATAACCAGACAGGAACTCATCCATGATTCTTAATAAAGAAATGTTGCGCCTTATTCTAGGGTTTAAATTAAGGGGGTTGAGGAAAAATCAGAATCTTTCCTTAAAAGAACTCTCACTCAAATCAGGGCTTTCTCCATCTTATCTCAACGAGATTGAACAGGGAAAAAAATACCCTCGCTCTGATAAAATCACCCTGCTCTCTCAGGCACTCTCAGTCCCAGAGCAGCAGCTCTCTTCCTTTGAACTCAATAAGGAGTTCTTAAATCTTTCACAGACTTTAAAATCTCAATTTGTCACTGAACTCCCCCTTGAATTATTAGGATTCTCCAACCGGACCATTTTCCAGTCATTAACAAAAAACCCAAAACAAATGAAACAACTCTTAGCTACATTTTTAGAAATAATGCGCATACACAGTATTCAAGTGGAAGATTTTTTTATTGCTATTTTAAGGGGCCATCTTAACAGTCATGATAATTTTTTCCCCCAGATAGAAGAAAAAGTAAAGGCATTCAAAACTGAGCTTAATCTCTCAGATTTTTCCCAACTTCCCCCTGTAGGTTTTCTTGTTGAAACTCTCAACTCAGTTTTTGGAAAAGACGTCATCATTGAATCTTTCGACGATTACCCCTTAGAAATTCAATCATTAACTTTCTTTTGCAAAAAAAAAGGAAGTGCTATAACTACTTTCATCAACGGGAACATCTCTCCTAAATCTCTTTACTCAATTCTTTTAAAGGAAATTGCCTTTTCCTATATGAAGCTTAAAGAGCGACCCTTGACTTCAAACTTTGAACTAGAGTCACTCTCTCAACTTTATAATGATTTTCAAGCTACTTACTTCTCCAACGCTTTTTTAATCCCGCAACAAACATTTATCGGTCAAATAAAAAACCTCTTCCTTGAAGATAAATGGGATGGGCAAGGGTTTTCCCAATGGATTCAGACCTACTCTGGAACAACAGAGACCTTCTTTCAACGTCTCACTCAGGTTTTGCCCACATTTTTTAATTTAAAAGATATCTTCTATTTAAAATTCTACTACGACACCAAACAGGAGCACTTTTATCTGTCACAAGAACTTCATTTATCCCAGCTCCATTCCCCCCATGAAATTAAAAATGATGAACAGTACTGTCGACGTTGGATCACCACCTCTCTCTTACAAAATCTTTGCAAAGACAACCCGAGGAGTCTTACTGCTGGCATTCAACGTTCCTTCTTTATCGACGAAAAAACAGATTACCTCTGTCTCTCAGTTGCCGAAGACCAGGAACTCAACTCGGATATAAAAGTGGGCTTCACATTAGGTATTTCCATGGATGAGAATGCCAAGAGACTTATCTCCTTCTCTGAAGACTCGGTCATCACCAGAAAAGAGGTTGGGCAAACCTGTGAAAGGTGCTCTATAAGCAACTGCGAGCAAAGGGCCTCTCCCATGGGAAGAGCAAAGAACTCCTCCTATCACCAAAATATCCAGAACTTTCTCGAACAAGAACAGGTTACGACACAGCGCCCCAGTTCCCGTAATAAATAGTTTCTACCTTGAGCATTTTGTCGTAATCTCTCGTGAATCTATTCACTTAAAAAAAGAGAGGATATCATGTTTCGATTAATTATAACTTTAACAGCCTTCATTACTTTCACAGGGTGTAATGATAAGAAAAATCCCCCCCTCAAAACTGACGAACAAAAAGCCAGTTATACCATTGGTTGGCAAATCGGTCAGGGAATGAAGGCTCAAGGTGTTGATGCCAATGTTGACCTTGTCGCTGCTGCGATAGACGACGTTTTAAAAGGCCGGAAAAGTCGCTTAACTGACAAAGAAAAAACAGAGGCTATTCAAAAAATGAGAGAAAAACTCATGGCTGAGAAAAAGCAAAAAGCTGAGAAAAGTAAGGCCGAAGGTCTCAAATTTCTTGAAGAGAATAAAAAGAAATCTGGTGTTAAAACCACAAAATCAGGCCTACAGTACAAGGTTTTAACCAATGGTAAAGGCCCAAAACCTTCTGCTAACTCTAAAGTTAGAGTCCACTATGTAGGAAAACTTCTCGATGACACTGAATTTGATAGCTCTCGCAAACGTGGCACTCCTGCTGAGTTTCCTGTAAAAGGAGTTATTCCTGGTTGGACTGAGGCTTTACAGTTAATGTCAAAAGGGTCCAAGTGGATGCTCTATATCCCTAGCAACTTGGCCTACGGTGAGAGAGGACGACCTAGTATTCCAGCCAACTCTGTTTTGGTGTTTGAAGTTGAATTGCTCGATATCCTAAAGAATAAGACAAAGAAGACATCAAAGAAACTTCGAAAGAAAGGAAAGTAATTGGCAGCCATTGTAAATCTGCTTTAAAACATGCTTGAATGACTATAGGTCTTATTTTTAAATAGAAAATCAACTTCGCCGTTCTAATCTTGAATTAAAACGGCTTTTTTTTTAATTCTTACAACTGTATGAAACCGTCACTGAAGTATTGGCATCCAAGGCGTCATCAAAAACTATTTTACTATCCATAACTTCATAGGGAACAGCGTTCTCTACTGGAGAAAAGGCCACTTTCAGACTCTCAGGACTAGAACAGTGAATTGCAATGGATACCGTCTGTTGAGCGATGGTTGAACCGATGGCTTCTAACTGACTTGTGTAGTTACTGGCACACACATCCCCTACAACTCCACTAGTTAGGTTTGAGAGTTTTTCATAAAAATCACCTTCAAAACCTTTCACACCATTAGTTTGAGCATTCTGAATGTTTAAGCAAGATACATCCCCTGGTTTGACGATAATCGAGTGAACCGTCAATGTTTTATTCACGCCAAATTTATATTTAAAATCTTCAATGAAAACCTCAGGTCGATCCTCGGTTTCGATTCCATATTTAGCATTTGCGTATCTACTGTCTGCAACTCCGTCAGCACCAACACTTCTTTCATCTTCATCGGAAATAATAACAATTGCTGTATGGGCATTTCTCCGTAAAAATCCATGCTCGTTACGTTCTACAGCTTTACCTGCCGCCACAATCCCTCTCTCATCAAATGAAGGACAATTAGCTATAGCAGCTTCTCTCTCATTAACTCTTGTTAAAGGATCGCTTCCTGAATTGAAGCTATTCAACCAGTTTTCACAGGCCAGTGTCTCTGGACGCATAATCGTTTTTTCAAAAAGTTCCTCACGATTAGACTGGTCTCTCTTAATTATGTATTGGCCCGTGCCATTGCCATTGCTATCTACTAATTGAAGCAACTTCCCATCCTGCAAAACACCATTCTTATTAATAGAACGGGATGGATTACTAGAAGATGATATATCCGTCGTTGTCATTGCAATGTGATAATTCATCTCTTTACCGTCTAACTGCGCTAAGAAACCATTAAAACGATTGGCTATTTCATTCTGTTCAAATGACATAGACCCTGAGTTATCGACAACAAAGAGGATGTCCACATTCTTACCAGGAGCAGAAACCCTATGCTCATAATCTATTCCTGTGGGAGTCACTCGCGTGCATTCATCCAATAAGTCATTACAGACAAATGATTCATTCTCTACAAACTCTACTGGGGCACAGGCAACATAGGCACCCACAACCGCAGAAATTATAATAGATCGACAATAAAGTTTCATACATCCCGCCTTTAAACAGAGTTTCACACCCTTTCTAAGTCCAAAGGCCATGCCAGTTTTTCTTGATATCCATAAGTTACTGTAAATACAAGGTTTTTCTGTGGAATCTACTTATTAGGCAGAATTGCAAACATGACGATTTTCTGTACAGCTCTCCGCAAAATGTATGTTTAACCTTTAATTCTAGCTACTTAGAGTGACCTAGAGATGACCACAGGACTCCCCCCTTTTTTGTCATGACTGATGGCTTCTGAGCCACTCTAACACCTTGTCTCTTTTTAAAATAAACCTGATAATACCCCCTATGATTCGGGCTTTTTCCTATTTTATAGCGCTGTCCCTTACCAGCATTGGGTTGCTCTTGCTTATTTGCAAGAGTCCTATGGCTCTATCTATGTTACCCCCTAAGCAGCAGATCTATTTGCAATGGTTTGTCTCCCACTACTCTGACAATCTCTTAAATCGTAATCCCAAGGCTCTTAATAAAATAAAAAAAACCTCTCTCTCGTATTTAGGTGATAGCAAAGAACAGTTTATTACGGCGATTCCTTTTTTCTTAAATAATACTCAGAAAAATGGTCAGTATGATTTAGACATTAACATTATTAATTGGGAACATAAAAAAAAACATGGCGTTATCATAGAATATCATCTTAACAACAGCTCTAATAACAACAAAATCTGGGAATACGGGCAGACATTTGGTATTCACTAATGCAAGCATTGTTAAGATAACTTCCCTAAGAGGATATGGAAAATGAACTTTACCCAACATCTAAATAGTGAACTCGAAAATATTAAAGACGCTGGACTTTATAAGAATGAGCGAGTCATCACATCCCCACAGCAGTCATCTATCATTGCCGACGGAGAGGATGTCATTAATTTTTGCGCCAACAATTATCTAGGTCTCTCCAATCACCCAGAACTTATTAAAACTGCCCAGGGAGCTATTGAACGGTATGGTTTTGGCTTATCCAGTGTGCGTTTTATCTGTGGAACACAAGATATTCACAAAGAACTCGAAGAAAGACTCAGTGGGTTTCTTGGCACTGAAGACACGATCCTCTACACCTCCTGCTTTGATGCCAATGGAGGCCTCTTTGAAACTATTCTTGGCCCTGAGGATGCCGTTATCAGTGACTCCCTTAACCATGCCTCCATTATTGATGGCATTCGTCTATGCAAAGCCCGGCGCTATCGTTATAAAAACAATGATATGACCGACCTAGAAACTCAACTCAAAGAAGCGAATACAAAAAACTGTCGTTATAAACTCATTGCCACAGATGGTGTTTTCTCTATGGATGGTTTTATCGCCAATCTTGAAGCTATCTGTGATTTAGCTGATAAATACAATGCCATGGTTATGGTTGACGATTCCCATGGAGTAGGATTTATGGGAGATAATGGTCGAGGAACACATGAACACTGTCATGTTTTAAAACGCATAGACATTATCACAGGAACTTTGGGAAAGGCCCTCGGAGGAGCCTCTGGTGGATACACCTCAGGACGGAAGGAAGTCATTGAGTGGCTGCGCCAACGTTCTCGACCCTACTTATTCTCTAACTCCCTTGCTCCTGTCATTGTAAAAACATCCTTGAAAGTTCTGGATATCTTACAATCCTCCGTTGTCCTTAGAAAAAAACTTAAAAGTAATTCAAAACTTTTTCGCCAAGAGATGATCTCTTCTGGTTTTGAACTTCTCCCAGGAGAACATCCCATAATACCAGTTATGTTAGGTGATGCCTCTCTTGCAAATAAGATGTCTGACGAGCTTCTCAAGGAAGGTATTTATGTAGTTGGCTTCTCCTATCCTGTTGTTCCTAAAGAAAAAGCCCGTATCCGTGCGCAAATGTCCGCAGCTCACAGCGAAGAAGATATTAAAAAAGCTGTTCTTGGCTTTAAGAAAATCGGTCAACAACTAGGGGTCATCAAATGAAGGCATTGGCTAAAACAAAGAAAGAAGTGGGTCTCTGGATGATTGATGCTCCTAAGCCAGAGTGTGGAGCTAATGATCTTCTTATCAAGATTAAAAAAACAGCTATTTGCGGAACGGATATTCATATCTATAAATGGGATGAGTGGTCACAGAAGAATATCCCTGTTCCTATGATAACAGGGCATGAGTTTGTTGGCATCATCCATGAAGTTGGCTCTCACGTCAGTGGCTATCAAGTTGGTGATCGTGTTTCAGGGGAAGGTCATCTCACCTGTGCTTATTGCCGCAACTGTCGAGCAGGTCGTCGTCACCTCTGTCGCAACACTGTTAGTATTGGGGTTAATCGTCAAGGAGCCTTTGCAGAATTCTTGTCTATTCCTGCAACAAATGCTTTTCCTATTCCTGACGATATCTCTGATGACACGGCCTCTATCCTTGACCCTCTTGGTAATTCTGTCCACACCGCCCTTACTTTTGACTCCATAGGAGAGGACACCCTTATCACTGGAGCTGGCCCCATCGGTATTATGGCCGTGGCTATTTGTCGTCATATCGGCGCAAGACATATCGTCATCACTGATATCAATGAACACCGCTTAGAGCTTGCACGTAAGATAGATCCTAAAGTTCGCACAGTGAATACAAACAATGAGAACTTAAAAGACATCCTTAATGAACTCAATATGACTGAGGGGTTTGATGTCGGTCTTGAAATGTCAGGTAATGCCCAGGCTCTTCAAGATATGTTGGATACTATGAATAATGGAGGACGTATTGCCAGCCTTGGAATATTTCCTGAAAACATGGTTATTGATTGGAATCAAATTGTTTTTAAGGGTTTAACATTGAAAGGTATTTACGGCCGTGAAATGTTTGAAACTTGGTATAAGATGAAGACAATGCTTCAAAGTGGTTTGAACATATCGCCTGTTATTACCCATCATTTTTCAATTGATGACTACCAACAAGGGTTTGAAACGATGCTTAGCGGAAAATCGGGTAAAGTCATTCTTAACTGGGAGTAATTCATATTGAAAAAGCCAAAACACTCTAAGTGTAAACTCTCCCCCACATCAGCTCTTGTCCTTCTCTGGACTGACAAAGACTCCTCTGCCCATCCCAACACTTCACAGTACTTAGAATCCATTGATCTCACTGAAGGACAAGCCTTAGTGCGAGATTATGAAAAAATATGGCCCTCTTACAGTCAAGTTATAACAAATAGAAAATATGCTATAAAAAAACTCGCCTTTGATTTCTTATTCAGCTGTTTATCTAACAATTCATCTACTAATAGTGGGATCGACGACTCCAGTAAAAACAGCCAGGTGATTATTCTGGCGGCGGGCCTTGATCCTCTGTCCATTGAGATCGCTTCGATGTTTCCAAAAACATCTGTCTTCGATGTCGACCTTGATAATATGGACACTAAGAAAAACCTTCTTAATCAAATCAATAATATTCAGTGCCTCACCGCAGATATAACTGATACGGAAATACTCCGAGAAAAATTATGCCATGCTGGATGGAACTCAAATCTTCCCACTCTCCTTATTGCCGAAGGAATTTCTTACTATATCAAATCAGATGACCTCTGGAAGATTATTGATTCGTTTAAATCCCATAACCACAGAAATGCCTTAATTCTAGAGTCTCTTATCCCCTTTGAATTAGTTAACGATAGGTTTCGATATATTCCAAAAAAAATTTTTGAGAGCTTAAGTACCGATTTTCATTTAAATCAGATCACTCATTATACACAGGAGAGCATTGTTGATCAATTGTCCCAAATCAGCGGGCAATTAAAGAACATTCTATCTCTGAAAGAAATCGAAAAAACCCGCCTCGGTGAAAATGTCTTTTTCCACAACGAAAATGATGGATGGATTCAGGTGAGTTTTAGTGAAATTTAGAAAAGCCTACTAAGCTGCATGATCCCAATAGGCAGTTAAACCACGGATGGGTTGATAAGCATCTAAAATATCTCCTGCCTTTCTATCATCCGAAAGAGGCAGGACACGGCGATCGTCAAAAAAACAGAACTGGGCCAGAGGTTTTTTACAGTGGTTACAGCGCTCAACATCTTGTTCCTTATTTTCAGAAACCTCTCCACAAACATGGCAACGCCGAACATGGGTTAAATTATTCATCTCTATATTCTAGAGCCTTAATCAGAAACAACACAATTCAACCTGCACTAATGCCTCATTATGAAACATTTAAGCGAATAAATCTATTTAGATGATTTAAGTATTGATAAAAAGCTCTCTGGCTCTAAAGAGGCTCCACCGACAAGAAATCCATCCACATTTATCAACTCACCCAATGCCTTGGCATTATCTGGTTTTACGCTTCCACCGTAAAGAATCGACACTGTCCCACGGAAGTTCTCGGGAGCCCCATTGCCCCCCCTATCACTAGCTATTTCTAACAATATCTGACCAATACCTTTATGGGCTTCTTCCACCTGCTCCAAAGAAGCCACTTCTCCTGTGCCAATCGCCCACACTGGTTCATAGGCCACGACAAACTTCTTAGAAAAATCCACCTTTGCTAAACCACACCTTAACTGCTCACCGACAACATGATTAGCTTGTCCGCTTTGTCGTTGCTGCAAAGTTTCTCCAACACACAAGATAGGAATAAGATTCACTCCTTGAAATGCCTCTATCTTATCCGATATAGAATCATTATTCTCTAAAAACAACTGACGCCTTTCACTATGCCCCACAAGCACATAACTAGCCCCCATCTCTTTTGCGACATGGGCAGAATTTTCTCCTGTAAAGGCTCCCGATTTCTCTGCATAGCAATTCTGCGGGCCCCAATGAATTTGAGTTTTATCCAAAGTACTCGAAACAACATTCCAGTTGTAGGCAGGTGGGAAAATCGCACATTTCAATCCATTGGCAATATCCCTCTGATTGCCTTGTATCAAATGATCTTTTACGAAGTCATCCTTGAGAAGAGTCTCGCAATATCTTTGAGCCTCTCTAGGTGTTTTATTTAATTTCCAGTTTGCAGCGCAAATAAAATCTCTCATCAAATTCCACCTTCTCCAACGGTTTGTAAAGAAAACTTCACTAGCTCAGGGTTGGCGTCACACCCTCACGACCCGTCTTGCGCAAAGCTTCAAGCCCCGGTAACTTATCACCTTGTAAGTATTCCAAGCTCGCGCCACCACCCGTAGAAATATGAGTCATCTTATCGGCAACACCCGCAGCATTTGTCGCCGCTACCGAATCTCCTCCACCAACAACAGTTAACCCACCATTATCGGCCACAGCCTGAGCCACAGAAAAAGTTCCTTTACTATAAACTTCTTTTTCAAACACTCCCATCGGACCATTCCAGAAAATCGTTTTAGCCTTGCTTATCTCTTCAATAAAAAGTTCAGTAGATCGAGGGCCGATGTCTAAACCCATCCATCCTCTCTCTATATTTTCAGATTCATTTATCCGAGCTGTCTCTTCGGCATTAAGGTTTTCCGCCACTATATGATCCACAGGCAATAAAAGCTTTTTTCCTCGTGTCTCCAGAGAACGAATTATTTCTTTGGCGAAAGTCAGATAATCTCGCTCCACTAAAGAATCTCCCACGCTCACGCCCTTGGCTTTTAAAAAAGTGTAGGCCATCGCGCCTCCAACAATAAAAGTATCCACCTTCTCCATAAGATTTTCAAATACACCAATTTTGTCACTCACCTTAGAACCACCCAAGATAACAACAAAAGGATTCGTCGATTGATAAATGACCTGATCTAACATCTCCACTTCTTTGCGAATTAAAAATCCCACCACTCTTTGTTCAACCTCTTTGGCCAAGGCCGAAATACTCCCATGGGCGCGGTGACAAGCTCCAAAGGCGTCATTGATATAGATATCAATGTAGCTCGCAATTATCACAGCCATCTCTTGGGAATTTTTAATCTCCTCATCCACAAAACGTAGATTCTCTAACATAATTATTTGGCTTGATCTTAAACCATTGAGTAATTGCTGTGGAGCTTGACCTAAAATATCTTCCATCAGAAAAACTTCTATCTCTAAGAGTTCACCTAGACGCTTTGCCACGGGTTCTAAAGATAATTTTTGACGATCTTCTTCTCCTTTAGGTCGGCCTAAATGAGATCCTACGACTAATTTTCCGCCATGATCAAGAATATAGCGAATCGTCGGTAAACACGCACGAATACGAGTCTCGTCTTTAATCTCTCCATCACGCAAAGGAACATTTAAGTCTAAACGTAGAAAAACTCTCTTCCCATCTAAAGACAGCTCATCCATGCAAGTAATTTTATCCAAGCCTGTCGCCATCCCTACAGATTGCATTCTATAGACCTTGAGATTGCATATATTTAACAATATCTATCATACGCCTAGAAAAACCCATTTCATTGTCATACCAAGAAATCACCTTTCCCATTTTATCCGACACCGCCATCGTCAAATCCAAATCGACAACAGAGCTATGGACATCACTCATAAAATCAGAACTCACCAATGGCTCATTCGTATAGGACAGAACTCCCTTCAAAGAACTATCGGCTGATTTCTTAATCGCCGCATTTATACTCTCTTTTGAAATCGCCTTCACTGATTCAAAAGTAAAGTCCACTAAACTCACATTAGGCGTCGGTACACGAATAGCAAACCCATCGACTTTACCTGCTAATTCAGGCAGAACTAAACCCACAGCCTTCGCCGCACCCGTTGTCGTCGGAATCATATTCACTGCCGCCGTTCTGGCTCGACGCAAATCCTTATGGGGAGTGTCCAAAACTTTCTGATCATTGGTGTAGGAGTGAATCGTGGTCATCATTCCATAATGAATACCAAATTCTTCCTGTAGGACCTTGGCCAAAGGAGCCAGGCAATTTGTCGTGCAAGAAGCATTACTAATCACATGATGCTTCCCATGATTGTACTGAGTGTGGTTCACTCCATAGACAAGGGTTAAGTCAGCCTCTGAGAAGGGAGCTGAAACAATCACTTTTTTCGCTCCCACCTCAATGTGCTTTAACACCTGCTCTCTCTTATTAAAAGCACCTGTACACTCCAAGACAACATCCACTCCCCAATCAGACCAAGGAATCTCCTCTGGCTTATAAGTTGAACTCACAGGGATTCTTTTTCCATCAATAATTAAACACCCTTCTCCGACAGACACATCTTTATTAAAGGCTCCATGGCTAGAATCATATTTTAACAAATGTGCATAGGTTTTTGGATCACCTACGCAGTTAATTCCAGCGATATCTATCTGATCAAATCCCGCACGAAGCAGAACACGACCAATACGACCAAAACCATTAATACCCACTTTTAATTTAGACAAAATCAGCCTCCAAATAACTAGAATTCACTTCAGGGGTGTACCACAAATATTTGATTTGGGCAAAGAGAGACGTGCTTTTAAAGAGACTCTTCTGGATTCTCTTGGACTTCTTGTGGTGAACGAATCCAAACTAATTTTGGAAACATCGCCAGAGCATTGGCTCTGGTCTGATCACAAAGCTCCTGCAAAGAGACACCCTTGATCTCTGCCACCAATTTCGCCGTGTCTACCACAAAAGCAGGTTCATTCTTCTTACCGCGATGGGGAACTGGAGCTAGATAAGGAGCGTCCGTCTCCACATGAAGACGATCTAAGGGCACCGTCTTTAACACTTCTCGCAAAGACTCTGCACTTCGAAAGGTCACAATACCACTGAACGAAATATTATAACCCAAGGCCAAAGCTTCATCAGCTAAGTATTGAGTCCCCGTAAAACAATGAATCACTCCGCGAACTCTCCCTGAAAATTCTTTTAAAATTTTCACCGTGTCCTCTTCCGCATCACGGGTATGAATCTCAATCGGCAAATCAAACTCACAAGCCAACTCTAACTGACGACGAAAAACATCCCTCTGTACATCCCGAGGACTGCTGTCATAGTAATAATCCAAACCAATTTCAGCCACAGCAACAACTCTTCTATCGGGAAGATTCTTGCGCAAGAATGTCTCGACCAAATCATCGTATTTCTTCGCCTCATGGGGATGAACCCCTAAAGTACAAAACACATGGGGAGAAAATTTTCGCGCTAAATCCAGAACAATCGAGTGATCCTCTGGCTCTGTGCCAATAGTGATCATCCTCTCAACCCCCACCTGCCTGGCTCTCTGGATAGCCTCCTCAGGTGTTCCTTCAAGAAAATTCAAATGGGTGTGAATATCAATCCACTCCATTTCTAATTCGCTTCATCGCTATTGTTTTCTTCCACCTGCTCTGTTTGTGAAAGAATTTGGTCACGCAAAACATCTTCGTCAGTTGTCGCCACCATTTTTTCCTTAGGAAACGGCTTGCCATCTCGTCCCACTTCTACCACATCCTTGGCCTTCACCACGTGAACCGTTCCGTCATTTGATAAAATCGTCACCAATTCACGCAAAACATCCACATCCTGCACCACTCCACACTTACTACCGCAAGAAACACATTTACCTTTTTTGGGAACTTTCTTAATTCCCTCCTGATAAACCTTATATTCATAGGCCAAACAACACTTCAAACGGCCACAAACTCCACTGACCTTCGTCGGTTTCAACGATAGATTTTGAACCTTAGCCATTTTTATGCTCACACCATGAAACTTACCAATAAAGCGACTGCAGCATGCCTCCACTCCGCAGGCCCCTAAGGCCCCTTCCATTTTTGTCTGATCTCTCACTCCGACTTGGCGTAACTCCACTCGGGATTTTAAATCTCTAACTAACATTTTTAACAACTCACGGAAATCCACACGGTTTTCAGCACTGAAGTAAACCAAAGCCTTGCGACTGTCCAAAGTAAAATCCACTCTCAATAATTGCATATCCAACTTTAATTGAGAAATATAAGACGTGGCATAATCGTAAGCCAACTCCTCTTTGTTTTTTTGCCTCTCATAATCCTCTTCGTCCTTCTCCGTTGCTATACGCGAGATATGACGGAGTTTTAATTTCAACTCAGTGTTATCGATTTTCAAAGGAGGCTTGGCAATTCTCCCTATCATCAAACCCTTTTCTGGAACCTCTGCCACGACCAATGTACCTATTTGTAAATCTAGCTCACCAGCATTGTAATCAAACACTCGTCCTGTTTCATTAAAAGCGATTCCCGCAATACGGATAAACTCTCTCTCCTCTTCCTCCAATTCATAAATCCAACTGGGAATACCCTCGGTATCCAGAACTTTACCTTTTAAACGGGGTACGCTCTTAATAGTGTTCTTAGCTATATCTTCAATTTCTTGTGTCTCTTCTTTTTCCAAAATTACTTCCTTTAACCAACGTAGCTATTCATTAATAAAATCTAAGTCACGACAAATTCATAACATCACGATACTTATACCAAAGATCTTCAAACAAAAGAGTTCTATCAAAATTTGCTTGGATCCCAATCTCCACACCCTTGGCCCCATCAGCCATCTCAAGTAAACTCCTCGCCCTCATTTGTGCAAGATAATCCACCATACCCTGACAATCACCATTTAGCCAGCCCTCACTATGGGTCTTTGCCCAAAGTCCATCACGCAAGACAGTCTGTAACCAGCGACTCATAAAAAGTGCCTCTTCCCTATCTCTAACTAGACCCTTCAGAGAGTGAAAATAATCCATATTCCCATTCAAAGCCCCACTCATAAAATTCATGGCCGCTTGTCTTACCTCTCCCCATGAACCATCCCCCATTCTCTCTAATTTTCCCAGAGAGCCACCACTGGCATCAATAATCCAGTCTGCAATAACTCCGTCTTCTGGCCCCCCCCCTTTTGAATGAACGTATTTTTTTAATATCCCATTAGATAAAGGAGAGAAACGGATCACCTGTGAACGGGAACGGATCGTCGGCAAGACAGCTCCCAAGCCACTGGCAATCAATATAAAGTAGGTCCTCTCAGGAGGCTCCTCCAAAGTCTTAAGCAAAATATTGGCTGCATGGGGGTTCAATCGATCTGCACCATCAATGACAATCACCCGAGAACAGCCCCCATCCATTTTTAAGCGAAGAAACTTCAAAACCTGACGGCTTTCCTCCGCCTTAATCAAAGAACCTCTCTTCTCCTGAGAGATCAGCAGCAACGATTCGCTCTGACCATTATCAAGACGCACACAGGGAGGACACTCTCCACAGCCCTCTCTCTTTTCGCAAACCAGGATCTGCGCCATTGCCAAGGCCACCTTTTTCTTGCCAACTCCCTCTAACCCACAAAAAAGCAATGTCGAAGGCAATCGCCCCGCCTCAATCACTTGCAAAAGAGAGCTGATTTGACCTTCGTGTCCTAAAACACTGTCTAAAATTCGTCCCATCCTCTCCTCTTAAACTCACTTTTTAAATTCGTAAATAATTCATCTGGCGTGCACACAGCATCGAGTACTAACCAGTTTTTCTCTTCCTTGGCTTGACGCAGAAAGCTCTGACGAACCCTCTGGTGAAACTCTAGGCTTTCTGATTCCAAACGATCCTGCTCCCCACCCCTTTGATTAATTCTCGATTGACTCTCCTCAACAGATAAATCCAACAACACAGTCAAATCAGCATCGCACCCAGAAACAGCAAAATCATTAAGTTGACGAATCTGCTCTGACTGCAAACTCCGCCCCCCTTCCTGGAAAGCAACGGTGCTCCCTTTAAAACGATCAGACAAAACCCAATGTCCTTGAGTCAAAGAAGGACGAATCAACGTCTCTACATGTTGAGCGCGGTCGGCAAGATAGAGCAACACCTCTGCCTTGGCCACAGGTGGATCAAGAGAATGGCTTAATAAAAGCTGACGAATCGTACGACCTAACTCTGTCCCCCCAGGCTCACGACTAACAGTGACTTTCTGTGAATTACTCTCTAAAAAAACCTGCAACTTCTTTAGCAAAGTCGATTTACCACAACCATCTAATCCTTCAAACACAACAAAAGGCATCTCTACTGTAACTCCAAAAACAGACGTTTATTTTTTACAAACAATTAGCATATATAGCCACCACACATCAAACCAGAAGAGAGCAAAGAACTTAGACACGCCTCGCCATACTGGGTTTTCAATGTAATTCACCAGAGAGGATTATAAACATATTTAGTAGAATTTCCTAAATTCTTGTGGACAACTCAGTAGCTAACCCCCTATACTCCCCGTTTTGGAGGAAACACAAATGCTAACACTTTTTACAACCATTCATATTGTTATCGCCGTTCTTTTAATTCTTCTCGTTCTTATTCAAGACCCTAAAAATGACGGTATGGGTGGACTCACAGGTGGTGGCAGCTCTAGCAGCCTACTCGGAGCCTCTGGAGCTAGCGGCATACTCGTTAAAGCAACTCGTATCATTGCAATCATTTTTGCTGGAACGAGTATTTTCCTTGCCTATTACAGCTCAAAACAAAACTCCAGTGTCTTGGATAGTTATAACCCAGTAAAAGTTCAATCGCCCGTAACAAAAGACACTTCTAAAAATCTTCCTGAAGAAAAGACCACAAAATAAAAGCAAATAGAATGTCACGAGTCATCTTGCTATCCGCCATGCTTATTCTCGGTATTTCTCTGATCTTATTCTCAGGACAACTCACATCATTTATCAGCAGAGATACACCACCCAACCAATCAATCTCTCCCCTTGGACAAATTCAATCTGTGCAAGGGCCAGTGAAAATATGGGCAGACGGTAAATTTCTTGAAGCCTCCCCAAGGCGATCTTTATTTCCCATGAATCAAATCACCGTTCCCAATAAGAGTTCAATCACTATTGGCTTTCCCAGCGGCTATAGAATAAAATTTTTAGAGAACAGCGCCTTGCAATTACTACCAAGTCATCCGTCACTATCACAAGTGACTCTCATTCGATTATTTTCAGGAAATTTCACAGTTCTAAGAAAAGGGCGTACAAAATTTATTAAAATTGAGTATCAAGGAGAACTCTACAGCCCTGAAAATTTCTCGACAACTCCTATCTCTAAACTAAAAATAATTTCGACTCGCAAGAAAAAACCCACAAACCTTTTAGCCCCTTTGACCAATGATTCTCTAAAACAAGCCATTAAGGACCAAAAAGGATATCTCTACATACAGAGATGTTACGCCTCTTATCTACGCAGATACCCCAACCTCAAAAATGGCGGAAAAATCACAGTTCACTTCATCGCTCTGCCTAAAGGGGTTTTAGCTAATACTAAAATTCTCAATAGTAGTTTTATTAATGCAAAAGACTTTCATAGATGCGTACAAACTATTTTTAATCGCATCCGCATTAAACCTTTTCCAGGAGAAGCTATTGACGTGAGCTACCCTCTGAATTTGTTTTAACATTATTTTGTATGAAAACGAGTCACATCGACTCCCTCTGATTTATTAGTGCAAAATAAGGGAATAGTGCTGTCTTTATAGTTTAAAAAATTATAAATAACCAAGTGAGCAGGAACCTTGTCTTTTTCCTTAAGAAGTTCCTGATTAAGACGAAGGATCATATCTACCCCATTTCTAGATTTTTGACTCTCTCCCGTTAAATTCACTAGCCCATAGATATTATTCTTAGCATTAGATCTATCAAATCTAAAATTGCCCCCAATCACTTGTGCAACAGGATCTCGTGTTTTCTGAGTAAGTATCACCCTCAAAATATCACTTCCTACTCCAGTAGATTGAACACGAACCCTTTGAGTGTCTCCTGCAGAGAATTGATTCTCACAAAACAAAACACCTTTTCTTGTCAAAAGAGAATCTCTATTCATCGTTTCGAAAATTTTTAAAAATGTCCCCCAATACTGATCAAATAAGAACGAAACAGTTTTCAATAACTTTATTTTATTATTTCTTAGCCTATCTGAGAAAAGATGCGCTGAATAAAGTCTTTGTTCAATAGAATATTGATACCTATCGATATTATTTTCCACGATTTCAATAGAATCTATGGAATTCTGTGCCCGTCTAATTAAATGGGAGAAACTCTCTAATAAATCACCTTTCCCTTGAAAATGATACTCCCGCAATTTTCCTTCATCAATGTGGAAAAAAACTAACTCTTTGAAACGGCTTGCCAAATCCAATTGAATTAAATCGTCAGAAACTTCTTTTGCTAAATGAGGGTTAACTTTAGACAACTTACTCATTTTAAAATCTGGATGATTTAACCAATTATCGATGTGCATCTTATAAGAGGGATTTGGCAACTTTGACACATTTGTTCTCATTTGCTTGATTATCTGTTCAGTCACAATGTAATTATCATCTTTGACATTATTGAGACGTAAAATTTCATGGATGATGAGCCTCTGTGTTGGAAAAGGACTTTTACCATAAGTTTTAATTTTCCCCCGCCAAATATTTGAATCTAAGATAAGATATCTATCTAGATAAGGGCTTGAGACATCAGTGTATTTTTTCAATGACCGTAAATCTTCTTGCTTTTTAGTATCAAGTACAAGTGCACTCACAACAGAACCACCATTATCAATAAGAGGAGACTCACTGGCCAGTTTTATATTTTTAATATTAATTTTCTTAGAAAAATCCATAGGCCAAATAAATTGGCCATAGTACAAACGAAAAACAAGCCGCTTCTCCAAAACTGCCATTAATTTAATGGCTTCATGAATAAAGAAATCACGTATTTCATCTCCGCCATTACCCGTCTCTGTACCCAACATTTGCTCTACCCCAATTGCATCAATAATTTTTTTATAATCATCAATATCTTCACCCAATAATCTCGACCTCCATTTTCTTTCAACTTCTGAGCTTTCATCAAAAGTATCTAAAAAATAAAACCCGTTCAAAAGATTGACGCTATCTGGAAAACCCACATATTCCGTAGCCAATGATCCACTGTTAACAAAAACCATCACAATAATAGAGACAAATACACTCTTCATGAACTCCTCCCCGTCACAGGAAATAACTGTATTGACAGATTATAAACCTCTGTCTTCTCTCCGTTCTCAAGTAATTTACAAATTTTACGCCGAAAGGTCGTAATTTCTTTTTTTACTTGATTAATACTTTTAACATTAATGGGCATCATTATATTGGTAAAATCTCTATCTTGAACTGGCACATGACCTAACGCTCCCTGAGCCAGAGATAATATCTGTCTGTGAAAATCTCTAATTGATTGATCGGGAACACCTGTTTGTGTAGATAAATTATTTCCGCTAGCCTTTAGGGTTCCTGACTCCTCTACCAATATTCCAGTATTAAGCAATACCTTCAAAGCATCTTGAGCTTCTTCTTCAGTAATACCTAAAGTTTTTACTATAAATTTAACGCTATATTCAAAATTTTCTAACTCAACAAGGTTCACAATGGCATAGCAATACCAGTTAGAAATCATTTTAAAAATATCTTTCTCTAGTCTAGAAGAATCAAATTCTGCTTCAATTTTTTCTATATTCTCCTTGATCATCAACTCTTTGGAAATATCTGAAATTTTAATTTCCCAAAGAATTTCTTTTACTTTTTCTTGGGGACACTCTAATAGTTTTAGGATGCTCTCTGCATGTTCCATCTTAGGTGCTCTCTTGCCACTCATCCACTCAGAAAGGCTAGAAGGAGGCACACTCAAACTCTTACCTAACGAACGCAGAGAATAGGCAGGGTTTCTCTGACAACGTTCAAGTAACTCTTTTTGAATGTACTGAGAAAATAGTGTTTTCATTGTATCTATAGCCTCTATCTTCCCTTAAATTTGGTTGATATCGTTAACTTCAAGGGGTTCAAGAGGTATAAAATACACATTTTATGCCCCTAGGAAAATAGCTCAGATATCAATTTATCGGCATTTGAGGGGTTTCGACCTGTCTAGCTTCTGCACAGATTGCCATTATTAGGCATCTACAAGGAATAATGGAAATTCTTTATGGCAAACAGGCAAACAATAGTGGAGGCAGTTTTTTTCTGATGAGCTGTTTTTTTTCTAGAGTCTCTCCCAAAAGAATCCAGCCCTTTTCTTGCTCAAACATTCGTTTGTCACCTCCCATTGCAAAGAAATGCAATGGAAGTCGCCAAGCCAAACTCGCCGAAAAGAACTGGATTCTTTTGGGAGATATTCTAGGGAGAAGGCTCTTATAGTTTTCTTGAACTATCTGGATTCTTTATGACAAACATATGACAAACAATGGTGGAGGCAGTTTTTTTCTAATGAGTCGTTTTTTTTCTAGAGTCTCTCCCAAAAGAATCCAGCCCTTTTCTTGCTCAAACATCCGTTTGTCACCTTCCATTGCAGGGAAATGCAATGGAAGTCGCCAAGCCAAACTCGCCGAAAAGAACTGGATTCTTTTGGGAGAGACTCTAGAAAAAAAGGCCGTATTCAATCAATGGGTCAATGGATCTCTTGGGAACAGTTCCACTATTTATCACAAAGAACCCTCAGAAAAACAAAATTATGACAATTTTTGTCTCTCTTATAAGGCCTGTCTATTTTCTGAGCAGAGAAAAACACTCAACCTTTGTTAATTTCGACCTGATCTTGGAATAGTAATGGCAATAGCAATAGTATCTAAACTACAGGGAGATTGAAATGAAAATTATTTTATTAAGTTTATTGTTGTTAGTATCGACTTCATCTTTTGCTTCACGGTGTTTTCTCGAATTCAAGAAAATTAGTGTTGAATACGGCTGTATCGAAAAGACATCCGCGAGAACTTTAGTCAAAGAGCTTAATACAGTTGAAGAATGCTATAACGAAGCGATAAGAATGTCTAAAGTTCAGCCAATTGCACAAAAATCAAGAATAGCACAAATGGACACATGTGGTCCAGATGGAATCTTTACTGTGATAGAATATTTCTTTGTGGCTTGGCAATATGGGTCGTTTTATGATTTTGAGTGGCCTATTTCTGGAAAAGTTAATTTATTAACAAATAAAAATATAGATGGCTTTCAAGATGGAAACCAAGTTTACGATAAAAACGGGTTCATTCTTCACTAGTTTCTGAGACGAATTAAAAATCACAAAACTCAGAGTTTTAAAATGGCTTCCTACCTTGGAGGCCATTTTTGTGTTTTCAGGAGCTTGCTATTTAAAACGACCTTTAGGGTAAGTAGCTAGAATTACTATATTCCACTATTTATCACAAAGAACCACAATATGGAAACCTTATAAATTCTATGCCCTGACTACGGAATTACAGTGACCGTGCTAAGTGGGAGTGGACACAGTACCCTATTCCCAATAGAAAAACTCCACTCCCATAACAAGTCCAGAAACTAAGGTTCCATCTTTGAGCCAATAGAAAGGGAAGGAAAAACAACAGTGACAAAGGCACTGCTAAAAAAATATTCTTAGCAAATTCCACCGATTGTCTCTGATTCCCCCACTCAATGTGAGAAAAAGCCAAAGCAATCAGAGTCGTTAAAGGCAGTGCCGCCAAAAAACCTGCTAACGCTGTCTTTTTCCCTGATAGCCAAGACACAGTACTGATTAAAATAGCTGCTACCAATATCTTACCAATAAATAACCACATCAAACACTTCCTTAGCGATAATCATGCAAATAATCAATTCTCTCTGGAACCCACGGTTCAAAAACACCTTCAAGCTCCACGATCATTTCACCTTCCTGTTTCAGCACTTCTAAAGGCTGAACTGAGTGTTCATACTCCAAAGGCACAAAGCCTTCTTTCTGAAGATAAGGCAACAACCCCTCAGCACTGGGACGACTCAAAACCTGACGACGTACCAACTCGTCAAAGCTTCTCTCTATCTCCTCATTTGTAAAACCATAATTCATCTTCATATCTTGAGCCACATGTAAAACCTGTTCAGCCCCTAAGCGACCATCTTGAAATAAATCCACCGCCGCTTGAAAAGTGTTTGTCGTCGGAAGCGTACGGCGACCAAACTTTAAATAATAATCAGGGTCCGTATCTGTCGCCAAATTAATATATATCTTGTCCACGGGGTCCTGTTTAGGGATTTTTTCACGTAATCTTAAAATACTTTCCGTCTGCTCACCAACCACATGTAAAGATTTTAAAATATAACGTAACTCCTTGTCATCGAGTCGTCTGGAACAAATATCTGAATACAGATTATAAATAATCGCATCCGATTCACTGTCATCTCCCCAAAATATCTGTCTCACGTCCTCACGCAATTCACAGCGTAATTGCAGTAGAGCTTGCAATTTATATCCAACTTGATTCGTTAAACGCCACATACGTTTCGGGTGAAGATTCTGTAGGTTATCTTTAAAAAAACATCCAAAAGGCTGTATGCCATCTAAAATTAATTTTTGATTAATTTTCTTTTCTATTTGAGGAGGAGAGGCTGTAATAAAATAAATAGGGAAATAATCCACTCCTCGTGCTTCAATCCAGCTTAGACTTAAGGCTTTTAAGAGAGAACTCGTCCCTGGAATATTTTTCTTCTGAAAAGCTCGCTCCATCGCTGTTCTTAACAACTCTTTTAATGAGCCCCAACGAGTGTCTAAATATGTTTTATCCAAATCCCAAACAAAAACCTCTTCTGCACCTCTTCCCTTGCCACTAGTAACATAATCAAAAAACACAACATCTCCTGAAATATTTGCCACCTCTCTCCATTTTGCCATAAATATTTCCCCTCAACTCTAAACGAAATAATATAGTACCTTCACGCCCAAGAAATATGCAAAAAAAATACTTCAAATTCTCTACAAAGGTAGTACCTCAGAAGGCAATAGAGGCCAAACTGACCTTCCAGGAAAGCCTTTAGGGCGTTTCTGTAATTGCCTTTGATATTTTAAATATCCCACTAGGCCACAGATAAAAGCTTCAAAACACCCGGGGTTATCAATCAACATTTTACGGTCTTGCTCGTAGATAAAAACCATCTTGCTATTTTCTATGCTCTTGAGGATAGCACCTCTGCTCTCATCGCCCATCACAGCGTGCTTATAAAATCTCAAATGGGATTTATTTATTTTCAAATTTCTACCCAATCGCCACAAAGAAGCACGTGCAAATGTCTCTTCACACGGCAATGATGTCATGTTTTTTAGATACATCGCTCTTGCTGTAAGAGGAGCTAAATTTGATCCCAAAGCATCTGGAATATTAAACTTCTCCCCTAACTCTGTTGATAGGTAAATATCACAGCTTCTCTGAGTATAGGGTGTAAAATTCTTCTTAGGCCTCATTTTCTTATTTCTCTCTTCATAGTAACTACGAATCCAAGCCACCTCTGTGCAGTCGCACACATCATACCCTGGACAATTCACCCCACAACGCAAAGCCTTAGGCAAACTCAAAGGCACATCAAAAACCACCGCCTCAACTTTCTTCTCGTTATTAATGATCTCTAGCACCTGGTTGTCCGAAGATATCTCTTTCTCATCACGGATGTTACAATAAAGTTGTTTAAGAAAAACCTGATCTTGGCTAGGATAAAACTCAAAAATAACAACATTGGTTCGAAAGCTCTTAGCACCTCCTAACGAAATTCCAATGGACCGCACAACCTGTGGGGAGCTTTTCTTTTTTGACATGTCTAACTCAACTCCCCCACAGGATTCATTCGTAAAACAGTAAAGCCATGAGTTTCACAATTTTCCACAACCGTCTCTCTTTTTTCAAGAGGAACATAAAGCAAAACACATCCACCACCCCCTGCTCCACAAATCTTTATTCCTTTAACTCCTAAATCTTTTACCAAATGACCTAATTTTTCAATTTCATCGCTCGCAAACTCAGGAGAAAGTTGTAAACGCCATTCATACTCTTCATTAAAAAGCCCAGGTAGTTTATCCCAACTAGAAGACTGACAAGCCTCCGCCATACGCTGAGACACATTTTTTAATTTTTCAAGAGCAATCATCGTTTTACTTTCTTTCTCAACAAACCTCTTCAATACATCCCAGTTATTTAAACCTGAATGGTGGGGCTTTCCAGTATAAACCAAAACAAGATGTTGCTGAAGCTCTGATAAATCATTTTTCAATATCTTCTGCTCAACACCATCCACTCCATAATGTATAATACTCATTCCACCCGATATTGCAGGGTAATAATCCTGCGTCCCCGTCGGTGTTCCCAACAAGTGAGCTTCCATATTTGCAGCCAATCTCACCAGAAAATCCACATCAGAATTTATCCCCTTCTCTTTGCCCAACCATTTACTAAAAACTTTCAACAAACTGATTATCAAAGAAGAGCTGCCACCCAACCCACCCCCCACGGGGCTTTGCGAACTCGTCTCCAAGGTAAACCCATATTCAGGCCTCCAATACTCCAATACAGGTCGATACAGAGACAAACGAGGGTCAACATTCTTAAAAAAATCCTCTAAAGAAGCGAACGCCATATCTAAATTTAAATCATTGGAGATAATACGAATGTTTTTTTTAGACCGTGACTGTGAGTCTAATTGTGGAGTTAATCGCGCTTCGGTCCAAATATCAATGGCCAAATTCACCGTACAAGCCATTCCTAGAAAGGTATAAATAGGCCACATATCCAACGTCCCACCCGATAAATCCACTCGTGTCGGTGATCTTGAAATCAATGTTTCCATTTTTTCCCCTAAATACCTTTTCTACGTATGTAACGAAAAATAGCCATTCCTAATAAAACAATAGGTAAGGGCACAGCAAAAAGCAACGCATAAAGATTAAACCCGTCAGGAGTTAGTGAAAATCTGCCCAAACGCCAATGGGGAGGCTCTACCTTCACCTGATTCTTACTGCCCGTTAAAAAAGAAGTTACTTTAAGAAAAAAATCTCTGTTTACGCCATGACTCCACAGTTGATTGGTCATAAAACTACTCGAAGCCACCACCACAACCTTAGATGCCCTTTTTCCTAATTTCATCAACATAGCTAAAGAAAATGGTCCTTTTTTCTGGATTCCCTTCAAATCCAAAGAGCCCAAAGCACGAACATCCACCCCTGTACTCAATAAAGTACTGACTCTCTTTTTTACTTTGTTCGTTTTAGCTTTTTTTATAACTAAAGACCCTGGAGTGCGAAAAACGGCATACTCTCCCTCTTTAAATTCACTGGTTAAAGGGTTCTGAGAATTAAACGCTGTCGCCAACGTCAGCTTCGGTGTCAAAGCCCACCCATTAGATGTTTGAGTCATTCCAATAACATAATGATTTTTATATTCGATACCCAAAAAATTTAACAATGGCTTTAAAGATGATACACCTCTGGCAACAGTATGATCCAAAGCTAAAAACAGACTCCCCCCCCTTTGCACATATTTGATCAATGCCTCCACCTCATGCTCTAGAAAACTTTCCTGAGGGCCAATAATAAAAAGCGTCTTGACCTCCTCTGGGACACGAGTTTTTGTGATTAAACTCAGTTTTTTAAGAAGATAGCCATTGCCCTCTAATAAGTATACAGATGATTTAATTCCATCTAACGATGAAGGGTCTTGATCTTCTTTTTCCCCATGGCCTGTTAAAAAATAAACCTTCTCCTTTGGCCCCCTCTCCGTCACAATGTTCAACGCACTTGTCACATCAGCCTCTGCTACTCGATCAACACGGCTCCGATGACCTTTGTATTCTACAAAAACAACACCTGCTCCCTTATCCACTCCAAAACGTTTAGCTATATCTGGGTTTTCTGTCACCTCAACAAAATTGACCTCTAATTTTGATGTTACATCCTGATATTTACGCATTAAATTCACAAACTTGTGCTTTTCAGCCTGGCTCTTCTGCTCACCTTGACGATAAAAGAACACGATTTTTGCCTGTTCCTCTAATTTCTGCAAAACTCCAAAAGAAGACACACTCAAAGAATTCATCTGTTCTGGCGAAAAATCATAACTTACATTGTAGCGAACCGATAAAAAATTCAAAAAAGCCACAAAGCACATAATCAAAAACAGCTTACTACCTGCGCTTACTCTATGGTGAGTTGATTTCATTCTAAAGAACAATACGATTTTCTCTCGCAGATGAAATAATATTAAAACAAAGAGGAGTGCACTTAAGCCAATGGGCAACCAGAAAAAAGGAATGAAATAGCCTAAAGTGTACCGACCCATAACATAAGACAAAAGACTTAGGAGTAATAATATAGAATAAACCTTTAATAACCCGCCCATTTTACTTCCACTTCAAAAATTGCAAAAATGTCTCAGACAATAGTAAAAATAGCCCCGTCAGACTTGCAAAAAAGACCACAGCACTTAGATGAAACACACCCTGAATCATACCCGAGATGTGATAATTCAAAGATAAATGTTGCAAAGCTTCCCGTATCCATTGACTGTCAGCCATCTCTGCATTAACACCCAAAAACCAAACCATTACATTGAGAAAAATTCCCAAAATTAACGACACCATCACCGATGACCCTAACGATGAACTAAATATTCCTATACCCACATACAAACACCCTAGAAGAAACATACCGAAATAAGATCCCAATAATAAAATCCAATCCACTTCCGCAAAAAATACGCAAATAAGGGGAAATAAAAAAGACAAAAGAAGCACACAGAACATCAATGTCACTGCTGCCAAGTACTTACCTCCAATAATTTGCCACGAAGAAATTGGGCTGGAGAATAACAACTTTAAACTTCCCGATCTTTTCTCTTCTGCCAATAATTTCATGGTCAAAACGGGGGTAAAGAGAATAAACACCAAATTCAGGTATGATAAATGCCCTGCAAACAATCCAAAATGAATATGCATAGAGTAATTTGCCTGACCTAGTTGAAAAACCTGATTCTGATAGTTCTGTGCAAAATATTGCAAGTTAATCAAGAATCTCCAACTAAACAATGATGCGCAAAGAGAAAACACAACATACAACCCTGGTGATAAAAACAACGATTTTATCTCTTTTTTCCATATTTCAAAGATCATTTTACATTCTCATCTGTAAAAAAAAGGTTCTCTAGGTTTTTAGATGCACAAACATACTCACGAATCCCCCAACTATGACGAGCTAAAATTTCTAAATAGCGATCCGAAGCACTCGATCTCTCGTTTTCATTTTTCATAAAAGAAATTTGCCATTTTTTCTGAGAAATTTTCTTTACATCTTTTACTTCATCGATCAAAAAAAGCTCTTTAACTTTTACATCACTGCTTAGACTTAAATGGAAGATGGTTTCTCCACCATCATCAATCTTTGATAACGACTCCAGAGAACCCCTTGTTTTTAATTTACCCTCTGAAATTAAAACCACCTCATCACAGATATCCTCTACGTCAGATAAAATATGCGTAGAAAGCAAAATCGTATGATCTCTCTTTAGAGATTTAACTAGATCCTTCACCTGCGCTCTTTGCCGAGGGTCAAGGGCCACCGTCGGCTCATCCAGAATAAGAATCTTAGGATTATTTATCAGAGCTTGTGCAATTCCCACCCGTTGACGATACCCTTTTGACAATTTTTCAATAATACATTGAGCGTAATCCTCTAGTTCTAGTTTTCCTAAAACATCTTCAACTCTCTGATTGATTCTTTCCGGTGTAACTCTTTTTAAAATCCCAACATACCGCAAGTAATTACTAACAGTCATATCTAAATACAGCGGCGGTTGATCAGGAAGATAACCTAGTTTTTCTTTCACCGAAAGGCTATCTCCAACCATCTCTCCATCAATAGACACTGCCCCCTCTTGATAGTGAGTGACTCCAGCAAGAACATCCATTAATGTCGTTTTACCAGCCCCGTTAGCTCCAAGAAGTCCCACTAAAGAACCTTCTTTGATCGTAAAGGACACTCTGTCCAAGGCCTTATAATTGCCGTAAAATTTACTCAGCCTCTCCACGCAGATCATACATAAATGCTACTAAGCGACTGTGTATAAGTCTATCTTTTCTTGCCTTTCTCAACTGAAGAAAAAATGCCCCGTATTTTTAAATACCAACCGTAATTACTCGCTCATTTTTATATGTCACACGCCCAATTCGATCACCCTTGATAGGAGTGATGTATCGACATTCAGCTATAAGGAAATCAAAGCTCCCCTCTCCCTTCTCCTTAGATTCTTTTAGCAACCAACGGCAAACTTGCCGCAATTCCTCATCCGTCACCACCTGCTTACGCTGACAAAGTACAACTCCATAGGCCCCTGGACTATCCTTAATATGCACCCAAAGAAACCAAGGCTTGGCTCTGCGCAAAATCGCCAAATTATCCCTAGCCGATTTTCCGATAACAGCCTCTTTGCCTTGAGATAAAACTAGCTTTTTCCCCTTAGCTTCGGCCTGACGCAAGAAACTTTTCTCGCTCTTAACGATTTGAATGTTATTCTCACTACCCTTCAGATCAAAGTTTTCTATTTTATTTTTTATCAGATTTATTTCATCTTTTAACATCCCTATTCTCTCACGAGTTCCTACGATTTTTTTCTTTTGACTCTTATGCTTCTCAAAGCACATTTGAATATTAAACGACAATGACTCCTGTTCATTAATCCATGTCTTCCATTTTTCTGAAATGTTCAAACTCTGCTTTTCCTGTAATAACTTACCCAAAATTAGCCAGTCATTGCTCAATCTTTCTTCTAAGCTCTCTTTTATTTTCACTAAAGCTTTTTCTTTTTTTAAGAGATCTCTCTTCAGAATCGATAACAAGCTCTTGTCTTTACCAGCAACACCTTGTCCTGCCCCTCTCTCTTCCCGTAAAGATTTAAGCCAAACTTCCTGAAGCTCTTGTAGATCTCTGGTTTCCATCTGTAACTCTTTAGAACTGCCACCTTTAAGAGCCTTAACTCGAAGCCAACTAATAGATTTTTCAGCTGTTTTTACAATTAAATTTTGCCCATGGGGGAATAAACGGATTTCTAAGGAAAAAGTATCTCCTTCTATAAAAATGACTCTTCCCATTTTCTCTTTACAATAAATACGCTTAATACTATTACCCACAACATGAGATTTCACAAACAATCCCAAAGGCTTTATCTTCTTCACAAAGGGAAGTCTCTTGCATTCTATTAAGGCAGGAAAAGGAGTTTTTGGGGTTAAATCAAACCACAACCAAGCGCTCTTTTGAGTTTTCCAAACAAAGAACCCCACTCCTCTTTGGTTGGTCCACACCTCTTGAACACGTCCGTCTACTAGACATTGAGCTAGTGAGCAAAAGTGCTCTAACTCTAAAAAATTAAGTGATGATAGCTTCATGTTACTAATTATAAAGGACTTCTCCTCAAAGTGCCACAAAACCAAATAAAAATTAAAATAAAAACCATAGGCCAGCTTTTAGATAAAAACCTACCTGGCCCTTCATTTAATGGAAATATTTGTTAGAATAGACAAATGAACGACGATCCTCTTTATCAAATTTTTGACAAACACATCCATTCTTCTCAAATAAAATTTGACCATGAACAGGAACTCATCCATCACGTCGTGACTGAATACATATATCTTCTTATGCAGCAAGGAGGTATCGTTGAATCTGCATTAAACGAAATCGAGCAAGACCTTAGAGAAGAGGTCATTGAAATGATCTCTAAGAAAATCTGCGATTATCCCAATCTCCAGCAATATCGCCGTGGAACCTACAAGAAAACAGAAAAAACAGGCTAACCCTCTCTTAAACTTTCTCTATTGGCAGTAAGTTGTCTCACCCAAATCACAAGCTTTTTTGAAATACTTCTTGGCCTTCTTATTATTCCCTTCACTACGCAGGTTAATTGCATAATTCACACAACCAATGGCATCTCCTAACTGACAGCCCTCATGGTAATGTTTATGGGACTTCTTCCACTTATCAATCTTTTCATAGTAATCTCCTAATTTCGTACAGCTTACAGCTCCTTTCTTATCACAACCCTTCTTGTAATACTTTCCCGCTTGATCTAATTTCTTGTTCTTCCAATAAAGTTCACCCAAAAACTGACATGCCATGGTGTCTTCTTGCAAACAAGATTTCTCCAGAACTTCCTTCGCCTTACTCACTTCACCTAAAAAACCATATATTTTACCCAACTCTCGGCAAGCTTCCAGATTGTTTTTAGCACAACTTCTCTCAAATAGTTCTAAAGATTCCTGATGCTCCCCCTTGCTCTGTAAATTCAACGCAACTAAGTTACAACTAAGACTGTCACCATAATAACAACCTTTCTTAGCATAGGACAAAGACTCTCTCTTTTTCTTCTTTTTCCCATAAATTAAACTCAAGTGGTAACACCCAACTCCATACCCCTCTTTGCATCCCAATAAGTAATACTTCTGCGTCTCTTCATTATTGCCCCTACGCTCATAAAAACGAGCCAAGTAAGCACAACCAATCGCTATTTTTTTATTACAAGCCTTTCTATAAAACGATTCAGCAATTCCCACATCTTTAGACTTCTCATACCTATTCCCCAAATAAGAACAAGCCTCAAGGTCCCCGTTTTGACAACCCCTCTGGTAAACCTTTTCAACCCCATCGTCCTTACCCTGACTCTCTAAAACAACAGCTTTTCGCAAACATCCCTTAAAAACACCCCTCTGACAAATTTTATCATACTCAAGAACAGCACTTTCATTTTGCCCTAAATTCTCAAAGAACTTTCCCAAACCTAAACAAAAGCTCTCTCTTCCCTGCTGACAGAACTCTTCTAGCTTCGTCACCATCTTCTTATCACGACTCAACGACAAGGCCCGTGCAAAGAGCTGACAGCCTTCATCACTGTTCAATTTACAAGATTTCTCATAAAACTCCATTGATCTCTGTCCAAGGCCCTGGCTCTCCAAGGAGATTCCACGGAATAAACACCCTAGAACCTCTTTTTCCCCACAGACTTCATTTAATATTTTCTCACCTCTTGATTGCTGATTGTCCGCCAAAAGGCTCTTTCCTAAATAGGCACAAGCTCTCACAAAGCCCGCACTGCATGAAATAGTTAGTTCCTTTTGAGCTAGTTTTCTCTCACCCATGCGAATATGAAAAAGGCTCATTTGCAAACAGTTTTCATCTCCCCCCTGCTCACAAGCCTTTTCATAAAAATCAATGGCACTCTTCTTTTTATTCTCTTTCTCATAAATTTCGGCAAGCTCTAAACAAGCCAACGGCTCTTCGTAGTCACAGCCTCGATTTAACCAAATCTGAGCATCACTAAATTCTTTCTGTTCCCTGTAGCCTCTACCCAATTCCAAACAAGCCACCGCCAATTCATCTTCACAAGCTCCCTTAAAAAGTCTCATTGCCTCTTCTTTCTTCTCTTGTAAGAGGAAAATTTTTCCCTGGGCATAGCAAGACTCTTTGGCTCCCCCCACGCAATGACTGTCTATAATTTTGTGCAAACGATCTAAGCTTTTCGTTTGCTTCTCCAGTAAAACAAGTAACACATACTGAGCACAACCCTCAGAATCTTCCCGTCGGCACATTTTAAAAAAGGCACTCTTGGCCTGTCTCCATTTCCCTCTCTTTAAGAGCTTTTTCCCATAAAGCAGACAAGCTCCAGGAATAAGGCTATGACATTTTTTTTTCAAAGAAGTCACACTCTCATATTTTAGTTCTTCACTAGAAACTAATTTTTGAGAAGTGACAGAATCGCCCTTCTTCTTACTTAGAGTTGAAAAGCAGGACGTTAAAAATAGGACTAACACGGTAATTAAACAAAAACGGAGTCTCATAACAATAGATTGCCAGGCACTCCAAAAGGATGCAAGTCTTTCAGGAGAAGAGTGCTCTTAATATCTCTCTATCTGATCAGTACAACTGCCATGGCTATATTCCAAAGATATGGGAGAGTTTTTTATTTATAAGAATATGAATATCATCTAATACCGCTAAACTCGCTGGAAATACAATCGTTGTTAGAAATGCTCCAAAGAAAATACCCCATCCCAAACCAAGAGCTATCGGCACCACAAAAGGGTCAAGCCCTCCCCAACCGTAGGCCGTCGGCAAAATCCCCGCCACAGTCGTCAAAGTTGTCAAAAATATCGGACGTAAACGCATCTTAGCCCCGTTAACAATACTCGTAAAGCGGTCTACACCATTTTTCCGCTCTTCATTAATAAACGACACCAGAACAATGGCATTGTTCACAATCACCCCCGCTAGCGCTACAACTCCCAACATTCCTAAAAATGTCAATGGACGACCATGGAGATAAAATGTCCAAACCACAGTCATGATCCCCAAGGGAATTGTCACAAAAAGAACTAAAAAAGGTTGAAAAATATTTCTAAAAGTTAATATTAGAATCATAAAAATACCCATGGCAGCGATGACAAATGCTTTCGTCAAAGAAGCTATGCTATCTCTGCTATCTTGGTCCTCTCCACCAAAGAAATAATCAACATTCGAGTGCTTTTGACGGAAATTATTCAACTCAGAACGTAGTAAACTATTGACCTCTCCAGAGCTTGTTACCTTCTCATTTACTCCTGCCGTCACCTTCACTTGACGTTGATTGTTTTCGTGCTCATAGAGCGCTACCCCTTCAGAGTGCTCCAAACGCGCCACACGATTTAAAGCGACTAAGTTTCCTCTTTGATTAGGAATGAGCATGGACATCAAAGATGATTTAGAGTCTTTTTCTTGGTTTTCCAGAGAGACTCGAACATCAATCTTTTCATCCAATTCACGGATACTCGTTGCCACCACACCTTCATAGGCCGCACGAACAGAGTTACCAATACTGGCCAGAGACAATGATGCCGCCGCCGCCTCCACTGAATCCACTTTTATCTGTAACTCTGACTTACCCACCAAATAAGAGTCATCAACATCAAAAGTCCCCTTAATTGTCTTTAAAAAAGCCTTCACCGATTCCACCGCTGGTAAAATATCTTGGTAGGACTTCCCCCGAACACCTAAACTCACAGCTTTCCCAACAGGAGGCCCCCCCTGTTTCTGTGAATACGTCAACTTCTCCAATCCAGGTATTTTCCCTACCCTCTTTCTTAGATCATCAATAATCTCATCGGCTCGACGCTCTCTACTTGTTGCTGGAGTCAGATAAACATTAATCTGTCCGTACTCATCTCCACGCTTTGTACTCGGATCAGTCGGATTCTCCTGTTGAAGCCCTACTTGAGTTGTAAAATTCTTTACTTCATCTTTTCTTAATTTTGCCACAATAGCT
Source organism: Bdellovibrionales bacterium (assembly GCA_965217115.1). Lineage (GTDB taxonomy): Bacteria > Bdellovibrionota > Bdellovibrionia > Bdellovibrionales > CAYMLA01. Next base: position 1,959,422 of record OZ244239.1, on the reverse strand, counting down.
TCTATAGGCTTTATTATCTCCAATGTTTTATCCATCGAAGTCCCAAGGGGAGCATCAAAGCGAATTTGGAAAACCTCTACCCCACTTGCCGGAAATAAAATAAATGTCATCCTTGTCGCCAAAAAAATCGTTGCCAAGAACAATGCAAATGAAATCGACACCACCAGATAGCGACGCTCCAGCACCTTTTTCATAAAATGCCCATAACTAGGAATGGCTCTTTGATTCCACCACTTGACCAGTTTTCTCTGTTGAGCTTTTTCAGAATCTCCCTTTTTTATCCAATTCGCCAGATGATGGGGCAAAATAAAAAAACATTCATACAAACTAAAAAGCAATGCTAAGATCACTCCAAGGGGAATAAATTTCATGAACTTCCCTGTAATTCCAGACATAAACAGCATAGGCGTGAAAGCCACAACTGTTGTCATCACTGAGGCCGTCACTGGCGCCCATATTTGCTGAGTGCCCTTAATCGCCGCATCCATAGGAGACAAACCTTTTTCTGCGTATCTTTGCACATTCTCTGTAACAACTACGGCATCATCCACTAACATTCCAACCACAATAATTAAACCAATCATGGTCAAAAGGTTTAATGATATCCCCATATTCCCAAAATAAAGAAATGTGGCAAAAAATGAAAATGGAATTCCCAACGAAGTGATTAAAGCCACTCTCCCTGGTAAAATAAAAGATAAAATAGTCAATACTAACACTAAACCAATGAGCATATTGCTCGATAGAACAGACAAGCGACGACGAATGTAATAGGATAGATCATTTACATAATTAACTTCTAGCCCCTTATGAAAACTCGCTTTATCTTGATCAAGCTCTTGCTTTATAAGATTCACTAGATCGATCGCATCGGCTCCATCTTTTTTAAAAATCACTAAATTAATAGCTTTTTTGCCACCAGAATGATAGATCACCTTGGCTTCCTCAAACCCCATGCTCACCTTAGCAACATCTCTTACACGAACAACCTGTCCCAAAGCATTTGATCGAATAATTGTGTCGCCCACATCATCCGTATTTAAAAAATCACCCACTGTTCGAATCAGTATATTTTTACCAGTCACCTTAGATTGAAAAACACCCCCTGGAATAGAAGAGTTCTCCGCCCCCAGTACCCTTATTAAATCCTGTAAAGAGATATGATAACTTTGCAACTTTAAAAGATTCGCTTTTACTTTAATCTCTCTTTTTCTATAGCCATTTCTGCTAATACGACTCACACCAGATAATTCATGTAGCTTTTCCTCTACAAGTTTTACCTGCTCTCTCATTTGATCTTCACTCAATCGATTGTTGGGCTTACTACTCAATGTCACTTCTATGGTTGGTGTTACCTTGCTATTTATAACTACAATCAACGGATTCTCAGCTCCAGCCGGTAAATCTGTTACACGGTCCAGTGCCTCTCGAACGTCACGCCTCGCGTCTTCCTCTGTCGTTTGATCCGGATCTAATTGCAATATAATAGAACTGCGACTCTCAATAGAAACAGAAGTTATCTTCTTTACACCGTCAATACTCTTAAATTCTTGCTCCAAGGGGTTTGTCACCAATTTCTCCACCTCTTCAGAGGAGGCTCCAGGATAGATCGTGTTCACGACAATCATATCAAATTTGATATTGGGAAAAGCCTCTCGATTGATTGTTATTAATGACAGAATTCCAAGAATAAATACCAAAAAAGTAATTACATTGGAAAAAATCCCCTGCCGTGCAAAGTAATCAATTAGCCATTTCATTTTCTATTACCCATCAATTTTTTAAGATGGGCCGTCAACTCTCCACCCATTTTTAATATTTCCCAAGCAGATAAACGCACCTCTACTTCTGATCGTTTCAACGAAAAATCTGCCAAGGCAGCGTCATTGCCCGCCTGAATTACATTAAATATAGCGACCTGTCCCACACGAAAACGTTTTTCTTCTAATTCAACCCTCTGTTTTTGCATCATACGGATTGATTTTAATTTTTCTCTCTTCTCTATCAAGCGTTTTAAATTCAAACACTGACCCTTCCAATTGATTTTCAAATCTCCCTCTATATTTGATAAACTATATCTTGTGGATCTTTCACTCATCGTCGCTCTAACAAGGTTTGCTTTATTCTCATAATTGCCCATAGGAATAGAAACACCTAGTTCTACAAACACTCCCCTGTTTTTATTCTCCAACGAGTCTTTAAGAGGATAACCCCCATCTGCAGATTTAACTCCATTAGATGTCAGCTTTAGTCCAAAATAAACATCAGGCAATAGCTTGTTTTTGGCCGCAGCTAGATTCAACCGAGCCGCCTTAGATTTTTCCCTCAAAGAAATTATTTTTAAATTAGAACCTAAATCAAGTGGTTGTCGACAAAAACTCTCAGCTTGAGGAATAGGTTCATCCAATTCTATGGAAACTAAAAGCGGATCTATATCCAACCACTTTTCAGGGAATTTTAATGTCACAACGAGATGACGCCACATATTGCCCAAATCCTGCTCTGCCCTCTTTAAATTTTGGTAAGTGTTTTTCTCAGCGCTCTTAGCCTGTAAAAAATCTGGTCTCTCGGCTGTCCCCCTCTGAAGTTTCAACTTCGTGACTTTACGCAACCGCCTCTGCCGTTGATCATTTTCTTCCTCAACCTTAACTCTAGATTGAAACAACCAGGTGTTGTAGTAGTTATGCAAGAGCTCATAGGCCCAATTCTCGATATTCACAGAAACTTCGTTAGTCACATTTCTCTCTTGGACCTCTAAGGATTCCAAAGATTTTCTCGTGGCATAACCAAAAGAATTTTTCCACAAATCCTGTCTTAGATTGAATACAATTTTATTCTCATGATACTGAGAGTGGATTCCGTCACCTTGCCCTAGAAAGGATGTGGAACGAGAATCTATGTTCTGATAATTAGACTGCAACGAGAGAGATGTTCCTGATAAAAAAGCCTTACTCACACTTAGAGCACCTATTAGAGACTGGGCGTTGTAAGATGAGCCAGGGCGATGGGGCGACGATTTATCACTCCCCTCGACGATACGGCCTGAAAACCCCACGGCCAGGGGGGCTCTTCTTGAAAAATTCAATAATTCCTTTTGCAATCCTTGAACTCCAATGATTTCAAAACTGTCTGAGTTCAGACCCTGCTGAAGAACCATGTCTAAAGTAAGTTTTTTCTGTGGCAAAACCTTCAAAATCCCCTTAGCATCTCCAGAAAGATTAGCCGAAACAACAGAGGTTTGAAGAAAAAATACACTGAAACTAAGAATAAATATCTGAGAGAGTTTGATCACTATTCCTCCAACTCCAGCAAAGAAAGGTTTAAATCTGCTATATTCTAGAACATCCCTTAAAAGAGGTCACTTCATTTATTATCATAGGCCAAACCCATAGTTAACAAAGGCGGAGTCAGGTTCTTTTCCTAAAGCCCAAGGGGGTTCATAGGAGTCTGTCAGGCTATTTTGAATGACTGCACTTATTGTGAACAACTCATCTGTCGTGCTGATTGAATTCCATAAAGCCTGGGCTGATAAGATTTTCTATGGTTTTTGTCCAGTAGCTTCTCGAGCTTTAGGAGACCCTTTTGACCAAGCGAAACGACCAAGCTTCTCGTTGTCTGGAATTTTATCTCGATAAAGATAATTCCCAATACCAATGACAGCTTTTTCTCCAACAACAGTTCCTTGAGCGATCACATTCCCATAAGCAATAAAGGCCCCTCTTTTTAAATGAACCTTTCCTAAGACAAGTCTTCTACCAATGACAAGGTGAGAAGCTATGAAACACTGCCCTCCTATAGCAACATCACTTTCTATAGTAACTAAGGAGGGGTCTGAAATCACCAAATCCATTGAGTACTTGGCAGTATAAGCCACTTTAGCACCAAGAGCTTTTAAATGGAGATATTTTAAAATATTGGAACTTCTGATAATAAACAAAAGCCCTGTTGATATAGCACCTCTGTTGAGACACATATGGAGATACCAAAAAACAGGCATTAAATCTGTCTTGGTGTCATAAATTCCTGGCTTTAATTTAGGCAATAGAAGCCTAAAAAGAAAGACCACTAATATACAGGTTAAAGAGGCCACAAAAGGTAAAAGAAGAAGGGCCTCGTATCGCGCTTCTTGGAAAGACTGAATTGCAAATAAAAATGTGATGCCCCAAACAATACCAGGAATAAAGAGAATAAAGAAAACCGAGAAAATTTCGAGAAGAAACTCCCTTTTAAGTGAGATCACTAAAATCTTCTTTAAACCCTTCCTCTTGAGGAAGGACATCTCTATCTCTATCTCTATCTCGACCTTTATCTCTTTGGCTATCTTCCTTAAAGTCGAAATCTAAATTCTGTTTAAAAACTTGTTTGCTCTCTGGGGGAGTGTGGGTTTTTTTTATTAAACGCTTAAAAGGTTTTACAAACGACTCAACGAGGAAGGCCGCCAAAAAAGCAAGTAATAAAGTTTTTCTATCTAAAACAAAAACATTCACCTCACCCGTAACAGTTGAGTTTTGTAGATAGACTGGCTTCGCAAGAAAGTAGGCATCTGCTCGACCATGTCCTGTCGCCACATAACCGATGATGTTTTTCTTGCTAGGATAAAAGAAAAGAGTCTCCAACATAATTCTAGGCCAGACAATATTCTTAAAAAGAAACTTTGAGAATCCCTTTTTTTTCCAAATACTCCCTAAATCGCAGAACGACTCAAGAGGTGCCATCTCTCTCATTTTATTTTTATTCTCTTCAGTGAGAAGGCCCAGTGCTGTGTGGGGCACTTTACTCAGAGCATAACCACCAATCATCTCTCCGTTCTGGTAAACCCCAACGACCTTCGTCTTTTTCATCGCTCCAGCTAGGGTGGTGCGATAATTTTCGCCGATTCTCTTGCTAACAGAACGACCGTAACTATCACAGAATTCCTGTAGATCTGCCTCTGTTTCCAATTTTCTAAATCTAAGCATGACCCCCCTTAGCTCCCCCAGAAAAGGTTCGCAAAGTAGGTATAAAGAGTACATTTTTTTTTGTGAAAACTCCAACTATAGCTCAATCCTGTGACTCTACGCGTTATTTTTTAGCCCCTCCCCCTTCAAACTCCCTTTTATCAATAAAAACAATGGGATTAGGGAATAGCTCCAGAAGAGAATTCCCACCCACCCCCATAAAAAGCCCATAATTATATTCAAAAAATCACGGAAAACTTTTAGAAATTATTTCGTAGCTATTACTTGACAATTTGCCACCATCAATAAGGCCTTTAAGCAGCGGCTCTATTCTTTCCTGGCGTTCAATACTCAATTTTTTCCATATATTAAACACCGAAGCCAAACGAGACCCGACATGGGCATTTTCCCTATCTCTGTCTGAGATTAAGTTCACAAAAAAACCATAACAGTCATTATCCCCATTATGGAATGACTTTATATTTTGAGAGGCAAACCCATGGAAAAGACTGTGAACACAATTAGGATTATTCATGTCAAATTCAGGAAGCTCTGCCACTTCCCTTAACTCATCTAAACCCGTAGATTCAGCGTGAGCCACTACTTTTAAAAATTTATTAAAAACCAACGGCTTACCTTTGTACTCATTATAAAATTCTTCCCGCAGTTTTGAAGCCTCAGAACTCTCTCTACGAGATAGCGCTGATAAAGCACTTAATTTGTCTGTCATATTATTAGCTTTCTTAAATTGCTCTACACCAAGAGCATTGTAACTCTCCGATCCCTCTAATAAAAACTGCAGACAACATTTTTTTAAGCTTCTACGCCCTATCTCTGCGTGAGATAAATCATAGTCATTCACAATATTTAAACGGCTATAAATATCCAAAAAGGACCTTTCATAGATCTCAAATAAAGCCCTCGATAAGAAAACTCTGGCTTCGCAGACCCTCTCCAAATGATGCCACCCAATTGTCTCTGCTAAATAACTCAAATTCGGAAGCTCTATGAGCTGTGCTTTATAAGCTAAATCTAAATCTTCTCTCTTTAACAAGGCCCCATAAGCCTGTAAATAACTAGCCAAAGCCTCAGTTTCCCCGCTTCCATCTCTGAGAGGATCGACTTTTTCTCTAAGCACACGCAAGGTCAACTCTTGCATCGCCTCCCATTGAACAAAAGAGTCTTTTTCATGAACCATTAAAAAACTCAACTCATCATCGCTATAATTAAACTCTAAATGAATCGGACTGGAGAATTCTCTTAAGAAAGACGGGATAGGTTTTCTCTTTACACCCTCAAACTTAAAAAGATGCCTTCTCTCTGAAACTGTCAACGTTGCCTCTTTTCCTAAATTTTTACCATTAATAACTAAATTTAGCTCTTCGCCATCCTCCCCTAAAAGACCCATTGATAAAGGAAAATAAAAAGGTTCTTTTAAGTCCCCCGGTTGATCTGGAGTGGACTCACAAGACTGCTCCATCTCTAGTGTATAGACTTGATCCTTTTCATTATAATCACCTTGAACAGATAATTTTGGAGTCCCTGCTTGACTGTACCAACGACAAAATTGAGAAAACTCACGACCACTAGACAACTCCATAGCATGTATGAAATTATCTGTCGTCACCGCCTGCCCATCGTAAAGCTCCACATACTTACCTATCCCTTGGCAAAACCCCTCTCTCCCCAAGAAAGTATAAAGCATGCGAATAAGCTCAGCTCCTTTCTCATAAATCGTTAATGAAAAAAGATTATCCACAGAAAACACCGACTCTGGTCTCACAGGATGGGCCATCGGACCAGCGTCCTCAGCAAATTGGCTATTCCGCAGGTGCTTCGCATCATCAATTCTTTTTACACTTCGAGAGTGGAGGTCAGAGACAAACTCCTGATCTCTAAACACCGTTAGTCCTTCTTTTAAGCTTAACTGAAACCAATCTCTCAACGTAATACGATTTCCAGTCCAATTATGAAAATACTCATGGCCTACCACAGCTTCTACATTGCGAAAATCACTATCTGTCGCTGTCTGCGAATCTACCAAAACATAGCTCGCATTGAAAATATTCAACCCTTTGTTCTCCATCGCTCCTGCATTAAAACTATTCACTGCCACAATCATATAAATATCCAAATCATACTCTAAGCCAAAGCGCTCTTCATCCCACTTCATTGAACGCTGCAAAGACTCCATCGCATAAGAACAACGATCTTCGTTTCCTCTATTGCTATAAATACGTAAATCTACATGGCGCCCACTCTTTGTTACAAACGCACCTCTAATCATGCCCATGTCCCCAGCCACAAGTGCATAAAGATAGCAAGGCTTCTTAAAAGGGTCTTCCCACACAACTTGATGGCGACCTCCCTGCAAAGTTTTTTCTTCTAGCAAATTCCCATTGGATAACAAGACAGGGTACTTTTCTTTATCCGCAGTTATTACCGTTTTATACAATGACATCACATCTGGACGATCGAGGAAGTAAGTTATTTTACGAAAACCCTGAGCTTCATTTTGAGTCACATAAAATCCATCAGATTTATAAAGACCCTCACAGGAAGTGTTCTTCTCCGGAAAAATCTTTGTTACCACTTGCAACTTAAATTTCTCTGGAACATGACATATCTTTAACCCATTCTTAGACTTGCTGTACTCTGTTTCCTTTAACACATTCCATTCACCATTAGACGCATCTGAATCCTCTATTGACATTATTTTTAGACTCAAAATTTCTAAACCATCTCCATCCAGAGAGAGATCATTAGATATTCTCTCTATCTCTTTATTTTGATAAAAAACCATCTCATTCGTAACTCGCGTATGACTTTCGTAAAGATCAAATTGAATCGTCACGGTTTCAATAAGAAAATCTGATCTCTGATAATCTTTTAAATATATTTTCTGCGGTTGCACTAAAAACTCCTTTTTTCACAAAACATGCAATATACTACTCTAACTGACAGAGTGTTTTAAAGAAAAATATTTTGCCTATGCCCATCGCAGTATGTTTCAGAAGAGTCGAGCACACCCCTTGCTCTATAGAGAACATGGGGCCTATTTTTAGACTTGGCTATCGACATTAGTCCAGTCATTGTCTGATATGAACTAAAGATGGAAGACCCCATAAAAGAACTCTATAGAGCGTGTTGGACGTGGAAATGGGACCATCTCTACTTGACGTCTTTTCCTCTAACAATGAGAATGGGATAATGAGTCACAAAAATCTCCTCACACCAGGCCCAGTTCCCTGTTCACCAAAAATTCTAGAGACCTTATCTCAGCCAATAATTCATCATCGCACTCCAGAGTTTGAAGAGATTTTTCAAAATGTTGCACAAAATCTCAAGAAGGTTTTCCAAACCGAACAGCCCGTTCTCACTTTATGTTCAACTGGAAGTGGAGCTATGGAAGCCGCCATAGTTAATACCCTATCACCTAAAGAACAAGTCATCGTTATTGAGTCAGGTAAGTTTGGACAACGCTGGTCACAGATATGTCAAGCCTACGGAGTTGAAGTCATCCCCTATGCTGTTTCCTGGGGAGAGAGCGCAGAGATTGAGAAAATAAAATCCCTCCTTAAGGAAAATCCTCAGTGTCGTGCCGTCATCACACAAGCTTGCGAAACAAGCACAGGAGCTATTCATCCAATCAAAGACATCGGTCAAATTTTACAGCATCAATATCAATCAACCCTCTTCATTGTCGATGGTATCACAGCTGTCGGCGCCTATGATCTCCCATTTGATAAATGGGGTATTGATGTTTTAATTGCCGGTTCACAAAAAGCTTTCATGCTTCCGACAGGGCTTTCCTTCATCTGCCTTTCAGAAAAAGCATGGCAAGCGTCACGAAAATCCTCCTGCCCTAAATTTTATTGGGACCTCGAAGCTGAGTTTAAATCTTACAAGAAGAGACAAACTCACTTTAGCTCTCCTGTTACTTTAATAAGAAGCCTACATTCCGCTTTACAGGAGCTATTAACTCCATCTCTGAAACAACATCTTAATAAAGTCTCCCTAAGAGCTCAGTGTGTGCGCCAAGGACTTTTAGAAATGGGGTTTAAAATTTTCCCCCTTCACCCAAGCCCCTCTTTAACTGCCGTTGAACTTCCCGAAGGCTCCATAGACAGCCAGACTGTTCGTTCCCAATTAGAACAAATTCATGACATGACTACCATGGGAGGACAAGACCAGTTAAAGGGTAAAATTCTACGTATTGGACACATGGGATATATTACTAAAAAAAATTACGAACTCTTGTTTATCGCCCTACAAAAAACAATCCCTAGTATCACTGAGAATCAATTAGAAAAATCGCTCTTAACCCTTAAACCTCTAAGCCAGTACGAATAAGCACCCATGGAAAATCAACCAAAAACTCTTATTATTGGCCGCTTTGATAAAACACTCCTTAAAGAGAAGCCCTGGCCCTTTGATATCGAAATCGCTGGGCCAACAGAAAAAGAAATTCAACGGCAATTGCAAACTGCAAACGCCATTATCATTCGTTCACAAACAAAAATCACAACCGATTTTTTAAAACTCTGCCCCCATCTAGAACTTATTATTACGGCCACTAGTGGTTTTGATCACATTGATTTAGATGCAACACGAAAATCTAACATCGCCACTGCGCACACGCCCAATGCTCATATTGCCAGCACTGCAGAGCTCACCTTGTTATTACTCCATTGTTTCTTTAAAAAAATATTCCAAGCGACGAAACAAATTCACTCAGCCCACTGGGATCGCTCACAGTTAATAGGCTCTGAATTAGAAGGAAAAAAAATAGGTGTTGTCGGCATGGGCCGCATCGGGCAGCACGTGGCCCGTATACTCAAAGCTTATGGCTGCCAAATTCAATACCATGACCCATATGTGAACGGGGAAAACTTAAACTACACGCGCTATTCACAGTTAGATGATCTGCTTAGAAACTCTGATGTCGTCACCCTTCACGTTCCCCTCACCCAGGAAACGCATCACATGATAAATAAGAATAATTTAATTAAGATGCCCCCACGGTGTCTTCTCATAAATGCTTGCCGTGGTTCTACCGTTCACGAAGGTCACCTCGTAGAAGCTCTGCAAAAAAAAATCATAGCAGGTGCTTGTTTAGATGTGTTTGAACAGGAACCTCTCCCTCTCGGTCACCCCCTACTCCATTGTGACAATGTCATCCTCTCACCCCATCTAGGAGTGACAACGAACGAAGCACTCAGAAAATCTTCTTTAGAATCCCTTAACAAAGTTGAAGCCCACTTCAACAACGAATCCTTAGATGATCTTCTCCCTCCTGACAGGCAATGGTACCGAAGACATTCATCATCAATTGCCCATTGCGACATAGCATGAATCTCCGAACGACATCTTGCCTATTCATCTAAGACAAGACATTCTTAAAAAGAGTTCTAAACTTAAATTTTTTTCAAGTATCAGGAGAGCTAATGCCTGGAATTGTGGTCGTCGGTTCCCAGTGGGGAGATGAAGGAAAGGGGAAAATTGTCGATGTTTTTTCCTCTAATGTCCACTATGTCGTTCGTTATCAAGGAGGGGCCAATGCTGGTCACACACTGGTTGTTAATGGCAAGTCCACTATTCTCCACCTTATTCCCTCTGGAATCCTCCATGGAAAAACAAAATGTGTTATCGGCACTGCCGTCGTTATTGATCCTGAAAAATTAGTCTCAGAAATTAATTCCCTCAAGAAAGCTGGTTATTTACAAAATACTGAGCAATTACTTATTTCAGATCAAGCCACTCTAGTAATGCCTTATCACAAGGCCATAGACACAGCCCGTGAGCTTAAAGCTGGAAATAATAAACTCGGTACAACGGGGCGTGGTATAGGGCCATGCTATGAAGACAGAGCTTCACGCAAAGCCCTTCTTATCAGTGATCTCTTTCACCCTGATGTTTTAAAAAGAAAATTATCTCAAACTTTGGAAGAAAAAAATTTCCTTCTCAAAGAGTTTTTCAACCAAGAGACCATTGATCTTGAAACTCTCTATCAAGAGCTTTTAGAATTAGCTAAAATATTGAAACCCTACAGATGCTCTAATAGTTCTCACCTTATCCATACCGCTCTTAAAGAGGGGAAACACGTTTTATTCGAAGGCGCCCAGGGGGTCCTTCTAGATCTATACCATGGAACCTACCCCTACGTGACAAGCTCATCGACAATTGCTGGCTCAGCCTGCCTTGGAGCAGGAGTAGGACCATCTGTCCTGCAAACAATTGTCGGTATAACCAAGGCCTATACAACAAGAGTTGGTGAAGGACCTTTTCCAACAGAGCTACTAAATGATATTGGTAAAGATATTCAAGAAAAAGGACACGAGTTTGGAGCCACAACAGGACGCACTCGACGCTGTGGATGGATCGATTTAGTCGCTCTTAGATATGCCATACGAGTTAGCGGTATTACATCCATTGTTCTAACAAAAATAGATGTTCTCAGCCATTTTGATGAGATTGGAATTTGCACTGCTTATCGCTACGATGGCAAAGAAACGAAAGTTTTTCCCACCGATCAAGAAGTTCTCTCCAAAGTAGAGCCCGTCTACGAAATGCTGCCTGGATGGAAAAGTGATATTAGCAATGCCAAACAAATAAGGGAACTCCCACAAGCTGCACAAAATTATATTAATTTTATTGATAAAAACATCGAAGTACCAATAGACGTTATTTCCAATGGGCCGGGTCGAGAACAAATTCTGTGGATAAAACCTCTGTTCTAGTCTCTAAAAAACTTTAGTAACTCACTGTATCCCTCTTTTTTCATATTTTTAATGGAGACAAATCGTAATGCTGCTGAGTTAATGCAGTAACGCAAGCCCGTCGGAGCAGGACCATCATTAAAAAGATGGCCCAAGTGTGAGTCTCCATTCTTTGAACGAACTTCAATTCTCTTTACGAACAGAGAACTATCTTCACGCTTAATAATATTTTTACTTTGTAATGGACGAGAAAATGAAGGCCAGCCTGTCCCCGATTTAAATTTATCCAAAGAACTAAAGAGAGGCTCTCCAGAAACTACGTCCACATAAATCCCTTTCATCTTATTATTCCAGTATTTATTTCTAAAAGGAGGTTCTGTTCCATTTTCCTGAGTCACATAAAACTGCTTACTTGTTAGGCGTTTTTTTAGCTCTTCGCGAGTTGGCTTCACATACTTTGAACTCAATGGTTTTTTAGGAAGATAATTACGCTCTTTTCCCCAGTGTTTATCTATAAACTGATCTCTACCTGAGTTATAACGATAAAGTTTATATCGTAACGGATTGGTCTTGTAGTAGTCTTGATGATAATCTTCAGCTTTATAAAAAGCACTTAGAGGTTGTATACGGGTAACAATCGCTTTTTTAAATCTTTTAGATTCTCCCAATCTCTTTTTTGACTTTTCAACAATCGCCTTTTCTTTTTTATTATTGAAAAACACTGCTGACGTGTATTGATGTCCTCTATCAACAAATTGCCCTCCATTGTCCGTAGGGTCGATGTTGCGCCAAAACACTTGCAGTAGACTCTGATAAGAAATGACTTTTGGATTATACACTACTTTGACTGCTTCAACATGTTTGGTTTGACCCCTGGCAACCTCTTTATAAGTCGGATTTTTTTTCACCCCACCTGCATAACCAGAGACCACAGCTTTAACCCCTTTTAATTTCTCAAAAGGCGGCTCCATACACCAAAAACATCCCCCGGCAAACACGGCCTCTTTAAGACCCTTTGTCCCATTCTGAGTCAATGGGAGAGACTCTGGGGAAAACATTAAGATCGGTATTAAGAAAAAAGGGGCTAAGAAGAAAAAACGACAGTCTCTATATCTCTTATGACCCATGATATCTCCCTTGTTTTTAATTATATTTAGTCTCTACCCAAGTAAGTGCAATAAATCGACAAAAAATTACAGTTTGCCCAGGTTTTTTTCAAAATTAACGAGACTTTCGTCGCAGATCTAAACGACAGGCACTCTCTAATCATAGGGTTGCCCATTAAAGGAAGCCAGTTATATGGAAAAACAACGGGAATAACTCCTGAAATCTTAAGAAAAACAAATATCTTTTATACACCTGAGAGTCTTTAAACAAAAAACCAGACTTTCTTAGCCTTAGGTCCATTTTCACTTGGTACACTCTTTGCTTTTATAAGTCTCAACGACTGGGATTTCGACTAAGGAGTTTAATACAGTGAAAGCGACAAGTTATTTAACAAAAACGATCCTATACATAGGTCTCACAGTTTTTCTTACCCATTGTTCAGGAGGAGGCTCCTCTGCGACTGATTCAAGCAATCCAGACGAACCGCCGGGTTATAAGAAGAATTATTGCACTCTTCTCATAAAGAAAGTGAATGATAAAAAAGTTGCGTTTCTACGAGGCTATTCTCTCTACTCTGCAGTTGACGAATGCACTTACAATCAGAAGAATAATATTGAAGGCCCGTGTGATAGCGACAACGAACTTAATATTTTGCAGTATGAGGAGCAAGATCAAGCCGATGATCTCATCATTGATCAAGACAAAGCTGTCACCATACTGCCTTCTGATGGAAAACACTATATCTGTCTTCATAGTGAGGGGGTTGCAATATCGACTAAATATGTAAAACTCATCCTTAAAAATGAAGACGACTAATATTTTAGTTTCTCAAGGTCACACTGACTGATTTAATGTCTTTAGGCTTCGATTATTAAGATCGAGGCCTTTTTTGTTTTTAATAGAAGATTAAACCGCTCCCCTCTAAAGTGAGTGCATTTATTTTGCATGGGATGCCGTAACAACAGTTTTAATATTACCACGCACATTAAAGTCTCCCTCTACCTTAACCTCCCAAGGGTCCAGTAGATCTATTAAATCCTGTAGGATAATATTTGTTACATCCTCGTGGTAAATATTTTTATCTCTAAAACTATTAAGATAAAGTTTTAACGATTTCAACTCCACGCATTGCTTGTCAGGAACATAAGATATATTGATTGTTGCAAAATCTGGAAAGCCTGATATTGGACAAAGACACGTAAACTCAGGACAATTAAAATCAACCGTGTACCGACGAACCTGGGTCCTATTCTCAAAGGCCTCCAATCTATTATTTTTAATTATTTCCGTTCCATATTTATTTGCTTCTTGACTCTCTTTAGACATAAAAACTCCTATAGATTTAAAACATCAACCCCTAATGGTTGAGAACGTAAAAAATAATGGGCTTTTAATATTTCCTTTTCTTGAGAACTTAAGTCCCCATGGAAGCCCTGACGTCTCACACGATCTTGATATATATGATAACAACATAAAGCTCCTGCAACCGAAATATTGTAACTCTGAACAAAGCCTTGCATTGGCAAAATCACATTAACATCAGAATGAGTTAATATCTCCTGACACACTCCCTCTTTTTCGTTACCCAGAACCAACGCTGTCGGTTGAGTGAAGTCAACCTCTGATATAGGTACACTCGCCTCCAGGCTTGTCGCGCAAATTTGATACCCCTCTGCTTTCAAACGCTGAACACAACCCATAGGGGTCTTCCACCTTTCAATATGAAGCCACTTATCAGCTCCTTGAGTCACGCGATTGGCTTCCTTAAATTTTTCATCTGTTTCAATCACATGAATCGTTTGATACCCCATCGCTTCCGCCGAACGCATAACTGCACTGGCATTTCCCCTGTCATAAATCTGATCTAGAACAAGGCACACATTGTAGGTACGGTCCTCTACGATTTCGGTGATTTTCTGTCGACGCTCTTGCGTGAGCATCTCGCCAACAGTGGACAACACCTTATCTACACTAAAACTATACCCTTGATATTTTAGAGGATCGCTATAGGGAAAACGAAGATTCGCCAATTAAAATTCCCCTGGTAGATCTGACAAAATACCCTTAAAGTTTTCTCTCTGAAATTGTGGTAGAAAAAATGCCCCTTTGTGAATATCTGCATTATAGTATTGAAACTCCATTTTAGATAACTTCACTCGCTCTCTCTTAAAATCAGCAATAGGACAAATGGCATCAGAGGAAAATGTAAAGGACCACAACCCCCCTGGATAAGTCATATTAGAAAAATTATACATATGAACTCTCTCAAACTGTGTCTTCAAGACCTTTAATAAGGATTTCTGTTCTACAACACCATAAAAAGGTGATTCTCCCTGAGAGACAACAATGCCATTTTTATCTTTAAGAATTCCCTTCACGTTTTTATAGAACTCTTCGCCGAACAAGGGTGTTGCTGGTCCAATAGGATCGGTTGAATCTATAATAATAACATCAAACCTATCCTTTGTCTCAGAGACAAACTTAACCCCATCCTCTACTCGAACCACGCATCGTTTATCTTTTAAGGCACTAGCCATCTGCGGTATATGTTTTTCACAGGCCTCTAAGACGCAAGGGTCTATTTCGATTAAACAAGCTTTCTCGACACTCTTATGGCGCAAAACTTCACGAATCGTTCCGCCATCACCTCCACCAATCACCAGAACCTTTTTAGGATCGGGATGCACAAATAAAGGCACATGTGCTATCATGTCGTGATAGGCAAATTCATCACGCTCTGTCACCATAACCAGCCCATCATTGAGTAACATTTTACCATATCCCAAAGTGTCTACCATATCTATTTGTTGAAAATCACTTCGCTCAGAATATAAAGTTTTCTTAATACGGTAGGATATTCTCAAGAGATCTTTGTACTTCTCTGTCACCCACATATCGGCATGTCGATAAAGCATTTCATTCTCATTATCCATAAATCAAACCTCTATTAAACAAAGAAATCATTGACGTTCTACCTTAGGTTAGTTCTCTAATAAAGTGCATTAAAAAAATGGCCCTTCAATTTGCTTCCCATCATAGAGAAGACATGGAGGTATGTACACCCCGTTTTTTGTAAAAAATTCAAAGCCTCCAGAATAACCAGAATAACTTGGCTCAAAATTTTTTTTAGACTACAACCCTTGGCTTAACTTATAAAAAAACATGGGAGGCATGTAAATGAAAAAAGCATTAATCGTATTAAGTGTTCTTTTGGTATCAGGAAGCGTTTTTGCTAACAAACTAGGAGATGTTTTTGGTAAACTTATAGATGGTGATGAAGGAGAGTGGGTCTGCCACTATGATCCTCCAATTAATACTTTTGGTCGAAGATCCTACTATGAAGGTAAGGGCAAAACTTTAGCTGTAGCTAGATCCAAAGCGGCGTCTGCATGCAGCGGTCATGTGGATTTCTGGAGTAAATCTGATGCTAATGTCTGTCGTAGACTTAAAAATAATGAAGACTACATGGTTTGTGAGCAGGAAGGCACCGACAGTGGTCTTGGAGATCTTATTGGTGACGCCATCGATAAAAAATTTGGAGACTGGTAGGTTCCCATTGGTCTTGTTTAAATAATCTTCTTAGGCTTCGATCGTTAAGATCGAGGCCTTTTTTATTTTTAATAGAAGATTAAACCCTAAATGCCCTTTTCGGCCCCAACTGTGGTTGATAAAAATGCTTAAATGAAACACTGTATCCACCTAAATATTCTTCGATGTGACTTCGTAAACGATAACCTTTTAAATCCTCAACACCTCTCTGCTCTTTATGGAAAACAATCACATCACAAGATTCTGGCTGAAATATCGCTAAAACCTTTTCGACAATCTCGTGCAAGCTTTCTTGTAAAAAATAATTAGTCTCAAAGCTCACATAGGAACCTAGTTCTTCTGGAGTCACATGAATTGTGTAATACCAGTTTTCTTTTATGGCATTCAAAGAATAACCCAATGGCTCAAACAAATGGTCATCTACCAAGAAACCAGAAAAAATATCCGCTATTTTTAATTTTTTTATTTTTTCTTTAGACTGATGTATATCTTTAAAAAAAGTTTTAGCTTCCCCTTGAATCCCATGCATTAAAACCTCTACGGTCATATCATCCTCTTCAGGCTGATACGAACTGCCCATCTGGAATAATAGAAGGTGATGGTTGTCTTCATCACCAAACTGCCATGCTTTTCCTGGTAAGATTTTTTCTAATTTATATATGTCTTCAAAAAAATTTGACTTCTGGTAATGGGGAAAATGCTCGTTCTTACGCTCATAGATAAGAGTCTCGATATTATCCACTGGCACTGTTTTTAGAAACTCCGTAACAGCTTCCACCAGAGTTGTCGTTCCACAGGTGATCATCACAAAATGGTCATTGTACACAAACAAACTAGACTCTGACAAAAGATAAGCGTCACAATGTTCGTTACTCACTTGAGATAGGATACAAGCCTTAGCTTTGTGAACAATATCTTTCCAAGTCCTCTTAGGTATTTCTCGTAGAGACCCCCACGATTTTTTAATAATAACTTCAACCTTCTTTTCAGGCCCCTCAAAGAACACTTTTTAAGTCACTTTTAGATAAATCATAGGTGATGTTTTTCTGATGAGCCTCTAAAGTTCCTCCACCGATTTCTAATAGTTTAGCATCTCTCCAAAGTCTTTCCACCACATACTCTGACACGTAACCATAACCACCTAGAACTTGAATCGCTCGATCAGCTACACTCTTAGCCATCGTCGTTGCAACAAGTTTTACTCCGTCCGAATCCAAACGATGACCATGATTTGAAAGACTTAAGGCCCTTGCCGTATTGTACACATAGGTCTTTGCCGCCTTATACTCAGCGTAACTCTCACCAATATATTTTTGTATCTGACCAAAATAAGATAGCTCCTTGCCAAAAGCAATTCGCTCATTAGAGTACTTCACCATCACATCTATGCAACGACGGGCTATACCAATACTTTGAGCAGCCAGGGTTAATCTCTCAATCTCTAGATTTTTCATCATGTGTAACATAGAGTCGCCTTCTTCTCCAATAATGGACTTCGATGAAACATTGCAGTTTTGAAAAACCAACTCAGCCGTATTGGAACCTCGCATTCCCAGTTTTCCCTTTATCTTTTGTCCAACTAAAAATCCAGAATCTCTCTTATCGACAATGAATGTTGAGAGTAATGCTCTGCCATTTTTTTCACCTGTTTTGGCATAAACTAACACACAATCACAGAGGGTCTTTTGGTCATCGACAGCCCCATTAGTAATCCACATTTTTTCACCATTTATAAGATAACCCTCAGTGTTTTTAACAGCCGTCGTGCTCATGCCCAAGACATCCGTACCTACATGGGGCTCAGATATTGCCATGGCGCCAATAAATTCCCCTGAACAAAGCTTTGGTAGGTATTTTCTCTTTTGCTCATCACTAGCGTTAACAGCTATGTTATTTGTACAAAGCATCGCATGGGCCAGGTAGGCTAAGCAAAACCCTGGATCAGAATAGGATATCTCTTCATGGGCAATAACAGCCGCCACTGCATCCATCCCTGAGCCACCAAACTCTTCAGGAACGGTGATTCCCAATAAACCCAGTGTGCCTAGTTTTCTAAATAACTTTAGATTAAATTTTTCCTCTCGATCATATTCCTCGGCCTGCGGCTCTACTTCCGTTTGGGTGAAAGTCGCAACCATTTCACGCAACATTGTGTGTTCTTCTGTGGGATTAAAGAGGTCTAATTCACGAAAATCATTCACAATCATCTCCAAATTAATAGGGAATTGACACATGGGATATAACACAAAGATCTAAAATGACAAGTCCTTGCCAACGATTCCTAAACAATTCACACCTTCTTTTATCCTGCAAACCTCTGGCAAAAAAAGCTCTTTTATCTTGTCAAAAAAACCTCCACCAGATATTAGAATAGAGTCACGTCTTAGGCCTGTTTTTAAAGTCTTTCGGTTAAAAACACGTTGAAGTGGTTACAAATTAGATATTGACACACTGAGGGAAAACGAATGACTGATATGCCAATTTACTTGGACTACCACGCAACTACCCCCGTAGACCCTCTCGTTCTTGAAACTATGCTCCCATTTTTTACAAAAATTTTTGGCAACCCATCAAGCTCCATGCACTCCTATGGTTGGGATGGAAATACAGCTATCAATACTGCACGTAAACAGGTTTCCAATATTCTCGGAGCTAAACCCAAAGAGATTACTTTTACTAGCGGAGCTACAGAAGCTAATAATTGGGTTTTACAAGGCATTTTAAATCAATGGGCAGGACCGGGAAAACCTCATATCATAACCACCAATGCCGAGCACAAATCGATTCTACAACCATTTTCTAGAGCCCATAAGCAAGGTGCAGAACTCACCATTCTCCCTGTAGATCAGTATGGACAAATCTCAGCTGAACAAATTAAAAATGCCATAAAGAGCAACACTATTCTTATAAGTGTTATTTTTGCCAATAATGAAATTGGTACTATTAATCCCATTAAAGAGATTGGTAAGGTCGCAAAAGCCAATGATGTTTTTTTTCACACAGATGCCACCCAAGCTATTGGGAAGATATTTATAGATGTAAATGACTTAGGAATCGATTTCCTCTCTCTCTCTGCGCATAAGATCTACGGGCCTAAAGGGAGTGGCGCTCTCTTTATCCGCAGCCAATCTCCTAAATGTTTTTTAGAACCATTAATTATCGGCGGTGGTCAGGAGAGGGATTTACGTTCAGGGACTGTCAATGTTCCCGGTATTGTAGGTCTTGGTAAAGCCTGTGAAATAGCCATAGAAAAAATGGCTGAAGAGAATAGTCGACTTGAAGGCCTTCGAAACCTACTTGTCGAGAAAGTACGAAATTCTATTCCTGACATAAAAGTAAATGGCCATCCTACGAAGCGCCTCTCCCATAACGCAAATCTCTCGTTTTCTGGCGTCAACCCTGACGAGATGCTTCTCCACTTGAGTCCTATCGCTGTGAGCACTGGCTCAGCCTGTTCCTCAGCCTCAACGGCCGGAAGCTACGTCCTCAAAGCCATTGGCCTCAGCGATGATTCTACACGAACAACCTATCGCCTTGGGCTGGGACGCTGGACAACGGCAGCACACATTGAGAAAGCTGCTGAGGTTTTAATTAATGCTTATACTAAAAGCCGGAAAACAGTCTAATTTTCTATTATTCTTTTATATTATTCTTTTATATTTTACCTTTATTCCCAATCATGGTAGAGTCGAGCTATGATTCATTTGACTGAAAAAGCTATTAAAAAAATCAAAAATCTCAAAGAAGAAGACTCTTCTTTAACACCAGACTCTTTTATCAGAGTGTTGATTAAGAAAGGGGGGTGTTCAGGAATGTCCTATAAAATGGATTTTGGAAATGAGAAAGACTCGAAGGATCATGAGTTTGAACATGACGGTGAGAAGGTCGTGGTCGATCAAGAGAGCTATCTTTACCTTATAGGAATGACCTTAGATTACGATGGTGGCTTAAACGGCAATGGGTTTACTTTTGAGAATCCAAATGCTGCTAAGTCCTGTGGATGCGGCATTTCTTTCAGTGTTTAACTTTTCCTTCATTACTTGAGATTTTAATTAAAACAAGGCTATACTCTTTATAGAGAATAACCTTTTTAACTTTTTGGAGAGTATTGACGTGACAATCTATTTAAAAACATTCGCCTTCCTTGTTTTAATTTCTTTTTCTTTTGAAGGTCAATCTGCTAAAGAAAAATTAATAGGAACTATTTATAAGATGGACTCTCACAAGAAAGACGTTCTTTTTAAGATGTATAGGAACTTTTCTAAGGGCGCTACGGGAATAAAGGTAAAGACTGTTTATAAAAATGCCACCGGTGGAATTGCCCTAGAACAAGACATGAAATATGATAAGAGAGGAAACTTCTCAAGTCTCACTCTCGAGCAAAAACAGATCAACACCAAGGGGAAAATAGAAATAAAAGAAGGGATGGTTATCTTTCATTATAAAAAGCAGAATGGTGGAAATAAAATATCTAGAGAGAAAAAAACAGATAATTTTATTGTTGGACCAACCATGGTCCCCTATCTACAAAAGCATTGGCAGAAGATACTTTCAGGTAAATCAGTCAAAACTAGATTTGGAGTTATGAGTCGTCGAGAGACCGTTGGCTTCACATACAAAAAAATTAAGGAAGGCAAGCTCAATGGGGAACCTGTCATTACCGTTAAAATGTCTGGCTCTAGCTGGCTTATTTCTAAGCTGGTTGATCCTTTGTATTTTACCTTCAGAAAAAAAGACAAACAGCTTCTTTACCAAAAAGGGCGAGTTATTCCTAAGATAAAAAAAGACGGCTCGTGGGAAAATCTTGATGCTGAAACTTATTATATCCCATAACAACTTATACAGCCACGTCTGCAATACACTATCGAGCGTTATGCAGATGTTAGTTATTTTTTACGATCATTCTTAGTGCTGCTGTTTTTATTATTTCTATTGCTCGCAGTATGGTTACGACGACGACGATTGTTGTTACGACGGTTACGCCCCTTTGCTCCCTGACCTGTCACATCTAAATCTTTATTCTCATCCACTTTACTCAGATCCAATTCTTTCTCATCGTCATCCCACTTGTCGTTTCTACTGCTATTGTTATTACGATGATTTTTATTTTTACGTTGGTCTTTGTCAGCATCATACTCTCGGTAATCCACACCAGATTTCAGACTATCATAAAAACCACTGCTCTGGCTTCCCCTCTCTGTCTTTAACTTTCGCAGAAGCTGCTCTCTCTCCTGCTTCATCACCAATTCATTGGCCTGTCTTTCATCTTCATCCACTGCACTACGAGAAGCAAACATCTGACCTGTGACAGCACTGGACTCTTCCTTAGCGCCACGGGCCTTTTTAACCGTTGTCCCCTCCTTGCCAACATGGTCAGAGGTGTCAATTTCAACATCTCCAAAACACTTAATTTGACAAGCCAAACGACGGTTATCAACATAATACATAGAACCGATTTGACTGATTTCCTTAGCATTAGGACTCACAACATTATGTTCACCCTTAGTGATGCGAATACGACATTCAGCACAACTCGCCTGACCATTGCACAAATACTTAATAAAAATACCGTTTCTCTTAGCGACTTCAAGAACACTCTCATTAGAATCAATTTCAAACTCTTTATCTTGAGGAACAAATTTTATCTTCATTATTAAAAATCCTCTACGTTTGTTATGTGAGCTTAGGCCCGCACCATAATCTTAACAAATTTCTTTTTTCCAGCCTTTAAAACAAATTCCTGCCCTTCTTCTAAATTCCATTTAACTTGAGGGTCTAAACACTTTTTACCATCTCTCTCCACAGCATTACCTTTTACCAAACGCCTAGCCTCACTGGTTGACCCCGCTAACTGAGCATCCACCATTAATTTGCAAATCCAGATCTCTTTTTCCACAGATACGGTCATCTCAGGGATATCATCGGGTAAGCCCTTCTTTATAAAAATTCTTTCAAATTCCACAAGTGCATTCACAGCCGCTTTTTTATCGTAAAACCGCTCAATAAGAGTTTGAGCCAATTCCACCTTGGCCTGACGAGGGTGCTTTGTTCCATTAGAAATTTCATTTTTTAATTTTTCCAACCCATCCACATCAATATCCGTTAAAAGCTCGTAGTAACGAATCATCAATTCATCAGACACCCGCATCGTTTTACCAAACATGTCTTTAGGAGAGTCCTCAACACCAATGTAATTGTCATAACTCTTAGACATTTTCTGCACTCCATCCAAGCCCTCTAAGATAGGAACCGTTAAAATACACTGAGGGCTATGAGCATAAGATTTTTGAATATCACGACCTAAAAGTAAATTAAACTTCTGATCCGTTCCCCCCAACTCCACATCGGCTTTTAAAGCCACCGAATCATAACCTTGCACAAGGGGATATAAGAATTCATGGATATTAATCGCCATGCCACCTTTGTAACGCTTTTCAAAATCATCTCTCTCTAACATACGCGCCACTGTGTATTGAGAGGAGAGCTTAATAAAATCCTGAGCCTGAAACTTATCCATCCAATGGGAATTGTAGGACACCTCTGTTTTCTTAGAGTCGAGAATTTTAAAAACCTGTCTGGCATAAGTTTTAGCATTCTCCGCCACATCTCTCTTCGTTAACGCTGGTCGTGCTTCATTGCGCCCAC
Source organism: Bdellovibrionales bacterium (assembly GCA_965217115.1). Classification (GTDB taxonomy): domain Bacteria; phylum Bdellovibrionota; class Bdellovibrionia; order Bdellovibrionales; family CAYMLA01. The sequence continues at coordinate 1,936,465 of OZ244239.1, read as the reverse complement.
TGGGATCACCAATCATCCCCGTAAAATCACCAATTAGAAAAATACAATGATGTCCCAAATTCTGAAACTGACGCATTTTATTCAACAATACCGTATGTCCTAAATGTAAATCAGGACGAGTGGGATCAAACCCCGCCTTGATACGAAGCGGGCGATTTTCCTTAAAAGATATTTCTAGCTTCTTTAATAATTCCTGTTCAGAAACAAGATCGACAGCTCCTTTCTTAAGCTGTCGCAATTGTTCATTAGGCTCTTGAAATGCCACGATTACCTCGCATGTTCAACCGCGCGTGTCTCTCTCACCACTGTCACCTTGATCTGTCCAGGATAAACTAATTCACTCTCAATCTTGCGAGCAATATCACGACTCATCATTAAAGCATGTTCATCAGTCACACGGGCGCCCTCCACCATCACACGGATTTCACGGCCTGCCTGCAAAGCAAAACTACGAATTACGCCATCAAAGCTATTGGCAATGGATTCTAAATCCTCTAAGCGCTGAATATAAGATTGCATCATCGAGCGACGAGCCCCTGGACGCGCACCTGATAATTTATCCCCAGCAATAACCAGAAAAGCCAAGGCCGTCTCTGGCTGAACATCCTCATGATGCGCCCTCACTGCATGGACAATATCTGGAGCTTCTCCATATTTTTTAATAAAATCAGCTCCAATCACAGCATGACTTCCTTCAATACTGTGATCCAATGCCTTACCGATATCGTGGAACACTCCTGCACGTCTCGCCTTCTTCACACTCAATCCTAACTCAGCGGCCATAATTCCACAGAAAAAACCCACTTCAAGCACATGGGTGTATTGATTCTGTGTGTAGGACGTTCTGTATTTCAAGGCACCAACAAGATTCACAATCTCAGGATGCACATCTTGAAGACCAAGATCCATCATCGCCCGTTCACCAGCTTCACGAATTCCACGGAATATTTCAGTTTTAACCTTCTCTACAATCTCTTCAATACGGGCAGGGTGAACACGACCATCTTCAATCAAACGAGTCAAAGCCTCCTTAGCCACCACACGACGAACAGGATCAAAACCCGCGATCACCACCGCCTCTGGCGTATCGTCCACAATTAAATCAACACCACACAGAGACTCTAGAGTTCGAATATTTCTTCCCTCTCGACCGATGATCTTACCCTTAATCTCATCCGAGGGCAGTGCCACCACCGTCACCGTGCGTTCAGCAACATAATCTCCCGCGTAACGGGATATAGCTAAGCTCAATATCTTCTTCGCATTCTTCTCAGCCTCAGCATTCGTCTCTACTTCAATTTGCAAGGCCAACTTATCAGCTTCTTTCTTAGCCTCGCCCTTCATTGCCTCTACCAATTCTCTTTTAGCTTCCTCAGGTGACATTCCTGCAGCCACAACAAGTTTCTCTCTTAGAGAAACTAACTTCTTCTCTGATTGATCTTCCAACTCTTTCAAGCGAATCTTGGCCGATTTAACCAATTTCTCTCTCTCTTCCACATCTTGAATCTTCTGAGCAATCTCTTCATCACAAGATTCCATCTTGCTTGCAATATGTTTCTTCTTACTATCGAGATCTTTCTCAATATTTTGCAATTTTTGCTTTTGCTTTTGAATCTCTGTCTCTGCATTCTTACGTGCGCGAGATTCAAAATCTTTGGCCTTATTCTTAGCATCACGTTCCATACGCGACACTTCTGACTTTGCACGGTTCACAATTCGATTAGCTTCTACTTTTGCCGACCTCTTGTTATCCTTTTCCTGTTTCTTTTTAACTAAAAAAACAATTCCCGCTCCAGCAACGGACCCTACTATCCCAACTAAAATCATCATTATCATACTTATGCTTTCCATATCTCTCTACCTTCTTTGTCTAGGCTCCCAATGGAACCCTATGCGACGGGGATATAACCCCATCTTCTGTTATCAACACATCCATAGGAATATCGCTCTCAGAAACAGGTAAAAAATCCTGACTCACCTGTACCGAATAAGCAATTCCTGCCTTTACACCTTTAAAATTTTTTAAAAATCTATCGTAAAACCCTTTTCCCTGTCCCAATCGTCCACCATGGGAATCAAAAGCCAAACCTGGAACCAAGACTCCTTCTAAATCTTGCAAAAAAACTTCTTTTGATGATTCTGGATTTGGCTCTAAAATACCCAAAGCCCCAACCCTTAAGCTTTTCTCTCCATCTTGAGGAATAAAAAACCGTAGTCTCTGTCCCTCAACCACTGGATACGCCCATCTTATCAACTTGCCGTCAAAATCCGATGGAGATAACAATCCCAGATTCAACTCACTGTTTAAATGGCCCAAATAAGAACCCCAAACACTTCCATCTGTCCCTAAGGCAGTGAGCACTCCACTGAGTTGTTTAATAACTCTTTTATGAATCGACAATTCTTGAGGCAGCCCTTGAACTGAACTGTTTATTTTACATTTCTCAACAAAGGCCCGACGCTTTTGTCGATAAGCCTTTCTTAAAACCTCTTTGTCTACTTTCAAAGACATACAAAAACCCCTAGGACTGACAAGCAGTGACAGTCGTTATAAGAGTTCTCTAAAAAAGCATAATGACAGATGAATTCAGATCAAAAAAAACCCAGAGGAGCTAACAACTCGCAAATGAATTATTATTACTTTCACTCTGATCCGTCTCCAACACCTTGTCTTGCTCATTTTGAGAACAGTGGGCTAGTTCCAAATCGGAGGAAATCTTTTGAGTTTCTTCTAATAAATTATCAAGTTCCAAGCTCGCCTTCTTTTTGAGTATCATATACTCTTCAGCAATATTAAGGGATGCCAACACAATGGCATTCGCTACAGATCCGCTCTTTGTTCCCTTCAACGCCTGTTGAAACTTATTATTTACAAAATCTACCAGCTCATTAACTGTTTCTTCATTGTGAGCTGTTCGTAACTTAAAACTCATTCCTGCAATTTGTGTTTCGAAAACCGTTTTATCCTTTTTAGAGTCGTTTTCCAAAATTTCCTCCTAGATCCAAAAAAAACAGCTTATGGATCATTAATGGGAACTAAACCACTATATATAGATAACGGAGATATTCATCTGCGTCAACTGGCCTCGTATTTCTAGAGAATAGAATTGACAAATTCTCTTGCTGCAAAGCCCCGTAAATCACCGATGCCTTCACCTACACCGATCAAGCGCACGGGTAGGCCTAGCTCACAAGCCAAACCCACTGCCACACCTCCCTTGGCTGAACCATCGAGCTTGGTTAAAATAGCTCCTGTCAAATCTAACGCATCGTGAAATTGTCTCGCCTGAGTGAGGGCATTCTGTCCAGAATTGGCATCCAAAACAATCAAAGTCTCTTGGGGGCCGTCTGGAATGACCTTTTGAATAACTCTCTTCATTTTCTTTAACTCTTCCATCAAATTTTCCTGGGTGTGCAGGCGTCCTGCCGTATCAATGATTAACACTTCAAAGCCTCGGCTTTGAGCCATTTGACAAGCATCAAAAGCCACGGCGCTAGGGTCCTTAACCCCTTCTGGACTAAACATCTCTGCCCCTGCTCTCTGAGTCCAAACCTTTAATTGCGTATCAGCCGCTGCCCTGAACGTATCACCCGCAGCCACCAAAACTTTTTTCCCACGACTCGTCATCTGTGATGCTAATTTACCAATCGTTGTCGTTTTGCCAGCACCATTAACTCCCACAATCATCCACACAGACAGCCCATGGGGCCCTTGACGCAAATCCTCTACACTGAATTCATTCTCTAAATCAATCGTCACCTTAGAGAAAATACCTTCCATCGACTGAGCAATAGCCTTACAAACGCTGGGCAAGTCAGACTTATCACTCCCTTCTAATTGCTCCTCAAGAGACATCTGTAACTTCTGAACCGTTTGAGGACCCAAATCACTGGTGTAAAGAATCTCTTCCAAACTTTCCAAATCATCAGAAGACAATTCAGACTTAGAAGAAAACAAAGACTGGATACGTCCAAAGAAATGAGATTTTGTGCTCTTTAATGCTTCATCTAGTGAGGCTTCTTGAGATGGAACCTCTTCAGGAGCTCTCTCCCCTGGGGATTGATCCAATGGATTTTCTTCTGGCGATAACAACGTCCGCTGTTTTGTTTTTAACTTCGCTCGGGTTCGTTGGAAAAAAAATATTAGCCCTAGGAGAAAAACCCCACCAACGGCTCCATAAATCCACAAACCTTCTAAAAGAAAACCCATAATTGCTCCCAATTATTAATTACAAAAACCCACATCAGTTTCTACTTTTTCTTCATAATTAGGTCAAATATCTTTCCACGGCTATTCATTTAAGCCGTCATTATTCAACCTGTTAAGCACCTGCACAGCCACGAAGCATAGCGTCTCAAAATGAGACTAAACTCTATTCTATTCATGAAAACATCTAGTAGAAGGTCATATTAAGTCACTTTTTACCGATAAAGTAACCATGGATACACACAATACTTCCACCATAGAGAAAGCTCTTGCTCTCAACCTCGACTCCAACATCTATGGCAGTATTGCTGAAATTGGTGCCGGCCAAGAAGTCGCACGTTATTTTTTCCAAGCAGGAGGCGCCGCCGGTACCGTTGCTAAGACGATTTCCGCCTACGATATGAAATTCAGCGATGACATCTACGGGAAAGAAGACTCTGGCCGATACGTCGTTGAGTCACGTCTTAACAAAATGCTCGAACATGAATTCAATCTCCTGCAAGAGAGACTCTCCGAAACTCGCGGAGATAACACATGCTTCTTTGCCTTTGCCGACACTGTTGCCGCTCGTAATTTTAAGGGCACAAACGAATGCCATGGTTGGCTAGGAGTTCGTTTCCAAACCCAGCCCAACACCCCTTGTAACCAAATCGTCATTCACGTTCGTCTACACGATACCAATAACCAGCAACAACAAGAGGCCATAGGGATACTCGGCGTTAATCTCACCCACGCCGCTTTTTATCAATTAGATAATAGTCGTGACTTTATTTCATCGCTAACAGGAAACCTCAACCGGCAGAGAATTGAAATTGATATGATTCACACCGACGGTCCCAATCTCAATCACTTTAATAATCGGTTATTGAGCTTGGAACTCATTGAGCAAGGGTTCACTGACGCTGTCTTATTTGGGTCCGATGGCAACGTAAAACAACCATCTGATGTTTTCTATAAAAAACCCATCCTCTTGCAAAGAGGGTCCTTCAGGCCATTCACTAAAGTTAATTTGGATATCCTCAACCACGGTGAAAAACAATTTATAAAAGACTACAATCTCACGGACACTCATGAAGACATCATTATTGTTAATGAGATCACCATGCAAAGCCTCAAAGGGGGTTCAAAAGACACCCCTATACAAGATTTTCTCGAACGGGTAGAATCACTCACCTCCCTAGGGCACACGATCTTAATCTCAAACTACGTTTTATTTGTTGATGTTAAAAACTATCTTGGACGTTTCACGCAAAATGCTATTGGCATGGTCATAGGTGCTGGACATCTAGAAAAACTTTTTGATGAAGAGTTCTACTCCCATCTTAATGGTGGAATTCTTGAAGCCTTTGGGAAGTTGATCAATGGAAAATCCACTGTCTACGTCTACCCTCTACACACTAAAGAGAGTTGCCAAACAGCCAGCACCTTCAACCCTCCCTCGCAGCTAAAACATCTCTACAACTATCTTATGGAGAACAATAAAATTGTTAATCTTCTAGGTTGTGACTTGACACAAGTTTCTATGCACTCTTCCAAAGTTCGCCAGCTCCTGCAAGAGAATAACCCCATGTGGGAGGAATTTGTTCCCGAGGAGATTGCAAAAGTCATTAAAGCCAAAAACCTCTTTGGTTATAACCAATAAACAGGCCACTTTAAAAAAACACCTTTTCCAAGAAACTCTGACGACTGATGTACTTTCCTCCAAAACTTTCTGTCACAGGTGTCACCATTTGAATGTCCATCCACTGGTGGCCAATGCTCTGCAAATGCTCCACCGTTTTTACTAGGCAATATTTAGAAGCTCCTGACTCTAAATAAAACATACTCTCAGCACTGAAAAAATTCTCAGTCAAAACCCCGTACAAACCTCCTACCAACTTCTCACCACTCCAGCACTCAACACTGTGGGCGTAACCCATTTCGTGAAGACTCATATAGGCCTTTTTCATAAACGGATAAAGCCATGTCCCCTTCTGATCAGAAGATGATGATCTCGAACAACCAGAAATAACTTCGTCAAAGGCCCTATCGTAAGTGATTTTCCAATGGGATTTACCGATCTTCTTTTGGAGACTCCTCGGTATGTGAAGATCCTTGAACTCCAAAACCCCCCTCTCCTCAGGACTGAACCAAGGAATTTGGGTCTCATCATTATCAAAGGGCCAGGGGAAAATCCCTCGGGAATAAGCCTCCACCAGAGTAGATGGCATAAGATCGCCACCAACACACACCACGCCATCACTATCTGCCTGATCCACACTGGGAAACCCGTATTTGCAAGGTTCTAAATCTTTTTTCTGCCTAAACACAAAGACCTCTAAGTTATTAAAAATACTATGGTATTCCCTAAAACAAATGGTTTTTAATAAAAATGCGACTCCACTATGGGCTATACTCGCTTTGCACTTTGTTCAGGCCTATGCTATCCCTCTTCCTTATGTTTTTTTATAGAGAATTTCAACAAATAATTTTTTTGACGATATTCTCGTTTAACTATTAACCCATATTAATTAATTGAGGACTGCAAGAATGACAACAGAATGGAATCTAGAAAAAGTTAGAAATATCGGTATCTCCGCCCATATTGACTCTGGAAAAACAACTCTTACCGAGCGTATTTTATTCTACGGTGGACGCATTCACTCTATACACGATGTAAGAGGTAAAGATGGTGTCGGCGCTAAAATGGATTCCATGGATTTAGAGAGAGAGAAAGGAATCACCATCCAATCAGCCGCAACACAGGTCCACTGGAAAGATCACACAGTTAATATTATTGATACCCCGGGCCACGTGGATTTCACCATTGAGGTGGAGAGAGCTTTGCGTGTTCTTGATGGTGCTATTCTTGTTCTCTGTGGCGTATCAGGAGTTCAATCACAATCCATCACTGTCGATCGTCAAATGAAACGATACAATGTTCCGCGAATTGCTTTTATAAATAAACTTGATCGTCAAGGCGCAGACCCTATTCGCGTCAAGAATGCCTTGGTTGAAAAACTTAAACTCAACGCTGTCATGGCACAATTACCTATTGGTCTTGAGGACAATCATCAAGGAGTCGTCGACCTTGTGCGCATGAAAGGTTACACTTTTAAAGGTGATGATGGAGAAGAGATCATTGAAACTGATGTTCCAGAGGACATCCTTGACGCCGCTAAAACAGCTCGCCAAGAACTTGTCGCTGCCGCTGCTGATTTTGATGATGAAGTTGGTGAAAAATTTCTAATGGAAGAAGAAGTTGGTCCTGATGACTTAGACAGAGCTATTCGTAAGGGAGTTTTAGCCCTTAAACTTTGCCCTGTTTACTGTGGCTCAGCTTTTAAAAACAAGGGAGTTCAACTTCTTCTCGATGGTGTTAATCGCTATCTCCCCACTCCACAAGATAGAGAGAACACGGCGCTCGATCTAGACAAGGATGAGGAAAAAGTCACACTCGCCTCTGACTCCAGTAAACCTCTTGTGGCCTTAGCCTTTAAACTAGAAGACGGCCGTTTTGGTCAGCTCACTTATATGCGTATCTACCAAGGTAAAATGACAAAAGGTGATTTTATTATTAACGTCGCCAACGGCAAAAAAGTAAAAATCCCCCGACTCGTGCGCATGCACTCTGAAGAGATGCAAGATCTTGAACAAGCAGAATCTGGAGATATTGTCGCCCTCTTTGGTATCGAATGTTCCTCTGGGGATACGTTCACCGATGGCAAGGTTAATTTCAGTATGACCTCTATGCACGTTCCAGATGCCGTGATCTCTCTGGCCATCGCTCCTAAAGAAAAATCTGGAGCCGCTAAATTTTCTAAAGCCCTACAAAAATTCCGTCGTGAAGATCCTACCTTTCGCGTATCAAGAGATGAAGAATCTAACGAAACCATTATTCAAGGCATGGGAGAGCTTCATTTAGAAGTCTATGTCGAACGTATGAAACGGGAATTTGAGTGCGAAGTTATCACGGGAGCACCACAAGTCGCCTACCGTGAATCCATCGGTTCTGAAGCCGTCCTAGACTACACTCATAAAAAACAAACGGGTGGTTCTGGGCAGTTTGCAAAAGTTCTCGGTCATATTCGCCCTATTAGTGACGGCGAAGAAACCAACTTCCGCTTTAACAACAAAGTCACTGGCGGTCGTATCCCTAAAGAATATATTTCCTCCTGTGAAAAAGGTTTTCAAGAGGCCTTGGTTAAAGGGGAACTTATTGGCTTCCCTGTCGTTAACGTTGAAGTCGACTTAGAAGATGGCGCCTACCACGATGTCGATTCCAGTGAAATGGCCTTTAAAATATGCGCCGCACAGGCGATGAAACAAGCCGTTGCAGACGCTAAACCAGTTGCTCTAGAACCTCTTATGAAGCTTGAAGTTCAAGCTCCTGATGAGTTCCAAGGTTCTATCATGGGACAAATCAATCAACGCCGTGGTATCATTGGCGGCACAACGACTCTCGAAGGCTTTGTCACCGTGACAGCAGATATTCCTTTGAGCGAAATGTTTGGTTATTCTACTGATCTTCGTTCAGCAACCCAAGGTAAGGGGGAATTTACTATGGAATTCACTCGTTATTCCCAATGCCCTCGAAACGTTCAAGAAGAACTCTCAAAGGAATACCAAAAGAAAAGAGAAGAGGAAAAAAAATAGGGTCTTCAAACATTAATAACGATGGACCCTTCTCACAGAATATCTTTTCTAATGTTTTCTTGTGAATTTAAAATTTAGGAGTGTATGAACAAGATAATTTTTCAATTTGGCACTCACAGAAGAGTCATTAACAAATGACTCTTCTAGTAATTTACATCTTCATCACTGTCTGTATTTCTTTTATATGTTCCACTTTAGAATCTGTTATTCTATCCACCAGCCCTGCTTATATAAAAGTTGCCACTAATGAGGGTCGAAAAAGCGGTTTTATCCTACAACAACTCAAAGATAATATTGATCGCTCCCTTGCCGCTATTCTATCTGTCAATACAGCCGCCAATATGGTGGGTGCCACTGGAGTTGGCGCACAAGTCCATTCATTATACGGGAGTGAACTTGTTGCCATAGCTTCAGGAGTGCTCACTCTAACTATTCTTGTTTTCTCTGAAATAATCCCTAAGACCTTAGGGGTCACTTACTGGAAAACTCTAGCTCCGAGTTGTGCCTATCTCATTCAAGCATTGATCTTTTTTACCTACCCCGTTGTCCTTCTTTTAGAAATTATTTCTAAATCTATCTCTAATTCAGAAAGCCAATCTGTTACCAGGCAAGAAGTCATTGTCACTGCTGAGATGAGTTCTAAAGAAGGAGCCATCGATCAAAAGGAATCACTCATCATTAAAAATCTACTTCTATTAGATATGATTTATGTCTCTGACATTATGACTCCACGTTCAGTCATTCTTGCTATGGAGGAAAACACCACCGTAGATCAAACCATCCAAAAACATCGACCTATACGCTTTTCACGCATCCCTATTTATAGCGAGCATCTTGATCAAGTCACAGGGCAAGTTTTACGCTATTCCATTATGGATGCTTCATCCCAAGACAAACATCAAACCTCTCTAAAGCAATTAAAAATCCCTATTAAACAAGTTGATGAAGGTATCTCAGTGGCAAATGCTCTCAGGCGTTTTATCCAAACAAAAGAACATATGTTTCTCGTCATTGATAACCAAGGAAATACAACTGGCATTGTAACCTTAGAGGATGCCATCGAAACTCTACTCGGTGTTGAAATCGTCGATGAATTAGATTCAGTTGCAGACTTAAGACAATACGCACTCGAAAAATGGCAAAAGCAAAAAAAAACCCAACACTCACAAAAACATGAGGTAAAAAAATGAATAAACACACACTCGGTCAAGAGATTCACAAAGCCTCCTATCTTACAGGGGATTTTCTCCTGCGATCAGGGCAACGCTCAAGCGAGTATTTTGATAAATATCGTTTTGAAGCTCAACCCCACCTCCTAAAAGAAATCGCCCAACACATGGCTAAACTCATACCTCAAGACACAGAAGCTCTGGCTGCCTTAGAAATGGGAGGAATCCCCATTGGTACAGCTCTCTCCCTACACACAGGAATTCCTTGTATCTTTGTTCGAAAATCTGCCAAAGAATATGGCACTTGTAAAAGTGCCGAAGGTTTTGATTTTTCCGGAAAAAAAGTTTGTATCATAGAAGATGTCATCACCACAGGAGGGCAAGTCATTGAAAGCACGAAAGTTCTTCGCCAACAAAATGCCATTATCGATCACGTCCTATGTGTTATACATCGTGGAAAAGATTCTCAAAAAATCGATGACCTAAACTTGCAGCTCTCTCCGCTCTTCACAATGTCTGAGCTTGTTTCTGGCCAATGACCCGTTTTTTTAGATGGACCTTCATTATTACGCTCACACATTCGTTCGGCAGCGATGCTCGCAGGGCGAGCATACGCACCAATCCGAACTCGCTTAATAATAAAGCCCCATCTAAAAAAACTCTCCTTTGAAAACGGCGTAGGCGGTCCACCCAAACATGCTTGTTTCTGGCAAATGAACCGCTTTTTTAGATGGACCTTCATTATTACGCTCAGACATTCGTTCGGCAGCGATGCTCGCAGGGCGAGCATACGCACCAATCCGAACTCGCTTAATAATAAAGCCCCATCTAAAAAAACTCTCCTTTGAAAACGGCGTAGGCGGTGCGCCTAAACATTTATTTGGGATTAATAAGAGAGGGCATTAAAAAAACGCATCATTTCCCCAAATCTCAGACCATTAAAGTCCCTTTTTCTATTCTTAAACCCCGCTGTCCCCAGTCAATCTTAGATTTCAAGTGAAAGTTTTTTAATGGGGTTTTGTTATTCGGCGAGTTCGGATTGGTGCAATGCTCGCAGCGCGAGCATCGCTACCAAACGAATGTCTGAGCCTAATAATAAAATCCCATCTAAAAAAACTCTCCTTTGAAAACGGCGTAGGCGGTGCGCCTAAACATTTATTTGGGCTTAATAAGAGAGGGCATTAAAAAACGCATCATTTCCCCAAATCTCAGATCATTAGATGAGTTCGAATTATTAAAGTCCCTTTTTTTTGTTCTTAAACCCCACTGTTCCCAGTCAATCTTAGATTTCAAATAAAAGTTTTTTAATGGGGTTTTGTTATTAGGCGAGTTCGGATTGGTGCGACGCTCGCAGCGCGAGCAGCGCTGCCAAACGAATGTCTGAGCCTAATAATAAAATCCCATCTAAAAAAACTCTCCTTTGAAAACGGCGTAGGCGGTGCGCCTAAACATTTATTTGGGCTTAATAAGAGAGGGCATTAAAAAACGCATCATTTCCCCAAATCTCAGATCATTAGATGAGTTCGAATTATTAAAGTCCCTTTTTTTTGTTCTTAAATCCCACTGTTCCCAGTCAATCTTAGATTTCAAGTGAAAGTTTTTTAATGGGGTTTTGTTATTCGGCGAGTTCGGATTGGTGCGCATGCTCGCAGCGCGAGCATCGCTGCCGAACGAATGTCTGAGCCTAATAATAAAGCCCCATTAAAAAACGCCGTCATTTGCCCAAATCTCAGATCATTAGATGAGTTCGAATTATTAAAGTCCCTTTTTTTTGTTCTTAAACCCCACTGTTCCCAGTCAATCTTAGATTTCAAATAAAAGTTTTTTAATGGGGTTTTGTTATTAGGCGAGTTCGGATTGGTGCGACGCTCGCCCTGCGAGCATCGCTGCCGAACGAATGTCTGAGCCTAATAATAAAGCCCCATTAAAAAACGCCGTCATTTGCCCAAACCTCAGATCATTTGTCCAAGTCTCAGACCACTAAAGTCCCTTTTTCTATTCTTAAACCCCACTGTTCCCAGTCAATCTTAGATTTCAAGTGAAAGTTTTTTAATGGGGTTTTGTTATTCGGCGAGTTCGGATTGGTGCGCATGCTCTCCCTGCGAGCATCGCTGCCGAACGAATGTCTGAGCCTAATAATAAAGCCCCATTAAAAAACGCCGTCATTTGCCAAAATCTCAGATCATTTTTTGGCGACAATGTAGGAAATCCAAGCCTCACACTCCTCCCCTACTTGAGTTTGTACAAACTTGCCATCCCCATCGCCATCTTTGGTTGTGCCTTCCCAATAAACATAGGTTTTACTAAAACCCACTTCCTCCATGACCTCACGGATTTCTGAAATACTCCACATACGCCAATCATAAGAAAAGACTTTTTCTCTTTTTTTCTCACCCTTGCGTTTAAAATGGATGTAAAACTGAGCTTCATTGGTTACGGGATTAAAACTATCTTGATCCCAAAAATAGCTGAATTTCTCCTCTTTATGCTCCGTCTCCTCTTCGATAGACTGCTGACATTGGCTCCCGCCAAAACAATCAACAAGAAAAATACCATCATTATTAATTCTACTATAAGCGCTAGCAAAATAAGCTTTTAACTCCGATCTCTTCTTAAAAAGAAAATATGAGAAGTTCATCGCCGAAACGATATCCACCTTAGGTAAAGCTTTGTCTAAAACACTGGATACAAAAACCTGAATTCGACTCTTCTCATCTTCATTCAAAAGAGACAGGTAATTTTGTCGGCCATATTCAATAGGATCAGAATCAATATCCACTGAGACAGCCTTAAACTCAGAGCCTAACTTCACCCACTCACAGGAAATTGAAAAAGTTCCACAAAAATCCTCACACATTGTTCTTGGGCTTTTTTTTCTCAATTCTTTATAAGTATCCTTTAAAAAAATGACATCACCCTCAGGCCCCTGAACTGATTTTTGATAATAATAATACTTATCAAAAGAGCCCTGCTCCAATTTGTCATTGCTTTCTCTTTTCTTCTTTCTCATCTCTTCTTTCTCATCTTTATTATTCTCCAGAACAACTCACGGAACTTCCGCTAATAAATCTTTTAATTCTCTGATCACATCACTTTTTTGCGGTATCGTTGCATTTTCTAAGTGAGGGTGCAATCCAATACCCGGTATATTCTTAGCGGCTAAGACTTTCGGTCGTGCCATTAACTGATAGAATAAATCTTGGGTCACACGATAGGACAGATGTTCACCAAAATTAGTCACTTCAGTGTCTTCGTTCACAAAAAGCACACGCCCTGTCTTGGTCACTGATTTTTTTATCAATTGCCAATCGTAAGGATAGAGCGAACGTAAATCAATGACTTCCACTGACATCCCTTCTTGCGCCAACTCATCAGCTGCTTCCTTGCAGATTAAAACATGACGACCATAGGTCACAACTGTTGCACTTTCCCCCTGACGGACTATCTTTCCCTCACCAATAGGTGTTCGAAAATCCTTGATCTCTGGCCATTTAGCCTTCCACCCAGAACGCTCGCCAATAGGAGCATCAATCATAGCTTTTAACTTTTTCAAATCCTCTGGCTCACCGGGAAGTAATTCATCTCCACGCACCCTCATTAAAGCCTTAGGCTTCAAATACAACACAGGGTTTGGATCTTCTATGGCAGATAAAAGCAAGCCATAGGCATCCATTGGATTCGAGGGCATCACCACCTTCCAGCCAGGCAATCTCGTCGCCCAGGCATCAAAACTGTGACTGTGATAAATAGAACCAAAGATTCCCGCCCCTACAGGAGTCATTACAGTCAAGGGTAGAGCGAACTGACCATTAGAGGACCATAAAGTATTTCCCGCTAATTTAAGCAAATCAATCGTATTAAAAATATAATCAACGAACTGAATCTCCGCAACACAACGATCCCCTGTCATCGCGATACCAATGGCAGCGCCAATGATCCCCCTCTCATCAAGTGGGGTATTCCATGAGGTTTCTAAACCCTGAGTGGCCGTAAAGACTCCGCCCAACGGCTCTCCAACATCTTGACCAAAAATATCTTTCAACTGCAGATCTCTCTCAGCTTTATGCAAAGCCATGCGAATGGATTGGGCCATATTTGCCATTAGAAGCCCCTCCAATCTGCATTCTGAGAATTCACATAGATATGTTGCCAGATAGAATCAGCTTTGGGCAATGGCTCCTGACGAACTTCCACCTCTACTCTCTTAGCTTCTTCATCGTATTTTTTCCAAATGCTTTTTATTTCATCTTCTTTTAAATACCCCGCCTTCAACAAACGACTTTCAAAAGTATCCAATGAACACTCCTCCTCACGGCGATTAGCTCCATCAGCTGACGAATGGCCGAACAATCGAGAGACAGATGCCTCCATTAAAACAGGCTTACCCGTTTTGCGAATATACTCCATCCCCTCTTGTAATTTTAAATAACTCTCAATGGGATCATTGCCATTACAAGTCTGCACTTTTATTCCAAAAGCACGTCCACGGTCGGCAATAAATTCCTCTCCGTGCTGTCCTGAGTAATTCGTAGAAATTCCCCAACGATTGTTAGTCACGATCATATACATAGGTAGCTCAGATCCTTTGCGCGAAGACCAGACCAAAGCACTGGCAAAATCTCCCTCTGCCGTTCCTGCATCTCCACCTGTAACAATCGTAATGCCCTTAGCCGAACACCTCGACTGGGCATGGGCCGTTCCGATAGCGACACTGTACTGAATTTCAATGGGTGAAGTTACTGGCGCTACATTGTACTCAGGGAAGGCATAATGATTGCTAAAGTTTCGCCCTCCCGTACACTGATCTGTCGAGCGATTCATAATCAAACGAATGGCATGAACCATATCCATACCCATAGCCACCAAAGTCGGTGTGCAACGATAATGCAAATGCAACCAGTCGTGATCAAACCCTTTGCCAGCATTAACATGCAAACCAAGGGGAACTCCAAGTGCCTCTTCCCCTGGGCCACCAATCCAAAAAAACGCATCTCCCTTCTTGTAAATACGAATCAAGCGATCCTCTAAAACCCGTGCCTTCACCATGTAATCATGGATTCTCAACACTTCTCTCTTAGCTATTTTTTTGAGATCTCTCTCTGCTGCCCCGACCATGGCCGTCTCTCCCATAAGAAGCTGTTTTAAAACAACTTCTAGCCCCCGAGAAAATACTGAGACACCCCATATTTGTCAAATAGTCGACAGTATTAGGAAGGAGAAGAGGGGTTGAAAGTTGTCGACCTAGTGCGTTATTCCCGCTTTTAGCTTTGAAGAAATCACTTTATACTCTGTTCCTGCCAAGTCCAAAACAACCTCTATGGCCTCGTTGATATCAGCTCTCTTAAGATATTCCTTCTTCTTAAGCGCCTTACGCTTCTTACGCTCCTTTCTCGCTTCATAGGTGGTTAGGACCTTGTCAGGCACATCTTTGGAGACGCCTTGTTTTCCCTGCTTCCCAATATTTTTTCCTTTTGCGGTGACAGTTGTTTTTTGAGTCAATTTCTTCTTATCTTCTTTCTTCTTTAATATTTCACTAAGAACTGTTTTTTTGTTCTTCTTAGCTAAAGCCTCTTTTATATCATCTCTAATCTTTTTAAAATCCTTATTTCTAGCTACACGCTTTTGTGATTTTTTTCTTAAGTCCTTAATAACTTTAAGAGTGATCTCACTCCAGCGCTTAGAACCTTTTCGCACATAAGCTTTCTTTGATAAAAACTGGGGAATCTTCTTTGCTGGTAGAGAATAATCTAAGCGATCTTCTCCAACATCTTCTACCGTATAGACACTGGGAAGTTTTATATCAGAGATAACCCCTTGATGCTGAGTGCTATAACCACCAGGCACAAAAAACATTCCCACAGTGACCTTCAATGCCCCAATCTCTTTGGCAATAGGAGCCACCGATTGCACACTTCCCTTGCCAAAAGTTTGATCATTCCCCACAATCACAGCACGATTATAATCCTTCAACGTTCCTGCCACAATCTCAGACGCACTCGCGCTTAGACGACTGGTCAAAATAACTAATGGACCTGTGTAGTTCACATCTTCATCAGTGTCTTTAAGAATAATCGGCTTTCTCTGACGAGAGCTCTGCTTGACCACATTACCTGTCTTAAAAAAGAGTCCTGCTATCTTCACGGCATCATCAAGGCTCCCGCCGCCGTTAGTAGACAAATCTAAGACCATCGCATCTACCTTCTTCTTCTTCACATCCTTTAAAATTTTCTTAAGATCACCAGCACTTGAGCGGCCTCCCTGACGGGAATCAGCATAAAAAGAGGGCAAATGCACTAAAGCCACTGTTTGTTTTTTTCCTCTTCTTTGACGCTCTATGTAATCCACAGCCGCCGCTTCATCCTCTAATTTAATTTTATCTCGAACAATGGGGATTATAAAATTCTCACTCCCCTCATCGGTTTTGCGGAGAATAGCCAAACGCACCACTGTCCCTTTTTTACCGCGAATCTTACGCACGACATCTCGTAGATCCATCTCAATCACATTTTTCATTTTTCCAGATCGACCCTGCCCTACAGATACAATCCTATCCTTTTCACGCAAGCGACCACTCCTATAAGCCGCCCCCCCCGTAATCAGCTGTTCAATCACAGTAAACCCATCTTGGGAACTCAATGTCGCACCAATACCTTGCAACGACAGTTTCATACTGATCTCAAAATCCTCTAGAGCATCACTAGAAAAAAATCGTGAATGGGGGTCCAATGCCATCGCATAGGCATCCAAATATGACGCTAAAATATCATTTGTCTTTATGTCCTTTAAACGGCGTAAGTTTCTCTCGTAACTGCGTATAACCATTTCCTTGGCCTCTTCAAGTTTCTTACCTATAGCTACAAAATTAGCGACTTGAAACTGTAGATATTTATTCTGAAACCTATCGGCGTCTTTTTGAGTTTTAGGATATCCCCTTTTATCTGAAGACAGTTGTATAGATGTTTTCTTGTTAATCTTAAACTTCTTATTTAAAACCATTTTAGCATTTTTAACTCTCTTCTTAACACGAGAGAGATAAATATCTTGTATCTTCCCCAGTGCATGGCAGCGGCGTAAAGGCCTTAAACAAGCCTGTTTTCGAGCTACACAAGTTCTCACTGAATCGGAGCAATTTTCAACATACTGATTACAATTCTTACCAGAACTAACCTTGTAGAAATCATTCATTAAAACATTGATCGTTTTGATATCTTTCTGGTCAAAATAAATTTTTGCAGGGTCCAAGCGTTTAATGTACTGATGTATCGCTCGATTTTTTATTTCTTTTGTCATAGATGAATGAATAATGTGTTGACGTAAATACCCTTGCTCAATCGCTGAAACCAAATGGCAGTTCAAAGAAGGTTTGTTTTTATCCAATGACTTTGCACTAGATTGAAAAAATAGGACACTTGAACATATAAACAAACATAATTTTTTAATAAATAAACGTCTCATAAAATCACAACCTCTCTTCACCATTATCCATATTCCACTCAACCTCTCTAAATTATGTTCAATCTAGAAATATTAGGCGAGATAAAAGATAAAGACGCAGTGAGTTCCCTCCCTTTACCAGACTTATGTTTGGGCAAAGAGAGGCTTTTTTTATGGATTCTTATTATTTTAGACTCAAGAAGACCCTTGAGAATGGCTGCGATTTTTGTTATTTAGCTCAAGACTAATTGCTCTTGCCTATCAAAATACTCAACATTATTCTTATTCTCAAATATCTCCCACTTTACAAATTGGCTCTTATGGGTATCGACTACAAAGAAAGACATTTGTGGGTTTTCAACTTTAAGCTCTTTCATACTATTAATAATCAGTTCAATATTTTTTGGATCATCATCTGACATACCAAAACGATGGTGAGGGCTATCACCATAAACTCTCTTCGCCTCTTCCACCGATGCTCGAATAGCTCTTTTCTTAAGCTCTGGGATAGAGGCACTCAAATTTACATCCCCCAACTCTCTCCGAGTTTTATCATAACTCACAGGATAAATGCTCAAAATATTTGGTTGATGTGGCAAGTGTCTAGATTTCACAAAACGACTGATCCCCGCCTTCACCGTATCAGGTTTATGCCCCCTAGCAGTGATTATAGACGTCGGCCTTTTATTAAAAGTCGCATGATAAAAACAATTCCACGAAGGCCCCTTCCAATGAAAATCAGGCCGACCTAGAGCCGCCATGATATCACGAACAAAAGCCTGCTGCCCTCCTAGTATTTTTTTTATCCAACTCATATTATGGTCACGGAAATAACGAAAAGTGCCTACGGCATTGTCATCAATCATTTCGTAATTCTTATACGGACCTCTTTTTCCAACATCAGGATAATGAATCACCCACTGTTCGCTGGTAACAGGCAACTCCTTCTGAGTTTCTTTATGAAATAAAATAAGTGGTGTATTTAAAAAGACAAGGTTATCATCAAAATCAAAAAAATAGAAACTTCGCCCACCTAAATGATGGTTGCGATCCTTCTCTTGAGAACGCTTCAGAGATAACTCTAACTGAGAAGACTGTCCTTGATCTTTATTAAATAACGACTTCATTCTCACCCTCAAAAAAACCTGCAATAAGCTATGTCAAATTCCCATGGAAACCATATTAAAATCAAGGACAATCACTCAATACCCCACGCCTATGCATAAGTAAAAGACTTCAGAGATCGAGTAAAATTTTCAAATACGACCTTAATTCCTGAATTTATTGATAATTGATCACACTAAATAATCAACCTCAATGGCATTTTTTCAATCGACTTTTTTAAATAGACCTTCAATGATACTTATTTCACTTTCACCCTCTTCTCTTTTCCAATGGGGGTGTGCCTCTATAAAAATCTTCCCGATTTGAGAATCAAATTGCCGCCCAGAGAGTTCCTCTATTTCCTTGTACACGATTTCTTTTGACAAGCCCTTACGATAAGAACGGTTCTCAGTCATGGCATCATAAGTGTCAGCAACAAGATTCAGCCGAGCCATCAGAGGGATACTATCCCCTTTTAAATTAAAAGGATAACCCAGACCATCTACTCTCTCATGGTGATGCTGCACTCCCGGAAGCAGATCTTTAAAAAAAGCATGGTCCACAGAAGATATTATCTCTACACTTTTTAACGGGTGTTTTTTCATCTCTTGATACTCTTCATCTGTTAATTTCTCAGGCTTACAAATAATATCATTGGAAATTCCTATTTTACCAATGTCATGGAATAGACCTGAAAACTCAGCGACTCTCTGCTCATACTCGTTAAGGCCCATCGCCTTAGCCAACAGTCTTGAAGTCTTACCCACTCGACAACAGTGATCAAACGTCAACGGGTCCTTTACCCTTAAAGATATCATCAATGCTCTAGCGACACTCTCCACCCAATTTGGTATATCACCCCACATAAATGCGCACACTCCCAATCTAAAATAGTCAGTACATACGGTCTATCGGGCTTATGGTGTTTTTTTTTAAATAATTTAGAGGCTCTTTGAGTCTAGCTTTAAAAAAGAGCCCGTATAACTTTGAGACACTTTTTTAATCTCCTCTGGAGTCCCTTCTGCAATGACCTCTCCGCCACCGACCCCACCTTCTGGACCTAAATCAACAACATAATCACAGTTTTTTATCACATCCATATTGTGTTCAATCACCAAAACTGTATTAAATTGATTCACTAAACTATGCAAAAGCTCCACCAGTTTAGCGACATCCTCAAAATGCAACCCCGTTGTTGGTTCATCCAAAACATAAAAAGTTTTACCTGTGCTTTTTTTTGATAGTTCCTTAGATAACTTCACTCTTTGAGCCTCTCCTCCTGACAGAGTCGTCGAACTCTGGCCTAAAGTCATATAATCTAAACCGACTTTATGCAAAGTCTCTAATTTACGAAAAATCGTCTTATGATTCTTAAAAAAATCCAACGCCTCAAGCACTGTCATTTCCAAAACATCGGAAATATTTTTGTCTCTGTACTTAATAATTAAAGTCTCCCTATTATAGCGCCTTCCTCCACACTGTTCACAAGAGACAAAAACATCGGAAAGAAAATTCATCTCCAAACGGATTCTTCCTAACCCTCGACATTCCTCACAGCGACCTTCAGGCACATTGAAACTAAAACGTCCTGGTCTGTAACCACGCATCCTCGCCTCGGATGTTTGTGAGAATAGCTCACGAATCAACGGCAGCAAACCCACATAAGTTCCAGGAGTCGACCTCGAAGTTCGTCCGATGGGGTACTGATTGATTTGAATCACTTTATCTATGTGTTCAAGTCCCGTTATTTTTCTGTAAGCATAAGGGATTCTCTTAGAGCGATAGAACTGTTTTGCAATAATACGACAAAATGTATCAACGACCAATGTGCTTTTTCCACTGCCTGAAACACCCGTAACTCCAATAAGAGTTCCAAGGGGGAGTTTCAAATCCACATTCTTAAGATTATTTCCCGTTGCCCCTTGAAGCTCAATCTGCTGACCCATCCCCGGTCTTCGATGGGAGGGAATAGAAATAAATTTCTTCCCCGATAGATAAGCACCTGTGAGACTTTGCTTGTTTTTAGCCACTGCTTCTGGAGAACCGTAGGCGATCACCTCCCCCCCTAAATTTCCCGCACGCAGTCCCATGTCAATCACGTGATCAGCAAAACGAATGGTGTCCTCATCGTGTTCAACGAGAAGCACCGTATTGCCTTTGTCCCTCAACTCACCAATAATTTCCAATAGCTGATGATGATCCCTCGGATGCAAGCCAATACTTGGTTCATCTAAAACATATAGCACACCAATGAGCGCCGATCCCACCTGACTGGCCAAACGAATCCTCTGGGCCTCGCCCCCAGATAAAGTTCTGGCTGGACGATCTAAGCTCAAATAACCTACGCCAACCCTGAGAAGATAACGAAGCCTCTGGAATAATTGAACTAAAATCTTCTTAGCGATGACATTGTTCTTCTTCTGAAACTCGAACATCTCCAAAGTCGAAACCAGCTGATCAATCGGAGCACTTGATAGTTGATGAATGTTTCTCTCGCCAACAAGAATACTTCTTGATTCCAACCGCAACCTAGAACCATCACAGTCGGAACAAATATTCACACCTAATTCATCAATCCCTTCAAAATCATCCTGCTCATCGACGCTCTGACCTCTGAAAGTCCATTTATTACCACTCATATTTTGAGATTCATTATTCTCAATCTCATCAAAATCCAAACTCCCCAACCCATGACAGGTCGAACAAGCTCCCATCGGATTGTTAAAACTAAACATACGGGGATCTAACTCAGGAAAAGAAAACTGGCAAACAGGACACGCCGAGTGAATTGAGTAACTACCTCCCTCATCACCGACACCGTTTTCTAGGCAGTCTACTATCACACGACCACCGCTTACAATAAGAGCGCGGTTCACGCTTTCGGCCAAGCGATTTTTAATTCCCTTTTTTATTACAATCTGATCGACAACTAAATCTATATTATGGGCCTTTGTCTTTGCTAGCTTTCTATTTTCTGACAACTCCTCCAATCGACTGTCTATTTTAGCTTTAACAAAACCTTGTCCCATCCATTTTTGAAACTCTTTAGTAAATTCCCCTTTTTTCTCTCTCGCCACAGGAGATAAAATATAAATTTTTGTCCCTTCTTTATGCTGTAAAATGCTCTTTATAATTTGTTCAGGCTTTTGACTCTCCACTGGTATCTGATGCACTGGACAATGGGGAACTCCCACTTTAGCAAATAATAAACGCAAATAATCATAAACCTCTGTCACCGTTCCCACTGTAGAACGTGGATTTGTTGAAATCGCACCCTGATGGATGGCGATTGAAGGAGATAGACCAGTGATCGTTTCGACATCTGGTTTTTCCAGTTGCACCAAAAAATTTCTAGCATAAGTTGATAAACCTTCCACATAACGACGTTGGCCTTCGGCATATATGGTGTCAAAAGCCAAACTGGATTTTCCACTACCACTCAGGCCAGTGATCACAGTGACTTTATTGCGAGGAATAAAGACATCCACCGATTTGAGATTGTTCTCAGAAGCTCCTTTGACGACTATTCCGTCTTGCTCTCTTCCCATTCTCAGACCTTTTCCTAAAAAGAATTAAACAGAACAATTAGAGCAATGCCCGTATAGTTCCAAAACATGGTGAGTGAGTTGAAACCCATAAAACTTGGCCACCTCTTCTTGCAGACTCTCTATCTCTGGATTTTCAAATTCACAAATTTTACCACACACCACACAAGTCAAATGATCGTGATGATTTTTAGGCGTTAATTCATAACGGGCAGGCAATCCGCCCATACGAACTTCTGTCACCAATTGATGATCTGTCAATTTACGTAAAAAACGATAAACCGTGGCAAAACCAATCTCTGAAAAAACCTTCCTCACCTTTTCAAAAAGTTCCTGGGCCGTCATATGATTATGTCCAACGTAGAGAGCATTGAGAATCGTCACCCTCTGATAGGTCACCTTCAACCCCATCTGACGAATCATGTCCCTAAAATCTTCTTCTTCCATTCTCTCACGATTAATAATCGTCTCAGCTATAGAATTTTGCCGGGGCAACATAGAATCTCTTTTGTTCATGCCCCCCTGTCTAACAACTCGCCCCACCCACCGTCAAGCTAATTAATAATCATTATCAATAAGCCCCCCCCCCTCCTTCTCCTTTTACCCTTGCCCCCCAACCTCCACTGCCCTTCAACCTCCGCTGCCCTTCAACCTCCGCTGCCCTTCAACCTCCGCTGTTCCCAGTCCAATCGCAGGTTTCAATAAGAGTTTCTTAGGCAGGTCTTCACCGTAAAGCGAGTCAAACCCAAAGCTCACTGCCTCCAACCTCCGCTGTTCCCACATTAAAGGACCAGTAATTTTTTCCGATAAGGGATTATAACCTAAGGAGTTTTTGATTATGTCTATTTTTACAAGATTATCATGTTTGCTTTTAATTTTTAGTCTCCCTTTTCATTCGATTGCAAAGGACACAGAGAAGAAACAGTTAATTAAAGGCTGCAAAAAATTTCGCCCCAATAAGAGACACAATGACTTTTATAGAACAACCCATATCGTAGCAGCCTGTAATGTTTTAAAGGTTAATAAGGTTAATCCAACTGCCGCTCGAAGCCCCAAGAAGATAGACGTCTGTATTTTTCGAGCAGAAACAGGCAATCAATCTAGTAATGAGAATAAGGAAATAGAACTGCTTGGTTATGTCGAAGGCGACAAAGGGAAGCTGTATGTCGGAGTAGGGGCGGCCCTTGACTATGGAAACTGGCCAATGACTCCAGCTAAAGAGACTGATCAAACAATTAAAGTTTCAGGGGGACATAATGGTGGGTCTGGTTTTTTTATCTATGACAAAAAAAATAATACTTTGATGTTAAGTCGAGCATTACGTGACCCTAAAGTTAAAAAAACATATAAAATTGAGGCATCTGTTAAGGCTCAGTGTATAAACCTTAATGAAAGATACGAATTTGACCTATCGGAGCATGAAAACTGTAAATTAGAGATGAAAAAATATTGCTCAAAAACATATGACCGTGGCTGTTTGATTAATAACAAGAGTGTTGTTTTAAGCAATAAGTGCCAAGTTTCACTGGGTTTAGGCAAACAGAAGAGTGGACATTCACAAGGCGTAAATCAACAAAAAAAAGCAATTCATTGATTTTGTCATTTGCGTAAATATGTTTTTTTAACTCTAGTATCTAAGACGAATTAAAAATCACAAAACTCAGAGATTTAAAATGGTTTCCTCATACGGAGGCCATTTCTATATTTTCAGGAAAACTTGCTATTTAAAACGGTCTTTTGTGACAATACTGCCAACCTCTAAAGACTGCTGATCACTATTCCATTGAAACTGGATAACACAAGGTGGTTTTGTGAAAACGGCCATACCTCTTTGGTCTGAGGCATATAATCTACTTTTAAATCTGCATCCATACTATAATAACAGTCTCAACCATAAGTCCCAAAAAACCCAAAGCCCACTCCTTCAACCTCCGTTGCCCCTCAACCTCCGCTCTTCCCAAGCCAATCGCAAGTTTCAATAGCACCCCTCAACCTCCGTTGTCCTTCAATCTCCACTGTCCTCAGCCCAATCGCAGATTTCACAAGAGTCTCTTAGGCAGGTCTTCACCGTAAAGCGAGTTCGGATTGGTGCCCTGTGGCAGTAGTTAAGCCGTGCAACTAAACTCTACCGCAGGAGAAGTCTCTTTTTAAAACTCTAAACTGACAATCTACGCAAGGGGGTAGACATCTCAAAAAGCCTCAAGCACTGATAAACTGATATTTGAACTGTTTTCTCGATGGCATAGAATATGTACTCTAGACCCTTGAAACTAACGGTCTCAATCTGATTCAGGAGAATGGGTCTCCCAAGAAAATAGAACGATACCAGACTATTACTTTAAAAATTTCACAAAACTGTCAAAGTGTTGGTTACTTAAACAGAAGTTTTACTTAGTGAATCGTAATAGAGAGATAACCCTGACAGAAACCTTGCTTAAGGTAGGTTTATAAATGAAAAAACAACTTCTTATCTTTTTTTTCTTCTGTCCATTATTCTCTTTTGCAAATACTTGTGAATCTTTGTTTTCTTCCCTCTTTGTTCATGGGGGAAAGTTAACTGTTTTAGATGGAGAGTCCGCGGTTTTGTTAGGTAAAGGTTGGGGAGCCTCAGTATACTTAGTTGATGGCCCCAATGGGCCTTTTGCAAGAAAGATATATAGTACAGACATTAAAAAATTCCAATGGCCGCAGAAGGCACGTTCTCTGGAAGACTTAAAGATACTCGATATGTTTAGGGCTTCAGGCATAGAAGGCTTGAATGTTGTAAAAGTAATTCAAACAAAACAAGTCACTGATCCAAGGTTCCCCCATATGAAGCGCCTTATAGTTGATCTCGAATACCACCGTGGTACAGACTTAGAGAAACTATGGCTCGATGGCCACCTTGATGCGGAGTCCATCTCTAAATATAATAGGCTTGTTGAGGAGGTTGCTGTCTTTTTAAGATCTTATGGGAATGATATTAGCATATCAGAATATAAAACTTATAAAGATTTAAAGCTTGTACCCACTGGAATGTATCAGATTATTTCCACGGCGACTACCGTCAAGAAGTTTCAGGGAGATATTATGTTTAAACCAGATAACATTTTACTCACGGAAAATGGCTTTGTACTTATTGATCCATACTAAACTTGGAATGAACTAGGTAACAGTCTCTTAGCCAATTCTTCACCCTAAAACGAGTCAAACCCAAAGCCCACTGCCTCCACCTTCCGCTGTCCCCAGTCCAATCGCAGATTTCATAGGAGTCTCTTAGCCAATTCTTCACCCTAAAGCGAGTCAAACCCAAAGCCCACTGCCTCCAACCTCCGCTGTTCCCAGTCCAATCGCAGGTTTCAATAAGAGTTTCTTAGGCAGATCTTCACCGTAAAGCGAGTTCGGATTGGTGCACTGCTCACTTTTCAGTGAGCCGTGCTGCCAACCGAATGTCTGAGCTTTACGGTGAAGATCTGCCTAAGAAACGCCTTATTTACAAAACCAAGAACTCAGTTAATGACACTTCTATTTTTCTTATGTACGGGATGATAACCAGGACCAACACGGGAAGAAATTTCTTCCACAGCTATCCTAGCAGATCTATTTATATCTTTTATACTCGTCTTCGAGCATTGTTCCTTTAGAATTTTTAAATATTCTCCAGTCTTTCCCGATATTTTTTTGTTAGAGCTTACCTTACTTCCCTTAAGATGTTGATCAAGATTTTCAGGTGATTCAGAAATTAAATCTGAAATCATTTTCATACTTGTTGGCTTCTTTGACGATTGACATTTTCGTCCCGTAATTTTCGTTGTTCCGCTTGGAGTTGTCACTGTCACAATATCATTTTGGATCTTTGTGAAAACGGGCCATACCCCTTCTTTGGAGCTAGGATCTATTTCTAACTCGACATCACCCATATCACTGATCTTTTTCAGACTCCCTATACAGTTTACAAGGTTGTCTGTTAAAGCCTTTTTATCGCTAAGAGATATTTTTTGACCTGCACCCTTCGTGAATCCACCTTCCGTGAATCCACCACCACCGGCGTATCCACCATGTTCACTCAAATTATTTTCAGCTACAAGTGCGGAACAAAATATAAACACTGTACAAAAAACCTTTAACATCATCGACCTCCAATAGGCATTATCTTCACATAAATTATAACTTAACCTTTTTAAAAAAAACTCAAAAAGAGTCAAGACTGGACATAATAACAGCTTCAACCATAAGCCCTAGACCCAAAGCCCACTGCCTTCAACCTCCGTTGTCCCTTCCCTTACCCATCGTTAACACCCTTTTCTTGTTTATGATATTCAGGATGAGAACCAAAACCACCACGGGAAGAAATTATTTCTACAGCTCTCCTAGCAGAGGCATCTATCTCTTCTACACCCGTCATCGAGCATTCGTCCTTTAAAAATCCTAAATATCCTTTAGATACTTCTAGTAACTTTTTGTAAGGTTCATCCCTAGCTATCATCTCTTTAAGACGTTTACCAACTTTTTCAGGTAATTCAGAAATCAAATCTGAAATCACTTTTATACTTGTTGGCTCCTTTGCCGTTTGACAGTTTCGTCCCGTAATTGTCATTGTTCCGGATGGAGTTGTCACTGTCACAATACCATTTGCGACCTTTTTGAAAATGGGAACTGGATTGTAGGTATGAGGCTTATAAGCTATTCTTAAATCTGCATCCATACCATTTATATCCATAAGCCTCTCTGAACAGGTCTCAAGGTTTGATGCTAAAAATCCCTTGACCATACCAGCAATGAATAGACCACCCCCGAATGCACCACTCGGGAATAGACTACCCCCGAATAGACTACCCCCGAATAGACTACCCCCAAATGCACCACTCGGGAATACACTACCCGGGAATGTAGCACCCGTGGACCCACCAATACCCGGGGACCCACCAATACCCGGGGACCCATCAACACCCTTGGACCCACCAATACCCAACCTGTTTTCAGCTGCAAGTGAGGAACAAAATATAAACACTGTACAAAAAATCTTTAACATCATCGACCTCCAATAGGCATTATCTTCACATAAATCATAACTTAACCTTTTGAAAAGAAAACTCAAAAAGAGTCCAAACTGGACATAGTAGCAGTTTCAAGCATAAGTCCTAGACCTATAAGCCCACTCCTTCACCCCTTCCGTCACCCCTTCCGTCGCCCCTTCCGTCGCCCCTTTTCCGTTGCCCCTTCCGTTGTCCTCCAATCTCCGCTGTTCCCAGTCCAATCGCAGGTTTCAATAAGAGTTTCTTAGGCAGATCTTCACCGTAAAGCGAGTTCGGATTGGTGCACTGCTCACTTTTCAGTGAGCAGTGCTGCCAACCGAATGTCTGAGCTTTACGGTGAAGATCTGCCTAAGAAACGCCTTATTTACAAAACCAAGAACTCAGTTAATGCCATCTCCAAACTCACTTCCATCTATCTCGGAATAATAACCAAAACCATAGGACTCAATCACAGATTTCAATAAAGCTCCTCAACCTCCGTGACCACTCCCCCCCCGTTGTTCCCAGCCCAGCCGCAGGTTTCAATAAGAGTTTCTTAGGCAGATATTCACCGTAAAGCGAGTCTAAACCCAAAGCCCACTGCCTCCAACCTCCGTTGTTCCCAGCCCAGCCGCAGGTTTCGAGTAAGAACTTCTTAGGAAGGTCTTTACCGTAAAGCGAGTTCGGATTGGTGCGCTGCTCACTTTTCAGTGAGCCGTGCTGCCAACCGCATGTCTGAGCTTTACGGTGAAGACCTTCCTAAGAAGTTCTTACTCGCGAAAATCAAGCTAATGGGTTTGGGCCCAATCCCCCCCCACCCCCACATTAACCTT
Organism: Bdellovibrionales bacterium; assembly: GCA_965217115.1. Taxonomy (GTDB): domain Bacteria; phylum Bdellovibrionota; class Bdellovibrionia; order Bdellovibrionales; family CAYMLA01. The sequence goes on along the minus strand of OZ244239.1, from coordinate 1,908,544 downwards.
CAAAGGAACCTTCAAATCAACAGCCCCGCTCATGATCTCTTTAATAATAGGAATATCTTTTTTTAGCTCATCCTTCGAACCTTCAAAAATCAATTCATCATGAACCTGCAAAATCATTTTAGAACAAATCTTGTCAGACAACTCCACCATTGCTTTTTTTATAATATCACTGGCTGTTCCCTGGATAGGCGCATTGATTGCCGCCCTCTCACCAAACTTACGGATCATGCCATTACTGGATTTTAACTCATCAATGTAACGACGACGACCCAACAAGGTTTCTACAAAACCCCTCTCTTTAGCTGATTCCACAATATCAGTCATGTAAGTCGACACACCCGAAAATTTCTCAAAATAATTCGTAATAATTTCTTTAGACTCCCCACGGGAAACCCCCAGGGTCTCCGCCAAGCCAAAAGCTCCCTGCCCATAGGCAATACCAAAATTAATGGCTTTGGCCTTACGTCGCAAATCAGGTGTCACCCCATCAAGAGAGACTGAAAAAACCTCACTGGCCGTTGCCGCATGAATATCCAAGTCATTTTCAAAAGCCTGAATCAAACCCTTATCACCCGTTATATGGGCTAAAATTCTCAGCTCAATTTGACTATAATCCACTGAAAGTAATTGCTGACCCTTCCCCGCAACAAAAGATCGACGCACTCGATGCCCCTTCGATGTTCGGATGGGGATATTCTGCAAATTGGGGTTGTGGCTCGATAGACGACCCGTCGTCGTCAAAGCCTGATTATAAGTCGTGTGTAATCTTAACGTCTTCCCATCCACCAATTGAGGGAGAGCATCGACGTAAGTAGATTTTAGTTTTGAGTTTTCCCTAAAGCTCAAAACTTTTTCGCAGATGGGATGCTCTTTTGCTAATTTATTTAAAACTTCCGTCTTTGTTGAATACCCTGTTTTAGTTTTTTTACTCGGTGGTAAACCCAATTTGTCAAACAACACCACGGCCAACTGTTTAGGGCTTGCCACATTAAACTCTTCTCCCGCAATATCCCATATTTTTTTTTGAGACCGTGCGATCTCCTGTCCCAACTCTTCACTAAAAACCTTCAAATCTTTCACATCTAGAGACACCCCTGCTCGCTCCATACGGTAGAGGATTTCTATCAAAGGCATCTCCATATCCTGAAATATTTCATCTCCTCCCACTTTTTTTAATTCTGCACGTAAACAATTTTGTAGAAGAATATGATTCTTCACTTGATTCACTAATGAACTCCCCCCAATTTCTTGCTCTGATTGTTCGTCTGGCAAGATACCTCCTGTGTACTGCTCAAAAACTTTAGCAAAATCACCGACGTTTCCAGCTCTCACAACATAGGCCGCCACTTGACTGTCCCAAGCTGCCACTGGTTTTTTAATTTCCAATCGAGTCCACAATTCTTTTAAACCAAAACCCTTCCAGCCAAAGCTCTGTGTAGATAAAAACCCTTTCACTTCTGTAGAGTTCTCTTCTATTAAAAACACCTCTTTATCAGAAGCGACGACAAAATCTTCTTCTTGATTAAAAACCCAATACTCACCTCTTGCGTCAATTAAGCGCTCTAACTCCTTCAAATTAACCTTTCTCTCAATCAATGAAATCTTATCTTGGGGTTTATTAACGACTGCTGTCTCCTTAGTTTTTTTACTCTCCCCTTTGACAGCACTCTTCTGATTTAAAAGATTTTTTTCTAACTTCTCAAATTCCAACTCTTTTAGAAAAGAGCGCAACCCATCCTCATCCAATGGTTGCTTCTTTAAATCATCAAGCTCCACATTCAATTCAATATCTGTCACAATCGTCACTAATTTCTTCGAGAGATAAGCATTCTCTTTGTTTTCGCTCAATTTATCTCTAACACTCTGGCTTTTGATTTTATCTAAATTTTTATAGATACCATCTAGTGTTTCATACTCGACAATTAGTTTCTGTGCCCCTTTAGGGCCAACTCCCCTAACCCCAGGAATATTATCTGAAGCATCTCCAACAAGAGCCAAGTAATCGATGAACTGTTCAGGTCTAATGCCCCACTTCTCCAGCACACCTTTTTCATCGTAACAAATACCCTTCATCGTATCGAGCATGGTTACACTTTTATTAATCAACTGCCCAAAGTCCTTGTCGCCGCTTGCAATGACCACATCTAGCCCCCACTGCTCAGCTCTATGGCAAAGGGTGCCTATCAAGTCATCCGCCTCAAAACCTTTTTTTTCAAAGGACGCAATTCCCATGAGCGGAGCCACTTTTTTTATGTAGGGCATTTGTGGAACCAGCTCTTCAGGCATCTCACCCCGATTTGCCTTGTAATTAGGGTCTATGTCCCTACGAAAAGAGGGCTCTTTGCGATCATAGCAAAAAGCAATGTACTCTGGATTTTTTTCTTTAATCAGCTTTGACACCATTTGCAAATAACCATAGACAGCGTTTGTCGGCAAACCACTGGCTGTCGACAGAGGGCGAACGGCATAAAACGCACGGAAAAACCAGGAACTCACATCAACAATGAATAATTTTTTTTTCATACATATGGATATACACTTCCTAAGCAGTCCAAAGCAAGTGATACATGTACTTGATTTAGGCCCATGACCAGTGAACTCTGCCATGTTTTTTGTAGACCACAGCTACAGGGCCATGACAAATTTTAAACCCATCTACAGACAAATTAGATTATAGTATAAGACTTATTTATGGCCTTGTGCCAGCCTTCCTTGTGAACACATGTCTATGAATGAGACAATGAATGAGACAATAGATGAGACAATGAATGAGACAATAGATGAGACAATGGATGAGACAATGGATGAGACAGATATTCACAAGGGCTTAAATAAAAATCCGCTCACAGTCGATTCAAGGGCGCTTTGGTGTAACTATTTTTTAACTCATTGCCCGTCTTTATAGTTCTTTGTGATCACGGGGGTCAGTTATTTTCAAGGCATCTTTTATCGGAGGAGCTGGAAGAGAGCCTGTTAAAAAAAAACCGTTAAATCTTTTACTTGAAAAGTCCGATGAGTTTTTAATCTAAAAAGTAAGAGCGAGTGTTTAACTAGTAGTCACTTCTTTGTTTCAAAACATCTCAGTATTTCAAAAACCTCAAGAGTCTTACGGTGTAAATAAATTTTATTTTGCGTGGAGAGTCTACCTGAAAAAGACAGTCATCCATGCTTATGAATAGTTGTGACTAAATAAAAGGAAGAATACGGTGAAGAAAGTATCAAATCTCTCTGTAGTGTCGACTCTGTTTATGTCTAGCATGGCTATGGCGTATGCTCTAAGAAGAAAAAGCAGAAGAAGAAGCAGCAGAAGACTGCCAGTGACGCTTTCGCCTATATTTAAAGCCGGCGGCTCAATCACTGCTTGGGGTGATCAATGAAACTCATCTCTAAGATAAGTTTCTTAGCTGTCTTAGTCATTGGCGTATCAGTCAATGCTTATGAGTTGCTAACAAGTAGTTGGACAAGCAATGATGTCGAATTTTATATAGGATTTGGTGGCAGCGAGGATAATATCAGTGCTGCTGATTACCAATCAGCCCTAAATAATGCAATGACTTCTTGGGGTGATAATTCTAACTTTCAATATAACCCTATTTCAGCATATAAAGACCCCTGTGGAATTAATATACTTGATCTATACAGTAGTGTCAGGTTTAGCAGTGACATATGCGGTACAGATTTTGGCGATACTACACTTGCAATAGCCAGTGGTTGGAGTGCTGGCACTACCAAAGCTTCAGCTTATATTGTTTTTAATTCATCACGAACATGGGGCATTCACGACAATAGCACCAACTCTCCAATTGATTTTAAACGCGTTGCCTTGCACGAAGTCGGCCACACCCTTGGGATAGGCCATGAAGAGACTAATTCTGCAATAATGAACCCGACATATAGTAACAGTGTAAAAACACTGCAAACAGATGATATAAATGCAATTAGGGCAATATATGGTCTTGATAACTCAACAGACGATCATGGAGACGACACCAGCACTGCCACTGCTATTAGTTTTAATACCGATGTCAGTGGTAATATTAGAGGTGACGGTGATGATGATTATTTTAGTATTCACGTGCCTGTCGGCGGCGGTGATTTGGATATTTATAGCACAGGTATTACAAACACCTATGGTTATTTATTAGACAGTTCTGGTAATGTTATTGCCGAACATAATAATATATCTACAATAAATGGAAATTTTAACATTAGACAAACTCTTAGCGCTGGCACTTATTATATTCGCGTTAAAGGATATTTTCTCTCCACAACGGGCGATTACACCCTTAGGGCTGATATTACTAATACAATCCCAGCTCCATCTGGGGTTAGTGCCTCAGATGGCAGCTATACCTCCTATGTGGAAGTCTCTTGGAGTGATGTTAGCAATGCTTCAAGTTATACAGTTTATCGTTCCAATGGTTCAGAAGGGGTTTACTCACAAATTGCAAGCACTTCATCTTCACCTTATGATGACAGCTCAGCAGCAGAAGGTATAATTTATTCATACAAAGTAAAGGCTTGCGAAAACTCAAGTGGCACTGACCGCTGTGGTGATTATAGTTATTCTGATTCAGGGTATCGTGCTCTTGTAGCTCCAGCTGCCCCCAGTGCCACAGTCCAAAGTGCTAACCAAATCAACCTTTCATGGCCAAGCGTTAGTGTCGCAACTTATTATCTCTTATATAATGATGGCATACAGATTTATGGGGGCAGTAACCTAAGTTATAGTCATACTGGATTGAGTAGCGGTACTAACTATTCTTACACCCTAAAAGCTTGTATCAATAATGATATCAGCACTTGTTCTGAAGCTTCAGCAGCAGTCCACAGAGTCGCTGTCACTAAATGGACTCTAAGCACCTCAGCAAGCGATGGCATTGTTACAGCTACTGGCATCGACTGTGGCACTGATTGTAGCCAATCTTATAATGAAAACACCCAGATCCAACTCACCGCCAACGCAAATGATGGTTATACCTTTACCCATTGGAGTGATTGTTCATCAAGTTCAGATAACCCACTAACTATTGTGATGGACAGTGATAAATCTTGCGATGCTCATTTTATCGAGATCGATACCGACACCGACGGCACACCTGATGCTATTGATATTGATGATGATAACGATGGCATTCCTGATAGTTTTGAAGCAAATAATGGTTTAAACTCGCTAGATGCCTCTGATGCTAATGGCGATTCAGATGGTGATGGCTTTAGTAATTTAGAAGAATATAATGCTGGTACTAATTTAAACAATAGCAATGACAGTCCTAATTCTTATATTGATTATTCTACCATCTATAACCAATACGGAGGTGTTTTTAATGCACCAAATACTGCTAGTTCTGCCTTTGCTGCCTTAAAAGCTGATGGCTCAATCACTGCTTGGGGTGAATTTAGTGATGATGCGCCAACAGACTCTGGTTATGTAAAGGTTCATCCCTCTTCCTCTGCCTTTGCCGCTCTAAAAGCTGATGGCTCAATCACTGCTTGGGGTGACTCTAGTGTCAATGCACCAACAGACTCTGGTTATGCAAATATTTATTCAACTGTCCAAGCCTTTGCAGCTCTAAAAGCTGATGGTTCAATCACTGTTTGGGGTGAAACTGATTATGGTGGCAGTGGTGCACCAACAGACTCTGGTTATGTAAAAATTTATTCAAACGATGTTGCCTTTGCCGCTTTAAAAGCTGATGGCTCAATCACTGCTTGGGGCGGATCTTTTGCTAGTGGCACTGAGGCACCAACAGACTCTGGTTATGTAAAAATTTATTCAATTGCCAAAGCCTTTGCAGCTCTAAAAGCTGATGGTTCAATCACTGCTTGGGGCGGGGGCGACACTGGTGCTCCGGTAGACTCTGGTTATATAAATATTTATTCAACTGAAAACGCCTTTGCCGCTCTAAAAGCTGATGGCTCAATCACTGCTTGGGGTGGCTCTGATCATGGCGGCAGTGGCGCACCAACAGGCACTGGTTATGTAAAGGTTCATTCAACGGCCTCTGCCTTTGCCGCTCTAAAAGCTGATGGTTCAATCACCGCTTGGGGTGGCTCTGATCATGGCGGCAGTGGTGCGCCAACAGACTCTGGTTATGTAAAGGTTTATTCAACGGCCTCTGCCTTTGCCGCTCTAAAAGCTGATGGCTCAATCAATGCTTGGGGTGGCTCTGGTCATGGTGGCAGTGGTTCACCAACAGACTCTGGTTATGTAAAGGTTTATTCAACGGCCTCTGCCTTTGCCGCTCTAAAAACTGACGGCTCAATCACTGCTTGGGGTGGCTCTGATCATGGCGGCAGTGGTGCACCAACAGACTCTGATTATGTAGAAATTTATTCAACTGTCTCTGCCTTTGCCGCTCTAAAAGCTGATGGCTCAATCACTGCTTGGGGTGGTTCTAGTCATGGCGGCAGTGGTGCACCAACAGACTCTGGTTATCAGTTTAATGACATCACTACACCATTTGCTCCAACTTTTTCCTTAGATGTTGATGGCAATGGAGTTCTCACTGCCTCTAATGATGGATTGATTATCTTTAAATATTTATCGAATCCTAATGCTAACAATTTACATACTACTATCAGGGCTGATGCGGCTGACGACAGAAAGACAAGCGAAGAATTGAAAGCTTATTTAGATGCTGCAATAGATATTTTAGATGTTGATGGCGATGGAGTTCTCTCTGCCCCTAATGATGGATTGATTATCTTTAAATATTTATTGAACTCTAATGCTAACAATTTACATACTACTATCTCTCCTGGTGCGATTGACGGCAGAAAGACAACCAAAGAGCTGAAAACTTATTTAGATGCATATAGATAAAAAAATATTACTTTCTTATTTGCCGTTGTTTGCCCTTGTTTGCCCTTGTTTGCACATTGCTAAACATCTTAGTTAAAAATTCCGATAAGTTTTTAAACCGAAAAGTAAGATTAAACAAGAGGAAGAGTAAGATGAAGAACGCCAGTACGAATAGAATGAAACTCACCTTTGCAGTCTTAATGCTTGCAGTGAGTGCGCAATCTGTCGCCAGCACAATTCTCAAGGTGGATTTTGATGTTGTGGTTAACGCCTCTGAAATTATCTTTCAAGGTCAGGCTATCTCTAAGAGCGTTCGCAGTTTGCCGAATGGGCGACCGATGACTTTTATCACTTTTAACATAACCGATTTAATAAAAGGCAGGTATGCCTCAAAAACAATAGAGTTAGGCTTTTCTGGCGGCAAGATTAACGACAGGACTATGGTAGTCTCTGATTTAAAAATGCCCGAAGTAGGCGAGGAAGGGGTTTATTTTGTTGAGAGCACGACTCGCAGATTAGTTAATCCGTTGTACGGCTGGCATCAGGGGCATTATTTAGTTAAGAGCGATGCTAATGGCGGTAAAACAGTTGAAAAACTCACCTCAGAAGCTGAATATGACCCAAACCCAAGTAGTAAACTCTCCCCCAACCCATCTCAAGGCCTGAACACGACAAGTAATCTCAGTGATTTTAAATCAAGAATTAACGGTATTTTAAATCAATGAAACTCATATCTTGAGGTCAATTTATTAGCTGTTTTAATCATTAGCGTATTAATCAATTCGTATCAATCAATGCCTATGAATTACTAATAAGTCAGATGATAAGACCTTATCGACAATTCACCTCTGACCAGTGCAAGCCAATCTAACTCTCTGAAGGAAAAAGAAACAACAAATCATCCTTTCCCACCATATTAAAACGATCTCTAGCCTGCCGTTTAATAAACTCTGGATCTTGAGCCAGACGCAACTCCTGACTTAAATCCTGTATTTGACGTTTTGCCTTTTCTATTTTTAAGAATATCTTCTCTCTCTCTCCATGCAGTTTCCACAGCTCAAACAGACTGCCATTTGCAGCCAAAGCCATAAATAAACTAACACCACACACCAATAATACTTTCTTGGGTGAATTAAAAATATCTAAAATAAAAAAAATGTCCATCCTCACTCGACTCTCATTATCAAATCGTTTCATAAAATTAAAGTTAAAGTAGATTAATAATTGTAACAAAAATCTTATGACAACTCGATACCCTCTCTCAAATATCTGGTAATCTATCTAGGAAAACTCGCTGAAAGCCCTTTCACTAAGGGCTAGTAGAGGCGTGATAGTGTCAAAAAGTTCGTCGCTTTTTATTGATTTACCCTGTGATTCTTCAGCGTCGTCTAATGAAACGCTGATTTTCCCCAAAAATTTGCCACTTCCCCCAATTCTTCCTCTATACGTAAAAGCTGATTGTACTTCGCCGTTCTCTCACCTCGACACAGCCCCCCTGTCTTAATCTGCTGACAACCCATGCCTACCGATAGATCCGCAATCATACTATCTTCAGTCTCACCACTTCTGTGGGACATCACTGTACGCATACGATTACGCTGAGCTAAATTCACCGCATTCCAAGTCTCCGTCAACGTGCCTATTTGGTTCACCTTAACTAATAAGGCATTGGCAGCTCCTTTTTCAATCCCCACCTCTAAGCGTTTAGGATTTGTGACAAAGAGATCGTCGCCCACCACCTGTAAATCACTTCCTGATTTCTGCGTGAAGTTCACCCAACTCTCCCAATCATCCTCTGAAAAACCATCTTCAATACTCACCAGAGGAAATTTTTTCTTCCAACCATCGTAAACACTCGCTAACTCTTCACCAGATATTTTCTCTCCTTCCCAACCATAAGACCCGTCCTTAAAAATCTCTGTCGCCGCCACATCAAGAGCAATAGAGATATCCTCTCCCAAATGATAACCTGCTTTTTCAATCGCTTCAGTTAACAGTTCCAAGGCGTGCCCATTGTTTTTTAACACTGGAGCAAAGCCCCCCTCATCTCCAACACTCGTTGAGAACCCCTTTTTTGATAAAACCTTCTTTAACGTGTGAAAGACTTCACTCCCTGCACGCAAAGCTTCCGAAAAACTCCCCCCGCAGATAGGAGCAATCATAAACTCCTGCACATCTAAGCCATTATCCGCATGGACCCCGCCATTTAAAACATTCATCAAAGGCACTGGTAACCAACAGGCATGGGCACCACCAACATATTTATACAAAGGCAACTCCGACTCCAAAGCCCCAGCCTTAGAACAAGCCAATGACACACCTAAAATAGCATTCGCTCCCAATTTAGATTTATTCTCTGTCCCATCAAGCTCTCTTAAAGTTTTATCAATCAAAACCTGATCTGTAACATCGGTTCCAATAAGTTCATCAAAAATAGGCCCGTTCACATTATCAATCGCCTTCTCAACACCTTTCCCAAAATAGCGATCACTATCGCCATCACGCAATTCACAGGCTTCATGGGCCCCCGTCGAAGCTCCCGAAGGCACAGCCGCTCTTCCCATTGCACCCAACGTGTACACATCCACCTCTACCGTAGGATTTCCTCGACTGTCTAAAATCTCTCTCCCTCTAACATCAATAATTTCTGACACATTCTTCTCCTGATTTATCAAATTTTAAAAATTTATTTTCTTTATTAGGTTTTGATAATTTTAAATAGGTAACTCGATTTGTGATTTTTGAGATTCATTTTTTTCCATTCTTCTCCGTTTATTTTTTGTTTGATTTATCACTCCACCGCTCCCATCGCCTTTAATAATTCTCTCCAACCGTTCTTTAGCTTCTAGTAATTCTTGATTTTTCTCAAGTAACTCTCGATTACGATTTTCTAAAGTTTTTTGTCCCGCTTCTAACTCTGCCACAATAGAACGCATTAACTCAGGGCTCATATTGCGAGCAGAATTCTCTTCTGGAAAAAGACTTTTCTGATTATCTTGCCAACGTATAAACAAGTGACAACCCTGCCAGCTCACTGAGACTGAATCCTTACATATGTAAAAAGGCAAAGATTCAAACGCTGAGGCAAGAAAACTTGTACTATAGGGAAATTGCTCTGAACTCACGGGAGCATCAAATTCGAAACTCTCCTCTGTTGAAATAAAATTATTCACTGGAGGACCTGGTGCTATGAAATAAGACAAAAATTTCTCTGGCTGCATCCAAACGTCTCTAGGGTTTTCCATGATTTTTAAAACACTGTTCAAAACCCCCCACGTACTCAGCTCATAACAATATCGCCCAGCATCTTCAATAACCCTATCCAAAGTTCTGTTTTCATCACGGTTATCAACACAATGACGAACCACTTCTTCCAAGAAAATCTCCATCTCCTCAGCTTCTAACCAATAGGAGGGATCTCTAAGAAACTCATGGGGAAGATCCTCCAGGTCATAAATAAAACCTGTGTCATTTCCTTCACGCTCTAGGTAAGTCAAAATAGAATGGCTGATTTTACAACTGAAATACACAAAAAACTTGTAGCCTATTTACCGACACTTTCCAATCTTTTATGGAAAACCATTTTTCATCAAATGGGTCTTGGGGTCTCAGGTAAAAGGAGTTTCTAAAGTAATTTCAGATAGTTATCACTTCAATCTGTTCCCCCAAGGAAACTTCCAGAGACTAGGCGGCTTTTTCCGGTTTCAGAAGCAGCTCTCTGCCAAAGGGCAGGCGATTATCCTCGATTTCATCCATATACGAAGGCAATCTTCCCACGGGTTCCAATTGTCCTTGCAACTTTCCATCAGTCCCGCGCACCAAATGAGACATCATAAAAATAGGCTCTACATGGTAATTTCCATCATCGTTAAACCCCAACACTTCTGATATCGCAGCAATACGACGGGAGCCATCTGAATATCTTGAGACCTGCACGATTAATTCAATTCCTGCTGCCACCTGATAACGCAGAGCTTTCTCACTGATCTGAGAGTCTCCGCCCTGAGCCAGAGCCTCCAACCTCACAATCGCATCCTCTGGAGAATTGGCATGAACTGTTCCCATGCAACCCTTGTGACCCGTGTTCATCGCATTCAAAAGATCCAAGGCCTCAGCACTACGAACCTCACCCACGATGATACGATCTGGTCGCAAACGCAAACTGCTCTTTACCAAATCACGAATCGTCACCGCGCCCTTGCCCAGCTCATCAGCCATGCGCGTTTCAAATTTTAAAACATGCTCATAATTGATCTGCAACTCAGCCGAATCTTCAATCACAATGAGTCTTTGCCCCTTAGGAATACGGTTGCATAAAAGACTTAACAAAGTTGTCTTTCCTGACCCCGTACCACCGCTGACTAAGATATTTTTTCCCAAAAACATACTCACATCTAAAAACTGGGCTCCTTCCTGAGTGATCGAACCAGATTTAATATAATCGCGGAAAGAAATATCAGTCTGTGTGAATTTACGAATACTCACGACTGTTCCCTGTAAAGAACAGGGAGGTATCACCACAGAAATTCTTGACCCATCGGGCAATCTTGCGTCTAGACGAGGGTTGTCATCATCTATACGACGATTCACACTTTGGGCAATATTGTTCACTGCCGCACGTAAAGCATCTTCACTCTCAAAACAAACCTCCGCTTTCTTCAATTTGCCATTCATCTCAATAAAGACCTCGCCAGGTCCGTTGATTAAAATCTCTGAGACATTATCGTCTTCCATGAAACCCCAAACGGGAGCTAGAAAACTTTTAATGGCTTCTCTGTAAATTCCTAATTGATCTTTAGACATAGTTCACACAGTTTTAATGGGGTGTTGGTTAATATTAAAAAAAAATCCTGCTGCCATCCTCTCTTTTAATGCACATACTCACGCGTATGGAAATTAGCAAACTCCCTGGCGACTTCCATCGCTAGATAAGCCAGAGTTCTGTCGTCAAATTTTTTCAAAGACTCTGCCAACTCATTGACATCTCCATTGTGATCGGAAACCACCGTAATAACTTCCTCCACATGGGCCTGTTGCTCATACTGTTCCTCAAGCTCATCAAGAGCCTCCATCCAATCCATTTGCAACACGGGGTCTATAGCTCCTAAGAGATAGAGAGCATCAAACATATTCTGTAAATTTCCCTGTAAAACCATATTAAAATACCCCCCTTAAAGGCTCTATGACTCATCGGAATATGGGGGGCATTCCTTTAAAAATATATTCTTTCACCGTGAAACTATAATGACGCCGAATTGCCTCATATTGAGGGTTACCCTTTCAAATAGCTGGTTACTTTCTGGCTTAAAGTATGGTTCTTTGTGATAAATAGTGGAACTGTTCCCAAGAGACTCATCTTGAGGGCTCTCTTTCTAAAACGATCCATGGATAACAGCGTTGTTATACATGGAGGTCAGTCATAGAGATAGATCCATTGACTCAATTGATTGAATACGTCCTTTTTTTCTAGAGTCTCTCCCAAAAGAATCCAGTTCTTTTCGGCGAGTTTGGCTTGGCGACTTCCATTGCATTTCTCTGCAATGGAAGGTGACAAACGGATGTTTGAGCAAGAAAAGGGCTAGATTCTTTTGGGAGAGACTCTAGAAAAAAAACGGCACATCAGGTCAGCAGATGAAGAACATCAGACATCTCTTCATAATTACGCAAAAGAGTGTGTGTTCTCGGCAGAGCTCTTGGCCCAAAAGTCGCTGACTGAAATTCCCTATGGGTGCGCAAGAGAGGCAGCTCCAATGCCAGCCTATCAAGCCCCTTCTTTTCCCCAGGAAATCTAGTTGATAGGTGCTTCACAATATTGCAAGCCACCCGCCGGGGAGAAATATAGGCTTTTAAAACTGACTCTAACATCCAAGAAGCGACTCGACGTTTGTTTTTAGAGGCTTTGTTATAAAATTGCTCCAATAGGTACTGATCAATTTGGACATGACGAGATTCATCCAAGAGATGTAAATAATGAGCCCGAGAAAACACGGGTTCCAATGTTTTTTCAACAGCTTTATACTTACGACTGAACTCAATGGTTCTCTCTTCAAAGAAAATAGCCAACCATATCCAAACTAAAAAGTTATCTGGATAGCTAGCTATCATCTTAATAAAGCTCGTCTGCACAATATTAGCCTGATAATAAAAAAACTTTCTCTCAAAATATCTCTCAGGATTAGAATACTCTAATACACGCCAAAAAAGTTCTGAATGTTTATCCTCTTCGTCAAAAAAATGCTGTAAACACGTTCTTAAGTCAGCAGGTAATTGTTTTTTATCAAGAGTTTTTTTCAAAATGCTACATAATAGAACTTGCTCAAACCATATAAACTGTTCACAAATGGCTTGGGCATAAGCCTGATTAAACACCATTTTCAATTCAGCAGACAACAACTTGAAAGCCGGTAAATACGACACTGGCAACATATCATTAGGCATCCATGGAATATCAGGAGATGGTCTTCCTTGAAACTGTATATTCTTTAAATCGAAGGACTCATGCTCAGATCGATAATTCAGTTCTTCTAATGAAAAAGAAAAAACTTTTCTCTTACGCTCTCCGTTGATACCAACATCTAACTTCATCTTTATACTCCTTCAGCAGGTATTTAATTAACTCCTCTGCTGATTGAAATTGGATGAAACTCGCTAGAGGAATATTCACAATAGTCTCCTTTAAACGAGCATTCAAGCCCACAACATCAACAGAATCTAAATCATAATCTATAAAAGAACGCTTAAGTCGAATTTTAGACGCCCTCACCTTTAGCACTGAGGCGAGTTCATTGCGGAAAAAAACCTCTAGAGCTTCTTTTTCGTTCACATTGCCCGTTACTTCTACACGGGTTGATTTTTTAAAATAGTTTTTTAAGTGCTCCATAGAATATTTCCTATTCTGTCGAGATGACAACCGTTGCCACACACGAAAATACACTGGCAAATGATTAAACTTTGTAAACAACCAAGTTAATACAAAAAACCTGTCATAAAACCTATAGGTCCCCCTGGGAATGCTCTCCTTAATCTTGTACCTCTTAATTTTGCCACTAGATGTTCTCGGCAACACCCCTGATGGAACAATATACACACAGGGAGTCCCGTTCCCGACGGTTCTCAAGACCTCTTTAGCCCTTCTCTTCATTCGCAAACGAAACCAAGGGTTAAGAGATTTCATCTCTACAAGAATCACTACCCGCTCTTCTTCACCTGCCTGCAAAGAAGAACCCACAGCAACCACTCTTCCAAATCCTGATTTATCTAATTCGACAAGGTGACGTTCAAAGTCTATCGGGGCAAAGTTTTTTCCATTTAAAATAATTTGATCTTTAACTCGACCGACAATGAAAAGCTCTCCTCTGTCCATAAAACCAAGATCACCTGTCACAATCCTATTATCACACAGAGAACTCTCACCCTCCATTGACTGCCCATAATACCCACTGGCAGCGCTCTGAGAATCTAATACAATTTCCCCTAATTGCCTCTCTACTAATAAATGACCTTCCCTATCTACAATACTCACCTCAACACCAGGCAATGGTCTTCCACACGACACAATCTCAATGGAGTTATTCATATCTGAACTTAAAACGACAAAATGATTCGTTCCTCGACCCCTTATAAGGGATTCTGAACTCAAGCGAAGGGTTCGAAGTTCTTCATCAACCTTCGGAAAAGTCACAGCCAAACAATTTTCAGCCAAGCCATAAACAGGAAGTATCACATGACTCTTTAGCCCTGTTTTGGAATAATAACTAAGAAAATTTCGACAGTTCTTTGCACTCACAGGCTCAGCACCTGACATAGCAACACGCACGCAAGAGAGATCAATTTCATCTAAGCAATGCTGGGACACTCTTTTAACAAGTTGCCGATAATAAAAGTCAGGCCCCATGATAACCGTGCATCTCTCCTGACTCACTAGCCTCATCCAATCTTCTGGTGATCGAATAAACTCCGTCGGGGCAGCAAGAAAAACAGGACTCCCATATGTTATAGGAGTTAAGAGTCCACCAATAAGCCCCATATCATGGTAAAAAGGAAGCCATGTCGCCAGTTTATCATCAGGCCTTGCATCTAGCCCCTTTATGATCTGTCGAATATTCTCAGTAACCGCTCGATGACTAAGCATCACTCCCTTGGGTTGTAACGTACTTCCTGATGAAAATTGAATAAATGCCAGATCCTCAGGCGAGTTCTGCCCTCTCCATTGTTTGGGCTCTTCAAAAGAGGGGAGCTTCTGCTTTTCCACATGAATCAATGGAGTCCCATCAATAAACTCAAAAGCTGATAGATCAGAAACAATCAACTTCCCTGCAACAACCCCCTGGACTCCTAATATTAGATCGTAGAACTCTTTTTTTGCCAGTAATAAATGATGAACCAAAGGAACCGCAATTCTTCCCGAGAGAACGCATGCAAAGAAAATCTCAATAAAATGTCTTCCATTTTCCAATGAAATTAACACTCTATCGCCCATCTCTGTTTGTGCCTCTAAGAGCTGTGCCCAACGGCAAGCTCCTCTCCATATTTGCTTCGGACTCAGAGCCAAAGATCTCCGCCCACCCGCAACTAAGAAAAATCGATCTTCTTCAGAAAAACGATCCTTCCACAGAGGATAGGCAATACTCTCCTCTGGAATAATCCCGTTTGTAACTGTTTCATCTGTTACAAACTCATAGGGTGGTTTCGTTTTTGTGATTTGACGAGGTTCTAACATCATCACTTTCATCCTTTATAACTAAACCATGGGCACCGTCTAACTTTACACGGTCACCTGTCTTTAATATTTTTGTTAAATTAGCAATTCCCACAACAGTCGGGATACCCATTTCACGGGCAACAATCGCCGAGTGTGAAAGACTCGAACCCCTCTCAACTAATAGACCCTTAATCTGTACAAAGAGAGGCGTCCATCCTGGATCTGTTCTCACAGCACAAAGAATTTTTCCTTTTAAATTTTGAGCCTGTTGAGGATTTTGAACAACAACCACTTCCCCCTCAACAACCCCAGGAAAACAACCAAGGCCTTTGAAATAATTTTCTCCCTGAAAACCCTCCGACTCCACTGAATCCAGTAATGACGGATTCAATGGATTCTCTGTAGAGTTTTCCATGGAAAATGGCGCCCATCCCTCTAACTGACAGGGGGCATCCTCTTCTTCCCACTTTTTATACTGATCTTTTCGTAGTTGAACCAAGTTCTTTGGATTATCAAAGAAGGCTTGGCCACAGAGAAAACTCTCTATCTCTTCAGTGGATAAATAAAAAATATCTTCTAACTTCTCTAAACAGCCACGATTCAATAAAGCGTACCCCATAGCGCGATAAGCCTGACGGAAAAACCCAAAAGACCGTGTTCGATCCAAACGCATCGCCTCTCGAAAACGAACACTCTGCCTTAACTGATTTAATTTTTTCTTGAAAAAATACCATTTCAAAAAACCGATCTTCTGACGGATCTGTTTTTCCGAAGACGCCCTTCTCTGCTGTTCCCTTGATTGCCAGTCTTTTAGGTTTAACTTTTCATCCTGACAAAAAGAGCCTATTATCTGAAAAACAAAACTAGGGTCTTCATGTAATGAAAGGGACTCTAACTTCAGCTCCCCCATCACTCGATCACCATATTTTTCAATATAACCCGCCACCATCTCTGCCAATTTCTTATCTATTCTCTCTAATCGACAAACACTCATATTGTCTACATTTTCTAAGTAAGCCGATCTCACAACAGGTTTTGACTTAATATAATCACTTATACGAATTAACTCTTTTGTTGGGTTTACACTCTCTAAATCTTCTCCTGCCAGAACATCGCCATAGAGCTCTTCAGACTCTAACTTTTCTAACTCACGCCTCACCTTACCGCTGGACATCATAACGCAAAAATCATTAATCACAGGAGCATCCCATGATTTTAGAAAAGACTCTTTGGCTTCATTTATAATTCCCTGTAGCTCTTCTGCCGAGCGGCCAAAAAGTCCACCCTTCTTAAAAGCTTCTAAGTCAGTGTAAAAGCGCGCACGGAAGCGTGAAAAAAGTTTCGGCATAAAAGCCATTTTGATTCCTACCCGAATCAGCAAAAAAAGCACCTGCGGGATTTTTTTGATTTTATCTAGAAAACCCAACTCTAAATCCACAACAAAATCAATGGGCTCTTCAATGCCCATCATTTTTTCCATATCTCTCTTATTCCGTCCAAAAGAGGGCAAGAGCAACAAACCACGATACCAGCTATTGATATTGTAGTACACCCGTCCTCGAACCAAAGCCAACATCTGACTATGGCGACGATCTTCTTGCATAACCTGTAAACGAGAAAAACCCATAATCTCCATCAATTGAGAATACACCTGATGGTAAGCTTCTCGGGCAAAGCTAAAAGTCAACGGAGACGTTAAACCACAAAAGCTCTCTTGAATGTTTGAGTTATTAAAAACATACGGCTCACCTACAGGAGTTTCATCAGCTAGAGACACGACATCACGAGTTTGCAAAACGTACAGGTTCTCGCCCTTTATCGTCCACTCGATATCTTGTGGGTATCCCTTCTGTTTGGTTATACTCTTTCCCAAGCGGTACAGTTTTTCTAATTCCTCTGAGCTTAAAACATGGCTCAAACTCTGTTCCGTCGATAAATCTTCTGTCTCTATGCCTTCCCTTGCAGCCTTAACTATTTTTTTCTTAGTCGTTATTTCTGATTTCAACACTTGTCCATCTAAGGCGCTTAGAGTCCACTCATCACAATCAACTTGACCACTGACAATTCCTTCACCTAAGCCAAACCCTGCTGAAATCACATACTCTGCACGACAACCGTTGACAGGATTTGTCGTAAAAAGAACTCCTGATTTTTCACCTTCAATCATCTCTTGGAGAATCACTGACATGCGAATAGAGTCAGACTTCATTTCCTGTCTCTTTAGATAGTTTTTATTCAAATCCGAGAACGCGCTAAAATAACAATCATCAATTTTTTTTTCAATGGTCTCAGCATTTTTAAGATTCATGTAAGATTTCAACTGCCCCGCAAAAGAGCAAGCTCGGCTATCCTCTCCCACCATAGAGGAACGAACAGCAATAGAGTCCAACCCACAGCCATCCATCCATTCCTTAATTTCAGAATTTATCTCCAATGATTTCTCGCTCGATTTATCTACTAAGAAATAATTAGCTGGTATCACTCGCCATTTAGGGACGTGATATCCTCGGGCAGACAGCCATGCTAAATTAGCTGCCTTGCCTCCCACTTCATTTACAACCTCTGTGTCTTTATCTCTGTAGGATTGTAAAATCATTTTACGTCTATTTCCAAAAAGTTAATCAATTTCATTGTCGTACAATAAGATGGCTCTAAAAACGAGCAAGCCCTGTGTCGATGGGCAATGCTATAAAGAGATAGGCGATAAATTAAAAAATCATAGGCCGAGTAGAGAAAACCTTGCCTCCATTTTTTAGAACAGATTTTTTTCCCACTCTCTCTTTCCACATTCAGGCGATGAAATTCTATCAATTGATCAACTAAAGAAACATCAAAATCCCCATTCAATGTAAAACACAGAAGCTCTACCACATCCCTTTGGGGGATATGAACTGTTGCCAACTCCCAGTCGTAGGCCAATAAATTTAATTTTCCATCTCGACGCTGAAACGTGATATTGCGAGAATTAAAATCGTGGTGAATCAATGTCTTAGGCATTGATTCTATTTCTCCCCACCAAGTGGAGATCGAGTCAATAATGCTTTGATGCTTCACAGCCATCTCAGGCGATAACCAATCGCAGAATTCTTCTTTCATATAAGAGATCAGTTCCTTCCACAAGGGAGTCATCTCAACCATTGAGTCTCGCGATGGAATAACCCCAAACCACTCTTTTGTAATGAACTCCTGTGTTGCCTCCAAGTACTCACCATGGACACAGGATATTCCTCGAATAGCCTCTTTAAGGTGCTCTTCTAACCAAGCCTCTCTCTCATCGACACAATCTAATAACTCAGCCCCTTGAATCATTTCTTGAACTAACACATAGGTCTCTCGCTCTTCTTGTAACTCAACTCCCAAAGTCTTAGGGCGAATTCCATTGAGAGATTCACTCTCGTACCTAGCTAGTTCCAATTCTTTAATATGACATTTATTAAAGAGATTATACGCCCGAAATCTCTCAACTTTTTTTCCTAACTCATTATCACAAAGGTGGGCCATCATCTCTGTTGCCTGCAAAAGTTCATCATCCTTCACTTTTGATTTAACAAATATAGGTTCTTCAAAACTATTATTTTCATATTTAACGCCGTAGATCCAAAGTCCGCAAAGTCGATTCGTCACTTCAGTCGATAAACTCATCACAAAACTCTCACCACTGACTGTCTCCAACTCCGTGACTCTTTTAACAGGCCCTTTTTCCAGACAAGAGGATTTTAGAATGTTACTAAAAAAATCCGTGTTCAATTCCGATTTCTTCAACCAATTTTTTGTGCGATTCCTTCCCCAGCGTTCATGGGCTCCCACAAAACGTCCGTTCAATAGAGACGTCGCCGTTGAGAGGTCTAAAGCCAAACAATAGCTCGCGATAATTTCCGCTAAACGATCTGCGCCTCCATTTCCAAAGCAACCCATCAGTTCAAGCATCTGCCGTTGCACCCGAAGTCCCACACCGCCGCCAACTGTTCCAATCACCAAATTAGGGAGATGCATACTGGCATAAATACCCTCGTCTCTCTTTTCAACATAAAACTGCCCAATGCTCGACTCATGGACACAGGCGATATCTTGACCTGTCGATGTAAAAAGACCCGCAATAATATTTGCCACATTGATATTAAACCCCTGCATTCCTGTAAATATTTGTCCCGCCTGGGCCTGGGCCATCATTTTAACAATGAGATCAGGAGTTGTACGAAACACCCTACAGAAAACTTTCTCAGGAATTAAGACCTCCGCTATAGCTTCACGCCCACGGCCTTGCAAGGCGGAGTGAACCGAAGCTTTCTTATCCGTACTCATATTAGCTTCGAGCATAAAATCTATGATTTTCTCACCCGTCTCAGCTTGGTAGCGAGCCAGAATCCATTGACTCGCCTGCCATGTGCAAACCGTCGTCATGTTCTGCCCAGCCGCATCTCCTGTTTCATATAAGAAAACAACGTGTAGACAAGGGCCTCCATGGCGAAATTCAAGCTCCACCAGAGTCCCATGATTGGAATACTCCTTAATTTTATTTTGTAACTGGGCAAAGTGATCCTGCAACCAAGATTTTAATTTCATTGCCAGGATAAAAGAGCCACAATCAAAAATAGGTGCTCGACTCATACGACGGCGCAAAACTCGAGAGGTCACACCACCACTCATATTCAAAGCTCTTGTTCCGCGATTCACCGAGGAGATAAGGGCACCTTCTGTTGTTGCAATAGGGGCATAAATATTTTCATTCCAGCCCTGCCCCTGGATAAAAAGTGGGCCACCAATACCAATAGGAACCTCGACTGCTCCAGCAAGACACTCTATGTTTCCCGCAAGATCTTCTGGGAAAAGTTTCATCTCCTCCAGGGAACTCAAATCACAGCCTGTTTGATTTGTTAAAAAAGACAATCTCTTCTTTCTCGCCTCTTCGGTAAACACTCCCCTTTGAGGCACGGGACTGCTTTTAGATAGCTTCTTAACCTCTCCATTCACATTTTTAGAAGCGTCTGATTTTAAGTCTGTCTCCACGGAAAAGTACCCCTATTTAACAAGAGTTGACCACACAAAAGTCTACCCTGATCACTCTCAAAAAGGTGAGTTCAATTCTTATATTACAGACAAAGGTCTAGGTAAACCCTCTTCGAAAAAACCTCTCCAAACACTTATTCACCCAGAGCCTCAGAGACACCTCGCCCCCCCGAAGAGGGATCATTTAATATTTAAGTTGTCTCCTCAATGACACAGAGGATATATTCTAAAAGGCTGGTTTTACCAACGGCCATAAAGTGATGAGCCATCGATCTCCTGGGGAGATAGAGCCAGACCCCATTTTGGAGTGTTATTTATGAAATCTCTCTTATTTATTTCTCTCTTTAATCTCATTGCCATAACTCCATTTCCGGCATTTTGCCATAACGCAGAGGTTGCTGAAGCTTCGATTGTCATTAACAGCTCCATTGACGATGTTTGGAATTTCATTGGTAACAACGAAAATGCAGCCTCTTGGTCCGTGTTTTTTTCTAAAATTGTAAAATGTCCTGTGACTGATTGCCCGCAAAACGAAGGAAAGTCAGCTGTTGATATTGGTTATACAAGTAGAGGCTTTCGCAATGCCGATGAAACTGGCATATTTTGGGATGAAGAGATCATTTCTGTAAGAAAAGAAAAAGACCTCTATTACAAACACATTCGAGCCTCTAATTTCCATGGATACCTTGGAGATGGATACCAGAAATCCTGGGAAATTAAAGTCGAACGGGAATACAAATACCTCTCCCCCAAAAAAACAATGGTCACGTTTCGTGCAACACCTGTTAAATACAAAGATCTCAGTGTGAACCAAAGTAAAAACCCCTCTGATCATCTCGCCAGGCTGACCTATTACTTTTGGGAGAGATCCTTTACACTGTTGGCCAAAGAGAACACCCGTGAAATTTTTAAAAAAAACCTGGAAAACATCAAACACATCATAGAGAAAGGGGTTTCTAATCACCCTGTTCACCCCTACAGGAAATATTGCAATGTGGAAAACTTTTATTGCCCTTCATTCTTATCTGACTATTAGAATCTGACTATTAGAACTTCTTCACTTAAAACCTAGGCCGATTTTATGGAATCAAATTTAAAAAATAAAATGACCTTTGATCATATTCGTTACTCCTTAGTTTGGGAGGACCCACGACTTCTCTTGAACACGTCAAACTCTCTTCAATCCAAAAAAGAAAAATCTCCAACACCGTCCATTGCACTCTCCATCGCTAGCTCGGGAGATAACGCCTTAGCCTTGCTCACTCACTTTGATAAAGTCGTCGCTATTGACCTCAGCCCCGCACAAATCTCTCTTGTTGAACTCAAGAAAGCCTCCATTGAAAGTCACAGCTTCAGTGAACACTGTGAACTCATGGGCTACCAACACAGCTCACGCAGACAAACTCTTTACCAGGGCCTACAAGCATCGTTAAACAGTGACTCCCGTGATTTTTGGGGGCAAAACAGAGACATTCTTATGAACGGCATCGCCCACAACGGTCGTCTCGAAAGTTATTTTCAAAAATTTAGACAGGGTGTTTTCAACAAGCTCTGGACTTCTGAGAATCTCCAAAAAATGTGTCACACCACACGTTTAGAAGAGCAAATAAATCTCTGGCAGCATTCACACATTGAAACAGTGCGAACCTCTGCAGCGGAATTCTTCAGTCAAGCGGCAATGGAGGGCGTCGCCAGGGACTCAGCCCAATTTGCTTATGTTCAAAAAATAAACATTGGTCAAAAATTTGTGCAGAAATTTGAAAAACTTATTGAAACTCAACTCATTAGTCAAAACCCCTTTCTCTATCACTTTATCACAGGAGATTTCTTGCTTAATCAGTTTGATATACCCGAGAGAAATCCTGAAACCTATGGGGTCATAAAAGGTAAAATTCAAAATCTTCAACCACTTAAAGCAGATCTGGAAAGCTATTTATCTGATGAAGGCACTCCGGCTTTTGATTTTTTTAACCTCTCCGACATCTTCGAGTACATGTCGGAAGAACACTGCCAAAAAACCTTCTCATCCCTCGCACAGAAATCTCATCCCAACAGTCAATTAGCCTATTGGTCTCTTCTTGTTCCACGGGAATACTCTGGAGAATCATGGAAGAAAAACAATGGAAAAAGCCAAAGTCTCTCTCAACAAGATCGACTTTGGCTCTATTCTAACTTCACTGTCTTAGAAAAATAAATATTACATCATAACAACGCCTAACGGTAAGCCCAATAGGAAACCACCCCAAGATTGAGAGAGAACCCGAGCTATTCGCTTAACATCCTGAGAGCTTCTCACTCCCTCAAAGTATTTTCCATAGGTATCTACATTCCATTGCTTAGGATTGCCTCTTCTATAATTTCGATACTTACCAAAGTTATTATGCAAAAATTCATCTCCCTGTATAAACCCTGTTGGCATAAAAACTTTTAATGATTTTGGGGGGTCATCAAAAAATTTCTTTAAACTCACCACGACCTTCTCTCCATTAACGACAGAACTAACCACTTCCCCTTTTTCCACTTCTTCAAAATCTAAATTCATTCCCACTGAAGCCAATGCATTTGGCCAAGCATTGTTCATAACCCTTCGAAAAGGCACAACCAAACGGGGATCAATAAGATTATTCTGTAACCTTCGGCTACTTTCTCCAGCATCCAATATCTGCCAAGCCAAATAGGCATTCTGCATGGATGCTTTAAGTCTGTCATAACTCGCTTTCATATAAGATTTAGATAAAGTGAGTTTTTCTGTCTTAAAGCGGAAGAGATCCGCTGGTTTTTTAAATGCTTCAAATCTTCCCTGGGCCGTTGCCGATTGAGATTGAAAGACACTTCCTATCCCGTATTTCTTACCTATGGTATCAAAAGTTTCAAAGAACCCATTTATATGATAGGCATTCATACCCAAGATCGAGCTTTGAGTTGCTTGGGTTGCGGACAACATCAATAGACGCTCTGCCTGACCTAAGCGTAAATAACGATCTTTGTGGGATACAAAATTGGCACTTCCAAAGAGAAGTTTATTGTCCCAATAGATCACTCTCTTCTCATATTTCTCACTCGTTAATTCAGCAAGAACGCCTTTAATATTTTCTAATCTAGGGAAGATTTCATTTATCAAAAATGCCTGTAAAGCTGGGCCATCTGTCATGTCACATTGGTCATGCCATTTTTTTTGACATAACCTTTCAGATCGCTTTTTTCTGTAAAAGGGTTGAGTCACATAATCAAAAGCAGCAGACCACTGCTCTGTCGGTAAATAAGTATCAATCCCCGCCGCTGTTAATCTTAATAGAGTGATCGCTAAGCCACGTGCTGTACGAGCATTACCATCTTTTGTACTAAAAATACCCTTGGACCTTGCAATAAATCCCCTTAGAGGCCTTAGCATAAGAAGCTGTGCTGCTAAGAGTCTTGCATCTGGGTGCTGATCATATTTACCCTTTTGAAGATTATTCTCTAAACTCAAAAGGAGTCCATTGATATCGGCAGCCGATTTAGCTCCTGGCACAGTTTCTCTCTTTCCATTATCAAAAATAACCTCCCCACCAATTAAATGGTTCCGGATATTTCTAAAGGAGACAGACAAGGCTGTACTCTCGTCAAAGGTGTCCGTTGCAGCGATCTTTCGTCGCTTTAATTTTTGAATCCCCTCTAGTTTTTCCTTAAAATCCTCTGATGAGAGGGTGTCATTTTTCAAAGTCAGAGGTCGCGTTTTGTAGATAATCATTTTCTTTGAAAACCCCATTGATGAAGACAACATCACACAGAGCCAGATAAAGATTCCCATTCTTTTCATGCTAGATTCTCCTTAATTATTAATAGAAACAAACTCCAAAAGAATATTTCAATTGCACTCTTTTACAAGCCCACATATTCTCATATGCAAATGAAACGTGTATCGCCCCCCATATTAGAGAGAAACCTAGCTTTAGGTCTAGTTCGTCGACTTCATCTTACCCTGCTTAAGATCCATCGATTTTCCATAAAAAAACCAAAGACAACTCTGATCTTTTTAAGTCTCTTCTTGCTCTCATCTTTTGTCCCTCTAAAGAGTTTAAAAATGCTCATCAGTATCGATGATTTGATTGACCCTGATTTCCACACATACGAACAATTAAATGAGCTTAAAGATCGCTTTCTCTCCCAAGATGAAATAGGTATTATCATAAGCCGCAAAGATGGACTCATCCCCAATAAAAGTGAAATGTGTGGCCTCCTCCATTGGATACAAAAACAAGCTGATACTCGATCAGACCTCAATGCCATTGTCTCCACCCTCGGACTAAGCTGGCCCACAGAGACCCATGCAAAATTCCGCACACTCCCCATGCTCAATATTGATTGCACGAACACCCTGCCTGAATCTGAAGTCATCACTGCTGGAATGGCTCAAATCACTAAATCTCCTTGGAGAGGAACACTCACTTCTCAAAAGGGCACAGACCTTGCCATTCTCATCTATCCAGATGCTAGGAAGCAAGCCTCCATTCTTGGAACTTTCAACCCTCTCCTTGTTGAAGAACTGCAAAAAAGTTTCCAGGAAATTGTTCTACAAAAACACCCCCATCTCAAAGCCATCTGGATCGGTGATGGTATTTTCCAATACCACCTCCATAAAGGCTACGAAACGATGCCTGGACTGAATATGCTCATGGGCTTTCTCTTAATTATTTTTCTCCGTTTATTTCTAGGCACTCTCCTAAGTGGTGGCTTGTTTTTATCTGTTGTCACTTGTATCACTCTGCCCATCTATGCAGGCATGGCTCTGGCTAATCACCCCATCGATGTTCTCTCTAGCTCTCTATCCCTTATGATTTTTATCTCCTCTCTAGAGGACTTTATATTTCTATCGTATTTTTCCCAGAAATACGGCTGGCGCAAGGGGTTTAGAAGATTAATTCTCCCCAGTTTTTTCACCTCCCTGACCACTGTTATTGGCTTTGGCTCCCTTGCTTTTGCTGATCTTGATATGATACGGCGTTTTGGATTATGGGCAGCAGCTTCGGCGGCATTAGAATGGGTTTTTATGCTTGTTGCTCTACCCGCATTACTGAAGGCAATTCCCAGACTGCAAAAGTGGACACGACCTGAAAAAGCTGTGCACTTTAAGTTTTTCAACCTCAACCACCGCAAAGCTCCGAGGCTTGTCACTTGGCTAGCTCTGTTGGCTTTTCCCATAGGTTTATGGGCAACACAAAAACTCTACGTCTCTGACTCCCCCATCCGCTTATTCCGCTCCGACCATCCCGCGCGGCAAGCAGCCAGAGAGATTAAAAAAACCAGGGGTTGGCAGGGAACTGCAAGCCTCGTGTTTAGCGACCACGAAAACAAAGAGTTCAATCAATCAGTTCTTAAAACAGTTGAGACGTGGCCCCTTGTCAGTCAAATTGAAGACCCCTACACTATTAACAGCTACCTCACAAATGATCTCAGTCCCAGCATGGGAGCTTATTTTACTGAACTCATAAAAGACAACACACTCGGCCATCGCCTCGGCCCTGATGATCGAGGTGTCTCTCGCTCTTTGCTCTACCTGCGTGATCTGGATATCTCCAATATCAATCCCATGAGAAAAAAAATCGCCGACCTCTGTCCCAATCAAAAATGTTGGCTTGCGGGCAGTGTTGTCTCCTACGGAGAACTGGGAGAACGGGTTTTAAGCTCCCTCTATAAGAGCTTAGGGGGAAGCCTTGTTTTGGTCTCCCTGGTCCTTCTCTTCCTGTGTTTAGCATTTAATAAAAGTAGCTTCTTTCCCCTATTTATTTCAGCTATGTGGGGCCCTGCCGCTCTTCTGTGTGTCTTTTATTTTTTTAATATCCCTATTTATTACATTCTAAGCATGGTTGCATCCATCCTAGTTGGGTTAACTGGAGATAATGCCATTCAATTTTTACTCTTCTTCAAAAAAAACACCACTCTCAACCACAGTGTTAATAAAATAGGGACGGCCTCCCTCCTTGTGACTTGCGGGACTGTTTTGGCGACAGGTGTTTTCTTCTTTGGTTATTTTGACCCCATGAGAACTCTGGGTTTACTCATGATG
The DNA here is from genome assembly GCA_965217115.1 of Bdellovibrionales bacterium. GTDB lineage: Bacteria > Bdellovibrionota > Bdellovibrionia > Bdellovibrionales > CAYMLA01. The sequence continues at coordinate 1,881,985 of OZ244239.1, read as the reverse complement.
TTAGGTGTTTTTCTCTCTGCCTTCGGAGATATATGGCTCTTAAAGGGGTTACTCAAAACTAAAAACTCTCTCTAACAAGAGATTGGGCTCTCTAGAAGAACCGACTCTCAATTTTTCCAGCATCTAGAGAACTTTTTTAAAAAGAGCGTACTGTCTCTTTTGAATCACCATCTCTTCTGAGATTAAACTTGGGAAATTCCCCTCCTTCATCAGACAAAACATCGCAGATTCATAATCCGTTGCCCGTTTTAAAACCTCATCAAGAATAAGTAGGAATGTCGCTCCCATGTGTCGATGTTTTTTTTCAACTCCGATCGTTTTCAATAACAACGTCCGTCCTGATGAGAGGTTTCCGTCATTAAAATTAACCGCCATTCCGACTAACTCTCCCGTGCTTTTATCTTGTAGGAAGAGAGACGTTCTAGGACAAATTAGATTTAAAAATCTCTGCCCATAAAAAGACTTGAACACTGTTTTACTAAAACGGGTGTAAGCAAAGTTTTCCATGAAAATATTTTCAGTCAATTTGAAAATCTCATTCTTCCTCTCTTCCCAAGAGGATTTTTCAATGGGCACAATTCCATACTTTTCCCTTAAAGAACCCATAAAAGGGGCTACGTTTTTTTTGATCTCCTCCCTCAGTTCGCCAATGTCCTTACAAAAATAAGAGACATAACTCTCCCCCGGCCCATAACCGAGATCTGATAAAATCTGATTGTAGTACTTGGGGTTCTTAGGCTCACCCCAGAAAACAGGTTTCTCAAAAGAGTCCGTCTGCAAACGATACTCAAAGGCTGTCGAAAAATTAATCGGACCATAGATCACCTGAGCTTTACAGGACTTTGCCCAGCTCTCAAACTCAGCGAATTTGAGACGGTTGACTTCAGTGTCATCCACGGTGTCCCAAAAACCAAAGAACGCCACCCGCAAACCATCTATCTTCAGACCTTTATGAACAAACCCAGCCAGACGTATTTTATCTCTCTCACAACTCCAAAAAACCTCTACTCTCCAGCGCATAAGGTTTTCCCGTGAAAAGACAAACCTCGTTATGTCTTGATCTTCCCTATTGAGGCCAGATTCTCTCTCAGCAAGCCGATGACGAAACGACACAAAATCCTCTGAGACAGGGATCTCAGGGATAAAGACTTTAAGTAGAGAGAGTGATCTTTCAATCAAAGTCATCTATAGCGTCAAACCATGTGTTGCAAAAATCAAAGTCGCGTAACTCCAAAAAGTCAACGAGGCCATGGCTATCTCATTGAGCTTTCGGGATTTGCAATCCGTCTTTTGAATGTACTTGAAAAGAGAGAATAATAAAAACACTCCGTTAGCTCCTGACATCACCCAAGCGTAGAGAGGGTACTCCCCTTGTAGACCGAGCATTAAATAAATATGTAACATCAGAGCCGTGAGGGCGACACTGAAAATCATCACCGCCACTGTTGAAGGGGACATGACTTCTGTATAACTCTGCTCCCCCGCCTTCACTTCATCCCTCCCCTTCGCTTTGCGGGTCAGTTCATAGCCCATTGCAAAGAGGAAAATAAAGACCATCAGCGCAAATAATTGATTATTCAAAATCACTACTGGCACAGACAACGTCACAATCCATAAACTCAAAAAAAATAAAACCAGAGAATGACTTATTCCGTAAATCAAAAGATGTTCTTTTAACCAATCTTCAACAAAAAATTCTTTATACATCAACCACACCCATACCAACATTATAAGCAAAGACAATAGAGACGGTAGACCTGTGTTCCAAGAGACAGCTAACATAAACAAGAGCGAAAAATATCCCATCTTCCTTAGATCAGAGAGTTTTATGAGCCCTCTCTGTAAAACCCGTTCAGGATGAACTCTCTGATCATAGGCATCGTCCTTGTGCTCATCTAATATTCTCAGTAAGAGAAAAAGACAGGTCACGGCTACTGCAGAGATGACATCCCGCAAAGTCAGCACTTGATCTATAGACTTGGACAGCGAGGCCACCAATGTGTAAATCAGAAAAGCAGAGAACACAGCTGCCAGTGGAAAACGTTCTTTAAACCACTCTAAAAAACCACCCATCATAGATCCCATTAAAACATCCTTTTTTATTTTCCGTTCAATCTGCTATGAATTCCCAAGGAGTTCATAAGTCCGGCGAGGACTTCATCTTAAATCACTCATAATCTATCAAAAACCGCTTATTTTCTAGCAAAAAATGACTGCCTTTCGTAGGATGAAAACATGTCCCATGAATTTTCAATCCCCCTAAACCTCGCCGATGATTTTTTTGCAAATGCAAAGGCACACCCCGATAAAGTCGCTCTTATCGAACCAAAGACAGGGGGAGAAGAGCGTGTCTGGACCTATGGCGAGTTTGCGAGCCTTGTCCAGGGTTTCCGTCGGGGGTTGGATCACCACCACTTGCAGCCCGGGGATCGTTTTCTTGTCATTATGCCTGTCTCGGTGAGTTTCTACGCTTTTTTAGCAGCTCTCTTTTCCAATGGGATTGTTCCCGTGTTCATCGATACCACCCTCTCCCCAACCCAATTAATACACTCCATCAGGTTATCAAAAGCAAAGGCGCTTATCAGCACAGAGACATTATTGCGCCATCGTTTCTACCTCCCCGCCCTGTGGAATAAAAAACTTTTCTCCACCGACGGCAGTGGGTTGTTTCTAAAAAATTGGCAGGATTTAATTCATAACTCCAATGACAGAGAGACCGCCGATCTATTGAGACCCACGGTTTCGATCTCCCCTGGGGACACCTCCCTTATCTCCTTCACAACAGGCACAACAGGTCGTCCCAAGGGAGCCGATCGGCAACATCAGATCATTGCCCACCAAAGATTTTTCAGTCATAGAAGCTGGCCTAAAAATGACAGTGAAGTGGACCTCTGTGGTTTTCCCCTCGTCGTCCTTATGAATCTCAATTGGGGAATCACCACGGTTCTCCCCGATATGGATTTGCGTTATCCCTCCCAGGCCTGTCCGCAAAAACTTGTTCAACAGCTCAACCGTTGGCAAGTCACACGCATGTCAGCCTCCCCTGCTGTTTTTAATAATCTCACTAACAATCAGATCACTCCTGATTGTATTCCGAAAAGTTTCCAAAGCTCAGTCACTGGTGGAGCAGCCGTCCCCCAGTGGTTAGCCTGTAGGATTCAAAATCTATTTCAACAATCAGAAAACTACATTGTCTACGGCTCAACAGAGGCCGAACCCATATCGGGAATAAATATAAAAGAATTTCTTGGAGAAAAAGACCATGGATACCTCGTCGGAAAACCCATTGAGGGAATTAAAATAAAACTATTCTCCCCCGAAGACAAATTACTAGAAACCCCCCTCCCCCAGGGACAGACGGGAGAGATTCTCTTAAGCGGCCCCCACGTCATAAAAAATTACATCGCCAACCCAGAAGCCACACGACAGACCAAACCCAAAGATCTCCAAGGCAAAACCTGGCATCGCACAGGCGACTTAGGTTTCTTTGACCAAAGAGACCGCCTCTGGCTCGTCGGCAGAATCAAAGATCAAATCAACATCGACGGCACCCTCCACCCAACCTTCCCCTTTGAACACCAAGTCGAAAACCAATCCCCCCCCACCCGCGTCGCCCTCATCATGCACCCCCAAACAAACACCCCCCTCCTCACCATCGAAAACCCCTCTACCAATTCCCCCAACTCCAAAAATCTCAATCTCAATCTCAACCCCAACAACCTCCCCTTCAACCTCCCCAACCTACAAATACAAGAACTCCCCCACCTCCCCCTAGACCCCCGCCACAACTGGCGCATCAACCGAAAAGCCCTCACCCACCACCTCACCAAAAAATAACCCCACCCCAAATCCTCTATGTTTTTCTTTGGTTTTTTTTGATTTTTTGGTCTTAACAGGTTTTTTCTTAGAGAGAGAAACACCAAAGCACAGACGCTCAGATAACAAAATTAATTGAACGTTGAGGAGTTCACTATAACACCGCTAGACCTCACTCAAGCCTCGGAGTAAGACATCCAATACCAAAAATTTTGCAGCCAAGACTTCAGTTACTTGCAATCTGAGGGGAACTTATGTCTTGGCACTAAAAAATTCGTCTAGTCAAGAGAATGATTTTTTTATCTTAGCAATAGTTTGTCAAAAAAGACAATCAGTGTTTGAATATTCGCATAAGTTTTATTTAATTAATTAAGGGGAGAAAGTTCGATGAGCGAGGTAGTAAAGGTTGAACACTAACTACCACGCTAAATTATTCGCACATGAATTATCACTGCTTCAAGCTGGAGATTCAGTTAATCGTCTTTCTCAGGCAATGTTTGATGCCTGTATTGACCTAAATCCTCATCAAATAAATGCAGCAATATTTGCTTTGAAGAACCCTTTGAGTAAAGGATGTATTTTAGCTGACGAAGTTGGCCTTGGAAAAACAATTGAGGCAGGTCTTGTTCTTTCACAGCTATGGGCTGAGGGGAAGAGATCATTTTTAATCATCGCTCCTAAGTCACTTCGCCATCAATGGAAAGATGAATTATCAAATCTCTTCTTTTTAGACAGTGAAATCATGGCAGGGCAAGATTTTAAGAAAATAAATAATCCAGAAAAAGAAACCCCACTAAATAGAGAAGAAAAAATAATTATTACAAATGAACATTCTGTAGATAGCTATCATGAAATTATTAAAAAGGAAGCATGGGATTTAATTGTTATAGATGAAGCTCATAAATTGAGAAATGTATGGAAAAAAGGAAAAAAGGAAGCAAAGCGTGCTAAACGTATCAAAGACACTCTTCAGCCATTTAAAAAATTACTTTTAACCGCGACTCCTATGCAAAATCACCTAATGGAGCTTTATGGACTCACAAGCTTTGTTGATGAATACATTTTAGGAACAAGAGAAAGCTTTCAAAGTCTTTTTTGTAATTTGTCTGACTCTGTTCGTGAGGGTCAAATGATAGAGCTACAAAGTCGAATGAAAAATTTCTTTAGAAGAGAACTTAGAAAAAATGTTCTTGAATATATTAATTATACCAACAGAAAGACCGTTACTTTTACCTATGACCCTACAGACTATGAAGAAGAACTGAGGATCAGCTTTGAAATCTTCCTAAGAAGAGAAACTCTTATCTCTATTCCTGCCTCGGCCCTTCCATTGTTAACACTTGTTTACTTAAAACTTATTGCAAGCTCAACCTTTGCGATAAAAAACAGCCTTTTAAATTTATATAAAAGGCTTCTTTTGGCAACCGTTTCTATTGACAATGAGACCCTATTTAATAGTTTATTAGACAGTATTACTCAAAGCTTAACTCTTGATGATGGGAGAAAATCAGAAGCACTAGAGAAATTTGAGAAAAAACTCTTTGCTGACCTTATTTCAAAAAATTATGAAGGCTTGAAAAAATCTTTTAAAAGTAACACTCCTGTTGAGGAGGTTTCTGAAGAAGAAGGTGAGGTTAAAGAGAATTATTCAGATCAAGATATAGAAAACTCTCAGAATCCTGAAGAAGCAACAACGCTGTTCAGTTCTGAAGAGATTCAGGAAGAATCAGAAATTATTTTGAAAATGATTGTTCTGAGTTTGGAAATCAAGCAAAATAAAAAAGCCGATGCCTTGGTAAATGCTTTAACCCAACAATTTGAAAAGGCACGACATGAAGGTTGGCCAGAAAAAGCCGTTATCTTTACTGAATTTAGATCAACCCAGGGCTACATTATGAGAAGGCTGTCAGAGATGGGAATAGATGTAGAGAATGAAGTCGTAATATTTAATGGTGATTCAGGAGGAGCAGAAGAAAGAAGGTTTCTCGTTAAGCAGTTTAAAGAGGTCAAAAAAATTTTTCTCACAACTGAAGCTGGCTCGGAAGGGCTTAATTTACAATTTTGTAACCTTTTAATTAACTATGATTTGCCATGGAACCCACAACGGATTGAACAACGAATAGGTCGTTGTCATAGGTATGGTCAAAAATTAGACGTAATAGTGGTTAATTTTGTAAATACCAAAAACATTGCTGACTTGAGAATTTTAGAACTCTTGCAGGAAAAGTTCAATTTATTTCGTGGAGCATTTGGTGCAAGTGACGAAGTACTTGGTGATATTATAGACGGTCACGATATTGAAAAGAGAATTTTAAAGATATATATGTCCTGTCGAACTGAAGAGGAAATTAGTGAGGCCTTTGAGAACCTACAAATATCTTCTTCTAAACAAATTTCAGAAAAATTAAGCAAAACAAAGAATATTGTTTTAAAGAAATTTGATGAAGATGTTCATTCAAAATTAAAAATGCAGTTAGATGAAGCAGAAAAAAGGGTGGATAATGTCTCTAATATGTTTTGGAACCTGACAAAGAACACGCTAAATGAATATGCTGATTTCGACGATTCAAATTATTCTTTTGAGTTAAAAAAATCCCCATTTTCAGAGATTTCTCCCGGTCAATACAAGCTTGGGGCATATAAAATGATCTCTAAAGGCCAAGAAAGAGAGGGTGATTCACATAGCTATAGGTTAAACCATCCGCTTGGCCAGAGAGTTATCGAGAACGCAAAATCTTCCCAGCTCGAATTAGCTAGCCTGACGTTTGATTTATCTTCTTATGAAAATAAAATAACAGCTTTAGAGGAATATATTGGTCAATCTGGCTGGCTAGAAATCTGCTTGCTTAATGTTAATTCATTAGATCATAGTGAAGAGATGGTATACGTTGGTATAACTAAAGATGGAGATGACGTGCCAGCAGAAGTAATTCGAAAAATGTTCAACATTAATGCTTCTGTCTCATCTTGTAATGACGAAACTTCTAAACAGGTAGAACAAAGTCTTTTTAAAATTAAAGATCAGACAACGTCTTTGTATTTAAAGGAAATTGAAAAACGCAATCATTCATTCTTTATCGAGGAGTCTGAAAAATTAGATAAATGGAGCGAAGACATTAAAGAGGGTCTTGAGATCGAGATTAAAGAACTTGATAAGGAGATTAAGAAAATAAAGAAAGATTCAAAAAATATCAGCCTTTTAGATAAAAAAGTTAAGGCGCAGAGAGTAGCAAAAAATCTTGAGAAGAAGAGAAATAACATGAGAAGAAAGCTTTTTGAAGAACAAGATCGTATTGAAAAAGAAAAAGAACATTTAATTGAAGATATTGAAAAACGAATGAAATTAGAACATAAAGAAAAGAATATAATAAAAATAAAGTGGAAAATCATTTAAGGGGATATTATGAGCTATAAGCAAAGATTAGAGTTAGATTGGGTTGGGAAAGATGATACTTCCATTCTGGAGCCAAGAATACTTATGCCAATTGATGAGAAATCAGAGGGCACAAAAAGTGAAAATATGTTAATTCATGGAGATAACCTACTCGCATTGAAAGCTTTAGAGAGCGGTTTTAAAGAAAAAATTCAATGTGTGTATATAGACCCTCCTTTTAATACACAACAAGCTTTTGAGCATTACGATGATGGAGTTGAGCACTCAATTTGGCTCTCAATGATGAAGTCCCGTCTGGAGATTATTCATTCCCTAATGCATGAATCAGGGACTCTCTTTATTCACATAGATGATAATGAATTTGCATATTTATGTGTACTAACTGATGAAATATTTGGCCGTTCAAATAGAGTTTCGATGGTAACTTTTAAACAAAGTTCGGTTTCTGGGCCAAAAGCAGTAAACCCGGGACTAGTATCTACAGCGAATTATATCCTTGTCTACGCAAAAGATAAAAGTAAATGGAAGTCATTCAAAACATTTACTGAAACTGATAGGGACAGTCGCTACTCCAAGTATATTGAAAATTATGATGAGTCCTTTGAAAATTGGAATCTAGTCACTTTAAGATCCGCATTGGCAAAAAATTTACACTGCAAACAGAAAGAGCTTAAGAAAAAATATGAAGATGAACTTGAGAATAAGTTTAATGACTTTGTGTTGAAGGAGCCTCAGCGCGTTGTTCGTACCGCTAGAATTAAAGATAAGGATGTAAGTTCAGATGCTCGGGAATTTTTAGACTTATCAAGAAAAAATGCTGATAAGGTTTATAGATGTGAACGAGATGGAAAGCCTGATCACTATTTTTTAAATGGCGAGCAACTTCTTTTCTATAGCAGCAAAATTAAGTTCATAAATAATAGGTACGTAACAGGACAAGCTTTATCAACAATTTGGGATGATTTATTATCAAACAATTTACACAAAGAAGGTGATGTTAGCTTTCCTAATGGAAAAAAACCTGAATTATTAATTAAGCGTTGCCTGGATATGAGCACGGAAGAAGGGGATTGGGTTCTTGATTCATTTTTAGGATCAGGAACTACTGCTAGTGTTGCTCACAAGATGAATCGAAAGTGGATTGGTATAGAATTAAGAGATCATTCATTTTCACATTGTCATAAAAGATTGTCTAATGTTGTAAAAGGAAAGGATGCGAGTGGAATTACCAAAATTATGAACTGGAATGGGGGGAGTGGTTTTACATTTTATGATCTTGCTCCAAGCTTATTGCAAAAAGATGATCGAGGAAATTGGGTTATTAATAAAGAATATAATGCAATACAGTTGTCAGAGGCAGTATGTAAGCATGAAAAATTTAAGTTTTATCCAAATGAAACTGTTTACTGGAAACAAGGATTTTCATCTGAAAAAGATTTTATCTTTGTTACTACTCAATTTTTAACCTCTGAACATTTAGATAGAATTTATAGCCAAATGTCAGAAAATGAATTTCTTTTAATATGTGCAAAGGCTTTTAGAGTTAAAAAAGACAAATATCCAAATATAACTCTTAAGAAAATTCCACAAATGTTACTTGGTCGTTGTGAGTTTGGAAAAGATGATTATAGCCTCAATATCATAGAGCCAATTCAAGAAGACTTATAAATGGGGACGGAAGTTTAAGGGTAAATTATGAGTTCAAATATCAATTATGTAAACCAAAGATTAAGCTTGAGAAAGCCACAAAGGGAGAGTCTTGAAATATTATCAAAACTCATTTCAAGTATTGAATTAAATAAAAATATAAAATTAGATGACGCTTTATTAACATTTAAAAGGTGTGGAGAGTTTGACAAGCTAATTAATTTTGAACGTGGCTTTCCTTCAGTAGCTTTTGCTCTAGCAACAGGAGTAGGAAAGACTAGGCTTATGGGAGCTTTTATCAGCTATCTTTATAAAGAAAAAGGCTTGAGAAATTTTTTAGTTTTGGCTCCTAACTTAACCATTTATAATAAATTGATTATTGATTTTAGTAGAAACACCCATCCTAAATATGTTTTTAAGGGGATACAGATTGAACCAAAAGTTATCACTGGTGATAATTATTTAAGAACTAATACGGTAAAAAAAACTTCTCTAGATCGCTTTGGTCAAACCCCCCTTTTTTCAGATGAGGTCATCATAAATATTTTTAATATCTCAAAAATAAATTCTGAAGCAAGAGGAGGGAAATCTCCAAAGATTAGAAGAATTTCTGAATACTTTGGAGAGTCTTATTTTCAATTTTTACAAAATACTGAAGACCTTGTTTTGTTAATGGATGAGTCTCATCACTATAGAGCATCTAGGGCCATGGAAGTTCTAAATGAGTTGAAACCGATCTTGGGCTTAGAACTAACAGCAACTCCTACATCAACCAAAGGTGTCCCCTTTAAAAACATTGTATATGAGTACACACTGGCCCATGCAATTAAAGATGGCTTTGTTAAAGAGCCCGCAGCGGCAACGAGGAAAAATCTCACAAAAAAACAGCTTAAAGATTTGTCACCCGAGGGGCTTGATAAAATGAAGTTATCAGATGCTATGCATGTGCATGAGATAACAAAAACAAATCTTGAAATATACGCTCGAAATCATAAAAAACCATTAGTTCGCCCTTTTGTTTTAGTTGTGGCTCAAGATACTAAGCATGCTGAGGAACTTCGTTCACTGATTCAATCTGAATCTTTTTGTAATGGACAATATGCGGCTAAGGTCTTTGAGATTCACTCTAATCAAAGGGGAACTGAAAAAGAAGAAAATATTCAAAAGCTTTTAGAGCTAGAAGACCCTAAGAATGAATTTGAAATAGTAATTCATTGTAATATGCTAAAAGAAGGCTGGGACGTGACTAACCTTTACACAATTGTTCCTCTTCGTTCATTCGCGGCCAATATTCTCACAGAGCAAACACTGGGGAGGGGATTGCGGCTTCCATATGGTGAAATTACAGGAGTTCCAGAGGTTGATACCTTAACTGTTATGGCCCATGAAAGTTTTGAAGACTTGATTAAAAAAGCTAATGACCCTAACTCTATAGTAATGAAACAATACTTTATTGATTCTGATGATGACATTTTCAAGAAGAATCAAGAGGTTGTTCCAGCTGTTACTCCAGTAGAGGAGAAATTTATTCAAAGAGCCGTTGAAATTGAGACTATCGACGATGAATTAGAAAAGAAAGTTGAAACAGATAAGCTTTTAGTGGAGAAGGAATTATTTGAAAGCTGCTTCAATAGCGATAATGTAACCAATATTGAAGATTTATCAAAAGCAGAAGTTAAAGATAAATTAAAAAAAGCTATAAAAAAGAAAATATCTCAGGGAGTTTTATCTATTAACCTCGAAGATGTTCAGGTAGATGAAGTCTTTGAGGAGAAATATAAAAAAATAATTGAATCAATTATTGAAAATACAATAGAGATACCAAGAATCACTATTCAACTAAAAAATGACACTGAATTTGGCTTTAAAAAATTCAACCTCGATACCAGTACAATGGCAAAGTTTCCGCCTATTGAAGAAGAGATTTTTGTGCGTTATCTACAAGATCAAAAAAAGACACTTACCCACTCTATGACAAACGATAGCTCCTCTGGTGAGCAAAGTTGGCTTAAGACAATCGTGTCAGAGTTATTGAATTATGATGAAATTGATTATGATGAGCATGGAGATTTACTTTACCAACTTAGTGACGAAGCCTTGGCACATTTTAAATCTTATCTTTCAAAAGACTCTGAAATAGATAATGTCATTCAGTATTATAGAGTTAAGATAGCTGAATTTATCTATGCTCAGATGATGGAAAAATTTTATTGTAAGACTGGTAAGTTTGAGGACGCGCAGATTAAGCCATTTACAAGAATTGAAAACCATAACTATAGCAAGTTCAAAGAGGATAAAATTTATGACTCTAGAGATCATGTTGCGACAAAAGCGGAACTAACAAAAAGGGTTTTCGATTTTTATAAGAAATCATGCCATACTATTTATAAATTTGATTCTTTACCAGAGAAAGCATTTGCTTCACTTCTTGATGAAGATGAGAAAGTTTTAAAATGGCTTAGACCCTCAATTAAGCAATTTAATATTTATTGGGATCACCACTCAAGGCTGTATGAACCTGATTTTGTTGTTGAAACGGAAGCCCATCATTATCTCGTGGAAATTAAAGCAAAGAATGAACTTAAAAGCCCTGACGTAATAGAAAAAGCAAGGGCAGCTCAAGAATATTGTAGTGCAGCAAGTGATTTTGCTAAAAAGCATGGTAAGAAGCCTTGGGCATACCTTCTAATTCCTCATGATGAAATCACAGACTCTCGGAATATTGATCATTTTAAGTCATTTGTTACCAAATTTTAAAAAAAGTAAGAACAGGTAGAGAGGCTCTAAATACGAAAGTAGCGCAAGAAAAATCACCAGGGCTGTTGCTGAAAGATTAGCCTAAGCCCTAAATGCCAACTTAAAACGACTCCTTGAAGTTTGATTAAATCTATAAAGAAAAAAATCTATTTTCTAAATGAGACTATCATTTGGGTTATCCCGAACAAGCCTCGCCCAAAAAAAACTCCAATTATATTTCTTCTTTTAGAATATTAAGAAGGCAATATTACCATTCTCCCATAACTTAACGCATTATTCTTCTATAGGTGAATTTTATTCTTGAAGCTTAGATAAAAACCTGCAATTATAATGATGTATTCAATAGGGATTCCCTTATTAAAGGGGGTACACAAAAAGTGTACCTGTGACTAGTGGAAACACTAGGCTTCTTGGGGCCAAACCTATTGTGACTAAGTAATTTATTAACTAAGCTACTTAGACATTATACTCCCCAAGGCCGCACGAGAAAGGGAATTCTCGTGCTTAAAGTAGACTTGGTGATGCAAATTTGCGAACGATCTCTTTGTTCAAGGGAGGAGAGCAATAAAGCTCTTCATAACAAAGAGAGGTCTTTTTATGAAGATAAGAAGAAGAATACCGCAGTTTTGTGTTACCCCGAGTGCCTACCAGAAAGGACGACAATTTTTAAGGAAGTATCGAAAGTTAATCCTTAGAGTTGTTTTTTTCGTTATAGACCTTTTCTGGGGGAGTCGAGGTGACTAACCAAGTCTAATTTTTTTAGGAGAGGAAAATGATTGGAGAAGCTTTACGACTGATTCGTGTTTATCATGATAAGAAATTAACCCACTTGGCCAGAGAACTAAAAATCTCACCAGGTTTTCTGTCTGAAGTGGAAACGAATAAAAGAAGGCCAAATCTTAAGCTTATTGAAAAATATGCAAACATATTTAACCTCGAGGTGTCATCTATCATGTTTTTTAATGAACAACTTGATAGTGCTGATCCAAAATTTAAAACTCCTGAGTTCTTCCGTAAATCTATACTTAAATTTCTCCAATTCGTAGAAAAGGTCTCTAATGACTCTAGTACAGAAAGAAAAGCATAGACTATACTGTTTAAAAGGAAAAGGACTTCTTGCTAAGATTTTTAGCATGAGTAGAAAAGAGCTTGAATCTATTTGGAAAGATAGAAATAAACTTTTCAAAAATGGGACCATCAAGGACAAAAAAGGCAAAGTGCGCCTAACGACTGTACCAATAGGAAAGTTAAGAAAACTTCATGATATTCTAGCAAGTTTGCTTTCTCAGATTCAACCACCTAATTACCTGAAATCATGTAAAGGGGAAAGTTATATAAAAAATGCACAGTTTCACCTTGAAGCCAAACACCTAATAAACATGGATATTGATAATTTTTTCCCAACTTGTAAGACTGAGTACGGCTTCAGGTTCTTCCACCATTACCTAAAAATTAATGCCGATACATCTTGGTTTCTTTGTGACTTGATATTTAAAGATGGCTATCTACCAACTGGAAGCCCAGTAAGCCCTGTACTGGCTTTTTGGATGCATAAACCTATTTTCGATGAAATACAATCTTTATCAAAACAGGAAGGAATGAAGTTTACTCTCTATGTCGATGACATGACCTTCTCCAAAAGTTATCGGATTGATAGAAAACTTGATTCTTTAATCCGAACAGTGCTCAAAAAGCATGAGATTAAGGTGAAAAAGAAGAAAACAAGATACTTTGATGAAAACAGTCCTAAAGTTGTAACAGGTAATGTTATTCACAATGGAAAACACTCAACAAAGCATAGCTTAAAAAAAGAAATTTTTAGCCCCCTAAGGGCTGTCAATAAGGACTTAACTAAACTCTCTTCTACTTGTTTAAAGTCTATACAGGGGAAAGTACAAGTGGCACGAGAAATTGAAGGGAAAGAAAAATATATTAATCTTAAAAAAAATATCTCTAATGAATTAAAAAACAGGGCTATACAACTTATAAGCAATAACGAGGTTTGAAAGCATGAGCCTAAAGAGCGACCTTAACACTGCCCTTGCTGATATAAATGCAGATATCTTTACATTAGAAATAATAACCCACTTTAGCCATTTAATAACGAAATCATCTTATTCTCTTTCAAAAAATTCCTTACTAATTTACTCAACATCATTGGTGCTATTTCTAATCAATTATAATTCTATCTCAAGCATCTCGGGATAAGGCCCTATTCTTTGGATGTTCTGCTTTACCCTGTCAGCTATCATCAGTGAATTTTTCGTTTTTTTGAATGCTTATTCGGTCTTGGGAATCGAAAGAAATCTGGAAGAGATGCAAAAACTTTATAATCAACACACTCAAGAACTCTTTGAAAAAAATAAAAACTTATTTTTAAATTCTTTATTCCTAAAATTTGAAAATACCAGCATAGGTAAAGAGGTCGTGGAAGAACTGAAAAAGCATTCTAATTATATGGGGGGAAATACTAGAGTCATTGATGACGATAGTAGAAAAAATATCTCTCAAATAATTCTTATGGCTTTACAGAGTATGAATAAAGATAAAAATAACAGTAATTTTAATATTGAAAATATAGATCTCTCCTATATAATTCCAGTTGCTGCATTAAAATTAGATGAAGAAGAGACAAATGAGAATAATGACGACAAAGACAACAAGATTTTAGAGGCACTAAAAAGCTTGGGAAAATCTCTAATCTCTATAACTCTTTATTCATCTGGGGTAATTATACTTGTGATTAGTATCCTTTTTGTTAAATTTTCCATTCTATTTTCATGGATCTTTAGCAGCATGTCCTAATTTAAAAATATCTCTAGAAATAATATAATTATCTACCAGAGTTCTACACCTTCAGCTTCATATCTCAATTCTATAAACCAAAATTGAATCACCCAAGCGTGAATATATCCCCTCTCACAAATCCCCCTTTAACTTCTGGGTCATGACCCAGCTATGGTTTTTTTCATAAAAAATAATCCTAGGAGGTATTTAATGACTAACCAATACAATAATGTTTTTTTCAAAGAGAACCGAGCAGTTCAAGGCGTAAGGAGAAAGCTGTACAAGCGTACAGCGCCGACGCAACAACGAAGAAATGCGAAGGTTATCTGCAGAAAAATTACCAGTTGTAGTGGGCGAATGCCTTATTCGCATCAGCCATCCGATGAATGTCCTCTTTCTTCTTAATCGCATTCCCACGATTATTAGACGCATCCAACAACTCTCCTGCCAAACGCTGGGCCATACCACTCTCACCACGCTTGCGGGAGAAATCAACCAACCAACGCATGGACAATGTCAAACGACGGGTGGGACGAACATCCACTGGAACTTGATAGGTGGAACCACCTACACGACGGGAACGAACTTCTAAAGAAGGTTTACAGTTATCAACGGCCTTTTTGAAAACCTCCAAAGGTTCTTCATCGGCGGTTTTTTCACGAATGACCTCTAGAGCGTCATAAAAAACACTTTGAGCAACACTCTTCTTGCCACTTAACATAATTTTATTAATAAACTTAGACACTGTTACATCATTGTAAACAGGGTCTGGGGTAATTTCTCTTTTAAAAGCACCACTGCGTCTAGACATTGTTTATCCCTTATTCCTTTTTATTTTTTAGGCTTCTTAGCACCATATTTAGAACGTCCACGAAGACGACCACTCACTCCCTGAAGATCAAGAACACCACGCACTATGTGAAAACGCACACCTGGTAAATCTTTCACCCGACCACCACGAACCAGAACAACACTGTGCTCCTGCAAGTTATGACCAATACCTGGAATATAAGACGTCACTTCAAGTCCATTGGACAAACGCACACGGGCGACCTTACGCAAAGCTGAATTTGGCTTCTTAGGTGTTGTTGTATAAACACGGGTACAAACCCCTCTCTTTTGTGGGCAAGCTTTCAAAGCGGCAGAGTTGTTCGCTCTCTTTTTAACGTCTCTTCCCTGTCTGATTAATTGGTTAATCGTTGGCATTCATTCCTCTCATATAAATCATCCTCAATAAAATTAGTTCCTATTTACTCTAAAAATCCCTCAAAAACAAAGAGTTCCACAAACTATACAAAAAAGCACATTTCGTCAAGGAACTCCCTCAAAATGGGAAGACACACTCAAAAAAGAAACCCACCCCTTTTTAAGGGTAAGTCGCTGGATTCACTGTTGCCGACCCGCCCATACCTGGCAACGCCCTCGACGGCGCCTCCTGATCCTGGTTTTTCACATTTATATCCCATCTCTTATAGGACGGAACACCCGTTCCCGCAGGAATCAAACGTCCCATAATTACGTTCTCTTTGAGCCCCCGAAGGGAATCCGTCTTAGAGTTGATCGCCGCCTCAGTTAACACCTTTGTCGTCTCCTGGAAAGAGGCCGCCGAAATCCACGATTCCGTACTTAAAGAGACCTTTGTAATACCCAAGAGAAGGGGATATGACGTGGCCACCTGACCTCCATCTCCCATGACCTTCCCATTCTGATCGGCAAACGTCGTTTTTTCCACATGCTCACCAGCCAGAAAAGTCGTATCACCTGGGTCCAGAACCTCCACCTTTCTCATCATTTGACGAACAATCACCTCAATGTGTTTGTCATTTATTCCAACACCTTGAAGACGATAAACTTCCTGAACCTCATTCACCATATAAGCCGCCAGAGCCTCGTCACCCAAAACTTTTAACACATCATGGGGGTTCGTCGGTCCATCCATTAACGCCTCACCAGAACGAACGAATTCCCCTTCTCTCACAGCCACATGCTTCCCCTTGGGAATCAAATACTCACGCTGTTCACCGAGTTCAGGTGTCACCAGAACACGCTGTTTCCCTTTTACATCTTTACCAAAAGTCACATAACCATCAATCTCAGTAATAATCGCGCCGTCTTTTGGCTTTCTCGCCTCAAACAACTCAGCCACACGGGGCAAACCACCCGTAATATCACGAGTTTTACTCGCCTCTTTATGAATCTTCACGATGACATCACCCGAGTGAATATCATCCCCATCTTGTGGCAACAATTGCGAGCCCACAGGAATAATATAACGAGCCGGAATATCACGCCCTGGTAACTTAATCGGTTCACCTTTTTCATCCACCAACCAGAGAGTTGGTTTGATATCGGCTGATTTTGACTCTATGATGACTGCCGTGGAAAATCCTGTCACTGGATCCACCTGACGCTGCATCGTCACACCCTCAGTGATATCCTCATATTTAACCCGACCAGAAACCTCAGTCACAATCGGATTCGTATAAGGGTCCCACTCAGCAATCGTATCACCCCTTGAAACCTTAGTCCCTTCTTCAAACATCAAAATAGCACCATAAACCATTTTGAATCTCTCACGCTCACGACCACTCTCGTCCAGAATCATAACGTCACCATTACGATTCATCACCGTCAACTTGCCGTTCTTGTTCTTAACAAACATAATGTTTTCAAATTTCACTGTTCCATCAAAGCGAGTGGAGTGAACTGAACTCTCCACCGAACGAGAAGCTGTTCCACCTAGATGGAAGGTTCTCATTGTCAACTGTGTTCCCGGCTCACCAATAGATTGAGCTGCGATAATTCCCACAGTCTCCCCTAAATTCACAGTGTTCCCCCGAGCTAAATCTCGACCGTAACACTTCACACAAACACCACGACGAGACTCACAAGTCAGAGCCGTGCGTATACGAGCAGAATCAATAGCCGCATTGTCAATGATCGGTAAATGTTTTTCTGTAATCTCAGTTCCTGCCTCAAGTAATAACGTTTTACTATAAGGATCTATGACATCCTCAAGAAGCGTTCGACCTAAAATACGATCACCAAGAGATTGAATAATATCTCCCCCTTCTACCAATGAAGTGATCTCAATTCCACTGCCCGTTCCACAATCAAGTTCCGAAACAACCACATCCTGAGCCACATCCACCAAACGACGGGTCAAGTAACCCGAGTTCGCCGTTTTCAAAGCCGTATCCGCCAAACCTTTACGCGCACCATGGGTGGAAATAAAATACTCAAGAACCGACAAGCCTTCCCGAAAGTTTGCTATGATCGGATTTTCAATAATTTCTCCAGAAGGTTTCGCCATCAAACCACGCATCGCCGCCAACTGACGAATCTGCGCCGCCGAACCCCTCGCTCCCGAATCCGCCATGATAAAAACTGAGTTAAAACTATCAGCCTTTTCTCTCTTACCATCACCAAGGTCAAATTCCTCTGTCTCCAACCCGGCCATCATCTCTTTAGAGAGTTTGTCAGCCGTTTGTGCCCAAATATCCACAACTTTATTGTAACGTTCACCATCAGTGATCAGACCTTCATCGTACTGATCTTGAATCTCTTTAACCTGACTTTTAGAATCGGCGAGAAGTTTTCCTTTACTCTCAGGGATGATCATATCATCTAAACAAATAGAGATACCTGCCGTTGTTGAGTATTTAAATCCATAATCCTTAATTCGATCAGCAAGGATACAAGTTGCCTTCGCCCCCGCAACACGAAAAGAAATATCAATTAAATTGGCCAATTCCTTTTTCGTCATCACGCGATTGATATGATCAAAAGGCACTTCTTCTGGAACAATATCAGACAAAATAGAACGGCCTATACTCGTCTCAATTAATTTCCCCTGAATGCGAACCTTGCACTTAGCCTGTAAATGAATTTTTCCCGTCTCATAGGCATAGAGAGCCTCTTCCACATTAGAAAAAACCCGGCCTGAACCCTCAGCCCCAGGACGAATACGAGTCATCCAGTACATTCCCAAAACAATATCCTGAGTGGGATTAATAATAGGCTTACCATTGGCTGGACTTAAAATATTATTGGTCGACATCATCAATACACGGGCCTCAACTTGAGCCTCTACTGATAATGGCACGTGCACAGCCATCTGATCGCCATCAAAATCGGCATTGAAAGCTGTACAGACAAGAGGGTGCAACTGAATCGCCTTCCCTTCATGCAAAACTGGTTCAAACGCCTGAATACCAAGACGATGAAGCGTCGGCGCACGGTTCAACATCACTGGATGCTCTTTCACCACATCCGAGAGAATATCCCAAATTTCAACACTCTTCTGATCCACCAAACGCTTGGCTTGTTTGATCGTTGTGGCAAATCCACCCTCTTCTAGTTTGTTATAAACAAAAGGTTTAAACAATTCCAACGCCATCTGCTTAGGCAAACCACACTGATGGAGTTTCAACGTCGGACCCACCGTAATAACTGAACGGCCTGAATAATCCACACGTTTCCCCAAGAGGTTTTGACGAAAACGGCCTTGCTTCCCTTTCAACATATCACTCAATGAACGTAGAGGACGTTTATTAGGACCCGTAAAAGTCTTACCACGACGACCATTATCCAAGAGAGCATCCACTGCCTCTTGCAACATTCTCTTCTCATTACGAATAATAATTCCTGGAGCATTTAACTCCTGAAGACGTTTCAAACGATTATTACGATTGATCACACGACGATAGAGATCATTCAAATCAGACGTCGCAAAACGTCCACCATCTAAAGGAACCAACGGACGAAGATCAGGGGGCAACACTGGTAAAATATCTAACATCATCCAGTCAGGATTATTGATCGAACCTCTAAACGCCTCAACCACCTTCAAACGTTTTGTCAATTTTTTTGTCTGAGTCTCTGATTTTGTCTCACGAATTTCTACGCGTAACTGACGAGCCAAAAACTCTGTATCAATCTTCTTTAACAACTCACGAATGGCGTCTCCACCAATTCCCGCTTTAAAATTTGGACCATGCTCACTCAACGCCTCTTGATAGGCAGTTTCAGTTAATATCTGTCCCTCTTCCAAACTCGTTTCCATCGGGTCCCAAACCACATAGGATTCACAATAGAGAATCCTCTCAACATCCTTAAGAGCCAAGTTTAAAAGATTTCCGATACGACTCGGTAGAGAACGTAGGAACCAAATATGTGCCACAGGAGCGGCCAATTCAATATGTCCCAGACGCTCACGACGAACCTTGGATTGAGTCACCTCGACTCCACACTTCTCACAAATCACTCCGCGATACTTCATCCTTTTGTACTTACCACACAGACATTCGTAATCTTTAATCGGACCAAAAATTTTAGCGCAAAAAAGTCCGTCTTTTTCTGGCTTAAATGTTCGATAATTAATCGTTTCTGGCTTCTTCACTTCACCAAAAGACCAATCTCTGATCATACCCGGTGAAGCTAACGAAACTCGTACTGCATTAAATGACAAAGGATCCTTCGGTTTATCGAAAAAATTCAACAAGTCTCTCAAGATTGGCTCCTACTAGTTAAGTAAAAAAATTTAATCTGCATTAATGTTGTGTCTCACTATCATCATTAGATAACTTTTCATCAGGTGACTCTTCATCGCTCGAATTCTCGTTGGCAGCAGTTTTTTTAGCATCACCAATCAGAGATATCTCCCCTGAAAACTCAGCTTCTGCAATCCCCGTTTCATCCTCAACATGAATTCCTGAAGCATGCTCGTCATCATCTTGAGCCAAGGCTCCTGATTCCAGCAATTCCACATTCAAGCCCAGAGCCTGCAGCTCCTTAACTAAAACATTGAAAGACTCTGGAAGCCCCGGTTCAAGTACGTTCTCACCTTTAACAATGCTCTCATACATTCTCGTTCTTCCAGCCACATCATCTGATTTGACTGTTAGGAACTCTTGCAAAGCATAGGCGGCACCATAAGCTTCAATAGCCCAAACTTCCATCTCTCCGAGTCTCTGTCCACCAAACTGAGCTTTACCGCCAAGAGGTTGCTGAGAAACCAAAGAGTAAGGCCCAATAGAACGGGCATGAATTTTCTCCTCCACCAAATGATGAAGTTTCAACATGTACATCACACCGACAGTCACAGGGTTTCCAAATGGTTCACCCGTACGACCATCATGAACAATCGAACGACCATTTTCAGAAACTGCCGCACGAGAGAGAAGCTCTTTCACATCCAATTCTTTGGCCCCATCAAACACTGGAGTTGCCACATGGATTCCATGCTTCACATAATTCAACATACTCCGAAGAGAGTTATCATCAGCTCCATCAATTTTAGTGCTGATTTCAGGAGAATTATAGGCTGCTTTCAACGCCTTCCTCACCGACTCTTCCTTGTAGTTATCAATGTACTCAGACAATTGTTTCCCTAAATTATAAGCCGCCCAGCCCAAGTGAGTTTCCAAGATTTGCCCAATGTTCATCCGTGAAGGAACACCCAGAGGATTCAAAACCATGTCTACGGGCGTGCCATCATCAAGGTAAGGCATATCTGCCTGGGCTAACACTTTTGAAATCACACCCTTGTTTCCATGGCGACCAGCAAATTTATCACCCACTTGCAATTTACGTTTAATAGCCACGTAAACTTTCACCATCTTAATCACACCAGGAGGTAATTCATCACCCTTGTAAAGACGATCAATCTTCTCGTTAAAAACAAGATCCACCGCTTCGAGTTGATTTCTCGCACTGTCCATGCCCTTAGACACCAAACTCTCAAGCTCCGAAGACACGGGAACATACATCAACAGGTCAAAAGGAACAGCCTCTAAATCCGCCTCTGTCAGTGTTTGTCCTTTATCCAGAAGCTTCTTTGAACCATCTTCGTTCAAAAGAACACCCGTTGTCTCCTTACCCACAAGAATACCTTTGAGTTTCTCAACAGCGTTGTTTCTAATAACGTTCTTTTCGACTCCTAAATCTTTCTCTAATTTTTGTTTTTTCTCTTCAATGATCGCCTGCAAACGCTCATCGCGATCAGCACCTTCACGACTGTAAACCTGGGCATCAATCACTGTTCCATAAACACCTGATGGCACGCGCAAAGATGTATCACGCACATCTCCAGCTTTTTCACCAAAAATAGCCCGTAAAAGTTTTTCCTCAGGAGATAACTGCGTCTCTCCTTTAGGAGTTACTTTACCTACAAGAATTTCACCTGGATTCACTTCCGCACCAACACGAATAACACCCGATGCGTCCAAATCGCTCAAGGCTTCCTCACCCACATTAGCTATATCACGGGACACCTCTTCTTTACCCAGCTTCGTATCACGAGACACACATTCAAACTCTTCCACATGAATAGAAGTGTAAACATCATCGCGAATCAAACGCTCAGAAATCAGAATAGAATCCTCGTAGTTGAAGCCCATCCAAGGTGTAAAGGCGACCACAATATTCTGCCCCAAAGCCAACTCGCCCAACTCTGTAGAGGGGCCATCTGCAATCACGTCGTGGCGATGAATTATATCACCTTTAGACACAATCGGCTTTTGATTAAAACAAGTGTTCTGATTCGTTCTTTGATATTTTGTTAAATTATAAATATCCACGTTCGCACCCAATTGACCAGCCTTAGCTAGACGACGAACCACTATACGTGAAGCATCCACTTCCTCAACCACACCATCATTGGTACAAACAACACTCGTTCCAGAGTCTTTAGCCACCAAACGTTCAACTCCTGTCCCCACTAATGGAGCACGGGAACGGAGCAATGGCACCGCCTGTCTCTGCATATTCGATCCCATCAAAGCACGGTTCGCATCATCGTGTTCAAGAAAAGGAATCAGCGACGCTGCAATCGATACCAACTGACTCGGAGACACATCCATTAAACTCACCTTCTCTGTCTCCGTAATCTGATACTCTCCATCCATGCGACAAATCATCGTCTCACGATTGATCTTACCCTTAGTCACATACTGATCACCAGCTTGAGCAATGGAATGACCCTGCTCCTCTAGAGCTGACATATAACGAACATCCTTGGAGATTTTACCACCTTTCACATTTTGATAGGGAGTTTCAATGAAACCATAATCATTAATGCGCGCATAAGTAGCCAACGAAGCAATCAACCCAATGTTCGGTCCCTCAGGAGTTTCAATGGGACAGATTCTCCCATAATGGGTCGGATGCACATCACGAACTTCAAAACCCGCACGGTCACGTGTCAACCCACCTGGTCCCAATGCCGACAATCGACGCTTATGGGTGATTTCCGACAGAGGATTCGTCTGATCCATAAACTGGGATAACTGACTCGAACCGAAAAATTCTTTCACCACCGCACTCACTGGTTTTGCATTCACCAAATCATGGGGCATCATCGTCTCAAGATCTTGTAAACTCATTCTTTCACGAATGGCTCTTTCCATTCTCACTAAACCAATACGATATTGATTTTCCAATAATTCGCCCACCGAACGCACACGACGATTGCCAAGATGGTCAATATCATCAACCTTGCCCTGACCATTTTTCAAATCCACCAACGTCTTCACCGTTGATAAAATATCATGGTGAGTCAGTGTGCGATGCTCAGGAGGACACTCCTCCATAGAGATACCAAAGCGATGATTGATTTTAATACGACCCACTTCACTCAAATCATAAGCTTCAGGATCAAAAAACAAGCGTCCAAAAAACTTCTCAGCCGCTTCAACCGTTGGCGGTTCACCTGGACGCAGGCGTTTATAAATTTCCAAAAGAGCTTCGTCTTTTGTGTTAATTTTATCCACTAAAAGGGTGTTACGCAAAAACGGACCAACAGTGAGTCCATCAAAGAAGATGATTTTAAAATGATCTATCCCCACTGCAACCACTTGCTCTAAAATTTCAGCAGTCAGCTCGGAGTTACAATCAGCAATGATCTCACCTGTCGTCTCATCGATAAGAGGACGAGCAATAACCTTACCCTCTAGCTCTTCGATGGAGACTTCCACTTCTTTTAATTTAGCATCTTTTACTTTCTGCACCATCGAACGAGTCACGCGGCGACCAATATTCACTAAAACATCACCCGTCTTAGGGTTTACAATATCACTCGGTGCTCTCTGTCCCGCAATACGATCAATATTCAATGATCGGAAAAATTTTCCTTTTCGGTAATTAACATCATCCAGATCATAATAGTAATCTAAAATCTTTTCACTATCATAACCAAGAGCTTTTAATAAAATCGTCGCTGGAAACTTTCTTCTTCGATCAATACGAATATGTAAAATATCTTTCTGATCAAACTCTAAATCCAACCACGACCCACGGTAGGGAATCATTCGGGCTGAATAAATCAACTTACCACTGGCGTTATTTTTACCCTTATCATGGTCAAAGAAAATACCTGGAGAACGATGCAATTGACTCACAACCACACGCTCAGTTCCGTTAACGATAAAAGACCCATTGGCCGTCATCAAAGGAACTTCACCAAGATAAACCTCCTGCTCCTTCACATCACGAATGTTTTTAGCATCTGTCTCCTCATCCACTTCAAAAACAATCAAACGCAAAGTGACTTTCACGGGAGCCGCATAAGTCACCCCTCGTTGACGACATTCATCCACGTCATACTTAGGAGATTCCATCATGTAACTCACAAACTCTAAACTTGCCGTCTGATTGAAATCATGAATAGGAAAAACCGCTTTAAAAACCGATTGGATTCCCTCTTCTAGACGACGATCAGGATCAACGTCTCTCTGCAAAAACCTTTCATAGGACTTTTTCTGCAAAGCAATTAAATTAGGTATCTCAATAGAGTTCTGTGTATGAGCGTAGTTCAAACGAATACGCTTATTTGAGGCTGTCACCGGAGTTTGCATTCTCTCTCCTTACAAAGTTATCTCTCAATAAAAAAAAACACGGATAAAAAAATCAACGATGAGACTCTAAAAAGTCTCACCACCACTTGAGCTAATACGGTCTATTTTTAAAATTACTTAATCTCTACTTTTGCTCCCGCTTTTTCTAGAGCTTCCTTGATTTTGTCACACTCTTCTTTAGGAGCTGCCTCTTTAACTGTCTTCGGAGCACCCTCAACAAGATCTTTGGCCTCTTTCAAACCCAAACCTGTGATCGCACGAACCTCTTTAATCACTGAGATTTTATTGCCACCAATTTCAGCCAAAATCACATCAAACTCAGTTTTAGCCTCGGCTGCCTCTCCACCTGCTGCTGGCCCTGCCGCTGCAGCCACAGGAGCCGCCGCACTCACACCCCATTTTTCCTCTAATTCACCAATCAAATTAGCTAAATCCATTACGGGCATTGCTGATAAAAATTCTACTACTTGCTCTTTATTTAAATCTGCCATTTTTCCTCTCCATTTTTTTTAAAAAATTAAAATTAGTCTTCTCAAATTAACTCTCAACTTATTCCTCACTCTCTTTCTTTGCCGCAAGAACACGAACAAATCCACTCGGTACTGCACTAAGCAAACGCACAAACTGAGATGCTGGTGCTGCCAATGTTCCCAATAGCATTCCTCGTAATTCGTCCTTTGACGGCAATGTTGCCAAATACTTAATCTCTTTCTGATCAAGTTTTTGACCGTCCATATAGCCTGACTTTATTTTAAAATGCTCAACAGTCTTGCTAAATTCAGACAACGCCTTTGCTGCTGATGGCACATCTTCAAAAGCGAAAATGACAGCATTATTGCCGACAAATTCATCCTCAAGTGCCTCTTTCGTTTCCGGATGTTCCGATAAAGCCAACTTAGCTAAAGTATTACGCACAACTTTTATTTCAGATTTCAAAGGAGATAACTGCTTTCTCAAGTTTGTGACCTGATCCACATCCATTCCTCTAAAATCTGCCAAAAAAGCAGCATTGGCTTTACCAAAACGCTCGGAAAGACCAGCAATAACCTCGGCTTTTTTTGCTCGAGTCATCATAGGCCACTCCTTCTACTTTTTCTTACGTTCAGAATGTTTGAGGAGAAAGAACTTTTTTTAATCTCTTTAAAAAAAATATTCCAACCTCTACCATCTCGATAGGCGTATTTTAAACTGTTACCAGTACCTACTTTCTCTGACCGCAAAGTTAATAAAAACTCCTGCATCTTTAAGACAACTGTCCCTGAGCCTGAGTCACATCTAATTTCACTCCAAGGCCCATCGTCGACGATAAACTCACCGCCTTAATGTACACCCCTTTACTCGCCGAAGGTTTCGCCTTCACCACTGCACCTAAAAGAACCAAAAAATTATCCTTCAACTTATCGGCTCCCATCTCTTTACGACCGACACTCGCATGAATAATTCCCGCCTTGTCCACCCGATAACTCAACTTACCCTTTTTCTCAGCTTCCACAGCCGACTTTACATTCATCGTCACTGTTCCCACCTTGGGGTTCGGCATCATTCCACGGGGGCCTAATATCTTTGCCACCTTAGCCACCGTCGCCATCATATCAGGAGTTGCAATCGCTTTATCGAAATCAAGCCAACCGCCTTTGATCTTCTCAACCAAATCATCGCCACCAATAAAATCAGCTCCCGCCTCTTTAGCCTCACTCTCTTTAGGCCCCTTGGCAAAAACCAATACACGTATTTTTTTACCCAAGCCATGGGGCAGAGACACCGCTCCACGAACCTGCTGATCTGACTGTTTAGGATCGACACCTAAATTCATCGCCACCTCTACAGACTCATCAAACTTCGCCGTCGCACCTTCGACAACCAACTTAAAAGCTTCACTTACACTGTACTTCGTGTGTTTATCAATTTTAGATCGAGCATCTTTTAATCTCTTCGCTTCTCTCGCCATAACTCTACACTCCCTCAACTTCGAGGCCCATACTCTTAGCCGTACCTATCACTTGAGAAACGGCACTCTCAAGAGTGAGACAATTCAAATCAGGCAATTTTGTCTCCGCAATCTTCGTCACTTCAGCCAGAGAGATTTTTCCCACTTTGTCCTTCTGGGGCATCGAAGATCCTTTTTTCAACTTTGCCGCTTGTTGCAACAAAACAGATGCCGGGGGCGTCTTGGTGATAAAGCCAAATGACCGATCCGCATAAACAGTGATCACCACGGGTACAACCGTATTGCCCATCTTCTGGGTCTTGGCGTTGAACTGCTTACAGAAATCCATTATGTTGACCCCATGCTGACCGAGCGCCGGTCCAACGGGAGGCGCTGGATTTGCCTTCCCTGCCGGTATCTGTAGCTTAATCATTCCAGCTACCTTTTTTACCATTTCCCACTCCTATCACTTAGGGCGCAAAAGATTTAAAAACTTCTACGCTTTAAACTTCTCTTATTTTTAAATTCTAATCTTTTCTCACCTGAGTAAAATCC
Source organism: Bdellovibrionales bacterium (assembly GCA_965217115.1). GTDB lineage: Bacteria > Bdellovibrionota > Bdellovibrionia > Bdellovibrionales > CAYMLA01. Next base: position 1,855,248 of record OZ244239.1, on the reverse strand, counting down.
AATTCAACGGGCGTCGGGCGGCCAAAAATACTCACTAAAACCTTCACCTTCGCCTTATCCTCATTAATATTTTCCACTGAACCAGTGAAGTTACTAAACGGACCATCAATCACCATGACATCCTCACCAACTTCAAAATTAATCCGAGGACGGGGCTTCTCAGCCCCTTCTTCCATTTGTTTTGTCACGCGCATCACTTCTTCTTCTGGAACTGCCATTGGAGGAATCTTTGACCCCACAAAACCTGTGACCTTATTCGACCCTCTCACCGAGTGCCAAGTCTCATCACTCATATTCATTTTGACAAAAACATATCCTGGGAAAAACTTGCGTGACCGGGTTTTCTTTTGACCTTTTACCATCTCGATCACTGACTCACTAGGAATTAAAACATCGCCAATCTGATCTCCGACTCCATTGCGAATAGCATTATTTTCAATAGACGTCTTTGCGATTGCCTCACAACTCGTCTGAACATTTACTATGTACCATTTTTTATCGTCTGACATCTTTACTTCACCATTATATTGATAAGGTAACTAGAAATAAAATCAAAAGAGCCTAAAATCAAACCCGATAACAACAATACAAAACAAACCACCACTGTCATTGCTGTCGTGTCATTTTTAGAAGGCCAAACTACTTTTTTAACCTCGCCGACCACCTGATCTCCCCAGGTCATCACCTTGGGGTTAAACTGTAAAACAGCAAAGGTCACAAAGGCCACTGTCCAAGGTATTCCATGGCGAAGGGCCACGCTGTCCATCATTTTAACCACTATGCCAAACGTGGCCGACAAAATCTCCAAAATCACAGAAATCACAAAGCCCGTCAAAGCTGCCACAATGATAAAGCTTATTGTGAGAATCTTTTTATTGCTATCATCCATCTTAAGACACCTCACCTAAATAACTCTAATCACTAACTAAAATCACTAACTAAAACTAAACAAACTCTAAATACCCACTGCCTCTACGCCAAAGCAAAGTACAAATGGCAGGGCAGGAGGGATTCGAACCCCCAACCTAATGATTTGGAGTCATTCGCTCTACCAATTAGAGCTACTACCCTGCAAAAAAAAAATAGGTAACATTTTTTTCAGCAACAGAGCAAAAAACGCACCAAAACAACCCCATGTAACTAAGGGGGCCTAACATAAGGCTCCCTCAAATAAAGGTCAACTCTATAATTTAAGAAATATTGAGACTATTACCCAACAATCTCCGTCACGACACCTGCTCCCACTGTGCGACCACCTTCACGGATAGCGAAGCGAAGTTCTTTTTCCATGGCAATAGGAACAATCAAATCACCTTCCATCTCGATACGGTCACCTGGCATCACCATCTCGACACCTTCTTTGAGGGTCACAACACCAGTTACATCTGTTGTACGAAAGTAAAATTGTGGACGATAGCCATTAAAAAATGGCGTGTGACGACCACCCTCTTCTTTGGTCAAAATATAGGCTTCAGCCTTAAACTTCTTATGTGGCTTGATTGTTCCTGGAATCGCCAAAACTTGACCACGCTCCACTTCTTCCTTCTTAGTACCACGAAGCAGACAACCACAGTTATCCCCCGCGCGCCCCTCATCCAAAAGCTTACGGAACATTTCAATACCCGTCACAATCGTTTTGGTTGTGTCGCGAATACCAACAATTTCAATCTCGTCACCGACTTTCACGATTCCACGCTCAACACGACCTGTAACAACCGTACCACGACCAGAAATAGAGAAAACATCCTCAATCGGCATCAAGAATTTCTTATCCACATCACGCTCAGGAGTTGGGATATACTCATCCACTGACGCCATCAAAGCGTGAACTGACTTCATCCCAATATCAGAATCATCTCCCTCAAGGGCCTTCAATGCTGAACCCTTAATAATAGGGACATCGTCGCCAGGAAACTCATACTTAGAGAGAAGCTCCCGAATCTCTAACTCAACAAGATCAAGAAGCTCTGCGTCATCAACTTGGTCTGCCTTGTTCATATACACAACAACTGCAGGAACTCCCACCTGACGAGCCAAAAGAATATGCTCACGGGTTTGAGGCATAGGGCCATCTGCCGCCGAAACAACAAGAATAGCACCATCCATTTGAGCCGCACCAGTGATCATGTTTTTTACATAATCCGCATGTCCTGGACAATCAACGTGGGCATAATGGCGGTTGGCCGTTTCATACTCAACATGGGCTGTTGAAATAGTAATCCCACGCTCACGCTCTTCAGGCGCTTTATCAATTTGATCATAAGCCATCGCCTCTGACCCTCCTGACTTAGCAAGAGTCGTACAAATAGCTGCCGTTAGAGTCGTCTTTCCATGATCAACGTGACCAATCGTTCCGATGTTAACGTGGGGCTTCTCTCGATTAAACTTTTCTTTAGACATTCTTAAAACTCCTTCTGAAATGTTGTCCTCAATTTTAGAGGACTTTAATATTAAAAAATAAATTTAAAACTCTTCTTTAACTAACTCTAACTCAAACAATGGAGCCCATGGCGAGAATCGAACCCGCGATCTCACCCTTACCAAGGGTGTGCTCTACCACTGAGCCACATGGGCATCTATAAACTAACTATTACAGACAACCCAAAAAATGGAGCGGGAGACGAGACTCGAACTCGCAACCCTCAGCTTGGAAGGCTAATACTCTAGCCAATTGAGCTACTCCCGCCCAAAAAAATTATTTTTACAACATCGCTTAAAAAAATTAAAAACCGACACTCTAAAAAAAATTCTCAACCCAAATAATGAATTCAATAAATGGTGGAGGAGATAGGATTTGAACCTATGTAGGCAGAGCCAACGGATTTACAGTCCGTCCCCTTTAACCACTCGGGCACTCCTCCACAGGGGATCTTTTGCCAAACAAGAACCAACAAAAGATGAACCTAAAAAAACAATCAAATATCAAAGAGCAAAAAATTGGAGCTGGTTACCAGAGTCGAACTGATGACCTGCTGATTACAAATCAGCTGCTCTACCAACTGAGCTAAACCAGCCCACATCACCCCAAAGAGAAGAAAAAAACCTTCTAAAAGGCCCTTAACATTTCTCAAACAAAATAATGCGTCCAAATCTTGTAACTGAATTAAGGGATTTCAGTCAAAGGTTTTTACTTGGATTTGAATAAAATAGACCGTTTTCTATCCAAACCCTAACTCTGCTGGCGAACAACTTCTGCCAACGCCAAAGCCGTCGCCACCGAAGCATTGTAACTTCCTTCAGCACAGGCCTGGGGAATATGAACCAGCTCATCACACTGATTTTCCGTCGTGATTCTCAACCCCTTATCTTCTGAACCAACCACTAGCACTGTTTTCCTTGAAAATTTCGTCTCCCAAATAGATCTTCCGCCGTTGGCAGACAGACCGTAAATCCAAAAGCCCTTCTCCTTAAACTCTTCAAAAGGAACGGAAAACCTCGTGCACTTATCCACTGGCACATGCTCCACTCCACCGCAAGCCACCTTGTGAACCGTTGACGTCAATCCCACACTCCTTTCAGACGGAACCACCGCTCCTTTGACACCCAAAAGCCAGGCCGTGCGTAAGATAGCCCCCAAATTATGGGGGTCCTCAATACCATCAAGTCCCAAAAAAACCTCTGATTCCTCCTGACCAATAAGACTCCAATCAATCTCTGGTGCTCCATTCACAAGTAGAGCAATGCCCTGATGACCCAAACCAGCCTTATCTAAAAAACCTCCAAGCTTTTCAACCACTCCTATATTTAAACGACGCATATCTTCATAAAAGTGAGTTAAGACATCCGAATGTTCCCAACCCTTCTTTACCCAGGCTTCAGCAACGTCACCTGAACCCATCTTCAGAACTTCTCGACAAGCATGAACTCCCACCACAACGCGAAGTCCGCGACGTTTTGCTAGCCCCAAAACAGCCTGGGCCGTTCCTGAAAAACCCGCCTCAGCTCTTTGCCTTTTTTTTTTCATTTTCCCATCACCGCATTATAAAAACGCTCCGCCTGCTCTGCAGGATCGGCCGCCTCCACAATAGGTCGCCCCACCACAATCGCCGAAGCTCCATTTTCAATCGCCTTACAAGGGTCCACCACACGTTTTTGATCTCCCACAGCCTCACTGGGAAAACGAATTCCTGGGGTCACGATAAAACCATCATTATGTCTCTGTCTCACCAAACTCGACTCCAAAGCTGAGCACACCACTCCCTTTAAACCACAGTCATAGGAAAAATCGGCCAAATTCACCACCTGCTCCAACAACGACACATTTGAAGAGATAGACGGAGGCATGTTCTCTTTATTGAAACTCGTCAAAACGGTCACCACCAAAATCCTAAACGGCCTCTGCCCATTCAACTCTCTCTCAACTTCTGACAACCTCTTTAAGGCATCCATCCCCGCCCATGCATGGACTGTCACCAAACTCGCTCCAGCTTCAAAAGACGCTCTCACCGAAGTTTCCATCGTGTTAGGAATATCCAAAAATTTCAGATCCACAAACACCGGGGCTATAGAGGACACCTCTTTAATAATATCAGCCCCATAACGAACCACCAATCTCGGGCCTAACTTAAAACCTCCGACAAATTTCTCTACTAACCCAGCAATGCGCAAACACTCATCACGACTGTCCACATCCAGAGCGGTAATTAAAGGATTCTTAAGGGGAGAAATATCTCTTATCGACATAATCCACCTCGACTCTCTAACCAAGAAGACACTCCATTGACGAAGTTCTCTACATTCAACAGAGTTTTATTTTTTGAAGCTCGCTCGACCAATTCAATTTGATCTCCCTGCAAACCCCTCTTACCTATTACGGCTCGCAACGGAAACCCTAACAAATCAGCATCTTTAAATTTAACCCCTGGTCGCTCTTTACGATCATCCATAAAAACCTCCACTCCTTTTTGACTTAACTCTTGATAAAATCTTTCAGCCACACCACTCACATCAGGATCATCTGGGTCCAACACACACATATGCAAATGAAATGGGGCAATAGACACTGGCCAAACAATCCCATCCTTGTCATGACTCTGCTCAATCGCAGCCTGAACCGTCCGCGTGACCCCAATTCCATAGCAACCCATCTCCACTAACTGGGGCTTACCATTCTTATCAAGATAATTCGCTCCCATAGACTGGGAGTACTTATTGCCCAAATAAAAAATATGGCCCACTTCAATACCTCGGATTGATTTTAACTGTCCCTTACCGTCTGGACTCAAATCTCCCTCTCGCGCCATTCTCAAATCCGCCACTTTCGTCACTTGAAAATCACGGCCATGATTCACATTCTTTAAATGGGCATCATCCTTATTCGCACCAACCACATAATTTTTATAGGACTCCATCCCTCTGTCCATATAAATTGGAACTTTCAACAGGCCTACAGGGCCACAGCTTCCAGGGCTCGCGCTCGTTAACTTCAAAACCTCTTTATCATTTAACATCAACGGAAGGTTCGATAGTTTTAAGAGAGTTTTTAGTTTATGGGGGTTCACCTCGTCATCTCCCCGCAACAAGACGACCACAGGTTTTACTCTCCTATCCTTCTCATTCTCTCCAGAGTTTCCATCAAAGAACATCGTCTTCACCAGGCACCTCTCTTCAACAGACAAAGACTTTGCAAGGTCAGAGATTGTGCGCAGTTTAGGTGTGGCAAACTCTTGCAAAGGCAATTCATCAGCTCCATCACCACCACCATTGTAAGCAAACGGCTGCGAATCAATGGCCTCAGCGACTTCGATGTTAGCCGCAAAGCCATCATCTCCATCACTCACCATCAAGTGATCTTCACCCGCCTCCGCCAAGACTTGAAACTCATGGGATTGATCTCCCCCCATCGCGCCTGTATCCGCCTTAACAATACGAAATTCCAAGCCCAATCTTTCAAAAATAGCCTTATAAGCCACATACATATCCTCATAGGATGACAAAGCTCCCTCTTGATCTCGATCAAAAGAATAGGCATCCTTCATAATGAACTCTCTTCCACGCATCAAACCAAAGCGTGGACGAATTTCATCTCTATACTTTGTTTGGATTTGATAAATATTTACCGGTAAATTTCGATAACTCTTAATTTCATGGCGGATGTAATCTGTTACCACTTCCTCATGGGTCGCTCCCAAACAAAAATCCTGATCTCCACGATTCTTAAATCGCAACATGATATCGCCCATTTGATCCCAACGCTCTGACTCTTGCCACAAGCCTGCAGGTTGCACCATGGGCATCAAAACCTCCTGACAATTTTTTGCGTTCAACTCTTCACGAATAATAGCCTCAAACTTACGAATGGAACGCAATGCCAACACACCATAAGTATAAATTCCCGGTGCGTGTTTTTTTATCAACCCCGAACGAATCATTAAAACATGACTCTCTATTTCCGCATCCGCAGGTGCTTCTTTTAAAGTAAATAAGTGTGTCTTAGACCACTTCATCTCTTTCCTCTCCTAAAGGCAATGCTCACTTAACTCTCAAACTGTCAAATTGTCAAAACACCATGTCTTAATCAAGTGTTTTCATGGGTATTATTAGCTCAAACTAAAATTGGCTCAATGGATTAACCATAAATTGCCCCTGTCTGTGTTTCTCTAGTGCCAACACAAAAGCCTCTGCCGCTTGACTCTCCGTCAAACAAGGCACTTGATAGTCAATACAGCTACGACGAATACCAAAACTCGCCTCAATAGATAATCTACCTGAAGTCGTGTTCACAACAAAAGCCACCTGTTGAGAGCGAATACGATCCACGCAATGGGGTCTCCCTTCATGAACCTTATTCAAAGCCTCACACTCAATTCCATGGCCATTTAAAAAAAGCGCTGTCCCTGTCGTTGCCGAAAAAGAGTAACCCATCTTTTTTAATTTTTTCACCAAAGGCAGCAATGGTTCCTTATCTTTCTCGCGCAGAGAGAGAAAAATCTCTCCCTCCAAAGGCAGGGTTGAACCACTGGAAATACAAGCCTTCAAAAGAGCCTCGGCATATTCCTCACCACGACCCATAGACTCCCCTGTCGACTTCATCTCTGGACCCAAAATAGAGTCTGCCTCACGAAATTTTTTAAAAGGAAAAACAACACCCTTAACACTCACCAAATCCACCTCTTGCCAAGGCCGTAAAGGCAGAGACGCCTTGGCTTTTTTCACGCCCAAAACAGCCTCCACTCCCAAATCCACAAGAGGAATGGACGTTGCCTTAGAGACAAAAGGAACCGATCTCGAACAACGGGGGTTGGCCTCAATCATAAATATTTCATCATCCTTAATCGCCAATTGTAAATTCAGGTGCCCTAACACATCCATGCGATCTGCCAACTGGGTTGCCATTTTTTCAATACGACGACAAGTCTCTGGCTTTAATCTCTGGGGAGGCAACACTCCCATACTATCACCACTGTGAACTCCCGCAGCTTCTATGTGCTCGACAATTCCTCCAATCACATTCCAGTCTTTACCTCGAACCAAATCAACATCCACCTCTAAAGCTCCACTCAAAAAATGATCCATTAAACAAGGAGTCTCTTGAGAAATAAAAGCTCTGTGTCGATCAAAATAAGAAATCAGTTCGGTTTCGTTCTCCACAACCTCCATACGCCTGCCTCCCAAAACATAACTGGGACGACATATAATTGGAAAACCAATACCCGCAAAGAGATCTCTGGCTTGATCCACACTCCCCGCCATACCTGCCGCGGGAAACTGAACACCTAACTCCTCACAAATATGAGTGAACTGACCACGATCCTCCGCCAGATCAATGGACTGTAAAGACGACCCCAAAAGAGAAAACCCCTGGGCCACTAAATCATGGGATAAGTTAAGCGGCGTCTGCCCACCCAGCTGCGATACAAAACCCTTAAAACCAAAATCCGAAAACTCTAAATAGCGTAAAACCTCTGTCACATACTCTAAGCTCAACGGTTCAAAAAATAAAAAATTAGACGTATCGTAATCTGTCGACACCGTTTCAGGATTAGAATTAATCATTGCAACCCTGTAACCTTCTGTCTGAAATTTTTTGACTCCACGTACACAACAATAATCAAACTCAATACCCTGACCAATGCGATTGGGGCCACTGCCCAAAACAACAACTGTCTCACCACCCTGGCTATGACTTTTATTTTTTCGCTCACTCCAATAAGTCGAATAGTAATAAGGCGTTTGCGAAACAAACTCACCCGCGCAAGTGTCTACTTGCTCATAAGATGGGATCACTCCCTCTCGCCAACGATGATCACGTATCACGGCCGTCTCCACCCCACGCAATCTTGCAATGCAAGCGTCTGTTAAGCCCACTTTTTTAGCTCGCAATAAACTCCCCCCATCAAGCTGGGGTAATTCAGATAAGACACTCTCCTCTTGAACTATCTGCTCCATCTGCTCCAAAAACCAAGGCGTGATACCCGTCAATTTAGTCAAGACCTCTACAGACAATCCGTTGCGCAATCCCTGAAACAAGTGGAAAACCCTCTCACTATTGGGATAAGCCACCTTCTCTTCCAAGTAATTAATCTCAGGTGCTCCTTCGTCACTCTTTTCCAAAGAGACGAGGGCCTTCATCAACGACTCTTTAAAAGTCCGACCTATTCCCATCACCTCACCCACACTTTTCATCTGTGTCGTCAAAATATCTTTCGCCCCAGGGAATTTTTTAAATGAAAACCGTGGAACCTTTGTCACCACATAATCTAACGCTGGTTCATAACAAGACAATGTCGTCTTCGTAATATCATTGGTGATCTCATCTAATTGATAACCCACTGACAATAACGCCGCTATCTTAGCAATGGGAAAACCCGTCGCCTTGCTCGCCAGAGCCGACGAACGACTCACCCGTGGATTCATCTCGATAACAACCCGTTTTCCTGTTTGTGGACACACGGCAAACTGAATATTTGCTCCGCCCGTCTCAACACCCACTTCGTTAATAATTCTATAACCTTCCGCACGCATCTCCTGATACTCAGGCTCCGTGAGAGTCTGTATCGGAGCCACCGTAATACTGTCTCCCGTGTGAACACCACAGGGATCAAAATTTTCAATGCCACAAACCACCACAAAAGTCCCTTTGCAATCGCGCATCACTTCCAACTCAAACTCTTTCCAGCCCAAAATACTCTCTTCAACCAAAACCTCCGAGGTCGGACTCTCATGCAACCCCTTGGCAATCATCATCTCAAACTCTTCTTGGAAATAGGCGATCCCTCCGCCACCTCCCCCCAACGTATAATTTGGCCGCAGCACAACGGGAAAACCCAATTTCTTCGCCACACTTCTTCCATCCTTAATCGTTTTCACCATGAAATTCTTAGGGTACTGCGCGCCCACGCTGTCTAAAACTCGACAGAACTCCTCCCTATCCTCGGCTCGACGAATCACATCTGGTCTCGTCCCCAAGAGTTCAACTCCCAAGCGCTCAAGAACTCCCGAGCTATCTAATTCCAAAGCCAAGTTAAGGGCTGTTTGACCACCAAGAGTCGGAATTATACCATCGGGTTTTTCTTTCTCTAGAATTTTAGTCACAAATTCAGTCTTTAAGGGCTCTATGTAAACCTTATCTGCCACATCCTGATCTGTTTGTATGGTCGCTGGATTAGAATTGATCAGAATAACTTTGAGGCCCTCTTTTCTTAAAGCCTTGCAAGCCTGTGTTCCTGAGTAATCAAACTCACAGGCCTGTCCAATAACGATAGGGCCACTTCCTAAAATCACTACTTTTTTTAATTTCTGCTTTAATGGCATTTACAACCTCTCAGTGCTTCGGCAACTGATCAATAAAATACTCAAACAAACCCTCTGCATCCCTTGGTCCCGGATGGCTCTCTGGATGAAACTGCACTCCCATACATTTTTTATCCAGACAACGAATTCCCGATACCGTTTCATCATTTAAATTCACATGGGTCACTTCCACACTCTCTGGGAGTGATTTCATCTCCACCGCATAACCATGATTTTGACTGGTCATGTAAATCAAATGGAGAACTTTATCTCTCACAGGATGATTGCCTCCACGATGACCAAATTTTAACTTAAACGTCTTCGCGCCCAAAGCTAAAGACAATATTTGATGTCCCATACAGATACCAAAGATAAATTTCTTACCTAGCAAATTTTTAACCGTCTCCACAGCCTCCTGAACTTCCGAAGGATCACCAGGCCCATTAGAAAGCATTATTCCATCTGGACACCAATCCAATATCTCCTGAGACGACGAGCGACTAGGAAAAATCGCTATCTCTGAACTGAATTTTTTAAGATTTCTTAATATATTCTCCTTACACCCAAAATCCATCACTGCGACTTTAGGTCCGTTAGAGCAATCTCCAGCAACGGTGGTTCTCTCCTGAATAGAAACCCTATGTACCCAATCTTTTTCTTCCTTTTTCTTTTCCGTAATAAGAGCAAAAGCTTTTTTCTTAGCCTCTTGCTCGTTACTTTCTTTCACCAGGGCTCCCCAAGCAGCTCCCCTCTCTCGTAAATGCAAGACCACCGAGCGAGTATCCAAATTATCCAAACACCCCACTCCAAAATCATCTAACCGCTTAAGCCAACTCGAATTTCCTTTCGTGTTTTGTACCTCCGTACAAATAAATCCCTCGATCCACAACTGACGAGATTCCCAAAAATCCTTATTCACGCCGTAATTCCCCTGCATCGGAGCCGTTGTTAATAATATTTGCGAAAAATAGGATGGATCTGTCGCCATCTCCTCATAACCGCAGTGGGATGTATTAAAGACAACCTCTCCGGCTCGATCTCGACCAGATTTCCAATCCCCCTGATAAGCTTCACCCGTTTCTAAAACTAAGAATCCCTTCATCCTATCAACCTTTCTAAAAGTGCCGCTCTCACAAAAACACCATTGTACACCTGACGTAAAATACGGTTCCGCCCATCCTCTTGCACATCTGAATTTAACTCCACTCCCCAATTCACAGGCCCAGGAGCCATAATCAAACCTTCTTGTTTGAAATTTTTTAGCATCGCCTTAGAGATTTGAAATTTTTGACGATAAGATTCCAAATTCCAATCAACACCGCCATGCCTCTCCCTCTGAACACGCAATGCGATCACCACATCTGCCCACTCAAGCCCCTCAGTCATGTTTGAAAATCTCTGTCGCTGAATGTGGGACACTTTTTCTTCATCAGGACAAAATTCTTCTGGGCAAGAGATACCTACGTCAGCACCTAAATGTTGAAATATCTCCATCTGTGAAACAGCACAACGACTGTGTTTCAGATCTCCCACAATAAGAATTTTCTTTCCCTTTATTTCACCTAATTCATCAAAAATAGTAAATGCATCCAAAAGCCCTTGGGTCGGATGATTGTGACTTCCCCAACCTGCGTTTATCACAGGGCAGGAAACTTTTCTCAAAACTTCATCAATTTTAAAATCACCAGGGGCTCTCACGATCAAACCATCTACAGCCATTGAAGCCAGCTGCAAGACTGTGTCTTCCAAAGTCTCACCCTTACTCAAACTAGAATTTGCATCTCCTTGCAAAACAACAGTTTTAAAATCTAATTTATGGGCTGCTTGCACAAAACTACATTGTGTCCTTGTGCTCGCTTCTAAAAACACTAAAGCAATGGATGCTTTTTTTCTGTTCTCTGTAATATTATTTCCAGCTTCATCCTGACGACGCATTTCGGAGGCTTGATGAAACAGAGATCTAATCTCCAGCTTCTTCAAATCCTCAAAATAAACAACAGAGCTTTCATGGGACATTAAATACATAACCTAATCGAAAGACACACTTCAGGCAACCTATAAAATCCTCTTAAAAAGACGTTTTCCCCTTATTGTATTCCAATTACAGAGGAGAGAACTTCCCTGCAAAATCTCCCCACAACTCAACCATATGAACCCAGCACGGCCAATCAAAGCCTTTATAGGAACAAAGCCCCAAACTCGACTATCACTCGAATTATTACGATTATCACCCATCACAAATAAATTTCCCTCTGGAACTGTGACAGGCCCAAATTTATCAAGACTCTCACCTTTACGAACCAACACACTATACTCACGATTTAGTAATTTTTCTCGATAATGAATGTAGTTATTTCTATTCGCAAAAAGTTTCAAATTGGACGGTTCACTCTTCTGCAACCAAGGAAAGTTCATCTTCATCTCAGGCTTAAATTTTCCCACCTCTTGATCATTTACATAAATTGAATCTCTCTCATAAGATATCTTGTCTCCAGGCACTCCAACCACGCGCTTGATAAAGAAAATGTCTGGATCTTTAGGGTAGCGAAACACCACGACTTCACCGGCTTGTGGTGCCTGCCAATTAAAGACCCACTTCTGAGTAAATGGCCATCTCAAACCATAAATCCATTTGTTTACCAGTATGAAATCATTTTTCAGTAACGTTGGAACCATGCTTTCCGAAGGAATTACATAGGGCTCAAACAAACACCAACGCACTGACAGAACAATACATAAGGGCAGAGCAATAGCACCAAAAGCCTGCCACCACGTCCCTCTCTTATCTTTACCCATTAATTAATCCAATGAAAGAACCTTTTCCAACGAGTCGTTGCCGGATTACAGAGGAAATTAACAACTGGAAGAGTTTCGTTACAACTCAACCACACAAACATCGCACGACCCAAAATATTTTCATCAGGCACAAAACCCCAAACTCGACTGTCACTAGAGTTATTACGATTATCACCCATCACAAATAAATTTCCCTCTGGGACTGTGATTGGACCAAACTTGTCGTAAATATCTCCTTTACGCAATAGGACACTATGTTCATGGTCTCCTAACTTCTCTCGATAATAAGTATAATTACCCTTACTGTCAAAATAGCCTGAACGAGAAAAATCTTTTTCTGTTAACCAAGAGAAATCCATCTCCGTTTTAGGCTCAAATTTCTCCACCTCTTGACCGTTCACATAAATCGAACCTTTGTTGTAAAATATCTTGTCCCCGGGAAGACCCACTACACGCTTAATAAAAAACGTGCTTTTATCCCGAGGGTACTTAAACACAATGACCTCCCCTCTCTGTGGCTCTGAGAATTTCACCAACCACTTTTCACTAAAAGGCACTCGAACACCATAGACGACCTTATTCACAAAAATATGATCGTTGATTAACAACGATGGCAACATACTCCCCGATGGGATCACATAGGCTTCCAAAAAAGCCCAACGAATAAATAAAGCTGCTAACACAGCTAAAAATAATGACCCATTTCCATCTGTCCAAAACTCTTTTTCTTTAACATTAAATTTTAATAAACTTTTAATACCTAAGAAATCTTTCATTGTTTAACATCTCCATTTAAATTAAAATATTTTTATTCATCTATTCTCAATGCCGCCAAAAAAGCCTCCTGTGGCACTGTGACTTTTCCTAATTGCTTCATTCTCTTTTTTCCTGCTTTTTGTTTTTCCAAAAGTTTTCTCTTACGGGAAATATCTCCCCCATAACATTTTGCTGTGACATCCTTGCGCAGAGCTCCCAGCGTTTCCCTGGAAATAATATTACCACCAATGGCCGCTTGCAAAGCAATTTGATATTGCTGTCGTGGAATTAACTCTTTCATCTTCTTTGTCAAAGCCCGACCACGGGGATGAGCCTTTGAACGATGGGCAATGATCGATAGCGCATCAACAGGTTCACCATTGATTAAAATATCCATTTTAACTAAGTCAGACTCTTCATAATCCATTAATTCATACTCTAAAGAAGCATACCCTTTAGATATAGACTTCAAGCGGTCATAGAAATCCATCACCATCTCATTGAGAGGTAATTTATACTCTATAATCACCTTACTATCCGATACATATTCCATTTTTAACTGGATCCCACGCTTTTCTTCACAGAGTTTTAAAATAACGCCAATGTAATCCGAAGGAGCGTGAATCATCATCTTCACATAAGGTTCAAACATCTTATCAATCAGCGTCGGATCTGGAAGCTCCGATGGGTTCTCTATCAACTTCTCCTGACCATCATTCATAATTATTTTATAAACCACCGTCGGAGCTGTTGTAATTAGATTTAAACCAAATTCCCTCTCCAACCTCTCTTGTACAATCTCCATATGCAAGAGACCAAGAAAACCACAACGAAGCCCAAAACCCAACGCTGCCGATCTCTCTACTTCGAAACTCAAACTAGAATCATTGAGTGATAATTTTCCTAAAGCCTCTTTGAGATCCTCGTAATCAGGTGCTTCAATGGGGAAGATACCTGAGAAAACCATGGGTTTGATTTTTTGAAAACCCGTCAGAGGCTCATCGGCCTTTTTCGGGTGAGAGTGAGTCACCGTGTCTCCCACATTCACATCACGAATTTCCTTGATCCCACAAACGACAAAACCCACTTCTCCAGCTGACAAAGTTTTTCTTTCATCAGGAAAAGGGGCATACACGCCCATCTTTAGAATTTCATAATCAGTCCCAGCTTGCATAAAGTGAATACGGTCTCCTTTGCTTAATATCCCGTCCACCACACGAACAAGAATAACAACCCCTTGATAGGAATCAAACCAAGAATCAAAAATCAATGCACGTAATTTCCCTGTCCTATCTCCCTGAGGAGGGGGCACATCTTTGACCACTCGTTCCAGAATATCACGAATTCCCACTCTCTCCTTTGCACTAGCCATCACGGCATCTGAAGCATCAAGCCCAATCGCATCCTCTATCTGCTGCTTGACCCCTTCAGGATCGGCCGCTGGAAGATCAATCTTATTGAGAACAGGGATAATTTTCAAATCGTTCTCAAGGGCCAAGTAAACATTGGCCAAAGTCTGCGCCTCCACACCTTGAGCCGCATCCACCACAAGAACAGCGCCCTCACAAGCATTCAAAGAGCGGGAAACCTCGTAACTAAAATCCACATGCCCTGGAGTGTCTATCAAATTCAAACAATAGCTGTGACCATCATCAGCCTCGTAATTTAAGCACACAGTTTGTGCCTTGATTGTGATTCCACGCTCCCGTTCAATATCCATATTATCTAAAAACTGCTCTTTCTCTTCACGGGCCGTCAACGATCCCGACGCGCTCATCAAACCATCAGCTAAAGTGGATTTCCCATGGTCAATATGGGCAATAATAGAAAAGTTACGAATATACCGAGGCTCCATATATCAGTTCCGTCCCTTTTTCTTTGAGGGGTCTTCTTGGTTCTCGGGCAACAACCCCAACTCTAACTGACCTGGTAAATGTTCACCGTACTTTCCCAAAACAAGGTCTATTCCCTGGCGAATATACTCGGCAATAGGCACCTTCGTCCGCCCATTGAGCTCTTTAAGCAGCTTCTGTTGTTCATCTGTAATATAAATCGTCGTGATCACTTTTTTAGGCATAGAGCTTTCTAACCTAAACTGCCATATACTGCAATATGTTTAAGCCTCTTTCAGGAAAATAGGGCCTTTTTATGGCAAAAAGAACACTCACCGAAGACAATAACTTGAAACACAACGCCCGTCTCTCAAATAATAACAAAAAAGACTCCTTGAGAAGAGTCTAAATCCTACAGAGTTTTAACAACATCTTTTAGCTCATCGACTTTATCCAATTTTTCCCAAGTGAATTCCTCCTCGTTGCGACCAAAATGACCATAGGCCGCCGTTTTTCTATAACGAGGTTTTAATAAATCATAATCTCTGATGATATCTGCAGGCTTCAACGTCCATATCTCAGAAATGGCCTCTGCTAAAACAGCTTCATCAACTTGCCCAGTTCCATAATGATTCACATTAATACTCACTGGCTCAGCAACACCAATGGCATAGGCCACTTGCACCAAACATCTCTGAGCCAAACCTGCGGCGACAATATTTTTAGCAATATGCCTTGTCGCATAAGCTGCCGAACGATCGACCTTAGAAGCATCTTTTCCCGAAAAAGCCCCACCACCGTGGGCCCCATGTCCACCGTAGGTGTCCACAATAATTTTACGACCAGTAAGGCCACAATCACCCTGTGGACCTCCAATCACAAATCTTCCCGTAGGATTAATATGAAACTTTGTCTTACTATCAACCCAACAATCAGGAATGACCTTCTTAATCACTTGTTCAATAATCGCCTCGCGAATTTGTTCTAGAGAAACATCTGGACTGTGCTGAGAAGAGACGACCACCGTATCCACACGCTTAGGCTTATCGCCCTCATATTCAACAGTGACCTGACTTTTGCTATCTGGCCACAAAAAATCTAGAGAACCCTTTTTTCTTTGCTCAGCCATGAACTTAACTAAATCATGGGATAAAGAGATTGATAAAGGCATTTGCTCTTGAGTCTCATTGGTTGCATAACCAAACATCAACCCTTGATCTCCGGCACCTTGTTCTTTATTCATTCCGTCATCCACACCCATCGCAATATCTGAACTCTGCTTGTCTATAGAAGCTAGGATTGCACATGTTTGATAATCAAAACCCTTTTCACTACTGTCATATCCAATATCTTTCACCACACGACGAACAGTCTCCTGAATATCAACCTTGGCATTGGTCGTAATCTCACCAGAAACTATAGCCATACCCGTCGTTATCATCGTCTCTGCGGCCACTCGACTTTTTTCATCCCCAGCTAAAGCTGCATCCAAAACGGCATCACTGATCTGATCCGCTATTTTATCAGGATGACCTTCTGAAACTGATTCACTGGTAAAAAGAAATTGATTCATAAAAAAAGCTCCATAAATTAAAGATGAGAAGCCTTTTCTAGCAAAACAGAGCCACTAGGTCAAAATATCCTACTACTAATTAACTCTATCCTGTTTTCTTCAATTCCCTTGCTCGAACATCACTAGAGATTCTCTTCTTCTTATGAGACTTTGACATTTTTGTCTTTTTGAGCAATTGAGACACAATCCTTTTAATTCCCTGCTCCGAAGCCATCGCAAAACTTCCCCCCAAGGCCTGGGCATCCAACATCATTTTACCCTGACTGTAGTGGAACGTCGCGGCATAAGAGTGGTTACGGCGAAAGAAACAAACATCTACAATTTGTGGTTTTTCCGATTCAAAACGCTTTAGTTTATTCAGCTTACTCTTCACAAAATCAGCGACAACCTCGCAGTGATCCGTATTTTTAAACCGAATATTTACTTCCATAAAACCCTCCTAATATAAGTTTCTATCAGTTGAACTTATCGGTCGAAACTAGACAAAAGAATAGGCCAATCACCCAAAACACTCAAAAAAAACAGCTCAAATGTCAGTCCATTAAAAAAAAATTAAAATCATATTAAATATCTCATTATGAACCACATCATAGGAATTCCCATTAATTAATTTCATTTAGAGTTCAGAAGATGTCACTCTTCTTGCGCACTAGAGGTATCTTTTGCGCTTACTAGAGGGGAGTATTTTTAAAACATCCCGATACTTAGCCACCGTACGACGAGCAATTTTTAGCCCATCTTCTTTTAGCAAATCCACAATTTTCTGATCAGACAATGGATGCTTAGTGTCTTCTTTGGCTATTAAATCCTTAATCTTTAATTTTACAGATTCACTCGCTAAAGAATCACCATCTGTTTTACTAATTGCTGAATTAAAGAAGTATTTTAATTCATAGATCCCCTGGGGAGTATGAACATACTTCGCCGTTGTCACTCGACTCACCGTCGATTCATGCATACCAATATCGCTGGCCACATCACGTAAAATCATCGGTTTAATGTGAGCAGAACCCTTTTCAAAAAAATCATTCTGCTTCTTTACTATACTCTCGGTTACTTTGTAAATTGTACGTTGTCTCTGATGGATCGACTTAATCAACCAAACTGCCGATTTTAATTTCTCTTGAATATAATCTTTCGTCTCCCCCTTAGACTCCTCACCTTGAAGCATGTTTTTGTAAAAGTTCGATACTTTTAACCGAGGAAGCCCATCCTCATTAAGAGAAACCACATACTCATCTCCCACCTTATAAACATACACATCGGGGGTTACATAATGTGTATCATGAGTTACAAACTGACGACCTGGTTTAGGGTCCATGGAGTAAATGATCTGACACATAGCCACAACATCCTCAACGGCCACCTCCATCGCCTTGGCAATCGCTGGATAATTTTTCTTTTCCAAATCTTTTAGGTGATTTTTAAGTAAATAAACAAGGTCATGGGTGTCCTCTTCTAAATGCTTTGCCTGAACCAAAAGACACTCTTTAAGATTTCTAGCCCCCACCCCTGGAGGGTCAAACTCATGAATAAATGGAACCATGCTCTCCAACTCTTCTGGGTCTATCTGCTCTTCCTCTGCGATTTGAGTTATTGGGCTTTTTAAGTAACCATCATCATCAATATAAGAGACAAGCAACCCTGCCAAGTACTCCTCTTCTTCATTAAAGCCAGACATCTTCACTTGCCACATCAAATGTTCATTCAATGTCTGTTCACTGGAGATAATATTTTCATAATTCATTATCTCTTCGCTACCTCCTCCTGACGAAGAAGGGGGCTTGTAATTACTCTCTAAATAAGTCTCCCACTCAAATTCATCCTGCTTACGGGGGTCCTGATCAGTCCCTTCCATAGAATCTGGAACATCGGGTGAAGTGTCTCCTTCATCACTATTATTCTCCTGCTTATCTGATAAGCCCTCACTCTTTTCTAAGGTTTCTTCTAGAACAGGATTTTCTTCTAACTCCTTAAGAACTGCCTCTGACAATTCCATACGTGACAATTGCAGCAGCTTAATCGCCTGCTGCAATTGCGGTGTCATACGCAATGATTGTTTAAGAGATAAAGATTGTTTTAAACCAGCCATAATAAGTTCCTAATACCTACAAACTAAAGTTTTCCCCTAAATAAAATTTACGCGCCACATCAGATTCCGCCACCTGCTCTGGGCTCCCCTCTACCTCAATTCTACCATCTTTTAAAATATATGCATAATCACAAATACCCAAAGTCTCACGAACGTTATGATCTGTAATTAAGATTCCAATATTTTTCTCCTTCAACTTTCTTATTATACTCTGAATATCACCCACAGCGATAGGGTCTATCCCTGCAAAAGGTTCATCCAACAATAAAAACTTAGGAGACCCAGCCAATGATCTAGCTATTTCCACACGACGTCTCTCCCCCCCAGACAAGCTATAGCCATAATTGTCTTCAATATCCTGAATTTGAAAGTCCTGTAATAATTGCTTCAACTTTGATTCACGACGCAATAGTGAAACCTTATTTGCCTCTAAAGCCACTAAAATATTCTCTCTCACTGTCAATTTATGGAAAATACTCGACTCTTGAGGTAAGTAGCTCAGACCATTACGCGCCCTTTCATAGACAGGTAAATCAATTACACTCTGGTCATCTATAAGTATTTCACCCTCATCAGAAGAGATAATCCCCACCACGCCATAAAAACATGTGGTCTTACCCGCTCCGTTAGGCCCAAGTAAACCAACCACTTGCCCTGATTCCACCGATAGAGAGACACCCTTCAGCACTTCCTTAGATTTGTACTTTTTTTTAATCTCAACAATTTTTAACTGACTCACTGTTGCCTACCCACTTTACGATCTACCCGCGCTCTTGCCTTATACACTCTTATCTTCTTACCACCATCAAGAAAAATAATTTTATTCCCTCGTAATTCATCATTGTCTTTTACAACCTTAGGCTGACCTGTGAAAGTGAATTTATTCTCTGCAAAAGAAAAATCCAACTCACCTGCCGTCACAAATTTATCAGTTCCTACAGCCTTTACACCACCTGAAACTAGAATCGATTTCAAGCCTTTTATTCCCGTATTTTTTGATAATATACCATATTTAAAGGTGGCTCTCTCACCCATAAGCCGTGTCTTCTCAATGTTAATAATCACCTTCTTAAAAAAATCTGCAGAATGAGCTTTTCCACTAAACTCAGCCTCTTGACTTCTAATACGGACTTCGTATTTATCATTGACCCTCTTTTCTGCTTTTACATTTTTTAAGATTCTCATTAAGCTATTCTTAACTGTTATTATCATTTGATCTCCTGTTAAGAGCATCCCCTTTTTCTTTGAATCTTCAGGGCCACGCATTTGCACACTGCTAGAGGACAATAACTGCCCAACACTTGCCTCATACTTTATCGCCTTCGTTGAAAACTGATAGCCATTTTCTGATAAAATAACCACCTTCCCTGAAATGCCCATATTTTTTGACTCTATCTCAACAGTTCCCCTCTCCCCACGAACTCTAAAACTCCCGCCCTCTTCAGATAAAAAGTGTGCTCGCACACCCTCCAACTCCCATGTGTCTTTTCCCTTATACTCGTAAGCCCTGTCCGCCCATAATTCCCAAATTTTACGATGGCCCTTACTTTCAATTAAGTGGACTTTCTGTATGAGCTGTTCCTCTGTATTGGAATCTTCACTTTTTTCTACAAAAGAACTTTTGTTCTCTAAATCTTGAGGTAATATGAAAAAATATATAACAGCGAAAACACTAAGAGCTGGCAATAAAAATCTAACTATAAGAACCATCATTTTTGTATCCTAATACAGAAATGAACAAGCTAAATGATTACAAAAAAAATATTTCCTAACCACCTTCAGTATTCGTTTCAGACTTTTTCCTAACAGCAAAATTAATCTCCGATGCTCCCGCCTCTGTGATTGTAAACATAATTTTTTTCACTGTTAAAAAATCCACATCCTTGCTAGCCTGAACAGTGACTTTACTCCACTCAGGACTAGTAGGTTTTTCCGTTGATTTACTCCCCTTTTGACGATTGTCATCACGCACAGCTTCTCTCAACGATCTTCTTAAGCCCAGCCTTAACTCAATTTTCTTCCTATTTATATTTCTTTTCAAAGCCAAAAACAACGGTGTGATCATCCAATCTTTTTGTTCTTTTACATCTAAAAATGAAATTATTTTATCCTTACCAAGCAATATACCGTCAGGAGAAATTGTCACCACATGAGATGGCTTTAACTCCTTTGTTGATGAGGCCACGGGTAAAACAACTTCTTTTGGAATATGCAAAATCACATTGTCCGTTTTATAATTTTGTAAAAGAAATATCACTAAAACTGTAAACATATCTACCATCGCCGTTAAAGACAATAAGGCTACCATCTCTCGCTTAGAGTTTCTCTTGCTTAATAACCGATGACGACGAAACTTTATTCCAGGATTATGAATTGGCATTATTCAGGCCCCCCTGTAGCAATTGCTATCTGCACAAAACCAGAATTCAGTAAAACATCCATTCCATTAATTAAATTATGATAGGCCAAATCATCAGACATACTCAATGCGACGTCAGTTTTTTTAGGATAACGCTTCTTAACCCCTTCTAATTTTTTTGCTAGACCCTCTCTATCATATTTGCCACTCACCTTTGCAAGAAAATATTTTTTCTTCCCCACTGTTAAAATATAGCTTTTACGCTTAATATCTAGTCTCAGAACGATCCCTGCATCAGGTGGTGGCTTCACTTTCTCAGTATCTGATCTTTTGCCATAAACAGAACTTCCAATTTGTAACATCGAAACCTGTGTCCAAACCGCCGTAATTAACAAGAATGTTATCAACACACTCATTAAATCAATGATAGGTATCAAATTAAGTTCTAAATTAGCTTTACGACGACCTCTGCCGCCAGTTTCATTCTGTCCCATCGTTAATACTAACCCTTAATTTTATCTCGATTAGAAGCAACCAAGTTCATTAAACTCATACTACTTTCATGCAGATCATTTTCTCCACGTGATATCTGCACTTGAAACCAACCGTAGCTAACGATCGCCAAAATCGCCACTAACAACCCAAAAGCCGTACAGTTCAAAGCATGGGAGATACCTCTTGATAATTCCTCCGCCTTTTGAGCTGGATCAGCCGTTGCCACCGCTCTAAATGAAGTGATCATACCCATAATTGTCCCTAACAGTCCTGACAAAACAGCGACATTACCAAACACAGCCAGAAACCCTGACCACCCTTCAAACTTAGGAGACTCTCTCAAAACACAGGCGTCCATAGCCACCTGAATCTCTTCGTCAGGGCGCTTGTTAAGTAAAGCTACCATCCCTGCTTTTAGTGTATTAGTCAGGGGAGCTGGCTTTCCATCACAATAGGCAATCGCTTGTCTAACATCACCACGCAAAATCATCGAATAAATATTATTATTCAACTCATCTTTATCAATTGTTAAATTTCTCAATTTAAAAAAGCGCTCTAAAATCAGCATCACCGTCAGAATGCCAAAAAGAGCAATCGCATACATGACTGGTCCCCCTTCAACAAAAGACCTCACTATCCAATGTGTTTGTTCTATAGTATTTTCTTCCACTGTTTTTCTCCCTGTTGTTAACGCCTACTCATATATTTTAACTCTACCTAGAGCTATTAAACACAAATGGGTATGTCACTTCCGCATATGATCCCTGAGGAGGATATGGGAATTTCCAAGTTAAAAGCCTATTCTTCATACATTTCTGCATCTTTTTATCGTTCAAAGTGCTCGATTTAATAATAGCTTTTGTCGCTCTTCCATGCTCCACAATTGACCATTGCATAACAATTTTTCCACTCAATCCACTCTTTCTGTTCAGAGCCCTTTCATAGCAAGAGCGAATCGCCGACAATCCCGCACGCACCACTCGACGAACAGCTTCTCGATCAATGGAACCAACAAACCTCTCTTCCTGTCCTCCAGGCGTGATTTGCATCGATTTTTTACTTCCTAATGATGCACGGCCATAACCTGAATGCCCACTAGAGCGCCCTTTAGTTCCAACTTTGGCTATACCCTGTACAGCAATGCCTTTACCAGCAGCACCAGTTGATTTCAATTTTGTCCCCACATCTTGACCTGCCCTCGATTCAGAGCTTCCTGATGCTCCCGTTGCTTTATCTGCCAATCCTAATAATCCACCTGCTCCTGAGTAACTCTTATCCAATTTTTCTCTTGTTCCTTTATTACCAAAAGCACTAAACAACCCAAGCTTGCTTATATCCTTCTTGCGGCTCTTTGCTCCCGCACCAGCTTTTTTTCCTAACTTCACTCCTCCACCTGATTTAGATGAAGTAAACTTCTTAGGCCGTTTTCTTTTCGTTTTGAATTTCCTAACTTTAGCGGCCTTGCCCTTCTTCAATTTCCTTTTTGAATTCGAACGACCTGATATTTTAATTTTTTTCTTCTTTCTTTTTACTTTTTTAGCTCTTTTCTTTACATGTACCTTTTTTAAAACCTTTTTTCTTACCTTCTTTTTTAAAACAACTTTTTCAAGCTTCGGCAGAGGCTTTTCAGGTGCTTTATAAATAAACTTAGCAATCCTAATTTGGTTTTTATCTTCTTCTTCTATGATCTTCTCTGGGCTATAAACCAACATGTAGAGAGCCAACAGTCCAACGAGAACAAAGGATAAAACAGTTCCTGTAATTTCACTCAGAGTCATTGCAAGTGGTGGAGCTAAAATAGGCGTCGGCATTTCTGCAGTGTAACGTACGTAAAGAGAAACTCCCCCTGCAGAAACCTCAATACATGCCATCTGCCCTTGCTGCAAATTTAATTGATAATACTTCCCACTTTTATCTATCTTCTCACTTTTAGATAACTCAAGTAAACTCTGGGATTTATTCCCACTAACAACCTCTCCTTTCATGTCAGAAGTTAAGCACACTACAACCCCATTATTCACTTTCAAAAAAGGCTGTGTCTTATTACCACTCCCCAAAGGAACAACGATATCATTACTCTCTGAGGTTCCTATTCTAACTACTTGTCTCTTCGAAAAATGATAACTCTCTAAGATTCTTTCCTGCCAAACAACAAGAACTTCAACGACACTCCCCTTTTCTCCTCGAATAAAATCTTTCACACTCTTGTAAGCGCTCGGCGGAGCAAAAGTTCCAGGTGTGTGTCGTTTCTGTTCTTTATACTTCGGGCCTTTCTCAAGAGGCTCTGAAGCAACCTTAGGGGGCTCTTCCCATTTTCCGGGAAGCTTTAATGCCCCTTTATATTTATTCTCCTTTGAATCTTTTTTAGAAGAACCATAAGCTTCACTATCAGACTGAGGTATCGGAGGAGGAAGTGCTTCAGAATCGTCTTTCTGCGTCGTGGCTTCTGTTTTCTTAGACAAACCAATGTAGAATTCCATCCGATAGGGGCCTATTTGTATCTTATCCCCATCTTGTATGGCTTCATCTAGAATATTTTTACCATTAAGAAGAGTTCCACTCTGAGACCCTAAATCACAAAGAAAATAGCTGCCTTCCCTCTTTTCAATAAGCGCATGAATAGGAGCTACTTCAGAGCTTTCTAAATCAAGATCAACTTCACCCTGATGACCAAAAACGATTTGATCCTTATCAAATTGTCTAACTTCGACAAGATGACCTTTTTCATCAAAAATCTTAATTACAATAGGTTTCTTCAATCACGCTTCCTTCTAAGATGCACACTCTTTTGTTGGTTCCTCTCAATCACATTACTTTTTAAAATTCACACTCTCCGTTGCTTTTCTCATCTCAGGTAAAAAATTTGATCTAAGCCGTATCAATCGCTTATAATTAAATCTCTTTTTCTGTAATAAATAAAACAACTCTGGTTTTTGCGATGAACCTTGGATCAATTCATCGTCAAAAGAGAGGGCTTCTTTGCGAGCTTCATTCTCTCCCTCACTTTGCCCATAGGACACTGTTGCAAAAAAGGGCATTATTAAAATTAAATAAAATATAAATTTCATAATTCCTTACCTCTTCAATCCACTTAAGGATCTTTTCTCCAAGTTGCTTAATAATTTTCTCTGCCGAGAATTCAGAGTTTTTAATTTAATTTTCTTAATCTCCACTAACCCCATCTTACTATCAGACATACTATCAACCAATAAAATCGCATAATTAATATGATTTTCTAAACCTGCTCCTAGACTAAGAGCCTTTTTATAAATCTTCTTTGCTCGACTAAAGTCCTTGGTCTCTGATAAAACCAAACTATAATAGGTTAAAACCTCTAAGTTTTTTGGTTTTTCTCTATAAGCTCTTTTCAAAAGTTTCTCCGCTTTTTCGTAGGAATCATTCTGTATATAAATAGTCGCCAAATTCATGATCGCGGAAAAATTATTTGAATCCTCATTAATAGCTTTCTTAAAACTCTTAATAGCTTTTTTGCGTTTTTTTTCTAATAAATTAATTACTCCTAAATTATTGTGAATTGCCGAAGACCTGGGATGACTCCCTAAAGCCCTGGCAAAAATAGTTCTGGCCAGTCCAAACCTTCTTTTATTTAAATGATATATTGCTAGTAAATTAAGTGCTTTCAGGTCTTTCTTGTTCTTACTCAATGAAGTCCTAACTTCTTTTATAAAATCAGCTTCACTTTTCTTATTGTAGGCTTCTGAAAGCTTCTTGTATCTTCTCTCAACATGCCCACTTTTTTTCTGATATGAATCCCTAACTACCTTCGCTCTCTTTTGAAATCCGATCTTGATTTTTTTAATCTTAACCCCAGAGCAACCAACAAGGCCCAGAATGACTAAACAATGTATAGAAAAACTTAAATAAACCCTAAATACTTTCTTTTTCATAATTTCAGCTTGTCCTTTTTAAAAGGAAAATAATAAGGCTTTAAAAAATTTGCTCTATTGCCCTTTGGAACCAATTTACTCAAAGATCTCTTAGATAAATAATACCATTCCGAAAACTCATCCAAAGAGATCCCTTTATCTACAGACGAGCGAAAGCTCTGAATAGATTTATTCAACTGAGGTTGAACAAATTTACCATAGATTCCCTTACGATATTGTTTTTGTTCTTTACGGGTCAAGCCCTTAGGTAACGGAGCCAATTGAAAAGCTTTAGCCATGTGTTGGTGAGCAGCCCCCGCTATCCCTAATGCCCCAACAATCCCCTCTGGATGATTCAACCCCACAATATGCTCTAAATCCTTGTTCAAACTGGACAACAAAGAAAGCTTCTTGCCAACCACCTTCTGCTGTCGAGAGCCTCTTGGGATTTTAATACTTTTTAATTTTGCTAATTTCTCACTGCTGATTTCTAATTTTGATCTAACTCCCCAAACAATATCAGCCTGAGAATTAGATTCCTTCAGTGTCTGTACGACTTGCCTTCTCCAATATTTCCATGTTTGCTCTTTTTTTAATTTTTTATAGATTTGCATCAATTTGTATTGAACCTCCATAGCCTTAGGCAAACCCTCTGCTTTTACGCGCAAATACTTCCCATAAGCCTGAGCAGCTAGAGTCCAGCTCCTACGCTTTCTATATATCTCTCCCTTGAGATAATAAGCCTGTTTTTTCTCGCTTTTTCTAGACAAGCGTAAATAGGCATCATAGTTCTTTAAAGCTTTTGTCCAATACTTAAAACCGTCCCAAATAACAGCTGCATTAAAATAGTAATCAACGGCCTTGTCTCTAGAAACTTTCTCTATCATTTCTCCCAAGTATTCAAAATTCATAGCCGCTCTTTCATAATCACCTAAATCAGAATACAATATTGCCAACTCTTGACGAACTTTCTGTCTTAACTTTTTATTCTTCTTCTTTGACGATGTTTTAAGGGTCAATAGATACATCTCTACGCCCTCTAGCAATGCACCTGCTCTCGTATAATTAATTCCGGCATTGAATCGAGCAAATACAGACAACGAAGATTTAGTATTATTACGTGCAAACTTAGAAAACATTTCCGCACTCTTTAGATACTCTTTGGATTCTTCTAACCTTTGAGCTGTTTTAAAAGAAGCTTTCTCAATAATCCGCTTTACCACCACTCCAACAGAGGATTTTTTCAGGTAAGGGCTTTTCAATAACTCTTTCCCGACCTTTTCTAATCCCTTATAATCACCACGTAAATTATATATATCTAATAATAAATTAGCTGAATACTCAGTGTATTTTGTTTTGGGGTATTTTTCTATAATCTGTTTAAACATCTTTATCGCTTGATTAAACTGGTTATGTAAATAATAAAGCCTTCCCAGTCGAAACATAATACCTTGATGTTTTCTGCTCTGGGGATAATTCTTCAAAAACCACCTAGAACCTTTTTCAAATTTCACGCCTTGAGAATCAAACTTTATTGGCTCTAGAGATTCTCCCACTTTAGATTGAATCTTCTGGTCAGAAGGAAGTCCTCTCTCCAAAGAGAGAATATAATTGTCAGCCGCTTGTTTGTTATACTTATTCCCCTCCTTAGACTTAGCAACATATTCATATTTCTCAGCTGCTTGTTCGTATTTTTTGGAGTCATAAAGTAACTCACCATAGAAAAAATACATTTCAAGTCCATACTTAGAATTCCCATAATGGTTCAGGTATTTTTTGTAAGCACTTTCTGCAAGTTTTTTCGAAAAACTCGTGCGAGAATTTTGCGCTGCTTGATGCTCCCTTAAAACATAATTCCTCAAAGTTAATTCAATGAGTGCCTCTGTTCTTTGGAGCATTTCCTTATTTTTATTATTATTATTAGCTCTATACCAACTTTCATTCTTTCCATAGGTCTTTATCCAAGAAAACAGCTCTTCGCGAAACAGCCTAGACTTAGATGAATTGGAGTACCCCAAAACAATTTGATACTGATAATCAAAGGCTTTGTGGCTATTGGGATTGTCCTTAATAAGAGTTTTAAAGACTTTTTGAGCCGCTTTTCTAGAACCTTTATCTGCGTAGATATAAGCCAGCCTCTCCAAATATTTATTCGCTCTCCCTTTTGCATGCATCTTGTAAAATTCAATCGCCCGACGATAATCACCACTTTCAGCATAAAAAACAATCAAATCTTTAAGCCCTTCCTTACTCAAACGTAATTTTTTAACTGATCTTCTTAGTCCTTTGAGAAGAACGAGCTCTTCCATCCCTTTTAATGCTTTACTAATATGTCCTTCCCGGAACAAACACCAAGAGGCTTTATATAAAGAAAAGGAATAGAGCCTTGATCTTCTTCTTCTCAGAACTTTCTTGAAATAATAAAGTGCCTTCTTCCAGCTTTCGTTTTCAAAATGATACTCTCCTAAATGAAATTGAGCTTCAGAGATATAGAGACTTTTTGGGTGTTCTTTTGATAATTGCTTATAATATTGAGAACCCTTTTTAAACTGACTCATTTGGAAATAATTTGTCCCCAAATAGTAAAGAACCTGATCTCGCTTCTTGCTCTTCTTAAAATCCCTCAAATGCAGCTCATATAAATTAATTGATTTCTTGTAGTATTGATTAGAAAATTTAAGATTTAATTGAGGTTTTCTTTTCCTTTTTTTTGCAAAAAACTCTTTTAACTTAAGATCGTATTCATCCTGTAAACGGAACTCAACAAGCTTCGCTTTTTCATTGTAAAGCTCAGCTAAACGTAGCCATAACTCCCCTCGATTACGACTGTTCTTAAACTTTCTCACTAGTAAAAATAATTCTTTGATTCCACTGTCTGTAATTTTTTCTAACTCAAACAAGTTTTTATTAGACGAATAACGCAAGTGATTTGTTTTCGGTGGCTTAATAGCTCTTAAATTAAATTTCTTCACTTTTCTTACAGGAATATGAAATTTTGGCACTGACGTTCGACTCTTACGTGCAGATTTCTTGTTAAAACGCTCTCCTCTATCTCGATAACCAACTCCACTGAGCAAGTCCCCAACGGTTTGCTGTGACACGGCAGCTGTCGTCTTAAAGCATATCAGTGACAAAATAATCACGGAACCTTTAATAAGAAAGGCGTTCTCCCTGCTATTCACAGCTCTGAGTTCCTACATAGTGATAGTTCCCAATTTCATCTAACCAATATTCACCCTGGAATGGCCAGAATTCATAACCATTTTGAACATAAAAATCTCTTTTCTTGTCTTTTTCAATAGAGATTCCAATGCCCTTGCCCGCAATCCTCTTCTTTAATGAATCTTTACGGCCATTAATCATTTCATAGCGAATAAAACCTGCTTGCTCTTCAAAATCCCTTAACTCTACCTTATAGCGAATAAGATAAGCTCTGACTTTCTTACCTAATTTTTTCTTCGCATTTTCTATTCTCAAAGATAATATTTTCTTTGCATAAACCCCTACTGAAGACTTTCCCCAACTTGCCGTCATGGATTTAATTTTTTCTCCCTCACCTTCTATTTTATTTAAGTAATCTAGAGATTTTTGAATATCAGGCTCTTGTAGAAGCTTTTTTCCCAATATGTAGGGCAATCCATTTTTCTTAAGTTTTTGATATTTATGGGTTTTATAAGCTCTCTTTAACTCATCTAAATAAGATGAAGAAATCTTGTTATTATTGAAAAAACGAGCAATGCTCTTTCTTATCGGACCGTAGATTTCATCAAATTGCACTAAAACTTTTTTCATCTCATCATATTTACAAATATATAAATAGATAATTGCACGTAGAAGAAACGACTCTGGTTGGTAGACGTCTGTGTAGTAAGGCGAGTGGAGCGTGTGAAAATTACTCAAAGCTGAACGAAAACGAGCTGTTCTAAGCATTGCCCAAGAAGATTCAAACATGGCTTTATGCCACTCTGGCGTATCACGAGGCACCTCTCTGTATGCCTCTATAGCTTTATTCCATTTTTTACCTTGATAATACAACCGTGCCTTAGATAACAATGCCAGAGTTCGTATGGGATCATTACCCCCTTTATTCACTCTTGTATTACCCATATAATTAAAGACCTTAATAGCTTGATTGATCTTGCCCTGTTCTGCGTAAGACAAAGCTTGATTGTACTTAGCTTTAAAATACAAAGGGCTCCTAGAACTCACTTTAGAGAAATACTTGGCTGCATCCGAATGATTTTTAGCATTCTCTTTGTATTCACCAATACGGAAATTCAGCATATCTCTATGCTCTTTAGGGAAGTTTCTCACCCTTACTTTGGATATCGCATAATTTAAAAGAGTACTATCACCTAATGCGCCTGCCGCTAAAGACAGTTTTTCTAAACTTTGTTTTAAATATTTACTCTCACCAGCCTTTACGACCTCAACAAACTGAAAGGCCGCCGTCTGCCTAAGACCCATTTCATAGAACATTAAACCAAGTAGGTACTTAAGCTGAATCCGTTCAGAACGATAGCGAGGATTTCGACTTAGCCTAAAAAATATCTTAGAGGCCGAACTGTAATTTTCTGCTTTAGCAAATCTAACAGCTTTTCCCAAATGCACTCTGAACAGACGGGAGTATTTCTTTCCTTTCTTTCTGCTTCTTGCTCTCTTTACTTTTTTTGATCGAGAGGTGCGCTTCTTTTTACGTATTTTCTTCTTTGCGACTTCGTAACCTTTCTCCCATTGGATGATCTTAGTACCAAAGACATCATCACCTAACAACGTCGATTTTTCAGCCCGTAAAGGTAAAATCATCAATGAAATTAGAAGAAAAATATTTATTTTTATCATCTGTATGTCGCCTCCGGAAAAAACACACTCACTCCGACAGAGAGAAAAACATTATTAACAAGTTGAGACCTCTTTTCTAAAGTTTTCTCATTAATATACCGCCCATTATATGCAGTGTAATTAAAATCCCATTTAATGGCCCATCTCTTGGATATCGCAAACATCTGCCCTATTCCAATATTCGCCGAAATCTCATTGTAATCCCGGCTTGTCTTTGTTATCCCACCCCCCCCTGTGAAGTAGATTTCATAGGGCACTATTTTTCGTCCTAAATAACTTATTTTTCCATATATGGGAGACCATCTTCCATTCAATCCATAATACTGACGACTTGTTACATATTCGATTGTTTCTACACCACCATCTGTGAGATCACCCACAACCTCTCTATTCTCACTCGTAAAGAACCCTAAACTTCCCTCTAAGGCATATTGCTCTGAAAAATGATAGGCTATCCTTGCTGATAACCCAGCCGTCAAAAAGAATGTGTCATTCATTAAATTTGAAGCTCCAACAAAAAGTTCAAATCTCTCTGTCTTGGGAAGATATTTTTTCTGTAAAACAGCAATGTTTTCATAGGGAGCCAAATCACCCAATCTCTTCAGTTCTGCTCCCAACGCAGAGACATTCAATAGAATTGATAGACTCAGTAAAAAAAATATTTTCAGCAAAATCTTCATTGTCATTACCTACCTAAAAACGATAAACCATACCCACAGAGAGAAGAGTTGAAAAAATTAACTGGGATTCAAAATCTTCTGAACTTAAGTTACTAGATCCCCTATGTGGAGGCCTTCTCTTATTAGATTCACCTCCAAAAGCAGGTCCTTTGAGAGGATTGGGACCACTGTACAAAACCCCTCTTAAATCAACTCTCAATGCCAATAATTTTGAGAAATAGAGCTTTTGTCCCAAACCAAAATTAAACGTTGGATAAGTTGCCTCCCCAGTAAGCTGCACTCCCCCGCCAAGTAGGCCATAGATATGAGTGTTTATGACGTAGTTTTTAGAAATACTCATTTTTCCATAAAAAGATGAGTGCTGATACTCTAAGGTCAAGTAACTCTCTGGAGACGGGGCTTTTTCTAGAAAAATATTATGCCTCTCTCTTAACGAGTGAGCTTGCTCAGTTAAACCTGGTATCCAGTAAAAAAAAGAAGCGTGAAGAGCATTGATTTCATTAAAATGATAGCTCGACGAAACACCAACACTGTATTGACTATAGAATGACTCAAGCAATGAAAAACCAGAAAAGATACCCATCTCAATTCGACCCCTACTCACAATACGCCGATCACGGACACTCACTGCTTTATCAAACAGAGGAAGCACTGACTCAGGGGCCAACTCATAATCAGGAAACTCAATCACCGCTCCATAGGAATTCACGGCACACAACAGGCAAAAAATAGGGACTGATCTAAATGCACTGTAAAATAATTTCATTTTCTCTCTCATTCTAAGCTGTAAAAAAAATCAGACGCTGTTTACTCTAAAGTACATTGTCGAGAAACTTTACAATACCTGCAAGCATAGTCCTCTAACTTAGGACTTATGGCTATATTTGCCAGCCCCCCCTCCTCCACCACATTTTCTCATTTCCTAACTGGACCCCCACTGCTCCTCTGTTCCCAACCCATGCCATTTTCAAAAAGAGCTTTTTTAATGGACCTTAGTAAGTTCGACTTGGTGCAATGCCCGCCAGAACACTAACCCACTATTTTCATTGGCCTTTATAGCTTCACAGGCTTCCAAATGCTTCACACTACTTCCAAACCCTTTCTGGGAAACAGCTAAACAAGATTATCAGAGTCAATCTTAGTTTAGTTTAGTTTAGTTTAGTTTAGTTTAG
Source organism: Bdellovibrionales bacterium (assembly GCA_965217115.1). Classification (GTDB taxonomy): domain Bacteria; phylum Bdellovibrionota; class Bdellovibrionia; order Bdellovibrionales; family CAYMLA01. The sequence goes on along the minus strand of OZ244239.1, from coordinate 1,823,032 downwards.
TTTAGCTTAAATAATCCGATAGGTTTGTTACAATTAACTAATATAAACGAAAGGATTTTACTATGAAAATAATTATCCTGTCTCTGCTAAGTTTAAGTTTTGTTGCCTGCTCTGGAGTGAGGCAAAAAACAACATCTAAAACGGTTAATAAAAGGGAACTCGCGTCGTCTTTCCAGGATAAATTTATTTTAACACAACCCTCATTTTTTTTCCAAGGCATTGAAAAAGAAACTTTAGTAACTTGCGGAAAAAGAAACTCTGTTCTAGCTATCGTAGATCCTTGTAATATAAATCCTCACTTACCTGTTTGCAAGCCAACCCGTATTGTTAATTTAGATAAAGGCGAGAGTGTTATAATAAGACCTGGCGAAAGGGTCTTTGTGGAGTGTATAGATTAATAGCTATTTATCTAATAGCTGACTCCTTAATCGCCTTTAGTTTAGTTTAGTTTAGTTTAGCTTAGTCTAGTCTAGCTTAACTTTAGCGAGAATAGTCCGATACACTTATTGATAATAAAAATAAATAGGAGATTTGTTTATGAAAATAATTATGCTGTGCTTGTTGAGCTTAAGTTTTGTTGCTTGTTCGGGAATGGGTACAAGGATTCAGTCTTTAAATGCTGACACAAAAAGAAGCCTTGCTGGTAAGCAGCCTGGGACTCAACTTGCTGTCGATTGCTTTATTGACTATTCATGGACTCGCGGGTTGCCTGAGAAGATTGACCCTATTCTTCTCATAAGTCATCCGTTTTTGTTGGTCATGACCGCGGAAGAGAAGATGCTCTTTCTGGACTATTGGGACTATAAGCTTGGTATTTATCATCGTAAAACACGTCACTTCGGACGAGGCCGAGAAACAGTTACAGAACAGGTGCGAGATTCTTCACCAATACCTATTGCCCAGATCGGATTTGGAGATATTCCTTTTGTGCAGAGGGAATACGTTAAGGAGATAGCTGATGCAACTAAAATCCTTAAAAACAAAATTGTAAACCTTAGAAGACGAGGTATTTGCAAGTAAAATCCTTAGCAAAATAGTCACCCCACCAAAACAACAAAACCACAAAGGAGTTACCATAGGGTGGCGGTTCCCACATTAGTCTGTAAACTTTCAATTTGAGTCATGTTGCCTTTAAGCACATAGCATAGAGTTGTCCTTTGCTGGGCGGTTCCCCCGCCTACCCCCTCCCCCCGCTGTCCCCAGTCCCATGCGATTTTCAAAAAGAGCTTTTTTCATGGACCTTTATTCTTTAGTGAGTTCGGCTTGGTGCGATGCTCGCCTTAGGCGAGCACCGCTGCCAAACGCATGTCTGAACTAAAGAATGGAGGTTCATTAAAAAAGCGCCTTCTCTGCCAAAATCAATCACCATATTTTGGAATCAATCAAATCATACAAATGCAAAATCCCCACAGGATCTCTTGGCTGCGACGATTTCCCATCCACAAAAAAGGAAAAGAACCCAGGAAAAACCTCTTTTAAAACTCCAAACTGACAATCTACGCTAGGGGCTAGACACCTCAAAAGAGCTCAACTACCGATAGATTGATGTCTGAGCTATTTTCTCCATGGCATAGAATATGTACTCTAGAACCTTAGAAATTAACGGTATTAGTCAGATTTAGGAGAATTAATCTCCCAAGGAAATAGATCGATACCCAATTATTAGGAGAAAAAAAATGAAAAAAACATTATCACTGCTTGTACTCGGATTAGTCTTTTATGGTGGAGCTTTATTTGGAGAACCCACCCCAGGTGTAGTTGCTATACCATATGGCAAGGCTCTAGTAACAAATCAGGCAGAGGCTAAAAACGTATTTTCTTCGTTCTTCGGAGGTAACAGAGCTAAGTATATCCACGGGAGCGCGCTTTATACTTCTGCAATGTCAGAATTTGCACAAGAAGTCTTTAGTAAGTTGGGAACAACACCAGAAAAGTGGCTCGCTCTAACTGAGATCGATCGTGTAAGCGTGCTGAAGTAGATGCTGGGTGGGAGCATATATTGAAAGAGAATCTCAGATCATTTTTGATGAACAAGGCCAAACATGGAACAAAAGAGAAGATTTCTGAATACATCGCCGTATAACTTTCGTGAATCTAATTTTCTTACTATGAATAGATTAGTAGCAGAAGGGCAAAAATCACTTGGAGAAGTGATGGTGAATACGAAATCTGAGAATTATTCTGAGAAGGAGTTTGGTATTGCAGCACAATGAGAATAGCGCAAGCTAAAAGAGTGTTTTCTTCGTTCTTCGGAGGTGAGTTAGCTAAGGATATCCACGGGAGCATGCTTTATTCTTCTGAAATGTCAAAATTCGCAAAAAAAGTCTTTGATAAGTTTGGAACAACACCAAAAAAGTGGCCTGCTCTAACTGAGATCGATCGTGTAAAGCGTGTTGAAGTAGATGCTGGATGGGAGCATATATTGAAAGAGAATCTCAAATTATTTGTGGATGGAAAGCCAACAGAGGCACAAGTAGAGAAATTTCTGAATATGTCGATTAGATTTCGTGACTCTGACGCTAATATTATAGATGAGCTATATGAAAAAGGGCGGAAACACCTCGCTAAACGACGTTTTAGAGATCTTTCTCTTATAAAAAAGATAGTTAATCTAGCTAAGGGAGAAGGAAGAGTTGTGCGTAATGTAGTAAACCAGAAAACTAACTCTCAAACTAAGATAGACCCCAAAAAGACTGCTGCAAGAGTAGGGAAAAAATAAAATAATCATAGGCAGGTTTTAGACTATCTAAAACCTGCCTTCTTCATCTATTGGAACATGAGTATTGGTTCATTATTAAATAGCCTACTTATGAAATTGAGGGGATAAAAAATGAACATAATTATAAAGATACTTATTTTTATTACCTTACTGTCTCATCAGTCCCAAGCTCAAATTCACACACCAACTAAGGGTCAAAGTTTTCTTGAAAAAATTACTCTGAATTATGGTGGTTGGAGAGCAGCAAGGTTCACTAAGAAGGCCGCTCGTAAATCTACAAGAGCGAGCAACAGATATACAAATAATGTGTTAGCCCATCAAGGCCAAGCCATATTGCTTATTATGATATTAACTGGTGTTGATTTAGTGAGACAACATGTCGAACAATCAAATTTAACACTTGAAACAATTGATAAGGACCTTCTTGCTTCTCATATTAAAGAAGCGGCAGGACATGTTGTCAATTCTGGTGAAATATGGAGTAGTTTGATCGGAGCTGGAGTGGTCTCTGGAATATCAGCAAAACCACTGCAAATTATCAATTCACTGATACAAAATGGAACATCCAATGGAATGCTTAAAAAATTTTTACAAGCAGGAATTAGTACTTTTGTCACTTTTATTGGCTGGGAGTTAGGTGGGCAATTATATACTGAGGCAGTAGAGCTTATTGAAGATGAATCAGATTATCAGAAAGCTCAAGGGCTAGGGACATTGCTGGGAAGATCACTTAAATATGGCATTTTTTTACACACAGCTGATTCCGCAGATGACTGGAGAGTTCTTAAGGTCGTGTTTAATAATATGATGAAGATTCTTTGGCATAATCATGAATTAAGAAATCTTTGGCTGTATAATGCTTGGAGAAAGAGAATTGCCACTGGTGAGTTTGTTACTTTAGTGACTTCTATGGTTACAGCTGGAGTTGTTGGAACGACATTGTTTCCTGGAGCTGGCACTATTGCAGGTATGATGTTTGGAGTTTCTGGTGGAGTTTTATCTCTATTTATACCTCACGAATATAAGAATCAAATTACAAGGGGAATTAAATCAACTAGGCATGCGTTTTGGAGAATTGGACACGACACTAAGGGTTTCGGGTTTAAGGTAAGAAAACAGGTTATTAGAATAGCAAGTACTGTTATTAAAAAAAATCAACCTATGCCACCAATGCTTCATTATCCAAAAAATTCAAAATCAGAAAATAAAATAATGTCTATACATTTTGAGACACTGTTTATCTTAGAATCCATAATTCAATCGACTAAAGCAAAGATTGAGCTAGGAGAGAAGTCAGGAAATACAGTAGCTACGGAAGAACTACGTCAAGAATTGATTTTATTTGAACAATCTTTTTTACACACATTAGATGAAATTGTAAAATTTTATAAAAATGAGTATGAATATTTATCAACAGCAGTTTCTAAAACAGGTTTAAATGAATTCAACAACGTAGATAAAATTTCTCAATACCCAATATTAAAAAATATTTTTGATGATATAAATGCCTCTAAGAATTTCTTAGATGTGTTTAACTCTTTTAAGGTAATGGCCTTGGAGAAAGAACAATCAAAAGATTACCTTAAAATGCTTCATAGATTTTATATATTCGGCTTTGAAAAAAAGATCCTATTAAATATTCTCAATGAAACTTAAAATACGGTAGTTTAGAGGCTTTGTTCAGAACTTGTTCAATAGAGAATGTGCGGGTTCCCTTTTCCTAACTACCTCGATTACTTGTCAACTCATTTTCAACAATACTCTTCGAGATCACTATATTTGTAACTAAAGTAACAAGTACCTTCTCTACCAAAATCAATCACCCTTCGCTGTCCCCTTCACTGTTCCCTTCACTGTTCCCTTCGCTGTCCCCTTCACTGTTCCCTTCACTGTTCCCTTCGCTGTCCCCTTCGCTGTCCCCCTCGCTGTTCCCACGCTGTTCCCTTCACTGTTCCCTTCACTGTCCCCTTCGCTGTTCCTACGCTGTTCCCTCTCTACCCCCCGTTGTCCCCAGTCCCATGCGATTTTCAAAAAGAGCTTTTTTCATGGACCTCTATTCTTTAGTGAGTTCGGCTTGGTGCGATGCTCGCCTTAGGCGAGCATCGCTGCCAAACGCATGTCTGAACTAAAGAATGGAGGTCCATTAAAAAAGCGCCTTCTCTGCCAAAATCAATCACCGTATTTTGGAATCAATCAAATCATACAAATGCAAAATCCCCACAAGATCTCTTGGCTGCGACGACTTCCCATCCACAAAAAAGGAAAAGAACCCAGGAAAAACCTCTTTTAAAACTCCAAACTGACAATTTACGCTAGAGGCTAGACACCTCAAAAGAGCTCAACTACCGATAGATTGATGTCTGAGCTGTTTTCTCCATGGCATAGAATATGTACTCTAGAACCTTAGAAATTAACGGTATTAGTCAGATTTAGGAGAATTAATCTCCCAAGGAAATAGATCAATACTCAATTATTAGGAGAAAAAAAATGAAAAAGACATTATCACTGCTTGTACTCGGATTAATGTTTTCATTTGGAGAATCCACCCTAGCTGTATCTATACCATATGGCGAGGGTCAAGATAAGGTTCTAGTAACAAATGAGAGAGAGGCTAAAACAGTATTTTCTTCGTTCTTCGGAAGTGAAAGAGCTAAGTATATCCACGGGAGCGCGCTTTATACTTCTGCAATGTCAGAATTTGCACAAGAAGTCTTTAGCAAGTTGGGAACAACACCAGAAAAGTGGCTCGCTCTAACTAAGATCAATCGTGTAAGACGTGCTGAAGTAGATGCTGGGTGGGAGCATATATTGAAAGAGAATCTCAGATCATTTTTGATGACAACGCCAAACATAGAACAAAAGGGAAGATTTCTGGATATATCGCATAACTTTCGTAAACTTAGGTTTCTTATTATGCATAGATTAGCAGCAGAAGCGCAAGAAGTGATGGTGAATACGAATTCTGAGAAGGAGTTTAAAACAACACCAAAAAATTGGCCTGCTCTAACTGAGATCGATCGTGTAAAGCGTGTTGAAGTAGATGCTGTATGGGAGCATATATTGAAAGAGTATTTCAAATTATTTGTGGATGGAAAGCCAACAGAGGCACAAATAGAGAGATTTCTGAGTATATCGACTAGATTTCGTGACTCTGATGCTAATATTATAAATGAACTATATGAAGAAGGGCGGGACCACCTCGCTAAACGACGTTTTAGAGATCTTTCTCTTATAAAAAAGATAGTTAATCTAGCTAAGGGAGAAGGAAGAGTTGTGCGTAATGTAGTAAACCAGAAAACTAACTCTCAAACTAAGATAGACCCCAAAAAGACTGCTGCAAGAGTAGGGAAAAAATAAAATAATCATAGGCAGGTTTTAGACTATCTAAAACCTGCCTTCTTCATCTATTGGAACATGAGTATTGGTTCATTATTAAATAGCCTACTTATGAAACAGAACGATACTCAATTATTAGGAGAAAAAAAATGAAAAAGACATTATCACTGCTTGTACTCGGATTAATGTTCTCATTTGGAGAAGCCACCCTAGCTGAATCTAATGGAGGCTGTGAATCAGAAGATGTTGATAAATGGAGTATCTGTAAGAGTAAGATAAAATATATAAGTATACCTAATGATCCTTCGTGCATAGTTTATGCTTCCCTTACTCTTAATGATGGCCAGACATTTGCTAAATGTTTTAGGTCAGAAGAAGATGCAAGGGAAAATTCATTCCTCCTTACGCACAAATTGATGACCCCAGAAGAATGTCTCTAATTCTTTTAGAGTCACGCTAAAAACTATCCCAGTTGTGGAGCGTTGAGCGGTTAATCCCTAGCTTTCGTTCTACAAAGGGGAATGCTTGATTATTTACCTAGAGTTTTAGATTTACTCATCTCTTGCAGTGCTCTTAACGGCACAAGAAATAAGACCACTTCCTATTATCGTTGTGCTTGCAAGACTACAAGCTTCAGACTTGGCTTTACATTCATTAAGAACATTTTTTTCTGTAAAATCAGGACTATTTCTGTTCCCACGCTGTTCCCTTCACTGTCCCCTTCACTGTCCCCTTCGCTGTTCCCTTCGCTGTCCCCACGCTGTCCCCTTCGCTGTCCCCCTCGCTGTTCCCACGCTGTTCCCTCTCTACCCCCCGCTGTCCCCAGTCCCATGCGATTTTCAAAAAGAGCTTTTTTCATGGACCTCCATTCTTTAGTGAGTTCGGCTTGGTGCGATGCTCGCCTTAGGCGAGCACCGCTGCCAAACGCATGTCTGAACTAAAGAATGGAGGTCCATTAAAAAAGCGCCTTCTCTGCCAAAATCAATCAAATCATACAAATGCAAAATCCCCACAAGATCTCTTGGCTGCGACGATTTCCCATCCACAAAAAAGGGAAAGAACCCAGGAAAAACCTCTTTTAAAACTCCAAACTGACAATCTACGCTAGGGGCTAGACACCTCAAAAGAGCTCAACTACCGATAGATTGATGTCTGAGCTATTTTCTCCATGGCATAGAATATGTACTCTAGAACCTTAGAAATTAACGGTATCAGTCAGATTTAGGAGAATTAATCTCCCAAGGAAACAGAACGATACTCAATTATTAGGAGAAAAAAAATGAAAAAGACATTATCACTGCTTGTACTCGGATTAATGTTCTCATTTGGAGAAGCCACCCTAGCTGAATCTAATGGAGGCTGTGAATCAGAAGATGTTGATAAATGGAGTATCTGCAAGAGTAAGATAAAATATATAAGTATACCTAATGATCCTTCGTGCATAGTTTATGCTTCCCTTACTCTTAATGATGGCCAGGCATTTGCTAGATGTTTTAGGTCAGAAGAAGATGCAAGGGAAAAATCATTCCTCCTTCTTACGCACAAATTGATGACCCCAGAAGAATGTCTCTAATTCTTTTAGAGTCACGCTAAAAACTATCCCAGTTGTGGAGCGTTGAGCGGTTAATCCCTAGCTTTCGTTCTACAAAGGGGAATGCTTGATTATTTACCTAGAGTTTTAGATTTACTCAACTCTTGCAGTGCTCTTAATGGCACAAGAAATAAGACCACTTCCTATTATCGTTGTGCTTGCAAGACTACAGGCTTCAGACTTGGCTTTACATTCATTAAGAACATTTTTTCCTGTAAAATCAGGATTATTTCTGTTCCCACGCTGTTCCCTTCACTGTTCCCTTCACTGTCCCCTTCACTGTCCCCTTCACTGTCCCCTTCGCTGTCCCCCTCGCTGTCCCCCTCGCTGTCCCCCTCGCTGTCCCCCTCGCTGTCCCCCTCGCTGTCCCCCTCGCTGTTCCCCTCGCTGTCCCCCTCGCTGTTCCCTCTCTACCCCCCGCTGTCCCCAGTCCCATGCGATTTTCAAAAAGAGCTTTTTTCATGGACCTCTATTCTTTAGTGAGTTCGGCTTGGTGCGATGCTCGCCTTAGGCGAGCGCCGCTGCCAAACGCATGTCTGAACTAAAGAATGGAGGTCCATTAAAAAAGCGCCTTCTCTGCCAAAATCAATCACCGTATTTTGGAATCAATCAAATCATGCAAATGCAAAATCCCCACAGGACTTCTTGGCTGCGACGACTTACCGTCCACAACAAAGAGAAGAAGTATTTTAAACTGCTCCATCATAAACAAAGCCTTCTCTGCCATCTCAAGAACATCGATGGTTTTAGGATTACGTCCCATTATCTCTTCAACCTTGCAATCAAAAGAATTTTCCTTCTTATCTAATAGCCGACGCACATCTCCATCAGTGACAATTCCAATCAAGTCTCCTTGAGCATCAACAACTCCCGCAACACCCCTCACCTCTTTAGAGGTCATTAGTGAAAAAACCTCGCGCATGGGTGTCCCTAAAGGGACTAATGGCAACGCCCTTTTACTATGCATTACATCCTGCACATGTGTTAGCAAGCGACGTCCTAAACTTCCGCCAGGGTGAAATTCAGCATAATCTGATTCTTGAAATCCCTTTGCCTTTAAGACCGTCATCGCCAATGCGTCACCCATAGCCAATGTCGCCGTGGAACTCGTTGTTGGAGCTAATCCCAAAGAGCACGCCTCTTTTTCGACACCTATATTAAGAACCACATCACTAGACCGACCCAAAGTGCTCTCCGGATTACCTGTCATTGCAATCAAGGAAATTCCTTTACGCACAACATACTTCACGACGTAATCAAGCTCCAACGATTCACCACTGTTGCTAATAGCAATCACTAGATCCTGATTGCTAATAACACCAAGATCTCCATGTACACTCTCGGCTGGATGCATGAACACAGACGACGTTCCTGTCGAACTCATTGTACTGGAAATTTTACGCCCAATTTGACCTGACTTTCCCATTCCTGTAACAACAATCTTACCTTTACAATTTAAAATCATCTCAACAGATTTTTCAAAGCTTTCATCAATCCGATCAATAAGAGACAAAACCCCCTCGGCCTCCATTTTTAAAACTCGAATGGCCTCTTTCCTTATATTTTCACTCTTCATAAACGCCCTCTCTTCTTGGCTAAAGATGCTTTAACAAAACTAGTAAATAATGGGTGTGGCTGTGTCGGTCGAGATTTGAACTCCGGATGAAACTGCACTCCCACAAACCAAGGATGTTTACTGACCTCTAAGACTTCCACCAAATTTCTCTCTCGACATATTCCTGAAGCTAACATACCATTTTTTGCAAAAATATCTTTATAATCATTATTAAACTCAAAACGATGGCGATGTCGTTCATGAATCACCTTGTTTTTGTAAATAGAGGACAAGCGAGTTTTTCCTGAAATATGACAAGGATAAGCTCCTAAGCGCATAGTTCCACCTTTGTCTTTAACTGATTTTTGTTCCTCCATAAAATCAATTACAAAACTCTTTTCCCCTTTAAGAGTTTTAGAAAACTCACGACTGTTAGCTTTTTTAAAACCACACACATTGCGAGCAAACTCAATAGCAGCCAACTGCATACCTAGACAAATTCCAAAGAATGGAATTTCCTTCTCACGGGCATAACCTATAGCTATCATTTTTCCCTCAATACCTCGCTCACCAAATCCCCCTGGAACAAGAACTCCATGCAAACCTTTTAAAGCACGAGACACATTAGACTTATTGATTTTTTCAGAATCTATATACACAATATTGATCTCTACCTCATTAGCTATGCTTCCGTGGACAAGAGACTCATGTAGAGATTTATAGCTCTCCTTTAACCCCACATATTTACCTATGATTCCAATGGTCAGAGAATTTTTTGGGCTCTTAATCGTATTGACCATCTTTTTCCAAGCTGCCAAAGAAGGTTTATTCACTTTAAGGTTCAATCTATTTGTTACTTTTATATCTAAACCTTGATCGTGCATCATCAAAGGCACATCATAAATAGTTGTCGCATCTACAGCCTCAATAACATTCTCTACTTTAACGTTACAAAAAAGACCTATTTTATTACGAATATCTTTAGATATCTTTTTTTCTGTGCGACAAACTAAAAAATCTGGAATTAACCCAATTTTTTGTAACTCTTTAACCGAATGTTGCGTAGGCTTACTTTTCAACTCTCCCGCCGCAGCTATATAGGGAACATAGGTTACATGAATAAGAAGCGAATTCTCAATACCAACATCCACCCTCATCTGTCGAATAGCTTCCAGAAAAGGCAACCCTTCAATATCTCCTACCGTACCGCCGATCTCCACGATGATCACTTCAAACCCTTCGCTTGCCTTGCAAATACAGCGTTTAATCTCGTTAGTTATATGAGGAATTATCTGCACTGTTCCTCCCAAGTAATCCCCACGGCGCTCTTTAGCTATCACACTCTCATAAACCTGCCCTGCGCTAACACTGTTGGCTCGACTCAAATGAGCCGATGTAAATCTCTCATAATGACCTAAATCCAAATCCGTTTCCGCACCATCCTCAGTGACATAAACCTCTCCATGTTGCAGAGGAGACATCGTCCCTGGGTCCACATTGATATAGGGGTCACATTTCATCATGGTGACATTCACCCCACGCGCCTCTAGCAATGTTGCTAGACTCGCCGCCGCCAAACCTTTACCTATGGAGGATACAACTCCTCCCGTCACAAAGATAAACTTCCTCTCCAAAGAATTTTTTACTGCTCGAGATGAAGCTTTCTTTGTTCTTACCGATTTTTTTTGAATAGTTTTTTTCACTTTTTTAGCCACAGTAGAATTTTTCCCTTTCTCAAGTTAAATCTAAAAAATTAAGTTAACATTAAATTTTCTATTTTATTTATATCTTCAAGAGTATCTACTCCCCAACTATCTGAATCTACACGAACCACTTCAATTTTAGCTCCTAAGTGCAAAGCTCGCAATTGTTCTAATCCCTCAAGCTTTTCCATAGCCACAGGTTCTTGTTTACAAAATTTTTGTAAAAAACTCTTACTATAAGCATACATACCTATATGCTTTAAACATCCTCCGAGTTTTCCGTCAGAGGAAAGTTTCTCACGAGAATAGGGAATAGGGTAACGGCTGAAATAAACCGCCTCCCCATATTGGTTCAAAACGATTTTTGCCGTATTCACAGACTCCACTTCTTCCACTGTTGTGAATTCTCGACCCAATGTCGCCATATCCAAATTTTCTTTTTTCAAAAAAGGCTGGCAGAGCTGATCAATGATGTCTCCACGTATTAAAGGTTCATCTCCCTGAATGTTTACAACAACATCACAATCAATATTTTTAGCTGCTTGCCACACTCGATCTGTTCCTGTCGGTAAATCATGATCTGTCATAACTGCTTCTAAATTATTATAATTTCCCCCCAATTCTTCAACCAAGTGAATAATACGCTGATCGTCTGTTGCCACAATAAATGATTTTATAATCTCACTGCTCTGCACTCCTTCGATCACCCACTGTAAAAGAGGTTTGCCATTTATTAATGCTAAAGGCTTTCCAGGAAAACGAGTAGAACCATAACGAGCGGGAATAACTCCTATGACTTTTTTATTTTGCACACTCACTTCTCTAACCCCTCTTTAATCCATAACTCAAATATTTGTTTTTCAAATTCAGCAACTCCTGTTCGACTTAATGACGACAGTGCATGCACATAATTTATCTTTTCATTTTTTAGTTTTTCAACGGCTTGCTTGATGGGGCCCTTTCTCAATTTATCCATCTTGGTCAAAACCACATAAGTGGAGACTCCACACTGATTCACCCAATCCACTAAATTTTGTTCATCCTCACTCCAAGGTCGACGTATATCCATCACTAAAACCATGCCTTTTAATTGAAAACGCACAGAAAAGAAACTCTCAATCATTTTCTGCCAATCGTGCACCTCTCCCTGCTCCCTAGCTGCATAACCATAACCTGGCATGTCCACAAGGCGATAATGCTCACCCACATTGAAAAAATTAAGCAGACGAGTCTTTCCTGGTGTGGAACTCACTTTAGCAATAGGCTTTCCTGCAATAGCGTTGATCAGAGAAGACTTCCCCGCATTCGAGCGTCCAGTAATGGCAATCTCGGGGCGAGAATCCTCAGGGTAACCCCTAGGATCGGTGGCACTGGTTACAAAAGTCAGCTTCATACAAATCCCATTTTCCTGGATATAACATACACTTAAAGTGTTTTTCAAACATCTTTTCCATATTTTAAGACCAGCATTCTAGACACATAGATTTTACAATGACCTCCTCTCTCTGAGACAGCATTTATTTACATTTGAGTCTATTAAGGCGGGCAATAGGCTGGCATCAATCTTGGTTAGCTCAATCCTTAAGAACATTCACAAAACCTACTAATTTTTGATACCAAGGAGATCCCATGCAAAAAGAAAGTAATACCCCAGTCCTCATCTGGAATCAGGACAGAAAAAAAGAATGCCTCTCAATCTCTGAATTGTTCACCATCGGGCAAGACCCCATCAATCAACTGTCCTTTGACGAAGACAGCTCTGTCTCTCCAAGGCACGCGAGAATTGAGGCAAAACCCCAGGGTTTTATTATTCGTGATCTTCGCTCTGCCACAGGAACCTACGTCAATGGAACTCAAATTTTAGAGGCCCACCTACACCACGGAGACTCTATACAAATAGGAGAACAAACTCTCTCCTTTCACACTCGAAAACTCCCCGAATGTCAATTATCTAGTCACAATCAAAAATGGCAGGAGCAGCTACTCTCCCTGCCACGATTAGCTGATAATAATTTTTCCATTCTTCTTCTCGGTCCATCTGGGACAGGAAAAGATATTCTAGCCAATGAAATACACCGTCTTTCTCCAAGAAAAAAAGGCCCTTTTATCAGCGTCAACTGCTGCGCCTTATCTGAGTCTCTTATCGAAAGCGAACTCTTTGGTCATGTTAGGGGAAGCTTCACTGGTGCCACGGGTGATCGCAAAGGAGCTTTTGAAACGGCTCGTAACGGCACTCTTTTTCTCGATGAAATAGGTGATCTCTCTCCCAATCTACAGGCAAAACTTCTTAGAGCCCTTGAAAACCAAGAAATCAAACCCGTCGGCAGCGATCATTCTATTACAACAGACACTCGTATTCTCGCAGCCACCCATCAGAATCTACAGAAAAAAGTACAACAGGGAACTTTTCGTGCAGATCTGTACTACCGTTTAGCCATTCTACAAATCACGCCTCCATCATTGATCGAACGTATGGAGGACTTTGAATCTCTGCTATTTCAATTTTGCAAAAATAACCACGCCTGTTTTTCACATGACGCGATAGAAGAGTTAAAAAAACACTCTTGGCCCGGAAACATTCGTGAGTTAAAAAATACGATTCTAAGGGCTTCAGCCCTTTACAAGGAAAAACGTGTCCTCAAAGAACACATTCCTTCATTGATTGACAGATGCTTCAAAGAAAACATCGAATCCCCATCACTCAAAGAAGGATTTGATAAGAAGAACGGCTTATCCATTATTAAGCAAATGGAGAAAAAAATGATCCTGAAATTCCTTAAAGCCAACAGAGGAAACCAGCGACAAACAGCCGCAGCATTGGGACTGCCTAAGAGTACATTAAACGATCGTATAAAATCCTATAAAATAAACATAGATGAATTGTTTCCCGCAACTATAACTATTTGATTTTTCAAAGGCAGTCATTTCTTGTAGCAGCTTAGGCGTGTTTTAAAATAAATTCTTTTGAAACACGCTTAAGTCATTATCGAGAGTTTAAGAGCGATAGCCAATCCCTTTAGTCACAATACTTACAGCATCATGGGGGTGTAAACTCTCAGCATGATTAATTTGTACGCGATAATCAACAATACGCTGATCTTGATCGAGCATTTTCTTTACTCTTCTTCCAGCATCTTCACAGAACATTAGGTTCTCTCCATTTAAACGTGCAAATTCTTGCTCATCCTCTCGCTTAACCACTGTTTGCACTGGAGTCTTCAAAATCTTCTCAATAACATTAATCAAATCTATAGGTCTGATATCAACCTCTGCATCAGAAATTTTAATAAGAACAGTCGCATGACTTCTTTGACTATGAGGTGTTGCATTAATGCCCTTAGAACTTCCCAGCCATTGATGAACATCTTCAATACTCACTTGATCTGATGTAAAATGCTTCAAGAAATTTTTCTGAATAATTTGGCGAGATAGAGCCGCCGAACAGGGACACGTGCTAGAATAGATAACCTCTGTCTGAATTTCATAGGTAAATACACCTTTCTCATAACTCGCTCTATATTCGACTGGGTAGGATCTCCAGCCACTATTCTTACTTTTTAATGCAGACCTACGCTCCATTAAGTTAAAATTAATTTTTATGTAACTACTCTGACTAACGCTCTCATGGCTCCTCTTAAACTCAATCAATAGATTTTTTAAAATCTTAAAACTTAAGGGTTTCTCCGCAAGAGTTTCACTCAAAGACAAGTAAAGCCGCGACATATGAATTCCCCTAGCATTAGGATCATCCAAAGAGACAAAAATATCGCAACTTGCAGGAGTCAATAGTTCCTGATTCGAGCTATTAAGAAAACGCAAAGGGATCTCTATATTCGTCATCCCCACTTTATCTAAAGCTCCAACTAGGACGACTTCCTTTTGCCTTGCTATATCTGGCATTTCCATCAACATCGCACAAACATCCATTGTAAAGCCGCAGACGTTAGCAGAGATAACCAAATTGGGCCACTGTGTTATGCTTTTACGCGGCGTGTTATTTCATGTAAGAAGGGACAACAGCCCTGGCACTTGATAAGAAAATGTATGTCCTACTCCCTTATCCTAGCCAGCCAATCTCCCTACAGAAAAACACTTCTCAAGAGGCTTAATATTCCATTTACCTGTGTCAATCCCCATCTCGAAGAGTCTTCTTTCAAAAAAAAACACACCTCTCCACTAGAGATCGCCGAATCACTCGCCTTGGCCAAGGCTAAAAAAATTTTTCACCTTCATCCAAACTCCTGTGTCATTGGTGGTGATCAACTGGCTCACATAGACAATGAAATACTCGACAAACCTATGTCCCCAGAAACAGCTCTAAAACAGCTTCTCCTCCTTTCAGGACAAACCCACAAGCTCATCACCTCCATCGCTGTTCTCTCACCACAAAATCAGCAAGTCTTTAGCGATATAACATCTCTAAAAATGAGACCCTTAGATGAGGCATCTCTAAAACGGTATCTCGATCTCGATCAACCCTTTAATTGTGCTGGATCTTATAAACTCGAAAAATCAGGCATCACTCTCTTTGAAAATATTGACAGCCAAGACCAATCGGCGATCATGGGTATTCCCCTGATTCAACTCACCCAAGTTCTTATAAACTTAGGATATCAAATTCCTTAAAGGAGCCCCCATGGAAGATCTACTCCAAGCAGCCCTCGAAGCCAAAAAAAATGCCCACGCCCCCTACAGCCAATGTCTTGTCGGCGCTGCCGTACGGACTGACGATGGAGGTGTCTTTAGCGGATGCAATGTCGAAAACGCCTCCTACGGAGCCACCATCTGTGCCGAACGCAATGCCATTTGCCAAGCTGTGGCTAAGGGACAAAAAAATATCGTAGAAATCCTCATCGTTACAGACGGAAAAGAAGCATGGCCTCCCTGTGGTATGTGCCGCCAAACTATTGTAGAGTTTGCTCAACCAGACACTCCCATCCACTGTCACTCTACTCAAGGGGATAAAAAAACATACTCTTTACAAAAATTGCTACCCCACGCCTTTAATTCTGACTTTCTTTAATTGATAGGTAGCCAGAGAGATAATGTACGCAAAAATAAAAAGGGATAGTATCTAGTAACGCGGCCACCATTTTAAATAAATAATTACTTCCCATAAGTGTTAGAACAGCAGCTAGTTCCATCTCTCCTCGCAAAAAAATCGCTCCAAAGGTAATGCTTATAACTGCAAAGGAGTCGACCAATTGACTTACTAAGGTGCTTAGATTATTTCGCAACCATAAATGTTTTCCCTTTGTCACCCTCTTCCAGAAATGAAATAGTTGTACATCACAAAATTGAGCCGTCAAATATGCAACCATAGAAGCAAAGATAGAGCCTGCTGTACAGGCATAAATCATATGGAACAACTGAGTTTGCCCCTCTATCACCTCTCCCGTTGGTAGGGCAATAGGCTTGGCAACAAAGATTCTTTGCCATGGTGGCATATTGCTCTCAGCAACATCGGGTAAGATATCCCCAAGATACATCATCAAAATAACAAAAATATTCAGCGCCAACCCCACCCAAACTAAAAAGGTAGCTCGCTTCCTACCGTAGAGTTCACTCACTAAATCCGTACACAAAAAAGTCAAAGGATAGGGCAAAACTCCTACAGCTAAAGCTAGGGGGCCCAACTGTATAAAACGTGTGATCCCCACAACATTTAGCATAGTCATTGAGCCAAGAAAAAAAGCTGCTAAAACAAGAAACACCTTTTCACGTCTATCAAAGGAATAAGATTCTTCCATCATTTTTTAAACAACTCTCCTATATCCTTTTGCCCTTTCTTATAAACAAAGCGTTCAGCTTCACTGCCATCCCAGCATTCGTTAATTTGTAAATATGGGAGGTATTCCTTCTCGAAATAACTTTCGTACTTAATTTTTCCCTCCACTGATAAATCAAATACATAAGACACCCTTTCTTTAAGTGCGACCCTAACAATCTTACTTTGACAAGCAGAAGACTCCTCTCTTGGATTCCAAGAAAAATCTCGATGCCTAACCCAGTCAAAACTAATAGCGTATTTTAAGCCCACTCTCTTTCCAACAAGTTTCTTTCGACGATCAAACTCATTTACTAGAAATAGATCTTCCCCAACCTGCTGTAAACGAAAAGTTAACTCATTGACTTCTTCACAAAATATGCCATACCAATAATTGATAAAACCGTCACTAAAATCTAAATTGATTCCAGAGGAGCATTTTTTTATTTGTCCTTCACCCGTAAAACTATCGCTAAAGTGACGTTCTACTTCCCCACTGTACTCACCCAAAACAATTTGACCATTTTTAATAGTCAAAGAATTTATATCCCGTTTTTCTATGCCGTTAATCTCATAACCCTGAGTTTGAATAACACAGAAAAAACAGCTCACTATGTAAAAATACGCAAAGAGTGATGCCCTCATTTTCCCCCCGTAAACTTAAACCTGAATAATCTTCTTGCGGTAGAATATCAATAAAAAAGGCCTCGTTAGGTCTCCAACCCTTCTTTGTAATTTTTTCATAGTCCTATCGTCTTAAACCACTCAGGCAAAAGGCTGGCGAAGTAATCGTAAAAAACCCTGGCTCTTCCGACTACGGAAAGAATCGAGCCCCATTTTCATTTTTAATTGTTCTTTATAAGGTTTATAACGATAGCTCATAAATAAATAATCCCATATAGATAGGCAAAATCCATAATTAGAATTTATCTCCTCAGGATGATTTGTATGGTGAACTCGATGGAATTCAGGTGTCACAATTAATTTTCTTAACATTCTATCTACAGATATATTTAAAGAAAAGTTTCCGTGATTAAACATCGCACTGAAATTCAATAAAACCTCAAAAACAATGACACTCCACATAGACATACCAAAAAACAAAACAACTCCTGCCTTCACAAAAATAGATAGGATTATTTCAATCGTATGGAATCTAAGTGCTGTCGTCGTGTCGTAATTTGTATCCGTATGATGCACTCGATGCAATTTCCAAAGCCAAGGAACTCTGTGGAAAAATAGATGCTGCCAGTAAATAACAAAATCAAAAATCAAAACAGAGAGCATGACGTTCAACCACACTGGTAAAGATGACAGATTCACAACAGGTAAATTATGTTCTAAATTCCATTGGATCGTTTGCAGCAAGAAGACACCAAAGAATATCTTAATCACAAGCGTATTAAACAATGTTAAAAAAATATTATTGAACCAACGTAAGCGGTCCTCTGCTTGAGGCTCTCTAAATGGAAATAAACACCCCCAAAAAAAGAAGACAGTGAAACCACCTAAAAAGAATATAACTCTGATATACTCAATATTCATAAATTGGTTGTGACCGATTTATGACACCAGAGCAAGAAAAATCAGCTACAAATCTCTCTTCAAGCGACAGGCAAAGAAACCATCAAAATCAGTCTTATCAGGATCAAGTCTTAAAAACTCCTCAACTTCCCATTCTGGTTGCTCTTTCACAAAACTCTCTATTTGTCTCTCATTCTCGGAAGGAAGCACACTACAAGTCGCATAAACTAGCTTCCCACCCTTTTTTACCATCTTTGAATAACGACGTAAAATATCTGATTGTAACTCTTGCAACTCTGTGACTCTCTCTTTCTCTAACTTCCATTTGCTATCAGGATTACGCCGTAAAACCCCCAAGCCCGAGCAGGGCACATCTAACAAAACCCTATCTGCAGAATCATATAATCGTTTAATAACTTTCGTGCCATCAATCAAACGCACATCACTCACCGTCACACCTGCGCGTCGAACTCTCCTTCTTAGTTCAACAAGTTTTCTTTCATAGATATCCATACAAATTAATCGACCTCGATTTTCTAGTAACTGAGCCAAATGCAATGACTTTCCACCCGCACCCGCGCAAGCATCCACCACTCTCATCCCTGGAGAAACTTGCAAAAAAGGTGCTATCATCTGTGAAGCTCCATCTTGAACTTCAAAGAAACCTTTTTTAAATACCTCAGTGATAAAAACATTCTTGCGCTCAGTGAGAACAAGCCCACCAGCAACATCATCAAGCCTCTCAGTTTCAACTCCTTCCGACTGCAACCTTTCCTGTAAAATCTCTGGAGTTGTGCGAAGCTCATTCGTACGCAAATACACTTTGGCTGGACGGTTCATACTTCGCAAAATATCAGGCCATCGATCTCCTAACTCCTGCTCACCCAATTGATCTAGCCACAGAGGAATAGACTCTCGATCCGCCCTTGAAAACTCACTAGCTAGTTGATGAACATGACTATCTATCTTTTCCCACTTTATAGCCTCGGCAAACTCTTCCCAATCGGGTAGTGTGTTTCCCTTAGACAACCACCAGCAAGCCAAAACACGGTACACACCTTCCAAGGAATTTTCTTCTTCTAAATCCAGTTGATCCTCAAGTATCGCCCAATAGTAGCGCCACCAACGCACAAGCTCATAAACTGTCTCAGCAAAAAAACGCCGATCCCTTGCTCCCCATTTTTTATGCTGATAAAACGCTTTTTCAATAGCCTTATCTGCATAAATTCTCTCTGAAAAGATAACTTTCAAAGTCTGAGCTACTTCACGCACCAAATGGCGATGTAACCTCAAAATGACCTCCAACTAAACATAGCTTCAAAACGTAAATACGGCCCCGATTGATACAAAGAGCCCATTGAATTGCCCTTCAGACAATAAATGAAGATGATTTTTTAGTCCCGACTCTACAAAGAAGCCCATACTCCCTAGAACATCAATCATGCGAACACCAAATACTAGTTGATAATCTAAAGATAAATTTGACGACTCAGAAAGTTGTTTAAAAAATACTCCCGGCCCAATTCCAAACCCTAAATAAAGAGGAAAACCTGTTTTAAATTGAGGAAATGTTATCAATGGCAACAGAGACATCTTTAAAATATCTTCTTCCTCAAGATAGAAAGAAGTTAACTCTACACGCAAAGAGAGGTCCATCCCTCGCGTCCAATTATCTAAAAGATAAGTGACACCGTAATTCCTTCGACCTAACCCCTCAACCTTTCTTTGCCCATTCCAAGCATAGCTTACAGAATCTGTAAACCCTCCTAAATGTATATTAAAATATCTCTCTCCATTTCCTAACCGCTCTCTGTCTTGAACATCGCTTTGAAAATATTTCTGTGCCGCCTTTTTACCTACAAGTGGCTTCCTACTTTCCGCAACAGCAGACACGTTAAAGAAAACTCCCATGACAGCACTCAAAATAAAAAGAATACAACTTTTCAAGATCCCTACCTCTCCACCTATTATTTTATTGTAACTATTCAGCTTTCCTTAGGTATCACGTTCACACTCTAGATGCTATTGCTTCCATACTTCAGACCTCTCTTTGAGAGTATCACCTGAATAGCAAATAACTCTATGCATTATGTTCTTAGCATTGACCTGTCTGCTCCTATCCCATAAATTGACACAGCTCATCCTGGGAGGATTCCATGAAATGTCCATTTTGCGGCCATATCGAAGATAGAGTACTAGATACAAGGGCACAGAAAGATGGTGGAATAATAAAACGCCGCCGTGAATGTCTTTCATGTAAAGGACGCTTTACAACCCAAGAAGTTTTAATGCTCGCCTATCCCTACATCATGAAAAAAACGAACGAAAAAGAACCCTTTATGAAAGAGAAAATCTATAAAGGAATCCAAATGGCTTGTCAAAAACGACCCATCAGTTTAGCGCAAATGGAAACAGTCGTTGAGAACATTGCTAGCTGGGCCTTAAATATTGGTGAAAAAGAAATATCCTCCCAAGATGTTGGACATCAGGTCATGAACGAACTTCGTCGCCTCGATGGTGTTGCTTATGTTCGTTTCGCTAGTGTGTATAAGACTTTCCAAGATGTGAACGAGTTTGTTGAAAGTCTGCAACGAGAGAAAAAAACAACAGCTCAGTTTCCACAGCAACTTCCTTCTCTACAACAAGATCAATAAAAGCTTCGTCATGGAGAATCACAAAAGTCTCGGCAGAAGGCTCGCACTACAAACTTTATACCAAAAAACAATTATAAAAAATACGGACTATGAGATTTCGAGCCAATTAGTGGAAACCGTCAATAATAATGACCTCTCTGCCGATGCTGTGAACTTCTCCAAAAAACTTGTTGATGGTGTCTTAAAAAACAGAGCCGATATTGATAATAAAATTCAAGCCATGAGTCCTAAATGGAAGGTTCAGCGTATGTCCGTTATAGATCTTAATCTCATGCGCTTGGCCACTTACGAAATGCTCTATGAAAATTTAAAGCCTAGCATAGCCATTAACGAGGCCGTAGAGTTGGCTAAGGTATATGGCACAACTGATTCTAAGGCCTTTGTTAATGCCTTGCTTGACTCCATAGCTAAAGAAATGATCTCCTAGAGTTTCTATGTTAAAACAACTCTCCCATGCTGCCTCCATGTCTTCTGGACACAATATTTGGGTTTTAGCGGACCTCCCCAACTCACGGTGGACACAAAGGCTTAACTGGTATCTCAATTTTCACATTCGACAGACCTTTCCTTCACGGGAAAAATCCTCTGCACTAAAAAAAACCATCTCTCTCTGTGATCTCAACCTCAAAGAGACAGCTTTAAAAACACCCGCTCCATTGCTGATTGCTAGCCAAGATCTTCTTCCAAATCGTTGGACAATTATCATTCCCTACGAAACAAAAACCCAATGGTTTCAACAGTTAACAGAAGTTGTTGAAAAAATAAACTCTAAGAGTGTTCGCCTTTTTCTTCCCGACACTGCAACCAGTAAAAACTCTGTCTCTTTCCTCAAAAACCTCCCTTTTGATGTCTCAATCGCTGCCCCTAACCAATAAAAGGATTATTTTGACTCAAGCAACTATTTTTATTATTTCAGACGGCACGGGAGAAACAGCTGCCACTATTATTCGTGCAGCGCTTGTCCAGTATGACCAAACGGATATTAACATCACTCGTTACAAAAATATCCGCAATGACTCACAAATAGATTCCATTATTGACGATGCCTTTGATCAGCAAGCACTTATCTTACACACAATGGTTAGTCCCAGCCTACGCAAACATATCACATCCTCCTGTTCTGAAAAGGGTTTAGTTGTTATAGATATTCTTGGCCCTCTATTAAATGGACTCGACACTTATCTCGGCAATAGCGATAGCCCTCACCAAGCTGGACTCCTACGTGCCGTAGATGAAAAATACTACAAAAGAATCGAAGCCATTGAATTCACCGTTAAACGTGATGATGGAAAATGCTTAGCCAACTTGGAAGAAGCTGATATTATACTCGTCGGAATAAGTCGTACAAGCAAAACACCCCTATCTATTTTTCTCAGTCACAAAGGGTGGAAGGTTGTTAATATTCCCATTGTCTTGAACACGCCATTACCAGAAGAACTATTCGCAGTGGATCAAAGAAAAATTATTGGTTTAATTATCGAGCCTGATCATTTAAAAAAATTTCGTAGTAATCGCTTACAAAAATTTGGACAAGACCCTGGTGGAGAGTATGCTAGTTATAACTACATTAACAAAGAAATTGACTATTCAATGTCTCTCTTTAAGGAAAACCGCCGATGGCCTGTATTTAACATCACTGAGAGAGCTCTAGAGGAAACAGCTACAGAAATCACTCGTATCGTCTCTTCACGCACAGGACTTCCTGATGGTGTTATATTCTAAGAAGAATAATTATTTAAATAATAGAATTGACCTGATGCTGTAATGCTCTGAAAAAGACATCAATGATCGATTGCCTCTTTGCACTTTTAACAAAATAAAAATTTAAATCTGAAGCATAAGAAAAATCTTCTACATGAATTCGAACCATTCTTCCCGAACGAACTTGTTTACGTATACAGTGAAATGGAAGAAAACCCCAACCCAAACCTGACTCCACCGCTCTTTTTAAAGTTCCCACATTAGAAGATTCAAATACAGGTTCAAAAGATGTGTTATGCTTAATCACTTGCTCTCTCATTCGTAAGCTGAATTTGGGATATTCTCCAGAGAAAGCCACCATGGGACGTTCAAAGAAAGTCGCCATTTTAATATGCTTAGGAATCGATGTATCTCGGCCTGATGCCACCAACCACATCTCATCTTTCATTAAAAACTTTTTATCAGAACCATGAATTTCTCGGCCATATTCCTCTTCTGTCTCTGGAAGAATAATAGCATCCAATTCACCTTCGTTCATACCACGAATAAGTTCCTCTCCTCTATTGTAATCTAATTTCAATTTTAATTCCGTATTATGTTTTAAAAACATTCCTACAGTAGGGCTAATTAAATGTAACCCAATGGAGTTTAAGCTCCCCATTCTCACATTTCCACGGAGTTCAGCGCCTATGGTTTGAATCGCCATCTCTGCCTGTTGACCTAGCTGTAGAATTCTCTTTGCATAATCATACAAAAGCTGCCCCTGAAGTGTCGGTTTTATTTTCCTCACTCCACGAACCAATAGGTCTGCACCTACATCCTCTTCTAAGTTACGAATTTGCTGACTCACTGCTGGTTGAGTCAAACACAACCTATCAGCCGCTGCCGTCATACTCTCTTCATTGAGAACTGTACAAAATATAGTCAATTGATGAAAATTCATCATGTATGATGCTCCATGTTTAATGTGAACATAACCTATCGGTTGTTTTTTATCTATAATTCATTACAATTAATAGATACTATAAGTTTTTTTGATTCTCAAACTCTATAAAACGGGCAACGCCTTAGCTACAAGGAGAACTATAGATGAAGCAACAAATGAGGCTCTTGTGTTTTTCTTTCCTTATCATCACCTCTTCTTTACTTATGTCTAGTTTATCCCAAGCCAAAGTATTCCGTAACGCCTATATCTCCTTTGAACTTCCTCCTAATTGGAAATGTCATTTAGAGGAAACCGAATGGCTTTGTCGTAGCCAATACAGAAAACAAGCCAAGGAAGCTATTATTATCATTACGGCCAAAGAAGTTGGACCAAGTGACTCTTTTGGTGCCTACAAACGCCATTTAAAGACTCCTCGTCTGGTGAGAAATCATAAAGGACAGAACTCGCAATCAAAAATCTACCATGTAAAAGAAGAGAAAATCAATGACCACACCTGGGTTGATGGCTGGCATTTAGGCAGCGAACTTCCCTCTTATTACACTCGATACATGACAACCTTAAAGGATAGAATTGCCATTCTTGTCACCTTCAGTGCCCATAAGAAATTCTACACCCGCTACAGTAAAGATTTTTTTAGTGCCATTAAAAGTCTACGGGTTATCGCCTCCAAAGGCTTACTAAATCGACCATCCATAGGTTCTATACGCCCTGGCTCTGAAACTATTGGCTCACCCATTGGACATATTATGGGACAAGAGTTGGGAGAAGATGATGGTGATTTAGAAAATGATCTCAATTCATCATCAAGTAACACATCTGACTTAATACTAGGGCTAGCACTGCTACTCATCGCTATCGGTGGTTATCTTTTCTATAAAAAAAGAAAGTAACCAATCACAAGGCCATGGGAAACTTTCTTTTCTATGGGGCCAAACCGATTATCTATAATAGAGACCTCTTGTATGAGACAACTTCAACATCACCTATTTTTTTAAGCTGCCTGAGAACTTTAAAGGCATCGCCATAAACGAGTATTCTCATATCGTTAGGTCGAAAATTTTTTCTAATAACACGATTCACCTTGCTTAAACTTAGGTTATTCACATTTCTTAAATAATTATGAAGATAACTGTCGGTTACATTATACAATCTCAACATCAGCAAATTAAAAGCCAAGTCATCAGCCGTTTCCATCTGGCGAGGAAACCTTCCTATCATCAAAGCCTTATTATCTTTCAACTCTTTAGATAACACTCCCTTGTTCGCTATTTTCTTGTAAAGACTCAAAATTTCACTAATCGTCTGTCCAGTTTTTTCATTACGCGTAAAGGTGGATATAGACAAGCTTCCCCATTGTCTTTTAGCTCTTAAAGAAGAGTACACTGAATATGTTAACCCTAAATCATCGCGAATTTTCTGATTAAGTCGGCTAGAAAAACCTCCACCTAAAATAGTAGATGACATTTTAAGGGGGAAAAAGTCTCTATCTCTACGCTTCACACTCAAATGGCCCATACGTATTTGAGCTTGTTTGAGCCCTTTCTTATGAACCAATCGAATTTTTAGACCCTCTTTTTTAATGACAGGTGAGGATAAATTCAGGGCGGGTAGATCTCGACTCTTCCACAAAGCCATTTTTCTTTCTACACGCTTAAGGAAGCTAGGAGAAAAATCTCCTGTTATATACATCACAGCATTGTTCGGGCGATAATAACGCAAATAATGACCTGTCACATCCTGCTTATTCAAACGTTTCACTGACTTTATTGAGCCATTAAATGGGTTCCCCGCAGAATGCTTTCCGTAAACAAAGCGCTTGAAACTAACACTCGCAAATGCAGAAGGGTTATCTGATCTCCGTTCGATTTGATTTATCATTTGTTTTTTTAAACGTCTTATTTCAGATTTTGCGAATACCGGAGACATCAACGTTTCATAAAAAAGGTCAAAAAGTTTTTCCTTATGGAAAGATAAACTACTGCTTGAAAAAAAAGAGTGCTCATCACCGGCTTGTTGAGAAAATGATGTTCCTAGATCCCCGAAAGCATCAGCCATCTCAATGGCACTCTTACTTTTAGTTCCTTTAGATAGCACTTGAGCCGTTAAGGAATTCAAACCCTCTTTAGATTTAGGATCATTCACTAGCCCTGTAAATACCATTAGCCCTATACTAAAGCGTGGTAAAGTTCGATCAGGAATAACAATCAATCTCAACCCATTAGAAAGTCTCTTTTCTTTGTAGGGCTTAAAAGAGGGTGCTTTAGAGGAAATACCACTTGATCCCATATTCAAAGACGAACAGCCTGATAAAAGTATCAGCCCGGAAATACTCACCAAGAGCCCTACTCCAAACATCTTTATCTTCATTTTTATTTTCATCTACAGTACCTCTTTTTTCTTAGGGAGAAGTCTTATCACTGAACGGCGAGAGGGTTTTAGATATTTTCTAGCCACTTCACGGATTTTTTCTAAACTTACAGAATTGTAACGTTGTAAATCTGTAAAAAACACCTGATAAGAATTAAAAATAATTTCATTTAACGCTAGCACCTCAGCCTTGCCACTGATCGTTGTCAAGGAATCTACATAAGTTTTCATTAACCGATTTTTAGCTTTCAATAGCTCTTTCTCTGAAACCTTCTGCTGAGAAACTCTCAAAATTTCCGCAAAAACACCCTTTATAGCTTTTTCTAATTTCTGATTCGATTTATCACTGACAGGGATAGAGCCACTAATACGAAAAATCCCGGCTTCCTTAGGTGTATAACTTGAAACTCCAATTTCTCCCGCTGATTGTTCTTTATAGACTAAGCGTTTATACAAACGACTGGAATGACCGTGGCCCAAAATACTTGCCAGTAGGTCCAGAGCAAAAACGTCCTCTTTACCTGACCCGGGAATTTTATAAGCAATAGAGAAATAAGGACTCTTGATGTTTTTACGAATAACAACATTTCTCTGCCCACTCTGTCTTGGCTCCTTAGCATAGTTACGGGTGATTTTAGTCGAAGAGGAAATATGTCCATAGTATTTTTCAACCAATTTTTTAACACGCTTTTTATCTATGTCGCCTGCAATAACAAGAACCGCATTGTTTGGAGCATAAAATCTTTTCCAAAAATTTCTGACATTCTTAATATTAATGCTATTTAGATCTCTCATCCAGCCAATCACTGGCCAACGGTAGGGAGCTACCTTAAAAATCGTGTGATAAGTGACCTCACTCATTTTACCCACGGGGCTATTATCCACACGAGAGCGACGCTCCTCTTTTACAACCTCTCTTTCGCTCTTAAAATCCTGCTTACGCAGGGCGAGGTTTTCCATACGATCTGATTCCATATCCACTATAAGCTCCAATTTAGAGCTTGGGAGATTTTCGTAATAACCTGTATAATCTAAAGATGTAAAAGCATTATTTGTAATACCATTGGCTTGCATTAATTTATCAAAAAGTTTACCTGTGTATCGCTTAGCACCCTTAAACATTAAATGTTCCAAAAAATGTGCTATCCCTGTTATCCCTGGTTTTTCATCCTTGGAGCCAACACGAAACCACGTTTGGTAACTGACGATAGGTGCTGAATGATCTTCATGTAACAGAACAGTTAACCCATTCTTTAATTTGTACTTTTCCACCTCTAGTTTTAGAGAAATCTCTGGCAATTGTGAGCTTTTCTCAAGCGAGATTTTAGCTAAACTTTTGGACGCTCCATGAGCATTAACAACGGTAAGTGCAAATAAAAAAGAGGTCCATGCATGTAATTTCATAAAAACTTTCTCCTCTCTAAAGATGTTCGAATATATAGGGGGTTTATATGTAGCCATTTAAGGCGCTTTAAAATTTTGCATTCATTCACTGCAAATATTTAGAGGAAAAAAGAGACATTGTCACGCTTTTCCCCTCTTGACAAACCTATCGACCCATCAGTCAATATGATCAACTCTGAGAGAGAAGAGTTATTTCCGTGTTATGTCTGTTTCCCTTGTATTTTCAGTACCTTACGGTTCGCTATCAGCTGACGACCCCATATCCAAAAGTCATCTCGATGAATTAAAAGCAGTTCCTCTTATAGGTAAAAACCATATCCCTGAAGGGCTCTGGTGACAAATTCATTCTCGGCGACCTGAAAACTCCTGAAGAAGTTTATTTTATGACCCATAAATACCAAGGTCCGAATCTTCTTTATGAAGAGTCTAGCAGCCTCGCCTTCAATACCACCTACTCTAATTATTTTTTTGATCAACGAAATGGTCAGTCTGGATCAGGAATCTGGCTCCATGCTGTACCCGATTCCGTCTCACTTAAAAAAGGCTCTCGCGATTGGAATAAAATCCGTCTTGACTTCACCAGAGTCAAAAAACCTAATCAAGTTATCGAAATTTTTCAACAGCCGCCTTAGAGATGAGTGCCTCAATGAGCATTTATTTCTTAACCTAGATGATGGAGTTTGCATCAAAGGATAAATCTATGCTATGTGCTTAATGCAACATGACTCAAATTGAAAGTTTACAGACTAATGGGGGAACCGCCTAGATTCTGTTAAATTTATAAAAAGGGGTGAACCATTTGAATGATCTTGTTAATTTACAAATATACCCTCCCCTAGAATTAGTCTTTTTTGCCTGTGGAGCCTACTGTTGGGTGATAGTCTATATATCTTTTGCAGTTAATATTTACAGAAAGAAATTTATCGAAATGCCTGTTTTCGCAGCGACGGGGAATATTGCTTGGGAGTTTATCTTTAGTTTTCTTTTCCCTACTGATATGGGAACGGTTTTTGAAATAGCTTACAAAATTTGGTTTTTTTTGAGTCTTATTATTATTTATGCTGTATTTAAATATGGATGGAAGCAATTTTCATTCACTTTCAAGAAATGGCAATTTAATATCTTATACATCCTTTCAATATTGTTTTGGTTATTTTTTCATTTTACCTTTGTAAAATCTGGCCTTGAAGTTCCTAGTGGGGCCCATACTGGGTATATTCTAAATCTAGTAATTTCTTCCACATATATTCTGCTCTATCTTAAGCACTCAAGACCTACTGATTTTTCAAAAGTTGCCGCTTGGTTTAAAATGTTAGGAACTTTAGGCATCTCAATTGGAGTTTATTTGCACTATCCAAATAAGACATTCCTTCACTTTTTGGGTTTGATGTGCTTTTTCCTTGATACTGGCTATCTCTTTCTTTTTTATTCTAAAAAAATTCAAAATGCAACATGACTCAAATTGAAAGTTTACAGATTAATGGAGGAACCGCCCTTCCAAAAACAAGGCATCTAAAAAGATGCCCTAGAAAGTTAATGTTTTTTATTTAGTTATTTAAAAAACGCTCAATGGCAGCATTAATCTCTTCTTTAGTGTTTGCAGAGTATTTCTTTTGTAGCATTCTCGTTTCACATTCTTTTACTGCGCTTTCTTCACTTCTATGAACTCCTGAAGTAGCCTCTGAAATACCAATTCTTTGAATAATACTTTCTAGGCTACCTTCTATTAGGTCATCAAAATCATCCACTAACCACTTCTTCAATAAAATTGTTTTTGAATATATAAATGTCGCTCCAAACCATGTTTTTCTATTGTAACGCCAACTTCTACTAATACATTGGCTAAAAAGTTCACCATCAATTAATTCTGCATATTTTTTTTGTCTCATATCTGTATTTGCCTGAGAATTTAAAGCGGTAAAAAAGAGTATTACTGTAATGGTTTTTTTCATAATTATTCCTTTGTAAATGAAGTTAGTTTTAAAAATTAAAGTCCTGAGAGATAGCAATTTGTAATTGAATCCCCGCTATTCAAAAACTCGCACCCAGCCGTTGAATCTTGCAAAATAGGATCGTTAATAAGCGGCACAGCACTTTTTAGACACCTCCCTCCATCAGCATACATTCGAGCATTTGAACACATTTTTTTCACCACATGTTTTGCCATCGTAGAAGAGATATAGATGTCTAAGTTTATTTTTTCTAATCCCTTAGAAAAGCACTTACCTTGATTTGCCCAACCGCCTGCACTTGAACATGCTTTCATAAAACGTACTAATTTTTTATTCTTAGCAGCTTTAATTCCAGCTTTCACAATATTTGTAATATTTCTTCCTTTACGGACAGTGATATCATCTGAGTTACTTAACCACCAGAAGGAGCCTTCTGTACCATCAGTTGCCCCTGTAATTACTATCGCCCCAGCTCTAAGAAGTGATAGCAAATCATTTTCATGTTCTTCTATTCTCGCTTCCCCCTCAAGAATACCTAATTGAAGCTCGACAATGGAGATACTATAATCATCATCCATATCAACTTTTATTGTTCTAAAAAGCTCATGAATAATATCAGCTTTATATTTTCTTGCTATATCTAAGTCTTCTAGCCAGCCAAGCCAAACATCTTCAAGAAGTTGAATTTTTCCTGGCCATGAGTATGCGTAAAGATTATTTTCTTCAATAGGGCGACCTTTTCTATCAACAAGTTCTTTTACTAATTGAATAGAGTCACTTTTTGTAACTTTCTTTAATGCCTGATTTAGCATATTAGAGTAATTATTCTCTGACTTTTTTTCAATCTCTACTATTGTTTCTTTTGCGACCTGTACAAAATTCTTGATGTATAAGTTGCCAGCACCACCTTCTCGTTCACCAGAAAATGAATTAATTGAAAATGTTATGAAAAGTAATAGAATGATAGTTTTGTTACTCATTGAATATCCCCTTTGTTACGGGATAAAACGAAATCCCTAAATTATAAACTTGATCTTTGTTTTTTGAATTATTTAAAAATTTCGACATATCTCGTCTGAATTGTTTAATAAGGGCCTTTGTTTTAGGGATATCATCAGTGTTAATTGATACAGTCATTGAACTTTGATCTCTTATGTATGGAGATGTGTTTTCAAGTGCATCAATAGCTAACTCTAAAATTTCTTTTTGGTGTTCTCTTCTTGAGCTTGATGACAGCTCAGAACTAATGTTTGTAGTTTTGCCACTCGTTTTATCTATCAAACAACCATTTCTTTTTTCAATAAGTCCTAGTCGTATCATTCTTTCTATTGCCGTCTGAGCTTGCTTATACGGTATATTTAGTCTTTTGCTAATCCATTTATAATCATACTGGAAGTCATCTAATTCAATTACCTCTAAAATCGCATAATAATACCAATGGGATAGATACTGTGCTTGGTCTTTGGTTAAAAGGTGAAAAGAAAAATCCTCTTCAGAGCTACACTCTTTACAGAGGAAGCTGTTTGGAGTACTTCCTAATTTTTCACTAAGTCTAGTAATTAGTTTCTCACCAATCACTTTTTTACCATTCAAAATTTTAGATAATGTTGGGGCATCTATCTCTAAAAATTTAGCAAATGAACGTAATGAATAGCTACTATTCTTAGCTTGCCTTCTCTCAAGTTCATTTTCTAAAAAAAATTTGAATGCCCTATTGTTAACCTCTGATTGATTCATAAGAACTTACTACAACAGTTAATATGCCTAATCAATCAAAAACCAACAAAGTGTTGGTTTTTGATGCCCAACAGAGAGTTTCATATAGACTTTAAAAATGAGTCCTGTGCCTAATTTAAGCAACAGCTAAAATTAACCTCTCTCCAAATAGCTGAGCCACGTAAAACTTGAGAAGCGGCGTAACTGACACTTAGCTTTTTTTCCTGTTTCCCTAGATAAAATAAGGAAAAAATTAGCTAGTCAAAGTACTAGTTCTAATCAGTAGCTCTGAATATGTTATTAACGTATGACGATAAATATTTATAGACATGTTATTCATGGGAATAAAAATTCTAGGATTGCAGAGTTGAGAATAGCGGGGAGTGTTCGTGATACATAAATTAAAGAGACTAGCTAAAGGAGAATTCGAGCCTAAAGAGTCTTGGAAACTACTTTGGATAGATTGTTTCTTAAATATTTGTCTATCTAAAGTCATTAAGTACGAATTAAAACTTAATAAAGATATTTTACCAAACAATTAGAGTAAATGGGAAAGGCTGGTTTTCGTTAAATGTATTATGTAGCGATATTAATAGATAAAATTTTCTCCACTAATTTCGCTGAGTCCTTAGATCGTTTAGGGGATATAATAATTAGTGTATTGATTCTTTTAGCATTGATTTATGCTTGTTACCTTTTGATACGCAACATTCCTAGAAAAGTAAGATGTCTATTTAAAGAACCAAAGTTTTTTTTCTATAGATTCTTTCATAGTCTTATACTTGGTGTTGGCATTGGTATTTTTTTCGTTATGGGAAGTTTGTTTTTTACAAATTTGGCATTTCAAACAATACCATTGGTCATTAATTTCATTCCTGCTTTTTTTGTAGGCTTTTGTATTAGCTGGGATAATGATGACATTGATATTTTTGACAATGTGGAGACAATAAGAGTTAGAGATGCCTTAATTGGATGTCTTGGATTAGTATTTTTTATTGCCTGTATTCTTTACTACCAAGACTACTTTACTAATAAAGATCGAAATTCCTTTCCAGAAAGTTGCAAAAAAATTTACTTTGAAAACATTAAATTTTTTAATGACCTTGGACTTCTCCAAGATGAAAAAAAATTATATTGTAAGTGTATAAGTAAAAAAATTGAATCTCTTAGCCCTTGGGCTAAAGTTATTTATGATTTTAATAAAAGGGAGGTCGATCAGGGGCTCCCTCTTAAATCAAATGATTATAATATTGTGGAAGCATTCCAAAAATATGTTTATTCTGATGAGGTTTCTATTCCTCTATTTGGCCCTGTAGATGCTACTTTTTTCAAGGACATTTTTACTGAATACCAAAAGGAATTTTTAAAAATTATGATGTCATGCCATTCAGATGTGAAAGAATAATTAATGACTTTCACCAACAACCTCTTGATAGAAAAACTATTCACTCAAAATATTGTCAAAATTGATTTTTTAAAGTTTTCCCTTTAAGTTCAATAGCTTAACTGTTTTTCTGTGTTTTGCCACATCCATTGAAATATCCCCTTGTCGTGAAGACAAAGTGACGTCTCTTAAGAAATTAAAAAGACTTTTAACGCCAAGGTGTCTCAAGATGAAAAACAATTTACTCGCACAACTTCAAAGAGAGTTTCGTGATTGGTATGGCACTGTCTCTGTTGAAGAGCTTGTCACCAACAGTGACTTAATCAAACTCATCAAGTTATTCGCTCAGTAGAAAAAACACGGAGAGATAAGGAAATTAATTCCAATATTTAGGGTCATCTTTATTCCCAGTCTCTTTGTCATCAACCAGGCGAAGATCACTTTTTTTAGATTTATGCCTGACCCTATGCCCTTGACGCCAAGCTCTCTGCTTGCGACGAGTCCAAAAAAATAAAAAAAGAAATCCTGAGATCAAACCTCCTAAATGCGCTAAATTAGCCACCTCTCCACCAGCCACTCCCATATTAACTAACGTCACCAGTTCTATCAATCCCAGTAGCATGACGAAATATTTAGCCTTCATCGGGAAAATCATCATAAAATATATAACCCTCTCGCCAAACAAAATTCCATAGGCCAGCATAAGTCCAAACACCGAACCTGAAGCTCCAATCACAGGAATAATCAATCCTTTATGGTCCCCCGTCAAAGATGCATACACCGAGACAATGATTGTATAAATAATTCCAGCACCAATACCTGAAAAGAGGTAATAACTAAGAAATAATTTCCCTCCCCAACGCTGCTCTAACTCTCCACCTAGCATCCACAAAAGAAGCATATTAAAAATTATATGACTCATTTGATTTGAATGAAGAAAAATATATGTAAATGGCTGCCACAGAAAAAAATCGTAAATCACCTTCCCTGGAATCAACCCTAAATTCATAATAATTGGAAAATCCAAAAGGCGATCCACAATCATTTGTAAGATCATCCAAATCAAGACAGTCACAATAATTAGTTTTTTAACCATGGGAGTGACCGATGGAATCACAATCTGATGGGTACCACTGCTGTTGTTCATTAACGTCTCCTAATAATGTTCCCTAAAAATGAGATTGTAACAGCTCATAGGTTTGATCTAAAGTTTCTACGACGACTTTCGTCTGGGAAATCAGCGGAAAAAAATTAGTGTCCCCTGCCCAACGCGGAATCACATGGTAATGAAGATGATCAGGAATACCAGCTCCAGCCACTTTCCCGTGATTTAAGCCCACATTCAGCCCTTCACATCCATAAACTTTTTTTAAAACACTCACTGAGTGACGCACCAATAAGCTCAGATCAATATACTCTTCATCAGACAAGTCCCACATATCACCTACATGCCTCTGCGGAAGAACTAACACATGTCCATTATTGTAGGGATAACGATTTAAAACAACAAAGCTATGGGTCGAACTATGGAGTAAATAATGCTCTCTTTTTCTTTCCTTTATAACTTTGCAGAAAACACAGCCTTTCGGTTTAATAATTTTGCGTACATACTTGAGCCTTTCTGGACGAGACATAATATCTCTTTCCAAAGGCCAAACTTCACCATTGATTTGTATATGATCTTCACTCTCATTTTTATCCATTTCTTTTTTCATACACACATCTCAGCTAAACGCTTTAGATTTTACCATTGATAATATTTAACACTGCTGTAAATATAAAAAGAGGAGCTAGTACGGCAGCTCCTCTCTTATATGCTCCCCTGTTTTAAAGAGTGACTTTTTTTACATCCTCTTTAACCTACTCTTCTTCTTCCTCTAGAGGAGAATCTTGAGACAAATCATCAGTTTTTTCAAACGCTTTAAGTGCATCTCCAAACACATCTCCCATCGTCGCTTTAGAGGTCGAAGTTGCCTTTTTTACATAGTCCTCTACGTCCTCTCTATTTTCACGAAGAATCACAAGCTTAGAACTCAAACCTATCTTACGAGCTTCTTTATCTATCATAATCACTTCAGCTTTAATTGTGTCACCTTCTTTGACGATATCCTCAGCCTTAGCAACCTTTTCTATACTCAGTTCACTGATGTGTATTAGACCTTCAATGTCTTTATCAAGCTCAACAAACACACCAAAATCTGCCGTCTTAGTCACCTTCACATCATGCTGAGTCCCCAGAGCAAATGTCTCTTCAGCTTTCGACCATGGGTCAACTTCTAGTTGCTTAATACCTAAGCTAAAGCGCTCACTCTCAACGTCTACACCGAGAACCACACCACGTATCTTATCTCCTTTTGTATAGACTTCTGACGGATGGCTCACACGTTTCGTCCAAGAAAAATCAGAGATATGAATCAAACCATCAATATCATCATCAATTTCAATGAACACACCAAAATCAGTCACCGATTTCACATTGCTCTCAATAATTGTTCCTGGAGTATAGGATTCCTTCAGTTGAACCCAAGGGTTCTCCTCAAGCTGTTTTATTCCTAAACTGATACGGCGATTTCCCATATCCACATCTAGAACAACCACATTAATGTCATCGCCAATAGTCACCAATTCCGAAGGATGTTTCACCCGCTTAGTCCAACTCATTTCACTCACGTGAATCAATCCTTCAATTCCTTTGCCTAATTCAACAAAAGCACCGTAGTCGGCCAAACTAACAACCTTTCCACTTAATTTTGTTTCAAGAGGGAACTGCTCACGAACTGATTCCCAAGGGTCATCATGCAATTGCTTCAGACCAAGGCTGACACGCTGTTTTTCATTATCAAATTTAAGAACTTTTACATCAACCTCATCTGCCACTTTTAGTATTTCAGAAGGGTGCTTCACTCGGCCCCAACTCATATCAGTGATATGAAGTAATCCGTCCATACCGCCAAGGTCAATAAAAGCACCATAATCAGTGATATTCTTCACTATCCCTTTAACCACAGCCCCTTCCTGCATTTGATCAAGAGTCTGGGAACGTAAGCTCTCTCTCTCTTGCTCTAAAATAGCTCGACGGGAGAGGACAATATTACCTCTCTGCTTATTAAATTTAATCACCTTAAATTTATAAGTCTTACCTAAGTATCCATCCATATTACGCACAGGTCGCAAGTCAATTTGACTCCCTGGTAAAAAGGCTTTCACTCCTATATCAACACTCAAACCGCCTTTTACCTTAGAGATTATAACACCTTCAATTATTTCTTCGTTCTCAGCAGCTTTGGAAATATCATTCCACGCTCTGAGCATATCTGCTTTTTCTTTAGACAGACCCACCATACCATTATCAGTTTCGATACGATCAATATAGACCTCGACCTTATCCCCTGGATTTAATTTTTTTTCTTCAGTTAAGCGAAATTCACTAAGACGAATTAAACCTTCCGACTTGTAGTTAATATCTACTAGAACGTAGTCAGTCTGAACTTCAACAACTGTTCCCTCAACAACATCGCCTACTTTATGATCGTTATCTTGAAGAGAGTCTTCAAACATAGAACTAAATTCAGAGTCCTTCGTTTTAACCATAGCTCCTGGATTACAATCAACATTGGCATCCTCCGCATCCAGCATAGCTAAAACATTGAGTGCCTTTTCTTTCGCTTTACTCACTTTCTGTGTCAAATATAACCTCCCAAGAATCTCCATGTGCGAGTAACAACAAAGAGCTCCTCTACAATCTTATCCCTATTAACATCAAGACGGTTAAGGCCTGCACCATTACAAACCACAAGATTATCCTGTGTCAGAAATAAGACACCATTTGTATAAAAAACAAGGCTTATATGTCAAAGAAAATGCTGTTTTATTGGGGTTTTATGGACGCTTTATTTAAATTCGGCTCTTCACAAAGCAGACCTCATCATCAAATATTGAGCTTTCTCCGCACTGATACCTCCACAAGAGTCACCACTTCATCCAAACTCAATTGACTCGTATCCACCACTTCGCTACCCAAGGGAACCACCAATGGAGCCAATTTTCTGCTGCTGTCCTGCTCATCACGTTTTTGCTGCTCTCGAATCGTGTCATCCAGAGACTTTGATTCTTCCCGAGCCCTTCTCGCCGCCCGATCCTCACTTTTCGCCGTCAGATAGAACTTGGCCAAGGCCTCTGGAAAAACCACCGTGCCGCAATCCCTCCCCTCAGCAATCAACCCTGAAACCGATTGAGCACAATCCCTCTGAGGCTTGAGAAGCTCCCCACGCAAAAGGGGAAAGGAGCTAATTCGACTGGCCACATTCCCCACCCTTTCCAAATGGATATCTTCGGTCACATTCTGGCCTCGATAGATAACATCGGTCCTCTCCTGACTCAGTTGAACTGACCATAATTTGGACCTAATCAACTCCACAAGGGCCAACTCATTGCTTATATCCGTTTTTTCTTGGTCGGCCACATAGGCCAGCCCACGATAAAAAGCTCCGGTTGAAACCCAGCTCCACCCCAATATCTTCGCCAAATCACGACTCACAGAGGTTTTTCCTGAAGCTGCAGGGCCATCAATTGTCACAACAAAATTTTTATTCACGATCTATAAGTCCTTTTTTAACACAGCTCTTAACTCCGTCATAGCAGCCTTATTCTCCTCAGGCAATCCCACACTCATTCGTAAATGTCTGGGAAAGCCATAAACTCCCACTGGACGTAGCAAAATACCTTTCTGAAATAATTTTTCTGCCACCTTTTCTGCGTTTTGCAAAGTATCAAAAAGAACAAAATTTGCCTGAGACTCCACATAGGGCAAACCTAAAAGCTTCAATTCTTTATAAAAATAATCTAACCCTGACCACACTAATTCCTTAGATCTCTGTAAAAAATCCTTATCCCCTAAAGCTGCCACTGCCGAAACTTGTGCTAAATAATTCACATTAAAAGGATTACGCACGCGATTCACCAAATCAATGACCTCTGGTCTTGCAATCAAACTCCCTACTCTTAAGCCTGCCAAACCATAAACCTTACTCATCGTGCGTAATACAATAACATTATTGTATTTGCGCACATACTTAAGGGTATCAGAATAGTCTTTCATTCTTACAAATTCATTATAAGCCTCATCAAAAACAATTAGAAGATTTTCTTGATTTCCCAGCTCATTTAAAAGCATTTCCACTTCTCTACGTCCAACACAGGTACCTGTAGGGTTGTTTGGATTGGGCAAAAAAATTATTTTCGGCTTCTTCTTTGCCTCTTTGTAATTATTAACTATCGCTTGAATATCAATGGACAAGTCTTCTTTTAAAGACGTTTCTTCTGTTTCAACTCGGGCTGCTTGCGCACAAATTCTATAGGCAATAAAAGCCGCTTGCGATGTCAGGATTCTATCTCCTGGTTCACAGTAAATACGAATTAAAAGATCAATAAGCTCATTAGAACCGTTACCAAAGCACAGCCATTCAGTCTCCATCCCATAATGTTCCGCCATTTTATGGGTCAATTCGTAACAAGAAGCATCTGGATACAAATGAATTTTATCCAAGGAAGACTCCAAGGCTTTCACCACTCTTGGACTCACTCCCAATGGGTTCTCATTACTTGCCAATTTATAAGCTCTATCTAAACCATATTCCCTCTTAGCCTCCTCAATAGGTTTTCCTGGCCTATAAGGCACCAAATCTAAAATATTCTTAGAAACTTTCATAATACCTCAAGGGTTGTTCTAATAAAAACTCACTTACACAGAATTTCCGCACAATACTTCCATGGACACTTCCCATGAAGCAAGCATTCTGTAAAGAGTTTCTTTTAAAACACGATTAAATCGTTTTCAAAAATTTAAGTGGCCGAAACATTCAAATTCTGGGATAATCCTTAGAATAATGAAGAATGTGTGTTTTCTTGTATCTAATTATATGTTTTCTATTCTTTTATCTTTCATCATGATTTTTAATATCATACCACTTTACGCTAAAAACCTTAACCACAGAACACCTAAGAACACTCTTAACCGAGTTCTAACCTTTCCCCAAACCTCTCTAAACCCCATCACCTCTCCTTTTTTTCGACCAGGTGTTTTTGAGGATTTTTTCATCCAAGACCCAAAATCAGGCGCTGCTATTTGTCGTATTTGTGAAAAAATCTGGAAGAAAAATGATCGGCAAATCACAGTGACTTTAAAACAAAATTTAAAATTTCACGACGGAAAATCCCTCACTGCAAATGATGTTGCCTTTAGCTACAGAATTATCACTCACCCACAAATTGATGCCCCTTATCTAAAAATTAAAACCCAAGGTATTGAGAGTATCTCTGTTCTATCTCAAAGAAAACTTCTGATTTCTTTCTCTCAACCTCCAATTGATACAAATTTATACAAACTCTTCTTTCCTATTTTGCCACAGCATCGTTTTAGTTACTTTCTGCAAAGGCCAAAAGACTTTAATCGAGATCTCAAGCTCAACGATACCGATATTATTGGGTCAGGCCCCTATCGCTTTAAAAAATGGTTAAAAAATCAATACATCGAGTTTGAACGTAACCCTCAGTGGTGGGGCTTTAAAGAAAAAGACCTCGCCCTCTATCAGTTTTCAATTGTTCGTTATAAGTTTATTTTTAACCCCGTGACAAAAATAATCTCTCTAAAACGTGGTGACATAGACATCGCTGAACTCTCTCCTGCTGAATTCCAAAACCTCTCCAATTCTACTCCTCCCCATCTTATTGTAGAAAAAATACAAACTCCCATTCCCCAAAACCTTACGTTTATCGGTTGGAATCTCAAGCACCCTTTACTTAAATCCCGAAAAATTCGCCATGCCTTGAGCCTTCTCACTCCAACACACGAGAAACTTCAT
Organism: Bdellovibrionales bacterium; assembly: GCA_965217115.1. Classification (GTDB taxonomy): domain Bacteria; phylum Bdellovibrionota; class Bdellovibrionia; order Bdellovibrionales; family CAYMLA01. The sequence continues at coordinate 1,783,853 of OZ244239.1, read as the reverse complement.
TCGCTCACAGACTCTCCCACCAATAGCCCATGGGCATCTGATTTTCCACATAATTTTTCATATCAGACGGGAATACATTCTAAGAAAAAAAACAATGGCGCGTTCAAAAAAACGAGGAGTCAAATCAATAGAAGAGAGTCCAATATCACAGAAGCCAGAAAAATTCTCTCCCAAGAAGGCTGGTTGGATCGTAACCGAGATGGCATTTTGGACAAAATAAGCACCCAACAACTCACACCATTTCAATTTCAGATCTATGCTCCTATGAATTTCCACACCGAATGGCTCGAAGCCTATCAGCAAAAACTTAGAAAGTCTGGTATTAAAATGAACATTAAATATATAGAATGGAACACTTTAGAAAAATTGATTAAAGAAAAAAAATTCGCAGCAGTTCTCATCGCAAAGGCCATTGCTTTTCCCCTACAACCCTTTGTCAACTGGCACCAAAATGGTTCCCTCAATCACTGGGGGCTCAATTCTCCTAAAATAAATCAGATCACTAAAGCACTATCAAAAAAATCACGCGAGGCCCAACTCTACCCACGGCTTCTTCAAGAGCTTCGCAAGGAACTCCCCATCACTTGGTTGTGGATCACAGACACTTGCCTCATTGGTAGAAGTCTCTATCTTAAAGGCCTTCAAGCATCACAAGGCAATCAGTGTCTACACTGGCCCACTTGGTACAAAGAGTTCTAGAAGGAAAAATCTTCTGTTAAAAACAGCCTTGTACATGTTTCTGAATTCCTATCTTCATTGCAATGATAGGGGTACATCTCCAATTATCACAGAATCAATGCCTAAAATCTTGCCTTAACAAATAAATAGTTCTAAAGGTAAACATACATTTGAATTTCAAATATTAACCATGGAGTGAAGCATGGCTCTGAGTATCTTTGATATTTTTAAAATAAGCATTGGCCCTTCCAGCTCCCACACCATTGGTCCTATGAAGGCCGCCAAGCTATTTTTGGAAAGCCTTCCCGAAATATCTGAAGTCACTCAGATCAAAGTCTCTCTTCACGGCTCTCTGGCCTTCACTGGCCTCGGGCATGGAACAGACAAAGCTATCGTCTGGGGATTACAAGGACAGACTCCAGAAGATATCAACCCTGATAGTATGTACCAAGAGTTAGACAGGGTTAAAGAAACACAGAAAATCCAACTCTTTAATAGTCAATCAAGCATTTCATTCAACATAAAAGAAGATATTACTTTTAATCGCCAAAGGCTTCTCCCCCTCCATTCCAATGGCATGATGTTTTACGCCTACAAATTTGGAAAAATCATTAAAGAAGCGACCTACTACTCTACAGGCGGAGGATTTGTTCTCTCTGAGGATACCTCCCATCGAAAGACTCAAATTTCAGACGAAGACAAAAAGACTCCCTCTGCTCATAACTTCAATAGCGGCAGAGAGCTTCTAAAAATCTGCTCACTCACTGGAAAAAGCATTAGCCAAGTGGTCCTTGAAAATGAAAACGAACATCTTTCTTTAGAAGAGATCAATCTACAGTTAGAAAAAATATTAAAAGCCATGAACGACTGTATCAATAAAGGTCTCACACAAGAAGGCACTTTACCTGGACCTATGAAAATCAACCGCCGTGCCCCCGCTCTTTACAAAAAACTCTCTTTTGATAAAAATGCTAACGATCCCTTAGAAATTTTAGATTGGGTTAATCTGTATGCCATCGCCGTGAATGAAGAAAATGCCGCCGGTTCAAAGGTTGTCACAGCTCCTACCAATGGAGCCTCTGGAATTATACCTGCTGTCCTTCGCTATTACACACAGTTTCGCAACGGCTCTCTGGATGGTGCAAAAAAATTTCTGCTGACATCAGGGGCTATAGCCACTCTTTATAAAAAAAATGCCTCCTTCTCAGGAGCTGAAGTTGGCTGTCAGGGAGAAGTCGGCGTTGCCTGCTCTATGGCAGCGGCAGGACTCGTCGAAGCCCTTGGAGGAACCCCTTCACAGGTTGAAGAAGCTGCCGAAATTGGAATAGAACACAATCTAGGCCTCACCTGTGATCCCGTAGGTGGCCTTGTGCAAATTCCCTGTATCGAACGCAATGCCATGGGAGCCGTCAAGGCCATCAATGCCGCTCGTATCGCCCTCAAAGGCAATGGACTCCATCACGTTTCTCTCGACTCAGCTATAAAAACCATGGCTGAAACTGGAGAGGATATGAAAACTAAATATAAAGAAACTTCCGAAGGAGGTCTCGCCGTTAATATCACCGAGTGCTGATATGGCTTCAGCTAAAAGTTAGGAAAAATTTCTTTAAAAGAACGATACCAAACAAAGTGACTCAACGGAATAAAGATCACCAACCCCAACCCTAATGGGATTAAGCACAAAATTAAAACAACTAAGCCAATTGTCGCCATCAATAAAAAAGATATCCAATTTTTATGGGTTGCTTTCAAACTGCACTTAACAGACTCACTGAACTCGAACCCTTCATAAATTAACGGTAAACTGTATAACGTCCCCGCCACCCAAAATAGATAAACAGCCGTTCCCCAAAAACTAGAGAGTGCCAATCCCGATGACGAGACGAAGTTCACGATAAAAGAGACCGCAACAGAAGCTAATAAGTAAGGAACCAAACGGCGCAACAAGATACCATCAGAAAAAGCAACAAACAGGTCCTTAAAGGCTCCTTCGGTATTTTGTTCTAGATTTTTTGCATAAACATAAAATCCCAAAGTAAGAAAAGACGTGGCCAATGGAGCCAAAAACTTACCCACAAGAGGAAAGAACGTAAGTACAAGAGGTAGCAATACTAGTGAAAGACCCACCCAAACACTCTTAAACGGGTCCTTCTTTAATAACTCCCAACCTTCAATATACCAATTCTTACCAGACTCAGTAGAGCATTTGTAAATTTCCATTTTTATGCCTCAAGACCAACAAAAGAGCTTACCTCATTTAAAGCGACTGACACCATTTTAGAAACCCCTCGCTCCTGCATTGTCACACCATAGAGTTTGCGCACCACTTCCATCGTGTATTTATTATGAGTCACCACAATGATTTGACTGCGCTTAGACATCTCCATCACTAAATCGTTAAATCTCGCCACATTGGCGTCATCCAAAGGAGCGTCCACCTCATCTAACAGGCAATAAGGCGAAGGTTTCACTAAGAAAATTGAAAAAATTAAAGCCACCGCCGTCAACGCTTTCTCTCCACCCGACATCAACGAAATACTCTGCAACTTCTTACCTGGAGGTTTAGCTACAATATCAATTCCCATTTCATCTTTTTCAGAATCTTCAATCAAGACCAGCTTAGCCTCTCCACCGCCGAAAAGGACTGGGAACACAGTCTGAAATCGACGGTCCACCGCCACAAACGTCTCCTTAAATCTCTTTGAACAAATACGATTAATACGCTCAATCACCTTACGCAATTGCTCCTTAGCATCAATCAAGTCCTGGTATTGCTCCGACAAGAAGTCATAACGTTTCTGGGTTTCTTCATACTCATCAATGGCTGAAAGATTCACCTCGCCAATTTTGGAAATTTTTAATTTCAACTCCTCCAATCTAACTGCCGCTTCGTCTCCATCTTCTTCTCTCTGAGCACACTCATGGGCAATCACCGGTAGATCAACCATGTACTTCTCTTTCACATGTTCAACTAAATGACTCTCTCTCATCTTTGCCTGTTCTAACTTCAAATGAGATTCATTCATTATCGCTTGATAGGAACTACGCTCTTTTAACATCCCATTCACTTTCGCCTCTAGCCCGCGAAGACCCGTCGCATTCTCCTCATACTGATCTTTCGCATGAGCCAAAGAAATACGATTTTCTTCCACTTGACCAATCAACCTCTCAAGGTTCAACTGCCCCTGCTGTAAAGACAATTGGTGAGATGACAAAGATTCATTATTGCGCAAAGACTCATCATTCATACGAGAAAGGTGGTTCTCAAGATCATCTAAAGAATGGCTTACCATACTCAGCTGCTTCTCGATGCCCTCCAGCTCCTGATTCTTAGAAACTGAATGAACTTTAAACTCTGTCACCTCATTCTGCAAACACTCAACACTTAACTTAGAGGTTGTGTACTCCTCTTGAAGGCGTTCCACACACTGTTCTAAAGTTTCTTTCTCCTGCAAAGTTTCTTTTAAACTCTCTTTGAATTCTAAATGGTTTTTCTCACTCTCTTCAAGCGCCTCAAACAAATGATTTAGCTCTGTTTGGTGGCTCTGTGTCGCCGAACGAGATTGATTAAACTCTGTCTGTCCACGCTCCACGTCTTTTTTTAACTCAACCACCCGGATCTCCTGATCCACGCTACGCTTATTAAACTCCTCCCAGTCTTTCACCACCTGCTTTAACTGGTTCTCTAACTTGACCATGGCCAATTTTGCTAAATTAAACTTACCAGCCCATTCCTCTTTTTTCTGGGAGAGTTCCTTGATTTCTCTTTTTCTTTTAAGGACCCCCGATTCAGCACTGCCTTTAGCCCCTCCAGTAAGAACTCCATCCGCAGATAAAGTATCTCCATCCATCGTCACAAAACTCCACCCTCTGTACTGGTCACGAAGTTCTAAAGATGACTTAACAGAGTCAACAACTGCCACGCCGTCGAGAAGACCACTCACAGTTTTAGAAAATTTCTCAGGAACCTTTATCACATCTTTTAAAATAGCAATAACAGCCTTTCCATTTGGAACATTTTCCAAATTAGCAAATCCTCTCTCGTTATCACTATTAATAAAACTAGAACGCCCAGACTCTTGATTCTTTAAAAAATCCACCGCCTCTAAAGAAGCCGTATCACTTTCACTCAGGAGTGTTTGCAAACGAGTCCCTAACGCCGCCTCCATTGCAATTTCATACTCACCAGGAACTTCAACAACCTCTGAGACAAGGTTGTACTGCTCTTCCACAGAGACAGAACCACCCGCTGACAAGCGTTGAACTCGCTCTTTTTGCCAGAACATAACGCTCTTTACGCCCTCATCAAAACCCTCAAAATTTGACTGAAGGTTCTCTAAACCATAAAGCAACGACGTTACTTCATTCAACTGGTCTTTAAAGCCATCAACCTCTGCTCTCTTTCCATTTAACTTCTCTGTCAATAACTGCCGATTGGCTTCATAAGATTCCACATCCTTAGTCATATCTAGATGCAATTGTTTCTGTTTCTCTAAGTCACTGGTTAGTTTTTTATAACGTTTTTCAAAATCTTTCTCTTTTGCTTGTAGTTCTTGAAAAAGATTTTTTTTCTCTTCACGTCGATCGCGAGATTCCGTCAATTGTTCATCCATAGAATGGATTTTAGCTTCTAAATGGGCTTCCTTTTGTGCAAGCCCCAAAATCCCTCGACGCTTTTCCGTCAGTTCATCATCAATCTCAGCAATGCGGCCATAACAGTCCTGGTAGGTTTTATTTTTTTCTGAAAACTTTCCTTTAAGATCCTCTGCTTCAGTTTTTAACACTGCAACCTTTTCAGACAATTCACTCTTATCACGAGTCAATAACTGATGACGCGCTCCCTGTTCTCCACGCAAAGTTTCTGTTTGCTCCTCACTACGACGAGTGGACTCAATCTCAAATTTCAATTCCTGCAAAGCCTTTTCTTTTAAAACAACCTGTTCCTTCACGTTATAATAGGCTTCCTGCTTTTCTGTAACACTGTTCTCAAAATCAGCTATATCCGTCTTTATCGATAACAGGCGCACTTCCATTTCTCTTAATTCAACTTCACCCTTCACATCCTGACCTTGAGCTTCATCAAAAGACACTTGAGCCTCTTCTACCGAAATTTTCAATTGTAAATATTGGCGGGAAGAGACCCATAAATCGATCTTCTCAATTTCCTGCTTCAAGCTACGATAGCGTTCGGCTCGCTTGGCCTGACGGTGTAAACTGTCCAGCTGTCTCTTTAATTCACCAATGATATCTTGTAGACGCACTAAATTCTGATCCGTAGAAGCGAGCTTTCTCTGGGATTCTTTTTTTCTCGCCTTAAACTTCGTGATCCCTGCCGCCTCTTCAATGAGACTACGGCGATCTAGAGGTTTAGCCGTAATGATCTCACCGATCTTACCCTGTTCAATAATACTAAACCCTTTAGAACCTGCACCCGTATCCATAAAAATTTCTTGAACATCTCTCAACCGCACAGACTCTTTGTTAATTAAATACTCCGACTCACCTGAGCGGTGCAAACGGCGGGTCACCATAATTTCACTATGCTTCGCGTACTTTACAGGAAAAGCCCCTTCGTCATTCTGTAACGTCAAAGAAACCTCTGCCATTCCAGAAGAAGTGTAGTCTTCAGAACCACCAAATATAACATCACTCATGTTGTTACCGCGTAAATGCTTGGCTGACATTTCACCCATCACCCACATTAAAGCATCAACGATATTGGATTTACCACAACCGTTAGGACCAACGATTCCCGTAATTCCTTTATCAAATTGAATAACTGTTCGATCTTTAAATGATTTGAATCCAGCGATATCTAATTTTTTGATTCTCAAAGCTGTCCCCTTAAAGTTAGCAAATTACAATGCTGCTCTGGCAGCGGCTAAGCGAGCTATTGGCACCCGATAAGGTGAACAGCTCACATAATCTAACCCCACTCGGTGAAAAAACTCCACACTGTCAGGGTCTCCACCATGCTCCCCACAGACTCCACACTTTAGTCGAGTCTTTATATTACGACCTAATTTCGTTCCCATTTCAACTAATTTACCTACACCGCTTTGATCAATAGAGACAAAAGGGTCCCGTAGAAGGATCCCCTCTTCCACGTAAGTCCCTAGAAACTTACCCGCATCATCCCTCGACAACCCCATGGTGGTCTGCGTCAAATCGTTTGTTCCAAAGCTAAAGAAATCAGCAAACTCAGCCACTTTATCTGCCGTTAAAGCCGCCCGAGGAAGTTCGATCATCGTACCCACTTGATACTCAAACTTCACACCCTGCTCGACCATAACTGTTTCCACCTCTTTCACCGTAAGTTCACGCAGAGTCCTTAACTCTCTCTCCACAGCAACAAGTGGAATCATTATCTCAGGCTCTAATTTATGCCCTTCTTTAGTCAAGATCGCTACAGCCTCAGCAATTGCCCTCACCTGCATCGAATAAATCTCAGGGTACGTCATTGCTAAACGACATCCACGGTGACCTAACATAGGATTAGATTCCTCAAGCCCTTTAGCTCTCACCTTTAAACTCTCCGCCGATAACCCAAGACGTTTTGCCAAAGCCTCAACGTCTTCATCTGTATGAGGAATAAATTCATGCAACGGAGGATCCAACAACCGAATAGTCACAGGCAATCCCTCCATCACTCTGAATAAACCAATGAAGTCCTCCCTCTGCATAGGTAAAAGTTTTTTCAAAGCCTCTTCTCTCTCTTCAGTGTTTTGAGCTAAAATCATCAACCGTACACAATCAATCCGATCCACTCCAAAAAACATATGTTCTGTTCGACAAAGCCCAATACCCTCAGCCCCAAAGCGACGTGCTGTTTTAGCATCCTCTGGAGTGTCTGCGTTTGTACGTACTTTCAAGCGACGGACTCCATCGGCCATCTTCATCACTCTGGTAAAATAGTTATCTAAACTCGGCTCCACCGTTTTCACTTCACCAAGGAAAACCTCCCCCGTAGAACCATCTAAAGTAATTTTATCACCACGCCGAATCACATAACCACTCACTCTCATCTCTGCCCGACGCTCATCCACCTCCACACTGGCACAACCAGCAATGCAACATTTACCCATACCTCTTGCTACAACAGCTGCATGGGATGTCATCCCTCCGCGAGTGGTTAAAATTCCCTGGCAAGCCACCATGCCTTCAATATCTTCAGGAGATGTCTCGACTCTCACAAGAATCACATTCAAACCTTTTTCTTTTAATATCACTGCTTCTTCAGGCGTGAAAACCACTTCACCACATGCCGCCCCTGGACTTGCTGGAAGACCTTTAGCTAAAACAGTCTTCGCTGCCTTTGAGTCTAAAGTTCGATGGAGCAATTGATCTAAAGATTCAGGTTCTATCCTTAGCAAAGCCTCCTTCTCATCAATTAACTTTTCATCAATCATGTCACAGGCAATGCGCAACGCCGCTCGAGCGGTTCTTTTTCCTGTACGAGTTTGCAACATCCAAAGATGACCCCTCTCAATTGTAAACTCAATATCCTGCATATCACGATAATGCTTTTCTAACTTTTCATAAACTTTTACTAATTGAGCGTAAGCCTCTGGCATTAATTCCTCAAGAGAAGACCCGTCCCCTTGGGAATCCTCCCGGCTCACTGGCTTAGGCGTACGAATTCCCGCGACAACATCCTCCCCTTGGGCATTCACTAAAAACTCACCAAAAAACCTCTTCTCACCCGTCGATGGGTTACGCGTAAAGGCCACTCCCGTTGCACTGTCATCACCCATATTACCAAAAACCATAGACTGAATATTAACAGCCGTACCCCATTCACTAGATATATTATTAATTCTACGATAGGTGATTGCACGAGCTGTGTTCCAGCTTTTAAACACCGCTGTTATCGCCCCCCATAATTGGTCCTCAGGATTTTCAGGAAAACCCTTTCCCGTAAACTCCTTCACTTGCCGTTTGAATTTTTCCACAAGGAATTTAAAATCTTCAGCCGATAAATCCGAATCATTCTTCAATTTTTTTTCATCTTTATAATCCTCTAATATAACCTCAAAAAGACTCCCATTCATTCCCATAACTACATTAGAATACATTTGAATAAAACGTCGGTAAGAATCCCAAGCAAAACGAGCATTTCCTGATTTCTCCTCTAGCCCCTCTACCGTCTCATCATTAAGTCCCAAATTTAAAATCGTATCCATCATGCCCGGCATACTGACTCTTGCCCCTGAACGAACACTCACCAATAAAGGATTCCTCTTGTCGCCAAATTTTTTATCCAAAATTTTCTCAACTTTGGATAAATGAAGCAATACTTCTTTTTTTATCCATTCAGGAAGAGCTTCCCCATTCTTATAAAATTCACCACAAATTTCTGTAGAGATTGTAAATCCTGGCGGTACAGACACTCCTAGAGAAGACATCTCTGCCAAATTGGCGCCCTTTCCCCCCAAGATATTCTTCATCTCAGCATGGCCATCCGTACGCTCAGCAGAAAAAAAGTAAACAAATTTCTCTGATTTTACTTCTGTCTCAAGCGTTCGACTCATTTTACCGCCTCCTTGTCTTTATTTTCAGAAATCTATTAAGAGATTGCTAATACTCTTGCTCAAGCCTTCTATCGGCACACGGTCTTGCTCCATCGTATCCCGATGACGTATCGTCACGCATTGGTCGGTTGAAGTTTCAAAATCAACCGTCACACAAAAAGGTGTTCCTATTTCATCCTGACGACGATAGCGTTTACCGATACTCCCCGCCTCATCGTAAATAATTTCCATATCCTGGGACAGATCATTCCGCAAGCCGTAGGCCACATCTTGAAGTGGAGATTTTTTACTCAAAGGCAGAACCGCTACCTTGTAAGGAGCTATCTTAGGGTGCAGTCCAAGAACAATACGCACATCTTCCTGCCCTGACTTCTTTCCTTCAGTGATCTCAGTAACCTCTTCGCGATAGGCATCACAAAGCAATGCCAAAAACAACCGATCACAACCAACAGCCGTCTCTATCACATAGGGGGTAAATTTCTCTTTTGTTCCCTCGTCGAAATACTCTAAACTCTTGCCGCTAAACTCTTGATGCTGTTTCAAATCAAAATCACTGCGGTTATGCACGCCCTCAAGCTCCGACCATCCCATGGGAAACTTGTACTCAACATCCTCTGCCGCCTTCGCATAATGGGCCAATTCATTAGGACCATGGGGAGAAAACTGTAAATTCTCTTCACTAATACCTAAGCTTTTGTAAAAATCCCAACGCGTTTTTTTCCACTCATTAAAGGACTCATCATCATCACCTGGCTTAACAAAGTACTGCATTTCCATTTGTTCAAATTCACGGGTGCGGAAAATAAAATTTCCTGGTGTAATTTCATTACGAAAAGATTTACCGATCTGTGCAATACCAAAAGGCAACTTATGGCGCGTCGTTGTCTGCACATTCTCAAAATTAACAAAAATTCCCTGAGCTGTTTCTGGGCGCAAATAAACGAGGGAAGATTCATCTTCCAATGGACCCATGTTCGTCTTAAACATTAAGTTAAAATCACGTGGTGATGTTAAATTTTTAGAGTCACAACTGGGGCATGATTTATCTTGCAGATAAGATTCTGTATTATCAGCACGAAAACGATGATGACATTCTTTACAATCCACCAATGGATCACTAAAACCATCCACATGCCCAGACGCCTCCCAAACCTTTGGCGCCATTAAGATAGCTGCGTCAATCCCCACGACATCTGCTCGCCTAGTCATGGCCTTCCACCATGCCATTTTTACATTCATTTTCATTAATGAGCCCAGAGGACCATAATCCCAGCAGGAACCTAAGCCCCCGTAAATCTCACTGCTTTGAAACACGAAGCCTCGGCGTTTACATAGAGAAACTAATGTTTGAAGGTCTTTTAGACGGCGTGTATTCATGGAGAATAACCTTTCGTTAAGAGCGCTCGAATTTTAGGTAACTCGCCCCTCTCACTAAGTCAATATTCTCCGCCCCAACAAAAACTGTTCGTTTCGCTAAAATTTAACTAAATTCAAGAAGTTACTGAGTTAGACAACACGGCGAGTTAGTTTTTTTTAACATTTAATATCTCTCTACTGGCGAGACAACAGCCTCGAATTTCTTTCAATGAAAAAACTTTTTTTCGTTAAAGTTAACCACTCATTGAATATCTCATTAGAAGCCGAGCGAGCTAATTGCTCTTTCAACTTTTTCCGACCCTTAGGCTCTCCGACGAGTTTATCTTTCACTTTACTTCTGATCTTCAAAACATAATGAGCCCCACCTTGAACACTCACAGATTTCCACATTTGCCCCTTAGAAAGCTGAAAGACTCCGGCTAAGGCCAACACATCCTCTCCCACTTTAGGAATACTCGCAGCACCTCTGTCAAATTCTCCAGTTTCTTCCCATTTTAGTTTCCACTTCTTCGCAAATAAATTCACTTTTTCCCCGTTTCCTCGCTCAACAGATTTCTTAAGATCTGACAAAACTCCATCGACCTTCATCGTCTGAAGGAGCCTACGCGCAATATCTTTTTCCTTAGATTTTAAACTATCTGTTTTAGCTTTTTTTCTCGCTACCACTTTTATCAAATGATAGCCGTAACTCGTCTGAATAGCAGAGCTAACTGAACCTTTCTCCAAAGAAAAAGCCACTTTCTCAAACTCAGGCACCATGCGGCCACGAGTAAAAAAACCCAAATCTCCACCTTTGCCTTTAGAACCAACGTCTTCACTGTACTGCTTAGCCAATTTTGAAAAATCTTCTTTCTTTAACTTGCTTTGAATTTCTTTAATCTTAATCAATGCCGATTTTTCAGCCTGACTATCACCCTTCTGAGCTTTGATTAAAATATGTTTCGCCCTCACCTCTTCTTTTTGTTCAAATTCTGATTTATTATTTCCGTAATAACTCTCCACCTTTTTTTTGAAAGAAGGTTTTTTTAAATTTTTCTGCACATCAGAAGAGGATATTTTTATTTTATTCTTCAAAATAGACTTATCAAGTTTGATAAAGTTCAAATTCACTTTTTGCTGTTTCAAAGTGATCTCTCTATTCAATTCTCCTTTGGTCGGAGTTCCCACCAACTCAAATAATCGCCTTGTCCGTAAATTCAATGACTCAAATCGTAAAATATCCTCAAATTTACCTGGAGAGATACGTCTCGACTGCAAATAACGCTCATAAAGCGACTTGCGAAAACGCCCATCCTCTTTAAAGGCGGGAATTTCATCCACAATCATGCTCTGCACCTCCAAGTCAGTTGCCATAAGTCCCTGTTCTTCGACACCTTGCGCTGCAACTTGACGGGAAATCAGATTTTCCAACGCCGCAGAACGTAGGAACTGACGCGACGTTCCTAGCTCTCCTCCAAAAATAGACGAATACCTCTCTTCTAATCTCTGTAACTCCTGTCGATACTCACCAATAGATATCATTTTGTTATTCACCGTCGCTGCAGCTCCTCCGCCAATACCTAATTGCTGAGTCGGCGCACCTATAAATACAAAAACTAAGCAGATAAGCCCTAGTAAAATAGCTCCAATGACCTTTTTGTATCCCAAATCTCTGATTTTATCGATCATCGATGCACCCATCCCTATATTAAAATTTAACAGCTCCCTATTTGATACATTTTTAATATATTTTTCAAGGAGAATTCTTGGAATAACATTCTGAATTTGTTAGGTTTTCAAAAGAACATAACTCTTGTAAGGAAAAAGGTCTTGAACTTCATTCAACTGGATCTAAAAAAACTAATCATTGGCCTAGTTATCGTCGGAATTCCCTTGCTCACAATCAATATCACTCCCTCCTCTAATCAATCTCATTGGTACCTTAAGCCCCTCTTTATCATCACTGGTTTCGTACAAAACAGTTACTTTGCCTTTAGCCAAGGTATCCAAAAAACAACGTCTCTCTATGTGAATCTCATTGACATAAAGCAAAGCAATCGAGAGCTCAGCACTGAAAACACTGAACTTAAAACAAGATTAACTATTCTAAAAGAGGCTCAACAGGAAATCCAACGTCTTAACATCCTCTTAGGCTTTAAATCAAAATCACCGATGGAACTACTTTCATCTAAAGTCATTGCCCGAGATCTAATTAGTGATCACTCAACCATCTCCATAGACAAGGGCTCAATCAATAATATTAAAAAGAATCAAGCCGTCATCGGTGTCAATGGTGTCGTCGGCTATATTTTTCGTGTCGGTCTTAATACGTCACAAGTCCTTCTCCTCACCGATCGCTACTCTGTGATTGATGGTATTGTCCAACGCACAAGAGTTCAGGGATTTGTTGAGGGCGTTTCTAAAAACTCCTGCCAACTTCAACACATAGAAAGGGCAAGCGATGTCGCCAAAGATGACATCATTGTCACAAGTGGTCTTAATAAGGTATTTCCAAAAGGGATTCCCATAGGAACTGTAAAAAGAGTCTACACAACTAATTTTGGCACTTCCTTTACTGCTCAATTAGAACCCATCATACAATCAAATAAACTTGAAGAAGTTTTTGTCATACAAAAAATCAATCAATTAGAAGAAATCAAAAAAAAAGAAGCTCTAAAAAATGAAGAGTAATCGCCTCATTATTATTCGTATCGGAGCAATTATTATTTTCTTCCTAAATATGACATCTCTGCAAACAGCCTCATGGTTTTCTATCTTTAACTACTTCCCATCACCTCTTTTTTGGTTTCCTATTATCATCTACATAAGCCTCTACAGAGAAGACTTTGAAGGCATTTTTCTGATTTACGTTCTTACCTTCTCCCTTTCTACACTCACCTCCTCCCCCATTGGGGTTTTATTCACCCTTATTTTAGGTGTTTGGGCAGTCATTAAAGTTATCAAAGAACGTTTCTTTATTCCAGGAATTCAATATTTCTTAGTCACAACTGCTCTCAGCTGTTTAGTTTATCAAATATTACAACTTCTTCTTTCTGTTTTTATAGAGGGCGGGCCTTTTTTAGAGAATCTTGTTCTTTTAGAACGATTTACGCAAATTCTTCTTACTCCACTTATCGCCTTACCAATTTATTATGTGTTACGTTGGCTTGATCGTATCACCAAAAAAGAAACGAAGAACTACCAACGGGGCTAGTGAAAAAAACATGAAAGACTATTTATATAATTCAACTGAAACAAAAGAATACAGAAATCGATTTAAGATTCTTTATAGCATTATAGCTATTACTGGATGTATTTTTTTATTTCGACTCTGGTATCTACAAATCATCATGGGCAATGAACTTAGAGAACTCTCTGTTAAAAATAGAATTAAAGCAACAAAACTCCCAGCCCCCCGAGGGCTTATCCTCGATCGTAACCAAAATGTGTTAGTTGAAAATATCCCAGCCTTTGAAATCACAATATCTCCGCAATACACAGAAAATATTCAAAAAACAGCCAAATATGTCAGCAAAATTATTAATATTCCTGCTTCTAAAATCGTTTCTTTAATTAAAAAGAGTCGCCGCTTAAACGGACCTTTTTTTCCTGCTAAAATTAAAGAAAACCTCTCACGACGTGAAATTTTTCTACTTAAACGCATTCGTTTAGATAATCCAGGCTTAGAGATTAGCGAAGTTATTTTAAGAAAATACACACTCAATGAAAATGGCTCTCAACTTTTTGGTTATGTTGGAGAAATTTCGAAAAAACAAATTCCCCTTTTAAATCGTAAGTACAAGGGTAAGATCAAATTTAAACAAGGAGATATTGTTGGACAAAGCGGTATTGAAGAATCTCTTGAAGCTAATTTAAAAGGATTCGATGGACGTAGGTATCAGCAAGTCGATGCTAGAGGCAGAGAAGCTAAGGTTTACTCCGAAAATGTCTTTGATAAGCATTTCACAGGACAAGAGTCAAAACCTGGAACTAATTTAGTATTAACCATTGATAAAGACATACAAACAACTGCCTACAATTCATTTGTCAAAAATAAACGTATTGGTAGTCTTGTTGCTATTAAAAACAACGGCGAAGTTCTTGCTTGGTTGAGCACACCTTCGTTTAACCCAAATTCTTTTGTTTCTGGTATTTCAAATGATGTGTGGTCGAATCTTATCAACGACCCTTTTAAGCCATTGCGCAATAAAGTTATACAAGATCACAATTCTCCTGGATCTACATTTAAGCCACTTATTGCCTTGGCTGCTCTACAAGAGAAAATGATTACAGATCAGACAACAATTTATTGTAACGGTCATTTAAAATATGGCCGACGTATCTATCATGACTGGAAACGCAATGGACACGGAACCATGAATCTCAGCCAAGCCATAGAACAGTCTTGCAATGTCTTTTTTTATAAAATGGGCATTCTTCTCGGTATAGATAAAATGAAGAGTTATATCGACCTATTTCATATTGGTAGAAAAACAGGGATAGAAATAGAAGGCGAAGTACCTGGGCTTATGCCTGATTCAGCATGGAAATTGAGTAAAACAGGAGAAGCATGGCAACTGGGAGAAAATTTAACCACAGCCATCGGGCAAGGCTTTGTCTTAACAACTCCCCTACAAATGGCTATCGCCTATAACGCCATTGGTTTAATGGGAAAGATCTACAAACCTTTCATTATTAAAGAGCTGCGTTCCTATGATAATAAAATTATCAAAGAGATCAAACCTCTGCTCTTAAAAGACATCAGTATTCCACAACAAGAAGGCCTCTCTATTTCCAAGAAAAATTTTGCAGCAGTCAAACATGGCCTCTGGCTTACAGCCAACGGAAAACGAGGAACTGCCAAATGGTGGAAAATCCCTGGCGTTGAAATCGCTGGAAAAACAGGAACTAGCCAAGTTCGCTCCTGGTCAGCAAGTCAAATATACAGTAAATGCGAAGATCGCCCTATTAAAGAACGTCATCATGGTTGGTTTGTCGGCTTTGCTCCTGCAGAGAATCCAGTTATCACTGTCGCAGTTCTAGCTGAACACTCCTGCCACGGATCCTCTGGAGCTGCTCCCATCGTTCGAGATGTTATCAAAGCCTATATAAAAAAATATCACCCTAGTTGGATCAAACAAAAAATTCGTAAAAAACAAAAAGAACTAAAGGACTCTGCTTAAATGAAAAAACGCTACATACAAGTCAATAAAAATTCTTTCTTTAGCCGCATTGATCTCAATCTAGTTATTATTATTTTTGCTCTTAATCTTATCGGCCTCATTAACCTCTACAGCGCTACACACGGTGCTCATACCTCTGGCTTAAGTAGATTGTTTTTGCTACAAATTATCTGGATCACTGCAGGTTGGGGTATCTTCATAGTAGCTACTTTTATTAATTTTCGCATTTGGAAACAACTCTCCTACATATTTTATATTTTAAATATTACCGCCTTAATCGCAGTTATGTTCATTGGGCAAAAATTTTACGGTGCACAGAGATGGCTCGATCTTGGTTTTTTTCGTTATCAACCATCTGAAACAATGAAAATCGCACTTGTTCTTGTCTTGAGTACCGTTCTTGCCAAAATTCAGTCTCACGAAGAACTAAAATTAAAACAACTTTTTCTCCCCGCGATTTTAACTCTTATTCCCTTCATCCTCACGGTCAAGCAACCAGATCTAGGAACAGCTCTTATGTTGGCAGCCATTTCTATCTCGATGCTTCTATTTGTTAGAGTGCAAAAACGTATTCTTATTGCTGCTCTAGCTGTCACCATCGTTGGTTTACCAATAGCTTGGAACTTTGGCCTCAAAGAATATCAAAAAAGTCGTGTCCTTACGTTTATTGATCCAGGAAGAGATCCGCGAGGAACAGGCTACAATAGTATTCAATCCAAAATTGCTGTGGGTAGTGGAAAAGCTCTAGGAAAGGGGTTCCGTAAAGGGACTCAATCTCAATTAGAGTTTCTCCCTGAAAGACACACCGATTTTATTTTCAGTGTTCTCAGTGAGGAGCATGGGTTTGTCGGAAGTTTTACCACCGTGGGTTTATTCCTCATACTCTTTCTCTCTGGCATTCGTATCGCTTCTCAATCTAGAGATCGATTTGCTACACTTCTTGCAACTGGTCTCATAATTTTTATCTTCTGGCACACCATTGTCAATATTGGCATGGTTACAGGGTTGATGCCCATTGTTGGTATACCATTGCCTCTGGTTTCCTACGGAGGCTCTAGTATGATTGCAACTATGCTGAGCTTGGGCATTGTCTCTGGAGTGGCCTATCGTCGCAATATATTTTCACAATAAAAATCAGACCCATAAAATCGTCTTAGGATGGCTTAAGCAATCAAAATGCTTAGATAATAACTCATTAAGAATGTTTAGTTATCATCTCAACAAGAGTCTCTTTGGGTTGATTTCCCAACACATCATCAACTCTGTCTCCTGCCTTAAACATAATCAAGGTAGGAATTGACCTCACACCATACTTCGCAGGAGCATCTGGATTCTCATCAATATTAATTTTAACAATTTTTACCTTATCTCCATGCTCCTGAGCAATCTCTTCCAGTTTAGGATTCATTGCACGACAGGGACCACACCACTCAGCCCAAAAATCCACCAAAACAGGTTTTTCCGATTTTAAGACCTCTGCATCAAAATTAGCATCTGTTGCTTGAATAATTCCCATAGTCACCTCTTTAAAAAAATTAAGCCCTGATTTCTCGACAAGGCAAGCACAGTATAGGCTCAAAAAAAGATCTGGCAAGGCCTAACCTTTGTCTTTTTTCTATAAGGGGCTCACAACCCTTCCTACCCCTCAAAATAATCACCCTAACGGATCATTTGTCTAAGTTCAGAACATGGACAGATTGACGGTTTTAGATAAAAAGTGGTACTTATGTCCATGTATTCCGATGAGTTTTATGGAACTTTTACAAAAAACAAACTTAGGTGAAAAAAATGAAACAAACACGAATTGAAAAAATAAAACTTCCTCAACGTCTTTTTACAGTGGAAACACCCACCTCAACTATAGAGATTGGCTCAAACAAAGACCTTGCTGTTATTGCTGGCCCCTGCGTTATTGATAGTAAAGAACTTATTATGAAAACAGCCCGACAATTAGCTGATATCAGTCAAAGACTAGGTGTTCCCCTTATTTTTAAAAGCTCCTACGAAAAAGACAATCGGGGCACAGAAAAAAATTGGAAAGGCCCTCTCTCCGACGAAGGGTTGCAAATTTTAAAAGAGGTTCGTGAAGAGTTTAAAATTCCCGTACTCACTGATATCCACCGCCACGAGGATATTAAAAAAACAGCAGAATTTGTCGATGTTCTACAAATTCCCGCCTATCTCTGCCAACAAACCTCCTTCGTTCAGGAAGCAGGAAGAACAGGTAAACCTATAAATGTTAAAAAAGGACAATTTCTCGCTCCTGAAGGCATGGCAGGAGTTTTTAGTAAAATTCAATCGACAGGAAACAGTAATGTTCTTCTCTGCGAGAGAGGCACCTGCTTTGGTTACAATATGCTTCTAGCAGATATGAGATCTATCCCTATCATGCAACAAGTTGGCGCTCCCGTTTGTGTGGATGCCACCCATGTTATTCGTCGCTATGGAATATCCAGCGCTGACCCCGCAGGTGGAGAACCTAGATTTATTCCCCATCTAGTCCTTGGGGCAGTTGCCGCAGGTTGTGATAGCCTCTTTATAGAAACCCACCCAGACCCCATAACTGCAAAATGCGATGCTGCCTCACAACTGGCCTTGGAGAATTTTGAAAATCTCCTTAAAATGGCACTAAGGGTTCGTAAAGCCGTTGGTAGTCCTGAACAAGTCTGCCAAATGAGTCCCGTTTAACAACTTGAGAGTCAAAAAAGGACAGGCATATTTTTCGCAATCACTTAGCTTTTCGTTATATATTTTTAAGTATTCTCCCTGGTCTTCTTCTCGGTGTCTCTGCATTTACTCTTATTCTTCTCATGTTCCAAGCGTTACAACTAACAGAGCTTGCACTCGTTCACGGAGCCAAAGTATTAACTGTCTTAGAGATCATCTCCTACCTCTCGATCAGCTTCATTCCCACAATATTACCCATGAGCTTACTCTTAGCCGTATTACTCACATATAGTCGAATGAGTAATAACTCTGAGGTTATTGCCTTCAAAGCTCTTGGCCTTAGCTCCTATCAATTAGCAAGCCCGGCCATCATTTTATCTCTCCTCGCCTTTTTTCTCAGCGCCTATACAGCATTCAATATCGCTCCATGGGGAAACAGACAATTTGAGGTTTTGATCGAGAAAGTTAGCAACTCAAAAGTAACGATTTCTATTCGTGAAGGTACGTTTTCAGAAGGTTTTTTTGACCTCGTTGTTTATGCCAATAAAGTTAACTCCAAGGAAAACCAACTAAGAGAAGTTTTTATTTATGATGAAAGGGAGAACACACCCATAACTATTGTTGCTCAAGAAGGCCTCATCATAAAAAAACCAGAAAATTCTCAGAGCATTCTTTTGCGTCTAAAAAATGGAGATATACATAGACAAAAAACAAACCATACTAAAATCCACTTTGATACATACGACATTCAGCTATCTAAGCCAGAAAAAACATTTTACAAAAAGAAAACTCCTTCATCATTAACATATCAAGATTTAAAAGATGGACTCCAATCCTCTCAAATCCATCTTAAAAAAAAGATCATCTTCGAAATAGAAATTTACAAACGTTGGGCCCTCTCATTTGCCTGTATTATTTTTGCTTTGCTCGGGGTAGGATTGGGAATGAAAAACAATCGTCGTACTGGAAAATCAGAAGGGATGACTATAGCCACTGGTATTATCATCACATACTGGATTCTATATATTCTATTTGAAAATATGGGACGAAACGGGCTCTTGCCAATTCCAATAGCCCTATGGCTGCCGAATCTGTTTTTTGGTATTTACGCTATTAGATCTATAAAAGAATAAAAATGAGACGATGCTGCAGTTTCCTTCTGCTAGAGTCATCCATGACTACATCGCCCCTCCCTAGACTTAATTGTAGAGCTATCAATCTAATAAGATCAAAAAGTTTTTTTGTATAAATAGCTAATTCGATAGATATAGTGTTTCAGTTTAATATTGCACTACATCTAGTGGTTTTAAAGGCACGGCGACGTTCCAAACCAGACTTTCAAATCCAGCCGATCTCTTACTAAATTAGCTCCCTGCTCTATTAATTTGAGATTACCTCCAAAATTACTCCAACCGGGGTGACCAGGAACAACTCCCACTCCTCTACCTAAATCTATAGCATAACGAGCAGAAATCATTGTCCCACTCCGCAAGCTCCCCTCCACAACTAATAGTCCCTTTCCCAGGGCTGCAATCATGCGGTTCCTCTCATGGAAATGAAACCGGCGAACGCCAACATGGGGAAAATACTCACTCATCAGAGCTCCTCCACTCTTAATGATGGGCTCTACCCAGTCTTCTAGCTCCTTAGGATACAACTCACCCATTCCCGACGGAAGCAAGGCCACAGTTGATCTGCCGTGTTTGATCGCCACTCCATGGGATTTTTGATCTATCCCCATGGCCCCTCCACTTACAACCATGCAATCAGTGCTTTCTAAAAAAGAGCCTAAACTTTTCTCCATCCACTCAAGAGAAATATCGCTCGCTCTACGACTTCCTACAACAGACAATCCCCGTTTTGTTATCCAAATTGGTTCGCCTAAGTACGTTAAAAAAACAGGGGGGTCATCTAAATCTAAAAAACTCTCCGGATAATCATTAGAGCCGGGAAAAGCTATTTTAGCTTGTGTCTCTATTATCTGGAACAAAATTTTCTCACACAAATCCCAAGTGCAAGCTTCCTCTTTAAGAAGAAGAACTAGTTTTTTATCTTCAACCCATTTATGAAGATGAGTATGGCAGATACCACGATCAACTAATTCAGATAAAATATAAAATTTCTCACAAGAAATATAGTTCAAACGACAGAAAATAGATAATATCTCTTTTTTGTACATGCTGCCACTACAAGCAAGAAAGTCACCACACCTAAGTAAACAACAAGTCCTTTTTAAATGGAAAAAACGTTAGCCTGTCCGTGCCATTATTCAAAAAGATCATCTTCATTGGCATCTTCAAGATCATCTTCATTGGCATCTTCAAGATCATCTTCATTGGTATCTTCAAAATCATCCTCAGTGGCTTCTTCATCCTCTTCTTTGAATTCTTCTTTAATCTCTTCTTTGAATTCTTCTTTAATCTCTTCTTTGAATTCTTCTTTAATCTCTTCTTTAATCTCTTCTTTGACCTCTTCTTTTTTTTCTTCGATGTGATCACTGCCAAAATCGTCCTGTTCTTCTTGATCAGAAACGCTTTTCTGGCTATCTACTTCATCCAAGCTATCCAGTAATAACTCATCTTGTTCAGTCTTAATAGTTTTTCCACCCTCCACTTGATTCTTCTTCTGCTCAAACCCACCAACAAGATCCCCTGTGCGAATATCCTCTGACGACTGAAGAATCACTGCTGTAGAGTGACGTTCTCCTAATCTCAAAACTTTCAATAACCCTATGCGTTTTATAACACGATCAACTCGACTCTCGCTGTTGCGAGATTTCTGATTAAGAATAATAGGTAACAATGTCCCCGTCTCAATTCCGCTCTTAGCCCCTAAATCAATAAAAACAATTCCACCTCGCCCAAATATTTTTCTATTATTATCATAGCGACCACCGAGAATTTTTCCTTGAGACGAAGAGACCAATGAACCATCAAGTTGCATCGTATAAACCTGGATTTCTCCTTCAGCTATATAGCTTCCCACAAAAATAGGACTCACAGAATAGGTTACCAAAGCACGATAAATATCGCCCTCTCTATTAGCCTCTTCTAAAAGGCGAACCCTGCCCTGGACTTCAATCATGTTAGAACCTGAAAGTTCAGCGACTTTAGACAACACCAAATACTCTTTACCTATTTGAGCTTTTTCTGTTTTTATATAAACATACTGTCCTGGTCTCGCCGTTTTTCCACCTAACTCCGTTTCTATGATTTTCCCCAGACTTCCTTGAGTGCTCTCTGATATATAATCCGTCAACTGATAAGACAATGCTGGCCTCTCAGGAGTCGCTATCAAAGAAATTGATAGCTGAACATCTGCCTGACCAATTCTTCTGCGCACCAAAGATGAAGGCAAACTTGGAGGTAAAAGCCGTAACACAGGAGTTATTTTTTTCTTTGGTGGAGGAATTAATTCTCTCAACTCCTTCGGAGAGAGCTTCTCTTTTTTATTAGCTAATTCAAGATGAGGCTCTTGATCTAATTTATTAGCTAATTCAAGATGAGGCTCTTGATCTAACGTCCCTGGATAGAAACGAAGTTCCTTATTGGGGACAATTTCATGGGGATTCGTAATTTCACCATTTAAGGCCCAAATTTTAGCCCAATAATAACCACTGCCAAAGTAAATTTTACTAATACCCCAAAGAGTGTCATTGGTTTGTATACTGTAACTTTCAACATTCCGATCCTGGGCTAGGCCTTCCCATTCCCCATCAGCTATCAGTCGACTACCAAATTCTTTATACACATGATAAACTTGATTTTCGTAATCAAACTCCGGTCCATCAAATGTATTTTGTGCATAAAGGTCAATCTGATAAAAAAATGGCAGAAAAACAACGATACCTAAAACTAAAACTTTCACCATCACTTCTCCTGCTGTTACTCAAGCTGTCACGACAACCTTAATACTAACTCAATTTATTCATTTTGTGGATATCCACCTCGCCCCCTTCACGACCTTAGACTGCGCGATACGGACATAATTCCAAAATAACACAATGACACGGTGCTTGTTTCTTCCTTCACACCCCGTGGATAGTTATTCACAATGCCTGTGAATTACTCCATAAACTAGACCTTAGACCCGCCTCTGGAGGCCTCTTTCAGCCCTTTGCCTGTTTATTATGCTCACGTAAGATATTGTTTTTACTTATGAAAATAGATTATTCACAAGATTTTAACTATTTTCTAACAAAGTTCTTAAACTGCCCTGACTCACAACTTAAAAAAACTGTTTGCCTTCATTTTACTATATCTAGGTATCAAAAATGCTTACCAACATACATGGCCATTTTTGTCTTTATAGCTGCCCTCATCGGCGTCATCCTGCAAAGCCCTCTGCTGAACTTATTAGCAGGTCAAATAGATTTCCTTAATTCTATCTGTCTCTCTTTAATTCCAAACTCTCTCTATTCCGATCTACCTAAGAGCTTGATTTGTGGTTCTAAGTTGCACGACATTCCACTAAAAAATGCCCTGAAATCAACGGGGCTTATTCACTTAGTTGTTATCTCTGGGGCTCATCTCCTTGTTTTAGAGAGCTTCATCGCCTCGCTTAAAAAGACAAACAGACAGAGCAATCTCATTCTAGGCGCTTTACTTATTTACGTCTTAATATCGGGCGCTCACCCACCTGCCGTTCGCTCATGGCTGGCTATTTTATTGCGCTCCCAGAATGATTTTTACAAAATGAACTGGTCACCAACAAAACTCTCTCTCTTATCTGGATTATTTGCTCTCACTTTACAACCCCTGTGGCTCTCTTCACTCTCCCTAACCCTAAGCTGGAGTGCGGCTCTAAGCCTTGCGGCTTTTCGTCAATACTTACCGCGATTATCTTCCTTTAAGAAACAGAGTCTTATGTTTTTAACCATGACACTCCCTCTGCTTCCTTTAGGACTTCCCCATCCACTCACCATCTTCACTAATTGTTTTATTGCTCCCCTTTTAAGTCACGTCCTCTTTCCTCTATCTTTCGTGTACCTTCTTCTCCCCGATTACGTTGCCCCTGTATTCCATTGGTCACAAACACACATCATTGAATTCTCTCGACACATCCCCACCCCTTTATCTCCCGTTGCACTCCCCACAGATTGGTTTCTTATCTATCCGCTAAGTCTTTATCTCTTATCACTTTGTCTACAAAAGAGAAGGTATCTATGAAAAAAACTGTAGCTACTCTTCACCCTACATCTTCTATTTTACCATTTCTATGGATCTTCATTTTTTCATCAAATCTATCCCATCTCTCTCTTCCCCAGTTTATTATATGGAACGTTGGCCAAGGCTTATGGACAACCCTCTCTCTTCATGATGCTTGTTATCACATTGATATGGGCGGTGAATTCTTTTCCTTTGACTGGTCATCAGTAAAGAGGGAATGCCAAAATAAGAAAAATCTTGTCCATTTTACCCACTGGGATTGGGATCATATTAATTTTACAAGAACAGCTTTGAAAAATTTCAACCATCTCTGTATTGTCACTCAACCAAGAGGTTTTGCTTCCTACAAAAAGAAGGCCTGGCTAAAAAAAATCCCTTCATGTCATTCGGTATTAAAGAGTCATCCCGTAAAAAAAGTCCATTTCTCAATTAAAACTAACAAAAAAGATCCTTCTCAAAACACTTTCAGTCATGTCTTCATTATAGCAAATCAAATACTGGTTTCGGGCGATTCACCAAAAGAGCAAGAACGACGCTGGCTCTATCAAATCCCATCCCCTTCATCCATAAAATTTCTGCTTCTTGGCCATCACGGCAGCTATACAAGCACTTCATCTGAGCTACTAAAAAAATTAAATCGATTGCAAACATCCATTGCCAGTTCGAGATATCGAAAGTACAGGCATCCACACAAAAAAGTAACGAAACTTTTAAAAAACCGATCGATTAATCTCTTAAAAACACAAGACTGGGGTCATCTCCACATTCCTGTGCAAATTATGAATACTACGACTGACTACAAGTTGACTTTCTGAAGCAAAAGCAGCACTTCCAAATAGAGTAAATAGGATTAAAGTTAATTTTTTAATGTGTTCTTTCTAATTAATTAATTTTCTTTGATAAAGAAGCTTCATTGAAAGATTCTCAATGTTTTCTCTAATTTCATCAAACTCTGGACGTTTGTTTTTTTCATCAACGGCTCCCCACAAACTTTGAGATGACTCTAAGAGCCGTTCAACTCTTTTAAGCAAGATCTCCTCAGGATAAACATCTTCTATCAAAGGGATTCCATAGGATTTTCTTCGCACAATATTCCAAGGCAAAAGATTTATATGGGCTTTCTGATATTCTGCAAGTAACTCTTGCCAACCCTCAATTTTTAAATCAACGACTCCTGTAAAATTCTTTTTGGCAGATGTTAGAAAATATTTCTCTAACACCATTGCTGATGCATATATCAACTTTCTCTTGTTCTCATTCAAAAGGGCGACCTCACTATAGGCTTCCATTCTTTCCGCAGATGAATTTTCTGCTTTAAATTCTTCCAAGGTTATCTCACTATGAAGCTTGAGAAAATTCTTTAAAACCCTCCACCCTTTAGCTACATACCCATCATCACTCTTTAAGTAAAGACCCAGATCTTTTATTCGCTGTAGATCAAATTCTTTAATCTCTCGGTTGACATAACCTCTCGCAATTATTTCTGTCACCAATTTTATTGGAGTTAATACTTTTTCAACTTCCCAATTGTAATCACGCTTAGCCATTTTAATCATATTCGCTATAACATGGGTGCAATTGTTACCATGCAAGACATAGGCCGACCACAAACCCCAGTGATTCTCTAGGATTTGATCAACAAGCACATCTCTCTGATCTTTGTTTAGCTTTAGAGGCAACAAAAAGAACTCTCGTCCCTCCTGACTTAAGAACTGCTGCATATATTCATTCTTCTCCCTTATTTTAGAACTCAAATTGAATCTTCCTAATAGAGCATTAATAACATTGCCTTCACCTATATCTTGAACACCATCCATACTGTAATCCAGAAAAAGCTCTTCAACGAACTTCTCTGGACAGGCTTCGTCTTCTTCAATGATTCTCTTACATCTTAAAATCTTAATAGACGAGTGTCCCCAAGGCGTGCTCTCTTCATGGGGCACACTTACAAAGAGCTGAACATCAAAGACATTGCTCAAATTTATTTTTTTTCTAAATGACGTTGACTTAATTTTTGTATTTATTTGGCACTTAACCTGATATCGAGGGGATAACTTTAATACCTCAGTGAAATAGCGATACATATTAGGTCTGCGACAAGCATAGCTTTTATCTATAGAAAAAAACTCAAATTGAATCGCAAATCGCTCCTTAGAATTACTAAACTCATGACGATTAGGGCTGTTCATAAAAGTTAAGTTTTGGGTGCCAAAGAAAAGACTTCTGGGACCATAAATAGCCCACGTTTTAAATTCATCGATTTCAGAATGCCGCTTGAATCCCCTCTCTTCCATATCATCCACACCTGTATCATCATCTCCATAGATGTCCTCTCGATATATATCCTCTCTTTCTCTGCCGTAATAATAGGGCAACTCACTATTATAGTCGAAAACATGTCCAATCTCATGCAATAATGTTCCAACTAAAAGCTCATACTTTGTTTTATAAAAACATTCACCTTTCCTCTCTAAGTTATTTCCTCTCACCTTATCTTGAATAACTTGAATAAACTGCTCATCCACCACTATATGACTGTCATCATAAAGAGCCAATCTAGCCAGTTTAACTCCCTTCTCCTGCTGGCAATAGTTCTTCTGTATTTCTTGCTGAGAAAGATTTTTAAAACTTATCTTTATTTCTGTGTTTTCCTTTAACTTTATATTTCCTGGAAGTTTCTTGACGATCGATTCAATCAATTTCGATTTTTCCATTTGATTAAGAGAACTATTCTCTATCAAAATACTCTTGGGAGCAATATGGGGAGCCCCATATAATTCAACGCCAAAGACAAAAGAGAATAAAAAAACACACAGAAAACAAAACATTCTTCCCTCATAAAGTTAAATTTATTCACCTTAATTAAGTAACCAGAACCCACTCCAAAAAAATCTTCTGGAGCAGGTCTGTCACAAAAAAAATCTACTTACTATTCACCTTCAAGAATTTGTTGGGCATACTCTTCAGCAGTTAGAGCAGTGTCTTCCAGCAAAGCGCCAGCAAAACTAAGGGCAAATACTTCTGAAGCATCACCGCCATTTAAAAAATTCTGGGCATCACCTATGATCACCGCTGACTCTGTAGGAGTCAGATTGCAATCTGATCCAGAGCACATCATAGCATACTCCGCATTTGCGTTTAAGCTCAAACCCAACACCAACATCATCACTGTTCTTTTCACTGTTTTTTCCATTCTAATACTCTCCTATTTTTTAGGAAACATTTTTAATTTAAGCTGATCTGAAAAAATCTAAGGCTCAGCACTGTTTCTCTGTTTTCAGCGCAGTATATCATGCAGTGCGTTAAATTGTCTATGTGATTTTCCCCTACTCTCTTCTATAGATTAGTAATTTGTCTGCTCTCTCTAAAAAAGACAGTATAATCAGTATGTTACATAATTTAAAGCAGATGGTTTCTCTTAGAAAAAAATACATCATTAACTCAAATAACGAGGGCCCACTCCAAAAAAATCTTCTGGAGCAGGCCTGTCACAAAAAAAACTACTTAACTACTCACCTTCAAGAATTTGTTGGGCATACTCTTCAGCAGTTAGAGCAGTGTCTTCCAGCAAAGCGCCAGCAAAACTAAGGGCAAATACTTCTGAAGCATCACCGCCATTTAAAAAATTCTGGGCATCATCTATGATCACCGCTGACTCTGTAGGAGTCAGATTGCAATCTGATCCAGAGCATATACCACCACCATTATACGTATACGTCGCATTTGCGCTTAAGCTCAAACCCAACACCAGCATCATCACTGTTCTTTTCACTGTTTTTTCCATTCTAATACTCTCCTATTTTTTGGGAAACATTTTTAATTTAAGCTGATCTGAAAAAATCTAAGGCTCAGCACTGTTTCTCTGTTTTCAGCGCAACGTACTACGCGGTGCAGCAAATTGTCTATGTATTTCTTCCTTCTCTCTTCTATAGATTAATAACTTGTCTGCTTTATCTAAAAAAGATAGTATAATCAGTATGTTATATAATTTAAAGCAGATGGTTTCTCTTAGAAAAAAATACATCATTAACTCAAATAACGAGGGCCCACTCCAAAAAAAATCTTCTGGAGCAGGCCTGTCACAAAAAAAACCTACTTAACTACTCACCTTCAAGAATTTGTTGGGCATACTCTTCAGCAGTTAGAGAGGTGTCTTCCAGCAAAGCGCCAGCAAAACTAAGGGCAAATACTTCTGAAGCATCACCGCCATTTAAAAAATTCTGGGCATCATCTATGATCACCGCTGACTCTGTAGGAGTCAGATTGCAATCTGATCCAGAGCATATACCACCACCATTATACGTCGCATTTGCGCTTAAGCTCAAACCCAACACCAACATCATCACTGTTCTTTTCACTGTTTTTTCCATTCTAATACTCTCCTATTTTTTGGGAAACATTTTTAATTTAAGCTGATCTAAAAAAATCTAAGGCTCAGCACTGTTTCTCTGTTTCGGCACAACGTACTACGCGGCGCAGCAATCTGTCTATGTGTTTCTTCCTTTTATTCTCTAATAGATTAATAATTTGTCTGTTTTAGCTAAAAACCTTAATATAATAGGTTAGATACAGGCCTAAAAAAATCTATATTTTTTTTAGAAAAAATACATTATCAACTCAACAGGGTTGGTTTTTTGACCTGCTGAGACTTGATGTTTGAGATTGATAGGGCTGAATAACCTCTCAAGGGCCAGAGGTGTTTAAAGTGATCTACAATGGCTTTTATTAAGTCCGTCGTCAGCTGTCAGTGCAGGAATAGGGGGTGTACTTCATATCCAGGGCCTTTGCGACAGGCCCATAGGTGACATGGCCACCGTAGGTATTTAAGCCCTTTAGCAAATAAGAGTCCTTAGCTAGAGCCTCTTCCAAACCCATCTCTGCAATGATTGAAGCATATCTAAATGTGCAATTGGTCAATGCGTATGTTGACGTCCTCGCCACGACACCAGGCATATTAGGCACGCAGTAATGAATCACATCATCAATATTATACGTCGGCTCCGTGTGACTTGTTGGACGACAAGTCTCTATGCAACCACCTTGGTCCACTGCCACATCAACAACCACGGAACCTCTTTCCATTTGCTTAATCATCTCTTTAGTCACAAGCACTGGAGCCTTACACCCTGCCAAGAGAACAGCTCCAATAACGAGATCAGAATTTTTCACTGAAGTTTCAATGTTTGTATAATTAGAATGGAGGGTTCTTAGCCTTCCTCCAAAAACATCATCCAAATAACGTAACCTCGCGTGATTCACATCCAAAACAGTCACCTCAGCACCTAATCCAACGGCCATTTTAGCTGCATTAGTGCCAACCACTCCGCCACCAATGATCGTCACCTTAGCTGGAGTCACCCCTGTCACTCCGCCCAACAATACACCCTTACCACCCTTGTCTTTTTGTAGATAAAAGGCTCCTATCTGTGTCGCCATACGCCCTGCCACTTCACTCATAGGAATAAGCAAAGGCAACGACCCATCTGCTGCCTCAATAGTTTCATAGGCCACAGCCTTAACTTTGCGCTCACACAACACTTTGGTGAGCTTTGGCTCCGCCGCCAAATGCAGATACGTGTATAAAATTTGATTTTCTTGCATCAAATCATACTCATCAGGCAAAGGTTCTTTAACCTTTACGATCATTTCAGCCTTGCGATAAACGCTCATTTTGGAATCAATAATCTGCGCACCCATTTTCTCATAATCATTATTGGACAAACCAATGCCAACACCAGCATCTTTTTCAACTAAAAGACTATGTCCTTCACGCACCAACTGACGCACTCCTGCCTCAGTTAAACCAACCCTATTCTCACTAATTTTAATCTCTTTAGGCACACCAATGATCATTGCAAAAAATCCCCATCTTCTAGAGCTATTTTATTGTCGTCAGTGTTTAACTCACGAGACCCTAAAGGTCAATGCAACCTTGCACAGATCGATATTTTTAAATCCATTAAAATGTAGTGATTCCAGCTATTTATAATCCCACTGATACTGACTGCGGTCAAAAAAATCTTCAGGAGCATAGGCACCTAATTCCACATGTTGATAGGAGTCCTGTGAGACAAGAATCTTCTTCACAAGGCTGTTTAACAAATCATGCCCCGCCTTGTAACAAACAAAATGACCCATGATTGGAAATCCTAAGGTCACAATATCCCCCAACGCATCCAAAGCCTTATGGCGAACAAATTCATTATTAAAACGCAAACCATCTTCATTCATAATACCATCTTCAGTAAGACCAATAGTATTATTTAAACTCACTCCTTTAGCCAAACCCGCTGCTTGTAAAGGCTCTAGATCTTTCATAAAACCAAATGTTCGTGCAGAAGCTAACTCATCTTGATAAGTTCTCTCATTAATATCTAAATCAATTTTTTGCCGACCAACCTTCTTATGGGGAAAGTCAATTGTGCAAGTCAAACGCAAGCCATTATAAGGCATAACATAGGCGTGCTTTTCTTCATTACCATAGAAAATAGGTTGAGTTATGTAGGCATATTTACGCGGCTGATCTTGCTCAACAACGCCAGCTTCTAAGATAGCCTGTAAAAAAACTTGAGAACTCCCATCATCAATGGGGATCTCTGGACCATCAAGCTCTATAAGAAGATTATCTATTCGAAAAGCTGCCAGAGCTGATAAACAATGCTCCACAGTATGAATCGAAAAATCTTTACCACCTAAAGTGGTCGCCCGAGAAGTCGCCTGCACATTTGACACTTTTGCCTCAAGAAGAGGCCTCCCTTCAATATCTGTACGCACAAAATAAATCCCTGTATTTGTCGGCGCAGGACAAAAGGTCAACGAGCAGGGTTGCCCTGAATGCAAACCAATCCCTTCTACTTTGGCACGCTGATTGAGTGTTCTTTGTAAATACATAGCTTATCCATCTCTAGTTCTTAAGTCACTTCTCTGGGAAGCCCCTCAAAGTAGCCTTTTCGTGGGGAGTTAGCTACTGTAAAATTTCATTTTGTATTACTTCCCAAAAATTTGGCTTCCGGCAGTGAGCCGTGATTCCAAGGGGGTTGTCTCCATGTTCAGACATGCGTTTGGCGGCGCCGCTCACTGAAGTGAGCAGCGCACCAAGCCGAACTCACTTGGAGACAACCCCCTTGGAATCACGGCTCACTGAAAGCTGCAATGGGAGGGGGGACAGCGGGGGGGGGCGGGAGGGAGGGAAAAAAGGGAAAAAAGGGAGGAAAGGGGAAAAAGGGAGGAAAGGGGGAAAAGGGGGAAAAAGGGGGAAAGGGGAAGAAAAAGGGGAAGAAGAAGGGAGAAGGGAGAAGGGAGAAGGGAGAAGAAGAAGGGAGAAGGGAGAAGGAAAAGGAAAAGGAGAAGGAGAAGGAAAAGGAAAAGGAAAAGGAAAAGGAGAAGGAAAAGGGAAAGGGAAAGGAAAAGGGAAAGGAAGAGGAGAAGGGGAAGGGGAAGGGGGTGTTTGTGGGGGGGGGGTCTGTTCTTTATAGCTTTTCAGGTGAAAAAAATGTATAAGGTTTAGTTAAATGTTTTTTCTGGGGGCGAGAATGCGGTGGGGAAAACGGTGGACATAAAAAAATGGTGTCAGCAGCTGTTAAGAGAACATGAGTACATCTGTTTTCAATATCGCCTCAAACTGCGACCTGCTGTTATTGAAATCACAGATAATAAGAGCCACTGGGGACGGTGGTCTCCCTATGAGAGAAAGATCGAAATATCAAAGACCCTCATCCTCAACTATCCTTGGGATGTTGTTCTGCAGATTTTCAAACATGAAATGGCCCATCAAATTTGCAGTGAACTGTATCGAACAGACGATGGGCATAGAGCCTCTTTTCAAAAAGCTTGTAAAAGCATTGGAATTTGTCCTCCATTTAACAGTGCCTCCATCGATCTAGATCAACCCATTCCTTTATGGAAAGAACAATGGCAGAGACGGCAGAATGAATTCGACAATCGGAATTCTCCATTGAGAAAAATAAAAAAACTTCTCTCTCTTGCACAATCCACCAATGAACACGAGGCCTATCGTGCTGCTGCCAAAGCCCAACAACTTATTTTAAAATATAACGTCGACAAACTCTCCGATTCCGAACCCTCCGATGATTGTGTTTACTTGATTATCAATCACAAAAAAAAACGTATCGAATTTCATCAGAGCCAAATCGTCGGTTTATTGAGTGAATACTATTTCGTGCAAGCCATCTTCAGTGATCTTTACGATCCGCAAACAAATCAAATCCATAAAACCATTGAACTCATGGGAAGACAGGAGAACGTTCTCATTGCTGAATATGTTTATTACTTTCTCAACCAACAACTCACGCAGTTATGGGTTAAAAACAAAGACAACTTCAGCAACCGACGATCCTACTATATGGGTGTCATTAAAGGCTTTAGAAAAAACCTTGAGCAGACACTCAGCAGAGCCCCTGACTTATCCTCTCAAGATCACTCTTTAAACTCCCCTTCTTCAAAAATCAAAAGCCTTATCAAACAAGATGAAAAAAATATTAGAGACTTCATGTCCTCACGTTATCCTCGCATGCACAATCGAACCTCAAACCATCCCAGTCAATTTGACAACCAATCCTATACCCAAGGCCAGAAAGATGGGGAGAAAATTAAACTCAATAAAGGCATTCAACAAGAGGGCTCAAGTCACATCCACTTGCTCTCTAAAAGGTAAACACGCTTTTTATGGACAGGTCGCTACAGAATCTCTACACATTCTCAAGATGTTTTTTAGCTGTATCTGTCAACATTCGACCACGGGGGGTCTTTTGCAAAAGACCCTCTTGAAGAAGGTAAGGTTCATAAACCTCCTCTAAAGAATCACGCTCTTCGCTTAATGAGGCACTTAATGTTTCAATACCAACAGGGCCACCAGAAAATTTTTCATGAATCGTCGAAAGAATACGACGATCCATCTCGTCCAAACCAATACGATCCACCCCTAATTTATCTAAAGCATAATTAGCAATCTTCTGATCAATCTCCCCTGAACCTTCCACCTGAGCATAGTCTCTCACCCTCTTTAACAGTCGGTTCGCTATACGAGGCGTCCCACGGGAACGACCTGCGATCTCCTTAGCACCTATCTCATCAATATTCACTTCTAAAAGTTTAGCCGAGCGTAGTAATATTTTTATCAAATCGTCACGCTCATAGAAATTCAATCTTTCTTGAATACCAAAACGATCACGAAAAGGAGCATTTAATAATCCTGGGCGAGTTGTCGCTCCCACCAAAGTGAACGGTGATAAGCGGAACTTCATCGTCTGTGCTCCAAGCCCTTCACCCGTTATGATATCAATAAAGTAATCTTCCATTGCACTGTATAAATATTCCTCAACAGTTCTATTAAGGCGATGAATTTCATCAATAAAAAGCACCGAGTTTGGCTGAAGCCCCACCAAAATAGCCGCCAAATCACCCTTTTTATCCAAAGCAGGGCCTGAGGTTGTTTGACATTCCACTCCCATCTCTTCAGAAATAATACAGGCCAAAGTCGTTTTACCCAAACCTGGAGGACCAAAAAATAAACTGTGATCAAGGGGCTCTTCTCTTTTTTTCGCCGCCTGAACAAAGACTTTTAACTTTTGTTTTACCGAAGTTTGACCTGGAAACTCATCGAAATTTTTAGGGCGCAAAATATTTTCAATCCGACCTTCCCCTGAAAATTCATGGCTATCTGATATTCTTTCCACAAATACAATTCCCTTTTAACGGCTTCTATGCCCTTTTAAGATTGATAATCCTTGTTTAACACTCTCTTCCACAGACAAGTTTAAATCTAAACTCTTTACGGCCTCTTCAACGTCAGAAGACTTAAAGCCCAAATTAACCAAAGCCGACGCCACATCTCTATTTAGAGTCTGCCCTTGGTTATCTTCTCCCTCAATAACAAGCTTTCCTTTAAGTGAGAGAATAATTTGCTCCGCCTTCTTCTTTCCCACCTTCGGTAAACGAGTCAACCCCTTCACATCATTGCTCTCTATCATTCGTGAAAGTTCTTTAAGAGTTGTGCCTGACAAAATAGCCATCGCCATCTTTGCGCCAACCCCGTTGACTTTAAGTAATGATAAAAACAACCTCTTTTCCATAATATCCATAAAACCAAAGAGAGATAGTGTCTCTTCTCGAACATGGGTGTAAATAAAAAAGCTCTCTTCACCTCCTAAAACCTTGCTTCTCAATACATTTTTTGAGCAAAAAATTTCATAACCAACTCCATTCACATCGAGCATAAGAGAATCAACATCAACATCAATAACCCTTCCTTTTAAAAAGCCTATCACAAGGGAACTCCCACTTTCTTTAAACGTCGATCTATCTCTAACCGACGGGCTTGATAAAGAGCCACGGCCAAAGCATCAGAAGCGTCGCTCGAATTTATAGTAAGGTTAATTTTTTCTAAATTCAAGAATCGCTTCACAAGTAACTCCACCTGCTCTTTAGTTGCGTTTCCTTTTCCTGTAATTCCTTTCTTAACCGAACGTGGAGACCATTCAAAAATTTCCATTCCTCTTTTCTGAGCTTCATATAGAATAACACCTCGAACATGACCTAATTTAAAAGCACTTTGCACATTTTTCCCAAGGAAAATATCTTCAATTGCCAAAACCTCTGGACAATGCTGATCCATAATTTGCCCCAATCTCTGACCAATCACCAATAGGCGTTCAGAGAAAGGACTCTTCGCCGTTTGCTTAATCACTCCATGGTCTAAACTTCTGAATTCACCATTTTTTTCAGTGATTAAACCATAACCTAATACTTGTGAACCAGGGTCTATTCCCAAAATAGAAGTCAAATTCCACCCCACATACTATTTATTGGCCCCAAAACAAACATCAAAACCCTTTTGAATAAATCAATGTCACACACCAGTAGAGTATAGCTTGAACTCATAATACAGTCATGGAACACTTAACCCTATGGACACCCAAAAAAGAAAGTCTATCGAGAACTACAAAGCCCTCTACGAAAAAGACCCTAAATCCAAGGTTTTCGCCCCTTTAGCTGAGGCCTATCGAAAAATACA
Source organism: Bdellovibrionales bacterium (assembly GCA_965217115.1). GTDB lineage: Bacteria > Bdellovibrionota > Bdellovibrionia > Bdellovibrionales > CAYMLA01. Next base: position 1,749,238 of record OZ244239.1, on the reverse strand, counting down.
GCATTTTGATGAAGCTATGCGTCTTTGCCATAAAGGCATCCATCAGCATCCTCAATTTCCAGGGGGATATCTCTGTCTAGGGCGAATACTGATAGATCAGGGGCATTACGACGAAGCCCTGCAACACATAGAAATGGCTACAGATTTAGCTCCCGATAATATTCTCGCACACGCTCTTCTGGGAGAACTGGCTCTGCGCCTAAAAAAACCAAAAAAAGCCCTTAAAGCCTATAAGATAAACCTACTCTTAAACCCTACTGACCCCAAAGCTGCTCGTGTCGTAAAAAAACTCGAAAGCCTCACAGCCAATGAATACAATCCCGATCTCTTTGATTTTGAATTTATTTTCCCCATTGAATCCTCTGAAAACAAGGACACCCCCCTCACAACACAAGGCTTAGAGAAAACTCTCTCTCTCATAGATGCCTATATCGTTCAAAATCGCCTGGACAAAGTCCATGAAATCATTAGCAACAGTCCCTTAAAAATCAAAAATCATCCAGAAATTCAACGCCGCTCACAGCTGCTAAGCAACAAAACCTCTCAGCTCACAGAAGAAACTGCACCTACTAAAATACCCACGACATTAGCGGTAAAGAAAATTAAACTCCTACAATCTCTCCTTGATCGCATTCAAGCACGTCGCATTCCCGTGGTTGCCAATCTCTTTTAATTAATTTAGGCTAATCACTCATTCTGTCTAAAACCTCAGGCGCGCAATCACTGTTGCAATACGTGCCTTGCCTTTACTGATAATCAAACCAAGGTGACTGTATTATGATAAGCACATCTGATTTTAAAAAAGGTCTTAAACTTATTTTTGAAGGACAACCCTATGAAATAACCGAGTTTGAACATATCAAACCAGGAAAAGGGAACCAATTTTCCCGTATCAAGCTAAGGCATCTCATTAAAAATAGTAATCTAGAAAAAACAATCCGTTCTGGAGAGAAGTTTGAACAGCCCGATGTCATGTACTCAGATTACAACTTTCTCTATCAAGATGATTCTGGTTATAATTTCATGCACCCGGAAACCTTCGATCAGATCATTTTAATGGATGCTGAAATTGGTTCCTCCAAAAATTTTATTGTCGAAAACATGAAAGTTAAAATTCTCTTCCTCGACGAAAAACCCTGTGCTACAGAAATTCCTAATACTGTAAATCTCACCGTCAGAGAAACAGATCCAGGTGTAAAAGGCAACACGGTCACTGGAGCAATTAAACCAGCTACATTAGAGACAGGCCTCATTGTTAACGTTCCTTTACATATAAAAGTGGGTGATGTCCTCAAAATAGACACACGCTCTAGCGAATACCTAGAACGTGTCAACAAATAAACAATTTCAAACAAATGAATCTCTTCTTAAAAAGATAGATTACTCGACCAAAAGTAATTCAAAAGTTGATACGGGTGTATCTACCACGTTTCCATCATCTTCAAAAATATATGTGTGCCCACCAAGAATCCCCAATGAATCTTTATCTAGATTGATCACTTGTGGGAAGCCTTTATTCTCTTTTAAGTATCTTCCTGTATTTACCCACTCCTTCTTTTTCTGAAGGTCAAAACTATAGATCGTATTCAAATACTCAAATTGTTCGTTCATTCCACCAAGAAGAAACAACCTTCCATTAGCAACTCCTGCTCCTGGGGCAAATGTTTTAAATGGTAATTTAGGATACTCCTTCCACACATTATTCTTCACATTAAAAGCAGTCACATGGTCTAACCATTTAAAATGACTTCCTCCTTCTGAAATTCCACCTAATAAAATAATTTCATCGCCAACGGTCACTCCAGTTAAAGCTCTTCTCAAGGGTTGTGGTAATTTTTCTTTTAAAACTTCCACTGTCTCGTTATTAAGATCAAAGACATCGATTTCTTGATGAAACTTTCCATTAAAATCCCCTTCATGCTTAGGCGTGCTGTTCCAGCCACCTAAAAGGTAGACCTTGTTTCTCATCTTAATAGAGACATTCGATGATCTTCTTCTTGGCAGACGTGTCTTTAAAACTGTCCATTTATTTTTTTCAACATCATATCTCTCAACTACGTCCAGAGATTTCCAGCCTGGTTTATGATTAGCTGAAAAAGCAAATCCACCAAACGTATAAATATACCTACCATGAACCACAGCCTGAAATCCATGCTTGGCAAAGTTCATTGAAGCCGCTTGAGACCATGTTCCCGTTGTAATATCATAAATATCCAACCTCTTTAAAAAAGATTCTGGCGGATAGGTATGCTCTTTCCCCTGATGCCCCCCGATCACATAAATTTTCTGACCTTTCTTAACCGTTGCAAAAGAGGAACGCGCCGGATTTGGAATATCACTATACTGTCTTAATTCAATGGAAAGATCCCCTGAAAAAGAAGGTACATACTCAAAAACTCCCACCTCATTAATGAGGGGTCGAGGAATCACCTTCCCTCTATGGCCAAAAACATCCTCTTTGCTAATTTTATAAATATCAATTTCGAAAAGGTCTTCTTTTTCGGTAATGTGAGAGTAACTAATAGATCCATCAGGAGCAAAAACAGGAGTGAACTCCTTGTCCGGTGAATGAGTGATTTGGGTGATCTCTTTCGTCCAACGATCAATCAAATGAATGTCCCACACTCCATTAAGAATTCCTGTATAAGCTATATGACGATTATCTGATGATAATGAGGGCACCATCCCATGACCATTAGGAGCTGTTAATAATGTCGTCTCCTTTGACCAACGATCGTATAAAACCACTTCTTTAGGAGTTGATTTAGACGATACATCTTTGGTTCTATGGTAAATAACAAATGCACCATCAGAAGCTATGGCTGGAAAATAAGAATGGTATTTACTTTGAATAATTTCAAGGTCAGGAGAGTAAAACCTATGTTTCACCCCATCTATAGCCTTCACTTTTTTAGCTCTTTTTTTTCTTTCTTCTTTTAAATTCACCAAAGCAATATTCTGAATTTTTTTTCCTTCTCTCTCAACTGGCATACTAAAGGCCAAGTATTCTCCATCACCTGAAAACTCTGCATGAATGTACTGATTCCCCGAGGGAGTCCACACTTCGATATCCCCTGTTTGCAAATCTTTCACATGAATTGCTACATCAATTTTACGGTTTGGAAGAATCGTTCCCACTGAGTAAGCCAAATAACGGCCATCAGAACTTATCTCTGGATGATAGGCATGCTTATCTTGAGGAGAAACCACTCTTCCCTCTGAACCATCATCATTGGCTAGCACAACAACTCGATTATCTTCCACCTGACTCAGATAAGTCATCTTTGCCCAAGTAAAAGGGGTTCCCAAAAAAATCGTTAGCAAAAATAACTTAATTTCTTTCATTTCCCAACCTTTCCTGTGTATGCTTATAAAAATAATGAATTTTCCAAACACTAATACTCATTGACAACAAAATGTATTACAACCAATTGCTCGATTATAATATTTGAAATTACATATTTTCTCTACCTATTCTAGAAATATATAATATTTTCAATTTGATTCAATCAAATTCTATAAAAGGCCTTATAAGAAAACATGTAGAAGACTTTCATAGGTTTTGTAAATTCAATTTTGGTGGGATTTCTGGTTTTTCCCTCTAAATAGCAAGCCTCTTCCTAAAGAGAGAATATCCTCCCTAATTTCCAAAAGAGGTGGCAACACAAACAACGTCATCAACGTGGAGAATAATAATCCCCAACCAATAGAAAATGCCAGAGGTTGAGTAAATCCCGACTCTCCTCCCCACGAATAAGCCATAGGCAAAACACCGCCAAGAGTCGTCATCGTTGTTAACACAATAGCTCGCAACCTCTGAGATGCTCCATCAATCAACAAACTTCGACTCATCTTCACTCCTCTCCCCTGACAGAGCTTATTTATACCATCGACCATAATTAAGGAATCGTTCACTGCAACGCCGATCACTCCGACAACTCCTACAATTGCCATAACACTCAAAGGAAGTCCATGGAGATACAGCGCCCATATAATCCCTGCCAATCCAAAAGGGATTGGCAGCCCCACCAAGAAAGGTTGGGATAAAGACCCCAATACCAATGACAGAATCAACAACACTCCACCCAGACAAATTATCGCTATTTTTAAGCCCCAAGCCTTACCTTCCTTCGCCTGATTGTCAGCTTCCGACACCTCAATCTCATAGGTTGGAAACTTCTTTTGCACAGGAATGAGCGCTTTCTTCAATCTATCTATCACTAAGCTCGCATTGCCTTCTTTCTGATCTAGTTTGAAATCCAATGTTAAATTCCGTAAACCATCTTTATGAAAAATTTCCTTTAAAGACCGACCCGAAACCCACTTCCCTAAAAAAGGCAACGGAACTTTAACTCCTCTGGAACTCACCACATGAAATGACTTTAGGTTTTCAAATTTAATATTTTCCTCCGTTATAATTTTTGTATAAAGATTTAATGGTTCTCCATGAAGACGAATCTCACTTAGAAAGTTTTTAGTGAAAAACCCCCGTATTTGATGGGCCAATGTGGCTGGCGTCAATCCATACTGCTGTAAAGCTTGGTGATTAGGGTGAAACCTCCAAGACACTTCGTACATCTCTTCATTCATGGCCGCTTCTTTCACACCTTTTGTCTTCAATGCATGGGCAATGATTACTTTCTCTATATCGGTGAAATCAATATCCTCAGCCCCACGAACACTGATCGAAACCAGTTGAAGCTTTCTTTTCTCGTCCCCTTCCCTGAGCCCCCGAACATTTAGTTCTTCAAAGTCATCTGTTTTAAACTTTTTCACTCCACTTTGAATTCTTTTTTCTAGAGTTTTTTTGACCTCTCCAGGGTATTTAGCCTCCTTATCTATGTAAATAGAAAAACGAGCATAACGATCCCCTTTTAATTGTTTTCCTTGATACCACATAGAACCAATTTTTGTTTGCACCGCATCTACTTGTCGACTTCCCATTTTGTTTAAATAATCAGACAGCGGCTTAAGCTTCTTTTCCGTCTCTTCAAAAGAACCACTGCTTTTTAAAATAACTGTTACATCGACTCTCTCTAAACCAATCTGTAGATTAAATTGATGTTCTACCTTATTAAGAGCCACATAGCCTGAAATGACTATGAAAACAAGGCTAGCCAGTAAGGTGATATATCTGTATTTAAAAAAGACCTTTAATATCTGTTCATATTTTTGACGGAGCTTTTTGAACACATCAATTTTCTTATTTTTATTTTTTTTCACAATATGCTGCAAATGATTGGGAAGAATAAAAAAAGCTTCAATCCAACTCAAGCTAAGAGCCACAATTACCACAACAGGAAGCGCAAAAAAAACATTTGAAAAACTACTTTTCACTAACAACAATGGAGAAAAAGCCACAACCGTAGTCAACACTGTTCCTGTCACTGGCATAATCAGAGCCTGTGCCGCTTTGACTGCAGCTTCCTTAGGCTCAAGACCACTTTCTAAATTTGCCATGTATTTTTCAGAAACAATGATCGCATCATCCACCAAAATACCTAAGATCAATAACATCCCAACAATAAAGATAAGATTAATAGGTATACCTAGATAAGCGAGAACAATAAAAGTTCCCAAATAAACTACTGGCAAACCAATAATTGTCATGAGCGCCGCTCTCCAATCAAAGAACAACAGCATCATCGCAAAAACAAATAGGAGGCCTAAAAATCCATTTACTTTTAAACTCTCTAACTGTTTCTCTAAAAAAAATGGTAGATCAAACATAATCTCTGCTTTTAACGTGGAATATTTTTTATTGAAGCGATTTACTACTTCTTTGACTTCTTTGCCAAGATCAATAGTGTCCGCAGAAGATCCCTTCTCTACTCTCATCAAAACAGCTCTTTTCCCATTCACTCTCATCAAGAACGATCGCTGGGATAGATCGTAATTCACCTTTCCCAAATCTTGTAATCGCACAATGTAACCACTGCGATTAGAACTAATAGGGATTTTAGATAGCTCTTCGATCGAGGCCACAGAATTTGATACTTCAATGTTGTAGACATCTTCATCCTGCGTAATCTGTCCTATTGGTGCATAAGCACGATAGCGACTGATCTTACCACGCACATCACTGGTCGATAGACCATAGAAATTAAGCTTCTCTGGGTCCAGATGAATAACAATCTCTTGTTCTCGCATATGATCTGCGGCGAAAGAAATTCCTTTAATATTTTCGATTTTTTTAGAGAGTTTTTTTATCCGCCTGCGGTGTTCAAAATTAAAATCGTCAGCTCCTTCAATAGAGATATACATGAGAATTTCAGTCTCTTTTTTAATTCTTTTTACCGTAATGGAACGAACTGACTCTGGCAATCGATTGCGAAGCCCTTCCACACGGGCGCGAGCATTCTCTGTCACTTTATCTAAATCTTCATAGCTATCTTCAAAATACAACCGAATTCTGGAATAGCCTGCACCACTTGAAGATGTTATCTTTTCCACTCCAGGCAAATCTTTTAATGCAATCTCAATGGGATAAGTCACTAGGCGTTCCATCTCTTGAGACGAAGCTCCCGGTAAAAGCACATTCACAACAGTTTGACGCTGTTCCCAAGATGGCACTAGACTTCTATTCATAGATGTCATAGCCAAATAACCTACAACACATACAAAAATAACAAGTAAGTTTACAATAAAAGAACGACCAGCAAAATAATCTATTAACCTCCTCATAGAAGTCCCTCACAGAAACGCCCTAGATATCCACTTAACCTTAACAATGATGCCTTTAATAATATCTTCTCTTGCAAGAGATCTAAGTACTTCAGACGACTACTAAATCTCTGATCTCGGTAACTGATGTAGTTTTCAAATTCGATTCTCCCTGTAATAAGAAGTCTTCTTGCTTCAAGAACTCGTTTCTTTTCTATAATCTGTTGCCGACGATTAAAACCCTCCTGTTCTTTTTGATTTTCTAGAGAGATCAAGGCTCTTCTCCACTCAATCGAGCTATTTTTTCTTTGTTTTTTAATCTCTTTAAAAGTTCTTAGAACTCTTAAGTCTGCTTGACTCTTATTTGACTTCAAAACTCCATTGTACAGGGGCCATGAAAAATTCAACGAAACCACCCAATTTGCTTGTTGGAAATTATCCCCTGCTGCCAGACTGTAACCTTGAGTGTTTGAGAGTTGAACCTGAAACCCCAGATCTCCTTGCCCATCCAATTCAGCTTTCTTTTTCTCAGCTTCTCTCTGCTCCAATAGGTTATTTAACCCCTTAAGCTCTATTCCGTCTTGCCAATTAATTCCTTTCTGTAATTCAATATCTTGGGGCTTCTTCAAGAACCATGTTTCAGAACTTATCTGTGCTTTAGATGAAAATTTCACCATTTCTAATCTATGAAGCCTCTGTCTGTCTCTTCTTTGAGATTGAGTTTTTAAATAATCTGCTTGAGCGCCTAGCCAATCTATTTTCCGTATTAATTTTTTCTTGTATGCTTTTTTTAATTTATTAAACACCTTTTGTGCCGCTTTTTCTACTTCCAAAGAAATCTGCAATTTCTCTTGAGATGTATAAGATTCCAAATAACTTTTGATTCCTTGAAGACAACTTATCTGATAACTGGACTGTTCACTAAAGGCTGAACGACGCACTCTTTTTCTAGCTGCCGTTACTTTCAAGCTATCTTCTTGCCCCCATCCATTGCGATAAAGGGACTTCTCAAAAGAAAAAGCTGTCTGTGATTTAGTCGTCGCTGAATTTAACGTATCATCGCCAAGAAGTTGATTGTATTCAATAGACAGGGCACCTCCCCATGGCGTTCTTTGTTCAAGCCTATTTTTCCATAGAGAGTTTTTTCCAAAACTCTCCATCAGAGACAACTCTGTTCTTAATTCTCTTACCTGTGGACCTGAATATAATTGAGAATTCCAAAAAGCAGTTTCTCCTCTACTCTTTTCTAAAGAAATTTTGTGATCTATCTTTGCCTGTTGTAGAGATTCATCCTCAGCTAAATAATGTTGTAGATATTTTTTTAAAAAAACACTCCTTAATGACGACTTCGATGATGGCTTCGTCGATACTGCGAAAGAAAATGATTGAAACTCTCCACAAAACAACAAACAAAAAAAGAATAACATGCCTAGTGTCTTCAATTAGTCCTCCCATCAGAAAAATCACTCGCAAAGACTATCTTGATTCGATGCAATTTACTATATGAATTTTTTACATAAAGCCATTAAAATATGAATTTTTAGAAGAATTTTGATTTAAATATGATTCCACAGTAAGAAACTCCACAGTAAGAGATTCCATAGTAAAAAAGCTACAGTAAAAATCTTACGGCAAAAACACGATGAACCCTCACCCAAAAACGGAAAACTTATGACGACAAATCCTTTTGACCAACAGTCTCCTATTGACGGTATTAAGCACATCATTGCTATTGGATCAGGCAAAGGAGGCGTGGGAAAAAGCACCATCACCTCTAACCTCGCTCTGGCTCTTGCCAAAAAAGGAGCCAAGGTTGGGATTTTAGATGCTGATATTCACGGGCCAAGCATTCCACGAATTTTTGGAGCTATCAACCAAAAACCTATGTTCACTGAAGATCAAAAGATGATTCCTATTTCTAGGCTTGGTCTTAAAATCATGAGCATCGGATTCATTGTTGAAGAGGATCATGCTGTTGTCTGGCGTGGCCCCATGCTCTTTAAGGCTGTACACCAATTTCTTCGCGATGTTGAATGGGGAGAGTTAGATTACCTCCTTATCGATATGCCCCCTGGAACAGGCGATATTCAACTCACCATCGCTCAAAAAGTTCCTGTTTCTGGAGCTATTACCGTATGCACTCCACAAAACTTAGCTCTTATAGATGTCAAAAAATTCATCGATATGTTCGACACCGTAAAAATTCCTCACATTGGCTTGATTGAAAATATGTCTTATCTTATTGCCCCTGAATCAAAAGAAAAAGTGCAACTTTTCCCCAAAGGAGAACTCGACTCCTATCTCGAACAAAAAGGCCTCCCCAAATTAGGTGAGATTCCCTTTAATCTGTCTGTCAGTATTTCTAGCGAAGCTGGTATTCCCATCATTGAGAGCCACCCCACTGGAGAGGAAGGAAAGGCTTTTTCTGTTATTGCTGAAAGGATCAAAAAAACTTTTACTTAATTTATGTCTGAACTTAATAGCAAAGACTCATCTGAAAAGTGGCTCATTTGCCCAAATCAAACTCAGTGTCTCAATATTAGACCCTTTACTCCACAGTTCTAGATGTTTTTCAAGAGTTGCAGTATTCTAAAGACCAGTTGAAAGGAGGATGTTTGATGGTAACGGTGTTGTGCCAAATCTCTGAATCCCCCCCATAATTCAGAAATGCAGTCAGCACTGTGTTACCTATAGAATCAAGGAGGACCTAGAACATTTTCACGATCAATTTCCTTTGCCAAAGGCAAACTGTTGGAAACGACAGGACGCAAAGCTACAGGGGCTAAGTCTTTTGATAATGCCAGCCAGCTGCCAGAGGTGTAAACGGACCGTTGGCAAAAGCCGCGTAAGGAAGGAGATCTAAATGAAAAATTCAAACCTTTCATCTTAAAGGCCCGCCAGTATCAAGACGATGTTGTGCGGGTTAGTTTTTTTGAATCGCCTTTAGTAAGACGATTTCCATCTTTTTCACTAAAAGCCTCAACTCTTCTTTCTCTTTTAAGTCTCCTATAACAGAGTCTGGAGCAAATCCTATAATTTCAAAGGAATTCATTAGCTTTCCCAAAGGTTTTTTCAGCTCTTTACGAACACTCGGCGGTGCTTTTTCCATGAGTTTGCTAAACTCTAAATTAGCCCCACCTTGTCCACTGATCTCTCCAAGAACGAAGTACACCAAATTGGTCATTTCACTGCCAATAGAACGGTGATCACCTTTCTCTATCTTATTAAAGATCAATTTTATCCTCTGACTCACCTGCTCCTGTAGATTTTTTTTCTTATCTCCCCAACCTAACTGAACACTGCCGTACCAAATTAAGAATAAAAGAATTAAAAAATAAATACCTACCCACATCCATTTCTCCTGCATTTCACTCAAAATAGGGTCTCTCTCTGCGGAGAGAATCATCAGTGGCAAATCTTCTCTCTCTTCTATCTTCTTCTTAAACTCTGGTAATTTACGACTAGAAGCTATCACTCCATCTTGGCGACCATGAGTTATTTCTAACTCTATCTCATCTGTTGATTTCTCTTCATATTTTCCCGATTTTGGATTAAACAACCCCAACTTCATTGAGGGGATTTTAATTTTTCCTTCGCGGCGAGGTATTAGTAACACCTCAAACTCTTTATAGGACTTCCCTGTTTTAAAAAATTTTGATTCTTTTTTGGTATCATAAAGCTCAAGGTGCTCAGGCCATCTAATAGCTGGAATATCTATGAGTTTTGCATTCCCCTCTCCCTCAAAACGAATTTTTATAGAGAACGGTTGATTAACTGGGAACTGGTGAGCATTTACATCTGACTTTACCTGAAAGTGACCCACAGCCCCTGTAAAACTATCAGGTTTTCCTACTTTAGGAAGGCTTTTAACTTTAATTCTTAACACCCTACTCTTTTTCGTGTAGAGACGTGATCGACCTAAACCAAAACGAGTATTCAATCGAACTCGACACCTAACACTGTAAGAATCGATCACTGCTTGACCAGCTTTGATTGGAAATAACGCGTAAGAGCCTAAAAGAGCACGACGATAGGGTAACCCGTTCACTAGGTACTGATGAAAACGCAACGACGGGGACACATCGATATCCTCTTTCCAAAAATTTTTCAAAACAGGGAATTTCAAACGATCAATAGACTCAATAGCCCCACGGGTATAAATATACCAACTCACCGTCACCTGTTCTCCCACATAAACTTCTTTTTTATCCACCTCGGCCTGAATAAAGAAAACTTCCTTAGGGTCTAAAATTTCTTTTTTTAATTCCCCTTTGCTGCCTGAAAAGCCTCCTCCTCTTTGGCGTTGCAGAAGTTGATTGAACATTTTTTCAACTTCAGAAAATGGTTCTGATGAAAAAGGGTCTATTTTTCTGCCTCTTCCAAGACCTCTACCACGATTTTTTTTTGTCACTGGTGGTGATGAAAACCTCTTAGCAACTTGAATCCTTATCGGTTTTGTTTTATATATCTTACCCTGAACATTTACCCTAAAAGAGCTTATTACCAAGATACCTTTCTTTTTTGGAGATAAAATATATTCAAATTGTTTTATTTTAGTTGTCTTAACCTCCATTCCCTGTGGGCCTTGTTCAATTTGTGTTTGAGAGCTTTGACTTGTCCAAGTATTGAGTAGTTCAAAGCCCACAAGCTGAGGTATCCTCGGCTCTTCAACAATCATACTTTCTTCGCTCACCACAACCACCGAAAGGTTGAGCTTATCATTCAGACCCATTTTATTACGATTTACTTTTGCATGAACTTCAATACTGCCCTCAGTCGCCAGTGCATGGACAGAGAAGCTAAAGAAAAAAACAAGATTTAATAATATTTTACCAGTCTTTAATATTAGGGGAGTCATTCTTGCCCTTCTCCTGATTTATTTTCGTGCGGATTTTTGTTTCTTGTTGCTTTAATTCTTCTAAAATCTTTCTCACGTCATCCTCAGTCAATTCTTTGCTTTTAAATGGCTTCTTACGGTCCTTAGTTTTATTTGAATCAGGCTTTTTATCACCCTTCTGACCATCATTCTCTTTTTCCTGATCCTTTTTCTGATCCTTTCCTTGATCCTTTCCTTGATCCTTTTCCTGATCCTTTTCCTGATCCTTTCCCTTATTATTTTTCTCTTCGTTCCCCTTTCCCTGGCCATTCTGTTGTTTTGTCAGAAGCTCAATATTGGTTTTCACTTCGACAGAATCAGATTTAAATTCTAAAGCTTTCTGATAATATTTCAATGCTTTAGCAATGTTTTTTCCTACGCCATGAATACGAGCTATATTAAATGCACTGAAAAAACGAATCTCTGCAGGTGCTGCCTTATCTACAAGCACCTGCTCATAAGCTTTCAATGCCTTATCAGGTTTTTTCTGAAACTCATAAATCAACCCTAAATTAAATAATAATACCATTTGCTTAGGAGCTTCTCCCAAACCTTCGATCACTGAATTAAATGCTCTCCCTAATTGCTTCTCCTTTAGAGCCTCTATGGCAGAATTATTCTTCTCAATCACGTTTAATTCTTTTAAATAATCTCCTGCACAAATAGCAGTCTCCGAAAAAATAACCAGTAAAAATGATACAGCAATGGGCAAACTTCTCATTGGAGATATGTGTTTAATCATTTCTCTGTCACCTCAAAACGCCCCTTCCACAAGCTTCTTCCTGATTTTTTCTCACCCAAAAATATTTCTAAAATCCCTAATAATATCGCTATCAATAAGAAAATTTGGTACAACTCATTATAATTAACGATACTTGCGCTAGCAAATTGTGTTTTTTGTAATTTCTGTATATCCGCTACAATATTTTCTGCTACCTCGCTATCAAAGGTCGCATGATAAAAACTTCCATGCCCAATTCGTGACAATTCTTTTAAAATAGTTCCCTTTGTCTGACTCAGAATCACTTTTCCACTCTCGTCTTTTTTGTACTCTCTTAAATAACCGTTGCCATCTCTCAAAGGAATCGGCGCACCTTTTTCCGTTCCAAAAGCCAAAGAAAAAATATGCACTCCTTCTTTAGATAATTTCTCAGCCTCCTGTATCGCTCCTTTTTCATTATCTTCACCATCAGAAGCAATGACAATGACCCTTGTCACTTGATTTTTTCCGTCTCTCTGAACTCCTCCTCTGAGAAAAGCCGCACCTGCCTCCTGCAAAGCCCTACTAAACTCCGTTCCCTGGGACCCCACCGAAGACGTACTCAAGGAGTCCAAATACATTAATAGAGCTGACTTATCCACCGTCATCGGTGATAGCAATGCCGCCGAGCCTGCAAAGGCCACAATTCCTACTTTATCTCCATCTAAATATCCTAAAATCTTTTCCATCTCTTTTTTTGCAAAATTTAACCGACTCGGGCGCACATCCTCTGCTAACATACTGGTGGAAACATCAATCATTAAAATTAACTCCACCCCTTCGCTTTTTATCTCTTGAGTTTCCTTACCCGATTGAGGACGCGCCAAAGAAAAAAGGCCAAAGAGTATCACCAAGCACTCTAAAATAAGTTTCCAGTGTCTCTTACTTTTAGAAACAGATGACACCAAAAAAGGTGCAAGCCTTTTGCCGAGGTGATCATGAATTTTCTTTCGGGCACACCGCTGCAACCACACAGAAAATAAAATAATCGGTGGCAATAATATTAAAAGATAGAAAAATCCAGGAGCTGCAAATTTAAATATCAAGGCATCCTCCTCAACCATGTTCTTCCTAGGAAAAACGCTAACAGATAAAGTAATAGAGACATCTTTAACCAATTGGGGAACAATTCTGCATATTTGACATAATGTTTTTCATCTATTTTACTCTTTTCTAAACGATCAATATTATTAAATACACTCTTTAAGACTCCAGATGATGTCGCACGGTAGAACTTTCCTCCTGTCTCCTTGGCCATCTTTCCAAGTAACTCTTCATTCACTTTACTATAAAAAGGTTGATAACGTTTTACTTTTCTACCAAAAACATCTCTCGTCATTATCGGCAAACGTGTGTTTCCATCCCTACCGACACCAATAGAGTAAATTTTTATATCATATCCCTTAGCTATCTCTAGTGCTGTTTCAGGGTCTATCGTTCCGCTGTTGTTCTCACCGTCAGTTAAAAAAACAATCACCCGACTCTTAGCCTTTGACTCCCTCAATCGCCCCACAGCATTTGCCAAGGCCACTCCAATGGCCGTTCCCATTTTAACCGTTCTTGTTATCTGTACTTCTTCTAGAGATTTCTGTAAAAGTTGGTAATCCAGAGTCAATGGAACCCGTGTGTACGACTCTCCTGAAAAAACAACCAACCCAATACGGTCAGATAATCTCTTGTCAATAAATTGACGAATCGTCTCCTTAGCCGATTCTAAACGGTTTGCCGATGGCTTCATATCCTCAATCAACATACTGTCAGAGACATCCAAAGCAATCACAATATCTATGCCTTCCACATTTCTCTTCACTCTCTCATCAGCCCTTTGCGGTCGAGCCAAGGCAACTATGGCCAAAATCAAAGCTGTCATTTTTAAAAAAGTCGGTAACCCCATCAAATGGACGCGCCAAGAAGCCTCTATCTTTTTGAAAAGATCTATTTTTGAAAATTGAATAGAAGGTCGTTTAGCCTTTCTTTCCCACCAACTCCAGAACACCACAAATAATAGAGGCATTATTAGGAAAAAGGCATACCATGTTTTAAATGACATTAATTCCTCTCCTTATAAAGAAGATCACAGCAATCACGACAAAGCCGTCTCATCTGTTGGCAATCAGACAAAGTGAATTCCTCATTTGTTTTATTTAATCTTTTGAACTCCAATAATAATTTTTCAATTGAAGCATTCTGAGATTTAAACAATTTTTTGTCCGTTCTTTTAATTTCCCCAAGAATTTGTTTGTTTGACCATTCCATCGCTGGAACCTTTAGCTCTCTAACCAAATACATTCGAAAACTTTTTTCCAATTCTCTTATGTGCTCTCTGTGGGTTCTCTCTAGTTGCTCTGTGTCGGATACTCTCTGCCTTTGAAGAGTTAATTCTCTATCTAAAGAACGTAATTCCTTATTTAATTGATTATAGGCAGATAACGCCGTTCCGTGAGATTCTAACCTTTTGATTATTTTTTTTCTCTGCCAACTTTTCCGAAATTTCAATAGTGCGACAATGGTGATCAATCCAACAATCACTCCAATTGATGTCCAATACCATGTAGGCCTCTCTAGACCAATGGGTCCAAAAGGCCCAAAAGGCTTAGCTTCTTTTTTTAAAACAGAAGTCACGTTGAACTGCAAAGGCCCACTGTCGACAAAATCATTTCCATCAGATAATTGAAAGTTTTTTAACTGATGCTGTCCTGCTTGATAACTTGTAACAATCAGGTCCATTTCAGTTTCTGATATGTTCTCCACCTTAAGAAGATGGAGAACATATTTTTGTTTTTTGTTTAACAAAATTTCTAGCTTATTAGAATTAAAAATAGTTTTCGTACCCTCACAGTGCATATGAATAGGGCTTCCAACAGTGATCTGACCTGTGGATTGAGAATTTGCAACTAGATCACACTGCCAAATCAAAGCCGATTTCTGTGTCTCCGTTGTTTTTTTTTGTTTTTTTTCTAGCTCTTTACTTTTTGCCATTTAAAGCTTCAACCTCTCGCTCGTCTTTTCTTAAAATAAGCAATAAGTGGATCAACAAAGTCTTCGCCGTCCAAAATATTAATGCAGTCTACAAGAGATTTCTTAAGCTCTCTATCTCTTTGCAAACGTCGCTTTTTTGATAGATCTTCAAAACTCTTTCTAAATGACGAAGATGACGTGTCCACAGTGAGCAACTCACCTGTCTCTCCATCATGTAAATCCACCACACCCATGTCTGGTATTTTATATTCAGAGGAGTCCTCCACAACAACTCCTATCACTTCATGTTTACGAGCCAATAAGCGGAATGAACGGTGACAATTCTTATCCATAAAATCACTCATTACAAAAACAGTGGTGTTCTTCTTAAGGACACCACTTAGGTAATCCAAAGGTATGGATAGGCAAGTTCCTCTACTTTTGGGTTTAAAGTAATACAGATCGCGCAAAATACGATGAACTTGCCCTCTGCCTTTTTTAGGAGGCACAAAAAGCTCCACTTGATTGGTAAAAAGAAGCAATCCTACTTTGTCATTGTTTTTTATCGCAGAAAAGGCCAAGAGCGCCGCTAAATGCACCATGACCTCTCCTTTAAGATACTCACCTGTTCCATAATTTGAAGAACCACTTATATCAACAGCGAGCATAAGAGTTTGTTCTCTTTCTTCTTCAAAAATTTTTACATGGGCCTTTCCCACCTTGGCGGTCAATGTCCAAGAAATATTTCTAACATCATCCCCAGGGACGTATTCACGAAATTCAGAGAAAGTCATCCCCTGCCCTTTAAAGGACGATTTGTATTCTCCTGAAAAGATATCATTCACCAAGCGACGAGTGTTTAATTCAAGAAGTTTAATCTTCCTATGAATTTCTAGAGGAAGAGTTGAAACCACTAAGTCACCTCAATGTGATTAAGAATTTGCTTAATCACATCATCACTTTTCATCTCTTCTGCCTCAGCTTCGTAAGTTAGTATTAAACGGTGACGAAGAACATTATAAGTCACGGCTTTTACATCTTCTGCCGTCACATACCCTCGACCTCTTAAAAAAGCGTGAGCCTTGGCTGATCTTACTAAACTAATCGTTGCGCGGGGAGAACAGCCTACTGAGATTAAATTTGCAATAGAGCTCAAACCGTATTCCTCTGGCTCTCGTGTACTCATCACAATTTCTACAATATAGTTTTTTACCTTGTCATCAACATAGATAGAATCCACATGGGCTGAAGCCCTCAATAATTGCTCCCTACTGATGATGGCTTCTACCTGAGGACTTTCATTAGAGGACATGCGATTTAATATCTCCATCTCGTTCTCTTTATGTGGATAATCAACGAGAATTTTAAACATAAAACGATCCATCTGCGCCTCTGGCAAAGGGTATGTCCCATCTTGCTCCAGTGGATTCTGTGTTGCCAACACCAAAAAGGGCTTTTCTAGAATGTGTGTGTTGTCACCAATGGTAACTTGTTTTTCGGCCATTGCTTCTAAGAGAGCACTCTGAACTTTTGCTGGAGCGCGATTGATTTCATCCGCTAAAACCAAGTTAGTAAATACGGGACCTTTCTTGGGTGTGAATTCCCCTGTTTTTGGATTAAATATCATGGTTCCAATAAGGTCGGTGGGCAATAAATCTGGAGTGAACTGAACGCGATTAAAATCCAAAGAGATCGCTTGACACACTGAAGAGATCGTCAATGTTTTAGCTAACCCAGGGACTCCCTCTAAAAGAACATGTCCTCCTGTGAGTAATCCCATCAAAATCCCCTCAACCATTTCCTCTTGACCGACGATAACCTTTGAAACTTCTTTCATCATATCGCTAATAAAACGGCTTTCTACTTTTATGGTTTCATTGAGTGCCATAATATCTACATTCATTTGAACCTCTCCTGATCTGATTTTTAATCGCTCACAATTGTCTCAATTCTATCCCAAATTCATCAACGTTTTTCACTTGGTTTATTTTCAATCAATGCCATGCGTCTTTTTTGTATAAATAAACTTATGCAAAGAAACCCGTCGTTTTATCTTGCTTCACCCATTCAAAAACAGGTTAGAATAGACATTAAGTCGTTTACAGAGGATTTACAATGAACACTTCCTATCGTGTGTGGATAACTCTCCTACTCTCATCCTTTATAACTATGTTTATTGCCCATACCTTGGCTGGACGATCAGGCCTTTTATGGGGAGGGTTTTTCTCCGTCGCTTTTAATCTTTATCTCTACCTCTATTCTGACAAAAAGATGGTTAACAAACTCCAGGCAGAGCTCATCGAGGGACAAGACCCATGGAATTTAAGAGGGCTTCTCTCAGATCTCTGTAAGAAGGCCGAACTTCCTCTCCCTAGACTTTACATCATTCACTCTCCCACTCTCTCTTCATTTGCCTTTGGGCGAAGTTGGCATCATGGCTCTATCGCCATCACTCAAGGACTCGTTGAACAGTTCGATCACAAGAAAATAGAAGCCATACTCGCATTTCACCTCGCGCAAATAAAAAGACATGACACCCTTGGCATCTCGATTGGCTGCTCTATCTCTTCTTTATTCACTGGCTTGAATCAGCTTTTATTTTCTAAAAAAAACCAACGCATCGCATATCTCTATCCATCCTACGTGTTCTCCAAGTGGGTTTCTTTTGTTTTTCTAGGCAAAAACAGTTACCTGAAAAGTGATCACCTCGCAAAGCAGTGGGTCAGTGATCCCAAAGCCCTTGCAACGGGGTTACTCCATCTCGAAGCCTATTTTGCCACCCAGCCACTGAGCCTAGAGCCTGATTTGTTAATGGGTTTTCCCGTCAATCCCTTGACGAAAATACCCATAAGTAGCTATCTTCAGCTCCATCCAACTTTGGCAAAAAGAGTAAAAGCCATTGTTGGTTACTTCCCGATATAAGAACGGAGAACACTATGAATCAAGAACACAATCTAGAAGCCTCTTTATCTGCTTTATTAATGTCCATAGGGTCTAGTGCGATCACGGCCATGGGACTCTCCCCCAACATACCAAAGGGGTCAGAAGAAATAAATCCTGAAATGGCTAAGTTCAATATCGACTTACTTATGATTTTAAAGAACAAGACCGAAGGGAACCTCACTCAAGAAGAGAGAACTTTTCTCGATTCATTGATTAAAGATCTACAAATGAAGTTTGTAAATAAATAATTCTTTATGGAGAGACGTTCATGACAAAAATGATTTTTATTTTAATATTTTCTTGTCACCTTTTTTTTCTTTCCTCCCCATCTTTTTCTCAAATTCCAAAAATAACACCTGGCTCTCCTTTACCTGCAAATATTTTTGTTGAATTGGCAAAGTCCACCAACCCTGCTGTCGTCAATATTTCAACGTCTCGATTACCTAAGAACCATCGTTATCGAAACTCCCCCCGTTTTCACGACCCTTTAGCAGATATGCTAGAAGGGATTTGGGGTATTAATCCTCGGACCTCCCGCCCTTCCCATTCTTTGGGGACGGGTTTTATCATTCGCCAAGACGGTCTTATCATCACTAATAATCACGTTATTGCAAATGCCGATGTTATTCGTGTTCAATTATTAAATAGCAAAAAAACATTTTACGAAGCCAAGGTCATCGGTCGTGACAAGAGAACTGATATTGCTCTTATTAAAATCAATGCCAATAAGAAGCTCCCCATAATCCCTCTCGGCAGTAGTTCTAGTTTACAAGTTGGCCAATGGGTTGCTGCCTTCGGCAATCCCTATGGCCACGGTCACAGTATGTCTAAGGGAATTATTTCAGCTAAAGGTCGTTATTTAGACGAAATCAATCGTTTTCCGTTTCTACAAACAGACGCAAGCATCAATCCTGGTAATTCAGGTGGTCCTCTTGTAAATCTTAAGGGCGAAGTCATTGGCGTTAATACAGCCATTGATGCTAGAGCTCAAGGTATTGGTTTTGCCATTCCTATTGATAACGTCAAGACCATCATTAAAGAACTAGAGACTAACGGGAAGGTACAGAGAGGCTATCTCGGTATTCAAATGAAGAATCTCACTCCTCGCGCCGCGCAGATTTTAAGACTGAATAGCACAAAGGGTGTTGTTATCACGCAAGTTGTTCCTGAAAGCCCTGCAGCGAAGGCAAAGTTAAAAGTTTACGATGTTATCATGGGGTTCAATAAAAAAGTAGTAGCTCACACTGGAGATATTTCTCGTTACATAAGCGACATAACCGTGGGGAAAACGATAAGTTTAAAAATTTTCCGCAATGGAAAGAAAATACGCGTTGCTGTCAGAATCGATGCTCTCCCAAATTCTTTTTCTTCTACGAACATAAAAAGAGACAAAGACTATTATGGAAAAAAGGCCCCCTATCAGCTAGGGTTCAAGGTCGCTCATCTTACCAAAAAAATGGCACAAAACTGGAATATTAATTCTAAGCTTGTGGGCACTTCTGTTGTTATCAGTATTCTCCACAACTCTGCTGCCGCTGAATCTGGATTACAAGTGGGCGATATTATCGTCGAAGTTAACCGCAAAACTGTAAAAACTCCACAGCAAGTGGTTCGCTCTCTAACAAAGGGCGCTAATCTTCTAAGAGTTGCCAGAGGGAACTCTTGGCAGATTGTCTTCCTACAAGCAAAATAGCTCTATGAGTCGTATTTTAATCTATGGAATTAAAAGTTGAGAGCCAGGATAAATCCTCTCTCTTTTAACAAGGCGATTCATTTTTATCAGAGAGCTTGTTGACACTCCATATTTGTTGGCGATCCCTATTAACGTGTCTCCCCGCCTGATAATGTATGTTTTTCTCTTAATATCGGACTTCTCTACCGGTCGAACTCTAAGTTTTTTTCCTATTCTCAGAGTGGTTTTACTCAAACCATTAATTTTTCTCAATGAAGACACTGTCGTTTCGTATTTACGAGCAATACGATAGAGACTTTCTCCCGCAATAACCTGATGATGAGTAACAAGATGAGTGTTTTCTTTGTCTCTACGTTTTATCTTATATTTTGACAAAGATCTCACTCGCAGGCGCTGTCCTACTTTAATGATCGAGCCGCGAGAGATTTGATTCCATTCTCTTAATTGCCTCACACTTACGCCAAGTTTTTTAGCTATTCTAGTAAGATGATCTCCTGAGCGCACACGATAAAATTCACCACCCCTCTCTCCTGCTATTTGACGACTTCTTAACACACGACTTTTCTGTGCTGCATTTTGAGCTATTGATTTTGTCCCCTTCGGAATGCGTAGAGATAATTTACCTCTCCTTGTCGGTGCAATTTTTGTACGGAATTGAGGGTTAAGCGCTTTTAGGCTTCTATAAGAAACTCTCATATGACGAGAAAGAGAGCGTAAATTCACTGGATAGGACAATTTAAGCGTTGAAAACTCTATAGGCTTTTTTCTACCGACGTTTACAAAACCATATTTTCTAGGATTTTTAGCAATTTCACGAGCTGCTAAAAATTTGGGAACATAATTTAACGTCTCACGGGGAAGCTTCTTTCTTTTCACTAATTCCCAAAAATCACGGGTGTAGCTCTGCATAACAACTCTTTTAACTCTATTTTCACCTGTGTTATAGGAGGCCATTGCCAGATACCAGGAGTCAAAAACATAATATAAGCCTTTTAAATATTTTGCAGCAGCCACGGTTGCTAATACGGGATCACGTCTTTCATCCACTAAATGATCCACGCGTAAACCATAACGTTTTCCAGTCCCTTTGATAAATTGCCAATAGCCAACTGCCGAGGCATGGCTTTCTGCATGTGAACTGAAACCCGATTCAATTAGTGCAACATAGATAAGATCACGAGGAACACCCTGTTCCTCCAAAACATTTTCCATAAGAGCTTGGTAGCGACCCATACGAGATAGGTAGCGACCCATCAAATCTTTTCCCCGTCCTTGAAAGTACTTTATCCATTTTTTTACATGAACATTCATTGTGTGGGGAATTTTTTCATTGATTTGAAATTCAAATGCTCTCACCTTTCTTTGGGAATAAAATTTCTTTTCAAGAAGATTTTTAGGCCCTGTCATGCTATTTTTAATAACACCCTTTCTAGCAATGCCGTGATTGGCACAAGAAAGTAATAACCAGCTACAACTAAGAATAAATACTAACCGCATGAGAACTACTCTCCCTCCATTCATCTTGTCTTAAAAGAATAATGCACAGACGCATTAAGAACAAGATAAAGGCTCCGCCCATGGAATCTTGTTTTTGGATTTTATCAGAAATTTCAGTACTTTATAAGGATTTACCCCTAAAGCCCACTCCACTCAAAACAAGGCTTTTATCTAGAAGACGCCCACGAATCCAAGGGGCTAAGAAATTTAAAACCGGGTGACAACCCTTGAAGTCAAATACCAAGCTGTTTCAAGCTGAACTTCTCCAGACTTTTGATCTTGGTAAACAGGCACTCCGCCCTCTATAATGACCGCTCCTAAATTCCAAGGAAGAGGAAAACCTGTTCTCACTGTAGAAGAAATCTCCCAACGACGACCTCTCTGTACATAGGGATCGTCTATTTTTGGATTCTCAACATCATAACGAGGGTCTGATGAAGCTCCCCAATCACGAACACGACCCCTAAGAAAAACCCCAGCCTTTCTCTTATAATCATACCCAACAAAAGAATCGAAGAATATCTGATCACCCATTCTGTAATCACTTTCGCCTTTTCCAGTTCTCAAGGTGTAGGCTAATTTCGCACCAGCCACAAAACCCGTTTTTCGATAATTGTATTTAAGCTCAGGGAGAAGATCATAGGTTCCAGAGCCAAGTTGACCCGCGTAGGGAAAAACATAACCATCTTCCTGCTCTTTAACTGATCCCGTTGGAATATTTAAATGAACGCTTGTCATTACAGCGTGGTCTCCTCTCCTGTAAACCTTGCACCTCGCACCAATTCTCGTATCACCCACTCCTTCTGAGCCAACAGGCTTGTCAACTTTTCCAAAAATAGGAATTTTAACCGAATCCGGCTCTCCTTCAGGCGTATAGGTCCCTGTCACTAGCTGCCCTGTTAGATTCACTCGACTCGTCATGTAACTCACAGCAAGCTCATATCCACAGACATCATTAGGTTCATAACGAATTCCAAAAGTATGGAGATCAAAGTCTATTTTGTTAGGTGAAATATACACATTATCAGAAGCAATTCTCTCTTTTCGATAGGACTCCATAAATTCTGTCTCACTCAAATTTCTTTTCGTGAATAAATACTGAATTGAAATTCCGCTCTTTACAGTTTGAGTTTTTAATTGTTCCAGACCCTCTACAACATCTTGCGCATAAGATGAAATAAAAGAAAATGACAACACAATAATTAAAAACGACTTCATTTTTCCTCCTACTAAAGATAACAGGTAGAAACATACCAAAAAGAAAAGAAAAGTCTAGAGAAAATCTGTTTTAACTGTTTTTTATAACTTAGAGAGAATTGCTTCTGTCATTACAGTAAATTTATCTCTTCCACGATGCACTTTAAAGATGCCCTGTTAGGAAATAACACCAAGTCATGATGCTTTTTAGTGTCATCAATTTCAACACTGAATATATTGTTACCATTGATATGGAGAATTCGTAAAGCTTTCTCAACTCTCAAGGCCCACGGAAGAACTCTCTCCAAATCTAGCGGTTTTAATCTCTAGAACCTCCAGAGGGCCCGTATTGACTCATAATAAAAAGGACATTTAATTTCGTTACAATCACTCAGAGATCAGGTAGGTTACCAGAGCATAAGCACACGATAAAAAAACAAGAAGGTCCCATGGAAAAAAATCTTATTAAAATAGCTCTACTCACCCCTTTGGCTCTATCGTGTTCGGTTAATCAGGTCTACAAAACCTCTCTTCTGCCTGGGCACACACGAGAGCAGCACGAATCATTCAGCCAAAAAGTCATGATCGCTACACAAGGAGTTCACTCCACCGAAGCTGGTTTGAAGATGATCAGACTTGGAGGCAATGCCTTTGATGCCGCTGCCGCCATCTCCTTTGCCATCTCCGTGGAAAGGCCACAGTCAACGGGCCTTGGCGGAGGTGGATTTATGCTTATTGATAGTCCTTCATTTAAGAGCCCAAAGGCTCTGGATTTTAGGGAGCGAGCCCCTTTTCTTGCTAGAAGCGATATGTATCTTGATAAGAGAGGAACTCCTATCAACAAGATGCCCATAGATGGAATCTTAGCCAGTGGAACTCCTGGCACTGTTAAGGGCATTCTTGAAATGCACAAGAGATACGGCAAGCTCTCAAGAAGGCAAGTCATCACGCCTGCCATTGAATTGGCGGAAAGAGGGTTCCGTGTCTACCCCCACCTCGCCAAAGCCCTTGAATTTCGTAAAGATGTTCTAAAACAATATCCCGCCACGAAGAAAATATTCTTCAAAGATAGGGCGCCCCTCAGAGAAGGGGATCTGCTTATCCAGAGAGATCTTGGAAAAACACTCAGAGCTATAAGACAGCGTGGGGCGAGTGGCTTTTACAAGGGGTTTGTCGCCCAAGCTATTGTTAAAGAATTCAAAAGACTTGGTGGGCTTATCACTCAAGATGATCTCAATAAGTACCATGTGAAGTGGAGAAAACCAATACACGGAACCTACAAGAACTACGATGTTTTCTCTATGCCACCACCTAGCTCGGGAGGCACACATATTGTTCAGATACTTAATATTCTAGAGCCATGGGACTTAAAATCCAAGGGGGTACAATCTCCGGAGACCATTCATAAAACAGCCACAGCCATGCAGTTGGCTTTTGTCGATCGAGCCAAGTACATGGGGGATAGCGATTTTGTCAAAGTTCCCGTCAAGGGGCTTACATCTAAATCTTATGGGAAAATTCTAAGGGAGAAAATCACCCCTAGAGCCCTACAAATCAAAACAAAAGATCTCGTCAATGCCTTTAAGTACGAATCCGATGAGACGACCCACTTCACTGTTATGGACAGAGAGGGAAACATTATCAGCTCAACCCAGACGATTAACTATTGGATGGGCTCAGGAGTTGTTGTTCCTGGAACAGGCATTATTATGAACGATGAGATGGATGATTTCTCCAAAAAACCTGGTGACAGCAATCTCTTTGGAGCTGTTGGCAGTAAAAATAATTTAGTCGCTCCAGGCAAGCGACCTCTCAGTAGTATGTCTCCGACTATCATTAAAAAGAAAGGGCAGGTTGTCCTCGCCCTTGGAACTCCATCTGGCACAAGAATACTTACCTGTGTCGCGCAGGTTGTGCTCAATTACCTAGAGCATGAACTCACCCTCTGGGATGCCGTTTCCGCCACTCGCTATCACCACCAATGGAGTCCCGACTACATTCGAATAGGCTCTCCCGGCTTTTCTAAAGAGACAAAACGAGCACTTAAGTCCAAAGGCCACACCCTCCAGAGAAAAAACCTTGGGTGCAAAATCCAAGCTATCTCTGTTGAACAGGGAAAACTCCACGGGGTCTCAGACCCACGAGGAGAGGGCTTGGCCAGAGGCTTGTGACTCTCTAAAGAGCTAGCAGCACTCCGATTGCCCCTCGATACTGTCTAATTCCAAAAAAAAAGTGCTCAGAAGAAGAAAATAATGTTAACTTCTCGAAAATTAAATTTTCTATGGGGAAATCAAAGAACAGATGCCTGTATCTAGATTAAATTTTTTAAACTCTTTTAGAGTTATTTACTTCAAAATGATAAAAAACTTCCTTTCTTTTCATTTTTTAAGTGTCTCTTTTTTCTTGCTGCTCACGATTGGCCTATCAATTATTTTATCAAAAGAAATTCTCTCCCTCACCGACAAATATGATGACCCACAAAAAATCATTATCTTTATAGTCATATTTATTCCATCTCTTTTCATGGGGACAATAGCAAAGGGTCTTAATTTTGACGAAAGCTTTGTGAAAGAGATCACTTCAAAACAAATGTTTTTTCTTCTGAGAACTATACAAATCTACGCAGTACTTGTAACAAGCAGTTTTATTCTTTCCAGCATTTTTTTATTTAAGAACATGATTTCTCCAACCCTCTTAGTTGTTTCTCTTTTTGCACTGATACCTGTCTCTATGTTCTCAACGGTTTTCTTATTCAAGAGTAAGAGAAAAATAGCTAGAAAACCTCTGCTCAAGGGAGAGTGGCTTATCAAAAAAATAGGTCCTCCATGGTTTAAAAAAACCTACTCCATAATTTGCCTCAATTTTTTATATATTCTCAGAAAAGGTCACTCTCTTTATTATCTAATATTTAATGTCTTTATATTCAACTTATGTATCGTGGCATATTTGGTTAATAATCAAAAAGAGAATATCTGGCTGTTTACTGTCCCCTTCGCCTTTCCAGTTCTACAAGCATTCAATTCTAACTCTGAAATATATGACCGACTAAAGGATTACACCTCTTTCTCGAAATTCAATTCATTCATAGCAGACTTTACTTTTTGGTCTTTCATAATATTCCTCCAATGGCTGATAACGTTTTTCTCTCTAAAAATACTTGGATTCAACCTTTTAGAGATTTCATTGTCTTTTATGCCTGTTTTAATAATGCTTCTTACTTATATATTACTAGTTAAGATGTATTTTATTGGTAAAAAACTTACACGGGCAATGGTTATTGGAATTTCAATTGGACTTCCTCTGTTAATTCCAATAATTATAATACTCGCTTTTAAGGATTTTAAAAATGATCTCAGTTAAAAATCTTACAAAAAAATATAGCTCTAAAATAATTTTATCAAATATTTCTTTTCAAGTAGAGGAAGGCTCTGTTTTTGGAGTTATGGGTAAAAATGGCTCTGGAAAGACAACTCTCATTGAGTCTATTCTTCAAAAAAATGACTACGAAGGACAAATACTCCTATCCCAGAGACTTATCAGGGAAAACAAGGTTATTAATTATAATAATTTATACTTTGTGAACGACTCTCCTCATTCATACAACTACTTAACAGGGCTTGAATATATTTACTTTGTCCTACAAATAAAGAACAGAGCCCTACCCACTAATGATCGTATTTTTAAGGTGCTAGATCTTTTTGGAATAGAAGAAGACCAAGCAAATGATCTAATGATCACCTATTCTTTTGGTATGAAAAGAAAAATCATCTTAGCACTAGGATTTCTTGTAAAGCCTGACTTAATGATACTCGATGAACCAACAATAGGTTTAGATGTCCCATCAGTTATCACCTTAAAGAAGATGATTTTATCTGCGTCTAAACAAGGACAAACATTTATTATCTCATCCCATGAACCAGCCGTAATGTCTGAACTATGTGATGCATTGCTCATTCTCCATGGGACAAAGTCTGTTTATTGTAATATGGAATTCAAAGATGAGACCAGAGACTTAAACCAATTGTACATGGAGCTTATTTGTTCTGACTTAGATCAAAAAATCACCTCGGCCCTCACCCAAGATTTTTGATTCTAAAAATAAAACTGACGCATTCAAAGTAGATGCCCCCTTCTAAGGGGCAAGGGTAAAAAACACAGTGACAACCCTATTTAGCAGTTCTTACAAGGCGGAAACCAATATGACTGCCAGAATGTTTAGAATCAAGGCTGTCACGAGCCCCCGATCGCACGTATTGAGCCCCGCTGTACCAGCTACCACCACGCAAAACACGGCTATTGCTATCAGCAGAAGCGCCATCAGAGTTTTCCACTGAACCCTGTGGGTAGTCACCATGGATGTCCTGCACCCACTCCGAAACATTTCCATGGGTATCAAACAGTCCCCAATGGTTAGCATTGTCGAGACTACCTACAGCGACTGTTTGCCCCCTATACTTCTCTATAGCTCCATTCGTATAGGGAAAGTACCCATTGTAATTCACCCTATCTGTAGAGATCTTCTCTCCTAAATTAAAAGGAGTTGATTCCCCAGCACGAGCGACGTACTCCCACTCCTCTTCTGTGGGTAATCTGTAACTATAAGTCTCACTGGACCTGTTTAGTTTTCGAATAAAGCTCTGCACATCATTCCAAGAAACCATCTCCACAGGGTGATCTGGGCACATCGTGTAACTCTCCTCAATAATAGCAGTCTCTGGACAGTAGTCGCGCTCAGCTGTAGAATCAGTGAGCTCTGTAGAATCAGTGAACTCCGTAGAATCAGTGCCCTTGGACGGCTTAAACTTTGACGGGTTATCGCCCATAACACGGAACCACTGCCGCTGTGTCACCTCAGTTGCCTGTATTTCAAAATCCTTCGTGAGAGTCTTCACTTCGTGTAAAGTTTCATCATCACTACGACCATATTCCCCTTCTGGGGTTCCCATCATAAATATCCCCGCCTTGATTGGAACAAAGTAGGCTTGTAAATCTCCTGACCCTCGCAAATAACTTTTTAGAAGATTAAATTCAAACCTTGTCTGGTTTTTAAAAAAAACAAATTGCTTCAACTGACCATGGGAAAGCACATCATTGACAATAGCGTCTATTAAATTATTCACCTCGACTCTAACGGCTAGAAGGCTCTGACTCTCTTTTAAGATGGATTCAATTTTCTTCACCCGAGCTTCACGTTCTTTTTGCTCTTTTTGTTTTTTTTTCTTTTTCGAATTGTTTTTAGCACTATAATAAGCCTTAAACGCATTCGTTCTCGCAATAGTATTTTCTATTCTCAATTTTTCACGTCTTAAATTGACAACTCTGCTCTGCTCTCCTCTCCTATATAATGCAACCTTCTTCTTTGTGTTTCCGTCAAAATCAGTCTTCGAGAGAGTCTCGGGCATGCGTAGGATTCTTTTCAAATCTTCTTTAAACTCATCCACGGAGATCTCTCTAATCTCTGTCCCCGCCTTTTGATGACAATCTCTCTTTTTATAAAGATTCTCTTTTAAAATAGTTTCTTTCACACACTGTTTAATAAATATCCTACTAACGCCTATGTAGAGAAGAGTCACATCACCATGGGACTCAACCACGCTGGCATCTTTTTCTCCTGCCAGTCCACGGTCTGCTTGAATGGGATCATTGTTATGAGACGACTTTTTATTATTCAATGTGGCACAGCCAAATAAAAAAAACATCCCTACAAAAAACACCCCAAAACATGGTTTTTTTAACATCTTTAAACTCCTACGCCTCATAACACTCATTTAAAATTTTACATTTACAGTTTCAGTCTCGGGGATTACTAGAAATAAGCAAATAATATGGACAATATCGGTTGAAAATATAACACTCAGCTAGACTAAAGGCTTAAAGCCCTCACAGGCATCTCTACACATCTAAATTTTAATTTAATTTGGACCTACGATGCCTTGATTGTCGTAAAACCTGGAACTGAAGTTAACAAACCTCAAAGAGTAAATAAAAAACACCCTCGCCACTTTAAACTTTATCCCCCATAGCTCTATTAAAAAACCTCCTATGTTAGGGTGTTTTTACAAACGTCAGGACTAAAGGACTAAAGGACTAAAGAACTATTTATTTACAGAAACCTTGCCCTCCCCAAGAAAGTCTATAATCTCAAAGAAATCCATAATGAAAGAACCGTAGGAGGTAAAGATGAAAAAATATATCCTTATAGTTTCCCTATTAGCATCTTGTTTAGTGTTTGTAGAAAGTCAATCATCAGAATCGTCGGAATCGTCGGAATCACCAGGATCAGAGGTGATATTGGGTTTTATTTATGATTCCACTGGTGTCACTTTCCAAGTTGAAAGTAATGGATGTACAGAAAAATCTGACTTTGTCGTTCTTCAATTAGAAACCTACCCAGTACAAGTCATGATTGAAAGAACCCGTCCAGATAATTGTGAAGTATCTGTTCCTTATGGGGAATACATTAAATTTACCTATGAAGAACTTGGTCAAAGTGCTGGAACCAAGTTTGACATTGGTAATCAAATTAATGATCGAATCACGATTTTCTGAATTTAGGTTTGTAATTAAACCTTACACACAAAGACAATGGAATTTCAATTAAACCGAATGGCCCAAGTAACGGGCCATTTATTTTTTTTCTGTCTCTAGGTTCTAAAAACTACCCCGTTCGTTTGAGCCAGAAAAAAAAATTGCCAAGCTGGCAACCTTTTCTTATTCATAAGCCCCTGCCTTTAAGGGCAAGTTAAGAAAATTAATATTTTAATTTTGTAACAATTACTTAGTCATTACGTTAATTAGATTGTTTCTGATATAGTAAGTTTATTGACTTATGCAACCTTATTTTCTAATTTGTTCCTTAGATCAGATAATTCCTTTGGTTTTATGTACTTATTGATTTCATCTCTAATTACTTGTCTCTTGATTTCATCTGAAATTTTACCAACAATATCGCAATATTTTTTTTCTAACTCTTTCAAATCTTTATTAGTACATAATCCTTCATAAATAATACTATCCCATGTGTTATCTTCTCTAATAAGACAAATATCGTCCGTAGCAGTCGCAACCCAAGACCAAGGATACTTTTCTAGATATTCATCAATTTTTTCATATTTCACTAGTAAATTGTATAAAATATCAAATCGCTGGTTCCTAATAGATAAAAGATCTTTTTTCTTTCTTTCATCTGTAATTATTTTATGAGCAATTTCCCTACCCTGATTTGTAAGTTTTCTTGAATGTTCCTGCTTTTTTTTCTCAAGTATTTTCTTTCTTCTGATTTTTCGAGGAAGAAGGTAAGCTTTATTTATGTAGATGAAGATCGCAGGCAACACACTAACAATAACGATGGATGTAAGAAAGCCTAGAGAAAATACTTTAAGTTTAAGTAACAAACCCTTCAAACTGAAAAATTGCTCTGAGAATGTAGAATAATATGCAAAATCAGGTATAAATAAATGCTGGAATATAAAAGCAGACCCTACACAATGTGCAAGAAGAAAAGAACGAGCTTTTTCTATTTTTTTGCTAGCTCTCATGATATAAACTCCCACATATAAATGCTATTCATAACTAGTTCAAATAACTGCACAAACACCTTTCTCTACATTTATTTAAATAAAATTAACATGTTACAGGGTTTGTTATCTCTTAGCTTGCTAGTTTTTATTCGTTTCCTTAGTTGATTACCCATCTCTCCTTCCCTTTTTAATATTCTGAGGACCTTTTGCAAAGCTCCTCTGCCCTATCGGAGATTATTTAGGTTTTGTTAAGCCTCTACGCTCTTATCTGTCATAACACTAGATAAATAATCAATCCCTAGCCGATAAGGCCAGGAGATTGCGACGAGGTCACTGTTGAGTGGCTTTTTTTATTTAGAAATCCACGATTTAAAAAAGAAAATTTAGAAGATTACTTTTTTAAACTTGTAAAAATTACTCCGTCATTGCGTTAAAATAAGTTATTTCTTGCTTATTTTGTAGGGGTGATGGCAAATCTTCACTTAAGTTATGGACAAGACTTATAATAAAACCATTAATTTTAGGAGTAACAATGAAACAGATTATTATTATATTTAGTTTACTGGCATCGTTCTCAGTATTTGCAGAGTACCAACTGCCAGAGCCAGAGGTAATTTTAGGCTTAGTATATGATTCTACAGGAGTAACTTTTCAAGTTGAGAGTGATGGCTGTACGGATAAATCTTATTTTGTCATTCTTCAATTAAAAACCTCCCCAGTACAAATTGTCCTTGGCAGAGTAAGGCTAGACGACGAGCCAGATGACTGTATAGCCTATACTCCCTATGGAACATTCGTTAAATTTACTTATGAAGAATTAGGGCAAAAAGCTGGAGATAAATTTGATATTGGTAATCGTTTTAAAAAGAGACTTCCAGTTTTCTAGTTATTTTTTTCACTAGTTCTAAAAGCTAACTTGTTCATCTGAACCAGGAGATTGCGACGAGGTCACTGTTGAGTGGCTTTTTTTTGTGAACTCGAAAAACATCGTTTTTAAAATCAACCTCTGAAAATCGGGAGAAATTACATAGCGGGCTAAATTTCTGCTAGTCATTTTTGAAATCGTCTATAGTCGCCCATGGGTTCAAAACGAATAAAGAAAACAACTCATTTACCTTATAAGCGGGTATAATTGGAACTGTAATTGATAGACCTTTTTTTGACTTTTAATTTTCCCACTACACTCATTTACAAACACTCTGATCGTTTCAGCTAATTCATTTCTTAACTCTTTGTAATCTTCTTCTGTCAGGGAAACAGTATAGTTTGATGAATAAAGATTCTCCTTATTGAAATCGATGTTTTTAAACGTCTCAATTGTAAATTCGAGCATATTGATATGGGTCCTACAAAGGCTACCTGGGATTGTCGATGTTAATGTTTCAAGGTGTTCATCTGATAATATCAACTTCCCATCTTTTTTGATTAATAGTTTTTCCCTTTTAAGATCAGCTACAATTTGTTGAATATTTGAGGGAGGACATACGTAAAGCTCCTCTTTAAGCTTATAAGTCTCAGGATCAAGTATTTTATTCTCGATCAAGACTCGTAGAATATAATACCAAATAGAACTGTTAGAACTATCTCTGTTCATCTCGACGTTTCGAACTTTGGTGTCTTCTAGTTTCGATTTAAGTCCACGCTTGACAAGTTTATAAATTGTTGAACTTTTACTAAATTGATCTAATTTTATTAAATCTCTAAAATACTCTTCTTGTTCGGGAAGGAAATTAAAGTAATTACAGATTTTTTTTGTTAACTCATTTCCTAAATTTCTTTCTTCATTTAAGATTTTGAAAATTGTTGAACCATTTTTGGCTCCAAGCAAGTTTGCAAATGCATTTAAGCTCCAAGAGCTTTTTACCTCCTGCATTTGTTCAATGTAGGAACTTAAAAATTCTCTATAATCTATAAAGTCATAAATATTGATTGAATTTTTCATCTAATTAGATTACTCGCATTTCAGTGAAATGGTCATGTGAAAGTCTCTGTAGACTTCACTTTATTAGCTAGTCATCATGAAACCTTTTCAATGACTCTGTTTGCATTGCGTCTTACATGCTAGTGTGCATCAAAATAAACAATTAAAACCAAGGAGAATAGAATGAAAAAAATGTTATTAGCTGTTGTTATTTTGACCTCAATTTCATCATTTGCGAGAGCTGCAGTCGTTTACTCTGGGGTGGACGAGAGAGGAGAAGACTGTTCAATTAAAATTGAAGGGAACGGTCAGACGTTAATTGTGAAAACATCATATAGTAAAAACACAGGTGAACTGTCTCTGTCAGAAAAGGGCAGTGGCTATTTACAGGAGTTTAACATTCCAGCTAACACTCCTGTATTTTACGGTATACTGGGTGAACATGATGAATACCAGGGGGTGCAAGTCCACCTGATCCCTATCATCGAAAATGATTCTTTATCTGGTTTTTCAAAATTCACTTATAGAGATAATACTGGCCTTTGGAAAGGCTTGAACCCATTTGAAAGAGTTTGCTCTGACTTGAAATAAAGACCCCAGATGAATGATTCATCCTCAGCCGATAGGCCCAGGAGATTGCGACGAGGTCACTGTAAAGTGGCCTTTTTTTTTGATTGAGTTCAAAAAACATCGCTTTTAAAAGCCTCTTTTTAAAGCTCCAAACTGACAATCTACGCTAGGGGTTAGACACCTCAAAAAAGCTCAGTGACCGATAGATTGCTATCTGAGCTGTTTTCTCCATGGCATAGAATATGTACTCTAGAACCTTAGAAATTAACGGTATCAGAATGAAAGCGGAGGAATCTCAATTATGAAACTAATTTATGTTTTTTTTGTCTGGGTTATATTCTTTTTAGTCTCTTGCGGTCATAAAAATGAGCATTATCGAGTTTCACTGAAAAATGATGGTAAAATTCAACAAAAATCTGAAACTAAATCCCAGCATCTTCGTCTACACTTGTCTTTTAGCCCAAAAGGTTGGGAGTTTAGTGGAGTTGAAACTATCACCTCATTTGAAAGCATCAACCAGAGGTCTTTGCCTAAAGAAAGGCATGGAGAATATTATGGTGTTGTCATTAGAGATAAAAATAAACTCTCTTTGCATAAGGACTTTTTTAAAAAGAGCTACTATTACGAAACATCAAAAGAAAGACCTGATTATTGGGTAAGTTTCTCTCGAGGAGGACTCTTTTTTGATATTTCTACAAAAATAGATCTCAGTACAGCACGTTCTTTAGATATCATTGATCTGAAAGATGATAAAATTATATCTTCAATTAATATTGAAGATATAAAAAAACCTTTTAAAGAAAATAAAACTGTTGATGGTTGGAGCGGCGAAAAAGCGGTCTTTAAAATTTATGGAGATAAGCCAGCAGAGCAAGCTTTTGACTTAGTTGTGCTAACAGAAGGTTTCTCTAAAGAGGAAATCGCCTTGTCATCTCAAAAAGCTCTTATGGAGTCAAAATTTGGAAAATATGCCAAAGAATATATACTGCCGTTGTTGGAAACGGAGCCTTTTTCTTCTTTGAAAGAAAATATAAACATATGGGTCGTTGCAACCCCCTCGGTTGACTCTGGGGTTTCAAATTTAATTCGTAATATTAACAAGCGGACTGTATATAGTGCCGCCTTTGGAATTAATTGTTTCGAAAGAGCTCTTGTGGTTAGAGACCAAAAACGAGCTTTAAAAATGGCTTCAGAAACTCCTTTTGATCAGATTCTGGTTCTAGTAAACAGTGAAACATATGGAGGGATAGGTCATGATATTGCTACATTTAGTGTTCATAAAGAAGCACATTACTTGATTAAACATGAGTTGGCCCACTCTATTGGAATGTTAGCAGATGAGTATAACTCCTTTAGTGATGGTCTAAGAAGTAATAATCTGGGAAGTAATGATCTGAGAAGTGATGATCTGGGAAGTCGTCGTTGTGAAGATCATGGAGTCGTTTCCCATGCTTCTCATAAGCATAAGACATGGGGAGGAAATACATTCTTTGAGGATGATAAATCTTTGGCTCCAAATTTAACGTTATTTGATGACCCAAAGAAAGCCAAATGGGCACATTTATTAAAAAAAGACTCTCCAATTGTTTATTTTGACTACGCGAAGAAGCAAGGTGTTTATTTGGAAAAGAGTAAGGGTTTTTCTTGGGATTATAGTATTCAAAAATCAAGAAGTGAACTTCTTTTAACTATTGGTCTGAGTGGTTACAGCTATAATAACTTAGTTCAGAGTATTACAGATGTAAATGTTAATGGTTCTTCTTATAAATTTGTTATAGAAAAGGTCGGAGAAATTGACTTTGTAAGAATAGCTGATTTTCCTGTCAAAGAAGGTGATGAGATAAATGTAGTCCTTAAATTTAAGGATGATGCAGGCAAGTACATTTTGGATTATTCTGATCGTACACTTTCGTCTAAACACTTTTTAACCCTTCCTAGCCGTACCTTCACAGGGGTCAAAAATGAAGTGGGTTTATTTCAGGGGTCTCATGTTGATCTGGTCAAAACATTTAGAGCTTCGTTTGACAGTATAATGGGAGAGTCTGATCAGTTTAATTCAGTCCAAAAAGAAGCTTATAGAAAGCAAATTGAATATTATATTAGTAATGGGACTAATGGCCAATCTAAATGATTGCCCATTTCTTGTTGCTAGTAACGAATAACAGATGGGAAACTGTCGCTACCTAATAAAATAATGACTGTCCTCTTCTTTGCCACTGGAGATTTGGTAAACACGAAATCAACAGATGAGAATGTTGAGTTATTCTTTGACATAATATTTGTAATGTAGTTACTTGAACGAAAGGTCTTCTTGTTATTGAAAATTAGAGTATATTGCCTTTGGGGTAAATTATGATTGAAGAGTTATTTGTTAATAATGATGGTGTAAAAATTCAAGTTTTAAAGAATCAAGTAAAAAATCAAGAAGGAACAGCCCCTTTCATTTTATTTGTACATGGTATGGGAGATAATGCCTATACATGGGAAAAAGCTCTAAAGCATTTTAATAAAAGAAAAACTATCTCCATGAGTTTAAGAGGGAGAGGAAGCAGTGATTCTCCTGAGAAAGGATACTCCTTTGATGACCATACTTCAGACATTGCTACTGTTGCTAATCATTTTGAAATGACTGATTTAATTCTCGTTGCTAATTCTGCAGGGGTTGCTTGGAGCTTGGGCTATGCTTTAGAGAATTTAAACAAGATAAGAGGATTAGTTTTAATAGACCACGCTGCTATCAATATTCCTGTGGATGAAAATTGGTACGAAAAAGCGATCGCTGATAAAAAATATCCAATCTCCTCAAAAGCCGTAGAGGGAATTAAAAATGAATCTCATTTTGTTAACCTATATCCTCGTCTTAATGAAATTAAGGCCCCCGTTAAACTTCTAAAAGGAAGTTTGGATGGAAGTCATATTGAAGAACTAGATATAAAAGACTACCAGGATTCATTAGAGAATTTTGAACTTATTGAGCTGCCAAATTCGGGGCACGGTGTATCTGACGAAGACATCCCTATTCTATGGAACATTATAGAAACGTTGTAGAAACATGATCGAGAATTTTTATGGATAAAAGACTCAATACTTTTACAGATGGAAATTTAAGAGATATTTCTTGCGATCCAGAAGGATTAAGAGCCCATATAGGCGAACTCAAAAGTTTACTCCCTACTAGTGATATTGAGCAAGATGTTAGTATTTTAGGAAGAATTGGAGTATTCCAGAGAAGACTCGAAGAGCTTGATAAAGCCGAAGAAACACTCACCAAAGCACTAAACATAATTAGGGCAAATCAATTAAACCTCAAGTGGGAAATTCAACAAAAAATTCGGTTGGCTCATGTCCTACAGTGGAAACGAAACTTTTCACAAAGTAATAAAATGCTTGAAGATATTATTAGTGTTTGCCGTTCTAATGATGATGTGAAATGCTATTTAGACTTTGCTCTTCAGCACGCAGGAAAAAATCTATTCGATCAAAAAAAATATCAAGAAGCTCTTATTTTTTTCATAGAAGCTAAATCTATCCGAGAAAGGGAAAAATCTCCATTGGATCAAATTCAATCAACTCAAAAGGCGATTGATATAACAAAAGAAAAATTAAGAAAAGCCTAAACTAACTATCAAACCTTTTGTTTAAACCATGGCGATTCCCCCCAAAAAAAAAAAAAACCGAGGAAACTTGAAATATGTGGTTTTTATTTTGTTGTGTTTTTTATGACCTTGTTGTTGATTCACATTTGAGTCAGTTTTTTCTTATCTCGAAAATTAAGTGATTTTGAGTGGCTCATTTTCCTGTGGCTATAATCTAAAAACCTGGAGCAATGCTCTGCCCTGATTTTTTGAACAAAAGAACAATCGACAACAGACCCTGGGGCTTTATCAACAGCTCCATTGACTTTATAACTTATTTTTTTTCCTAGACAAAAGACTAAATCCCCCCCCCAGCCCCCTCTTTCTTCTTTTACGCTCGTTGATTCTAGTTAAACTAGTATCAACTAGAATGATAATAAAATTAAGCACAGTTTCCTGGGAGGAAAAAATGTGGGCTAAGGTTTTGAGTGTGGGTGTAATAGTTTTAAATACTTCTCTATCATGGGGAAGTGATGCTTTTGCAGGTGCTGTTTTTGCAAATCACCCCTCCACAGGAAATCATTGTGTCGATTATCTCAAAGAATTCCCTCAATTAGCGATTTTACCGTTTAATAATAAAGGTGAGTTATCTAAGAATTCATTACAAAAAATGGTTAAAGATAGATTTCTGAAGAGTTACAATCTCTCAGCTTACAAAGATACAGTTACATTTCCTGAGTTAAAGGGCACATGGGGGAAAGACTCTACGGCCAATTCCGAATTCGTGCTATATAAAAACTCAACTGGCTGGAAAAGGGTCCTTATTAAAGATCGTTTCACTGCTGAAGGAACAAAGTCTCACAGTAATCGTAAAATCACTTTTGAAAACAAAAATGGAAACTGTGTCGCCTCTGAAGAATATAATGATTTCAAGAGTTCAATGAAGGATCAAGGAGTCGAGAACACTGTTCGAAATAAAGCGAAGGTCTTTGATCTTCAAGTGTGTAAAGACTTAAAAGATTTTTTTGCTAAAAATAGCCAAGCCATTATCAGATGTAACAACGACATGGCCAAACATAGCAAACAATTGCGGAAAATCCTCAAAAGAGCTCCTACCATCACCCCGCTTATTGGTGGAGGACATTCCGACGCTCCTCCCGTTGACGATATTTACTTCTCTAGTACTTCAGCTTTGGCATTCTGTAATATGAGGGGTTCTACAAGAAGAGTCTTAAATGACCACACTCTTTGGAGGCAACCAAAACTAAAGAGTTCTCCTGGAAGTGTAGGAGTAAATTAAATGTATTCTTATAGGGCCAAAAGACGTTTTGCACAAAAGAAAAAGGCGATGGGATAGTCCTACTATTACCCACATTTTTTGATGTGGGTTTTTAATTTCTGGGTAAGTCATACATTTGCGCAACTCCACTTAACCTTAACCATCCCCTTCAAATGATCACCAATCCACGCTGCTTATACGCACTATCTAGCTTCACCTTGTCTTTTCTGTAGACTTTTTTAGCAGAGTCTACACAGAGACCTCAATATCCAAGTGACTTTGAAGTTGAAGACTTAGTCCTTCAAGTGTGTTCTCTCCAGAGGTTTTTATTTACTAAATCACCAGTTGAAAGCAAAGTCTTTTGCTCCATGAAAGATACACCTACTTCCCTTTATATAGTTAGTGATTTTAAGTATTTGCAACCTTCGACCGCAATTGCGGTATAACATAGGGATGTAGGCATCAAATACGGCATAGGCATCTCTGACAGCTTCGTGCATCTCACGAGAAGAGATACTAAGCACCCAGTATTTGAACTTATTAAGCTGTTTGTTTGTATATTTCCCAATGTTTATTTTCATTTTTGAGCTTCAAATTGTCAGTTTCGACTCCGTATCCGTTGAGAAATAAATCGTGGAAGTCGTAATTTCTACATTCCATTTTATTATCAACCAAAAGTCGCACGAGTTTATCAAACGGCTCTGCTACTGCTTGTTGTCCATTTTCTATTCTAGATAAAACAGAACTGTTTTTACCAACTATTTTAGCAAAAATAGAATTAGTATATCCTAAATACTTCCTAAGAAAACGAATTTCTTTTCCTGTAATACGTCCTTTTTTCTTTATTATTGATTCAGATATAATATCATGGAGTTGACCGATATCTCCAAAATTGTAATATTCCTCTCCGCAAGAATTACATTTTGTCCGAATGACACCGTAGAGAGTGATATTATCAAGCCCTGACTCTGTGTATTTATGTGTTATCGACTCTTTTTTTATGTCTTTACTTTCACATTCAAAACATTCCATTTGATCCTCCTACCTTTTGTCCCATGCAGTTATCAAGTATAAATTTTTACCAGATTTTGAAAAAGCTACTACTGCTGTAAAATAATTTGTCTCCATTCGATATCTGTAACTTCCTTTTTCAAGTTCTCCCTCTTCATATATTCGAGAAGAAGTGCTTTTCAAGACATTATAAATGTCAGTAATACTTATGTTCCTAGAGTCCATTCTTTGTTTTGCGTGCTTTGATACTTCAATATCACCACCAAGTCTCATTACTTCGGACACCAATTTTCTGGCCTGCTGAGGTGTCACTCTTTGCTTTTTGTAATCAAAACTCGACATAATGTCAATGTAACACAAAATATTAATACACAACATTATATCAGGTGTCCTGTGTCAAAATTACACACTTTGGTCCCGTAGTGCAACTCAAGCGTTTTCAGATGATTGACGCTGAACTTATTCCTTAAAAAAAGCAACGCATCGTTACTTTCGTTGTGTCGGAGCTTTGGCCGATTCGAGATTCAAGGCTATTATCCATCGACTGCCTTTTCCGATTCTGTGCTAATTGTTTAGAGAAAGAATTTTTTAAGTAATCCCTTAAAAACTCAGCCGACCTCTGAACGGTGTCCCTCTCTAAAACATCAAAAGAATTTTCATCAGTGACCAAGGTCAAAAGCTCAACAATACACTTTGCAGGTATCCCGTCACTCAAGAAAATAAGAATTAGAAAGAGATCATAGGCTTCCACTTCTGTTTGATCTTCGACTCTTTCAAGAAGTGTCTGCAAAAGATAAGAACACCTCACAGACAAATCAGAGTTTTCAGCCATTCGACTCTCAATATGGTGGGTGAGGGTTAAGGTATTAATCTTCATACCCAACCCCACGGTTTATCAATACCACTCATCACTTTATGATGAAGTCGCCAAATTAAAGTCACAGGGACTTCAGGTCTACCAATGGCATGACAGAATAAATAAAATACACTCCAAACAACTAAAAGGTTCCGCATCGAAAATAATGCACCCATAGTGACTTCCTTTCCGTCAAAGACGGTCAATATTTTCAAAGGATTTATTTCCTCTGAAAGCCGTTACTGGACTCATTTTTCTCTAAAAATAATAGCGTAGAGGGCATCAACTAAAAACTTTGCAAGGGTTCCACCAAGGGTTCCAAAAGGTTCCACATTGTGAAATAGGTTGAAATTTCGTGAAAGAAGACTAAAGAATTCTGCTTCAGATTAAAATTATTAACACTTGAACCTTACTTGGGTTTTAAACTTACAGCTAAAAAGACCTAATAAAATGGATGGGGTGGAGGGATTTGAACCCCCGAATGACAGAATCAAAATCTGTTGTCTTACCGCTTGACGACACCCCAACAACTAAATATAGAAGCAAAAATTTAAATGGAATCCCCAGGCGAAGCAAGCAGAAAAAAGCCCTGTGCCATTGACACAGGGCGGAGCAAGGCCCCTTTTCTAGATAACTAAAAAAGACCTAGGATCTATAATTCAACAGAAGAAGTGCTGATTTAAAGGCCCTTGAATCGAAGCAACTGAAGCACATCTACGCCTATGCCAGCTCTTCTATTGAATCTCCATGGGACTCTATCTGAAGTTTGTACTCTTCAAAGATCGCATTTTCAATCATTTCACGAGTTTCCTGATTAAGAGGATGGGCTATATCACGGAATTGACCGTCCTTGCGCTTTTTACTTGGCATGGCGACAAAAAGTCCATTCGTCCCCTGAATGACCTTCAAATCACGAACAACAAAACTATCATCC
The DNA here is from genome assembly GCA_965217115.1 of Bdellovibrionales bacterium. Taxonomy (GTDB): domain Bacteria; phylum Bdellovibrionota; class Bdellovibrionia; order Bdellovibrionales; family CAYMLA01. Next base: position 1,708,985 of record OZ244239.1, on the reverse strand, counting down.
ACTGTAATAGAAACATAAGCCCTAAGACGCTCCTCATTCACAGGAAAAACCTTCACTTCCGTAATTTTCATCTCACTTCTCCCGATGCTAACTCTCACGGATCAAATCACTCTAATCCAGTTGTGTCCTACAAATACTCTATCGACAAACTAGACAGAACCTTAAGACAATCGTCGAGATTGTCTCAAATAGAAACAACTTTTGAACTTTCTTCCTTTTTAAAAACCCATTTGCTTTAGGACGAGGTCTAAAAAGTTAAAAACAATGTTTTTTCATATAGCCAGTCGTCGAATCAAGGGATATCACCTTATACCAAGTTCTACTATGGGGAATAACAAGGAATTTATCCCCTTTTTTGTGCTTCTCTAAAGATTTACTTTTAAGACTCGCTCTATCCCTATGATGACAGCTTTTTTGCAAACTCCTCATCTTGCCACTTTTAAGGTTTTTTAATTCAACCATTTTAGATCGATACTTCTTCTCTGATTTTTTTTTCCTTTTTTGAACTTTACTTTCCTTTATCTTTATCTTAACTATTTGCCTTTCCGCCTTCCTCAATTGTGATTTTACCGTTTTTTCTTTTTCTCGGGCCTCCCGCAACGCCTTCTCAGCAGCTTTCTTCTTCTCTGTCTGTTTGCTTATTTCAATCTCTAACTCTTCAAATTTTGATAGTAATTTTTTATGGGCTTTCTCTGCCTTTATTTTATTCCTACTGTGTTTAGCGATTGCTTTATTAGAATTCTTCATCTCAAGTGAGACTCTCTTCTTCACTGACTTCAATCTTTTTTGTGCCTTTTTATTTTCTTCTTTTATTTCATGTAATTCTTGTGCATCTTTTTTCTCCTCAGCATCTTTGCGTCTAGCCAATTCCTCCTGCCTTCGCGCCTCTCTTAGAGCTTTACGAGCCTGTGCCTCGCTCTTATTTTTATTCTCTCTGGCTATTTCCATCTTCTTTTCAGCTCGATCTCGCTTCTTCTTCGCCACCTCGACTCGTGCCAGTGCCTTCTTTTCACGGATTTTTGCCTGTTTTTTCTGCTGAATAAATTTTTTCTTCTGTCTCCTCGCCTTGATCTCACGATCCTCAGCTTTAGAGATATCTCGCAAAGACCTGGCTTTGGCTCTTTTAGATGAGGCAATGATTTTTTGAGCATCTAAAAGCGCCTTCTTGCTCTCCTTCTCCTGTCTCTTAGCCCTTTTGAGCGTCTCTCGAGCTTCAACCCTGGCTGCTTCTGAATCAGCAACAGCCTCCTCTGCCTCAATTTCAGCGTCAAGTTGAGCAAATACTGGCCCCTTAAGAGGGATGAAACAAAGAATGGTGCAATACAATACCAAACATAAAACTCTGGACACTTTCATAGCCATAACTCCTTCTACAAGGTGAAACTGCCACCAAATTTATAACAGTTTCAAGATGCCGTTTTCTTACTTTAGTTGTCTCATTGCAGTTATTCGGGATATTTACAGGTTTTCCTAAGCAAATAACACAATAAAATCAAAGGTTCTTTGTGATAAATAGTGGAACTGTTCCCAAGAGACTCATCTTGAGGCCTCTCTTTCTAAAACTATCCATGGATAACAGCGTTGTTATACATGGAGGTCAGTCCAGGTTTATTATTATTCGTTTTAAACTTTCGAGCAAATTTGTCCAGAATAAATGACCTATTTCTAAACCAACACTTTGGCCTTCCCAGTCTTTTGTACAACCCCCTTTGATATTACACAAAGATCCATTGACTCATTGATTGAATACGGCATTTTTTTCTAGAGTATCTCCCAAAAGACTCTAGTTCTTTTCGGCGAGTTTGGCTTGGCGACTTCCATTGCATTTCTCTGCAATGGAAGGTGACAAACGGATGTTTGAGCAAGAAGAGGGCTAGAGTCTTTTGGGAGATACTCTAGAAAAAAAACGGCTCATCAGAAAAAAACTTGCTCCACCAATATTTATCACAAAGAACTAAATCAAAGCTCCCACACAGATCTCAAAGACAATTTGAGGAAAATCACTCATTTCCTTTACAGAGCCTGATTGCTCTTTAAAATCAGTACGTTGTGGCTGAATACCCCCTTCTTCCCAGATTTTTGTCTAGGAGAGAACTCTCTGACTCCATGAACCCCTTTATAATCATCACTGAGCTTGGCATCTTCATTGCTTTACTATTAGGCAATCCCCCCTCGGCGGCCTGGCCCTCCCCCTATTAGCCAGGTCGCTTTTTTTCGACTTAAGCAGGGATATTTCCCTCTCCCCTCTTAGCTTCTACCCAAATCACGGCTTAGAATGTTAGAGTGTTTAAATGGGTTTTTCTTTAAAACTTTTCTTCTCCCTCATTCTTGTCATTCAAATTTCTTGGACGGGCCACGCCAGTCAATCTATCCCAACACCACTCCACGTTATTGTTGACCCTGGGCATGGTGGCTCAGATATGGGAGCCGTTCGTTCGTCAATTCATGAGTCTGATATATCTCTCAAAGTGGCTAAAAGACTCTCTGATATCCTCTCCAAAGATCCTCGATTCAAAGTCACCCTCACAAGAAAAGATGACAAGACAACCACATTAGAGTATCGAGCCCAAATCGCAAAAGACAAAGAGGGACATATCTTTATTAGTATTCATGTTAATGCCTCTAAAGACAGCCGAGCCAGTGGAGTCGAAGTCTATTTTAAAAACCAGCTCCCGCCAGATGAAGAAGCCATGTTTCTTGCTAACAAAGAAAATCACTATCTAGGCACTTCTCTAAATAATGAACAAAAAAACACACAGACACAATGGCTCTCAAAGAAAAATGACCTACAAAACATTCTCAATGATCTTGATCGTAATCACAATACACAACAAAGCTACATTATCAGTCAGCACTTCCTAAAAAACTGGAGTGCACGTATTCACAAAAGAACACGCCCCCTTCGACAAGCCCCCTTCTATCTCGTCAGCGAAGTCACCATGCCATCTGTTCTTATTGAACTCGGTTTTCTCTCCAACCCCAAAGAGCTTCAGATATTAAACACCAAAAAATTTCATAGAAAAGCCGCTGAAAACATCTACAACGGCCTCGTAAAATACAAAGAAACATTGGACAAATCCTCTTAGCTCCTTTAAATGTATTACCCATGAGAATAGACAAAAGACAAAACGATCAATTACGACCTATCACCATTGAACCCCATGTAAACGCCTATGCCGAAGGCAGCGTGCTCATTTCTTTTGGCAAAACCAAAGTGATTTGCACCGCCAGCCAAGAAGGCAATATTCCAAAATGGTTGCAAAACCAAGGGCAAGGCTGGGTTTCAGCAGAATATGGCATGCTACCTCGCTCCACACACTCTCGCATGCGGCGTGATAAAGCCGCCAGCAGTGGACGAACCCAAGAAATTTCACGTCTCATTGCCCGTAGCCTACGTGCATCCATTGATCTAAAAAAACTTGGTGAACGACAGATCACTGTAGACTGTGATGTTATCCAAGCCGATGGAGGCACACGCACGGCTGCTATTACAGGTGGGTTTGTCGCCCTCGCCCTCGCCCTTAAAAAACTTCAGTTAATAGGAGAGATTTCCTCTGATCCCATAAAGCATCAAATTGCGGGCATCAGTGTCGGCCTACAAAAAGACCAACAGGTCTTACTCGATCTCAACTACGACGAAGATAGCAGCATCTCCACCGATATGAATTTTGTTATGACTGCCGATGGGCAATTTGTAGAAATCCAAGGGACAGCCGAAGACACCCCTTTCTCCAAGGAATCTTTTTTTGCTATGCAAGAGCTTGCCACCAAAGGTTGTCAGGAACTTTTTAAGGAACAAAATAAAATTCTTGCCCTTTAATATCTTGTTCTAAAAGTAGGGATGTCTATGACAACCACATTTCACAAAAGAACCTGTCAAGAAATCTGGGTTGCCACTGGCAATCAAGGTAAACTTAAAGAAATTAAAAACATCCTCTCAGAGCTTGAATATGATATCCACTCCCAAGCAGAGTTGAGCTTTTTCACTCCTCAAGACGAAACAGGAGACACATTTGAAGACAATGCTCGGGTCAAAGCCCAAACACTCGCCGCCGTTAAGGAAAACGTTTGGATTCTAGGAGAAGACTCAGGTCTCGAAGTAGAAGGGTTAGAGCGCATGCCGGGAATTTACTCAGCTCGCTATGCTGGAGAAAATGCTTCAGATGTTGAAAACACAGCCAAAATTCTACAAATGCTCAAGATACGTAGCCCCTTAAACCGCAAGGCGCAGTTTGTAACATCCCTTGTTGTTATTTCTCCTGATGGTAAAGAGAGCGTGTTCTCAGGGGTTCTAGAAGGAACTATCGCAATAAGACAAACAGGTCATCAAGGTTTCGGATATGACCCCATCTTCATTCCCAATAACGAAACCCAAACCCTTGCTGAATTAGGGAATGCCTACAAAAACAAAATCTCCCACAGAGCGAAGGCCACACGCAAGTTTCTAGATCACTTAAAACCTGAACACACCAATTTTATTTAAATAATAAGATTATCTACTCATTAAACTGAAGTCGACTCTCTCGGGGAGAACTTCAGTATAGCGTGGTTCAGAAATTGAGGTTCCAGCCTTCAGGATTTCCTGACAAGATTTAAAAACTCTGATATTTTCCATAGTGCCATAGACTTCAATATGGCGGCAGATGCGATCAGACGGACCAACTAAGGCCAATTGTCCTTTCTTCAGTTTCAGGTATTTAGCTGTATAAGTAACAAACCTGATAGCTGATATACTCAAATATTTAAGCTGACTAAAGTCTAGAACTACGAGATTATCTTCCGAAGATAATATCTGTTCAATTCTGATCCGAAGCCTCTCAAAATTTGTCGAATCAAAGCGATCATCAAATGAGACAATTTTCCAATCAGAACATACACCTTGAACCATAATAAATTGTGCACATGACCCTAGGTTCTTGTCAAGATTTTATGAATTGCCTGGACTTTCCACAGGAGACAAGATACTTCAATTTCCATGGAAGGAATGAAGATTTTTACTGGTAATTCAAATCCTGATTTTGCTAAAAGAATTGCCGAGAAAGCGGGTGTTCCTCTCGGAAAGGCCAAAATTACTCGTTTTTCCGATGGGGAGATTCAAGTAGAGATCCAGGAGAATGTTCGCGGACAGGACATCTTCCTGATACAGAGCACCTGTCCTCCTGTAAATGATAACTACATGGAACTCTTTATCATGCTCGATGCCCTACGCCGAGCCTCTGCAAAATCACTCACTGCTGTCATTCCCTATTATGGCTACGCCAGACAAGATCGCAAAGTCGCCCCACGTGCCCCTATTTCGGCAAAATGCATGGCTGACCTTCTCACAACGGCAGGAGCCACACGCATGCTCTCAGTGGATCTACACGCGACTCAGATACAAGGTTTTTTCAACTGTCCCGTGGATCATCTTTTTGCTATTCCCACCATGGCCCTTGCCTGGAAGGACGCCTATGGGCAAGGTGAGCAATTCGTCACTGTCAGCCCCGACGCAGGCGGAGTTGAGCGTGCAAGGGCCTTTGCAAAGCGAATAAAGAGCTCTATTGCCATTATCGACAAGCGTCGATCTGGCCCCAACAAGGCTGAAGCCCTCCATGTTATTGGTGATGTCTCCGATAAAATCGCCATTATTCTCGATGATATGGTCGATACAGCTGGAACTCTCACACAAGGAGTTGACAGCTTGCTCAAAAATGGGGCAAAACAAATCTTTGCAGTTTGTACCCACCCTGTTTTTTCTGGACCAGCCATCTCTCGCTTGATCGAAAGTCCTATTGAAAAAATATGGGTCACTGATACAGTACATCTCAGTGCTGCGGCTCAAGCCTGTGAAAAGATTAAAACCGTTAGCCTTGCCCCTTTAATTGCTGAGGCTATTAAGAGGATTTATAATAACGACTCGGTAAGCTCTCTCTTTGATTAATGTCATGGGAGTCTGCCTGAGTATGATTTAAAAAAGAATGAACTAACAAAATATAAATAAGGACCAAAGCTATGCAAAAAATTGAATTAAACGTCTCCAGTAGAGAAGCTGGAAAAAAACATAACCGCGCTCTTCGTCGCCAAGGTTTTTGCCCTGGAGTTGTTTACGGATCTAAAGTAGAATCAAAAAACCTCTATATCGATAATCGTGATTTTACTAAATACTTCAACAGCAAGAATGAAAATCTTATTTTCAAATTAAAATCTGATGACAAATATCTTGATGGTCAACTTTGCCTAAGAGGTGATTTCGATACCCACCCTCTTAATTCTCAGCCCGTTCATGTTGACCTTCACGCAATCACCGAAGACCAGGTTGTTAAAAGAGATGTCTCTGTCAGTTTTCAAGGAAAACCCAAAGCCCTTGCCGATGGTGGTAAGTTTCGTCCAATCATACGTACTATTAAAATTGAAGCAAAGGTTCGAGATCTTCCTCAAGTCATCACCGTTGACACTTCCCACATGGATATCGGCAATAGCCTGAGAGTTAAGGATATTAAAAACCCTGAAGGCGTTACTGTTCTCACCTCTGAGAACACAGTTGCAGCAACGATTGACGGTGGTAATAAAGAATAGGTTGTCTTTTACAATGAAATTAATTGCTGGCCTAGGAAATCCTGGAAAAAAATACGACCTCACTCGCCACAATATTGGTTTTACAGTTATTGATGACCTCTTAGAGGAATTACACTGTTCCTCTTTTGAAAAAAGTCAACACAAAGCTCTTGTGAGTAAAACTCCCTATAAAGAGACGACAATTCTTCTGGTTAAGCCGATGACCTATATGAATCTCTCAGGAGATTCCATTGTCTCTCTAATGAGTTATTACAAGATCGCTAGCGAAGATATTCTTATTATTCACGATGATATTGACCAAGAATTTTCACATATTAAATTGCAGCGTAAGCGTGGACATGGTGGACATAATGGTATTCGTCATATTCATCAACAATTAGGACATAACGAGTACGCTCGTCTTAAACTGGGGGTTGGTAGACCTCCCCACCCTAAAATGGATGTCGCTGATTATGTTTTGCAAAAATTTAACGACGATGAGATGAATTCTTTAGACGATTTTTTAGATCGTGCTATACAAGCCATTGACAGCTTTATTGTTTCTGGCTTTGATAAAGCAGCCAATAATTTTAATCAAACTCCTTAAAAAAGGTTTAAATCATTATGTCTCTAAAATGTGGAATTGTGGGTCTTCCTAATGTGGGAAAAAGCACTCTATTTAATGCATTAACAAAAAACAAAGCCGAGGCAGCTAATTACCCCTTCTGTACCATCGACCCCAATGTGGGGATTGTGACTATTCCTGACCCTAGATTAGAACAAATTTCTTCTTTAGTTAAAACACAGAAAACCATTCCCGCCGTCATTGAATTTGTCGATATTGCAGGTCTCGTCAAAGGTGCAAGCAAAGGGGAAGGACTCGGTAATCAATTTTTACAACATATCCGGGAAACAAATACGATCATTCATGTCATTCGCTGTTTTGATGATTCCAACATTATTCATGTCGAAGGCTCTATCGACCCGATGAGAGACATAGATATTATCAATACAGAGCTTCTTCTGGCAGACCTCGATGCTGTGGAAAAACGGCTACAAAAAATTTCTAAAGCCTCAAAATCAGATAAAAAATTATTCCCAGAAGTTGAAGTTCTCAAAAAAACCAATCAAACTTTGAACAATGGCCTGCCAGTGCGCTCAATTGAGTTCTCCGAAGAAGAAGTCCTTCTTATTAAAGGGCTTAATCTATTAACTCTCAAGCCTGTTCTCTATGCTTGTAATGTCAGTGAAGACGGCCTCTCTTCCGGGGACAACGACTGGGTCAAAGCCGTGCAAGAGAGGGCTAAAAATGAATCCAATTCAACAATTACCATTTGCAGCTCCCTAGAATCTGAAATTGCTCAATTACCAGAAGAAGAGCAAAAAGATTTTCTTGAGGCTATTGGAGCTAAAGAGCCTGGTCTCCATCGCCTTATTCAAACTGCTTACTCTCTATTGGGCCTACAAACCTACTTCACTGCAGGAGAGAAGGAAGTTCGAGCATGGACAATAAAATTTAACGATAAAGCTCCACAAGCTGCTGGAGTCATACATTCTGATTTTGAAAAAGGATTTATTCGTGCAGAAACATACCATTGCTCTGATTTATTTGAATTAAAAAATGAAGCCTCAGTTAGAGAGGCTGGTCGTTACCGATCTGAAGGAAAAGAGTACACTGTCAAAGATGGAGATATTATTCTCTTTCGTTTTAATGTTTAACTGTAACAACTCAACGTGCTTCTAAAGCCTATCCCAATTTTCCCTAACAGGAAGATAGGTTTCAGGCGGTAAATTAAAGCTCTTTGCTAACTTTAACATGCTTTTAGACTTATCTAGAAAAGAATAAATATTATAATTAAGAACGACTTTCTTTACATAATTACGTGTTTCCACAAATGGAATATGTTCAACAAACTCGTCCAATTCTAAACCATTACCAAAATAGTGAGCCCAGCGCACAACTCTGTGAGGTCCTGCATTATAAGCCGCAGCAGCTAGTGGAACTGTTTTTTTAAACTTCCCCATTAATCTCTTCAAATAACTTGTCCCCAAATACACCCCTTTCTTGGGATGAAATAAATCCTCTGGGGAAAACGGCACATCTAATATATTAGCTATCTTCCGCCCCGTGTATGGCATCACTTGCATCAACCCCCGTGCACCCACTGGAGAAATGGCCTGAGAACGATACTTACTCTCCGCACGCATAATTGCCCACACAAACTCTTCATCAACACCATGGGCTCCAGATGCTCGTTCCACCTCATAATTGTATGCTTTAGGATAGGTGTAATCCCATAGTAAACTTTTACGAGAGACGACTTCTTTCTTAAAAAGATCTTGAAAATAAACTTGACCAATATAAGAAGAACGATGAAAAGCCCCTATGTCATGATACTCCGTCATCAATGTTTTCAAAATCGCCTTGTCTTTCGTTTTCCTCTCAATCTCATAAAGTTCCCACTTTGCCCAATTATACAAACCTATTTTTTTTAGACTTCTAGCTCGCCGAAAAAAGCCACTGCTTCTTTTGTCTTTTGTCAAAACCCTCTTTTTTGATTCTGTCATTTCTTTTGAAGCGAGCTGGTCAATCCAAGGGGGTTCATTAAACAACGACCTGCTTTTAGAAGCATCTTTGAGATTGCTCTTAAAATCTCCTCCTAAACTCTCCAATCGAGTTTTAGCTAATACAGCGTAATAGCTAAGAAGACCATTTTCTGCAAGGTCTCGAAAAATATCCTTAGCAATTTTAGATTTTCCCGCTTTGTCAGCAGACATTGCCAGCCAATAACGGATTTTATCTTTTGAATAACTTCGCCAGTAACGCGGTTTTTTTTTCTTATTCTTTAAAATTTGAGATAATAACTTATACGATAATTGATTTTGACCTTTGAGATAACTCATCCATGCTATATACCAACGGGCATGATTATTAAATAAAGCCGACCGAGAATAAAGTTTCGTATATTCTAAAAACTTTCTTATAGATCCATCGTAGTCACCATATTGATAACTCGTAAAAGCAGATTTATAAAGAGCCTCTTTTCCTTTACGCTTCTTCGGAAAATTTTTATAGATCTGGTAATAAATGCTAATGCCTAATTCAGGATCACCCAAGCGTAAAGAGGTTTTAGCAAGCTTCTTAAGATATTTTTGGTCATCTTTTTTTTCTTCATAATGAGACAAAAGTAGCTCAAATGCTTCTTTCGGGTGCCCTTCTTGATTTAAATACTCAACCTGAAGGATGTCTCCTTTGTAGGAGCCCCTGCCATACTGGTCTCTTATCCTTTCAACCTCTTGTCTCGCTCTCTGCGATTTTCCAATAAGTTGTAGGCGCTGAATTCTACTCTTCTGATCAGAAAATCTTGCCGTGCAATTTAAATCAACCCCACGGATATTTGCTTTTTCTAACCCTCTATCCCATTTTTTAGATAAAGGAGAGTCTGGATACTTCCTGTAAAGGCTCCTTGCCCAGCGACAAGAACGCCAGCTTCTATTTTTTTTCTTATCAACATAGGCAAGCAATTCAAGTATTTTAGCGTGCTTCTTATCTCTACGCAGTCTCTTTTCCAAATATCGTAAATGCCTATAGGCCTTGTTCCAATTCTTCTGTGCTATCTCTATTTTAGCCAATTCCAAAAAAACAAAATACTTCAGATGTCTGTTGATCTCATCATAAGTGATTTTTAAAAAATATTTTTTAGCTTCTTTGGGTTTTTTTTGAGCTTTATAAGTTAAGCCCAGATAATAATAAGAATAATTTTTCAACTCTGATTCAACATCTAATGACTTCACTAAAAAATCCAAACTTTTCTCATAATTACCTAACTCATAATGCCGAACTCCCATACCCAACTGCAGTAGGCCTTTCTCAGATTTTGATCGAGTCTTTTGATCGACTCTTCTGAGTTGTTCAATCATATTTTCAAGTTTCTTATAGGACGAGTGAAGGTTTACAGGAGTGCTCTGCACCCCTAAAGCTGTTTGACAAAATAGAGAGAGCAAAAGAACTATTCTCAAAGTCACAACCGCCCCTCCTATGGAATTCTGAAACTAAAATCAAAACAGACTCTAGGATTCTATTATACCTCAAATCCAATAAAAAGATAAGCCCCACACCTCTTTTATCCATAAAATTCACCTTAGTCTGTTAGCTCACTCATCTCCATTATATTCGAATAGAGTCTGTATTAAAAATAACTCCCTCTGCTCATCTGCATAAATCAAGGAGCACTTCTCTATTTTCAAATTAAAAGGGGAGTTTATTTATAATAGCCGAAAACACATTAAAGATTGTAAATCTCTTCTTATTAAAAGAGGCATCTTCAATTAAAAGCAGTCGTTCATCAGGAGATGGAGGATTCAACTCTTCTGATTCAACAAATTTCAGATCTTTCCCCTCGATATCATTATTTGAGTAAATATGCCATTGTGTGTTCATTTTTAACATAAAAAATGGACATGGCTAGCCCCAGCAGGTCAATATCCACTCTTTTTAATATCAGAAACCAGATTTCAAGGGTTTAAATGAATCAAGTTCTCTTCATTAACATTCTGAAACCTTAAATCAAACCCTCTATTAAAAATAGTTGTCTGAATACTCCGAGTGTAATCGTAGAGCTTTCTTTTTTTATTAAGTTCTTCTGGCGTCAAGTCGCCCGCAAGAATGACCTCGACAGGCCGTTTATTAGCTCCTGACATTTCAAAAACAGTGGCCACAAACTGGCCTCTGCTATTTGGAGAAAGCATATTCATCAGAATCGGTCCCCCAAGGGTTGAAAATACTGAATTCCACCGTAAATCAGAAAATGCCCTATAGGCCTCCTCAGGATTCTGACTGTGAAATGTCTCATATAATTTCTCAGTAATCTCTTCTACATCATCTAAATAAAAAGCCAAAGCCTCACACATTTCGCCGTTTTGACCGTAAACGACACAATCCCAATCCCCATGTGCAACACTCGAAAGCTCCGATTCACCATATTGTTCAATTGTTCTTCTAATACTTCTCCGATAATCATCCTTATTTAATAAAGTCAGTTCCCCATACGCTTCGGAGCCTAAGAGGTATTGTACTCGCATTCTAAAGCCCTCAATACTCTTACCCTCATATTCAGACCAATTCACCTTTCTACAAATTTCTTCTCCCAAGCCATTACAAATTCGACTCTTCATTCTTTTAAACTCATTGGCTCTCATTCTTTTATCTTTTACCTCTAAAGAGAAACCAATAGTAGCGAGAGATTTTATTTTTTCATCTTCATCTCTTTCAAGAATCACATTAATTGAGCGAGTTTTAGTCTCTTCAAAAAAGTTAAATAAAGCCCTAAAACCACTATTAGAGACTGAATCAGATAAAGTATAGCGCTCAGCTTCATTTCCTTTAGTTTTATATGTTAACTGATTTTCAAAATCTTGTTTTCTTGAAAAAATAGACAAGAGACTATTCCCTAGGGAAAAACCTCTGCTTACTGCTAAGGGAACAATGTCTTTACCACTAAAAAGTCGTACAACTCTCTTAACTTGAGGCTGACGCTCTGTATCTTCTTCAAAAATGACATTCAATCCTCTTGTTAGCCCACGTAGATACTTAATAATTTCCTCGTTAGTCAGGTAAGGATTCAGCAATCTGAATTTAGACTCTTTGATCGAAATCATTCGCTTCATGACTTTGTCAAATGCCTTACGAGAGTCTTTATCATTTAGGTTAACAACAAAATCCTCCAGGTAAACGTCTCTTTTTCGTGATGAGCTACTCACATCGAGCAACTCTAGTTTAATAAGACGTTCAATAGCGTCGTTTATGTAGTCAGTGCCAAAAATATCGAAATCATCTTTCTTCGCCTCCGCCCCAATATGAAAACCAGGTCCCTTTGAGCGTTCTGCGAAAAGTTTCAATCTAATATGATTATTCTTAAGTTTAAAAACTTGTACCCCATACTGTGCGGATATCGTATAGCCTACAGAAGCCGATATTTTTATGACATCCTCCCAAGAACTACCTGCTCCAATATAGATAGATAGTCGATGAATCAGACTTGAATAATCTCCTTCATTCAATTTCTCTATCACCTTTTTACTGTTTGTCGGAGCTTTTGAAGGAGAATAAGGCTTTGCTGTAAAAGCTTCTTTTTGACTTTTAAACTGTCTGGCAAATTGAAGCTCTGAGCTTGCAGAAACTGTTACACCAAGTTTTGAATCATCCCAAATCCAAGGAATCGGATTGACATGGATTTGTCCTGGGTATTTGTCAAACCTGGAAAAAGACGCTTTCTCATAGGTTGGCCTCACCGCATACTTATAACCCAATGAAGCCCCAAACCCAGTTTTAGATATATCAAAAAAATCAAAACCAAATCCAACATCAAGACTTCTTATCTCTTCGCTTATTTTTCCCCTATTCTGTTCAAATAAAGATAAAGATATTGAGCTCTCAGATGAGTTAGTCTCCTCTATCGAGTTAAACAGTTCTTCCGAGTAAGGCCCCTCTGCCATAACTAAAGAGTTCAAAAAAAACATCACTAAAAACAATTTTATTGGATTTAAAAACATACTTTTAACCATTTTTTTTAGCTCCTTAAAAAGTCTGATTTTCACCATATAGAAGCCTTATAACAGATTTTTATGACTCAGTGCAGTGTTTTCTTGGGTTATGAATTCTTTACAAAAAACAAAACTATCCCTAGTCTTATTCCCTCCATGGCTAAGAAAAGTAAAACCGTCTACTCCTGCCAGAAATGCGGTGCTCAACGCCCCAAATGGGAAGGTCGTTGCACTGATTGTGGAGCTTGGGATACCTTTGTCGAAGAGACCTTTCGAGACAACACCCACAGCACTAAAACCCAGGGCTGGGCCATTCAAAAAGAAACCTCATCCTCCTCAACGTCCCTCATTCCCCTCAATGCCAAGTTTGAAGCCCTCAAGGTCAATCGTTATCAAACAAATATCAGCGAACTCGATCGTGTTTTAGGGGGTGGCCTTGTCTCTGGAAGTTTTGTCCTTCTCGGGGGAGAACCTGGGGTTGGAAAAAGCACTCTTTTAATGCAAATGGCTGGAGGCTTGGGAAAAAACAATAGTCATGTGGTGTATATTTCAGGTGAAGAGAGTGTCGCACAATCAGGCTCTCGCGCCCAGAGACTTGGCGTAATTCAGTCCAACGTTGAAATCGGCAGTGAAAATGATCTTCTAAAAATCACTGATCTCGTACGAAAGAAAAAACCGAATGTTCTTATCATTGATTCTATTCAAACCGTTTTTCTTCCCGAACTTAACTCAACCCCTGGAACTGTTTCACAAATCCGCGAATGTGCTGGTCACTTAATGACTCTAGCCAAGTCAGAAAATATTTCTGTTATTCTTATCGGTCACGTCACAAAAGATGGGCAAATCGCTGGCCCCAAAGTTCTAGAACACATGGTCGATACTGTTCTCTCCTTCGAAGGAGATATGAACTACGGCTTTCGCTTATTAAGGGCCATTAAAAATCGCTTTGGAGCCACACACGAACTTGGAGTCTTTCAAATGAACTCCGAAGGACTTGCCGAAGTCTCAAACCCTTCAGAAATGTTTCTTGAAGAAAGAGGTGAGCATCTTATCGGTTCAGCCGTGTTTGCCTCCATGGAGGGCAGTCGACCTCTGCTGTGTGAAGTGCAAGCCCTGTCTAATTCCACGCCAATGGCTATGCCGAGAAGAACCGCCATCGGCACTGACGTTAACCGTCTTCACCTACTCATTGCCGTTCTTGGCAGACACCTTAAGCTATCACTCAATTCTTCTGATATATTTATCAATGTTGTCGGTGGACTTAAGCTTGTAGAGCCAGCTTCAGACCTAGCTGTCGCTGCCGCCCTTATATCAAGTGATAATTATAAAGAGATTAAAAATAATACTCTTTTTTTCGGTGAGATTGGCCTAACAGGAGAAGTTCGAGGTGTCTCCTTTGCCGACCTACGCATACGCGAAGCTGATAAATTAGGGTTTGATACCTTTATTATTCCCTTTGCAAATAAGAAGCATCTTAAAGAACTAAAGCTTCCCAAAGAAAAGAGCATTCATTGGATTAAACACATAAAAAATCTCTCTCAACTTTTATAAGAACGACTCAACGTTGATCTCTCTACTGCCAATTGCCAAGCTCGAAGACGCTCTCTTACCTGACGCTTTGTCCTCTGGGGATGAAAAGCTTTATCCTCCTTACAAATTTGACGAATCTCCTCTAAGTTTTTCCAAAATCCTATTCCTAAACCAGCCATATAAGCTGCGCCTGCTGCAGTGGTTTCAGTAATTTGTGGACGAGTCAAGATCGTCTCTGCTAAATCAGATTGTATTTGCATCAATAAATTATTGGTGCAAGCTCCGCCATCTACTTTCAGGCTTTTAAGTTTTTTCTTTGCATCTCTCTGCATACAATTCAAAATTTCTACATTTTGTAAAGCCATTCCATCTAAGGTCGCCCGTGCAATATGTTCCACTGTCGTTCCTCGAGTTAACCCAGAAATATTTCCTCTGGCTTCAGGCTTCCAATGAGGAGCCCCTAAACCCGTTAGAGCAGGAATAAACTCAACACCTTCACTGCTCTCCACTTTTTCGGCAAGGCTCTCTATATCAGAACTCTTTTTAATAATTCCTAAGCCATCACGCAACCACTGCACAGCCGATCCACAAACAAAAGCTCCTCCCTCTAGGGCATAAGTTATTTTCCCCTTCCCCTCTAGTTGCCAAGCAACTGTCGTTAACAGGCGATTCTCTGATGAAACTATTTTATGACCTGTGTTCATTAGCAAAAAACTTCCCGTTCCATAAGTGCACTTAGCCTCACCTGCCTCAAAACAAGCCTGTCCAAAAAGAGCAGCTTGCTGATCACCAATCATTCCCGAAATAGGAATTCCATCAGGCAACCCCTTAACCCCTTCAGTGAATCCAAAGACGCTGTTATTAGAAGATATCTCTGGCAAAATATCTTTAGAAATAGAAAATATTTTTAGTAACTTATGATCCCATTTTCCTGTTTTTAAATTCATTAATTGCGTCCGTGAAGCATTTGAAATATCTGTTTTATGGGTTTTCCCACCTGTTAATCTCCATAATAGGAATGTGTCTATATTCCCAGCAACTAGGTTTCCCTTCTTTACTTGCTCTCTGGCCCCTTTCACATTTTTTAATAACCAACCTATTTTTGTTGCTGAAAAATAAGGGTCAATAACAAGCCCTGTTGTTTTTTCTATATATTCACGATGCATGGTTTTTTTTATTCTCTCACAGTCCTTGGCCGTCCTTCGACATTGCCAGACAATGGCGTTGTAAATAGGTTTTCCTGTTTGTCTATTCCAAATGCCTACTGTTTCTCTTTGATTTGTTATTCCTATGCCAATGATTTCTTTAGAATTAATTTTTGTTTTTTGTATCACGCGATTTATTGTTGATACTGTTGATTTCCAAATATTCTCCAAATCGTGCTCAACCCATCCTGGTTGAGGGAAAACTTGTTCAAATTCTTTATTCTCTTTACCCAAAAAACGTCCACGACGATCCATCAAACAAACAGTTGTTCCTGTTGTTCCCTGATCTATCGCTAATATGTATTTTCCCTTCATACTTTTCTCCCAGCCCATTCATTTGAATACAATAATGCTGTATATTATCAGTCTATCTACAAACTCTCTTCCTGTACAACAACACGTTAAGGTGTTATACAAAGAGTCACCATTTATACAGGTGATTAAGGTAAATCATATTATGCTTAAAAAATTCTTCAGCCTACCAGATATAAATCTCCTCGATATAAAAAACTTTAATCGAGAGGCTCTTATTTATAAAGTTCTCCCTCACTTACTCATGGAGATTATTGCTAAATATTTTCGTATTCAAGTTGAAGGCATTGAAAAAATCCCAAAAAAAGGCAGATTCCTTATGACACCCAATCACTCGGGTTACTCTGGCTTCGACGCCCTTGTCCTCACTCACGAAATAGCTAAAAGAACTCAACGTGTACCACGCGTTTTAACCCACCACCTCTGGTTCTTAACAAAAACAACTTCCGTTCCTGCGGAAAAACTTGGCTTTATTGAGGCCACAACAGACAACGGATTAAAATATCTTGAACGTGAACAATTAGTCGTTTTATTCCCTGAAGGAGAGCATGGGAACTTCAAACCATCCTCTGAAGCCTATAGACTTCAAGAATTTAAACGTGGTTTTATAAGAATGGCCTTAAAAACCCAATCCCCCATCATCCCCACCCTTGTCATTGGAGCAGAAGAGACTCACATCAACCTGCGTAAATTAAACTTCAGCAAATACCTTTACGGCCTAGTTCTGCCTCTACCTCTAAACATCATTCCACTCCCCATAAAGTGGAAAATTAAGATTTTTGACCCTCTATATCTCCCCTACGGCCCCGATGCGGCCGATAACACCGAACTTGTCCATGAACTTGCCAATGATATCCGCGAGCAAATGCAACAGGCCCTCAACAAGGAGTTAAAAGAACGTAAATCTGTCTTTTAAGGGGCGATCGCTATATGGGACTAATCAGATTGATCAGAACCAATTGTTTGTAAAATTTGTTGCCACTTCATTATTAAATAACCTGGGTTTTCACTATTACGATTCACTAATTGACTACTAATAAGAGTTGCCAGCATCACAACCACGACAATAAGTAAAACATATTCAACAACGATCTGACCTGATGATGATTTTAGCATCTCTCTCTTCATATCAAGTCCTCTCTAATTTACTTCAGCTTATTTTTTTAAAATCATCGAAATAAGAAACAAGCTTTAGTCTTATTAAACGATTCAGGAGATATGATACTCAAAATACAAGGAGCTATTAATTGGAGTGGAACAAAGAAAATTTCTCTTATTAAAAGACTCTTACGGCAGAAACATCATTAACTACCTTGTCTTCCCAGTGTTCTATAATGTCTTCAATCAAAGACACTATTCCAGAAAAAGTCTGTTGCCCATGCTCAACCCTAATCCCTATGATGTGATCTTCTCCAATTGCTTCAGTCGCAATAAACATCTCTTTCTGGTTTTTAGCTGTAAAAGATTTCTCAAACATCTCTGTATCGGGATAGAGCATGATGCAGATCATCGCATCCCAAACACGGGCGCAGCTCTTTGCTCTCTCCAAGAGTTTTCGATTCTTTTCATGAATTTCAAAATGAAGCCCCAGAGCCAACGGCTCCTGGGGCTGCGCAAAGTAAATACGAATAGGGCCATCAAAAATAGCCGAGTTAAAAATCGGCGAAAAAAACCTGGATTCGGTAAATCGTCCATCTGATGTCATATATCCCCTCTAGCAATACAACCAATGACTTCCATGTCACAAAAAACGACCCACCAAGAAGCCACATAAATAGCCTAAGAATATTTGACACTAATAATCAATTTTTTTTCATTTTATTTAAGATTTAAGTCCAGGAAAAGGCAGTTTTATTGGACCTAAGCAGATGCTCTCTAGGACTTGCCTGATTTTTAAGCACTTATTTTTTTCAAAAGAGACCTAATCATAATTAGAAATCAGAGTCTTAACCCCTTTTTTGAAGATAATTTCTAAACGATCGTTCACGTTTGACAAGATGTACCCCCAACCAAGGGTTTTATGCTCTATGGGGCCTGACACCCCATATTTTTCTCCCATAGAGTAATTAGGAGCATCGGTATTTGAAGATCGACGATAAAGTGCAAGCCATTTACGTGTCATCTCAGAGGCCTCTAATAAAGCCTTCTCTTCAGCACGAGTGAGCTTTTTTATCAAAAGTGGATCCTTCCTTGCCTTTCTTTGAAGGATTTTAGGCTGGATCTCAAGTGTTTTTACATCTGTCTTCTCAGACATTTTCTTAGCAGATACGGATGCTTTTTTGACTGTTTTCTTCTTGGTCACAGCCTTCTTGGTCGCTTTCTTCTTGGTCACAGCCTTCTTAGTCGCTTTTTTCTTGGTCACAGCCTTCTTAGTCGCTTTCTTCTTGGTCACAGCCTTCTTTTTTTTCGCCAAACTGGCCTCCTTAAAAAAGACTTTCTGCAGTTTCACAGCAAAGGGACCAGCAAAAAGAGGGTCCATCGGTCATCAAAGTCTTCTAATCTCGAATTTCTCTGGACATTACAATAAGTTAAGCTCTATTGTCCAGTAAGAACTAAAACTAAAAAGGTTTTGTCCCCAAAATTTGTAAAATTAACAAAAACAATCCTCATTTTATGAATAAAAAATGGAGAAGAAAATGATCGCCCTCAACGGCCGACAGATACTCAAAGACTTTCCCAAACTTCTCACATACATCTGTGGAGACCAAGAAAATCAAGTGCTTAGTGTTAGCTCTGTCTCTCAACCCTCTGTTTCCTGTCTCTGTTACGCCTCTTCTTTAGAGCAGATAGAGAACGCCATTTCAGCCCAAGCGGGCATTATTATTTTTTCAGGCACCATAGATGTGAACCATCTCAAAAAACACTCCGCTTGCCTGTTACAAACTTCCCATCTGCAAATGGCCATGGCTAAGATCAATAGCCAATACTTCACCCCCGATCAACCCACGTCTCAAGTCATCTCTTCAACGGCCACTATAGGCCCCAACGTTACTTTACCTCAAAATATCTATATTGGCCCAGGAGCAGCCATTGGCACCCAAGTGCAGTTGGGGGAGAACACCTCTATCCATGCCAATGCCGTCATTGAAGATCACGCACAAATAGGCGTTGGAACATCCATCGCCGCCCATGCCGTCATTGGTCACCATTGCATCATAGGGCAGCACTGTTTTATCCAAAGCCATGCGGTCATAGGTTCTGATGGTTATGGGTTCGCACAAGATTCCCAAGGAAAATCCCATAAAATCCCCCAACTAGGTATCGTTCGCATGGAGGATCACGTTGAAATTGGGGCTCTATGCGCCATAGATCGTGCGACATTTAACGAAACGGTTATTGGAGAGGGAACAAAAATAGACAATCATTGCCACATCGCCCATAACTGCCAAATAGGCAAACACTGTCTCATCACTGCAGGCTTTGCCATTGCTGGCTCCTCTAAAATTGGAAATCACTTTGTCGCTGGGGGAAAAACCAGCATCACAGACCACGTAGAAATCTGCGACAATGTCCAATTAGCAGCCTTGTCAGTTGTTCTAAAGAATATCACGGAACCTGGAACTTATGGTGGCGATCCCTTAGAGCCTATTAAGGATTACCTAAGAACTAAACAGAATTTACGACACTTAACAAAAATGCGCCGACTCTTAAACCAACTCTTAAAAAAGTAGTGAGCACACTCCCACTTCAAGAACCTATGAAAGTCACCCAAAACATTGCAAGCATCTGTAGGAAAAAATTTTTCCCTTTTTCTATAAAGAAAAAACGTTCTTCTTCACGTCCTGTGAATTTAGATTTGAAAAAATAAAGTCCTGATGACCGATAGGGCCAATAAAATTTTTTACCAAACAAGACCACTTTTTCAATCCGATTCTTTGGATTCTTAATACAGAAAGCATTCAGACCCATATAGAATCTACTCTCTCTTTCTGATTTTAAAAGTAAACAGACTTCTGTCAGTAAAAAATCTAAAGCAAACTTATGACTCTTAATACATTGTATCGATGAGTCTAAATACCAAGACTTCGTCCCACAAGGAAGCAGTGAAGCAAAAGCGTGAATAGCTCCATCTCTCATTACCACAAACCATCTTTCTTTTTCTGAATAGGGGAAAATATTTTGTGGCCGAGAGAGTAGAAACTTCACCTCGGGTTGTTTCTTACTTGATAACCAGTCTTTATAATGCCTAGATATTTCCCTGATCCATTTGTCTTTTTCTTTATGTGCTATTTCTAAAAAGCTTAACCGACTTTTCTTACCTTGGTTCAATGCTCGACGAACTTCAACAAATTTCTTCCCTTCTAAATTAAATTTCGGAATATCAACAACATTAGAAACTCCAATACGAAAATAGGAGAACTCATCATCTGCTATTTTTCTTGTCGTATAGTAACCACAGACCCTCTTGCCAAGAGAATGTGCCTTTTTACTGAAAGCTCTCAACAACCACTCTTTACTTATGTCCTCTTTCAAAGAGATCGGTTCCCCTGCAACAACCCAAGTATTAAAAAAATCCTCAAAAGCAATAAATCCTCTGTTTCCAAATGAGCATATTTTTTTATTTGTTTTTACGTGGGTAAATGACGCTGGAAAGTCGTCAGAAATCATCATTCCTACATGCTCTGTTTGTAGGTTTTGAAAAAAAAACCTTCCTTTTTGAATTTCTCCACAGCATTTGTCTTGATTTAAAAGATAGTTTTTATCACTGCGATGCATTCGTCATTCCCTTGATAAACATCATCTCAATAAGTGATCGGCTCTTCCTAACTAAATAATAACAATAAATATTTAAGCGTGTTCTTTGAAGATTTTTTTTTAATTGGTCACTAACAAAAAAAGCCCAGGTACAAACCGAGCTTTTTTGTTTTTTCTAAAAAAAAATCCTAACTAAATAATTAACGGAGCTAAAATCAATGCCACAATAGACATTAGTTTAATTAGAATATTCATAGCAGGGCCTGTCGTATCTTTAAATGGATCTCCCACTGTATCACCAATAACAGTAGCGTCATGAACTGGGGTTCCTTTCTTCTCACCAGGAATATCGCCTTTCTCGACAAACTTCTTAGCATTATCCCAAGCTCCCCCTGCATTAGACATCAAGAGAGCCAATGTCACACCTGTCACCAATGAACCTGCCAACATTCCTCCCAAAGCCGCTGGCCCAAGAAGAAAACCAACTATCACTGGAGAAATCACTGCAATCACACCTGGTAAAACCATTTCACGCAAGGCTGCATCCGTAGATATTTTTACACAACGAGCGGTATCTGGTTTTCCAGTTCCCTCTAGTAATCCAGGAATCTCTTTAAATTGACGACGTATTTCAGTCACCATCTCAGAGGCTGCTTTACCGACAGAAGTCATCGTCAAAGCCGCCGCAAAAAGAACAACCATTGCTCCTAAAAACATACCCATAACCACATCAGGCTGAGTAATATCCATAGATATGTCAGATCCTCCAACAATCACCGCTTGTTTGTAAGCCACAAAAAGCGCAAGAGCTGTCAATGCCGCTGAACCGATGGCAAAACCTTTACCCATGGCCGCCGTAGTATTACCAATTGCATCTAAGCCATCAGTGATTTTACGAACCTCAGGGCCTAAACCAGACATTTCAGAAATCCCCCCAGCATTATCCGCCACTGGGCCGTAGGCATCAATCGTCATCGTCACACCCACTGTGGCTAACATCCCGACCGCCGCCATAGCAATTCCGTAGAGACCTGCGAAGTGATGGGAAAAATAAATCGCGACAACAATAAGAAAAAGAGGAATTGCACAGGATTCTAATCCGACAGATATACCCGCAATGATATTTGTTGCTGGTCCTGTCTTAGAAGCTTCGACAATTTTAAAAACAGGCTTAGAGGACGTGTAGTACTCTGTTGCCTTACCAATAAGAACTCCACATGCGCTTCCAGCTAAAATCGCCCAAAACAGGGAAAAACCGTAACCAAAGGCGGATAAAAACCACGCCGCTGCCAACAAAAACAATGCTGCCGCCGAGAATTCAGAAACAGCCAAGGCCTTCGCTGGAGCCAGATTTTTAAAAAAATTCATCCCAAAAATGCCAAAAACAGAAGCGGCTAAACCTAAAACAGCTAACATCAACGGCAAGATCACCAACATCTGTACCGAAACTCCCCCACCAAACAAATTTGTGATCTGCCCTGCACCCATCGTCACAGCAATTGTGATTGCCGCTACCATAGCTCCGACGTAGGATTCAAAGATATCAGCACCCATACCTGCTACATCACCCACGTTGTCACCTACATTATCGGCAATCACACCAGGGTTCCGAGGATCATCTTCAGGAATACCGGCTTCTACTTTTCCAACAAGATCGGAACCGACATCGGCTGCCTTAGTGAATATTCCTCCACCAATACGAGCGAAAAGAGCAATCGAAGAAGCACCCATGGAAAAACCACTGAGAATGAAAACCCGTTCTGTATCTTGAATCATCATGTCAGCAAAAAGATAATAAAGAGTCCCTAAGCCCAAGAGACCTAAACTCGCGACGGAAAGTCCCATCACAGCCCCACCATTGAAGGCAACAAGAAGTGCCGAAGCCACTCCGCTGTCTTTAGCCGCTGCGGCTGTTCTTACATTACTCTTAGTTGCCGCTTTCATACCTATGTAACCAGCCAGACCTGATGCTAAAGCTCCACAAATAAATGACAAACCCGTTGCCATATCAAATTGCCATAAAAGCAACCCAGCCACAATAGCAACAAAGATCACTAATTTACTGTACTCAGCTTTTAGAAAAGTCATTGCTCCAAGGTAAATTTCATCGCCAATGGCTTGCATTTTTTCGTTCCCTGCTGGTTTGCCCACAACGTTCCTGTAAATAATTGCCGCAATTAACAATCCCAGAATACCCGCTATTGGGGCCATCATTTCCATCTTCATTTTCCATCTCTCCTTTTTTTGAACACTGATAAATAATCAGTAGAAAAACGCCTCGTCACATTCATTTCATGAACACTGTACTTTGAATCACCCATTCAACATCTGATGTCAATTCCTTAATTCAAATAAAGATTCTAAATACTTACTAGCCCCTGTGGCTCTAAATTTAAATTGAATTAAAGGGAGGTTATAGGGAGTTAAACACCAGCGTTGTGCTTATTTTTTAAGCAGTTCCCCTCCCTCTATTTAAAACAGCCTCCCTGTTATCCGAAACTTGAACTAACGGACAAATTTATTCATCTAAAAACAAATAACAGCTATTTCCAGCGTCGTGGGAGTTGCAAAGATAACCCCCATGCCTTGTCTCAACTTTTTTTCCAGATATCTCTCCCGCCATTTATTATTATTTATTTTTTTCTCTTTTCTTTTCCATTCAAATCGTATTCTTGCAAATTCAAGGGCTTCAGCAAAAGACTCAGACAGCCTCGTGCTTGCTATTGGTCAAAGAATCCTTTTACCCATAAAAGCCGATGATCATATCTGGCTCAGCAACGGACATATCGCTAAAATAAAAGATCTTCATTCACAAATACAACTCACCGCTTACAAAATCGGGACAGCTTTTATTAAAATATCTAATCAATCAAAGACACTCTTTGTTATTTCAAAAAAAAATTATAAAACCTACAAAAAGCTTCTTCACCTCACTGACTCCATGAAAGGCCTACGAATCGATGTTGACGAAAATCATCAAATCTCCCTTCGAGGAAAACTCCTGCGCTTGAAAGATTGGCTTATCATTGCTCAAGGTATGGATTCCACATCTAATTTTAAATTTAAAGCTAATATCTCTGAATATCTTAGAGAAGAGATTCATCAGCATTTCAATCAACTTTTTTCAAAAAATAACCTACAGCCTTTAAATCTACAATTTTTTCCTCATTTGCATTTTCAGATGCCCCAGTCATTAAAAAAAATAAAAAATTCCTACACATATATCTCTTCCCCCTACGGAATCAACATCAAACTCTCCCCCTATATTCTCGCCAGTGCGCCCATGGTTAGAGTTCAAATAACTGTCGCTGAGATGAAGCGTTCTGAAGTTCAAAGTCTAGGTGTTCAATGGAACTCTTTCTATAAAACCAATATTCTATCACCGTCCTATTCATCACAAGACCTCATCGCTTCGCTTCATGCGCTAGAGAGAAATGGAAAAAATCGAATCCTTGCAACGCCAACCCTTGTTTGCCAAAGCGGTAAGTCAGCTAGCTTTCTTGCTGGAGGAGAAATACCCATACAGATCATAAACAAAGGGAAACAGCATGTCGTATGGAAAAAGTATGGAGTCCTTCTTAAGATATCTCCCAAAGCCGATCTTCGTGGACAAATGAGTATCGGCATTGAAACTGAAGTTTCCTCTCTCGACATGGGCCATTCTGCCAATGGCCTGCCTGCTCTCAATACGAATCGCATCAAGAGTCACTTTAATCTCTCTGAATCACAAACTATTGTTCTGTCGGGCCTTGTTCAGCAGAATCAAGGCAAAGCTGCTGAGGGGTTTCCTTTTATTTCGAGACTCCCAATCATTGGACGCCTATTCTCTAGTCGTAATTTTCTTATGGATAAAACGGAACTCGTCATTTTTGTCACACCTAAAATGATCTCTACACGAAAAAAACGACACGGCTTACGCGAAGAAATAAAAAATATAAAGTACATCAATCCTATTATAAAAAAATTCCTCTCTGAGAAGTAACAAATGCAAAAAAACTCTCCACTTAAAAAGGACCCCATGGACAAAGAGACACTCATGCAAACTGTTGACTCTATACACAAAGACATCCATGTCTCTGGCAGTTTAAGTCCAGACGCTCTGTCTTCCCATTCATCTCCTGAGCCTATTAAAGATATTATCAATAAACACCTTGCTTTATATGAGAAGAATGATCGGGAGCGATTAGAAAATGAATTCTTTCAACATGGTCCTCTCAATCAACTTCTAAACGATGAGACTCTTAAGGAGATCATCATTAACAGTGATCAAGAAATTTGGATAGACAGAGACGGCTCACTTGAGAGACAGAAAAACGCCTTTCTCTCAAAAGAGACTTTTCACAGATGGTTCCTCATGTTTTGTGAACAGAGCAATACACACGTTAACATTTCAACACCTTTTGCTAATGGAAAATGGAAAAATTTTCGTGTTCACATTATTACAAATCCCGTATCTGAAAATGGGCCCATTATCAGCCTCCGTCGCCACCCAAACAGCCCATGGACTCTGAAAAAACTAAACGAGTGTCAATGGGCCAGCAACGCAGCTTTTGGATTTATTTATCAAGCATTAAAAGAAAAGAAAAACTTTCTTATTGTAGGCCCAACGAGCAGTGGCAAAACATCTGTTCTGAACGCCTTCCTCCAAGAACTTCCAAAAAATGAGCGCTGTATTATTTTAGAAGATACAGCTGAATTAGTTCCTCCAAATACATCCAGTGTTCGTTTAATGACTCGTTTTGATCCTAACGATTTACTAAAAGACATTCATCTCTCTGATCTCGTCAAACAATCCCTAAGAATGCGCCCTGATCGACTCATTATCGGGGAAATTCGTGGTGACGAAGCTAAGGATCTCCTGCTTGCCATGGCCACGGGACATCGTGGATGCGCAGGAACGCTCCATGCTCGCAATACTCAAGAAGCTATCACTCGCTTAGAGATGCTCATTCAACTCGGAGCCCCTCAATGGAGTCTCAGCTCCATTCGAAATCTTATTCAATCAACAATAGATTTTATTATTGTCGTCGAAAAAAACAGCCATGGAAAACGACAAATCAAAGAAGTCACCGAACTACAGTCCGTAGAATCATTTGGTATTACATTGAGCAAAGTCTTCTCTTAACAAACCTCCCATCACTTCTTATGTAGCGAGCGTTGCTAAACAGTTTCCTCACTTAAAGGGGATATCTTATAAAATATGAAGATAATTTTTACAAAAAAATTAATACTTATTAAAACCCTTTTTTTTTGACAAACTTCTCTACACTTTTCTTAGTTATTTATATGCCTTATAGATCAAGCTAACCTGATTTTAAGACGATAAGCTTTTAACTTCGATGGAGATTGCTATTATGAATAAAAACACGATTTCTTTATCTTTCTTTTTAGTGCTCTCTAGTTTATTTTTTAGTGGTTGTGGACAAGGCCTCCAAGAAGACCTCTCCATTCCAACTTATTGCACGAAGCAGACCTGCTCCCAAGGAGGGGGTAAAAACCAACCTGGACTTTGGTCATGGAGAGATCTCAAAATCGACTCTACTGTGGCTGGCGGGTTTTTTGATGGCTCACAAGTTATCTCTCTTTCATCTGACACTCCTTATCTTAACCTGTTTCTGCCCTTAACTAGCTACACCGATATTTTATCTTTCTCAAAAGACCTTGATAGCAGCACAACGCTGAGAGCAATGACAAGGACCGACGGTCTCTCGGGTTTAATGCTAAACACTTCCCTCTCCTCCATTGCCAAACCTCCAACAGGGCAAACTTCCTCAACTCTACCAAACGGAGACTCTCTGCCAGGTCTCTCAGGAAAAACCCTCACACATGAAGAGATAAACATTGACTCATACGCCACAATCCACACATACAAAGGCAATGGAGCTTTAGCCCTATATATAGAAACCCCTCTTGACCCCTATTATTATCAAGAGCTCTCTATAAAGCGAAAAGACAACCAAGTCATAGGAAAATATGCCTATATTCCAGAAAAGAATTCCTCCCGTGGAGGTTTTTTTATCTCTATGACACTCAATGCCAGTGAAATCGCTCAAATTCTTAAAAATTTATAACCCTCTTGATTCACTCAAATTATCTATGGTAAATCTCGACCTTCTCAACTTGAACTCAAGTAAGAGATAGGTTAAAACAACATAATCATTTTTCAAGAGGTTATTATGGCTAAGAAAAAAACAACTAAAAAAAAAATCACTCAAAAAGGTTTAGCCAAAAAAAAGAAGGCCACTAAAAAGAAAGTCACTAAAAAGAAGGCCACTAAAAAGAAAGTCACTAAAAAGAAGGCCACTAAAAAGAAAGTCACTAAAAAGAAGGCCACTAAAAAGAAGGTCACTAAAAAGAAAGTGACTAAAAAGAAGGCCACTAAAAAGAAAGTCACTAAAAAGAAAACACCTCGAAAAAAAGCCCCTCAGAAAAAAACAATGGCCAATGCTCCACTCTCCCCTAATATTGGTGATGAGGTTATTATTCCTTCTGAAAAAGAAACTGCCCAATATAAATCAACAAACCGACGACCCACGAGTGCCGGGAAAACAAGGAAACCTAAAGTCCGTTCTTTTGAGGACATCGCTAACGATACAGACGACACTCCTTTGTCTACATCAGGCAACCCTTTTATCGCAAAAGACCCTAGAGACAAAAAAATAGCAAACGATGATGAATCTACAGAGCCTGACGATCTCTCTTCCTCTATTGAAACCTCCAATGACTGGGAAGACGATCCTGAATCTGAAGACACCTTTGATGACCCTTCAGACAACCCCTTTAAAGATATAAGCGATGATGACGGCGGAGATGACGGTGGCTACTTTTAAAGGACACTGTTAGGGAGGAATTCAAAGGCAAAGAGCACCACAAAAAAAACCTCTTAAAAGAGGTTTTTTTTGTTCATCCTAATGTCCTGTGTTTTTATTTAGAACGATAGTGAACCGCGTAACGATCAAATTCTCCATACTCATGTAATTTATTATAAAGAGTTTTTATCGTGATTTTTAAGGCATTAGCCGATTGAGTTTTATTACCATCAAAGTGGTCCAACGACTTTAAAATATGACGTTTTTCCAACTCATGAATTGTTATTGTTGGATCATATCCTTCTTCAGTCCCTAATTTCTGTTCTAAATTTTTGATGTTTGAAGGTAGGTCTCCTAGCATGATCGTATGACCTTCGGATAAAATTTGAAGTCTCTCACAAATATTTTGTACTTCACGAATATTACCTGGCCAATCGTATCTTTTTAACACTTCCATTGCTTCCTCACTCACCACACGACCGCGATCTAAGTAACTATGAACTCCATTAGCCAAAAAATGCTCTATTAAAATAGGTATATCTTCTTTTCTTCGACGCAAAGGAGGTGCACTCACCATAATTGTATTAATACGGTAGAAAAGATCTTCACGGAAATTACCCTTGATCACCTCATCATCCAACTCACGATTTGTCGCACTTATTAGACGAATATCAATCTTAATGGGCTCCTTTCCGCCAACTCGATAAACCTCGCCTTCCTGAATAAAACGTAAAAGTTTCGCCTGAATATTTTGACTCAACTCTCCAATCTCATCTAAAAATAATGTTCCACCACTAGCGACCTCAGCAAGACCAATTTTACGAGAATAGGCTCCTGTAAAAGCTCCTTTTTCATGACCAAACAATTCACTCTCTAATAGAGTTTCGCGCAAAGCACCACAGTTCACTGCCACGAAAGACTTATCCCTACGGCTGCTTTTTTCATGAATGGCGTGAGCAATAAGCTCCTTACCCGTGCCACTTTCACCTAAGATCAAAACGTTGGCATGTGATGGGGCCACACGCATAATCACCTTCATCATCTGCTCCATGACATCTGACTTATATATGATTTTTTTGTTCTGAATGACTTGATTTGACTGACCATTAGTCCAAAATTTCTGCTCCAAACTAGCAGAAGACGGTAGAGATGAAGGTTTTTTATTCTCTGACATGTTAAACTCCTAATTAGGATGAATATTTATAAACGTGTTATTTTACAAAGTGTCTCATTTTGATGCTATGCGTTGAAATGGATTGTAACAGTGCGTCACCTGAAAAGCAAGGAATTTTTATAAAACCCCCATCTTTTTTCTCAAATCCAAATAAGGCCCTCTACTGATGCCCAAAATCACCTCTGATACTGTTCTAAACATTGCTGAAACATCTTCTAACTATATAAAATCACTGTTGTTTATTAAAACATTCTCCCCACACACACTGAAAGCCTACACCACCGATCTAACCCAGGCCTTCCTTCTTCAGAATTTTGGAAAATTCACTTCAATCGATAAAAATATTAGCTTTGAACTCCATCCAGGGAAAAAGTCGCCCTTGATAACCAGCGAACAGCTCTTACAATTAGCGCGAAACGCCCAATCCCGCTGGGGGACTCTCAGCCTTTCATCTCGCAATAGGAAGGCCGCTACCTTGAAATCCTTTTTCAAGTGGCTCTATGAGAAAAAAATCATCGAAAAAAACCTTGCCCATCAAATCACCTGCCCAAAAGTTCCGAAAAAGCTTCCCCACTTTCTCTCACTGGATGAAGCCCTGCATCTGGTGCGACATCTACAGAGAGAGGCATCAAAATCACAACAAGGGCAGAGAACACTGCTTTTAACCCTTCTTCTCTATGGTGGAGGGCTCAGAGTCAGTGAAGCCTGCCAACTTAAAATAAAAAATATTTACATCGCCAAGGGACAAATCAAAATCATGGGGAAAGGCCAGAAAGAACGCATTTGCCCTCTTCCTCTATTGGCTATTGAAGCATTGAAAAAAGAACTCTCACAAAAGACATCTCCCGACCACTCCCTCCACGATTCCCTATGGGGTGCCCCCCTCAATCCTCGCTCAGCTTGGAAAATGATCCGTGATGCTGGTGTTTCTGCAAACCTCCTCAAACCTCTTTCACCCCATGCCCTACGACATAGCTTTGCCACTCATATCCTCTCTAGCGGAGCTAACTTAAGAACCCTACAGGAACTCCTCGGTCACCAGAGTCTCCAAGCCACAGAGAAATACACTCACCTAGGAATTGATGAACTCGCCAAAACTTTAGAAGATTTTCACCCACTCAACAAAAACAGTCGGAAAGCATAGAGCCGATGCTTCAATTTGGTTTTTTATCAAAGCAGTGCTAACTATTCACAACAAACTTAGGAGCATCATAAAATGAAACAAAAAGCCCTCTTTCTAGATCGCGATGGGACCATTATTGTTGATAAAATATACCTTAATGATCCCAAACAAATTCATTACCTACCAAATGCCATTGAGGGGATAAAAAGTCTTAGCCATGCTGGTTTTCAAATTATTATTGTAACCAACCAATCTGGTATTCCCCGTGGACTTGTTCAAGAGGAAAATCTTCACAAAATTCATCAATTGATAACCAAAAAATTCTTAGAACATGATATTCCCATCGCCATGAAGCATTTCTATCATGCGCCCCACCTTCCTGACTCTAATCACCCCATGCGTAAACCTGACACGGGTATGCTCGATCTTGCTGTCAAAGAACACTCTCTTGACTTAAGAGACTCATGGATCATCGGTGACCGCATGACAGATATAGAGGCTGGTCACAGAGCTGGTACCAAAGGTGTCTTTCTTAATGGAACAGAATCTCCAGAGAAATCCCCATTTGCATCTCCTGAGTTTATTTGTAACAACCTCATCGAAGCTGCCAAATTTATACTGTCTACTCAGATAATGTGATTATTAATAATTCTTCAAATTCACTCTGTTCAAAGTAACTGAGGAATATTTAAGGTCTCAAACCAATCATTAAGCTTTTTATTTATTCCATCAAATACAGTCTTTAATTGTTTTTTATCTATTTCAATATCATCACTTTTTACCAAAGATTTTCCAAGAAAAACAGTCATCCTCTCTTCTGGCTCCAAAACCCCTTGATGATAAAGAAGTTTAATAAGAAAATGGGCTTTAAGTTTTAGCAAATCTCTCACCTGTTCGGCGGCCTTAAGTCCATTACCAAGAAGCTGAAAATTCTCTCCCTGGTCAATCACCCCCTCTTGACTGATCTTCCCTATTAAATGTGTAAAATAAATTCCCAATTCCAAACGTTCATAGTTCTCTCTTAAGCCATTAAAGGAGTCTAATATTTGAGCCTCATCCAAAGTGCCATAGAAACCACTAGACATCTGATTCTTCTTAATCGTGTAAGTAACTTCTATATATTGAGTCGGATCTAAAGCTCCGCCTGAAAATCTTTTCTGACTTTTTTGCCCACCTTTAGCTATTAAGATTAACTTGGCTCCCTTGGCATTTAAAAAATGAACAATAGAATCATGTTCTTTAAACTTTAGAGAGCGTAAAACAAAAACCCGCTCTTTTCCCTTCACTCAAAATCCACCAAAATTAAACGCTAACAGGAAGAGAACTGTTACCGCTGTTAAATTAATCACAGTCGTTAACAAAGGAACCGAACCCACCACAGGGTCAATGGATAGACGATTTAAGAAAAAAGGGACTGAACTCCCTATCCCCACAGACAATAACATCTGCAATACCAATGCTATCGCCATCATAAAACACAATCTTATCATCTCAGGATAAAATAATATGCCCAAACCTCCAATAATACATAAAAACACAAAAGCTATCCCCAAACATAGAGTCAACTCCCCTATAACATGGGAAAAAATTTTCTTTGTCTCTAAATGACCTATTTTAGATAAAACTCCAATTGCAACAGTCGTTGCCTGATTCCCCGCTGTTGTTCCCATCGTTAACATCAAAGGTAAGAAAGACACCACCAGCCATACAGAGTGGTTCAATGATTCTCTTCCTTGCAAAGAGGCAATCATCTTTATCACAGTAAAACACGCTATACCGCCAATGAAAGCCAAAAATAACCACGGTGCTCTTGCTCTGAATGCACTCAAAGGATGCTCATCAATAATTCCAACCTGTCCCATGGCCAAAAGATCCTCTTCGCTTTCAGCCCGAATAACGTCCAACACATCATCAACAGTTATTACACCCATTAACTTGTTCGCAGCATCTGTCACTGGAATTGACAAGAAATCATAATGCTCGACCATTTTAGCCACTTCTTCTTGGTCCTGACTGATTTCAGCACTAATAATATCCCTCGACATAATATTTTTTAAAACTTCATTTTTTCGATTTAATAACATTTGCTTGAGACTAATCACTCCAACCAAATGACCAGAATCATTAACCACATACACATAAAAAGTGATTGCTAAATCTTCATCTTGATCCTGAATTTGACCAATCGCCTGAGCCACTGTCATATCCTGTTTCAAAGACAAAAAATCAGAATTCATCAGAGCCCCAGAAGACCCCTCAGGATAGCCAAGAAGATCAGCCACATCCTCTGACTCCTCTTTATCCATCGAGGCTAAAACCTCATTGGCAAAGTCCTCTGACACATTTCTCAGCAAACCAGCAGCATCATCACTGTCCAAATAACTCATGATTTTTTTTATCTCTTTCTGATCAAAACTAGATAATAACTCTTCCTGAACGTGGGCCTCTAAATGGCTTAAAACCTCTCCCCTCTTCTCATCAGAAGAGCATAGGCGAAAAATTTCAACTCTCTCTTGTTTAGAAAAGTTCTCAAGAACATTGGCAATGTCTGCCTCGTGTGTTTTCTCTAAAATCTTTTGAATATTAACACGTGCCCCACGCTGATACAGCTTACGCACCGTTGTTGCTAACATCTTAGCTCTGCTGTCAATCACAAGAAACTCCCCTTCAAACCAAAAACCTACAAAGAAACAGGCAACTTATCGGAGTTACTTTAACTTTGTAAATCTCCCAAGTGACGAATAACAGCCTTCATCCCAACTAAAACCCTATACCCACAAGAATCTTTCCATAGGGCCCTGAAAGATCAATCGTTTCAAATTTTCCTTTAAGCTTAAGACCAAGATAACCAACCTCTGCCCCCACTTGAATTCCAATTAAGTTCACGCCTCCCTCAAGAGAAATAGAATAACTGAAATCAGTTTTGGGCCTCTCCCTTTGAAGGAGCACTTCATTCGATTTCACTGTATACTCATTATCGTGGGAAACACCTATAGAACCTAGTACACCAAAATATCCAAAAAAATCAAAAAGCCGCCTTTTAATTAAAATAGACTTCCTTACAGATTTCACATCTGCATAAAAAAGATTTGGAGAAATTTCCCCTGCTAATTTTTCATATCTTACACCAATGTCAAAAGGAATAAAGGGAATACCCACAGTTAAATCTAAACCAAGGACATCTAGTTTTTTTAAATCGAGACTATTGTTGACAGGATCACCTGCAATGCTAGAAAAATTATAATCTGATGTTTGATACCCTAAATGGGCTTGCGCTTCAAACAATGCATGGGAAGGCGTTGAAAAACCCAAAAAAATCACAAAACCTATCGAACTGAATAAAATATTCCTTAACACTAAACCCCCCAGTCTTTATATATTTCTTAAAAATGCTCTTTTTTGAATTTTAGCATTTTTTAAATAGACTTGTCGAGGGATTCATAAACTATGAAGCTATGGACTAGTAGATCAGTTCACGGGTTTTGATTATGACCTGATTCTCTATCTTTCATTCTCATAGTAAATAACGACAAAAGGCTAGTTCACACACCGTCCATAGACTCTGAAATCATCGCCTCGTCACTAATGGCAGGGGTGCTCTCCTGTCATTTTTTTAAAACTAACTTGTGAATACGTCTCAGATAAGTTCACTGTGTAGTTATCTAGAGCTTGCCACTGATAGGAACAAATAAAGTCATTACGTAAAGATTTGATATATTCTCCATCAGCAGAATATCTCCCAAGCCCACCTGCCATGCCATAGCCATCTGGAGTTTCCCCCCTATCTCGGTATTCTTTTCTAATATCCCTTAACTCTTTATATCCTCTACCCGTATTAAGATTATGTACATAAGACTGTACCGATTTTAAAGTTGAACTAAAAATCGCTACCTTTATAGCGGATTCTTCGCAAGTCTTCATGCTTCCTTGATCACCAGAGTAATGCTGACCAAATAATGAATAGGCTTGACGAGCAAACCGTGCGCCATCGTTAGCTCCACCCCACCCACTTTCCTTCGCCGCTTGTGCCAGAGCCAAAGAGGTTGGTATGATATCCACTCTATCTAATAGAACATTAACTAGTTTTTTATTACTCTCTGAAATATTTTTCCTTTCACCCAAGTATTTATTTGCGAGTTTTCCTAAATACACATCTTCTTCTTCAGATATTCCCCCATTCTCCCCTAACCCAACATGGATACCCTCTAAAAACCCTCTCTCTTTCAGTATTCTCTCATTCACAATGATAATTTCAGCTGTGATCATACAAGTAAAATATTTTTTCATTTTAGAAATACTTGTCTTTTTCCATTCTTGAAGATTTCTAGTTGGCAAATGCATCGAGGAAATCAATGGTAAAAATTCTTTCGTTAAATATCTATCTCGTGTCTCTAATCGAGTTTTTTTTCTCTTTCGATATAAATCTACTCTTTTACACATTAAATCTAAATGACTCATTACTTTTTCTTCTTCTATAACCGTTAAACGATTTTCATATTTATTCTCTCTCTGACACCCTTCTTTTGTCGTGAATACTCGAGGTTTGATTCCAGCTAAGCCTTCACCTACAGAAGTTATTCCTTCATTTAAAGAAGAACTGGGAAGGCGCTTTTGAATTTTTCCCTCATTTATAGAAACTTTTGATTCACTCACCGTCTTCACATGGAACGGATTGTCCTCTTTACTTGGAGACAAATTTTGATCAAACAACTCAGCATCTGGTATTTTCTCCACAGGAGGCATTTTTTCTAAACCACAACCAACAAGGGCCAACATGAGAAAACCAATCAATATTTTTTCCATAGATAAAATCTCCTTAAGTAGTTAATATTATTATGTTTTTGTGAAGACTTCCTCTTGAGAAGTCAACTAAAAAACCACCCATTTCAAGAGTCTAAACTACACATTCTATGCCACTGAAAAAATAGCTCAGATATCAAACTATCAATGTTTGAGAAGTTTTGAGGTGTCTAACCCCTGCGCAGATTGTCATAAAGAGTTCATACAGAAGGTTCTTTGTGATAAATACCGGTGGAGCCAGTTTTTTTCTGATGAGCCGTTTTTTTTCTAGGGTCTCTCCCAAAAGAATCCAGCCCTTTTCTTGCTCAAACAGTCGTTTGTCACCTTCCATTGCAGAGAAATGCAATGGAAGTCGCCAAGCCAAACTCGCCGAAAAGAACTGGATTCTTTATGACAAACAATAGTGGAGCCAGTTTTTCTCTGATGATCCGTTTTTTTCTAGAGTCTCTCCCAAAAGAATCCAGCCCTTTTCTTGCTCAAACATCCGTTTGTCACCTCCCATTGCAGAGAAATGCAATGGAAGTCGCCAAGCCAAACTCGCCGAAAAGAACTGGATTCTTTTGGGAGAGACTCTAGAAAAAAAGGCCGTATTCAATCAATGGGTCAATGGATCTCTTGGGAACAGTTCCACTATTTATCACAAAAAACCATACAGAAATTTAATTATTTTTTTAGCATATTTTTTAAAATATTTGTTTAAATACCAAAATCGTGACGCTCTTGTTCATCCACCACACTCAACACTCCACCTCTCAAGGCAGGGCGATAAGCCAACTCTTGAATATCATTAACAAAAGAACGACCATTTAGCCCTGGAGTTTGCCATTCAGGCCCCATGCGAATCGCGTCGACTGGACAGGCCTCTTCACAATAGCCGCAAAAAACACAACGGAGAATATCAATGTTGTACTTCACAGGAAATTTTTCCACTGCGAAATCATCATGCTCTGCCGCCTGAATATCAATGCAGTCCGCTGGACAAGCTGTCGCACACAACATACAAGCTGTGCAACGTAAAGATCCGTCTTTCTTCACCGTCAAAACATGATTGCCTTTAAAACGGGGACCATATTCATATTTTTTTTCAGGGTAATTCAACGTCGGCATTTTACTCTGATTAAAAAGGTTGTGAAACATTTTCCTTATCGTAATAGATAAACCAATAAAAATGCTAAAAACATACCACTTAGACGCACCAGAAGGCTTTTTAACTATACTCATAAAGAACCTCTTCTGTGAACAAATTCATTTGTCACACGCATTTGGTTAGTTACATGATCGGTCACTTCTGACGTCTTATCCCCCACACCAGTTACAGTTTCAGGAACAATGTTTTTTCCAACCAACAAAGTTAACGCCTGATCTAAAGTGAATGCCGTAGATATAATAATCATCGCCTTCTGTCGTTTCCTCTCTAATCCTGCATAGTTTATCGTTGTTCCCGATTTTTCAACAAAGGTCTTCAATGGTATCTGATAAACATCACCTATCAAAGAGTCCAGCTCTTTACTCTTCACCGCTGTTAACCACACGATCTTCTCTACCTTAGAAAATAAATTCACCTTGTTACTAAAATCACTATACCCTAACAAATTCTCAGGAGAAGCCACAATGACAGCTTTGATAACACCAGAATTTATTTTCTCTTCTAGCTGATTCAACTGCACAGCCTCAATAGAATTTTTATTTAAAGCCTCTTTTAAACCACGAGTATTTGGGTTTTTATCACCACGAATCAATAACCCATCAAAATCATCTGCCATCTCTTCTTCATTCTGCCAATGGTGAATATTTTCTGAATTATAACTCCCCTTAAATTCAACAATGGCTTTTTCATACTCCTCATTGCTAAATTGGCCCGTCAATACTAAAGCGACCGACTTCTTATCTATTCCCTGAAGATCACAGGCCGCCGATTTAACCGCTTCACCTGGAGACATCAAATCCCAAGAGAGTCCATTGTGTTTTTTACCATACCCCAGACGCTGTTCTTTATTTACTGATTTATAAATATCACGCCCTTCATCACACATCCAATACCCATTAACCTCTTTATCATAAACTGGTTTAATACGATAAACACCCGAATTATTATGATAAACCTTCACCCTACACCCCGTAGAACAACCTGGGCAGGTGGTTTCCGTCTCTTTTAAAAGCCACACCCTTTGCTCAAAGCGAAAATCCTTAGAGGTCAACGCCCCCACAGGACAAATATCCACCGTGTTCAAAGAGTACTTATTATCGAGCGGACGATTTTTAAATGTTCCTAACTCACTACGATTTCCTCGGTTAAAAATTCCCAACTCATGGGTCTCTGTCACCTCATCCGTAAAACGCACACAACGGGAGCAAAGAACACATCTCTCTGAATCTAAAACAACTCTCTCACCTAAACTCACTACTTTTTGTTTCTTAACCTTATTCTCTGCCATGGAAGAATCATACTGTCCAAACTTCATGTACTGCTCCTGAAGCTCGCACTCTCCTGCCTGATCGCAAATAGGACAATCCAACGGATGATTAATCAAATGAAAATCCAAACCCCAACGAACAGCCTCTTTCACTTTTTCAGTTTGGTTACTGACGACCATTCCATCTTGCACAGTTGTATTACAAGAAATCTGCAACCGAGGGTTGCCTTCTATTTCAACCATACAGAGACGACACGCTCCTGCTACACTAAGACCTGGATGCCAACAGTAATGGGCTATATCCTGTTCACCTTTCTTAAAAGCCTCTATAACAGTCGTGCCCTTTTCGACTTCAATCTCTTTTCCGTTGACTGTACATTTAAGCATGAACCGCTCCTTCTGGTGCACGATAAATATTTCCCTTCACCTTTGAACGCCCTTCGCGCACAAAAAATTCAAATTCATCACGGAATTTTTCAATAAAGCTCAACACTGGTAATGCCGCCGCATCTGATAAAGCACAGATTGTTTTACCCTTCATCTCATTGGCTACTTTCTCCAAGAGTTCTATATCCTGAAGTCTCCCCTCTCCCGCTAAAATACTGTTAACTATCTTATATAACCAACCCGTACCCTCACGACAAGGGGTGCATTGACCACAAGACTCATGTTGATAAAAATGTGACAACACACTTAATAAATCCACCATACAATTAGAATCATCTATAACAATGATCGCTCCTGATCCCAACATACTGCCAAGACCAGATAAAGATTCATAATCTAAACAGGCAACTTCCACCTCTTCAGTCGTCAATACAGGAGCTGACGAACCTCCCGGAATCACCGCTTTCAATTTACGCCCTGGGGGCACTCCCCCAGCTAACTGATTGATAAAATCTTTTAACGGAACCCCTAAAGGGACTTCATAATTTCCTGGTTTCATCACATTACCACTGATGGAAAATAATTTTGTCCCCGTCGACTTCTCTGTACCAATTTTTTTATAAGCCTCCGCTCCATCACGAATAATAGGAATCACTGCAGCCAGTGTTTCAACGTTATTCACAATAGTTGGCTTACGCAAATATCCCTGAATCGCAGGAAAGGGCGGTTTCAATTTAGGTTGTCCTTTTTTACCCTCAAGAGAAGAAATCATTCCCGTCTCCTCTCCACAAATATAAGCTCCCGCCCCAGAGTATAAATCCATCTCTAAGTCAAAACCAGATCCCAAAATATCCCTACCCAAACAACCCGCTTTATAAGCTTCATCCAGTGCTTCTCTCAACACAGAATAGGGATAATTATACTCTCCACGAATATATATATAAGCCTTATTAGCCCCAACCCCATAGGCTGAAATAATCATTCCCTCTATCAACTGATGGGGCGCACGCTCCATCATCTCGCGATCTTTAAAAGTTCCAGGTTCACCTTCGTCTGCATTGCAAAGTAAATAACGAGGTTCACTATTGTCTGGTAAAAAACCCCACTTAACTCCCGTAGGAAATCCAGCTCCTCCACGACCACGCAAACCCGAAGCTTTTACCTCGTCTTTAATATCATTCGGCTTCATTTTTAGTGCTTTTTTTAAAACAGCATATCCACCATTTTTCCTGTAGCCATCTAAAGTTCTGAATTCATCAAGATGATAAAATTCTGTAAGCAGTTTTAATTCCATTAATTCAACTCCCGCAAAATTTTCATCGCTGAATTATTATCCAATCCCTCATAATAACTATCGTTAACCTGCATCATAGGAGCCGTTCCACAAGATCCCAAGCACTCCACACGCGACACACTAAATTGATTATCCTCTGTCACCTGATCAACGCTCGTTCCCAATTCTTTACAGATATAATCTGTCAATTCACGCCCACCGTTTAAAGCGCAGGAAATATTATTGCACACCTGCACATGGTGTTTCCCAACAGGTTTCTGATTAAACATCGTATAGAATTTAAAAACCTCATTAATCTTAGATGTCGGTAGCTTCATTACCTCACTTAGGCAGTCAATCACCTCGTCGGATATGTGCCCACCATTTTCTTTCTGAGCCATAAAAAGGCATGGGATGATTGCCGACTCTGATTCCTCATATCTGCCCAATTCCTTTTTTACAAAACTCAAACCTTCATCTGATAACTTAAACATATTAACCCTTTTTATTTTCTCTAGCGATCCAACTCACCCGCAATTAAATTCATCGTTGCTATCGTTGCTATTGCATCAGCTATCAACCCACCCTTTGCCACTTCTGAAAAAGACTGATAAATGGCAAAACAAGGGGGGCGAACTTTCAAACGATAGGGGTTCCCACTCTCATCGCTCACTAAATAAAAACCCAACTCACCATTAGGAGCCTCGGTCGCATCGTAAAGTTCTCCTGCAGGAGGCCGCAAGCCATTGATCACCAACATAAAATGATTCATTAAACCCTCGATGTTTCCATAGACATCTTTTTTTTCAGGTAACACGATATTCTTATCCCTGATCGTGTAATCCCCACCAGGAATATTACGAGAAGCTTGCTCAATAATATGCAAAGACTGACGCATTTCCTCAACGCGCACTAAATAACGATCGTAAAGATCACCCGTGCTTCCAATAGGAACATCGAAATCATACTGATCATAACCATAGTAAGGCTGGGATTTACGTAAATCTTGACTCACTCCTGTCGATCTCAATAAAGGCCCCGTATAACCCCACTCAATCGCATTCTCTTGTGTTATGTTACCAACATCACGAGTTCTCTTAATAAAAATTTTATTGTCTATTAGCAAAGACTCCATTTGATCTAACTCAGTTCTCATCTCTTTACAAAAACCCAGGACATCATCAAACCATCCCTCTGGTGCATCCTGAGTCATTCCACCCACTCGAGTCAAAGCCACTGTCAAGCGTGCTCCACAAAGTTTTTCAAAAAGAGTGTAAACCTTTTCCCTAAAAGTAAATAAATAAAAGAACCCCGATAAGGCTCCTAAGTCCACAGCTCCTGTTCCAACAGCTATAATGTGATCAATCACTCGGGATAGTTCAGCTAAAATCACTCTCATTGTCTGTGCTCTGGCAGGAATTTCAACTTCCAATATTCTCTCCACAGTCTTGCAATAACCAATATTGTTAGACGCTGCCGAACAGTAATTCAAGCGATCAGTGTAGGGAATCACTTGATTGTAAGTGTGAGTTTCTGCCATTTTTTCAAAACAACGGTGGAGATAACCTATTTCAGGATTCGCTCTTACAATCGTCTCCCCATCTAATTCAGCCATTACACGCAACGTTCCATGGGTCGCTGGATGGGAAGGGCCAATATTAATGGGAACCATGTTGTCACTCGGTTCAATCGAGTCGTGCTCATCATCAATATTAAAATGCACCGGCAGAGATTCATAGCAATGCTGTTGTCGATCGGCATCGTAATCCTTACGAAGTGGATATCCCTCAAATTGGTGATGAGTTAATAGACGACGTAAATTCCGATGCCCACTAAAATTAATTCCAAACATTTCATAGGTCTCTCGCTCAAACCAATCCGCCCCTTTCCAAACAGTGGTTGCCGTTTTCACACTCTCACCCTCTGCTACTTTTAATTTTATACGCAAACGTTGAGCGTCCTTAGATGAGTATAAATGGTAAACCACTTCAAAACGTTTTTCTCTTTTTGGGTAATCCACACCACAGATATCCATCAAGAAATCATAATGACTTTCTTTTTTAAGATGCGATAACACAGCAACAATTTCTTCTTTATCCAGAGTCAGCACTTCATCATTGAAAACTGTTGTAAACTCTGACTTTAAAACAAGGTTTTTAACCTCTAATTCTTTTTTTATCTTTTCTATTTTTACATTCATTTAAACCAACATCTCTTAATTATCTTTCCAATTCTCTTTCCAATTCTCTTTCCATGGTCGCGGAGTCCCGTCTGTGATCATTTTTTGCAAAACCATCACTCCATCCAAAACAGCTTCTGGAGTCGGAGGACACCCGGGAACATAAACATCCACAGGAATGATACGATCAATCCCTTGAACCACATGATAAGCACGATAAAATCCACCAGAACTCGCACAGGCCCCCATCGACAAAACATACTTTGGTTCCAACATTTGTTGATAAATACGCAAAAGGACAGGGGCCATTTTTTCTGTAATCGTTCCAGCCACTAGCATCAAGTCTGCTTGACGGGGCGAAAAACGAACCACCTCAGCTCCAAAACGAGCTAAATCATAACGAGGCCCCATCACTGACATCAACTCAATACCACAACAGGCCGTTCCATAGGGCAAAGGCCATAAAGAATTTCTACGACCCCACGCCACAAGCTTATCTAAACGGGTGGTCATAGCAAAAGCACGGGATTCATCTTGAACCGTCTGATCACCAGCTATACGCGAACTCATCTGAGAACCAGGCAAAACACCCCCAGCTCCCACGCCCATATCCACTCCAGAAGGGTTTTCTGGCATACCCTTATCTCCTCTACACGACTCTCACTTGCAAATGCCACCAAACCCTACCAAACCGCTTTCCCTCTGTCACTGAATTCCCGTTAAATTCCGAGCCTCTGCAAGAAAAATCAGTGGACCCACACCATCCATCCCCTAATATTGGCCAACCCACTTTCACAGCTTCTTCTCACACTTGACAGATAACCCTAAGAGGTCACATACTTGTACGATCGTGAATTTTTAAGGTTTTATTAATATTACCTGTAAGAAAAACAAGCGTAGAAAACGCCGAAGAAGAAAGAAAAAAACATCTTAAAAAGAATAGTTAGGGCGTATTACCTACAAGAAAAATCACTCAAAAACACTCACTGGAGTAAAATCCACGCGAATTTTTGCCCCATTTTTAGGAATGAACGACCCTCGAAAAGACACTGCATTTTTATCTGCTAAATAAACCCAACCGTTCTCTGAGTTTTGAGGCACTTTAACATCATTTGTCCAAACTTGAATAGACTCAATAATAGGCCTTCTATCCAAAGGAAAATCCGTAAGTACACTCACTATTCTTGATTGAATTCTGGACAAAGCTGTTGAAAAATCCGCCGCACAGATAGATTCTTTAGCTCCTCCAGATTCGTTCACCATCTCCATGTAACGTTGACCCACTTCGGAGTAGTCATTCATCGTGGTACAAGACAAACTATCCTCTAGAACACCAATAAAATGGACATCCCAACCTCTACTTTTCTTCGCAGACGCTCCTTTTAATTGATTCAAAATTTGAATGTAATGAGTCACTTCTTCAGAACTATGGTCATCTTCATCACTAAGAAATATCACCACCAAGGAAGCCTCTTGACGGAGAAAACCCTGATTAACTCCCTGTAAATAATCCGGGGACAAAGCTGCCTCCATTGCTGCCAACCCCTGCTCAAAGTTAGTTCCAGTATCTCCCACCTGGAATTTTTCCTGCAAGAGACTCTGAACATCAGAGGTCGACGACGTCAGCACCGAAGGATTTCCCAATAAAACTCCAGGCCCTTTACTCGGAGTCATATCCGTATGGATCACGCCAATATGAAAATCATAATTACCTTTTAGAATAGACTTCATAAAGAAATCTACCTGCTGACTCAAAAGCTCTTGATGCCTCTCCATCGAAGATGAATTATCAAGAACCCACAAAATATCAACTTTGTTATTGACTTCCACATAACCTTTGAAGGCCCTTGTTTGCGATTTAATATCAAACTTCTTGTTCCCACAAGACATCATTAGGGACAAAATTGATAACCAGAATATTCTTATCCAAATCATAAAACGACCACCCTAATTTAGGAAGCATTGGGGAATTTT
The DNA here is from genome assembly GCA_965217115.1 of Bdellovibrionales bacterium. Classification (GTDB taxonomy): domain Bacteria; phylum Bdellovibrionota; class Bdellovibrionia; order Bdellovibrionales; family CAYMLA01. The sequence continues at coordinate 1,666,033 of OZ244239.1, read as the reverse complement.
TTATTTATAAACACACTAATATTTTTACGTGCTTTTATATCTAAACCAGTGAACTTCACATCGTAACGAATAGGTTCATCTTTTTTCTCCACCCCATCTACATACTGCTTACCAACAACTTCACAAATAGCATTAAAGGCAGGTATCTCTCCACTAGGAACAAAATGTATAAATAAAACATCCTTCGGCTGTAGGGTTGCATTTTCCATAATAATTCCAGCTCCGCCTGAGCTTATTTCAATTCCTTTGCCATTCCAAAAGCACTTATTATTATGCACAAGAGCCCTCTCCTGAAATGCGGTTCGAAGATGCCGGCGACGATGAAAAACATCCTTCACCTCAATATCCTCATTTTTTTTCAAATGACCTATTGCCTCTGAACTGAACTCTTCTAATAGAGCGATACGCTCCCAATTTTTCATATCTTTTTTCCAAATATAATCAAACTCAAAAACATCTTTTCCCTGAAGCATGGAAATAACTTCTAAATAACTAAAAGGACCACTCTTTGTCTCTCCTCTCAAAACATGCCATTGTGCTAAATTTTGAAATTCTAGATCCTTCTTATTCTTCATTGCTTAGTCACTCCCTAGAAAATTTATCTCACAAACACTCGTCGGCCTGAATTCATCTAGACTTAAGACAGGTCGAGAAAACTATGCGAATTTCTGAATTATTTTGGTAAAGGTTGGGGTTTTGTTTAACTTTTAACCAATTTTTGCTGGGTTTGGGCGAATGGTGCCGTTTTTTAAGTGGGCTTCTATTTTCAGATTCAGACATGCGTTTGGCTGCACCGCTCGCTTCAGCGAGCAGAGCACCAAGCCGAACTCATCTGAAAACAAAAGCCCACTTAAAAAACTCACTTTAGAAACCTGCGCTTGACTGGGAACAACGGGGAGGGAGGGAGGGGGAGAACAACGGAGGGTGGGGGGAAGAACGAGAGGGGAACAACGAGAGGGGAACAACGAGAAGGGGAACAACGGGAAGGGGAACAACGGGAAGGGGGACAACGGAAAAAAAAAGGGGGGGGGGAGAGCTGGTGCTGTGCGTTGTTGCTCATGGACAGCACGCTCACAAGGTGGCTCAGGTAGACATCTTAGGCTATTGCGCTTAGTTAAGTTTTTGCTTGCTTGTCTCTTCTTCTTTGTCTAAACCTCCTGTTAAGCAAACTGAATTATGAGCACAAGCTCTAATAAAACTTAAACCCTTGTTACAAAGGGTCATAAATAAGGAGAATCTTATGAAAAAAATATTATTATCCCTTTTGTTGGGAGTCTCTATTCATGCAAGCGCAAATTCTGAGTTGAAAGTTTCATCCAACGTTTCTTTTAAGGCTGTTTCATGTGAGTTTTCTGATGCTGATGCTAAATTTGACTTTACAGCATACTTGAACTTGAAAGATTGGGTTGCAACAGTCACTCTTGGCGACTCTAGTGCTCCTGTTAAGACGATTATGGCTCTTTCAAAAGCAGGCATTGCAATAGAGGTAAACTCCACAATTATAGAGAACCAGAAAAATTTGTTACATTTTAGTTTTAAAGATAGTGATAATAACTTAATCACTATGCATATTAAAAACAGCACTGGGGTTATTACTTCTAAAAAAGAGACTAGAACAGGTGTTTGTTCTCTTGGCGAACAATTTAAGTAACTCGTAATATTGAAGTTTTCTTTGCTATAAATTTCTTGCAGTGTGTGCGAAACTTGTACGCGCTGTAATTTGCAAGGCTTGTAATTAAACCATTACTCAGATGAGTAATCAGGAGGAATCATGAGATCATTGATAGTTGTTTTTGCTAGTTTAATAGTTTCGACTTCTTTTGCAAATACAGAGTCGGAATGTGGTATTGCAAAGGGGCTTTCCATAGCTGCAGAAAGTATGACTGCTTATGGGACGAATGAGCACTACTACAACAACTTAGAACATGCTAGTGCTGTTTGGGGAACTAAGAGACGTCAAACTAAAGAATTAGTTAAATCAATCAAACTTGTTGCCCCCTCTTTGCCAATTAAAGGTGGTATTATTCTTGAAGAAACAGAAATATTAGGCTCAAGTCTTTCTAATATATGGGTCCCTCATTTGAGTCTTTATAAGAAAGGAACTGATGATATAGACTCTGCGCTAAGGACCTTTGCTCGTATGATGAAAAACCTTTGTAGATGAGATCTACTTACATCTAAAACACTAGGTTTGTAACTAAGCTTTACACACAAAGACAATAAAATTTCATTAAAGCAAAAAGGACTATTTAAAATAGTCCTTTTTGCTTTAAGCTCTCCTTTTAAAAATCTATTAAGTGGGTATGAAAAACTAAATTTCTAAAATTAATAACATGTATGTTTTATTAGTTTATGTTTCATGTAAACCACACCAAGACCTAACACCTTAAAATTATTTAAGTAGACATCCTTCTACCCCTATTGAGCAGTGTATAAAAAAATCTTTAATTCTTTTTCTAGGTCTATTTTTAGTTTAATGGGGGGTTGTGTGCAAAACTTGTACGCGCTGTAATTTGTTTAATTTTCATAGATGTTTTCTATGATGAATTCCTGCACTTTATAGAAAAATAACCTTCTTCTCATTCTACTGTGACAGATTTTGCTAGATTTCTTGGTTGGTCTACGTCCAATCCTAGAGAATTTGCTAAGTGATAGGCCATTAGTTGCATAGGAATAACTGCTAAAATAGGGTTTACATTCCAAGATGATTTGGGTAGGGACAGATAATGTTCACTGATCTCCTGTAATCTTTTATTTTCTCCAGAGCCAATGGCTATGATCCGCCCCCCACGCGCTCGGACTTCCTCTAAATTACTCATTGTTTTTTCATAGAGACCGTCATCAGGAACTGTCATCACCACTGCCATACGATCATCAACCAATGCCAAAGGACCGTGTTTCATTTCTCCAGCGGCATATCCTTCTGCATGCATGTATGCCAGCTCTTTGAGCTTTAAGGCTCCCTCCATAGAAATAGGAAAATTGACTCCTCTTCCCATATAGAGAAATCCTCGAAATTCTCTTAAAGTTTTTGATGCCTCGGCAAAGAAACTATCATAAGACAACACGCCTTCCATTTTTGAAGGGACCGAGAGAATATCTTTAACAATTTGTTTTTCTTCATCAAGTGATAAATTATCTCTTAAACGTCCCATAAAGATAGAAAACACATTTAGAATTGCCAACATACTAATAAAAGCTTTTGTTGAGGCCACACCAATCTCCGGGCCTGCGTTTAGATAAAGATGCCCATCGGCTTCTCGATCAATTGTTGAATTCTCTACGTTGCAAATACTTAGAACCTTCGCTCCTAACTTCTTAACCTGTCTTAATACAGCCAAAGTATCCGCCGTTTCCCCACTTTGTGAAACGGTGATAACCAGTGTGTGTTTTTCAATAATCGGTTCACGATAACGAAACTCACTGGCTATATCGACTTCTACTGGTAAACGCGCCCACTTTTCTAATAAATATTTACCATACATCCCCGCATAAAAACTTGTTCCGCAGGCTATGATCAACACCCTCTTCACTTCTGATAATTGTTGATCTGTTAATTGGGCATCTTTAACCTGATCTCGATGCAAACGGACACTCATGCTTTTTAGATCAATATGAGGCTCTAAGGAAGAAGCAAAAGCCCTTGGTTGCTCGTAGATTTCCTTCAACATGAAATGAGCATAACCTTGGTTTTCCACTAGATCAGCACTCCAATCTAAAAAACATGACTCCTTCTCAATAACAACACCGTTCGCCGAATAAACAGTTAATGAATCTTCACTGTCAATAACCGCCACTTCATGATCTTCTAAATAAATCACCTCTTTGGTGTAAGAAATAATCGCCTGTACATCGCTGGCAATAACGAACTCCCTATCGCCCTTTCCCACAATCAATGGAGGACCATTTTTAAATGCAATCATTTTATTTGGTTCATCTTCCCAAATAGCTAGAACAGAGAAAGCCCCCTCTAATTGCGGAATGATATTGCGAATAGATTTATAAATGTCCTTTTCTTTTTTAATTTCCCGAGCAATAAGATGGGCCACCAATTCGGAATCAGTTTCTGATTGAAATTGCACTCCGAGTGACTGTAATTCTTCTCGTATATAATTATAATTCTCTATAATGCCATTATGAACAATACAAACTTTATCTACTTGATGGGGATGGGCGTTTCTCTCCGAAGGAACACCATGGGTCGCCCAGCGAGTATGTCCAATACCTAGATTCCCAGAGAACTCTCTATCACTGACCTTATTCTCCAGATGAACAAGTTTTCCCTCGGCCCTCACCCTAACTAATTTCCCGTGATCAAACACTGCCAATCCAGCACTGTCATAGCCTCGATATTCTAATTTTTTTAATCCATCTAGAATTATTTTCTTAGGAGACTGGGCACCTATATATCCGACTATACCGCACATGGCTTTTTTCCTCTAATCTTTCTTTTTCTCGCCTAAACGATCAGCATAGTTTTCAATGTTTTTTTGCCGCCCACGAGCGACTGCCAAAGAGCCTTCAGGTACATCTTTAGTGATTGTCGAACCTGAAGCAATGATCGCTCCTTTTTTGACTTCTACTGGAGCGATAAATTGCGTGTCACTACCAATGAAGGCTCCATCACCAATCTTCGTCCTATATTTTTTACGATCAGGGGCATAGTTGCATGTGATTGTTCCACAACCGATATTAACACCCTCGCCAATTTCAGCATCTCCAAGGTAGGTCAAATGCCCTGCCTTCGAATCTTTGCCAAAAGAAACTTTTTTCATTTCAACAAAATTGCCCACATGGGCATTCTCACCAATACTTGTTCCTGGACGTAAGCGAGCATAGGGGCCAACAACTGCTGACATATCTATGAATACCCCCTCTAAATAAGAACCCGCACGAATATGCACTCCATGGCTAATTTCACTATCTTGAATATAAACATTTGGTTCTATCACACAGGCTTCACCAATTTTCGTATTTCCTCGCAAATGAACACCAGGCTGAATAACAGTGGTGCTCCCGACTTTAACTGTTGATTCAATATAAGTATTCAATGGATCTACAAGAATAACTCCGCTCTCTAAAAGCTCCTTTGCCTTACGCCGGTACAACACTCGAGTGGCCTTAGCCAAATCCAATTGATTGTTCACTCCGCGCGCCACAGTCTTCTTACCTTGGATACCTATAACATTCATATTACGTTCATTGGCCAATTCTACGAGATCAGTCAGATAATACTCAGATTGAGCATTTTGATTTTTAACTCCATTGATTAATTCAGACAAAACCTCTGCCCTAACAATATAAATACCCGTATTCACTTCTTTGATTTTCAACGTCTCCGAAGACGCATCCTTTGCTTCTACAATTGCTCTCACCAAGTTTCCTTGACGTATAATACGACCAAAATCTCTTGGAGAATCTAGATGAACCATCACGACAGCCAGATCAGCCCCTTCACTACGAAAACTCTGTACAAAATCTTTGACATCATCAGATGTGATTAAAGGATGATCTCCGTTAACAATAAGAACATCTCCTTCCAAGGTCTCTAAATCAGCCGATTTAACAGCATCCGCTGTTCCTCTCTGACTCTTCTGCTTAAAGCAGATCACTCCTTGGGAGAGAACGACTTTTTCCAAAGCCTCCGCACCATGGCCAACGACTAATCGGATTTCATCAACTTGGCTCTTTTTCAACTGCCCAAGAAGATGGGATATCATAGGACGACCTGCAACAGGATGTAAAACCTTTGGGATCTGTGACTTCATTCTGGTTCCCTGACCTGCAGCCAGAACAATAGAGGATAAACGTCTTTTCTTCATAGGCATTGAGTACTCCTTTGATTAAAAAAGGTCAAGGTTAAACCCCTGGGAAGATCACTCTCATTTTTCGCCCTTCGTCGAGAAAACCCCTCCTGGACTATGATCTAAAACAACAAATGCCTTTACGTTTTCGTCTAGTTTCTTCAAGCAAAAGCCAAAAAATTGACATTGATTTTTGACACAAAAAACCACTTTGGATACATTAAAAGACTAGAGAGAAATTTTCATAAAGGAACGTACTTATGAATTCTCAAAGAGTTCTTATTCTTGATCAACAATCCAGCGTGCGTTCGTCTTTGTCTCGTATTCTAAGCAAAGAAAACTACCAAGTTATAACAGTCTCTAGCCTGCAAGAAGCTCGCTCTTTACAATCTTCCTGCCCTTTTTTTCATCTAGCTATCATTGACCTCGAAATTCCTGAAAGTCTTGAATTTATTAAAAACACTAAGAAACAAAACCCACAAACACAGATCATTGCTCTGAGCAATCAAGAAAATATTAACTTAGCCGTCGCTGCCTCTCAATCTGGAATTTCACATTTCATCGCTAAGCCCTTCAATACTGAGGTTTTTCTATCGATCATTGCAAGCTGTACCTCAGAAGAATCGCTTAAGTTCAGTAAAGAATATCAATTCAACAGTATCATTGGAAAACATCCTGAACTTAAAAAAGTCCTTAATCTCGTCGAACGCGTTTCTACTTCAAACTCCACCACTCTCATCACTGGAGAAAGTGGCACTGGTAAGGAGCTTATCGCTAAAGCTATTCATTATAGCTCCCCTAGAGCTAGAAAACCCTTCGTCCCTGTCAACTGCGGAGCTATTCCCAACGAACTTCTGGAGAGCGAGTTATTTGGCCACATCAAAGGCGCCTTTACTGGAGCCATTGCCAATCGCCTTGGACGTTTTGAAATGGCCCATCAAGGAACTATTTTTCTCGATGAAGTCGGTGATATGTCTCCTGCCCTACAAGTAAAACTTCTAAGATTTTTGCAAGAACAAGAGTTTGAACCTGTAGGAAGTACCAAAACAATTCAAGTCAACGTACACATTATTACTGCAACGAACATTGATCTAGAAAAGGCCGTCGCTGAAGGACGTTTTCGCGAAGATCTCTATTATCGACTCAATGTTATTCCCATCAAGACTCCTGCACTCAGAGAGAGGGGAGCAGATATTCCATTACTTCTCCATCATTTTATGAAGAAGTTTAATCAGATGAAATCAAGTGAACTTACAGGGTTCTCTGATGGGGCTCTCAGAGTTCTTTTCGAGTACAAGTGGCCTGGTAATATTCGTGAACTAGAGAACTTAGTAGAACGCCTTGCTATTTTAAAGGGAAGCGGCGAGGTTCAAGTCTCAGATCTTCCAGAAAAGTATCAAAAAAATATCACTTCCACAGAAAAACATCTCTCCATTCCTGATTCAGGTCTCGATTTTAACTCTGCTGTGGACAAGTACGAGAACGCTCTCATCCTATCTGCTTTGGAAAAAACAGGCTGGAATCGCAATCAAGCTGCCATCATACTCAAACTCAATCGTACAACCTTGATTGAAAAAATAAAAAAGAAAGGCCTCCGCCCGCCTCACCCTCAAGTTAAGATCTAAATAAAAAAAACCTCGTTCCTAAAACTATCGCCACTTGATGACCTTTATTTTTTCAAACTAAAATATAAGCTCATCGACATAAGAAACAACAAAAACACCCCTATGCTATTAAGCCACTGAGATTTTCTTGCTCCCTTGATAATCAGACTGCGTTTGAATTCGTCCAAATCCTTTTGAGGAAAAACATAGAGCCTGTCAAGTAAGCCATCGGAGAGATAACCATGCTCGTAGGTTCCCCAAATCTCTATTTTTTTAGGAAGACTCTTATAACGTATCCACCAACGAGTTTTCTCATCTATTTTTCTAAAAATCTCATTAATAGACACACGAAATTTTGTCCCTGGCGTAACGACAATTGTAATCGCTTTTTCTTTTTGCCCTTCAATCACTCTTAGTTCTTTCACTTTTTTCAGAAAACAGTCCTGTGAAAAACTACAATCTCTCTGCCATTGATTATTTTTAAACACTTGCTTCACTACTTTATAAGAAATGGCATCTTTGATTTTATATATCTTTTCATTTTCCACAGAAAGCTTCAATGGAAGGTTTTTTAGAAACTTCACAGGAAACTTTACAGATGTATAATCCACCTCACCCCTCAACCTATAACGCTCACCATGACGATGGGGCGATGAACTAAAATTTGGAGAATTTGAAAAATCGCTCGCTTCGTTATCAGCAAGATGAGCAAAATAAAATGACACCACCATTATAGGAAGAAGCAAAAAAAACACAATCAAGTAAACCGTCGCCACCGCCTGCCTCTTCACCCCACTATCACCCATAACCCCCCCCTGTTCCCCGCCAGTGGATTTCAAAGCCCCCCCCCATTATCCCCACTGTTCCCCGCTGTTCCCAGCCAAGTGAAGATTTCAAGGCTGAGCCTTTTAAGCCGTCCCTCTATCTCCCTCCCCGCTGTTCCCAGCCAAGTGAAGATTTCAAGGCTGAGCTTTTTAAGCCGTCCCTCTATCTCCCTCCCCGCTGTTCCCAGCCAAGTGAAGATTTCAAGGCTGAGCCTTTTAAGCCGTCCCTCTATCTCCCTCCCCGCTGTTCCCAGCCAAGTGAAGATTTCAAGGCTGAGCCTTTTAAGCCGTCCCTCTATCTCCCTCCCCGCTGTTCCCAGCCAAGTGAAGATTTCAAGGCTGAGCTTTTTAAGCCGCCTTCTATTCTTTATCGAGTTCGGATTGGTGCAGTGCTCGCAGAGCGAGCACTGCTGCCAACCGCATGTCTGAGATAAATAATAGAAGGCGGCTTAAAAAGCTCAGCCCCTTGCCAAAATCAATACAAATGACATGCAACCCACTGAAACCCATCCCCACCCCCAAAATCCCTCAACTCAGGAACCTTACTTTTACACAGCTCCATCGCTTGAGGGCAACGAGGATGAAATCGACAACCATTCGGGGGATCAATAGGACTTGGGACATCCCCCTCAAGCACAATGCGCTCAATATTAGCTTCAGGATCAGGCACGGGAATCGCCGACACAAGAGCCTTGGTATAGGGATGCATCGTGTTTTTATACAAGCTCTCTCTGTCTGTATATTCCACCACCTGCCCCAAGTACATCACCAATATATGGGAGCTTATATACTGAACCACCGCCAAATCATGGGAAATAAATATATACGTTAAATCAAAGTCTTTTTGTAATTTCTTAAGAAGATTCAAAATTTGCGATTGAACTGAAACATCTAAAGCCGAAACTGGCTCATCAGCAATAATTAATTTAGGATTTAAAACCAATGCGCGAGCAATTCCTATCCTCTGCCTCTGCCCGCCCGAAAATTCATGGGGATAACGATCTAATGACGTTTCCGCACGCAGGCCACATGTTTCTAAAATCTCACTAGCTATTTTAATTTTCTCATTTTCATCATTTCCAATACCATGAATTCCTAAAGGCTCTAACATAATTTGTTGGATCGTGTGACGAGGGTTTAACGAAAAAAAAGGATCTTGAAAAATAATTTGCATATCACCTCTTAAGGGGCGTATTTCATCTCTTGAAAGCTCTGTTATATTTTTGCCTTCAAAAAAAACTTCCCCCTCGGTAATGCTATGAAGCTTTAACAATGTCTTTCCTAAAGTGGACTTACCACAGCCAGACTCTCCAACCACACCTAGGGTCTCCCCTTTACGCAGAGAAAAAGAGATGCCATCTACAGCGTGAACATTTGCCACTTCACGCATAAAAATCCCTCCCTTAATAGGAAAGTGCTTTTTTAAATTTTTTACTTCTAACAAGAATTGACTCATAATTTTTATCTCATTTTATTTTATTTATGTTCACAAAATACATCTCACCAAATGTCCATCATCTTTCTTTCTCAAAGGTGGTAATTCCTGACGACACTCACTCTTAACATAGGAGCAGCGATCGGCAAAATGACAACCCCGTGGAAGCTCCAATAAGCTCGGAACCAAGCCAGGTATTGTCCTCAACTCTTCATCAGGGTTCTGTCCCAAACGAGGAATCGATTGCAACAAAGCCTTTGTGTACGGATGACTAGGGTTTCGATATAAGCTCTTTGTCTCTGAAAATTCTACCGTTTTACCCGAATACATCACCATCACATCATCGCAAAGATCGGCAATCACTCCTAAATCATGACTAATAAAAATTATAGCCATGTCCTCTTCTTCTTGAAGTTTTCTCATTAAGTCTAATATTTGTGCCTGAATCGTTACGTCTAAGGCTGTTGTCGGCTCATCACAAATCAAAATTTTTGGACGACAAGCAAGAGCCATTGCAATCATCACCCGTTGTCTCATCCCTCCCGAAAGAGAGTGGGGGTAATCATTTACTCTTTCCTCAGGCGATGGAATTCCCACCTTTTGTAGCATTTCTATTGAACGATCCCATGCCTCTTTTTTCGTAGCTCCATAATGAAGAATAAACACTTCAGATATTTGATCCCCTACTCTGTAAACAGGATTCAAAGAGGTCATCGGCTCTTGAAAAATCATAGAGATATCTTTTCCACGCACATTGCGCATTTCATCCTGAGAAAATTTTAACAAATCCTTTGTGCTATTCTGGTTAGTCTCATTTGTACCATGGAATAAAATTTCTCCACCACGGATTTTACCCGCTGGAGGCATCACTAAACCCATAATCGATAGAGATGTCACTGATTTTCCACAGCCTGATTCACCAACGATACCTAGAGTTTTTCCTGGTTTAACATCAAAAGACACTCCATCGACAGCACGAACAATGCCCTTTTCGGTGTAAAAAACTGTCTCTAAATTTTTAATCTCTAAAATTTTCTCACTCATACACAAAATCCAATTTCAATAACTTACAGCAATTCAACACCATCTTCTGAGATGATAAATGGTCCTTATGCATGGGCTAACCTTTCTTTCTTTTCCAGATCATCAATAACTTTTTCCGTGATATTAGCCCTAGGATCAACACCATCTCTTGCTCCCTCACCGATAAAATTTACCAACAAAAGAATCACAACTAACACGACTGAGGATGAGGCTATTAACCACCAACGATTTGCTAAATCATCATAGCCCGAACGTAAAATCAATCCGAGACTTGACGTTGGAGGTTGCACTCCAAAACCTAAGAAATCAATTGTCGCCAAAGCCGTAATATTTCCCGTGATTGTAAAAGGAACTAAAACCAAAATAGGGCTTATGGCATTTGGTAAAATATGACTAAACATAATTTTAAAATCACTCTGTCCCAAAGCATGGGCCGCTTCAATGTATGTCATTTTTCTAACCTTAAGAACTTGCCCTCGCATATAAAAAGCAAACGGCGACAAACCTAAAATTGAAAAAATCCCTATAATATAAGAATTGCTGGGGTCTTCGATAAATGCCACTAAGATAATCATTAAAAAGATCACTGGAAAATAACCTATCGTCTCTAAAACCCGCCCTATAACAAGGTCAAAAACACCTCCACGATACCCCATCAACGCCCCTAAAAACACTCCAAGCAAGAGAGAAATCAATGTAATAAGCGTTGCCATTAGCAAAGAGGTACGGCATCCATAAATCAAGCGAGTTAATAAATCCCTTCCCCCCGTATCTGTTCCCAATATATGAAAGACCTTATAGCCTTCATAGTCACTTGTTTTGGAAACAACAGACGATGAACCTGGGCGCGCGGGGAGTCTTTCAAAATTTAAGTTTTGCTCAAAAGGTTTTTGTTTAATTGGAGGCCAAATAGCCCAACCGTTTTTGGCGATTTTGTCATGCATGGCAAAGTAATCCACGACAAACCCCTCTTCACCAAAGTCTTTAGGTAAATACTTAATCGCTGCAGGAAAATACAAATTCCCCCCATATGACATTAATAAAGGCCTGTCATTAGAAACAAGATTTGCAAAAAGAGATATTAATAAAATGACAGTAAAAATATAAAAAGAAATCTTCGCAGGTTTATTGCGATTAAAACGTTTCCAAAATTCACTTTTCTTTTTATGTCTCAACTCTCTTTATCCTTTAGTCGAAATCAATACGTGGATCCACAACCGTGTACAAAATATCTGTTAAAAGCATGGAGATCATTCCTAAAATAGCCGTGATTGTTAAATTAGCCATAATCACAGGGTAATCTCGATTCAATAGAGCATTAAACCCCAAATACCCCAGCCCTGGAATAGTAAAAATCATTTCAACAATGAACGACCCTCCTAAAAAAGCCACCATAATATTTCGCAAACTTGTCACAATAGGAATCAAGGCATTGCGAAAGGCATGTTTAAAGTAAATAACTTTTTCAGAGAGTCCCTTTGCCCGAGCTGTGCGAATGTAATCCTTGTTTAATTCTTCCAGCATAGATTTTTTCTGCAACTCAGTTAAGAACGCAAAGTTACCAATCACGTAACACACAAAAGGCAAAACAAAGTGCTTTGCTAGATCCACCAAATAACTCCAAGTGTCTAAATCTTCATAATCATCACCATGAAGACCAATCACTGGCAGCAAATCTAACTTCACTGAAAATACAATAATCAACGCGATAGCAGTGACCACCACAGGCACTGAGTAAGTTCCAAACGTAATCATGGTCGTAATACGATCAAAAACCGTATCGCGATAGATCGCCTTAAACACCCCCAAGACCATACAAACCAAATAGGAGACTATCGTTGAAGTGATTCCAAATAACAATGCCACTTCTAATTTTTCGATAATCATACTTATAACAGGACGATATTCAAAGAGAGATTCACCAAAATCTAAAGTAACTATATCACCCACCCATTTGAAATAACGCTCATGAACAGGCTTATCAAAACCATAGAGCTTCATCAGAGCTTCTTTGGCCTCCTGGGTGACAACCATTGCCGCAGAGCTTTCACCTTCGCCTCCACTGCGCAGCTTAGCCTCTAAAGGCCCACCTGGAGCCAGCTGCATAATAAAAAAAGAAATCGCCGTTATTAAAAAAAACGTGGGAATCATTAAAAGTAAACGGCGAGCAATATATGTCCACATAAGTTAAAAAACCCTCTTTTACTTCTTGGCTTTGTACCAACGGGGCCAATAAAGGCAATTATCACTGTAATCAGACTTAGTCACACCTTTTAGCTTTTTGTTAATACCAAAATAACATCCTCCACCCTCATGATGAAAGATCACAGGTTGTTCCCTGTAAATTATTTCATGTATCTTTTGACCGATTTTTTGACGTTTCTTGGTGTCAAACTCCTTTTCAAATTGATCAATCAGTTTGTCGGCCTCTTTACTGACAAAGTTCCAGCTATTAGAACCTGTTTTTTTAGTGTTTGACGAGTGCCACAGTGACCTTGGAGATATAGGGTAGCTCTGAGAAAAACCCGAAAAATAAGAATCGAATTTTAAATCATCTACTTGCTTAATCAACGCCGTCCAATCCATTTGCTTCGCTTTAACATCTATTCCAGCCTTCTTCATCTCGGTCATATAAACACCAAGAACGTTTTTATAGTAATCTCCCTGAGAAGCTAAAATACTAAAAGATAATTTTTGTTTTTTCCCATCAACAGTGCGATCTAAAACTCCATCGCCGTCAGAGTCTCTCCAACCAGCTTCTGCCAATAGCTTTTGAGCCTTTTTAGGATCAAATTTAGGAACAGGACATTTTTTCTCAGGACAAGAAAAGGGTGAGTTTATTCCCCAGGGGCCGTTGGTGGGAGGTCTTAAACCCTTAGAGAACTTTTTCAACGCCTCAAAGCGATTGGTCAATAACGTCAATGCCAATCTCGTCTTAGCATCTTTAAACTTTGGTTTACGACTGTTCCAAGAAATAAACATAAATGATGTACTGATCTTGGGTATGAAGTGAAGGGGACTTACCTTTAGCTTCTCACCCCTGGCAAGGTCTTCTTTTAAAGCCGTAAAATTATAAGATGCGAGTCCCATGAAATCAAACTCTCCCTTACGAAAAGCCTGTATAGCTACGTTGTCGTTTGTAACGATTTTAAATCGAACTTTCTTAAAATTATAGGTGTTCTTAAAACGGGGGTCTTTAAAACCCCACCAATCATCATTACGAACAATCTCTACGTACTTACCTGCTCGCCATTTTTTAAATCTATATGGCCCAGAACCCATGGGGTTACGACCAAATTTTTGATCTTTATTAAACTTCTCTGGGCTTTTTTCAAAGTAGGAGAGACGGTGTCTCGGAATAACATATATACTTGTACCGATAATATTATTGAAACGAACAGCCTTGAAATAAACTTTTAGTTTGTACTTTCCCAGCTTTTCAACTCTCTTCACCGTAGCTAAGAGAGGAGATTTTCTATTTAGATTATCCACCTTAGGGTGCATGTAAACTTTAAAAGAAAAAATCACATCTTCCGCCGTCAAAGGCTTCCCGTCATGGAATTTTGCATCTCTACGCAAAGTAAACGTCACAGATTTTTTGTCCTTACTGTACTTATACTCTGTACAGAGATAACATTCTATTTCACCCGTATCTAAATCTTGAATCATTAGACTTTCAAAAATCGAATCCAAAATAGTCGTCTCCAAAAGTGTGGATGAAATAACTGGATTCAATGTTTTCGGATAGCTCGAACCATAAAGATTCAAAGTTGCACTGCGATCAGCCTCTTTTGCCGCTTGGGGAAGTCCTGCAAGAGAAGCATGAACCGAACCCGACCATAAGTTGATCGATAAAGTGAGCAACAAAAAACCTAATGTCTCTTTCATAATAATTCTCCTTAATAAATATTTTCTTTTTCAATGGTTTTGGTGTTGTTCGTATGCTGCTTATCCAAAGAAACAGAACTTTAACTCAATCCTAACTCCCTGTACACATTGAATTTCCATCATAAAAAAGGTCCGCCACCTAAGCGTGCTTTAAAGGAAATGTGACAGAAACACAACACCTCTAACTCATCAGAGGAATAACCGCCTCTCGCAGAGAAGATCGAGGCCTCTCTATGTAATAACGCACCCAGTGGCGCATAACAGGCAGTTCCCCATCTGCAATCACATGCTCTTTATCCATCTCTAACCAACGAACTGAAATCCCTGCACGCCTCAACCTACAAACTCCCTCACGTGTTTCATCCACAGATAAAACATCATCCTGACGACCATGGGTAATTAACCAGGGTGTCATTTTGGCCTCCTGAGACAAACGGGCACGCCAATTTGGTGGAAAATGGAAATAACCACTCACCCCTATGACTCCCCCCAAGGTTTTAGAGTAATTCATCGCAAAATCACAAGCGACCAAGCATCCCTGGGAAAAGCCAAAAAGAAATATATTCTTTGATTTCCAACCCTGAATTTCTAATTCCTCTAGGAGTAAAAACAAATCCTCTCTAACTTGACGCACATGTTTAGACTTGTTTTTTTCAAGAGAATACCAAGAATACCCCCCTGCATAACGACGGGGGCCATTGAGTAAAAGTAAATTCATTTCTGGCAACTTTAACTCTCCAGAAAAACCCCTAAAAGGTTTTAAACTATCCCCTCGACCATGTAAAACAATCATCAAGTTTCTCGAAGAAGAGCGCTTTGCTCTGATAAATTCACAATGAAATAAATTTGTTTTAATCATCCCTCGCCTTTCTTATTTTGACAATCAAGCACGCTCTTTAACAAGCCCTCTAACATATAAGGCTGAGTCTTATCATAACTTGTCACGGTACAAGAAGAACTCTTAGAGAGATTGGATTTTTTACCATCATTCCACTCAGAGAGCTTCTCTGCCAATTGAGCATGTTCCCTGTAAGCCTCTCTCTCCCCTTTTCCTCTCAATGAAAAACCTTCAACCAATACACTTGGCTGCCATCCTTGAAACTGAAACCCTTTTCCCGAAGGCAAAACAAAGAGATACCGGGTCTGATAATGCACGCTTCCCCGCCATCTAGAGTCCATATATCCAACTTGAACCGTTCCCTTGCCCTGTGTACGTCGTCCCACAATCTCAGCTCTTTTTAATTCACCCAAGGAACCTGCCATAACCTCAGCCACGGAGGCTGTTTGCCCATCTACAAGAACAACCAAAGGATCAGCACTCAACATCCTCCGCGCGGCCAGAAAAACTCTCACACTTTCACCCGTTTGATAATCTCGATAACTCCAAAGCTTTGTTCCCCTAGGGACAAAGAGTTCCATCACACAGTGAGCCACACTCACCAGCCCTCCACGATTGCCTCGTAAATCTAAGACTGTCATCGATCCTGGCTTCAACCCCTGACGTATCTGTTGACAAGTTCGTCGATAGAAACCCTTTACTCGCAACCAAACATAGGGCCTACCCACAGAAACCTCACCCGATTCCACACCCACTTCTAAATTCTCAGGATCTTGCACATGACTTGCATAAGCCCATAGGGGAAAAACCGTGCTACGAGGCCCTTCCTCTTCACGAACTTGACGGTTGATCTCCTTCCAATCAATCTTCTGAACATGGCTTTTCTGCCAACCTAAGATCGAAATAATTTCACTGTTGCTCTGTAAAAAACTCCCTAGAGAACCTAAAAAAGCCCCCTGCCCTGCAAGAACAATCAATAAAATAACCAACATAGATAAACGTTCCATCATAGCTTATTTCTATTAGCAGAATTTAGACCGTAGAAGTAGTCTTTTCTACTTAGAGAAGTGACCTTGAGCCTGAGTAGTGATTTAACAGACAATAACCTTCTTAATTGCTAAATCAAATAGATTGATATAGGATTCAGCCATGATTTTAGTTACGGGAGCAAACGGATTTATTGGTAGTGCCATCGTGTGGGAGCTCAATCAGCAAAATCGCACAAATATTGTCTGTATTGATTCCGTAGGACTTGAGACTCGCAATCTTCTAAAGGGCCTTCACTACGATAAATTTCTCCTAAAAGACGAAATTTGGTCCTACCTTGAAGAGAGCCTACATAAAAAAGCCCAGCCAAACTCTGAACCCAATTCAACTATCCAGGCCATTATTCACATGGGGGCCTGCTCCTCAACAACTGAAATGGACACCGACTTTCTTGAAGAAAACAACACTCAATACACCAATCGCCTGTTCTCCTGGTGTGCTGATCAAAGTATCCCCTATATCTACGCAAGCAGTGCCGCCACCTACGGCGATGGAAACCTAGGGTTTGACGACACTCTCGACTCCGAAAAACTACAGCCTCTCAATCCCTATGGAGAGTCTAAAGTCAAATCCGATCGTTGGGCTAGCAAACAAACTCACACCCCCCCCAACTGGTATGGTCTGCGCTTTTTCAACGTCTTTGGCCCCAACGAATATCACAAAGACGACATGGCCAGCGTTGTCTTTAAAGCCTTCCATCAGATCAAAGACAGACAGTCTTTACAGCTGTTCAAATCCCATAGAGATAATTATGCTGATGGTGAACAAATGCGAGATTTTGTTTATGTTAAAGATATTTCCCGTTGGGTTGTTGAATTGCTTGATGGGCAAGCTCAATCAGGTATTTATAATTTAGGTTTTGGACAAGCTCGAACATGGCTTGATCTAGCAACTTGCATCTTTGACAGCTTGCTGAAGCAAGACATAAACATTGATTGGATAGATATTCCCACAGATATCCGCGAACGCTATCAATACTACACAAAAGCCAACATAAATAAACTCAAAAACCAAGGAATTTCAGCTCCTCAATGGCCTTTAGAAAAATCCATCGAAGACTACATTAAGAATCACCTAAACAAAAATCAAGCACTACTGTCCAAGGAAATAACTCAAAGATGACCACATCAGAACAAAAACTTTCCACGGACTACGAAGAGCTACCTCTTCGATTGCGAAAATTTGTTGTCGCTCAGGACTACTCTCGTTACACACCAATCGATCAAGCTGTTTGGCGTTACATACTAAGACAATTAAAAAATTATTTAACTATTCACGCCCATGAATCCTACGAAGAGGGTCTGAAAAAAACAGGAATTGATACCGAAGAAATTCCACGTGTTGAGAATATAAGCAAGGCTCTAAAAAAATTTGGCTGGCAAGCTGTTCCTGTCAGTGGCTTCATACCCCCTTCTGTTTTTATGGAACTACAATCATTGGGCTACCTTCCCATTGCTGCAGAAATGAGAACTCTCGATCATATTCATTACACTCCATCTCCCGATATTATTCACGAAGCCGCAGGACATGCACCTATTATTTCTAACCCTGAATACGCTAAATACTTAAAAGACTATGCTCAAGTATCCAAAAAGGCTCTTATTAGCTGCGAAGACTTAAAACAATACGACGCTATTCGAATTCTTTCAGACTTAAAAGAAAATCCTAACTCAACACTCGAAGAAATTAAACAAGCTGAAGATAATCTTATTTTTATCACAAAAAACATCTCATACATCTCTGAAGCAGCTCTTCTTAGTCGTATGAACTGGTGGACAGCTGAATACGGCCTGATTGGCTCCACTGAGAATCCTAAGATCTTTGGAGCTGGCCTGCTCTCCTCCATAGGAGAATCTCGCGATTGTTTAAAACAAAATGTCAAAAAAATCAGCCTTTCTATAGACTGTCTTCAATATGCCTATGATATTACAGAACCTCAACCACAACTTTTTATTACACCCGATTTTAAAACTCTCACAAAAATCCTCAATGACTTGAAAGAAAAAATGGCCTTTACGTGCGGCGGCCTACGGGGATTAGAAGAAGCCCAACGCGCTCAATCCATAAATACAGTGGAACTAAACACCGGTTTACAAATATCTGGAAAACTCGTCGACTTTCTCAAACAAGACGATCAACCTATCTATTTTCGATTTGAAGGCCCCACGCAAATTTGTTATGAAAATAAACAACTAGGGGGCCACGACTCTCAATACCACCAACACGGCTATAGCACTCCCATTGGATTGATAAAAAACCACCCTCAATGCCTTTCAAAAGCACCTGTAGATTTATTAGAAAAACTCGGTCTTATCGAGGAGAAAAATATTTTTCTTGATTTTGAATCAGGTATTCAAGTTTCTGGTATCCTTAAAAACAAACTTAAAAAAAATAACACTCTACTCATCCTCTCCTTTGAGCAATGCTCCGTCAGCTACAAAGATCAAATTCTCTTTCAACCAGAATGGGGGGTTTTTGACATGGCCCTCGGCCAAAATATCTCCTCTGTTTACAGTGGCCCTGCCGACTCTGACTCCTACACCTCTTCGCTTCAACCACCTCCTGTTAAAACTCTCCGTCCCCGTCAATACACAAATAAGCAGCAACAGCTACATAATATCTACCAAGTTATCCGTGACGTTCGAACCAAGAGTGCAAGCGCTACAAACAACTTGGACTCTCAAGAGTCTATTTTAAAATCTTCATTAGATGAACTTGACACTGATTTTCCCCAAGATTGGCTGGCTCGTCTCGAAATCTATGAACTCACACTCCATACAACAAACCCACCCGAGTGGTCGCAGCACTTAGTTGATTCCTTAGAAAAAATAACCCAACAAGACCCCGATAAAGAAATATCCATCAGAAATGGTCTTAAACTCGCTCACTCACTATGAAAAAAACAACTGTCTCCATTGTACTTGTTCGCCCTATTTATCCCAGCAACATTGGCGCCACCGCAAGAGCGATGACCAATTTTGGCGTAAACCGTTTAGTTATCATCGGTCGCCAATGTGAAATCAACTCCAAAGCTAGACAGGCAGCTGCCACAGGACAAGAACCTCTACGCAACCATATCGAATACAATAATTGGGACGAATTTTACCAACAAGAAGGCGATGGACTTAAAATTGCTCTAACAGCCCGTGAAGGGCAACAGCGCAAAGTCAAAATTCTTCCCGATATTTTTCAAGAAATTGAAGAAACTCCCGAATACAAAGAACAACGTAACAAACACACTTATTTTATTTTTGGTCCCGAAGACTCTGGGCTCAGTTCTGATGATGTCGCCTACTGCCAATTTTTCTGTAAAATACCTATCTACGGAAAAAACCAAAGTCTCAACCTCTCTCAAGCCACACTCCTCACTCTCTACACTATGAGACAAGCATGGGGGCTTTTTGATAAAGACAAAGAAGACACTGAAGAGCTCTCTCCTCCTCACCTTTTTCCCGATAATCCGCACCTTTTTCCCGATCAAACCATTCGCCGCTGGATTTCTATTTTGGGATTTAATATCGAGGAGAAAAAAATCAATGCTTACACCACTTTTAGAAGAATGCTCTTACATAATGTTCCCACTGAAAAAGAATTAGGGGTTTTTGAGGCCCTTCTACAGCAAAACATTCGTAAACTAACTCAACTTAAAACCTATCGAGAAAAATTTGGCTCTCTAAAGCCAAAAGATGACTAACACCTTTAATACTGTTTGCCCCTATAAACTTTAGTCACAAAATAGAACATAAAATAGCCAACGACCACCAATCCCAAAGAGAGAACTCCAAGTAAAACAACTAATAGACGTATCACGCCTACTTCAATCTCTAATCGGCGGCTTAGCCCCAGACAAACACCTAAAACTTTAGTTTGATACGCCTCATGCAATCTTCCCTCTTCTGGCAAACAGACCGCCAAAGCTAGATAAAAGAAAACACCTGTTCCAAAAAATAAAATGGCAACTAACCAAGCCACCCTCACAATCCATGGAGGAACGCCCAACGTTCGAGAAATTCCCTCACAAACCCCAGCCAAATAACCACTCTCTGATCTCAACCACCGATCAGAACCATCACAATGTTTGTGGTAATTACGACTTTCAGGATTTTTTTCAAACACTTCCTTTTCCATCACACCCTCAATTTGATAACACCTGAATAAGTTCTATTAAATCCTTTGAAATACTTTTCTTTGTGGCTAAAACCTCTTCAAGAGGAACCCTAACAAACTGACCATTTTGTCGCCCAATCATAACATCACAAAAACCTTCACACAACGTCGTTACCGCTGCAGCTCCCATTTGACTCGCCAATATACGATCCCCTGCCGTCGGCGCCCCACCTCTTTGAATATGACCTAAAATACAAACCTTTGCCTCAAGTCCTGATTTTTTACGGATAGCTTCAGCCAAATCATAGCCTCGCCCCACTTTTTGCCCCTCAGCAGTTATCAGAATACTATTCATCTTTCCATTAACTAAACCACGTTTAATATGTTCAATCGCTTGATCCACACTCGTTGGATGCTCAGGAATAAAAACCTCTTCAGCGCCACCTGCTAAACCGACATCAAGAGCAATAAATCCTGAATCTCTCCCCATAACCTCAACAATAAACAAACGATCATGACTAGAGGCCGTATCACGAATTCGGTCAATAGCCTCCAAAGCTGTATTCACAGATGTATCAAACCCCACTGTCGTCTCAGTACAAGGAACATCATTATCAATGGTCGCTGGCACAGAGACTATTGGAATACCATGCTCCTCCCACAAACAACGGGCACCACGCATAGATCCATCACCACCAATACAAATCAAAGCCTCTATACCATGGCTTTTTAAAACTTCCACTGCCTGAATTCGTGACTCTTCTTGAAAAAACAATGAAGAGCGTCCTGTCTTTAAAAGAGTTCCCCCCCGCTGAATCACATTAGCCACCGATCGTAAATCCATGGGAATAATATCTCCCTCCAACATCCCCCCATAACCATGACGAACACCCACTACTTCCAAACCTTGAGAAATGGCCACTCTCACCACCGAGCGAATAGCTGCGTTCATCCCCGAAGCGTCTCCCCCACTGGTGTAAACGCCTATTTTCTTTAAAGTTTTAAAGTTAAATGAATTCATCTCATGCTCCTGATACAAAAAAAGGTTGGCATAAAACCAACCTCTTTAATCGTCTTCTTATAATATATAATTAAGAATTCAATAAAAAACTAAAATTAACCACGAATTAAAGTTTTAAATTCAGTGCCAGGACGAAACTTAGGATACCAGGCTGCTGGAATCTTAATAGTTTCACCAGTTTGAGGATTACGACCAGAACGAGCTTTACGTTTAGCTTTAGTGAATGTTCCAAAACCCACAAGTTTCACATCATCACCTTTTTTCACTGTTTTACGTACAGTATCAACTGTCGCATCCAACATTCTCTCAGTATCAGCTTTGGTCATGTCAGTTAAATTCGCTACTTTTTCGATAAGCTCTGCTTTGTTCATAAGATCTCCTCTTGTTGTTAGCTTTATATAATTGCCCCCATTAAAGCCTGAAAAAAAAGACTAATCAATAGAAAACGACATTTTCTTTTGTTTTTATCATTTAAAGACACTCTAAAAGCCTTTTCTGTAGCGCAAAACACCATGCTTTATTTTTTTTCAGTAACACTCTTGACAAAGGAAGCTCAAGGCGCAATAGAATCTGTTTTTTTTCATGACACGGACATTACAAATAAATGCTCACAGAGAGTTGCACTGGGGTTTTTTTTAATATTTAATAAAAACAACAATCTGCGAGATTCAATGAAAAAAAATATAATCATAGAAACCAGCTTTATGTTCTCTCTTTTATCGGGGATTTTATTTTTTCCACGGCTTATAGACCCCTTTCCATCACTCACACAACACTCTCAATGGCTCAAGCAAGTTCCAAAAAACATGCAAGTCGGAGAAATTCTCTCTCTCACCATCCCAGACACTCTCTTCTCAACTCACATCTCTCTTGTTTTAAACGGAAAATCCATGAGTTTTGTCAACTTCAAAAAAAAATTCATTGGTAGCGTTGGGTTCCATAGCTCTTCTACCGTTACTTTAAAAGGATACTGGAAAGAAACCAAATCCAATTGGGTTTGGTTTCAAAAAAATATCACTATACAGAAGCCTCTTTTAAGTACAGCCAAGCCCTTACGACTGCCATCCGCTGTTTGGAAAAAAGTCAGTCAAAAGCAAAATTCGAGAAAAGCGGCAGAACGAAAAAAAATGGGCCTACTCTGGGAGAGACCTCTCATAAAAATGACTGACCAGTGCTTCTCCCTACCTCTAAAATCCATTGAAGTGTCCTCATTTGCATCTCCAAGAACCCTTCCCAGTGGTTACAGCTACTATCACTCTGGAGTCGATCTTAGAGCCAGAACAGGAACTGTTATTCGCAGTATAGGACAGGGGAAAATCGTTCTTGCTGAACACATGGTCGTTCCTGGGCGTGTTGTAGTTGTTAATCACGGAGTAGGAATCTTCTCCCGTTATATGCATTTATCTGAAATCAACGTTTCCGTAGGACAGAATATCTCATCACAACAAATTCTTGGCAAAGCGGGAGCAACAGGGCGTGTTCAAGCCGCACATCTTCACTGGGAAGTTCTATGGAAAGGTCTTCCATTATCTCCAAAAAAGTTTATTGAAAATTGGACCTGTAAAAAACATCTCACATCACTTTAAAAAATTGCGGAAAGACTCCGTCGATTCATTCACAGAAGGGACTGACTTCTTATCCATGGTAAAATGAATACGCTTCACCCAGCCATCTCCCATATCTCTATTAATATTTCCAATCATGTGGGGACGCATATAATGGAGTTGATTCATCCAAACAGAACTCTCAACCCAAACAAACAACGTTCCTTTCACATTATACCCCACAGGGGCCGAATGGGTTGCGATAGTCTCTCCGACGATATCCTCCCATTTGCGCCAGAGCTTCCATCGCTTAAACTGAGACGATAGAGACTTGCCATTTGAAAATAAACTCTGTAGGACATCAGAGGCTGTTGCTGGTCGCCTACGGCGAGAATTATCAGAACTCATACTTCTAGGAATACACGATGAACACACCCAAGACAATCACTATCGTTGGAGCGGGGCTTGCTGGCAGTGAATGTGCTCTACAATTAGCTCACAGAAATTTTAAAGTTCACCTCATAGAAATGAGAAGCCAAACCATGACCCCCGCCCATAAAACCAATCTCTTTGCCGAGCTCGTTTGCTCTAATTCTTTCGGTAACTTACAGGTCACCACAGCTCCTGGACAACTCAAATGGGAAGCCGAAAAACTGAACAGTTACATTCTCAAGACAGCTCTTGATACACAAGTTCCTGCTGGTATGGCTCTAGGTATCGATCGTGAAAAATTTTCTCAATCGATCACCACACAAATAAATGACCATCCCAATATCACCGTTTCAAAAAACGTTATCACCGATTTTTCTCAAATCCCTAGACCTGCTGTCATCGCCACTGGGCCACTCACTCACCCTCATCTAGCAACCAATATGCAGAAATACTTCGGTGATGAATTTCTTTATTTTTTTGATGCCATTGCCCCCATTATTGACACCGAATCCATTAACATGGATATCGCATGGAAAGCCGATCGCTACGGAAAAGGCACTGATGACTACATCAACTGCCCCCTAAACAAAGACCAATATTACACCTTGATAAATGCCATGAGAGAGGCTGAGAAAGTTGAGCCTAAAGGATTTGAAAAAATCCCTTATTTTGAAGGCTGTATGCCTATTGAAGTTATGGTTGAACGCGGTCCAGAAACTCCCCGCTTTGGCCCCATGAAACCGAAGGGACTCTATCTACCGCAAACGGGCAAAGAAACCTATGCCATTGTGCAATTAAGACAGGAAAACAAAGAAGCCACAGCCTATAACATGGTTGGTTTTCAAACGAAGATGACTTACAAGGCACAAAAGGACGTTTTTAAACTTATCCCTGGCTTAGAAAATGCTGATTTTCTCAAGCTCGGCAGTATTCATCGCAACCTCTACATCAATACTCCTAAAAAACTCAATAAAGACCTGTCTTGCCAAAAAGATCCTTTGCTATTTTTTGCTGGTCAAATAACAGGCGTCGAAGGCTACTTTGAATCTACCTGCACGGGCTTACTCGTCTCCCATTTTTTAACACAAAAACTAAATGGTCAGAATTTCACCCCTCCCCATCGCGCCACAGCCTTAGGCTCTTTACTCCAAGGCATCACAGCTAAAGAACGCATGGATCACTTTCAACCAATCAACATTAATTTTGGGTTATTCCCCCCACTCAAAGAACACATTCGTGACAAAAAAGAGCGTCGCAATAAGCAGATACTTGAAGCTCAAAACTCCATGGAACTCTCTCTTAATATCTTATGATTAGTTACAAAGAGATAAATGAAGAGTTTCTTTTTCCTCAATATTATCTCTTTCAAGTTTAAGAGAGACTTCAATCGATCGATCTTTTTTGATTTGTAGATCAGATATTAAATACTTATCTATGGACCCATCATTTTTCAATAATTTTTCAAGAATTTCCCTAACCTTCTCACTTTTTCCCTCATAGCAATTATTCACTGAAACTCCTCTATGTAATTCCGAAAATTTGCCATTCGTTTTTTTATGATAGCGATAAATCACATGCCCGTGGGGGTCATAACCAGGTCGTAAGTAATTAATTATATAAGTTTTTCTGTTATATGAACAATCATGCTCGGAAAATTCTATACCTTTCTTTTTGCCCCTAAGACGGGTTCTCCGATCTGATACCCACGAGACATGGATAGGGTTAGCACCCCTATCTTCTAGGTCTTCTGTTAAATTTTTCACTTTTAAGATCAATCGACTTCTATTATAACATTTCCAAAAACCAAACCCTCTGGTGTAACAAGGCACCTTTTTCCAAGATAAAATGTGTTTCCCTCTATTATTTAATCTTTCCATGATAGATACATAGAAAGAATTTTTCTTATCTGGCTGTATCTTTAACTCAAAAGAAGGTTCTGCTATAAGAGATGACAAATCTATTACACGATCACTCTTTACTCCATTTACACAAAATAACGTCTGCAATCCAAGAGAAAATTGACTTGCCAAAAGCACTGTTACCAATAAAAAAATGCGCATACTCAATCCTCCTTAGATTATTTAATTGCCTCTCGTATATATGCCGAAGCCGTATCCATTAACCACACGACAGCTGCAATGACTACAATAATACAACCCACCTCTGGCCACATCGCCTGTCCTTGAAACTTGATCAACATAGTTCCAATACCACCACCACCAACAAGACCAATGATTGTTGCCATTCTCACATTGATATCCCAACGATAAATAGTAAAAGAGACATAGGGTAAAACAATCTGAGGCACAATCGCAAACCAAACCACCTGTAAAGGGTTTGCTCCTGTTGCCAAGATACCTTCTATTGGCCCATCATCAGCACATTCCACAATTTCAGAATACTGCTTCGCTAAAGATGCCACCGAATGAAGCATCAAAGCCAACATTCCAGCAAAAGGGCCAATCCCCACCCAAACAGAGAAAATAATTGCCCAAACCAAAGCTTCTACCGAACGAGTCACATTCAACACAAAACGTAACACCACATACACGACAAAAGCCGCTGGATGAGTCATTACATTTTTTGCACATAGAAAACTCAAAACAAAAGCCGCTGGAATAGCAATCACAGTCGCCATAAAGGCAATAAAAATAGTTTCAATCACATTCATCACAGCTTCAGGAAGAACATCAAAATTAGGATTGATAATACCAGTCATTAAACGAACCATGCCCGCAAAGCCATTCTCATCAAAAAGCTCATACAAACTAAAGTCTGTTTGGTAGGCTCCGACGATACAAGTCACAACAAAGACTAAAATAAATTCAATACCCCAAAATGTCTTATACCAAGTCTCTGCTTTTTCTAAATTTTCCCTCTGAGGCGACGCAAAAAGAGCCCCCCCCAAAGTTTTAATCCCTTTTTTATTGAGAATAAAACTCAGCAATCCACCGGCAATTATCAGACCCAAAAAAATAAAAGTATTTCGCTGTAACTCCAGCATATAGTCTTCAGCTGGTTGGACTAACACCACCAGAATCACAGTGAAAAAATAACCAATAATAATAGAATCAAAAATCATTCGCTTCATCATAAAATAGAAACCTCTTTAATCGACATGAACTTCCTTGGCCCCTTCTCCATAAATTCTTTCAAACCAACTTTCATCAATGTTTTTAGGGCTTCCCTCGTAGACCACATTTCCCGCCTTCAAGGCGATCACTCGCGTTGCGTACTGACGAACCAAACTTAAAAAATGCAAATTACAAATAATTGTAATTCCTAATTCTTCGTTCACTTTTTTTAAATAATCCATCACCACATGACAGGTCGCTGGGTCCAAACTCGCTACAGGCTCATCAGCCAACAAAACATCTGGGTCCTGCATCAACGCTCTAGCAATAGCCACACGCTGCTGTTGACCACCAGATAATTGATCTGCACGGTTTTGTGCCTTATCTACAATTCCAACAAGACTTAAATACTCTAAAGCCTTCTTCTTACATTTTTCAGAAAACAAACCAAAAATTGACGCAAAAGTTCTTGTGTTCCCCAGTTGACCCATTAAAACATTACTCAACACAGAGTGCCTCTCAATAAGATTGAATTGTTGAAATATCATCGCCATTTTTTTGCGCAAATGACGAATATCACCACCCTGAACCTTGGCAATATCTGTGTCGTTATAAATAATTTCACCATTGGTTGGCTCATGAAGTCGATTCAAACAACGTAGTAAAGTAGATTTACCAGAACCACTCAAACCAATAATAACTAAAAATTCCCCCTTATAGACATCCAAATCAATGCCCCTCAATGCCTGAACACCATTGGGGTAGGTCTTTTCTAATTTTTTCACTGATAAGATTTTATTTCCTAAAATTTTTTCCACCTTCTGTTCGCGATTTTTCCTCTAATTATTTTTTCTTCTTCTTTGAGAGTAAGCCCTGAGCTGTCGTCCCAAGAGTCTTCAACATAACACGAACACCATCGTAATCTTTGTCTGTTGCTCTTTGTAAATTTGTTACACCATAGAGCTTCTTAAATGCGTCTTTTCCCTTAGGCGTACCAACGTATTTTAATAAAGCATCCACGACCTTCTGTTTCACCTCTTGAGGCAAGTCCTCACGGAAAACAATAGGATCATTTGGTATCGGATCAGTTAGCTTTATGATTTTTATCACTTCTTCCACATCTGGAAATTGAGTTTTAACCAGACGACGAGCATCTTGAATATTGCCATTTTCAGGTGGTGAATAAAATGTTGCACCTCCGTCCACCTGCTTTTGATAGACCATCGTAATAACGTTATCGTGTTTAAATCCAAATACTGTTTTTTTAGGCTTTACTTTTGCTTGCTTCAACTCTTTAAGTGCCAGCAAGTATCCTGAAGTCGATGATGGATCAACAAAAGCAAACTTTTTGCCTTCAAGATCTTTAAGAGAATCTATACCACTATCCGCACGAGTGACTATCTGCCCCCGATAGGTGGCGTGTCCATAGCGAAGAACTGTCAATAAAGCCTGCGCTCCATATTTCTGATTAGCCATAAGATAACCAAAAGTATTCAATGCTGAAATATCGGCTCGTTTAGTGCCAAATGCCTCCACCACCGCAACATAAGACGCTGGAATAGAGACCTTAAATCTATACCCCGTTTCTTTTTCTAAATATTTACGAATAGACTTAGAATTATCTTCAATAACCTTGGCATCCACAGAAGGAACAAAGTAAAGTTTTAGAGGGTTTTTTTCGCTACCGATTGGCCCCCTATCACGAGTGCAGCCTGAAACAGCCATCAAAACCAGCAAGATAATTGTTAACTGTCTCATATGCCCCCCCCCTTTTTTATCCGTTTTATTATTTAGACCGCATATAACAATTTTCTACAAACAGGTCGAGGAATCTCTTTACTTTTTTTTGTTTCACCTGTTACATTCCTTGCCATGACGCACGACTCCAGCCTTCTTATAAATCTTCTCTCAAAATGTAAGACTGCAAAAAAGCAGGGGCACTCATTTCTACTCGTCTTTGATCTTGACTCAACCCTCTTCGACGTCAGCCCTCGAATTCAACAAATTTTAAGAGAGTTTGCTCTTCTCCCTGAAACTCAAAAAAAATACTCCCTACAGGCTCCTCAAATTGAAAAAATCAATATAAATCGCTATCTCTGGGGAATTCAAGATGCCCTCGCCAGTATCAATATCACATCCCCTGAACCCCTACTTAAAGACGCCTACGAATATTGGTTGCAATGTTTCTTCCACGAGGATTACTTGATTTACGACACTCCTGTTGAGGGGGCCGTCCACTATCTCCAAACTCTTCAGCAATATGCTGATGTTTTTTACCTAACTGGAAGAGATGTGGAACGAATGGGAAAAGGCACTGCCGAACAACTGCAAAGACACTCTCTACCCCTTATAGGAAATAACAGGAATTTGATTCTGAAACCTCAGAAATCCATGAATGATGCCGAATTTAAATTAGCCTTCTTTCAAGAAACATTAGAGCGCCAGCAATATCAAGAGATTTGGTTTTTTGACAACGACCCACGAAACCTACACATCGTATCTAAGAAAGCTCCTCAGATTAATCAAGTTTACTTCAAAAGCGCCCATCCCCCTGAGGTAATGCCCCCCAAGGATCTTCCGCAAATTCTTCATTTCCTTCTAGATAACTAATCCCTGTCTGAGCATGCTTCACGAATATTTCGCACATTTCGCCACTCTTTGAGCAACTCACTCTTCTTCATGGTGTAAAACGTATCATCACACTTAAGGTCTCTTAGTTCCCCACGAATAGTCCTATATTCTAAAGGAGTCATCGTTAACTTCCAAATTCTCTTAACTCTTAACCAAAAGGCCAAATAACTGCATTTAAAGCTCCTCTTAGGAGGCATATAAACATCAGGGCCCTGAGCACCCTTACTGCGATTCTCAACCCTTGAAACTGTTATCAAGTGATAAGGGTTTTCCATATAATTATTGTAATGACAACGTTTGCCATTAGACCACTTCCATCCACCAGAGTAATAGGCATTATAAAGGGGGACCATGTGGTCAATATCCACGTCACCGCCCTTCAAAAATAAACCCTCTGAATAAACCCCTTCCCAACGTCCGCCCGTAACACGACATTTATTATTTTCTGCCGTTTTAACGGTTGTCTCTGAATCTCTTTGCAAAACCAATGCACGGGTATTAAAGCAGGTCTTTTTTGTCCTATCTGACAACCAACCACCAAAATGGGCTCTACGATCATAAACCGGAATTTTGCCCGAAGTCGTATCCATCTCACCGATGACAACGCCATTAAGCAAATTAACTCGTGGACCAGAACCTAGACCATAGGAAGACACTCCGTAAAAACAAAATGCAACAATTCTAAAAATTTTCATCCAACCAATGTAAGTCATTTCTCTAAACCTTCGCTGCCTAGCGTCATTTTAGTTGAACTGGGAGAATAACCTACTTAGCAGCAAAAAACAAAATAATTCGGCGCATAAAACAATTGTTCTCCTCTTTACACTATTTAGAGAATTATATTCATGGTCTTTAGCCCAAAAGCACTGAAAGCCACTGTTTTTGCTCATTGGTCCACTTATCCCTAGGAGTCATAATGCCTGTCTTCAACCCCTGATCTGGACACCCCTGTGGCAGCACTTCCTCACCATTGGAGATGAGCGCCGATGCCATATTAAAAGCCCTCTGATTATTGACTCTCATCACGTCTTTGAATGCCTCCAAAGTCACATGGGGACGATTCTCATCCCAACAGTCGTAATCTGTTACAAAGCTACAAGGCAAAAAAGCCAATCCCGCCTCTCTAATAAGAGCGTATTCTGGATAGGCCGTCATACCGATAAGGTCCCCACCAAATTGACGATGACAATCTGACTCTGCTTTTGTTGAAAAAGCAGGCCCCTCCATTGTAATAGCCATTTTATTAAAATGAATTTTGAAATCCATTTTATCAGCCACCGCCTGTACCTGCTCAACCAGCTCCATCGTCACTGGCTTAGCTAAAGAAACATGTCCCACAATTCCATCGCCACAAAAGGTCTGTCGACGCAAAGATTTCGTGCGATCAATGTACTGATAAGGCACAACCATATCACCTAGATTTAGCTCCTTTCGCAAGGAACCCACCGCAGATATCGACATCACCTTACTTGCTCCATACTTCTTTAGAGCAAAAATATTTGCTCGATAATTAATTTCAGAAGGTAAGAGTTCATGAGAAGTTCCATGGCGAGGCAAGAATAAAAACTCAACATCCCCTAAGCGCACTCGCTTTAAACCACTGGAACAATCACCAAAAAAAGTCTTAGTCTCTAACTCCTCAATTATTGTAAATGCATCAAATTTTTCAAATCCAGATCCACCAATAACAGCCCACATACTTAAATACCTCCAGTTATAAAATGATAAAATTCTTTACGATTAAAAACACCTCTATCCAAGACCCAACCTGTCACCAAACTCGCAGGCGTTACATCAAACGCTGGGTTGTAAACTTCACAAGTTTTCGGACTCCACACAACACTGCCAAAAGAACCCCGAACCCCTCGAACCTCATCCTCTCCACGTTGCTCAATGGGAATATCTTTACCTTTTTCACATTCAACATCAATGGTCGTATAAGGAGCTACCACATAGAAGGGGACATCGTGATATTTTGCATTCACAGCCAATGAATAAGTTCCTATTTTATTAGCAAAATCTCCATTTTTAGCAATACGATCAGCACCGACAAAAACACGATCCACCTTTCCCTCTGCCATCAGATGCGCCGCCATACTATCACAGAGCAGAGTGTAGGGAACTTGAGCTTTATCCAACTCCCATGCTGTCAACCTCCCCCCTTGCAAAAGAGGACGGGTTTCATTCACATAAACATGAATGTCTTTATTTTTTTCATGAACTCTTTGAATCACACCCAAAGCCGTTCCCACACCTACGGTCGCCAGACCTCCCGTATTACAATGAGTGAGTATTCCCTCGCCTTTTTTCACTAATTCAGAACCATTCATTGCTATTTTTTCACAAAGCTGCACATCTTCAAAGAAAATATCTTCAGCCATTTCTTCTAAAGAAGAAGCTTTTCCACCAGACACTTCATAGGCGCTTAACATACGGTCCAAGCCGTTCATTAAATTAACTGCCGTTGGCCGTGAATTACGCAGTTTCTTCTCCGCCAACAACACATCTCCACGACTTACACCAGACAAGGCGTATTGAGCCAGACAGATACAAGCCGCTACACCAATCAGAGGAGCTCCACGTATTTTTAACTCTTTAATAAATTCCACCATGTCATCAGGTGTTTGACTTTTTAACCACTCTTCCCCGTGGGGAAGTTTTTGTTGATTCAAAATAAATATCTGACCCTGTTCATATTTAAGAGATTTTGATATCATATTTTTCATAATATTTTATCTCCTATTTTTCTACGCAGTTCTTTTAAATAATTAACTTCCTCTTTTGGCAAGTCTGTAATTCCACCCAACCTTTCAGCTTTAAACAAAATTTCACAGGAATGCTCTATCCTCTCCATTCCTCCTACCGCTTCATCCAAACTCTCTCCCCAGGTCAAGGCTCCATGTCTTGATAAGATCATAGCTCTCAACTCAGGAAGATAGGATTTTAACACCTCACCCATATCAATGGTTCCTGGCCTCGCATAGGGAACAAAAGGAATTTTTCCAACTGCTAAAATCACTTCAGACAAACCTGAAGAGGGTAA
Organism: Bdellovibrionales bacterium; assembly: GCA_965217115.1. Taxonomy (GTDB): domain Bacteria; phylum Bdellovibrionota; class Bdellovibrionia; order Bdellovibrionales; family CAYMLA01. The sequence goes on along the minus strand of OZ244239.1, from coordinate 1,633,697 downwards.
TTCTTTTAATTCAGGATAAGCAATACTCCAAGCAATCGCTGTCGGTGGATGGGCATGAACCACGCAAACCGCTTGAGGACAACTTCTATAAATCTGAAGGTGCATCATCTTCTCACTGGAAGGTTGTCCTTCAAGAATACCTCCTTCAATATTGACAATTGCAATGTCATCAATCCCAATAAAAGCCTTTGGCTTTCCCGTAGGAGTTATCAATATTTTTTTATCAGACAAACGATAACTCACATTGCCATCCGCCGCCGCTAGCATATTCCGTTGATATAGGCGCTGACAAACTTGTATTATTTTCCGCCTTATTTCAGATTCTTTTTCCTGTGATTCAATCTTCATGGCAAAAAACCTACCAGTTCTCTCTCCTGAGTACAACGCTTGATTGATTATTTTATCGCTCATAAATATTTCTCTCACTTAAAATCTCTTTCCAGAGGACTTGCACAAGCCTTGCACTAATCTCAAGTTCATTATAAAATCATCCTAATGAATATAAAAGCGACACAGCCACAAAAAACCCTCCTTATTCGTGTAGATCGTATTGGAGATCTTGTCTGCACCCTTCCTATTGATCAACTTCCTGCTCTCAAGAACCACAAGTGCTCATGGCTTATCACCAGAGGACTGGAATTCATTCCTGAAAACAGTGTCCCCAAAAGAAATTATGAATCAGTTTTGCGATACTTTTCCTGGAAGAATCTTTTTCAACTTTGTCGATGGCTTCGACAGGAACAGTTTTCTCTTTCCATCTCTTTTCACGCTCCATGGTGGATCAATCTAGCTCTTTGGATTTGCCGTGTTCCGAAGCGTATAGGCAATCATAGTCAATGGCATTCTTTTGTTTTTTTCACACAGGGTCTTAGACAAAAACGTCATCAAAGTACTCTCCATGAAGCTGAATATAATCAACAGGTCATCGAAAAATTACTCCAACAAAAAACGACCCCTCTACCACACCTACAACTCACATTATCGAAAATCAATCAAGAAAATGAAAACTCTCTCAATAAATACAACCTCAAACCTCAGTCTTATATCGTTATCCATCCAGGCATGGGAGGCTCAGCACTTAATTGGCCCACTCTACACTACGTTCAGCTTATTGAACAACTCATACAAACAGATAGAGTTGTTATCACTGGAACCCACAGCGACAACCCTTGGCTCTCTCCCATCCAAGAAAAACTCACACTCAACAGCACTGTAAATAATCTACAATGGCTAAATACAAAACTCTCCTCTAGCGAACTTTTAACTGTTTTGTCTCAAGCCAAAGTAGTTATTGCACCAAGCACTGGAGTTGCTCACCTGGCCGCCAGTCTTGGCACTCCCACGATAGGACTTTACCCTCTGACACCAACCCAATCTCCCACCCGTTGGTCCCCCAGAGGTCCAATTGTCAGAACCTTAACTCCACCTAAAGAATTCATTTTAAACCATGAGCAAATGAAATATTTATCTGTAAATACAGTCCTTAACTCTCTTAAGAACTTTTGATCACCTCTAGATTGAAAATACCCTCACACACTGAATCGTTATTTTAATTTTAAGTTATTAGAAACACTGGACGAATGCTATCTAAACAAATACGCTATTTCTATGAACTCTTACAAGTTATCTCCCTATCAAGTTCCTCCTTTTCTAGAAAAAATCATAGCGCTCCATCTCCAACAACACCGACTTAAACTCACTGATACAAAAAAAATCGCCGAGAGCATAAAAACTCTCTCAGACTATTACATCGACAACCCCCACAGCGCGACTCCCTGGGAAGAAGCCTTTACACAAATTGCCTATAGCTCCTATTATCTTCCGCTTAACTTCATAAGAAGCTTAAGCCTCTACAGAGAAATCAATCGTTTAGATTTTGCAAAAAACACCCATCATCTTCTAGATTTTGGCTCAGGGACAGGGGCTGGTTCTCTACCATTTATCACAAACAATGAAATCAGCATTAATTCTCTCACCTGTATCGAAACTTCAGAAAAAGCAATAGGACTCCATAAATCCGTCGTGAAAAACATCGAAATCAATTCTTCCTGGCATCATTGTTGGGACAACAATCTTATCTCTCCTGAAAAAAAATCTCTTGGCTTATTTTCATATTCACTCACGGAACTAAATGAAATGCCCCCTTGGATTGAACAGCTTGATCACCTTGTTTTCATTGAACCATCCACTCGTGCTGATGGACGAAGACTCATGGAGTGGAGGGCCTATCTCCAAAACAAAGGTTTTTATATTTGGGGCCCCTGTACCCATCAAAACCCCTGCCCTTTGTTAGAACAATCAAAAAAAGACTGGTGTCATCACAGGATTCACTGGCAACAACCACCGTGGTTTCAAAATATTGAAAAACAGCTCACTATTAAAAATAAAACCCTCACTTACAGCTACCTTCTTGCTAGTAGAGAAGCCCCAAAGCCTTTTCCAAGAAACACAGCACGAACGACGGGAGATTCACTCAAGGAAAAAGGGAAAATACGGCAGCTCATATGCCGTGGACCTCAGAGAGAATTTCTCACTTGGCTTAAAAAAAATAACAACGCACAGGAGATTCCCCGAGGAACCCTTGTTAAACTTCCTGATGAGCTAGACATTAAAGCCAACGAACTCAGAGTACCTCCACAGTTCAAAATTGAATTTCAGTCATTAAAATCAAAAACCTAAACGACTCTATGCATAATTGGTTTCTTATCTGATTATTTTCAACCATTATTAAGGCCCTCTACCTCCCGTCGTTTTTTTTTACTTGAGGTAGATTAATTAAAGGGACCAATAATGAGTGACGTAGAAAATCCAAAAAAAACTCCTCTCTACAATGAACACATTCGCTTAGGTGCACGCATGGTTCCTTTTGTTGGTTGGTCCATGCCTGTGCAGTACAAAGGGTTACGCATAGAGCATGAAGCTGTACGTAATAATGTCGGTATTTTTGATGTCTCCCACATGGGTGAGTTTCGGGTCAGTGGCCCCAATGCTCTTGAGACATTAGAATGGCTAACGACAAACCACGTGGCTAAATTAGAAAACGGTCAAGCTCAATACTCCTTATTAACAAATCCAGAGGGAGGTATTGTCGATGACCTTATTATCTATTGTTTAGAAAAAAACGATCACTACCTCCTATGTGTCAATGCCGCTAATATCGAAAAAGATTGGAATTGGGTTGTAAGTAACAATAAATTTAATGCCGAATTGAGTAACGACAGTGAGCTTTGGGCGCAGATTGCCATACAAGGACCCAAAGCGTTAAAGCTTATGGACGAGGTTTTTGAGCAAAATGTCAGCGACACCTCTCTTTTTTCCTTCAAACATATCAGTTGGAAAAATGACCAGGGTATTCTCGCTCGCACGGGTTACACAGGAGAGCATGGGTTTGAGTTCTTCATCCAAAAGGACGGCGCTGCAAGTTTCTGGAATCACCTCCTTCAGGTAGGAAAAAAATATCATTTGCAACCAGCCGGCCTCGGAGCCCGTGACACCCTAAGAACAGAGATGAAATACAGTCTTTACGGAAATGAAATCACTGACACAACCACCCCCTACGAAGCTGGATTAGGCTGGGTTGTAAAACCTCAACTTAAAGAATTTATTGGAAAAACGGCTCTCCTTAATGCCAAGGAGTCAAAATCACAGAGAAAGCTTGTCGGCTTTAAAATCCTTGATAAGGGCATTGCACGGCAGGGTTCTAAGATCATCAACAGTGATGGACAAGAAATTGGCCATGTGACAAGTGGCACAATGTCGCCCTCTCTGGGGGAAGCTATTGGTATCGCCTACCTCCCTACTGATATCTCAGCTCAGGGGACTGAATTCTATATTGACATTCGTGGCCGAAAAGCTAAATCTCTTGTTGTTAAAACACCCTTTGTAAAGCCAAAGAGCGAGTAGGAGATAAAATGGGGTTTAATATACCAGAAGAAAATCATTACACAAAAGACCACGAGTGGGCCAATGTAGATGAAAATATCGTCACCGTAGGAATCACCGAATATGCCCAAGATTCACTTGGGGAGATCGTCTACGCTGAACTTCCAGAAGAAGGTCAAAAGGTCACTCAATCAGAACCTTTTGGTGTTATCGAGAGCGTCAAGGCAACCAATGACCTTATTGCCCCAGTTTCAGGCACGGTCATCGAGGTCAATGAAGGCATCGAGAGCAATACAGGTATTTTAAATGATGACCCCATGAACGAAGGCTGGCTCATTCGCATAGAAATGGACAACGAGAAAGAATTGGCCAATATCATACGCGCCCCTGAATATCGTAGGCTCATCGAACAAAAATAGGGTTAGAAGTCTCTTTTTTTCATTGCGACAAAGAGACAAAATTGTTAAATTTTATCTTAGCTTTTTTATCGCCCAATTGGTGGAACTGGCAGACACGCTAGACTTAGGATCTAGTGCCGAAAGGCGTGGGGGTTCGACTCCCTCATTGGGCACCAATAATCAAGCTATTGCGAACACCCATTACCAAAATAGCTCAGATTTTTATCTTCTGCATCTACCTTTACCATCTTACCCCGTTTTTCACACAAAAAAATACGGGAACCCAAAACCATGGGCTCTCCCAATAAACTGCTCCCATCAACGACATCTTTGATGTTCTTTGTGATAAATAGTGGCGCTGGTTTTTTTCTAGAGTCTCTCCCAAAAGAATCCAGCCCTTTTCTTGCTCAAACATCCGTTTGTCACCTTCCATTGCAGAGAAATGCAATGGAAGTCGCCAAGCCAAACTCGCCGAAAAGAACTGGATTCTTTTGGGAGAGACTCTAGAAAAAAATGCCGTATTCAATCAATGGGTCAATGGATCTTTAGTGTAACATCAGAGGGAATTGTACAAAAGAAAGACTGGGAAGGACAAAGTGTTGGTTTAGAAATAGGTCATCTATTCTGGACAAATTCCCTCGAAAGTTTAAAACGAAGAATAATAAACCTGGGCTGAGCAAAAACCATTACTCAAATGAGTATACACTCATTACTTTGATTCTCCCTTGACTCTTGTACTAAAATTGAATCTAGGTATTGTCTGATTTCATTTGAGTTATTGTTCACATAATCTCCACTTTTAGCAAAGGGACGGTTGTTTCTATGCAGATACGCTTGTTCTGAAAAACTCTGGCCTCTAAAAGATAGCTCAATAAAAACATGTTCTGAGTCTGAAATTGGTGGTCCATTATAAACATAATTAGATATTCTCATATTAGTCATCAAAGAAATAACTTCTTCGAGTTCATTTATTTCTAAGTCAATAGATGAACATGAAGTAACCCCGCCAGACGATCCCTTCTCAAAAACAATCCTGAAGTTATTTTGTTCCATAAGGAACACTGCATTTATATAACTATTTCCACTCCAAAAACCAGAGTTCTTATAATACCTTAAGGATTTAAGGACTTTTTGATTTGGCAATGTTATAAAACTGTCATCAACAACGAAGCCATCGGTGGAGTTAAGAGTACTTTTGGGATTACTATTAAAGTTCTGTGGAGCACAGCCTTGTATTAAAGACATCAACATTAAGATAATCAGCCCATTTTTTAAATACATTCCATTCATAGCGTTCTCCTTTGTAATGATTTTTTTCCCTACCTACTACTGTGAGATGCTAAAATCATACCAATTAAGGTGACTATTCTACTACCCTAAGCCTTACATGCAGGTGTCGAACTTCCATTGTTATGCCCAAAGATTTGACAACGTACAACCTTGGGAACAGCTAGGTAAATAATCAGACCTCAGACGAGAAGACAGTGAAAAAAGGGCCAGTTTTGAATAGCTGGCCCTGCTTTTTTAATCCAAAAACCACGTTAGTCTATAGATTTTGCCCAAGAACCCTGATGGCCCGTCAGCATCCTCAAATATGCCCCATAGCTTGTCAGTCCCTTTTTATGGGCGTTGGCGGCCTTGGATGCCATTTGCTTCACGCTGCAACTATGCTAAACCACTGCAATCAAAGATAAAGCGACAAATCCTCTAAATAAATCACTGATAAAAGTCGTTCTTACCCCCTGTTCCCTTAAAAGGGATTTGGTCTGGTGGTTTAACTTGGGCGAATAGTTTTTTTACAGCCTCTTTATATTTAAATTAAGTTCTGTTATTAACTTCCACTAGTTCCTCATAAAATTGATTTTTCTGAGAAAAAGACACACTATCAAATATGCATGCTTCTGAGTTTTCTAGAATTTTAACACTCATTAAAGATGGTTTTTTATCTAATAACTCGTCTAACCCAAATAAAGTGTACTGCTTAAATATTTTTACTCCTGTTGGACTTTCAATTTCTACAATTCCTGAAGTCAATAATATTGCCACATTAGGTATTTGACCTTCGTAGAAAAGGATAAAACTCTGAGAAAATTTCTTAGGAGGCCAAAGTCTACAGATCAATGAGACTATTTTAGAGTCTGCCCTAAATGTTCTTACATCGCACATATTACAAAGTGTGATCTATGTAAGAAAAAATATCTCTGATATTTATCAGTTATTTCTCAAAAGTCACTTAAACCAGCTTCACTCTCAAGACCTTCAATATTTAGTATATAAATATCCTTTCCTATTTGCTCTATATAACCCGATTTCTTGAATTCAGTTACTAACCTAATAATATTTTCTGGAGCAGCACCAACCATAGATGACATTTCTTCTCTAGTTAATTTAATATCTAAAAAAATTTTACCATCTTCTTGCACACCATATTTCTCTTTAAACAAAAGTAATAACTCTGCAAATCTTTTTCGTAGGTTTTTACGAGCCATGCTTGCAATTTTATCTTCAGCTATTCCAATTTGTTCACTCAATTTCTTGATTATTTGCAGGGACACCTTAGCTTCTTTTTGTATTAACTCATTTATTGTTTGCTTACTAATAAAACAGATCTGCCCTTCTTCTAAAACTGTCGCAGATGCCCTATAGGAGCTATCTGAAAATAAGCTGCGATGGCCTAAAATCTCTCCTGATGATGCCAGACGAATTATTGTTTCTTTTCCAGATGCATCTGATTTGGTTAATTTGACTTTCCCACTATGTATACAGTAAAGACCAAAAGGAGGGTTTCCCTCTAGAAAAAGATTTTGTCCCTTTTTATATACATTAAAATTTTTACTCTGATCTAAATAAGATAAAGTTTCACCCTCTAACTCACAAAATATGCCATTTACACGTCCCGAACAGGTAAAACAATCAATTGCTTTCTTTTTTTTCAGCATAAAAATCCCTTAAGTAATAACAAATTCTAACAAAAGGGGCTTTAATGAGCAATGCGTAAAATCTACATTTTTCTAGGGAGATAATAGCACTAAGCTTCCATTACTGCTCTTTTTCTCTGTTCCACTGTAATTTAAAATCCATTTTACATTTAACCTCCCATTCTTAACCAGTTCCTTAGAGAAAGTCATAAATATATGTATCCATTTGGATTCTCCCGCCGAAATTTTTTGCCTCAACTGAGGACTTACCAGTTGGATTCTATTTTCCAATAATATCAAATTCTCTAATTGAATACTTTCAGATGTTTGGTTTGTGACATGAATTCTAAAGTGATTTATGATTTCACCATCACCAACAAAGCTATAAGGAGCCTCAATTGCACGAACAATTTTCACATCCACGTCTGACCTTAAAGAAAGAGCCGTTACCAAACCTGTAATCAAAACAACAAGAACACTCGCATAAACTAATGTTCTCAAATTTATTGATCGTCTTTTTTCTCCACTCAACTCCGCTTCACTGGAATATCTAATAAGCCCCACTGGTTTTTTAATTTTAACCATCACCTCATCACAAACATCAATACAGGCTGTGCAAGCAATACATTCCATTTGTAATCCATTACGAATATCAATTCCTGTAGGACAAACATTCACACACCTCAAACAATCAATACAATCTCCAGCCTGATCTTTAATCCCTCTTTTCTTACGAGGCTCTCCCCGATGAGTGTCATACATAATTGCCAATGAATTTTTATCCATCAATGTGGATTGAAGTCTTCCGTAAGGACAAACAATTAAACAAAATTGTTCTCTAAACCAACCAAAATTAATCATCATCAATATAGTAAATATTTGCACCCATAAAAATAATCCCCAATGTTCCATCGGAGACTCCATAGTTAACCAAACCAGGCTTTTCGCTCCAACAAAATAAGCGGTGAAGCTATGAGCAATATGAGAACTTACTAGAAAAAAAAGACACCACTTAATAACCTTTTTTAAAACTTTTTTAAAACTCCAATCTTCCTGACCTAATTTTCTCCGCATTAAGTGATTACCTTCAATCCACTCTTCAATGCGACGATAAACAAAATCAATGAATACAGTCTGAGGACAAGCCCATCCACACCACACTCGACCTAGAACAGCCGTAAAAAACACAATGGTGAAAACAACTAGAGCTAAAAGAAAGAATAAAAGTGGCCCATCATGGGAGAAAAAAGTATGTCCAAAAAAAACAAAACGTTTTTTTATTATATCGAGGAAAATACTCTGTTCCCCTTGATAATTCGTCCATGGCACAACTAAAAAAACAAATAGCAAAAAACTATAAACCCAATTTCTTGCACTTCTAAATTTACCTTTTACTTTGGCTGGAATAACAAAAAGACGAGTTCCCTTTTCATCCAAACTCGGTGGGCGATCTGGAATAACTGTTAGTTCTTGTCTATCAGGGTCTTCTTCTGTCACTTAATAAACTTTCCCTGTGGAGCTTTACCATTGACCGGCTTAGTTCCCTGCAAACTCATAACATAAGCAGCTAAAGGTGCATGTAAGTTTTTAGGCACAACGTCTTTCCAGGGTGGCATTCCCTTATTGGGAAAACCTTCACGAATAGCTACTAGGATTCCTTTAAAATCCCCATTTGAATACAACCAATACTTATCAGTAAGATTCGGGCCAATCACCCCTTCTCCTTTCTGGCCATGACAGGCAGCACATGTTTGCGTGTAAGTCTTCTTTCCCTTTGCCAGTTCTTCTTTATTAGACAAAATAGTCTTCACATCTTGAGCGACAGGTTCTGGAACTTTTTTTTCCATAGCTATTTTTTTCTCTGTGATTTTATTCATATTTATTGTTAACTCTTGCTCTGAACTAGGACCACCTAAAATTTCATAATAAGCCGTATATGCTACTGCAAAGACAATCGTCACATAAAATAAATAAATCCACCATTTCGGCAATGGATTATTTAATTCTTGAATACCATCATAGTTATGACCTTCAATGATTTCATCTTGTCTATCTTTGCTCATACTTGCTCCCTATTTCGACTTATCTCCAAAGGCAATTTTGACATTTTAGTATAATGGTCCTTGCGTGATCTGTGATACACCCAAAAGATCATTCCAATAAAACAAAAGAAAAATAATAAAAATCCAAACAATATTAAATCTGGTTGCCCAAACTGACTCAAAACTTCTTTTTTCATTTAACATCTCCAATAAAATATAAAACTATAATATTCTCTATTCAATCAAATCCGAGTTACCGAAATCATCTAGAGCTTTTTGTCCTAAAGCTTGAAGGTAAGCAATCAAGGCCACTATTTCTTTTTGCTCTAACTGGTCGTCCTTAACTCCTTGAGCCCGTAAATCCTGAGCGATAATTCTAGCTTCCTCCTCTGCGTGCCTATCTGCATTTGCAACAATTCCTGATCGATAAGGAACCCCCAAATATTTCATCACCGATAGTTTTTTACGAAGGGAGTAAAAATCCGTCTTCTTAGTTAAAAGCCATGGATAATTAGGCATAATGGACAAGGACACCACATCCCTAGGATTATTCATGTGCCTATAATGCCAAAGATTAGGGTATTTAGCTCCAATTCTCGCCAAATCAGGTCCGGTTCTTTTTGACCCCCATTGAAATGGGCGATCATACATAGACTCTTCAACAGTTGATGCTTTACCAAACCTTAAAACATCAAATGGTAGTTTACGTATCATTTGTGAGTGACAAGTATAACACCCCTCTTTGATATAAATATCTCTTCCTGCTAATTCTAAAGGAGTATAAGGCTCAATCAATTGATCGTGCTTCACATAACTTTGCATAGACAATACAGGTATGATCTCAATAGCTGAACCTACCAAGATAGCAATAAAAGCCAGCACACTAAACAAAAAAGCCATACTTTCTAGTTTTCTATGTCCTGACTCCTTTCCCTTCTCTTCATGAATCACTCTTTTCTCAATAGGGGCAGGAATTGCTGCATCTTCTGGAGAGTCTTTAGCACTGGCTACAGTTTTAAGTAGGTTATAAACCATCACCAAAGCACCTAAAATAAATAAAAGTCCACCAAAAGCCCTTACTTGATATAGAGGTACAATACGAGTCACAGTTTCAACAAAATCAGGATATACAAGCGCTCCGGATTCATTAATATCCATCCACATCAGGCCTTGAGTGATTCCTGCTGCACACATAGAAATGTAATAAACCAATATACCAGTGAGCCCTAACCAGAAATGTGTGTTGGCCAGAGACTTAGAATAAAGCTCTGTTTTGTAAAGTTTTGGCACTAAGTAATAAATCATACCAAAAGTAAGAAAACCATTCCAACCTAAGGCCCCACCATGAACATGAGCAACAATCCAATCAGTGTAATGCGCTAACGAACTTACCGATTTAATTGATAAAAGTGGCCCCTCAAAAGTAGCCATTCCATAGAATGTTAATGCAACAACCATAAACTTAATAACAGGACTTGTTCTCAATAAGTGCCAAGCTCCTCTTAAAGTTAAAATACCATTTATCATCCCTCCCCAACTAGGAGCCCAAAGCATAATACTAAAAGCCATACCTAAAGTTTGTGCCCAATCTGGTAAAGCCGTATTTAACAAATGATGAGGGCCTGCCCAGATATAAATAAATATCAAAGCCCAGAAATGAATAACAGACAAACGATAAGAATAAACAGGTTTCTTAGCAACTTTAGGTATATAATAATACATCAACCCAAGAAATGGCGTTGTTAGAAAAAAAGCCACGGCATTATGACCATACCACCATTGAACCAAGGCATCTTGAATACCTGCATAAACAGGGTAACTTTTAAACAATGATATTGGAATTTCAATCGAGTTAAATATGTGTAACACAGCTACAGTAATAATGGTCGATATATAAAACCAAATGGCTACATATAAATGTTTCTCACGTCTTTTCTTCAAAGTCATAAAAAAGTTAATTGCAAAGACAACCCAAATAACTGCAATGGCAATGTCTATAGGCCACTCTAATTCGGCATACTCTTTACTCTGTGACAGCCCCAGAGGAAGAGTTATGGCTGCCGACACAATGATTGCTTGCCAGCCCCAAAAATGCAACCGGCTCAAACAGTCCGAAAACATTCTCGCTTTACACAAACGTTGAGTGGAGTGATATATACCTGCAAAAATCCCATTTCCCGCAAAGGCAAAAATAGCCGCATTGGTATGAAGTGGTCTTAAACGACCAAAGGTTAACCATTCCAAATCAAAATTAAATTGCCAAAAAGCTAATTGTAAGGCCACCAATAAACCTGCAGTGAAAGCAATAATCCCCCATCCCATTGTCGCCCATATGAAATACCTGACAATCTGATCATCATAATGATCATTTAAAGAAAGCTTTTGGCTCTTTGTATTCATTTAAAATATCTCCTAATCAAAATTAAGTTTAATTGTTTAAATTACTCTTCATCATCCGAAAGTGGTGTATGTGCTGGCGTTTCTAAATCATCGAATTGTCCATCTTTTGCTGCTAACCAAAATAACAAAACAAAGAGAATCACTAATGTAATTGTTACGGGAATGGTCATCATTAGTATTTCCATAATTTCTCTCGAAAATTGATTTTCTCACCCATGCGGACATTTAAAATTGTTAACCCAACGACTGTTAACGAACTTAGAGGCATAATAATTACAGCCATAACAGGACTAATAAGTCCAGACAGAGCCATCATAGCAAAAGTCAAATTATAGATCAAGGACAGTATTATATTAACTTTTATAGCTTTAAGACATCTATTAGAAAAATGAAATAAACTGCGCAATTGCCCTACTCCTTTTTCCAGAAAATGAATACTTGATGAGCGAAACGTCGCCTCTGCCGCCGAATGCATAGAAACAGAAACATCAGCCTTACTCATCGCAAGAGCATCATTAATACCATCTCCTACAAATAAAATTTTTCGCCCTTTTTCTTTAAGATCATTTACAAAACTAGCTTTTAACTCAGGTGAAGTTTCTGATAAAATCTCACTCTCTTTAAAACCTAAAGACTGTCCAATTCCCTTAGTTATATCGTTTCTATCTCCTGAAATCAGATAGCATTTTTTTTCTAAATCTCTTAAATACTTAAGTTCACCTAAGACAATAGATGTTTCTATTTTTTCCGCAACAAGTGCCGTTAGTTCTGTTTTTCCATTCACAATTAAAGAAACTCCACCTGTTTTAGATCTGTCATTAGCTCTTAATTCGTAGAGTTTCCCTTTAAATTCAGCTTTAATTCCTAAACCTGGCACTTCAATTCGATTAATTAAATCAACCGAAATTTGCTCTCCAATATCTCTCATTAGAGCTTTAGCAATAGGATGTTCACTTGTTTTTTCCATAGAAAAAACAATTTGTTTTTCTTCATTATTGGGTTCACGAGGTGACCACCCCACAATATCTAAAGAATCTTCAGTAAGAGTTCCTGTTTTATCAAAAACAATAGTGTCACATTGAGTTACTTCCTCTATGGATTGAGCCGACTTAAACAAAATATTCTTCTTAAAAGCCTTTTTTACAGTTAAACTATGAGCTAAAGGGGTTGCTATTGCTAATGCACATGGGCAAGCTATAACTAACAAAGCTAGTACTCTATTAAGAGACTCTTGCATATCAATTGTAGAGAAATAAGAAAAAAATCCAATAGCTAAGATAACTACCACCAGACTCAGATAATGGGCTCCCTTATCTGCAAGTAAACTCTTAGGAGTTTGTCCTAAAAGAGCTTTGTTAATCTTAGACAATAAATCTGATATTCTAGAATTTGATATTTTTTCTTCTATCTCTACAACTGCCTTTTCAGAAATTAATTTGGCTCCAGCATAAACATTATCGTATTTCTTCAATTGAATTGGTAAAGACTCCCCTGAAAAAAAGGAATTGTTAAACTCAGCCATATCGCTCATTAACCTACTATCAGCGGGAACAAATTGTCCTAATACAAGGGTAACTCGATCGCCTTTTTCTAGCTTATCTATCATTACTTTAAGGGTCTCACCATTTTCTTCTTTCATAACTGTTGGTTGATTAAACACATCTTCTAAGTTAACAGGACTCAAATATTTACTTTGCAAACGAAATATTAAGTACCTAGAAGCAAGAAGAAAAAATATAAACATAGATAACGAATCAAAGTACAAAACATTTGATCTATTGATCAGGTTTATAAAACTAATTACAGACGCAGCAATAATAGCCAAAGCAATTGGCACATCCACTGAAACTCTCTTTAGTTTAAAAGCATTATAGGTATTGATATAAAAAGGCCAAGAGCTAAAAAATAGTACTGGTATAAAAAAGAAAAAACTTAACCAATTTAGAAAGGCACTAAATTCTGATACGTCTGCTCCTGCATAACCAGAGATTGCTATTAACATAATATTCCCAGAGCAAGCTCCGGCAACAGCTAGGCGCATTAGAAAAACTTTGTTCGTTAAGCTCTCATTTCCTGTTTCAGGATTGGAGATCACTCTTGCCTGAAACCCTGCTTCTTTAACTTGCTCTGTGAATTCAATAGGGTCAAATTCACCTGATCCCGTAGTTGTCACTCGTTTATGATCAAAATCAACCTTGATACTTTCAAGACTGGAAAAATTATTAGCTATACTCTGCAATTTCCTAATACAACTTATGCAGTGCATACCCTCTACACTGAAGTTCCATTGTTTAAATACTTTAGTCTCAGTCATTTAAAACTCCTGCCATAGCAAAGCAACAAAGTGGCCACATACCAAATTTAAGCTTAGATACAACTCTCTTATTATTATCTCTATTCAAACAAAAAAACATGACAAATATCACGGTTTTCTTCAAATTGGATCAGTAAATCTAACTAAATCCTTATATAAATAATAATAGCAGTGAACTCAGTGGTGTTTGTCAGTGGGTTCCACCAAGTAGTGGGTTTTGTCAGGCGAGAAGTGGTGCTGAAGATGATCCCAATGCTAGTTTTTGTCGTTTTAGATCTACTCAAGGAAAATGTAATGAACTCAGTGGTGTTTGTCAGTGGAACTCTGGAAGCACAGGTTACTGTAAGGCCAGATAGTTTACGCATTTCTGTACTCCTAAAACAATAAACCCCGTCATATCACAGACGGGGCTTTTTATTTTGTGTCCCATTTTTGGGGTACAGATCAGAATAACTGGCCCTACTTCTTTAGTCACAGAGTCGAAAACCTAAAACCCACATTAGTAGTTCTGTAGACTTTGCCCAGGAACCTTGATGGCCTGTCAGTATCCTCGAATAAGCACCATAGCTGCTCAAGCCCTATCTCTAAAGACTGCTGCTCGTTATTCCATTTAAAATGCCTGAGATTTGTGAATTTTAGTTTGTCTCAGAACCTAATAAAACTCTGAGCTACTTAATCTCATGTCTAAGGTCACGTAAGGCACATTCCCTATGTCGTACATATTTAATCCATGCTTCAACAGTTTGTTGGGCAGTATATCCTCTTTCTATATAAAACTGAAGTTTAATATCATGGTTGCGATTATTCTGCTTTGCTTTGTCCTCTTTTCTTGTTCTTATTTCTGAGATAATCTTATCTCTTTCGCGTTTTGCCTCTTCTGTGAGAGAAGGTACCCCGCCTGTAGAAGCTAAAGACTCCTCAACCTCCGTCTCCATAGCTTTACATTCAGCAGCTGTAGGGGTCAGCACGATATTTAGATCAAACGCAAAAGAACTCGAACAAAACATAAACATTGATAATAGTATCATCTTTCTCATTTTTTAATCTCCCATTGAAATTGATAGCTTATTGCTATTGCTATTGCTATTGCTATTCCAAAGTCAGATCGAAATTAAGAAGAATTGAGTGTTTTTTCCTGTCTAGAAAATAGACAGACCTCTAAGGAGAGACAAAAAGTGTCAGATTATTTTTTTAAGTAATGCTTTAAATTCTTTATTTATTTTAAATTCCTGCAACAATTCTATGCGATTTCTATGCCTCCGAGTAGAAAAAGGCATTACAGTTATAACTCCCACTGGTACAAGAAAAATCTCTGATAGAAGCTGCAATCTCGTATCTGACAAAACAAGTTTTGATTTTATTGCAGAAGCACTCAGATCTGGATATGAAGAGATTAAGCTTAGAGATCGAGTTCGAAAAATATCTAGGAAGAAAAATGGAGAAAAAAAGGCCAATCTCAATGACTAACCCCGCGTTAGTAGTAGAACCATAAACTTGAAAACCATCATTCAAAATGAGTTGTATTAGTCTGTAGACTTTGCCCAGGAACCTTGATGGCCTGTCAGTATCCTCGAATAAGCACTATAGCTGCTCATTTGGGAAAATAACTACTGCTGAGATTTTAATAATTTTAAAAATTCTGAGTCAGAGGAAAGAATAAATTTAGTGTCATCTTTTAATGATTTTTTATAGGCGTCCATTGTTCGGATAAATTCATAAAATTTAGCACCCTTAGAAAGAGACCTTGCATAAATAGCAGTCGACTTAGCCTCTCCCTTACCTTTTATTTGCTGACTTGCACGGTAGGCCTTTGACTGAATTTGTTGCAAGTGACGACTCAATCGTCCCTCAATCTTCGCTTTCTCTGCCTTACCATAAGATCGAATTTTCTCAGCAATTCTTCTTCTCTCTGAAATCATTCGTTCATAAACCTTAGCCTCAACACTCTTCTCATACGAAATCCGTCTCAACTGCACATCAATGATTGAAATTCCGTATTTTTGAGTCTCCTCATTAGCACTTTTGGCAATAATCTCACTCAACTTCTCTCGGCCAACACCTACTGGCTCAATTTCACCAGTCACCTCTTCCTCAACGATCTCTCCCCTGGCCTCTTTTTTTACTTTTTCAACTCTTGCTTTTTCAATCTTGTTTAAAATCGAATTAGAATTTCTAACCGCCTCCACTAAATTATGGTTAGAGATCGTGTCTCGAGTAATACCATCCAAGATTGCATCTAAACGAGTGATTGCCCCTCTCTCATTCTGCACTGTCTGTATAAATTTAAGGGCATCTATAATTCTCCATCTTGCTGTCGTATCAACTCTAATAAATTTTTTATCTTTTGTAGGAATCTCATTAGGGTCACCGTCCCAAGTTAAGATTCTTTTATCGACATAGCGTAAATCTTGAATAAAAGGCAGTTTCAAATGAGGACCTGCAGCCGTGATTGGCTCTCCAACTGGGCGACCAAATTGAGTGCGAATGGCCTGTTGCCCCTCCCTCACGATATACAAAGAAGACGACATCACTATTAGAAACAAAATAAAAAACATTAACACTAGTTTACTCTTTAAAGAAATCATTCCCTTTCCTATTTTGTTGACGTCTGAATTTTATCCTTGAGAAATACTGGAAGCAACCCCTTAACTTTAGAATCTACAATAGTTAGTTGATTAAATCGAGAGTAGATTTCTTCCATCGTTTCTAAATAAATACGTTTTCGAGTGATCGCAGGAGCTTTTTTATACTCTCGCAATACAGATTCAAATTTTTTAGCATCTCCAGAAGCTCGATTCACAACGGCCTCAGCATAACCTTTCGCTTTTGAAATAGATTTTTCTGCCTTTCCCCGAGCCTCAGGTATCACCTTGTTATAAGCCTCTTCAGCCTCATTGATAAGCTGCTCCTGTTGTTGCTTAGCCGCCACCACTTCATTAAATGCAGGCTTCACAATCTCTGGAGGATTAATATCTTGTAATTTTACAGCGACAACACGAACACCAATATCATATTTATCCAACACCTCTTGCATCAAAACCTTTGCATCTGAAGCCATCTCCAAACGCCCAGTCGTCAAGACCTCAGTCACGACACGATCACCAACCACCCGTCGCAATATAGATTCCGAAACATCTCGCAAGTTACGAATAGGCTCACTGGCCTGAAAAAGATATTTAAAAGGATCTGATATTTGATAATGAACCACCCACTCAACATCAGCCACATTAAGGTCACCTGTCAGCATTGAAGATTCGCTTTTCAAACTTCCTTTAGAATAATAAGTTGTCCGTCTTAATCTAGACGGACTTTTCGTCCTAAATCCAAACTCTGCCTGGTGAACTAACTTGGTTTTCAATTTTTCCAATCGATCTATGCCAAATGGAAACTTAAAGTGAAGCCCTGGAGGATAGGTTCCCGAATAACGACCCAAACGTATGATTACCGCCTCTTCATCAGGCTCAACTGTGTAAAAAGAGCTCGCAAGCCCAGCAAAAAGAATAAAAGCTGAAAAGAGAAGACTAAAATATCGAGGATTTTTAAATACTCCTCTAAACTTCTGTTGGAGTCGTAATATAAAATCATCAATCAATTGATCTAAATCTTGGGGAGGTCGACGCCCTCCATTATGTGATTCAAAAGCCATGACCACTAACTATACGTTTTTTTCCCATTATACAACAAAAAATCACAAAATTTTAACCTAAGAAAGCCTCACGATAACGTAAAAATCTCTGAAATAACCTACAAAGATTTTGTCAATGGCTGGGAATTAACAATACCTGACCTACCTTAATATAATCAGGCTTTCTCATAGAGTTAAAAAGCAAAATCCTCTTGACAGACAGCCCATAGCGGCGCGCAATCAAACTTAAACTCTCTCCCTTAGATACCTTATGACGCTTCACTCTACGTCTAGATTTTTTTGACAAGGTCCTTTTCTTCAATTCCCTAGAAACTCTCTTGTACTTAGCTACTGGTACATAAACACTCGTCTTCCAGTGAATAAGAGATTTCTTTCTCCTTTTCCGAGATTGTGAAATATGAGGGTTAAAGAGCCTTGCTGCCTTGATATCACCATCAAACCAGCTTAAAAGCTTTTTATAACTTATCGATCGATGCAACTTTATTTTTTTATCCTTGAGTGGCTTTGCATAATAAACTTTAGTAAAATATTTTTTCGCATTTCTCTCAACTTCTAAGGCTGCCAAAAAAGTTGCATAAAAATTTTTCGATGCAAAACCAAACCGCTTTTTCTTACCTTTATTAATCAATTTTACCAAATCTCGAATGCCATACTTTCTCACTAATTTCCTAATCCCATAGGCTCCATGATTATAACCCGTAATCGCAAGGGGCCAAGATTGCAATAGTTTATAGTTTTTCCTAAGAATTTTCGCTGCAACTTCTGAAGAAATAATCGGGTGATTTCTTTCATCAACAATTCTATTAACCTTAATATACTGTTTTCCCGTCCTCGGCATAATCTGCCAAATACCACTAGCTCCTACCCTAGAACGAGCCAGAATGTTGTATGAACTTTCCACAAGTGGCAAACGCGTCAACTCCAGTGGAAGATTATACTGAGAGAAAATTTCTTCAATTTGTTTTTTGTAACGACCAAAATAATAAATTCCTCTCAAGAAATAATCTCTCTGCCCCAATTGAAATCTCAGTCTCCCCTTCAAAGAAGCCAAATAATACTTGTTCTTTCTCATGTCCCCTGAAAAAGCTTTTTTTATTCTTCTCTCTAAAGGTGTTAGTTTTTCATTTTTCTTTCTTTTTTGAAGTTTTCTCAATACCTGACGGTAATACCTCTTTTTGCTCCTGATAGCCCTCTCTTTGAATTTTTCTTTTTCATATTTATTTATATTTTTATTGCTTTCAATAGCATGAAAATCAATCACTTCATAAATAAGATCTATCTTCTCACTGTCATGCAATACTCCCTGAGTTGAAGAGTATTTAGTGTAAATATCCTTCCAAAATTCCACCTGAGTTTTAAGCTCATCAGAAACATGGAAAGTCTTCTTATTGTAGCCAATTATATTTTTTTGCTGACTGTAAGCCGTCGGTACCCACGGTGTCCCCTGATTAACTTCTTCTTGAGAATAAAAACTTTGATGACTGACAGGAGTGTACTCCTCTCCAGAAAAAGATCTACAAAAAGAGACACTTAATATTAAAAAAATAACACCTCTACCTAAATTCATAGAGCCCCAACAAGTGTCATAGCCATTTCATCAAACATATTTTTTATTTTTGTCTCGCTAGATTTTCCATTGTACATAAAGACAAATAACCTTATCCCCTCTTTCTGTGTTGACACAAACCCGGCCAACCCAACAACTCCAGATAAGCCCCCTGTCTTAGCACGCACTCTTCCTGAATTAAGCACTCCCTTCAACCTCTCCTTTAACGTGCCATCAACTCCAGCAATGGGAAAACTGGACATAAATTCTGGAGATACTATCGGACTTTTTCTAAAATAATTCATGATTTTATATAGAGCTTTGGGAGTAAACTTATTTTTACGACTCAACCCTGAAGGGCTCACCATAGTATACTCATTCTCATTTAAGCCAATTTTATTCTTTAAAAAATCCTCTATTAACCTCATCCCTTTGATCATTGTTCCTGATACAATCGGAGGTGGGGTTCTATTAATAGATAGAGTCTTCGTTAGCATCTCTGCAATATAATTATTGGAATACTTCATCATATCCCCTGCAATTTGCATAATGGGTTTACTTTTCGAAGCCGCAACAACAATTCCCGTCGATGGCACTTTCCCCAAACGAACAGTCCCTTTTACCGAAATCCCTCTTTGTTCAAGAAAATTTTTTAAAACATGGCCCGCCCACAAAGATGGGAGAGGAATGTTTTTATAAATAACCTTCTCTTTATCCCCTTTAAGGATATGACCACTCACCTCTATCAAGATTTTCTTTCCTATTATCTTTCTTTCAACCTTAATCTTGTTTGACTTTAGCTGTAATTTTGACTGTGACTTTGACTGTGATTTTATTTTTTTGACTGTTGTTAATCGATTTTTTAACCCTATCCATTTGTTTTGTGGGTCTAAATAAATAATTGCTGATTTACCCAATACCTGATTCGGACGGATAAAAATATTCACTGAATTCCAATTAAAAGACATTCCCCCATTTGGCGCATCATAAGCACGATCCCCCCTGTCAGGATCACGATTTTTTTCAAAACGAATACGATCAAAGACACTGTCATCGACAATGATCTGACCTTTAACCTTGCGAACCCCTGTTCTTCTAAACTCATTAACCAAATACCACATTTTTTCAGAAATAAATGAAGGGTCACCACTTCCCTTTAAGTACAAATCCCCCTTAAGTTCTCCATTTTTAACAATACCATCAATGAATATTTGAGTTTTATACTGAAACTCAAGCCCCAATTCAGAGAGAGCAACTCCTGCTGTGGGTATTTTACTCAAAGAAGCTGGTGTCATTAAACGTTTCTCATTGAGCTGATAAAGGACTTTTTCTCTCTTCCCCTTCGACTGTTTCACATAAATGCCCAATTCCTTCTTCAAAACACCATATTTACTAATAACTCCATTTAATTTCTTAACGACATCCCCATGGGCAAAAGAAACAAGTAGCGTTATAAATAGAAAAATGCAATTTTTAAACACAACTCTTCTCCTGCTATTCTTGCATAACTATCTTACAATATCTTGATTTGAGAGCAATAAAGACTATAGCATTTTCACTGTGTTTTAAAAGAAACTCTTTTAAAACACAATGACTTACTTAATAAAGACTTTAGTCTAAGGTAAATAGCACGGAAGAATTGAATGGTTCGCTCTAAAATATTACTATTGAGCATATGACGAAGAAAGAGTGGACCATTGTTCTTTTGCCCTTACTCATCACATGGATGGTAGATTTTTTAACAAAAATCTGGGCTGCCGATATTGTTGGCATACAAGATTATGGCTTCCTGCGTTTTGTTTTACACAAAAACTACGGCACTATGCTGGGGCTCTTTTCCGATTTATCTGTGGTCCTTAGAGTCGTGTCTCTGTCTACTGGAGGGGCCTTTTTACTCTGCTCCTACACTATTATTCAATACCTACTTCCCATTAAATCCCTTATTCTTCGCTCTGGTATGTCAATTCTTATTGGAGGAATTATCGGAAATGTCACTGATCGTATCCTCTGGGGATACGTTATTGATTTTATTGTTATAAGCGATGGTCAATGGTTTAGCCCCGCATTTAACCTCGCCGACGCCCTACAGTGGGTTGGTTATCTCATGATCGTCTACGCCTTAATAAAAGAGAGTGAGATTCTATGGCCTGAGCACAATCTACGGAAAAACACATGGATTAACAAAAAATTCCAGATAAGATACGCAACGATTTTGACTTCTATCGGATTAGGCCTGGCTCTTATCGCTGGAGTTTTCTCCTACACTTACCTTAGAGTCACGATTCTAGAGCTTGTAGGTGACAACAACCAGCTTCTTCAAACTTTTCTAACCCCCTACATTATTATTTTTTCTGTTATTTTTGTCTTCTTCGCCTCTCTTCTCTTTCTTATCGGGAAAACACTCTCCCACAGATCTGCAGGCCCAGTCTATGCTTTTGAACAATTCTGTAATGACCTTATCAACGACAAACCTCGACCACTTAAATTAAGGCAAAAAGATGATTTTAAAGAACTTGAAGACCTCGCACAGCGTCTTATCGATAACTATCAAAAAAGAGCAGAGGATAATTCTAAAAAAAAGAACATAAACTAATTTTATTTAAAAATAGCTGTGATTTTATCAAGATAAAAGCGCTTATCTTTTTTAGATCGGCTGCAATGGGCCAAAACAAAATCTTTATCTGGTCCGCGCACAATACCAATAGGCCTTACCGCTCTTTCCTTACCAGGTGTCGACCCCCCTTGATAGCGAATACGACAACTTACTCCTTCATCAATACTTGCAAGTAAAATAAAAAATCCCTCTATTTTACTTTTTAACGATTGTATGGAGAAGTTTTTCCAATCCAAACAAACACCCTGCAACTCCTGTAGCTCCTTAATAGAGACATTCCCCGCCCTCTCAAAGCACTTAATACCCAACTGTAAACATGACTTGGCATCATCCAATGCCCTATGGGCTTGCCCAGAATCTAAATTAAGAAATTTCATCAACGTTTGCAATTTGTGATCGGGACTCTCTGGAATCAAACTACGACTTAAAAGGCTCGAACACAAAATAGGATTTTCTGGCATTTTCAAATTTAATTTCTCCACATCAGCCATCAAAAAGCCCACATCAAAAGTCGCATAATGAGCTATCACAACAGCCCCTTCTATAAACTTTAAAAACTCAGGCAACACTTCATCAACCCTCGGGGCCTCTCTTACCATTTCGTTAGTAATACCATGAATGCCAATAACAAAATCACCCATGATTTTTTGAGGTTTTATAAGAGTTTGGTACTCATCAATAATTTTACCATTCTTCCATTTAACAGCCCCAATTTCGCAAAAATCAAACCCCAACGGGTAGGCCCCGTCTGTTTCTGCATCAAATGCAACAATGACCGAATCTTTCCAAGCAGTATCAACTGACACGGTACGACCTTTTTCTGAAGAGTTCATTTAACAAGGCTGAATATGTCTAAGATTTTTTAGGTATTCAAGCTAAATTAAAAAACTAATTCAGAAAACTTGAAATTTTAACAAAAGAACGTATATACTTCTAAATTATGAAGAATTGTACAGGGAATTACATAAAGAGCCATCTGTTACAGCTATTCTTTTCTATTATTTTCTCTGTACCACTCTCCTCATACGCCACTCAATGGTTAGACAACCCCCTAAATGCAAGTATCGAAATTGACAGAGCATCTCTGCATCTAGGAGAGAATACCAGAATTACAATTAAACTTAGTCTCCACGAAGGATACCATGCCTATGAAGATAAATTTGCCCTCTCGTTTCCAAATCATAAAGACATTAATATTGGTTCATTATCAATTTCTCCTGTTAAAAAATTCTACGACTCCATTTCTAAAAAATACACCCGAGGAGTAAAAGACTCAGCAGTTTTAGAAACCATTATAGAAATTCCCGAAAACTCTCCCCTTCTTCCAGGACCACATCAAATCCCTGCCCACCTTAAATACCAAGCCTGCACTAAGGAGTTTTGTCAGTTTCCAAAAACCATTAAAATGACTTTGCCCCTTAATATCATTACATCTTCAAATTCTCTATCTAAAGAGAAAACAACTCTAAGCTTTACTCAACAACTCAATAAAGGGTGGCTACTGACTTTTCTCTTTGTCTTTCTGGCTGGTATTTTAACCAGTCTAACTCCATGTATATTTCCTATGATTCCTATTACTCTCGCAGTTATAGGTTCAGATAAGAAGAACCCCTCCATTTTGAAGAATTTTATCAAAAGCCTCACGTACGTCCTTGGTATCGCAACAACTTATTCTATTCTGGGGCTTGTTGCCGCCTCGACGGGAGCTTTATTTGGTGCTTTTCTCGGTAATATCTGGGTTGTCGCTTTCATTGCTCTTGTTTTTACATTTATGGCACTCAGTATGTACGGGGTTTTTGAAATACAAACTCCCCATATTTTACAAAATTATTTCAATAAATTTGAAGCCCCCCAATTTGGTGGGGAGTTCTTTAAACCCTATATTGTCGGTCTCATTGCTGGTATTGTGGCCAGCCCCTGTGTTGGTCCCGTGCTTGTCAGTGTGCTCACCTATGTTGCACAAACAAGAAATCAAATTTTAGGATTCTGGCTTCTATTCACCTACGCAATAGGAATGGGTTTACTTTTTTTATTCATAGGAACGCTCAGCCACCTATCTAATAAATTACCCAAGTCAGGGCCATGGTTAAACTTAAGTAAATTTATTTTTGGATTTACCATGCTCATAATGGCTCTGTACTATTTAAAACCCGTGGTCAGCCCTGGGGTCTTCTATATCATCGCAGGAATTTATTTCGTGATTTCCGGGGCTCTCAATGGAGGATTCACACGGAACTCTAAATTCAAGACATCCAAACTCTTAAAAGGTTTATTGATCATTCTCTCAATTTTCGGCTTATTATCTATAAGCCTTGGGTTTATAAAAATATTTTTTCCTCAAAACCTTTTCTCTACAAAGCAGGAAAATATTCAGAAGGTCAAAGGCCCCAAGTGGATTACTTATTCATCTAAAGAGTTCAATGAAGCTCTTAAAAGTAAAAAGCCTCTTCTTATTGATGTCTATGCCGATTGGTGCGTCGCTTGTCACGAGCTTGAAAAATACACATTTAACCACGCTAAAATAACTAATCTCAGCAAAAGCTTTGTTTTCATGAAACTAGATGCAACCAAAGATTCTCCTCTCATAAAGAGTTTTCGTCAAAAATACAAAATCAGAGGTTTGCCTTCGATTCTATTCTTCTCTAAATCAGGGAAGTGGTTGGAGAATCTCACACTCTCTGAATTTGAAGACCATGAAAAATTTCAAAAACGAATGTACAGAGCCCTTTGACATGAGATACCTCTTGACGCGCCGCTCTTGAGGGGCTACCTTACACCTCTCTTTTTATCATAGGACTTTTTATGAATCTGATTAGACTTAATAAGTGGCTCTCAGAATGTGGAGTTGCAAGCCGTCGAAAATGCGACACTCTCATTTCTGAAGGCAAAATTAAAATTAATGGCCGTAAAACCTATGAACTTGGTGTCAAAATAGATCCACAAAAAGATCGTATTCTTGTCGATGATAAACTCATCAAGCCTCCAAAAAGAAAAGTTTATTACGCATTTAACAAACCCCTAAGTGTTTTGACCTCTATGGATGATCCCACTGATCGAGTCACAATAAGAGAATTTGTTGAACACTTAGAAGAGAGGGTCTTTCCCGTTGGCCGTCTTGATTGGCATTCAGAAGGCCTACTTCTT
Organism: Bdellovibrionales bacterium; assembly: GCA_965217115.1. Taxonomy (GTDB): domain Bacteria; phylum Bdellovibrionota; class Bdellovibrionia; order Bdellovibrionales; family CAYMLA01. The sequence goes on along the minus strand of OZ244239.1, from coordinate 1,608,793 downwards.
ATAACAAACGACGGTGAATTCTCACAAGCTATCCAGCACCCTAAAAAAGAAATAACTAAAACTTATCTCGTGAAGGTCGATGGAAAACCCTCTGACAGCGATCTCATAAAACTTCTCAAAGGTGTCTCTATCGCTGGAGGTAAAGGAAAGGTCAAAGCGAAGTTTGTAGCTCGCGTAAAACGTGGTAGTTCTCAAAAGTCCTGGATTAAAATTATTATAACTGAGGGACGTAACCGTCAAATACGAAAGATGTTTGCCAAAATAGGTTTTGATGTTCTAAAACTCCAACGCATTGCTATTGGACAGCTTAAAATAGGCAAAATGAAAAAAGGAGAACTAAGAAAGTTACTCCCCGAGCAAATTGAAAAAGCTTTCCTCGCTGATCGCTGTATCTCTTTTGTTGCAGATAAAGGGCAACCCCTTTTGACTCAAGCCAAGAAAAATAGTGCCCGTAATAAATATGAAAAAACATAGTAACTCAGCTTATTAAGCTGCCCGTACAAACTTGGATTGAAGCGCTTAAGGCTTTTGAAAATTATAACACTTCCAAAAATAAAACTGATGGCTTAGTAGGTTTCCACGATAAAAGTTTAACTCTTCTCTTTTACTACATCTTTCGAAGTTCATATTCTTTAATGGTGATTTGTTATAACGATTGTCTGCCAATATTATTGCCGATTTCCCCAAAAACAAAGTCTCCCCTCCAAGATTTTCTAAGAAGAAATCATACTGATCCTCTTTGTCTCCCAATGACCACGCTCTTATTTTTGAATAAAAACTCAACTGTCCTGTAAGCTGATAGCGATGGGTGGCCAAAAACACTTTTCCCTGTCCTAATTCTTCTTCTAATTCTCTATAAAGCTCCCTTGCCCTCTCTCCAGCACTTGGCCATCCATATAAATCGTTAGTTACATCCCAACGTGGATTCCACTTTTTTGATGAAGAGTCTTTAAAAATGCTATACACACGATGAATAAAAGGCCTTTTAATTTGTATATAAAAAAGAGTTGGTAACAATCCTAAAGATAACATGAAAAAACCTAATAAAATAACACGACTCCTCTTCGATGATCTTCTATCTAAAAAATTCGACCACCAAAAACCACTGGCGCACAGCAGAGGTATATACCCTGGAGCCGTCCAATGGGGCTTAAAAGAAGAAAACAACGGTTGCACAATAAATAACAACAATGTCGGAAAGGAAAACCAAAAAATGTATCTCCACGCCTCCTCATGTCGACGCTTAAATGATTGCCACAAAACAATCAGAACTATTACGAAAAAAAATGGAGTTAAAAATACCGCTTGCGAAGCAATAAATTCACCAAAACGGCTCCAATCAAAATTTAAGTTTTGATGACGCTCAGAAAAGTGAAATGTAAAACTAGGCCAGCCATGACTGTAGTTCCAAATAATTACAGGTAAAAAACAAATTAATGAAACCAACACACCAAGCCAAGGAGATTTTTTTAGTAAGAGTGACCTGTTCTTTGGAGAAGATAGCAGATAGAAAAACACCGACACCATTAACAACACGATCGTGTATTTAGATAGAAGACCTGCGCCTAACACCAATCCATATAAAACCCAAAAACCGGTTTTTCGCCAGTATTTCTCATTTTCTGGTAAAAATAAATATAACAAAATTAACCAGAAAAACATCATCGGAGCATCTGGTACCATAAGAATTCCACCAAGAGAGTAAATCGGAATCAATGTAAAAAATAAAACAGCCCAAAAGCCTGCTCGGCGATGAAAAAGACCTTTTGTAATAAGAAAAACCATCACACTAGATAGCGTCGTAAAAATCCAAGAGAAAAATCGGACTCCCCATTGAGTGTCTCCCCACACAAAAGAAGAAATTCCAATTAACCAAGTCGTCATTGGAGGATGATCGTAATAGCTCCAATCCCGCTGCCTCAGCCAGTCCCAATAATATGCCTCATCATCACCCAACCCTGTCGTAACAGAAAACCACAGACGTAACAAAGCCCCAAAAAAAATTAAACCCCATATTTTCATAATTAATACCGACCTGTACGACGCATTTCCCTTTGGATGTCTTTCTTTTTAATATCCTCTCTTTTGTCATGTCTCTTCTTACCCTTACCAACACCGATAAGAACCTTTGCCCAGCCTTTTTTGAAATAAACTTTTAATGGCACAACTGTCAGGCCACGCAGGCGAATTTTATCATATATTTTCTCAATTTCAGATTCATGCAAAAGCAACTTACGCGGCCTTTCAGGATGATGATTATTATAGCTACTTGCTTTATGCTCACTAATATGGGCATTTCTTAAAAATGCTTCTCCTTTATTTATTTCAACAAAAGAGTCCTTTAGTTGCAACTTTCTGTCACGCAGCGACTTAACCTCGCTGCCTTGAAGGACAAGACCCGCTTCAAAGGTTTCCAATATCTCATAATCATGTCTAGCCCTTTTATTGTCAGCAATGATTAATACACCCATCTTGCATCCACTCCATCTTGATTTTCAAAAACTCTTAAATATCTCCAAGTAATTCTCAATAGAGATTTCCTGGGCACGACTATTTACGTTATAACCTAATTCCTGTAGGTTTTCGACAAACTTCTCCTGTGATAAATTATATTTTTGTAAAAAAGGGCGTATATTCTTCATCACAAGCTTACGACGATGGGAAAATGCCGATTTCACAAACTCTAAATACCTCTTTCGATCAGTAATGCCCACATCTCGTGCCAAAAAGCTCAATACACGACTTGCCACATTAGGAGATGGGTAAAAAGCCCCACGCCCCGCATCTATTACTTTTTCTATAGACCAAAAACTCTGTGCTATAACGCTTAAAAAACCATATTCACTAGACCCACAGGGCTGAATTATTTTTTGAGCCACTTCTTTTTGAAACATCAAGACCATGGACATAATATTTAACGGATCGATACTTCTCTCCACAACTAGGCTAGAGGATATTTGATAGGGCAAGTTACTCACCAATATTCCCTGACCCTGTCCACAAACAGGCTGCCAATTCACCTGCAAGGCATCTCCCTCTAAAACATCAAGCCCCTCCTGACGCCAATACTGCGCAAACTCTCGATCTAATTCTAACAAAGACATATTTCCATCTAAGATTCGCAAACGTCGGGTCAAAGCCCCAAGACCTGGACCAATCTCTAGCATCCAATCGATTTTATTCTCTTTTTTAAACTTCTCAACTCTACAAATAATTTTTTCAATAACATGATCATTTATCAAAAAATTCTGTCCTAAAGAACGCTTAGGTGACACTCCCATTTGTTCCATCAAAGAAAAGAGAACCGCTTTAGTCACTTTTTACTATCGCCTTTTTTCAATGGATTTAAAATCGTTAGGATAAGGTCGAGGGCATGGAGCTAAGTTCATCCCCGAAGCCTCCCCTCTATTTAGGCGCTGAATACCAGCCCAACCAATCATCGCTGCATTATCAGTGCAGTAACGAATGGGAGGAATAACCAAAAGCACCCCCTTACTCTCTGCCCACTGTTCAGCCCTCTCACGCAAACGGGAATTCGCACTCACCCCCCCCGTAATAATGACCCTTTCATAATTTGAGTCCTCTACAAGTCGAGTCAATTTATGTAATAACACATCCACAATCGATTCCTGAAAACTCGCACATAAATTAGATAAATTCTTATCAATCTCTTCCTCTGAAAGACTTTCAACCAATCTCAAACCAGCCGTTTTTAAACCTGAGAAACTAAAGTGATAATTATTTTCACGAATCAAGGGACGAGGGAATTTAAAAGCATTCACCTCTCCTTTTTGTGCCAAGCGATCTACATGCACACCGCCTGGAAAACCCAAACGCAATAGCTTAGCAAACTTATCAAAAGCCTCCCCTGCCGCATCGTCAATCGTTGAGCCTAACAAATGATAATCAGAAAAACCTAATATTTTATACAAACTAGTATGACCACCACTAATAGCGAGTCCCAAATAAGGATATGTAAAATCCTCTGGAGGTCGATAACTCTCATCACGTAAAAAAGGAGCCACTAAATGTCCCTCTAAATGATTCACTCCAATAAAAGGAATTTTTAAAGACATCGACAAGCTCTTCGCCGTCATTAATCCCACCAATAAAGACCCCACCAATCCAGGCCTATTGGTCACAGCAATGCCATTCACATCCTGCAAAGAAATACCTGTTTCATTTAACAGACGATCAATCGTGGGCAAAAGACTTAAAGTATGACTCCGTCCAGCCATCTCAGGCACCACTCCACCAAAAGGAAAGTGAGTATCATCCTGACTTGCTGTCTTCATCCCTTTAACCAAGCCCGTGTGATCAACAATCGCCACAGACGTGTCATCACAACTCGTTTCTATGGCCAAAACTTGCCGTAGCAACATCATTTAGCCTGTTTTAAATAAGATCGTGCCTTCTTGCTGTAAGATGACTTTGGATTCAAACCAATAACATCTCGAAAAAAAGTCTCTGCCACCTCTTTGTTTCCTAGCTTTTGAAAACAAACCCCCGTGTGATAAAGTGCGCGACTCTTATACTTTCCCTTTGGGTTAAGATCTATGTATTTTTGATAACCAAGAATGGCCGCCTTCCATTGCTTTTTTGCAAATGCAGCCTCGGCTCCAGAAAAATTTCCCTGTTTCTTTTTTTGAGCTATTTTCCTTTTGGTCACCGAAGAGAGACTTCTCTCCATTTTTGATAGAGCTTGTCTCATTAAAACCATCTGCTGAGAAAGGCTATTCACTTTTTCATGAAGCTTTTTTTGCTCTTCTCCACCCGCCTGTTCTCTCTCTGTAATTTTTTTCTCTAGAACCTCAGTTCGCCCCCCTAAGGCTTGTATGCCGTCTTCAATGGCTTGTATTTTTACAACATAGTCGGCATTGTTTCTCTGTAATTTCACAACATGGGAGGACATCTCTTGTTGGGTTTTTTCATTTTTCACCTGTTGTCGAGTTTTAAGAAAACATGAACTCAAAAACAGACAGCACAGTAATAAAAAAATATTCCTCATCAAAAAACTCATCCTTACCTCACAATACTAGAAATTTTCTCCATTTTTATAACGAAGCAAACGAGCTGCATTTTCTGACTTTTCCCCATAAACACGTGCCTTGAGAAAAAACTCCCGAGCCTTTTCATAATTTCCCTTTTTGTAATAACGCTTTCCAAGACGATAAGCATCCTCTGCACGATGCCACTGACCAGGTGCATAGCGAGGAGCTTTGGCTAATTTAGCAAATTTAATTGCTGTATCAGCCAAGATAAAATCATCCACAGGTACTGTCACAATAACAGCACATCCCCCTAAATAAAGGCCCAAGGAGAACAAAAGAAACCGTAGGATACCCATCTCCAAATGCGCTTTTATAAACTACCTCTTAAGTGGAATAAAATTAGCTCGACGGTTTTTTGCTAACTCACCTCTCGAACTACCCAAAGAAAGGGGCTTTTCTTTGCCATAACTAATTATACTCATTCGCTTTGAACTAATACCTAAATTAATAAGATAATCCTTCACTGCCTTAGCTCTTCTCTCACCTAAAGCTAAATTATATTCAATCGACCCTCTTTCATCGCAGTGACCTTCAATTTGTAGATTTCTCGACGAATTGGATTTCAACCATTCTGCATTTTTAGCTAAAGCCTGACGAGTGACTGATGACAAGCGAGCCTGATCTGTTTCAAAACTCACAGAGCTTAATCCAGGGATTTTCCCAGTATCGCTTCCACTTACACCAAAGTTCAACGAACTAGACTCAATACCGTCACCACCAAAAAGATTACCTTGTTCCTGTTTTTTGTTTCCTCCACAGCCAACAAACAATGCTGATAATGTGATACCTAATAATATTTTATGAATCATGATTGCGCTCCTTCTTTCATTATAAAGTCACCCCATTCTAAAACCTATATATTTAATGTCAAACTTTATGATTGCGTCCAGATCAATAGACATGCTCAAATATCCCCCTTATGCAAAAGCTATTGGCCTTTATTTTAACAAATTCCCTCCTTATCCTGACTTTAGCCTTGCTACAAACCTCTGTTGCTCTTGGTAAAATAAACCCTGATTTTCAATGGATCACTCTAAAAACAAGGCATTTTCATGTTATCACCCCAAAACACATGATTGAAACAGGCCTACACTACGCCCAAAAAACTGAACAAGCTTACACGAGAGTTTCATCCCTTTTCTCAGAGCTTCCCAAAAAAACAGTTCTTGTTCTCGACGACTCCTCCGATATCACCAACGGCTTTGCCAGGTCCACCCCCTATCCCCTTATCCACATTTTTCCCGTTCTTCCAAAACCACTTAGCTCCATAGGTTTTTATTCCCAATGGACCCTAGAGCTTCTCATCCATGAATTTACCCATCTAGCGACATTTGAGCCTGCCCACGGTATTATGAAGCCAGCGCGATGGGCTCTTGGCTCCATCGTGACCCCTAATATTCTTTTACCCAGTTGGTGGATAGAAGGCATTGCCGTCTCTACCGAATCCCAATTAAGTCAAGCTGGCCGAATCCGCTCCCCCTACACCCAAGCCACATTAAGAGCCCTGATTGAAGATCAACTTTTAAAAGAAAACACCCTGGATATCATTAACGAAAGATTTACGTCCACATGGCCAGGCGGGCAACGATCCTACCTCTTAGGTGGCCTTCTTATGAACTCTATTGCCAATAAGAGTCGGTCAATCGAAGAACCCGCACACTATTCACTCAATACTCTCACGCAGAAACACTCGGCACAAATCCCCTACTACTTTATCAATTCCCCAGCTCTAAACTCTCTTGGGACCGACTATGTGACACTCTTAAACGATGTCTACGAATCCATAGAAAAAAAACAATCTCAACAAAAAAACATAGTTTTTCCCAATAGGAATACACCTTTTCTCAGAAAACAAAATGAATACGATCAAATAACTATTAGTCCTGACGGCTTAAAGATGATTTTCATTGCAAAAGATTTTTTAGGAAACTCCCGTATACAAGCCACTCAAAGAGCTGACACAGAAACTCCTTTTACGAGCAAAAGCCTCAAGACTCTGTTCACTGGAACAGAGGTCTCCCAATTAGTGTGGCACACAGATTCTCAAAATATTTTCTTCAACCAAGCCACAAAGCAAAAAAATTACAACCTATTCTCAGATATTTACAAAATAGATATTCTTACTAAAAAAACAACACGGATAACACACGGTAAAAGAGTGCGTGAATTTGCTATCTCTCCCGACGGACTCTCCATCGCCTACACAGGAAATAACGCCAACAAAACCCTCCTTAATCTTATGAAAATCAACACTCAAAAATCTGCCCCTCTTCTCATGCCAGCCACAGGCATACTTTTGTCATCTCCTTTATTTATCAACAACAACGATCTCTTAATTCTAGAAAAATCCTCTGGTAAGGGGACGCAGTTGAAGAAAATAACTTTCACCGAAAAAAATGACAATTCTTTAAAAATCAAATATCTAATTTCTCCTTTTATAAACTTAACCAAAATACATAGCTTCGAAAAAACAGCCCAAGGCTTTATCGCCTGTTCTTCTCAATCTGGTCTCCTCAACCTCTACCACGTTTCTCCAAATTTAAAAAAAGTTTACCCTCTGACAAACGAATCCACAGGAGCGCTCAACGGAGCTATTGACCCTTTATCTGGCACACTGTACTTTTCCCGTTTTACAGGAAAAGGAATCCATTTATATAGAAAAAACAAAGCTCAACAAAAATTGACCCCCTCAAGACTCCCATTCACAGAGTCATTAATACCTGAACTTAAAGTAAAAAATACCCGCCTCCACTCTGATTCTCCAACAGTCGTTCTCTCTCAAGAAGACTACTCTCCTTGGGGCTATCTTTTTCCCCGTTACTGGCTCCCTTCTATTTACCCCTCCGAGCAAGGAGTTCTCGTTCAAGCAATCACCGGCTCTAAAGACCCTTTAAATAAGCACTCCTACTCCTTGCAAGGGGGCTGGAACTCCTATCTCAATAAAACCAATCTTGACTTTGGGTACACCAATAACTTCTACCATCCTTCTTTTCAATTAAATTACAGACAGAGCTTCGATCGCCTTATTGGCTCACAGGAAACCTACCAATCACAAACCGGAAGCTTGCTCGTACAACAACCTCTGTTCAGAAAAAAACATCAAATCTCCTGGGGCTGGGCTTTTCACAACCGTATTGACTCTCTCTTTTCCAAGAAAAGATCAGGCCCATCTCTTTCCTACTTTTATAATAATTCATCCTTCAGTTTAGAACGCTCTACTCCTATATCTGGTCAAACCATTGGAATCTCATACATAGACTACCTCTCCGAATACAGCGATATTAATTACAAGCGATATCTTTTTTCCGCTAATCAGTATTTTCAAAACGTTTCTTTTAACTTCAGAGGCCTTCATTTGTCAGATTCAGTGAGCCCTATTTACGGAGCTACAACAGCCAATTCTCCCTACCAAATCTCTCTTCTCAATAAAAATTTTCTTATGCGAGGTTATCCTTCTAATGAATTTATATTTCGTTCAGGAATCAACCTCACTTTAGAGTACTCTCTCCCTCTCCAAAATATCTACAAAGGTTTTGGAGGCACCTTTCCTTTGTTCTTTAAGCGAACATACGCCAATGTTTTCATGGATTCTTTAATCATGGACGGATTATTTTATTCCAAAAATCAAGGTAGGTACCTCACCGCCTCCAAATCTCAATGGTTCCACGGCTCCGGAGTTGAAATCAATGTGGACACCACGATCGGGTATCACCTCCCCTTCACTGTTTTCTTGGGGCTTTATTACGGCCTCACTGATAAAGCCCATGGAGGGTTTAAAACCTTCCTCGGCTTTAAACTCTAATCAACCACTTCGATAACAGATACTTGACTTATCGTATCATAGACTTAATGATTAGAATTCAAGACTAAAGGAGGGGTGTTTTATGGAAAAATTCTCTTGGATTCAAGGATTAGTGGATGATGAAGCTCTTTTAGAAGAATCGGGGCTCATCAGTACAAGCATCGATAGAGAACAAATTCTCCGGGAAGAGTCAGTTAATTTTCTCACTGAAATAAAAATGGAAATTATCGACGTTCTCACAGCATTTAACGAACTTAAGAACTCTTCGGTAGGACAACTAAAAATTTACGATATCTCTGGCACTGAATGTGATTTCATGATTTTTCGCAATGGCTATAGATTAATCTTTAGTCTTAGAGAGCCTGGTAAAATTGCCGTAAAATTCCAATTCACCGATAACAAATCGGTTCCTCTAGCTAACAACTCAGAAAAACAAGAGAATAAGGAAGCCTCTGAGAATATTTTTGAAGCATCCTGGGGGGCCTTTAACGCTATTACATGGAACTACAAAGGCCTAGAAGTTAAGATTGAAAAACTCGTCCACCACTATATAACAAATTTTCTGACAAAAAGTGTCCGCTGAATTAAATCTAAAATACTTTACTGACGTGCGAATCGCCTAAACGGTTAATAGCCCCTGCTTTCACTAAAAAAAATAGATTATATACCAAAGCCGCGGTTGCTATCATTTCCTGTGGATTTCAACACTTCATCATCCTCTTCTTGGGGCTCATTCTTAAAATCAGCGTTTAGTATTGAATCGGCAATTTCTTCAATCTTTTGACCCACTTGATTGACAGCTTCCTTAGCCTTTATTCCCACCTTCTTAGTCACAGGTTCTTCATTGAATCTATCCTCTTTCTCTTGATCACGGCAGGCTTGACGAAATTTATCTCCCAACACCTTAAGAGAATTCTTGTCTCCCTCTGGCACATCAAAAACATGACTGAAGTCAAGAGATGGAGTTTTGTCATCAGAAGAAGATGATTCTTTCTCATAGGCCCAAGAGGGAAGAAGGTCTTCATTAAAAATCAATTGATCTCGATTAACCTTCACAACAAATTCCAATTCCCCTTGAGGCAAATCCACCTGTTGAGATATTTCATCAAAACTCACACCTTGATTAGACAAACGAGCTGCTTTAACCATTTCAATTGTCTTCTGTCTTTTAATAATTTCTTCGTGGGGAATCTTATCCTGAAAAATATTTGCCACTTCACGACTTTTTTCTATAGAGAGATTTACAGACTCTACCTGAGACTCTGCAAGCTCGATCTTCTTTTGAATCTCAATACATTTTTTTTCAATCAATGCTATCAATTGCTCAGACTGCTGGTCCGTTCGATCTGATAAGTCCTCCAAAACAGCGATCTTACTCTGTAAAAGCTGCAAACCACGACTCAAACGGGGGTCCTCTTTGGGTGAACGTAATGCTCTTACCCACAAAATAAAAACAGAAACTAAAAGAATAAGCTCAATACAAACCTGAATAACAGACCAAACACTCAATCTTTTCTCCTAGAATTCATTAAATGACGTTAACAAAAAACTCTCCTCTCATCTAATTTTAATTCCTTAGCCTCTAAAAAAATAGTTTTTCCTAAAAATACAGACCAACGTGAAGCTACATCAATTCATTCACGAAATTTTCAACACGTTCAAAAGCCTCTCCCATTCTCTCTTTAGCCAAAGCGTAACTCATACGCAAATACCCCTCTAGTCCAAAGTCCACTCCAGGAACCACCACCACCATTTTTTCATCCAGTAACAACTGACAAAAATCACGGGAAGATTTAACGGTTTTCCCTTTATAGGAACGGCCTAACAGATCACTTATCTCTAGCCATATGTAAAATGCACCTTGAGGTTTCTGTGCCGATAAACCTGGTATCTTATTTAATCTCTCAATAGCAAAGTCTCGACGGTCTCGTAACAACTCCACCGCTTTTTCAATATGAGCATCCCCATTAAGCAAAGCCTCCTCAGCCGCCATTTGCGATATTGAACAAGGGCACCCCGTTGATTGACTCTGAAAACTCGACATAGCCTTTATCCACTGTTTAGGGCCCGCTGCCCAACCGATCCTCCAACCCGTCATCGAATAGGCTTTTGAAGCTCCATTGACCAATAAAACTCGATCTTTCAGGTCTGGTGCCACCACTAAAAGATGATCTGCTATCGTTTGCCCAAAAACCAAGCGACCATAAATATCATCACTCAACACATAAACATGGGGTTTTTGACGTAACACCTCAGCTATTTTATTTAATTCCTCAGCGCTATAAACTTCGCCCGTAGGATTACTTGGTGAATTCAGCATCAACAACTTTGTTTTACTATTAATGTTTTTCTCTAAATTTTCTATGGTTAGTTTAAAACGAGAACTCTTATCACAGGTAACAACAACAGGCTTCCCACCCGATATTTCAACCATGTCTGGGTAACTCACCCAGTAGGGGGCAGGAATAATCACCTCATCTCCTGCATCTAAAATCGTCTGCAAGGCAGAAAAAATAACATACTTTGCCCCTGTCGCCACAGTCACTTCATCCTTCGCAGAGTATTGTAAACCATGATTTTTATGCAATACCTGAGCAATCGCTCTCCTCAAAGAAACTGTTCCCGCCGCAGGAGTGTACTTCGTTTCACCCATGGATATCGCATCTACACCCTTGTTCTTTATATTTTCAGGGGTATCCCAATCTGGCTCACCCACAGAAAGAGAGATGACATCCTTTCCCTCTGCTTTAAGTTCTTTAGCTCTTGCTGCCAAAACCAATGTCGGAGAAGGTTTTAGTGATTTTCCTCGTTTAGATAACATATCTGTATCCCGCCTTTTATTTTTGTAACTTCTCTTTTAAGGGGCCAATAACATGATTGGGAACCAACCCTTTTAAATCTCCATCAAATGTCGCGACTTCCTTTACACCCTTAGACGAAACATAGTAATACTCTGGACTTGCAAAAACCAACAACGTCTCTATGTTGTTGGCTAATTTTTTATTTAAATTTGCCATTGCCAATTCATATTCAAAATCAACGACCGCACGCAAACCACGCACAATGGTCTTTGCTCCTCTCTTTTGCATATAATCTATCGTCAACCCTTCGTGGATATCAATTTTTACATTAGTCAAATGAGAGAGGCATTCCTCTGCCAAAGACACTCTTTCATCAGATGAAAATAAATATTTTTTTTCCGCCGAATGGGCTACCAATACAATCACTTCAGAGAATTGTTGGGAAATTCTTTGAATAATATCAATGTGTCCCATCGTTATTGGATCAAAACTCCCTGGATAGACAACTACAGACATTCTAAACTCCCATCATAAGTTTTAGAAGAACGAAACATTGAAAGTACTTTATCACCAAAATCCTTGTTTTTAAAACGAAAGAGTGAACCATAAGAATCTTCTATCCTCTCAGAGGATGCCGATTCAATGACAACGACAGTTTTATTATTCCAAACCCGACTCTTAGACACCCTCTCCATAACCCCATGGGCCATTTTCTTCGTGAAAGGAGGATCTGCAAAAATGATATCAAAAGACTTATCTGATCTCTGCAGAAACCGCTGAACCTCTTGAGAAACAGTGTGATAACCACGATCAATTTTTAATTTATCCAAATTTTTCTGTATAATATTTAATGACTTACTATTATTCTCAACAAAGGTCACTTCCTTTGCCCCCCTTGAAAGAGCTTCAATTCCCAAATTTCCTGTACCAGCAAAAAGATCAAGAACAACAGATTCCTCAATCTCATTCATTAACATATTAAATATCGTCTCTTTAACCCGATCTGTTGTTGGGCGAATATGCTCAGCCTTAAAATTAACTAATTGATGCCCTCGATAACGACCGCCGATCACTCTCATTATTAATTCTTTTTTATTAATTCAACGATTTTAAGAAAGTTAATTTCTAACATAACCCCTCAATATAGCTTTTTTCATAATAACCTTCCTATTCCTTTAAGCAATGGCCTGTTTCTCGTTCTCTGTTCTAAATTCTTGGGCGATTATAGTCAATTTCTGCACTCCTAGGGAGAAGGGAATCATCTCGTATTGTAGGTTTTTCTCTGTACAAATCGAGTCAATAACAGAGGAACTCTTCCTTGTAGCCTCTTTTCTTTATTCATTGACGGTGGAATTTGTAAATATTTCCAAAGAAAGAAGATCTATTGCTTTCTGATAACGCATTGAGCTATAATGATGTGCTCATCAACAACTTTTATAGGTAAAGCTTACAATCAAACAATAGAACAAGGAGACACGCATGAAAACGATCATATTAGTAGGTATTTTTTTATTAGGACTTCAGGCTCATTCAGATAACCCGTATGCAGATGGTGCAGGTGATGACTATTACCAATATACTAAACCCTCAAAGGGAGAGGTTCTCTTTACTCTTTTAGAATTAAAAAAGCATTTTGAAGCTACTAACGACTCAAAGAATGCTGGATTGGTCGCTGAAGAATTCTCTCATCTTAACGGAATGACATCCGCAGAGTTTTCTGATTACCAAGATAGAATGATGGAAGAAAATGATTTTGATTTAAACTGGCCAAGCTGGACAGCTGACTTCGCGTGTGCTCAACCGACGGGAACTGCTGTGATTGTTTCTGGAATAGCTAATCTTGCTAATGTATGGAAGTTTGGTATTTCTTTTGGATCAGGATTTTTGATCTTTGGCACTTCTCTGTTCCTTTCGATTTTTGCAGACCAGAAACTTTGTGAAGAAGCTCAAAAATAAGATTTTGTAGAGTCAATTCTACGATAGATTTTTGTTGAACAAAAGGGCCTCTAGGGGCCCTTTTGTTTTTGTCACTTTTGTACATCTCAATCAACCGACAAAGCTAGGAATTTCTGACGAAGCCACTGCCGAGGTTTTTTTTAATTCAAGAAACATCACTCTTAAAAGCAAATCCAGGAGTCTAGAAGTTTATTGCTTTACAATCTTTATATGGAGTGCAGAATCCAAAAAGATACCAATATTGGTAATGAGATGCATTTCTGTGCCACTCAAATACTCGTGATCTTGAGGATAACTTCCATTTAGAAGAATCTGAGGTATCGACCCCCCTCACATAGGCAAGATCAACTGTTCCACACATGTGAGAAATTTCATGGAATATTGATGACTCCAGATTAAGCTTTTTGATATCCTTAAGACGATTTATTGTATCTGTACACATAAATAAATCGTCGGAAACATCTTTAAACACAGTGAAACCAACAAAAACTGTTCTTCTTTCATTTATATACATGTTGGCACCATTCTCACATCCCTTATTACAATGCATTTTAATTTTTGGAACTTTTTGTGGAATACACTCTAAAACTTCCTTAATGCTCTGCATTTTACTATATAATCTACTCTTCTCGTTTGTAGAATTTAAAACTTTTTCTACTTCAGATAAAATGTTTTTTGCTCGGGAAGTAATATGAGATAAACTCTTGTTATAAACGCTACGCTCAATTGGACTACAACCATTAATTCTTTGGATATTTGGATCTGACAAAATATTTTCTACATTCTTTGCTAACCTTTCAATTTCAGGTAGCGAAGAATCACAGACAAGAGCAAAGCTAACTTCAAAGATAAATAATGATAGAAAATGATAAAAAATGATCACAAATAATAAAAAATGACATCTCATGAGCTATCTCCCAATAAGACAAAAGAATCTTTTGCAAAAATAGTGTTCTCTAAATTTATCGGTGAAAATAACCTTTTCTTTAAAAAAGACTCAACAAAAGACCCGTTTAAATCCATTCTGACAGAGCCAATTGATCCTTTGGGGTCTGTACCTGGATTACCGGAGAAGACACAACTTGTTTCATTAAAACTGCCAGACAATAACTTGACGGACTTAAAAGGACTGCCTCAGCTAGATTCTTTATATATTGAAAATAATTCAGATCATCCTATCGCTTGAAAGAAGTCATCCTGAATAATAATAAGACCCATTCTTTGTCTCCGTTGGAGGATAGAAGTATAGAAGTCCTAAAAGTGTGGCAAAACCCTCTGAGTACTTCTTCCTCTAGGTAAATGACTCATCCCCAGCCAGGAGGGCCAGGAGAGGCAGGAGAGGCAGGAGAGAATGACGAGGTACTGCCAGGTAACAGGTTTTGATTCTAGCCTAAACTAATATTTGTGATTAATTTTTCTTATAAATAGCTAATAATTGAAAAAATATTACATTGTGGACTGAATCTTCTCCCCAGAGTGTCTGGCATTGGTTATAACCCGGTTGGGAATTGAGAACGAATTGAGAATTTTAACATTTAATCATGTGGGGACCTAATGATGAAACTGTGGCTATTAATTATTATCACCTTCCAAATAGGGCTATCTTCTGTTTTTGGATATACAATTCTGGTAAAACCTGAAAATTTTGTACAGTGGGCTGTGAAGAACTCTGAAGGGCCTGATATTAATATTACTCGAGTTTGGGAAGAGGGATTATTGGAGCGCCTGCCAGGAGAGGTGATTGTTGCTGTTTTAGATACGGGGGCTGATTATCTCCACGAGGATTTAAGGGATAATATGTGGATTAATGAGGTAGAGAGGGATGGAGTTGAAGGTATCGATGACGATGGCAATGGTTTTGTTGATGATATTCGTGGTTACGACTTTGCTTTTCAAGATGCAGACCCTATGGATGGAACTTTTTCTAGGCTCTTCGGCGAACATCTCACCCATGGAACTATTGTTACTGGCTTAATTGCGGCCTCCCACAATGATTTGGGAATTGATGGAGTTGGTGCAGGTAAGATAAAAGTCATGCCCCTTAAAGTGGGAAATGTGCTTTTTACAATGGACAATTATGAAAAAAATCTGGTCCCTGCTATTAAATATGCTGTGAAAATGGGGGCTAAGGTTATAAACCTCTCTTCGGGAGGACCTGTATTTTTTCCCTATCTTAAGAAAGCAATTAAAGAGGCTGGAGAAGCAGGAGTCCTTGTTGTCACTGCGGCTGGCAATAGTCTTTCTTCGGAGACGAATCACAACAATGATGAGTTTATGATATACCCAGCAAACTTTGATCTGGACAATATTGTCTCTGTTGGAGCGATTGATAAATATGGAGATTTGGCTTCTTTTAGTCATTATGGAAAGAAGACAGTGGACATTCTTGCTCCAGGCAAAGATATCTTGAGTTTGGCTTGTTCTCTGAAAAGTTCGGGACGGTGGAGAGAGGGGGTACCTATTATGATTAGGTCTCAAGAGGGAACTTACACTGTGGCTTCTGGAACCTCTTATTCAACTCCTTTAGTGTCTGCAGCAGCAGCCCTCCTCTTTCTTAAGTATCCTGATTTAACTCCCCATCAAGTGCGAAAACACCTGATGAAAACAGCTGTCCGCAGTGGGAAATTAGAGAAATACACGGCATCTGGTTATTTAGATATTTACAGTCTTCTGACAGAGCCTGTGGAATCACTCTAAAATCCACCTAACCTCTATAAAAAGCTCAGAAGACACCCCTTTTAAGAGCAAATTGGTGCTTACACATACCCTAGACATTAAGCCAGGGTTTTATTGTTTACTCATTAATAGAAGTTAACTCTCCGATAGAAATACAGCAAAACAACTATGGAGGCTGTTAAATGAGGTTTTTACCCTTTTTTTTAGCATTTTTTTTCTTTTTGACATCATTTTCAAGTACAGTAAAAAATAAAAAAATAAAGAACCCTGCTTCAACTTCTATTGCAAAAGAAGACTTTGCTAAGGTCCTTGCTCAGTCTGATAACCTACGATCTATATTGCTAACTCATCAGGCTATAACAGAAGGGGATGTTAAGGTTCTTTCAATGACCTTACAGCCTGATGTCACTGAAGGAGAATATAAAGCGTGTCGTTTTTATGTTACTGTTAAAGTTGCACTAGAGAAAGCAATAGGTGGACACAAATTAAATAATATCAGGACATTCGAATACAGCAAAAATGAGAATCTATTTTTTTGCAAATTAAAACATCAGTCTTAATTGGTTAATTTCTGTCACTAACTAAATAATTGATCCCCAGCCGACAAAGCTAGGAGATTTTGACAAGGCCACTCTCCCACAAGTGGTCTTTTTCTTTAAAGCTCAGAAGACTCCCCTTTTAAAAGCAAACTGGAAAAACTTACAACCTGACTTAAGTTATTTGGACCCATGTATTTTGTAAGTGACTGATGGGAATTAACTTCAACTGTCTAAAATCAAAACGATTAAACTTAATGGTTTATTTATTCGATTCGTTTTGAATTCCTGAGCGATTATAGGCGATTTCAGACCCAGCAGGGCAGTCATTAAAATAAAAAAAGGGGAGTTCTCTCCCCTCTCTTCTTATTAATAGTAAAATATTTCTCTCTATACTATGGAGCTGTTTTTATTCGCAGCTAACTTTGGTGAACTCAAGAGACCAGCTATCGAGAGTTCCGATATCACGAGGACCAGCATCTCTTATTTTTAATGTCCAATCTCCTTGGATATCCCCAGCATCTATGGCCAACTCTTCGTCTAGAATAACATTGTCCTCACTTCCACCCTGCTTCTCACGAAGAAACATTTCTCTTCCATCTGGAGAAATCAACCGAATGATTAAATCACCAGAGTAGGGATGAGTTATATTCGCCTTAAATTTAACAGAGACAACCCCTGTCGACCCAGCAACAGAAATCAGCTGTGAAATCCCAGTTGAGTTATTATCAGGAATGGAAACACTTGTTACTTCTTTATAGGGAACAGATCCTACAACTTGGCCTAATCTCTTACGTGTGCTCTGTTTATGAGCGACGGCTCCTGAGATAATCATACTCAAGTCCAGATCAATAAATTGTCCACAAGCAGCGTTCTCTCTTATTTTAATCACAAAAGGTTCCTCTTGCTCCACTGTCGTGCCAGGAAGAGAATCGGGAAACTGAACGGTTCCTTTTTCAATGATCACAGAATCATTTCCTGTTTCCAGCTGAACTTTAGCATCTTCAAATGACCGTCCCGTTCCATTAACCAGTGAGGATTTCACACCAAACGTCTCACCAGGTTGAAGCGCATCATCACCATTACCAGATATTTGCTCCCAAATAGCATCCGTTAAATTCATCTGAACTGACCGTAAAGGTTTATACCAACACAGAGGACGGTTACCTGCAGGAAAAAACACCTCCCTTGCACAGGAATTCTCAACAGCAACTCCTTCGGCCGCTTCTGATCGTTGACCATCACTGTGTCTACGACCTGGGATAATATTTGAATCAAAGTCAACACTACAAAGTGCTCCATGGAAATAGGTATCCAAGCGACATTGTGCTTGAGGATGTGAATCACTTGTCTTGAGAACTTCCGCTTCACTGGGAGTGGCAAAATCCACCGTTGTGTTTCTTAAAGAACCTAACAAAGTCGCTAACGAGTGACCACCCATCGCCGTTCGATAACAGAGGTTCTGAGCTTTTTCAGTGCTCCAAGCAGAGTCACAACCCTCTTTGGCTGCTGGGTCAACCGTTTCACGGGAGAGACGGTTTTTATCTTCCTCACCGCTCCAAAGCTTATGGGCACAGGACTGCGTGGCAAAGTAATCAGACTGTCCCTCATTGGCGGCCCAATTACCAGAGCCTCTCTGGTAGAATGGATACCCCCCTAAGTGATGACCCAGTTCATGACAAACAACCAGAGCAAAACCATCTGGAGTGACTTCTGGACGTCGAGCAAAACCACCGTACATATTAACGATCCATGTACCATTAGCCTGGCTGGCACTGGCATTAACTGTTGAATTCTCCCAAAGACGGTTGAATTTTAAAGTCGCGCCGTGGCTCTCAATGATCGGAGCATAGATATCCTCAGCTTGGGTAATAATCTGATTGAACATCTCCTCCGTTATATTTGACTCTTCTGTGAATAGATTATCTTGCAAGTGCAAATCATTGGGCGGCAATATCGTTGCCCAAGTTAATGAACTATTTAGCAGGAACATGATTAATACTGATAATTTAAAACTCATTCTACCCTCCGTTGGTATTTAAAATAGATTATTCCTAAATCTCTCTATTGAAATAATTCAATCACAAAAAATAAGGACAGGGGTAAATAATATTTTGCACTTTTTTTTAACCAGCCCTAAGTCCTAGGGGGAAGATTAGATTCCCTAATGACACTTAAGATTTCCCCTTATAATAAACGGCTCTATGGTGAGTAAATTCGATCTCAGCCGTATTTGCTCATTTGACGCAAGACGTTCTAACAGCACGATTATAGGGGGTTAATTTTAGATTCTTTATGACAAACAATAGTGGAGTGAGTTTTTTTCTGATGATCCGTTTTTTTTCTAGAGTCTCTCCCAAAAGAATCCAGCCCTTTTCTTGCTCAAACATTCGTTTGTCACCTTCCATTGCAGAAAAATGCAATGGAAGTCGCCAAGCCAAACTCGCCGAAAAGAACTGGATTCTTTTGGGAGATACTCTAGAAAAAAATGCCCTATTCAATCAATGAGTCAATGGATCTCTTGGGAACAGCGCCACTATTTATCACAAAGAACCCTTTTAAAACTCCAAACTGACAATCTATGCTAGGGAGCTAAATCTAAGTGGTCTTGGATCATTTAATTCTGTTCAAGAAGGGAAGCATTAAGATTGGAACAGTCGTAAAACAAACAACGAGGATAGCTCCTGCTGGCAAATCCAATTTGTAGCTAAGGATCATACCGAGGATACAAATGAAAAAGCCAAAAGCCCAGCCAAATACAAGTTGAGCTTTTATTCCTTTTCTAAAAAATGTGCTTATTAATGCTGGAACTATTAAAAATGAAAAAACTAACAATATTCCAGCAACACCTACGGAGGAAGTTATGACTATTCCAAAAAGAGCAAAGAAAATAAAATCCCAGAATGCTCTATTGGAAACGTTGCCTCCAAAGCTCACTGCAATGATTTGTTTCCTAAAATAATAATGAACTCCTGCGACAATAGAATATATGACCCCAATTTTTATCACATCATTCCACGACACCCATAGAATTCTTCCAACTAATATTTCTTTAATATGCTCAGCACCGTGAGAGAGGTTATTAACAACTAAGATCACAAGTGCTGAGGCCAGCGCATAAACGATACCAATTAATATTTCTTGAGAAATTTTACTCTCAACCCTTCTGGCCCATGAAAATAGAGCCGCAACTGCAAATGTATGTCCTAAAGAAATAAAGTAACTACCTGTTGAATGATGTTCAATTTCAAAAAGAAGTGCCACGGTCGATCCAAGCCCTGCCACTTGTGCCAAGCTTAGATCAACAAATATAACTCCTCTTTTCAATACATGTAGTCCCATATAACAATGGATACCCACTAAAATAAGACACATAAAAAAAGGAGGGAGAAAGAACGTCAATACTTCCATGTCTACTTTTCCTCAACGGAGGACACTAACCTCTCATATAGATCAAACAAATTTAAAATTTTGGACTCGCCAGAAACTGAAACAGGTACGAGATGAACCTTTAGTCCACTAACATCTTTTGAAACTCTGTTGGCAACGGCTGGATCAAAGTAATTTTCAACAATAGCTAGTTTAACTCCCTCACTTCTCGCCTTTTTCATCACCCCTAGGATGTGTCCTGCTGATGGTGGAACTCCGGGTTTGGGCTCAAGCAGTGACACATTTTTAATACCAAAGCGATTGTAGAAATAAGTCAATGTCTTATGGTAGGTGATCACCTTTGTTCCAATTTTTACTCTTTTTTTCCACTGCTTTACTTTTAAGGTCAAAGTACTTGAGAACTTTCTAAAATTGCTCTCATATTCACTGGAATTCTTGGGATCAAGCTTTTTGAGTTTTTCTTTTAACTTTTCAGCAATTTTTAGAGCATTAAAAGGATCGAGTAAAAAATGTGGGTTTCCTTCTGGATGAACATCTCCGTCGGCCCTTGATATGGCAGCGGTTGGCTTCTCTAGTGTTTCGATAAAGTCACCAGCAATAAAGCTTCCCTCCCCGCCTTCTCTTAATTTAGGATTTCGGGCCCCTCTTAAGATAAGAGGAAGCCAGCCAACTTCTAACTCCAAACCAATTGAGACTAGTAAATCAGCCCTGGATGCCTTTAGCATGTATGAGGGTTTTGCTTCTATATAGTGAGGGTCTTGCGTCCCTTTAGAAAAGGACTCCACTTCGACTTTATTGCCTGCAACCATCTCAACTAAATTCTCAAGATTTTTCGTTGTCGTTAAAATTTTCAGCTTTGCATGCCCAGTAAAGGGCAATAAGCAAATAAGTATAATAATTGGTATCTCAATGTGTCTTTTCATTGCCCCCCCCTTTAATATGTGTGTGCAGGGTGAGCACCAATACTTATATTTAATTGTAGACTAAGGCGTTTTTCATCTTCAGCCTGTCCATCATCAATCGTTTCATATTGTAGTCTTACGCTACTAAACTCAGATGGAAGAAAGGCAATCAGTCCCGTGTGCCTTTTACTTGGAGCTATGTTTTCTGGGTCATTCAGGCCGAGGTAATCGTAACGATATTGAGCATACCATCTTTGAGCCATCTGATATTTTAAATGACTGACAACTCCTGATAATTTGCCATCAGCAGCGCCCTTTCTATCTTTCTGTAGAAATTCACTGGTCCACTCAAAAGAGCGATACTTTCCGCCATCTGTTGGTCTCCACTTAAGAGTTAGGTCTGCTCCGTAAAGAGTGGTCTCTTGATCGTCTGCATTCTCTCCTTCTGCACCTGAAAAACCTAGTTCGAGAGTTGTGGCATCGGATAAGTCCCAAAGATTTTTAAATCTCGCAACAATTGCTTTGTTATCATCGCTGTCACTATTAAATAAGTCCTCGCTTTCGCCTTGTGTATAATTCAGGTTCAGCTCACTAAACCATGGTAATGGAAGCAATGCACTTGCCCCAATCCCGGTTTCATTTAATCCCTCATCACCTAAAATTGTTTCATTCATCAGGGGGGCGTTAATAAATGGGTAGGCATGAGTGTGAAGTTGATTATGTTTACCTAATGGCATCTTTGATTTTCCAACTCTCAGTGTTACGTAAGGAAGTGCAACTGTTTCGGCATAGACCTCTTCTGGCTCTATCCCATAGGCGCCATCTTCTTTAGCGACAGCCAAAAGAGCTGTCGCAGTAAAATATGTGTCCACGTCGGAGCTAAATTGAAGTTCAGTTTCTTGCAAATCCATCCCATCCCCATCACTGTCTCGATCTGAATTTTGGTTTAAAAAGAGTATGTTGACTCCAATATCTGGATTAAATGAATTACCTCTCGATTTTGATTTCAGTGCGTTAGCGCTTGTGCTCAATAATAAAATTAACAATATATAAAATGATTTCATGGTTTCAACTCCAATTAAAATTATTTAAATAAAACAACTGACTTCCACAAATATGCAGAGGTCTTCCAAAAATAAAATAGATTGTTGTTAAATACTTGGAGGCGCCCGAGGGTTAATGATTTTAAAAATAAAGGCTTTCGGTGTAAAATCATTCTCAGCAACAAGATGTGTCACTGCTAAAGCTAGATCGGGAGTAAGATTCATACCTATACCTGCGGGGGTAAGGCTCGGCTGATGAGATACTGTTTTACAAACTGTACAATGATGATCTCGATCACTCTGATCAGATTCAGAGTGGTTGACTCCATGGATCTGAATTAAAAACAGCGACAATAGAACAGCTAGTGATAAATATCTCTTCATAATTAATCATATATTTACACATTTATATGGAGTCGTCGATTAATAAAAACCCTAAAAAAGGAATTTCTATCGCCCATATCCCATTCTCTCTAGCTGAGCGAGAGGAATGAGTCTTAAGTGATGCTGAGTTAATGCAGTAACGTAATTCTGTCGGCATTGGGCCATCTCGGAAGACGTGAGCTGGGAATATAACAAAGGTGAGGATTTTCATATTTTGAGCGAACTTCAACTCGCTTCGTAAAGAGGCTATTCTGTTCCATTTTCCTGAGTGACATAGTATTCAAGCGAAGAAAGTTTTTTTTAATGTCCTTCATATATGAGAAGTAACTTTGTATCTCACTAGCGGGAATCTTACCGCCAAAGAAGAGGCACAAGAGCTAATGAGATCACGTCCCCCTCCATAAAGGGATGGACTGTATGACTCCCTGGACTCAGTCCCCTTTTTTGTCACTCTCGAAATCAACGGAGTTAAATCTGTAAGTATTTGAATTAACTACATTTTTCATGTTTTATTAGAAAAACTGTTCAAAATAAAGACAGCCATAAAGGCTGAAGTCCTTTAATTTTCGACTTGAGATTGGCATAGCAGTAGCAACAGCAATAGTAGCAATAGTAGCAATAGTAGCAATAAAGCTACCTATTTTATGTGAGGTCATTTATGAAAAATATTTTATTTGGATTAATTTTTTTAGCGGCGACATCGTCAATAGCGGGGGTGATACAGCCGGTAATTCTTAGTGATACAACTCTTAAGAACATTGTTGTTGAAAAGGTCAATCATTCCAATCCTTCTCTAAATTTAGAGGAATCTCAGGTGGATATTGGAATTCCAGAGTCTTTTATAAATCCTTACTATGCGGGCCTTTACCAGCATGGAGATGCGAGGGAATTAACTATTGATGTTTCTGATGGTAAATTAAATTGTATACTTAATGTAAGACAGCATAGCGGTATGGAAAAGGGGACTTTGAGCCTAAGAATAACTGTCCAATTCCAGAGATGTGATTCTTTGTCGATAAAAGTCCCTCAACCTATTACTTACTATTTAAAATCAGAGTTCAGTCACTAGGTAGATGACCAACATCTACTCAGAGAGACAGTGAAAATTTAATGAAAACTTGATAATTAAAAAATGGCCAGTCGATGACTAGCCATTTTTTTTTAGTACGTATAACTCGACCCCATTCCTGTCATAAGAGCAAATGCCCAAACTTGAAAAAACTCGTGGCTGCTATTCTGAGCTTCACTAAGAAGACTCTCGGCCTCTCTTGGCTACTCAAAACCTTCTGCTCAACACCGCCCTGTTGCTTAATGGGGCAGGGTCGATTTAGCGAATAAAATCACCTTTTCTGCAATTAAACTTTACTTAATAACGAAATCGTTCTCTTTTCACTGATTCTTTAATTGAAATAAATAATAATAATAATTAAGGAGTTAATGTTTCTAAAATAGAGGGGTAACCCCAGCCATCCTTGCCCTTAAGAGCTTTTTTGCCGGTTAAATACTCATATATCGTGGGAGCCAAGATGCCATTGTCTACAGTACCAACCACTTTAGAGTCTTTCACAGGAACCCCCCAAAAGCCAACAAATGCATCTTTCTCATGAAAGGATTCCCCGGCATGTCTCCCCGGTACTTTTGTATTATATCCAATGCCTGCTTTGGGGAATAAATTAACACTACCAGCTCTTTTTAAATCGTATAAATGGCTTAATTGAACTACAGAATCTGGCCTA
Source organism: Bdellovibrionales bacterium (assembly GCA_965217115.1). Taxonomy (GTDB): domain Bacteria; phylum Bdellovibrionota; class Bdellovibrionia; order Bdellovibrionales; family CAYMLA01. The sequence continues at coordinate 1,584,516 of OZ244239.1, read as the reverse complement.
GCTGTTAAAGAAGTCAATGCTCTCCAGTCTTTTTCTGAACACCATGAGTGAATGTCTTCTTTTTTAGCCTGAAGCAAACACTCTTTTATCTTCGACTCCTTCAGTGTTGCTTCTTCTTGAGTTAATTCTTCTCTATAAAGAAGATCACTATAGATATCTAGTAAATCACCATCACTCATTTCGTAATAAATTCTATTCCCTTTTCTTATTATTAACTCATTGTGCATCTGATTATTTCTATAAGCGATGACGCGAGTGTGACTTTCTTTTAAATTACTCCTAGCCTCCCTCACAACTAAGTAATCCAAAGTTTCTCGCAATTCTTTAGCCAAAAATGAAATGATGTTTATTTCACCCCTATTGTCTAGGGGCTTCCAATTAATTAAATCAGAGTAATAGACCTGTCTTTCCCGCTCTTTTTTTGATAACCCCGCAAAGAAATCCATCATATAATTACCACCAGCTGTGGATGCAACAATTACATCTACAGGGTGTATATTTTTAGTTTTATAAGAGTGATTAATTTTTGCACCCTCTCCTTCATCAGAGGATATCTTTTTTACAATAATAGCTCTACTATTCTTCTTATTCAGTTTATCAAAAAGCCTCTCAGGATTTAAAGCGAAGAATATAGGGGCCAACCCATGATCTCCAGCCATGGCAAAGAGTGTTCTATTTAGAACGCCAGACTCTTCATAAATACTATTAAGTTGAGAGAGCCAGTAATCTAATCTAGGAAGCTCCCCTGTAGAGGAGATAATCTCATCACTAAATGGACCTTTAAAGTGAGCAAAGTGATCAGGCCATGGGTTGTAGTATAACAAGTATTGCGGCATGCCCTGATCCTCAAGTTCTGCAATGCTTGCTATCAGCTGCCTATTCCTTTTTCCAGAACCTATGACAGGAAGCCACCCCACCAGGCTGTTCATAATACCGCCATTTCCTAGATTTTTTAAGAGCTTCTCTTTTAAAACTCTTAGCTGTTTTTCAACTTTAGCTCTGGCTTTTAAATTTTTAAAACATAATTTTTCACCAAAATCTCTTACTTTCTCGCCAACAGCTAAATTAATAAGACCATCATAAGTTTGCTTGGCTAGATCGTCATATATTGCATTACAATTAAAAGTCCCCTTTCTAGGAAGCCTACTGAACATATTCTTCATTCCAGATTCTTTAGTTAAATCACTTAACAATAAAGCATCGTTTCCAAAAAAATAAAAAGCTCTCTGCTTTTTCCTATCATAAAAATGAAAATTAGGAACCCCAGTGGAGCCTTCTCCCGCCACTCCAGCCCCTGTTTCAATTAAGGGCAAATTACGAACGCTAATCGTAGGGGTACTCGACACCCCTTGTTGCGCTATGCTATTTGGGTATTCTTCGTATAATGTTTTAAAAAAAGATAAATATTCTTTATTCTCAAAGGGTGAATTTTGAATTTCTTTTAAAAACTCTAATGACGTTATATGCTTAGGTGAAATAGTGGGGGTATTCTTTGGTTTGAAGTCTTTGGCATTTAAATGATCTGCATAAACTTGCTTTATAAATTTAGAACCTTCATGATTCTTACTTAAGTTTTTTAATAAATGCCCTTGCAAGCCATCCACCACAATATGTACAGCATATTTTCTTTGCAGGGAAAGCTCTAGATAAGCCATTAAGTCTTTTGGTTTTTCATCGTAAGATAAAAGCATCCACCTAGCTAATTCCTCTTTTCTTTGAAACTGACTAATAAAAGCATAATAATACTTATTAACCAGCCCTCTTGCAAAATCTATAAGACTGACCGTCGCAGCCTCTAGTTTGTAATCAGTCGACAGAATCATCGAAAGAGTGTTTTTTATATCTCCTTCTTCCGCTCCTTCAACTATACTTTGAAGTAACTTTCGTATGATGGGTTTTGCTTGATCAACTATGTCTTGGTCTTTTTCCGTAAGACGTTTATATGAAAAGCCATTATCCTCTTGGCTCTTTATTATAGATTCATTTTGTATAAACAATACGTCATAAAGTTTTATTCCTGCAATAATCAAATCATCATAAGGGAGGGCCTTTGTACTACTTTGTTCTTTTTTTTGATTAGGAACATGATCTTCAATTGTAAATAAACTGTGAGTTGAGCCTTTGGATAAAAAGCTAGAGTCTTGTTTTTTAACAAAGCCTTTAAAGCTAACAAGCTCTTCTTTGTCTTTATCTACGTAATTCTGCTTTATATTTAACAAGAAAGAGACGAGACGAGCAACATATTTTTCATCATCTAATCTTTTTAAAATCCTAGCTTCCACCTCAGTGTCTAATTTTCTTTCTTTTATAAAAGCAACAAGCTTATGATCAATAATGACTTGTTTAATCGCCTCATAAGGCACCGACCCTATATTTTTTCCTACGCTATAGATATTCTCAAATAAACCTTCAATAGAGAGTCCAAATAGATTAGTTACGCTCTCCACTCCAGAAATTACGTTGGCAGGCTTCCTTTTTTTAGTCTCTTCCTGATTAGAAAATAAGTAACAAACAGAGCTGATTGCAATTACGCTAAAAAGGGCTATTAGGATGTTTTTTTGTTTTTTCATATTGGTTAATATGTTCACTGTTTTTTTAACAAATATCAATAGCTGTTAAGATTAGTTACTGAATACAGTATTTAGACTAGATCAGATAAAATATCTGGGCAAAAGACCTAGCAGCCCATTCACTCCGGATTCAAAATCAGGTCACACCGAATACCTGCTAAAATTACTCAAATGCACATACACGACAAACTCTCATCCCAACAGATGGCTTCCATGGAGATGTCACGGTCATAAGTGACTTTAAATATCACTGTCTGTCTTTTAGTCAGAGGTCACTCTCTAAAATACCTTTGATTACGATATGAAGTTGGTAAACTTTTTGAAGTAATTTACTTGTGGAAACTTTATTAATTATAACTTTGAGAGGTCAAATATGAGATTTTTTTTGATAACTTTTTTTGGCTTTAAACAGTTTTTCTCTTCTATCATACGCTAATGAGATTAATATTATTTCCTCGTGTCACAAATCCCAGTTGAATGAAAGTCATTGGTTAACAATTCGTGTAGTGAATGGGTCTGGGAATGATCATGGTAAAATTGAATTCTCATATAAAGATAATATAAAAGCAAAAAGCCTGGAAAATAACACTCATCTGCACACGACTCTTAATTCTCACGCCTCAACTTATGCCAGTTTCGGCGTTGAAAGTCCCCATCCCATCAGCTTGACCTGCTCGGGCTAACTTCTTGTCATGTGATTTTTTTTCGATTTTCAGAAGTTGATTTTAAAAGCGATGTTTTCCGAACTCAAAGAAGAAGGTCACTTTACAGTGACCTCGTCGCAATCTCCTAGTTTAAATGAACAAGCTCGCTTTTAGAGCCTAGCCTAGCCTAGTCTATTCGATAAAGAACGAAACTTTTTCAGATTGGGCATGATCTTCAATCTCTAAGAATGGACCTTTTTTTAATCCTTTTTTCTCAATTTCTTTTATTATAGAGAGCACATCAATATTACTTTCCTTGCTACTGAAAGTACTATTTAGATGACCTCCCATCTTGGCCACCCACATTGGCATAGTGATTTTAGCTTTTACTTTACCTGTTTTTAGGTCTGTAACTTTAAGAGAAATCTTACTAGCCCAAGAGCTAGATGAAATTAGCATGATTATGAAGAAAGGAAGTAATAGATTCTTTTTCATTGGACACCTCTTTTATAAGAACAAGTTAATTAAATTTTCACCTGGCACATAGCTATCACAAAATCGGTTTTTTTACTAATGGTTTAATGGATTGAAAGAGGTCAAAATATCAAAAAATAACGTGATTATGTCACTTCTTTAAAAAAGATAAAACCCAATAATTTTAATGCCTTACCGCTCTTTCCTTGTTCCTTTGATCTTTTGCAAAGAGTTCTTGTCTTTGCAGACAGCGTTCCTGCTGACCTAAAAGCTCTTCTGGCTGAAAGTAATCAAACATTCACCTTTGTAGCACGAAAGCTAGGGATTAACCGCTCAACGCTCCACAACTGGGTATATGGCGTAATTCCGTCGCCCCCCCCTGGTGGCTCTCACAGTAAAGCCTTGTAAACATTCCTTCCTTTAATCTAAAAATAGCTGTTTTTATTTTGCCCAATGGTAAACGAATTGAATAAATAAATCATTAATTTTATAATTTAAAAGGCGAATCCATTCTGCAATCTCCTTCGCCATTACCCTTTTTACATGAGTAACTATAATAATAGCCTCTCTGCTTTTTATTTGGGCAAGTACAAGTAAAACTTCCTCCCCATTCCTTATCACATGCCGTTTTAGAAACGCCAAAGTTTGCACATTGAATATTTTTGGGAATAAGCGGTGAAATATCTTTCCAAACATCTTTAGAAAGTTGACACTCAATACTTGGGTCAGAACTATGACAACCTTTTCTTATTCTGCAATATTTATTAAATGACTCAGTTAGCTTTGATTCAATCAATTTTAATTTTTCTAAAAAATCTTTTCCACAAGGATGATCTTCTGGACAAAAATACTCTGGATAATAAGTAGCATATCCCATATAAAAGTTACTTTTATCAGGAACATATCCAGATACACCAGACTGTAGCTTTAGTTTTACCCAAACGTCCGATTTATTATATTGAAGAACTTTTACTGAAGCTTGTTTTCCATAAGGATCGTTTTTTGAATCAACTGCATCTATTTTTATTTTCCCTACACAAGCAGCTAGGTAACCCTCTCCTAGATAACGAACGACTGTAATTAAATCACCTTTTTTAACGCCTATTTTTTTGAGTTGTTCATTTGGTTTAATCACTTCAGCAAATCCATACTCATTTAACTTCGAGTATGTTTCAAAAGAATCAATCTTTTGACATCTATTTAGAGTTCCGATTTTTTTTGACTCTGTATCAGGTTCAGCATAAACACTTACACTTTTAACAGCCTTCTTATATTGTAAAAACCCGCAAGCCTCTCCCTCACACCCTTTGGATAAATGAGGTAATTTCTTATACATCGAACAAGCTTTTACTTCTTTAGCAAGGAAAACTTGTGTTGTCTCGGTTCTCTTGACTTTCTCACCAGCTTCAGGAATAAAAGATTCCACTTCTCGCCAAAACACAACAATCTTAGGCTTACCTTTTAAATTTGATAACTTCTCACAGCCCTGCCAACACCAAAATGATTTTTTATTACCACCAATGACAATCTCAAGACGTTGATCATCGCCCCAAGATAACTTGTTATATGTACCCGACGTGTAACCAGTTCTAAGGATTTTTGGCTTTGCTTCAAGAGGCTGCTGTTCATCCGCACGAGTAGTGCCACCAAATATCAAAGCCATATATAAAAAAAAATAAACCATTCTGCCTCCCAAAATAAGCTCAAATGCCTAAATAAAATACATGATTCAACGAGTAAAACCGGTTTTTCTTTCTATAAAACCCACATTATTATGGAGTCTTCTGAGAAAGAAAAGCAAGTTTTAATAGAGATGTCTAAGTTTTTAAAGTGAACTTCCCCCAAGTTTAGTCAGGCAGATCAGGTTTGTTTTAAAATATCAACTATGTTATACTGGAAATCCAGCGGAAGCTGGGTTCTATGACAAAACTATAATTACCTCACCCTATTTTAGAATTTCTTTTTTTCTTCGACATTCGAGGTAGTTATGTCTATTGTGTTTAATGGCGTGGCCTTTTCATGGCCTAATGGAGATTCCATTTTTTCAAATCTCCACTTTAAAATCAATTCAAATGAGAAATATGGCCTTGTCGGAGCTAATGGTCTTGGCAAGACAACTCTTATCAACCTTATACATGGAAATTTAGTTCCGACTGAAGGGGTTATACAAAGAAAAAATCAATACTCTCTCTTTGAACAAAGTCAGTCTCCACCTAAGGTTCCAGTGTATAATTATGCTTCTAGATTTTGGGACAATAAAGTCTTCTACGAAAGGCCTGAGTACCAGAACCTCTTGGATGGAATTGACCTTGAACACTGTTGTACTCAGCTCAGTGGAGGTGAATGGGCACGTCTAAGATTAATAGATAGTTTTTTATCATCCACTCAATTTGTAATTTTAGATGAACCAACAAATCATTTAGACCAACGATCACAAAAAATATTAGCCAATATCATAAAGAACATGGATGCAGGTTGCCTAATTGTTTCACATGACAGAAAAATCCTCCAAGAAGTTCAAAATATTATCGAACTCTCATCAACTGGAATTCAAATATATGGGGGATCTTGGGACTTCTATTATCAAGAGCGATCAAAAGAGATCTGCCGCTTAACTCAACAAGTTAAGCAAGCAAAACAAGATAAAAAAAAGGTGTTGTCTGAGTCAAAGAAAACAAAGGAATCTTTAGAAAGAAAGAGAGCTAGCGGAAATGCTAGAGCAAAAAGAAAAGGGGCTAGTAAAGTAGAAATTAAAGGAAAGAAAGAAATAGCTGAAACTACAGCGAAAAAAATAAGCTCTTCCACTGAAAGAGGTATTAAAGAAAAGATTGAGAGGTATGTCAAACTTCAAAATACTGTCAAAGAAGTTAGATCAATTGGTTTTCCTCTGCCAGAGGTTAAGCTACCTAATTCGAAGAAGTTATTTCAAATAGAAAACTTAAATATTCAATTTGATGAAAAGCAAAGCCTTCTTTGGAAAGAAAACTTGAACCTCAGTTTTTTCGGAAGACAAAAAATTGTTCTTTGTGGAAATAATGGGGCTGGTAAGTCTACTCTTTTAAGAGTTATTGCTGGGAAACCTATCTTAAATGCAACAACACTAGGAGAGATATCTATGGGCTCGGCCACACAGGGCTGGGTAGATCAAGACTTTTCTCATCTAAGTTACAAAAAAACAGTCTTGGAAAACATGCAGCAAACTTCGTCTTTGAGTCAATCTGAATTAAGGAATATTCTGGCTGGATTTTTATTTAAAAAAAATGATATCTACAAAACCATCTCTAATCTAAGTGAAGGAGAAAAGGTGAGATTAAGTCTTGCAAAAATTTTATTTCAAGAACCAGTATGCCAGTTTATTCTTTTTGACGAGATAACAAATAACCTTGATATTGAAACTATTGAGTTTTTAGAAAGAGTCCTCAATAGTTTTGAAGGAGCCTTAATTGTTGTCTCCCATGACCAAACATTTATAGATAATATCAGTTTTGACAAAAAAATCCTTCTATAAGCAGTATATTCGGCTTTAGGTCAATTCGGGTGGAGGGGGGGGGATGAAAAAATTACCCTCCTAGCAAAAAATTATAACCCTTTATGATAGAGTATGCTATTTTAGACTATGTATTTTAAATAGAACGCAATAAAATTGTGAGAAAATCTCACGATAAAATTATTACTCAAGTGAATAATAAAAATTAAGGAGGAATTTATGTTTATCAGAAAAGTTATATTTGGAATAACCTTACTACTTTCATTATCAAAATTATCTTTTGCAGAGTCTTGTCGATACGAGGTTGAAGATAGCTATACTATAGTATCTCAAAATGACCGTCTTTTCTCCCATGGAACGGTTTATACATATGAGGCAAAAAAACCAAAGGGACAATGTTACTATCTGGGTGCATATTCTAGCCCCAGAAACTGCAAGAGAAATGTCCGCAATGAGGGCTATGATTGCCCTCAGATTACAACTGGAGAATATACAAACAATCGTTTTTTTTCTGATTTCACTTACAAAACGACCTCCTTCCTAGCATGCTGGGGCTGTTTTTAAGTAAAAAGAATTCTGCCTAAGTGTTGGAGTATTGAGCGGTCATTTATATGCTGTAGATGCCGCTGTAGGAAAATTGACGAATGCAAGTGAGATTTATTTTAATTTGATTAATTATAAATGTTCTGTAACTCAGTTAAAAACATTTTGTGACCCTGATTGGAAGCCTTATCTTAAAGACTGTCCTCAGTATTTTAAAAAATCTGTTAGAAGATTGAGAGATGCAAAAAAAATAGTTGGTCGTGTTATTCGCGAATTGGATAAAGCAAATGAAAAACATTAACACTTATGACTCAAGTAAAATATGCAGAAAACTTGCATTGATCTTTATTTTATTTTGTAGCGTGTATTCCCGTGCCGATTCTAATGACATTGACAAGACGCTTCTGATTTCAGATATTGATGATACAATTAAGGCTTCCCATGTTCGAAGCCTTATAGGAAAAATTCGGTATTTTCACAGAGAAGAGAATCTTATATCTGGGATGAACGGACTTTATGACCAACTTGTTAATCATCAACATCATAATAATATAGAAATAGTCTACTTAACAAATGCACCTAAATGGCTGATGGAAGGCCATCATAAAGATTTTATACAATATAATAACTTTCCAAAAGGAGAGATATATTTTAGAGAAACAGAAAGTAAGAATACTCATAAGTTAAAAACAATTCGAAAGCTCATTGAAAAGAAGAGTCCCAAAAGATTAATCCTTATTGGTGATAATGGGGAAATGGATAGTTACGTTTATGATAAAATTTATCAAGAGTATGGTCATAGAATAACTATTCTACAATTTATTAGGACAACATACCCGGTAGCCTTTGATGATAACCTCATGCCTCATCAAGTAAATTTTGTTACACCAGTTGAGATCTGCATAGCCTTAGCTATATATAATTTAGATGTCTGTTCTGAGGAGTTTATTTTAAAAATAATTAAAGATGTGTTTTTGGAAACCTCTTCTGAAGAGTATGGAGGTTACTTCTTTCATCCATATATGAACTGCTATGGAAACAAGTGGCCTTTTAAGGATAAGACCAATAACATTTTAAATTTTAATATCGAGCCATTTATAACCCATCTTGAAACTATTTGTAACTGAGATAGAGGTTTTTTTAGTCTGCGTGGTGTTTTTTTAGGAATGGTTTATTTCTTCGATTCATTTTGAATTCCTGAGCGATTATAGGCGATTTCAGTCCCAGCGAGGGAAAAATTAGGCCATGATGTAAAGTTTTCTAGTTTTTAGGGCTTATCTTTAAAAGCAAGCTTTCTCGAACCCAAAGAAAAAGGCGACTCGATGGTCGCCTTTTCATCATCTCCTAGCCTTGTCGGCTGAGGGATGACTATTTACCTAGTGGGCGTTTTTCTTATCATTAAATTTCCATTGTCTTTCGTATATGCGCCAAGCCTGTAGGAACGACATTAATTCTATTAAGCTCAAGTGGAGTCATTCCAGGATCCGTTGGAGAAATATCAGACTTAAAAATCTTAATGTCATAAGGTGCTGGATCAAAATCTGGATAAGGCTCGACCGAGACGACAATGGCATGCTTACCATCATCGAGTGTTACAGGGCTTTCCACAATATCTTGTCCAGGGACTGATGGAAAAGAAAGTTTCAAAGGGCCAGCTAAATAGCCCGCAGCATCGGAATCAGCTCCATTAGCATCAAAAAATATCCCCGTAGAAATTTTCTTTCCGTTACTGGTATTCACAATCCATCCTTCATAAGCCCATCCAGTTGCAAGAGTTGGGATACTTAGAGACCCAATTCCCTCACTAGGATCAACAAACCATACTCCTTGATTAAATTCTCCTCCTGTTGGAGCTGCCATAATGAAGCTTCCTGTTACAGAAGTGAAGTCAACTTTAAGACTTGATTTATGGGACGTCGTTAGAGTAGCAGCACCAGAAGAGTACTCTCCACCCATAACATGAACACTGCTCGGCCCTGTGTCGTCATCACCATTAGGTTCAATTGTTAAAACAAAGAGAGTTGAACTCTTCTGAGAACTATCGACTATAAAAGTTGCAGTGTTATTTGTACCTAGTCTTCTGAGTTCTCTGCCCATTGAATCAACACTATAGATGTTCCCGTTGTCATTAATAGAAAATCTCCCTGTGGACTTTGCTTGACCGGCTACAATATTCCACCCTTCATAATGCTGTCCTTGCATTGAACCAAGGCCTGATAACTCAAGTGTTAGATTAACTGTTCCAGCTTGAGCCTGTAATACGCTAAAAAAAATAATTGCTAAATACTTAAACATTTTCTTCTCCTCGTTTTAGTTTAGGTTTCCTTAATAAGCCTCCAGTTCCTATTTTTCCAGAGACTCAATTTGATTGTTGTGCAGTATTTTCTTGCAATAATAAAGCATTAAATGTATATAGGTGTATTCGTTTTTGGAATAGGTGGAAAATGAGACTAAAAGATCAACTGCATAAATTAGATTATTACTCTAAGGTTATTGAGGCTGGGACTATTAAGGGAGGGGCTCTAAAGGCTCTGTTGAGTCAAGCGCAGATGTCAAAGGTGATTCTTCAGCTTGAAGAAACTATTGGCTCCAGGCTTCTTGTAAGATCAAAAAGTGGTATTCAAATGACCAGAGAAGGAGAAATGCTCTATCAATATGCTCAAATTACCTTAAAAACCGCTTCGGAGTTGGAACTAAAAATGAAAGCTCAAAGCTGTCTTTTCAACGAAAAGATAACGATTGGAGCTTATGATAGTATTGCTCGTTATTTTTTTCCCGAATTTTTAAGGTTTTTTAAGCAAATTCAACCAGATCTTAAAATTTTCATTAAGACAGGGAAAAGTCGTGATCTCGTCAAAGACCTTAAAAACAGTCAAATTCAATTGGGTCTCATTGTTAATGCTTCTTCTTTTCGGGGAATAAAACATGAATCAGTGTACGAAGACTTTTTTGGTCTTTATGTATCACCGTTGAAACACTCTGGTTTTCAAAATAGGCTTATATATTTTGATTTCTCTCTCAATGACGTCGCAAACTCTCTTGAAAAGTTTCATTTTATTGAATCTATCTGTTGTGACAATATTGAAACTGTTAAGGCCTTAACAGAAGAATCTATGGGTATAGGGCTGCTCCCACATAAAGTTGCCCGAGATGGTGTTCTAAAAGGTAAATTAACCGCTTTTCACCATCCGAACATAAAGAACAACCATTTTGACAAACACTATATTGACTTGTGTTTTATGGATACGAGGAACAACGAAGCCCTAGAATACTTCAAAAGCGAACTAATGAGGTATTTAATATTCTGGTCAAGAGGCTAATGACTTAATTTTTAGTATCGAGCCATTTATAACCCATCTTGAAGCTATTTGTAACTGAGATGGCTTTTTTTACTTAAAAATATATTTTTTGAGGAATGGCTTATTCATTCGATTCGTTTTGAATTCCTGAGCGATTATAGCCGATTTTAGCCCCAGCGAGGAGAAAGTTAGGCCATGATGTAAAGTTTTTTAGTTTTTAGGGGTTGCCTTTAAAAGCAAGCTTTCTCGAACACAAAGAAAAAGGCGACTCGATAGTCGCCCTTTCCTTGCGTAGATTGTCCCTCAAAAGTAGGAAAAAATTACACTATACTCCTATTCTCAAGTATTTCCTCTCTAATTTATGTATAATCGCACTGGAAGTATAAACGAATCGAATAAATAAACGATTTGGTTACTAAGCAGAAATTAAATAGGTGAATTTCAAGCATCTATACAAATAAAGGAGAAAAGAAATGAAAAAGGTTTTAGTTATAGCTATTATGCTTACATCGACTCTTAGCTTTTCTCTGACTCCGGAAGAATCTCTTGAATGTCAGAAAAAACTTCCTGAAAAAATCAAAGAAAAAAAGAATCACATAGGTGAAATTCTCTCTAAAAACACATTTGAGAAAGCGCTAATAGTGGTCGAAAAAATGGGGGAAGAATCGTCTAGTTGTGAAGAGTATAGCGAACATCTTTCTTTTTTTATAAATTACGTCGTAGAAGCTGCTTATGGGGCTAGCAGTAGAATATATATATTCTTAAATAAATATAACCCCTCGCCGACAAAGCTAGAAGATGAGGCCACTGCAAAATCGACTCTTAGCTTTTCTCTGACTCCGGAAGAAGCTCTTGAGTGTCAGGAAAAACTTTCTAAAGACGTCGGAGAAAAAGTTACTCACATAGGTGGAATTCTATCTAAAAACACATTTGGGATAGCGCTAAAAGTGTTCGAAAAAATGGGTGAAAAATCGTCTAGTTGTGAAGAGTATGGCGAAAAGCTTTCTCATTTTATACATTACGTCGTAGAAGCTGCTTATGATGCTAGCGGTAGAATATATATATTCTTACATCAATATAATAAGCCCTCGCCGACAAAGCCAGGAGATGATGAGGCCACTGCAGAGAAGTCTTCTTCTTTGCGCTGATTAAAACTCGCTTTTTAAAGGTCACCCTTGAAAATCGGGAAATTTTACATCATGGGCTGATTTCTCCCTCGCTGAGGACGGAGTCGTCTATAATAGCAATTACAATAAGGAGAGGGCATGAAAGAGGCAATTTTATTTTTTTTATTTTTTGGACTATTGCCAATTCAAGGGCAATGTAAAGATCCAGTTGCAGAAAAGTTTTACTCAATCACCTCTAAAATACTTAATCTCTACGGAGATAACCTGAGAAAACCTCTTGGAGTTACAAGAGATTGGAAGAGTGATTCTTTAGATGCTCTGGCTAGAGATGAAGGGGATTCATATTATCTGTACATTTCGGGAGGTCTGCTTAGAAGTAGAAATTTGACCGAAGATGCTTTTGTACTCTTGGTTTGTCATGAGATGGGACATCTTGCAGGAGGAGGACCTCTCTTTGGGAACTTTGTTCTTCTGAGGTCGAATCTGTCCATAGAGGGGCAAGCAGACTATTGGGCTGCATCCAAATGTTTCCGAACTTTTTACAAGGGCGAAAACAATGTTCAATTTGTCAAAGACTTCGTAAAGAAAAATTCGGAAAATTATTTTTTAAAAGATATTATCCCTATTTCTTTAAAAAAGTGTCAAACCCATTGGAAAACGCGAAAAGATGTGGCTTTATGTCGAAGGACTATTTTTGCAGGGAGAAGTTTTTCAGAAGCTATACGCCTTCTTTCTAATAAAGTAAGATTCTACGTCAATATAACCACTCCTTCAAAACTCACTCCAGAAAAAACCTATCCTCTTCACCCTGCGGCACAGTGTCGTTTTGATACGATTGTCGCAGCGGCGTTATGTACGATTCCTCCTTCTGAAAAGGTCAGCTTCCAAAATATTGAAGATGGTGTGTGCTCTCAGAAAAAAAACCATATTGAGTCTGCTCGACCGAGATGTTGGTTCAACCCTGACAAACCTCTAGAGTTTGAGATGTAACTCGATCATTTAAGGATCAAAATATTCCTAGATTTAAACATAGGTTTAAATAAATAACTAGCTTACCAGAACTAAGAAAATTTGACCGATAGTTTTCCTGCAAAGTGTATTTTAAATCTTCTGGTTACGGCAGACTCTAACTATTTTGCTCTGGATAAGAACACCATCAATAGAATAGATTTGAACTACTTGCAGTCTGAGGGGAACTTATTGTCTCACCATTCTGGTCATCGAAAAAGAGAAAAGTTGGGTTGGGTTCAGGCGGTCTATTGCGCCAGTAGTCCCATATGGAAAAGAGGATGTTTTAGCTATTTGGAGATTAGTGAATTTATTACAATTTTAAACTCTATACGCTATAAAAATGACCCTCCTAGCAATAAATTATAGACACTTAATAGAGATTCTGTTAATTCGACCCTGTGTCTTAAATGGTACGCTAAATATTATGAGCAGAATCTTATAATAAAACTCTTACTCAAATGAGTAATACAACAAATAGGAAGAAAATATGAAAAATCTTATTATCAGTTGCATGCTTCTCTCTCCCTTTTCCGCATTTGCTAGTAGTGTGGAAGTTCTAGGTCAGGAGGCAAATTACGCCCTTTCGAATCTGTCTCGTTTTTGTCAGAAAGAAATGGTCGAATCTTTAAAGCCTGGAAATTGGATAAGCTCTACCACTAAATGGAGTGGCCGTCGGGGCTATGGATATACCTACTACGTTTCCAAACAAAAAGATTCTGGTTTTGAAGTTCAGCGTGTAGGAAAAATAGTTTTTAATGTGACTCTAAAAGAATTTGTTTCAGAAGATGGGCTTGAATACTATTACTCATGTGCTTTTCAGCCTTCTCCGCAAAAATAAAAAACTAGGTTTTTAATTAACTAAACCTTACACACAAGCTCAGTGAAGGCGACCCCAAGGTCGCCTTTTTTCACCATCTCTCAGCTTCGTCGGCTGAGGATTAATCATTTATCTAGAGTTTTGTTTGTTGGCTGAGACATATCACCCAAATCACAAGAAACAACACTTAACTCCTGGCTATTAGAGAATCTACCTATTTTATCCATAACATGAAAACGAATCGAATAAATAAACCATTACTTTGCCTTATTAAAAAGTTCTGAGGCATTACCATCACGACATTTCTCTTTTAACTTTCTCAGGTCTATCCCTGACTCAATGGCTGCGGCCATAGCAGTAAGGCTTCGAGACAGATCGCTAGAGCTTTTCTGAGTCGTATCCAACAAATACTCAGATAAGAATCTTAAGCGTGAAATACTATCTGAATTTTTAATATTCTCACGTATAATATCGAGTTCTCTACCAGCTTGAGCTACACCACGTACTGCTTTTTTAGTCTTGAAAAGAAAACCGACGTCTTTAAAGAGATTAGTACAGGGGTTAGCTTGAGATATACTACTAACAAATAAAATTAATATCACAAATGTCTTTTTCATAATCATCCTCCAATGGGCTATCGTGATAGAATGATAGCATGATAGCCCATTGGAGGACACTTGGTGCATGTGACTTTGGACAAAAGCCCTACTGAAATTATCAAATTACACACTCAAAAGGGGCTTTCAGCAGAACAGATTGCTCAGAACCTTCTTAACAATAAACAACTATTAAAATTCAATTACTACCAAATCGTGTAGAAATAAAAATATTCATGTTGCTCCTAAATCTAGCATATTTTACATAAAACACACAGACTTTCGTGTAGTCCAAGATTAGAATTAGAATTAGAATTAGAATACAATAAGTTATGTCAAAACTACCTCTTCTAATGTTAATATTCTTATTTTCACACCAAGCTATATGCGCATGTCCAGATTGGATAAAAAAACGCTCAACGTCTCTTCCTGAATGCCCTAGTGACAACACTATCCTACCAGAAATTTTTCCAACAGCAGCAGTCGTCGTATCTGACCGAGGCTTCCTCGATGACCCAAGCTTCACACCAAGTTTTGTCGAAAAAGTTTTGAATTCATCTACGAAAAACATTCCTCTAATCGTTTTACCTGTATCAGACAATACAATTTCTAGGATAAAAAACCACATTGACTCACTTAATATTTCTCCTCAACAAAAAAAACAGTGGAAAAGTAAACTTATACAAGTACCTGCACAAAGCTATACTTGGCAGCAGGATTATTTTGAAGCATTTGTGGATCAAAGTGGACAGCCTGTTCTACGACCAGTTGAAGGGTATCCACGAGTTGGTGGTTTCTTGGAAAAAATTGCTAAAGCAACTCAAGAATGCGGTTTTAAATTAGGGGCTCCATTAAAAACTGGAAGTCTCAAAAATGGACACATGGGGGGGAATATCGAAGGGTTTCCTGGAGGTTTTTGTCTTCTGGGAGACGATCATTTTAAAAATCACCAAGAGTGGAGTGACTATACAAGACAATTTTGTGGAAGCAACCTTGAAAATAAAATCAAAGTCCCTACTAATTGGTTATTTATAGGACACACTGATGAAATAATGAAAGTAGTGAAAAATAATAATTTAAAAGCTCCTTGTAATTTTTCAATTGCATTAGCCAGCCCTAGAAAAGCAATTGAGTTATTAAAAATAGCTCCTACTAAATCTTTTTTAGAATTCCCTAAAAATAGAACTCACTCGGGCAAAGGTCTGGCTATATCTCGCAGCAAAGTACATAGAGGTTTAAAAAAATTGTGTAAAGTTATATCTAATCTATCTGATAAATATAATTCACCAGATAGCCCTATTAAACCCAAAGGAGTTACAGAATATTATTTTCAGATAATTAATTTTTTAGTAAATTCAGCTCACGCACAGCTTTCATATAAGAAAAAGCATAAACAAATAGATTGTTCTGAAATTACTAATCATCAAGTATTAAAAGCTTTATCTGAGAATGATAGTCTTAAAATATATAATGAACTCATCCAACAAAAAATGGACAACCTTAAATCCAAACTAAAACTCAAACTCCAGGAAAGACTCCCTCAATGTAAGCCAGATTTTATAGAAGTACCTGATCTCTTCTTTGGAGGTGAACCAGTTCATCTAAAAAATAGCAAATATGAGCTCCCTCAAGGAATGGGGCTTTCTATTTTACCAAATCCAACTAATTCGGTTTCTATAGGAAATACAGTTATCACACCAGAACCTGGTAATAGTTTATTCAAAAAATATATAGCAACTGAATACACACAAAGAGGTATCAAACCTGACTTTGTAGATACATTTGACTATGCTCACATGGGTAGGGGAAATTTACATTGTGCCACACATACAATTCACATTTGTAAGCTTAGGGAAAAAAAGTGAGACTAATTTCAATTTTAGCTTTTTTATTTTGCACCAAATCTTTTGCTAACATACCAATAGTTAAGTGCAAGGTTAATAACGACCAATGGACAGGTATAATATCGTTAGACTCTACTGGTGTCGGACTTCTAAAGTTTAAAAGAAAAGGTATTAAAAAAACACTCTCCTGTCCTTTATCACTAGAATTCATTGAAGACCAAATAAGAGGTGTTTCACCTAATATCACAATTGAATTTTTGAGAGGTGACTGTGACCCGAATGATAAAATTATGTCGTCCGAAGTGTTTAAGAACATTACTTTAATGATAAATACTCAGAATAAAAATCAACCAACAAGTAAGCTTCAATGGCTTAGATCCATACAACCAGAATATTGTAAAATCCAAAAAATCCGAATTTTTGACATTCGTATGAATACAAAGAAATGGCGTAAAGGACTATGGGGGCGTTCTGTGACCAGTGAAAAGAAGAGATAGGTCGTATTTCTTCCTCTAAAATATGAAATATCATTAAAGAAAACTGTTCTATCGAAAGGCCTTTTCGATGTGATTATTTATGAGTCAATTCATGAATTTATTACACTTTATTGTAGACATTTATAGAAAAACTGTTAAATAGACTCTGTGTTTTAAATAAAGTGCAATAACTTTATGGGTGGTAAAGCTCGTAACAAAACCATTGCCCAAGTAGGCAATATAAATAAGGAGTTGAAATGAAGTTTTTATCTATTGTTATCTTATCATGCCTAGCATTTAGCAATGTCCATGCAGCATCAGAGTTTCCCACTAATTTTGAAGAACTGGGAGAAATGTATGACCAAGGAACCCTACCTACAGAAGAAGAAATTTTTGGTTGGTGGTCTGGAAGATGTTACAAAGCAAAAGCGCCAAGCAAGCCAAGATCTGTTCTATTAGCATCTCACATAAATATAGCTCCAAATAATGGTGGCAACCTTCCTCCAAGGACATCACATCACATGAAGTTTCTTCGTAATAGGCCAGAACTACCAATGAATTATTATGACAATAATTTACCAGAGTTTAAGGATAATGTGATGGCATATATGAAGAGCCTTGATCATCAGACCTTTACCATCAAGGAACAATGGGGCTCTTTAGCATCTACAAATGGAGTTACAGTCTTCTCAGTAAAAAAATATAACAATTATTTTGTGGGACAGAGTCTTGATATAAGTCATACAATTAGCGTTTATGCAAATTGCTATTTCTTTAAAAAAGTTTATTCGTATTAATTTTTCTATCTAAAAAAAGGCTACAATTTAATGATTTGTAGCCTTTTTTATTTGTAAGCTGGCCTGGATTTTTTGTAAGTAATTTTTTAACTGTAGCTATTATTTAGACTGTCTTTTAAAAGACCTTTTTCCAGCCCCTGCAAGGCTCATAGCCTTAGCCTTTACACTAAGCATAGTCATCTCCACCACTGAAGTCAGCGTACTTGTAAAAGCCGTAAACCCAGACCCAACAATACTTTTTACAACCATTGGAGTCCCAATCATACTGACCTATCCCTTTGACCTTCTGTATTCTCAAGAAGCGTCTGCAAGAGATACGAAAACCTGACAGATAACTCTGGGTTTTCAGACATCTTCTTCTCAGTGTGATGGACTTAAGTTTAAGATATTAATTTCCATCTCTCACCTCCCCACGACGATTTATCTTTGCAGAAGAAACCTTGTTCCACTTCGTGCAAGCCTCTTTATTAAAAGGGCTTGGACAACCCCAAGGTTTATCAATACCACTCATCACTTTATGATTTTGAACTATAGTTCATATATAGGTCACATAATTTCTAAATTCGTTTTCTTTTTATTAATACAGAATACTATTTAACTACATTTGTTTTATTCTTCAATAAACACTATCCTCACTCCAATCAAGATAAAATTTAAAAACAATATCACTTAAATATAAAGTTTTTTCATATACATGGATTATCTTTCTTGCATTTGCTTTTTTAAAATTTTCTTCTAAAGAATTCAAAGCTGAAGTTATTTGACTCTGTACAGACCCTTTAAATGACTTTTCACTTTGATATTTTTTTTCTTTTTTGACAAATTTATTAATGGTTTCTTCTCCAAAAGAACTCCATGTATTGCTCGCTATTGTAGTATGGCTTAAGCCTTTTTCTAAGTCACTTATATCTGTAGATTTAATCGATTTTAAAATTTCCTCATATTGATTAAAAGCTTTTCCCTCCTGTTGTTTTCTTGCCCCTTTAATTATTACTTCCATAATAGATGAATAATCATTCTTTAAACTACTTGCCAGTTCTCTACACGCCGTATCTATAGAGTCCAAAACATTAATAACTTTTTCTATTTCTGATGTACTCTCAACATTACTTTTCCTAAAAACTTCCTGGCATATTGACTGAATCAAATAGGCATTCCCAAAAGATTTTTCAAAAATTTGTTTCTTTGACTCATCATCAATACGAATATTTAAACATTTTTCCCCTTTACTAATAAGTTTTCTTGACTCTTCCTCTGTTAGATAATCAAAATTCAGCCCTTTTACACGCCCCGTTAAATCAGGGTTTGCTGCAAACGTTCTATCTGGAGAACTTGGAATTCCTATAATAATAAAAACAATCTCTTGATCTAAAAAATGTTTTAAATCTTCAGTAAAAGATTCTGTAAAATCTCTGTCTAAAAGATGATAATCTTCTAGAACAATTATCTTTTTTGAATTACTAGGTATACTTTTACAAAGGTAATTAACATCAATTTTATCAGTTAAATTTTGCGAGGTCGTTGACTTTGAGACTAAGTTATTCTTTTTCCCTAATAGCTTGAGATTACTGATTCCCAAGGAAATTCTCCCTTCATTTGAAGAAGAATTTGTTTCTGTCGTTGAACTTGGAGGATGTATTTGAAACTCGTTTGCCATAAAATTGTATAACTGCTCCTTTGTTGAATCTCTGGAGCAGCGAAAAAGACATTCTTCAAATTCGTTAGTGGAATCAAAATATTTTTTTCTAAAAACAGTTTTTCCGCTTTTTGAATATCCAAGAAAAAATATCGCGTTACTTCTCAAAGTAATATTTGATTCTAATTCTTTCTTCAAGATTTCTCGATCAACAAAGGTATGAAGTGGCACTCCACTCTTAACAAAAACCTCTTCTAGTTTATATATTCGACTACCATGACTCACAAACAACCTCCTTTGCCACCAAAGCAATCACATTCAAATATAAAGGTCAAGATCGAACAATGCATTTAATCGTTGTGTTCTTAGTTAGACCTTTAATCCTCAAAGTCCCACCAACAGAGTCAATATACTTCTGAGCATTTAAAAGCCCTATCCCATTGCCTGGTTCTACCGCTTCTACGGCATTGTTGATGATGTTTGAGAGTGTTCTTTTAAGGCCAATAGATTCTTTGATCTTATCTAAATCGTTCCATTTTATACTCTCAGTAAATTCTATACCTCTATCACTATGTTCAATTTTTTTTTGATTCCCAAAATGAGATAAGACAAGCACTGTCATCGAATCCTTCTTTCTCATCCTCTCTGTATTTAATGAGAAGATTCTCAGAAATTTGCTCAATATCTTGGAGCGAGTTATCCAGTGTTTTCTTTCTCTTCTCATCAACAGTCACATACTGTAAAACTGTTTTAACTACTTGCTTCATAACCTTACTAATTCCGACTCCATTACTCAGTAAATTTGTAATATACGTCTCTCTTAGATCATGAAATTTGGCCTCTCTGAGTCCAATTTGATGACAGAAAATTCTAAGCTCCTTAGCCTGCATTACTTGTTCTTCCGTAGGAAATATAATTTTTACATACCTAGAATCCTAAGTACAAATCTTAATTCTAGGACTCCAGGCCTCTTCGATCTGATTATTTATGAGTCAATTCGGTGAATTTATTACGATTTGAGGCTACAATTATAATTGTAGACATTTATAGAAAAACTGTTAAATAAACTGTGTGTTTTAAATAAAACGCAATAAATTTATGGGCGGTAAGCCTCATAATAAAACCATTGCCTAAATAGGCAATATAAATAAGGAGTTGTAATGAAGTTTTTATCTATTGTTATCTTCTCATGCCTAGCATTTAGCAGTGTCCATGCAGCATCAGAGCTTTCCACTGATTTTGAAGAACTCGGAGAGATGTTTGACCAAGGAACCCTACCTACAAAAGAAGAAACTTTTGGTTGGTGGTCTGGAAGATGTTACAGAGGAGGAGAGCCAAGCAAGCCAACAGCTGGACTATTAACATATCGCGTAATTATACATCCAGATAATCGTAACGACTTTCCTCCAAGGACAGCACAGCAAATGATATTTGTTTCTAGTACAGGAACCCCACCAGCGAACTATTATGATAATAATTTATCAGAGTTTAAAAATGGTGTGAAAAAACTTACACGGATGTTCGATAATGAGGTCTTTACCACCAAGGAACAGGAGAGCTCTTTAGTATCTGCAGATAAATATACACACTACTCATTAAAAAAATATGGAGATTATTTTGTGGGTCAGATTATTTATCTGAATACTCATACTGTTATTGCAAATTGCTATTACTTTAAAAAAGTTTATTAAAAATATTAACTTTCCTATCTAAAAAAAGGCTACAATTTAATGATCTGTACCCCAAAAATGGGACACAAAATAAAAAGCCCCATCTGTGATATGATGGGGTTTATTGTTTTAGGAGTACAGAAATGCATAAACTATCTAAATTTCAAAGGCAAAAGCTTCTTGAGAACCCTAATGTAGAAAAATTAACTAAAAAGCACGTTGTTTTTACTCCTGAATTTAAGATTCATGCAGTAGAAGAGTATTTTAGAGGGAAGAGCCAAGTTCTCATTTTTAAAGATGCAGATATTGATTTAAGTTTTTTTATTTCAACTTATCCTGTAAACAGCATTAAAAAATGGAGGGAGAAACATCAAACCCTAGGGAAAAGCTCATTTTTCACTGAATATCGAGGGCTTGGTAGTTCGGGAAGGCCCAAAAAAATAAATTATGAGAATCTAAGTTATGATGAGCTTTTGGCGATTATTGATGTTCAAGAAGGAGTCATTGAAGAGCTAAAAAAGAAGAAGGCCTTAGCGAAAAAGAAATCTTAAAAATACAAATAGCTAAGGCCAAAATAAAAAGAAAATGTATTCGCGTAAGTTATCTTCTACATCAATTTAAGATATCAAAAAGTAATTACTATCGAACAAATCTTAAAATGAGTAAACGTGACAAAGACTTGTTTAAAATCATTAAAAAGTATTATCAAAAAAGCAAGGGTAGAGATGGGATAAGGCAATTGAAGATGTCTATAGAGCTTGGAGAGGGACTTGTTCTGAACCATAAAAGAATTGCACGGATAAAAAAGAAATTTGGATTGGAGACTCAGATTAGAAAGAAGAACAAACATCGTTGTTTTTCTAAAAAGAAACTTGAGCATGAAACATGTGCAAACTTAGTTGATAGAAACTTTAAAGATTTGAAGCCAGATCAAATTTATTCAATAGATATAACGACCCTTCAATATGAGAATAAAAAAGCTTACCTTGCAGCTGTTAAAGATATTGGGACAAAGGAGGTTGTTGGTTTTGATGTTTCTAATAAAATTGATTTGGGGATGAGTAATAGAGCGATTGATAAAACACTAAAAAACTTATCAGAGGAGGTTTTAGAGGGGCTTGTTGTGCATTCTGATCAAGGACTCCACTTTACTCATTTTAGCTTTAGAGACAAACTTGCAAGAAAAGGGGTAACTCAATCAATGAGTAGAAAAGGAAATTGTTTAGATAATGCACCAATAGAAAGTTTTTTGGACTTCTAAAAGATCATCTAGATTTGAAAGAATGTAAAACACTTGAAGATGTAAAAAAGAAGTGACGAAGAAAATAAAGTATTATAACCATAGACGTCCACAGTTAGGACTAAAAAAGATGCCCCCGAGTGAATATCGAAGGCATCTTAATTTTTAACTTGGGCCTTTTATTAACCTGTCCCATTTTTGGGGTACAGATCAAGTATGAGTAGGCCTTTTAGAAAAGTGTTTTGAGATTGAGTGTCTCCCCAGACTTCAAAGTATTTTCTAGCTGTTTGTTGAAGCATTTTTGACTCCTTTTTGTTTTATTAAAAGAGAGTGGCCTTGGTTAAATATTTGTTTTTATTTAGTTTTTTTGCATTGTAGGTTTTTTTTAGGTACTAGTGAATCCATTATTATAATTGTAGACATTTATAGAAAAACTGTTAAATAGACTGTGTGTTTTAAATAAAACGCAATAAGTATATGAGCAGTAAAGCTCGTAACAAAACCATTGCCTAAGTAGGCAATATAAATAAGGAGTTGAAATGAAGTTTCTATCTATTGTTCTCTTATCATGCCTAGCATTTAGCAATGTCCATGCAGCATCAGAATTTCCCACTAATTTTGAAGAACTCGGAGAGATGTTTGACCAAGGAACCCTACCTACAGAAGAAGAAACTTTTGGTTGGTGGTCTGGAAGATGTTACACAGCAAAAGCGCCAAGCGAACCAGTAGCTGGCCTATTAACATCTCGCATAAATATACACCCAGATAATGGTGGCGATTTCCCCCCAAAGACAGCACATCAAATGATGTTTCATCGTCCAACAACAAAAGCACCAGCGAACTCTTTTGATAATGATTTATCAAGGTTTAAAGGTAATGTGACACAACGTATAAGGGACCGTGGTAATCAGAAATTTATCACCGAGGAAAAGGAGGGTTCTTTAGCTACAGATGGATCTGTAATCTTCTCACTAAGAAAATATAGAGATTATTTTGTGGGCCAGTCTTCTCATTATCTTAGGGGTGTTTATGCAAATTGCTATTTCTTTAAAAAAGTTTATTAAAAATATTAACTTTCTTATCTAAAAAAAGGCTACAATTTATGATCTGTACCCCAAAAATGGGACACAAAATAAAAAGCCCCATCTGTGAACTGTTAAATAGGCTGTGTGTTTTAAATAAAGCACAATAACTTTATGAGCGGTAAAGCTCGTAACAAAACCATTGCCTAAGTAGGCAATATAAATAAGGAGTTGAAATGAAGTTTCTATCTATTGTTCTCTTATCATGCCTAGCATTTAGCAATGTCCATGCAGCATCAGAATTTCCCACTGATTTTGAAGAACTCGGAGAGATGTTTGACCAAGGAACCCTACCTACAAAAGAAGAAATTTTTGGTTGGTGGTCTGGAAGATGTTACAATGCAAGAAAGCCAAGCAAGCCAGAAGCTGGACTATTAACATATCGCGTAATTATACATCCAGATAATCGTAACGACTTTCCTCCAAGGACAGCACAGCAAATGATATTTGTTTCTGATAGAAGAACCCTACCAGCGAACTATTTTGATAATAATTTATCAGAATTTAAAAATGATGTGAAAGAACTTACACGGATGTTCGATAATGAGGTCTTTACCACCAAGGAACAGGAGGGCTCTTTAGTATCTGCAAATGAATTTACACACTACTCATTAAAAAAATATGGAGATTATTTTGTGGGTCAGGTTTTTGATCTGAATACTCATACTGTTATTGCAAATTGCTATTACTTTAAAAAAGTTTATTAAAAATATTAACTTTCCTATCTAAAAAAGGCTACAATTTAATTTGTAGCCTTTTTTTATTTGTATTCTGCCTTGGGCTTTTTTTGTGGAAATATTAAAAAGGCATTTGTGCTTTGTGTAAAAAATCTCTTATTGAAAAAGGCTCCGAACTTGATCGGTTCGAGGCATTTCTTGGATACCAAGAAAGCAATGTAAGGCTTGTTCATCATGAATGTCATATTCAAGACCAAAAAAGGAAAGGCTATGCCTAACAAATCATTCCACCTGACCGCTATCAACTTATCTAAAATTGTTGAAAAGTTAAAAAATATTCCCAATAAAGATATCGCTGACACTCTCCAAGATTCGCAATTGAAAGAAACTTATTTTAGAAATTCTCTGATGCTAAACGGTTTGGCTAAGAAAATTCCAGTGCTTGAGCATAATTATTCTGATTCCACTAGTAAATTTTGTCTTGTTTGGGGACAAGTAATCCTAAGGGCCTACGCTGTCTTTATATGCATGAGAAATGATTTGCTTGAATCTCAGTTGATCTCCATTGATAAATCATCATCACTACATTTGTTTAAGCAGATATTTGAGAAAGACGAAAATCAACAAACTATAAGCACAGAGCTTCCAATTGGATTATGTCGCCGCATTAGAAACTCTATTGCGCATGGAAGCTTTCGTATCACTGGAGAAAATGGAGAAATAGGATTCCAAGATGGATATGTTGAATTGTTAGTAGGAGGATATGAATTTACGCAGCTTTGCGACCAAATAGAACGATTATATCTATGCGCATATCCAATAGAGGGCCTCAAAAAATAAGAAGATAGGGGGCACAATGTACTTCCCCCAAAAAACTGGACACTTTTCTATAAATAAAAAGAGACACTAAGCTACACTTAACTCATCAAGTATTGTGATTTTAAACAATGTCGCCAATGTGTTTCTTTCTGCTTTTTATTGGATAGAAAAATTGATTAATTTAGTGCACCACAGCCAGGCTACGCACTCCAGTTTTTTGAGGGAACTTCAATGTTAATTATTTGAATCAATAGCTTGCCAACTTCAATCCAAAGGCTCTTAGGCAAGTCAAAATTGAAAAATAATGCTCATTGGACTTATAAAGAAAACTCCATGAATAATATGATTCAAGAACTAAATTCTCGTGCTTCAGGAAAAACTCTCCGTATCCTCAAGGAAATCATACAAAAAATCTACAAATCTTCATCTAAACTTGTTGCAAAATGGCACATCTTTGGTTTTAGGTGATGAGGGATTTAATTTTCAGAGTATACTTGGTGGAGAAGGTGGACACTAAATGGAGGATATTGCATGGGAAAGAAAGGAAAAACAGTCGAAACTATAGCAGAAAACAATAAAGGAAGAAACCAGCTATTTAGAGATAAGAGTACTGGAATTAAAATGACTCGTGCTGAATTTGTTAAAAAGATTGATAAAGGTAATTATGATGATTATCATACTCGAGAAATTAATGGAGTAAAAACTCCAGTCTCTAACCCAGATAAAAAAAATAGTAACAATCTAGGATGACTCAAGGTTAATAAATGAAATGGGCCAAGTGGTTAGAAAATTGGGATATGACATCTTTAAAAATAAAGACTTCATGTTTAGATTATCTTTTAAAAGCTCTTTTTCCAGCCCCTGCAAGGCTCATAGCCTTAGCCTTTACACTAACCATAGTCATCGCCACCACTGAAGTCAGCGTACTTGTAAAAGCCGTAAACCCAGAATCAACAATACTTTTTACAACCATTGGAGTCCCAATCATACTGACCTATCCCTTTGACCTTCTGTATTCTCAAGAAGCGTCTGCAAGAGATACGAAAACCTGACAGATGACTCTGAGTTTTCAGACATCTTCTTCTCAATGTGATGGACTTAAGTTTAAGATATTAATTTCCATCTCTCACCTCCCCACGACGATTTATCTTTGCAGAAGAAACCTTGTTCCACTTCGTGCAAGCCTCTTTATTAAAAGGGCTTGGACAACCCCAAGGTTTATCAATACCACTCATCACTTTATGATGAAGTCGCCAAATCAAAGTCACAGGGACTTCAGGTCTACCAATGGCATGACAGAATAAATAAAACACACTCCAAACAACTAAAAGGTTCCACATTGTGAAATAGGTTGAAATTTCGTGAAAGAAGACTAAAGAATCCTGCTTCAGATTAAAATTATTAACACTTGAACCTTACTTGGGTTTTAAACTTACAGCTAAAAAGACCTAATAAAATGGTAGGGGCTCAGGGACTCGAACCCCGGATCCTTCGGTTATGAGCCGAATGCTTTAACCAGCTAAGCTAAACCCCCACTAGAGATATTTCACTGAGTCCTCAGTAGCTAATCAACAAATGATTTCAATTTACCTGATCGGCTAGGATGACGTAATTTTCTTAAAGCCTTTGCTTCAATTTGACGAATGCGCTCACGGGTTACATTGAAATCCTGACCCACCTCTTCCAAAGTGTGATCACTGTCTTCACCTATCCCAAAACGCATACGTAAAACTTTCTCCTCTCGCGGAGTCAACGTTGATAAAACTCGGCGAGTTTGCTCCGCCAAATTCATATTTACAATAGCCTCAGAAGGATTAATCACTTTCTTATCTTCAATAAAATCACCGAGATGAGAATCCTCCTCCTCTCCAACAGGAGTTTCTAGACTGATTGGTTCCTTAGCTATCTTAAGAACCTTGCGGACCTTGTCCACGGGCATATCCATCTTCTCCGCAATCTCCTCAGGCATCGGCTCTCGACCCAACTCCTGCACCAAATAACGAGAGGTTCTTACCAGCTTATTAATTGTTTCAATCATATGAACAGGAATACGAATCGTTCTTGCTTGATCAGCAATAGCTCTCGTAATCGCCTGACGAATCCACCAAGTTGCATAGGTCGAAAACTTATAACCACGACGATATTCAAATTTATCCACAGCCTTCATCAAACCGATGTTGCCCTCTTGAATAAGATCCAAAAACTGCAAACCACGGTTTGTGTACTTCTTAGCAATGGAGACCACTAGACGTAAATTCGCTTCAACTAACTCAGATTTAGCTTCATCAGCTGCATGTTCACCCTTCCAAATCGCCGTGTAAGTGTCGCGAATCCAGGAGAAGTTCATCTGAGTGTCATCATGAATATGAGCCAAACGCTTTTGAGCATCCTCCGCCCTAGAGCAATAGGTCTTGTACTGATCATAACTTAAACCCGTATCACGATTTAGCCTAATCAACTCCTTCTCATTACTCGCAATTAATTTTACGCGAGCACTCATCTCCACTAGATCTTTCGCAAATGCTTTTTTCAACGCCTCATTCACTCGCTTACGTAATTCCGTCATTCGAGACACAAGGTTTTTAAATTTAATCACAATACGATTGATCGTCTTGCGATTGAAGTTAACCGCATTAAAACCATTCATCAAAACGACATTCTGTTCTCCCACCTTTTTAAGAATCTCTCGTTTCTCTTCAGTTGTAATAGACTCATTACGAAGTTTATTAAAAAAGGGTTGTGCCTTTTTTTGATATTTTTTAATTTCACCAATTAATTCATGGATTTTTTCTAAGTACTCCTCTTCAGTATACTGAGTTTCCTCATCCTCCATTCCACGAAAGATAGCTTTTAATTTTATCTTTCCCGCATTCAATCTCTCACCCAGCTGAATAATTTCAGTGGTTCCCATGGGAGACATCAAGATTGCCATCACAATCTCTCGCTCACCATTCTCGATTCTTTTAGCAATCTCAACTTCGCCCTCACGGGTCAAAAGAGAGACGCTTCCCATTTTACGCAAATACAATCGAACAGGGTCATTGCCCTTCACTGCCTCTTCTTCAGCTCGATCCTCAGCATCTACTCCATCTTCTTCTGTCGGATCAGATAGAAAACCCTCTTTGTCATTCTCCATTTGAGCTAAGGACTTAACATCAACACCATTGACCTCTAAAGCCAACATCAACATATCAAGCGCTTCGATCGATATCACCTCAATTGGCAAAAGATCGTTGATCTCCTCAACAAAAATATGATTTTTCTCTTTGGCTAAAGCAACAAAACGTTTTACCTCGACCTTAACAATCGCTTTTTGTTCTTCAACAGTCGTTTCCATCAATGCTTCCATCAAGAACCCTCTCTAAGAATTAATCATCACTTTAATAAATCTAAGAAATTCCGTCAATCATCTCGCTTATTCGATTCCTTGTCCAGAGCCATTTTGCTACGCTTTAACTTCATAAATTTCTCCAAGAGGTCATCATCCAAGCTCTGACTCTTGGCCATGTTTTTTAACTGCAATGTTTGTTCCTGAAAACTCTTCTGCTTCAACCTCTTAACGCACCCTTCAAACTCTTGAAAATCCACACCTAAATCAACCTCTTCCCCATTTTTATCCATACTCAACAGCTCCATTGGGTCCAGGACATAAGAGGATAGCAGGGCGCCAAATGTAGCAAATTTTTCGGGGGTCTGTCTATAGGCATCCACCAAACGTTCAAAAACCTTCAAAACTCCCTCGTGACTCATATATTTTAAAATATCTTCTCCCTCTACTCTGGCAAAAAGCTCCTCCCGCTTACAGGCCAACTGCAACAGTTTTAACTGCTCCACGGGAGCTTTTGAAACGTCTATTCGCTCAACTTCATTTGACCCATCAATTTCTATTTTTTCTTCCTCAGACGCAACAGCTCTCCTCAGCCCCGTTCCTTTTTCATCTCCACGATTTTGACGAATCGCATCTACCAACCACTGAAGAGACACCCCTAGCCTCTGGGAAACATCCTCCAAGTAAAGTCCCATCAAACTCTTATTGCTCCCCATGGGCAGAATGGCTGTCAATTTCTGTACCAGTTTTACTTTTTCCGAAGCCGCCCCCGAATAAGACTCCATCCAGCCATCGACAACCAAATTAAACAAATCTGAGGCCCGATCTAACTTCTCTCGTAGGGATGCCTCCCCGTGTTGACAAAGATAATCATCTGGATCCATCTTATCTGGCAAAAACACAGCCTTAGGAAACAAACCCGAGGTCAACAACACAGGCAAACTCTTCTCCGCCGCCGCCAATCCAGCCCGATCTCCATCAAAAAGTAACACCACATTCTTTGTATAACGCTTAATTAAACGCCCATGATCTTCCGTCAAAGCCGTCCCTAAAACAGCTCCCACTTCTTTGATTCCCGAACTGTGCAAGGCAATGGCATCCATATAGCCCTCAACAATCACAATACGATCTTGGCTACGAATTTCTCTCACCGCTTCATTCAAGCCATAGAGCAGCTTTCCTTTTTTAAAAACTAATGACTCAGGACTATTCAAATACTTGGGCTCACCCTCGCCTATGATTCTACCACCAAACCCCAGGGGTTCACCCAAAGTAGATAGAATAGGAAAAATCAACCGCCCCCTCTGCATATCATAACAACCAGATTTACCATCAGATCGCCTACGCACTAACCCCAATTCCGCCGCTAACGACAGAGACGCTTTTTTTGTATCGAGAAAACCCACCAACGCCTCCCACTCTTCGGGAGCATAACCAATTTTAAATCTCTCACAGATCTCAGACGACAATCCCCTCTTCTGAGCATACACCCTCGCCGGATGGGTCTTCTCTAACTTATTAAAAGACTCCAAATAAAAAGTCTCTGCCAATCGATTCAAATTGATTAAACTTTTTTTACGATCAGCATAAGAAGCTCCACCTTCCCTTCCTTTTCTCTCAGGCTCTGGCATCGATATTCCTGCACGACGACTCAAAAATTCCAACGCTTCAGGAAAAGACAGACCCATGTAATCTTGAATAAAGTTATATCCGTTCCCCGCCTTCTTACAGCCAAAACAATAATAGAGTTGCTTACCAACATCCACAGAGAAACTTGGAGTTTTTTCATTATGATCAGGAAACGGACAAAGCCCTGTATGACGATGACCTGATGATTTTTTAAAGGAAGTGTATTGAGAGATCAGATCGTAAATATCTGTTGCCTCTAAAACCTTATCAATGAATTCTGAAGAAAAACGCAATCAATGCTCCAAATATCTTTTACAACAATGGCTCAAGCTACTGCAATCTAGTCTTTACCAGCTCGCTCACTATGCTGTTGTCGGCATTGCCTTCAGTTTTCTTGGAAACCAACCCCATGACCTTGCCCATATCTTTCATGGTCTGAGCACCTGTGGATGCAATCACTTCTTCCACGATCAACACAACTTGTTCTTTACTCATCTGCTCAGGCAAATATACCTCTAAAACAAGCAACTCCGTTTTTTCCTTGTCCACCAAGTCTTGACGATTTGCCTTGCCGTATTGCTCAATAGAATCTTTTCTCTGCTTTATCGATTTCTTAATCACAGAGATAACATCATTATCAGTAAGTTCTTTCGGGCGATTTTCGATCTCTTTGTTCTTGATCGCAGAACTCAATAATCTTAGCGCAGACAATCTCTCTGCTTCTTTGTTTTTCATAGCTGACTTAATGTCAGCCATGATCGTCTCTCTAACTTTCATCTAACAATAACACCTTATTTATTTTTGTTGTTATCTTCTATCACCGCGACCTTTCTTCACAAGTCGCTTTCTTGCAGCGATTGATTTCTTCTTCGCCTTAACTCCTGGTTTTTCATAATGTTCGCGTTTCTTCACCTCTGAAAGAGTTCCTGATTTCTCGCATAACTTCTTAAAACGTCTAAACAACTGATCAAAACTTTCTGAATCCCGCGCCTTTACCATTGCCATTTATATCACCATCCTTCACGGCAAATATTTCAAGCAGAAATAAATAACAAAATAAAGTAAATATGACAACCATGTTTGCCTATTTTCCAAACATCATATACTAGCTATTCCATGGAAAACGTCTCCTCTCACCGGAAATGGATGGAAAAAGCCCTCGATTTGGCAGAAATTGCCGCAAACCAGGGAGAAGTCCCCGTTGGCGCTATTATTGTCAAAGACGGCCAAGTCATCTCCCAAGCCCACAACACTCGAGAATCCAGTCAAAACCCCTTAGAGCACGCTGAAATCACCGCCATCCAAGGAGCCTCCAAAAAACTCAAATCATGGCGCCTTATCAACTGCACTCTGTATGTCACTCTAGAGCCATGCTGCATGTGCGCAGGCGCCATCGTTAATTCACGCATTGAACGAGTCGTTTATGCTGTCAAAGACCCCAAAGCAGGGGCCATAGGCAGTGTCTACGAAATTTGCCTGGACGGAAAACTCAATCACAGCCCCGAAGTTATCTCTGGAGTTCTCGCCTCAGAGTCTTCCCGCCTTCTTAGAAGCTTCTTTGCCAATCTCAGGGAAGGGAATTCTCAAAAAGAGAATTAAATAATATTTATTCATAATCTCCCAGTCATTTCCCAGTCATCTCCCAGCTGTCTCACTCTTTTAAAGCTATTTCGCTTTTTTACCGATAACTATGTGCAAGTGTCTAAGAAGAGAGAGGGGGGGGTAAATGGGGAATCATCTAAAATCAGACAAATGCTCCTTTCACGGAGACGAGTTAACCTTGTCTGATTTATTCTCTGACAACACTGAACAGTCCCTCGACCAGTCGAAGAATCGCCGTCAAAGCGAGAGATACGAGCTTCAACTAGACATTAAGCTGTTTGGCCCCAATGGCTCCCACTCTAATAAATCTCGTAATATCTCTACAGGAGGAATGCTCCTTGAACAGCCTGTTCCTGAAGGTTTTTGCGGCATTTGTGAAATCTTAATCATTCACCCCGAAACCCAAGAGAGAATTACTTTCAGCGCCAAATTAGTCGGTGACCTTTTCAACCCCAACCGTTTAGCCTTCACCCAAAAACCTTCTGCCGCGCTAAAAGTTCTTAATAAATGGATTTTAAAACATAAGGAATTAAATTCAGCGGCTTAAGCAGTCACTTATTTGCAATCACTATGTCGCCACAAAAACCCTCCTCTTAACTGGAGAAGAGTCCACTCTCTCTAAACATTTCAATTTTTCTCTGGCGGCTTGCCATTTCCAAATTGCAGACACTCGCCTGAATACATATTATACAGATACCCTTCGCCTTTTGAAAGGCACTCTTTCAACATTTTACTCTCTCCTTTACCACCCCTTTGCACAGAAAAATTTGGACTTACAGATCTATAAGACAAGTTAGGGCGTTTTGGGTTGTATCCAATATACCCTTCGATGATAACATCGTAGTCATCACAAAAATCACCTGAGCAAGGGGCCGTCTTAAACTCAAGATCCATGGAGAAAGGACACTCATCATTACCTGTAAAACCCACATCAACATAACCAGTACAGGGAGTGCCATTTTCTTTAAATCCCTGTCCTGGGCCATTGACCGCCCTGTTTTTTTCATCTTTTAAAATAAACTCAGTGCCGAAAGAAATAATTCTGGAGCACTCGACTCCACTTTGCAAACAAGCCATCTCAATATTAGATTTTAAGGTGTTCTCCCATGCTTTTTCATTTATGATCAAAGACTGAACTAAGTCTTTTAAAAGAGCTGCATGCTTATCAACTTCGGATGCAGTAGGTAAAAAAACTTTCTTTGACCCAGAAAAAAGCACGGACAACACAGCCAGAACAAGAAGGAGTTTAGTCAGACTCAATCCACTTTGCGACGAAAGCAGAGAGCGATGAGTTTTTAAACGTGTTGTGAGCATATAATTTTACCTGCCATTCTTATGATACAAGGTACGACTAAACCTATGAAATCACAAATTAATTCCGCCATATTCTCTTGCTTCTAAATAGTAACCCTAAAATATTATTAACTCTAGAAGAAAGGGCAACAAATTATACTTGATGGGTTTTTCCTCAAAAACAGGGGAAAGAGGACTTTCATACAGGCTAAACACTAGTTATTCTAGATGTTTACTTAAAATGGCGGAGAGACAGAGATTCGAACTCTGGGTACTGTTTCCAGTACACACGCGTTCCAGGCGTGCGCCTTCAACCACTCGGCCACCTCTCCATTTGAACAAAAACAGTGCCTCAATCTAAAATAAGATTTAAAAAAACACAACACATTATAGAAGGTGATCTTCAAAAGCCTGCTATACCTCCCCGCCATTTTCAGGCATATTATCTAACGTCATGACAAAAAAAACCTCGTGGAAAATCAATCAAAGAATCGTTACCCGCACCGAGCCTCAGCTAGGCATTGGACTTATCATCAATATTGACCCTGGACAAAATTCCCTCGAAGTTCACTTTCCTTTAACAAAAAACTCAAGACATTACTCCCTAAATAGTAATTCTCTACACCGCTTCCAGCTTTCCATTGGAGACACCGCTCAGACGAACCAAAACACAGAGCCCTCCACTAAAATAACCGTGGAATCCATCACAGAACAACAGGGGCTACTCACCTACCACGGCCAAGGAAAAAAACTCATTGAAACTAACCTTTGCCATCAGCCACAAGACCCTGGAACCATCGAACGGTTTTTTGCTGGACTTTGGACCCACCATCGAACCTATGATTTTCGTCAAATTGCATGGAATATTCGCAGCTCAACAAAACAATCCCCCGCACAGGGGCTCGTCAGTCCCAAGATCATCCCATTACCACACCAACTCTATGTCGCTAAAACAATTTCACAATACCCACGCCCACGAGTACTTCTTGCCGATGAAGTCGGATTAGGAAAAACCATTGAAGCAGGACTTGTATTTAGCGCCCTAAAAGCTGCAGATCGAGCCCATCGAGTGCTCATCATCACCCCCGAAAGTCTTAAACACCAATGGCTCTCGGAAATGTTTCGACGTTTTAACGAACTCTTCACCGTCTTTGATGAAGAACGCTATAGCGAAGAAAATCAAAACTCAATAAACCCTTTCTTAAATTATCAAAAATTCATCTGCTCTATTGATTTTCTCTTAAATACACCCGACGCTTTTGAACAATCTCTATCTGAACAATGGGATCTTATCATCATCGACGAAGCACACCACCTCCACTGGTCATCAGAAGACCCCTCTCCCGAATGGACACTTGTTAACAAACTCAGTCAAGCAAGCCTCGGAGTTCTACTACTCACCGCCACTCCTCAACTCCATGGTTTAGAATCGCAGTTTGGGCTTCTCAATATCGTTGATTCCTCTCGATTCTCTAATTTCGAAAATTTTAAAAATGAAGCTCAACAGATGGGGAAAGTAGCTAAAATCGCCAAATCATGCTACGAAAATAATCTCAATCAATCTCAACTCAAAGCACTTAAAAATATTTTCGCCAACGATTCCGAAATTCAAAAAATAATCGATGCACCACTCAATAAAACCAATCCCGAAGAACTGCTAAACATCCTCATCGACCGACATGGCACGGGTAGAGTTTTGTTCCGCAACAGAAGACAACGACTTAAAGGCTTCTCAAAAAGAAACCTCATCTCTCACACCATTCCCCAACCAGTACAAAAATCGCTCGACACCCCGTTTTCTCTTCAAGACAAATGGTCTCTAAAAGAAATTTTTTATCATTTTACCCATAATCAAAATACCATGGACATCAAACTCTCCTGGTTAAAATCGTTTCTTGAGACTCATAAAAATGATCAAGTCCTTCTTCTCTGCTCGACAAAGAAAACCGTCTTAAAGATAGCAAGTTTTCTCAAAAATACTTCCATTAATTTTGCTATCTTCCATGAAGACCTTTCAATTGTAGAAAGAGATATTCAAGCCGCAAACTTTGCACAAAAAGAAAACACCCAAATCCTTATCTGTAGTGAAATCGGTGGCGAAGGACGTAATTTTCAATTTGTGCAAAACATGATTCTCTTCGATCTCCCCAATCACCCTGACATTGTTGAACAGAGAATTGGCCGACTCGATCGCATAGGACAAAAAGGAGATCTTTTTATACACCTCCCTTGGATACTTAATTCACCTGAACACATTCTCTTTAAATGGTACGAGCAAGGCCTCAACTCCTTCGAATCATCATGGAATGGCGCAGGAGATATATTCATTCAATTTGAAAGTCGACTTTGCCATGTTATTTCTATGACCTTAAACAAGGAGGACTTTAACCAATCACTACAGGAACTTATTAATGAAACAAAATTAGTTGCTAAAGAACAGAAAAAACTTACCAAAGAAAGTATTGATATACTTATTGATCTGAATTCTTTTAATGAGACCTCAGCACAAAAAATACTCGATCATGTCGATGACATGGAAGACGACCCCTCTTTAGAGTTACTCCTCAAGGATCTCTTTATTCACTATGGAGTTGATTTTGAAGAGCCTGACGAACACGGGACCCTTCTTATTCGTCCCAGCGATCTTATGTTCATTGAAGATTTTCCTGGTCTAAAAAAACACGACAATACACTCTTCACATTTGATCGCCAACTCGCTCTGAAAAGAGAAGATATTGTCTTTCTTACCCAAGACCATCCCATCACTGACGAAGTCCTGAGTATGCTTCTCGACCGCAATGAAGGTGCCGCCAGTGTTTGCCAGTGGTCCGATTCTCAACAGGGAAAAGGCTTTTTGTTAGAACTCTCCTTCGTTATTGAGCCCCTAGGACCGAGATATCTAGAGCTTGAGACCTATTTTCCGACAAAAATAAAAGAACTTCAAATCAATCACCTCGGGGAAAAAATACAGGAATCCCTCCATAAAGAAAACCCCGATCTCCTCAAGGAACTACGAGAACAGGAAAGACCCGAAAACCTTGAAAATAGCCGCCCCATAATAGAACCACTTATAAGAGAAGCTCTCATAGAAATTAACCAATGGGCTGAACAAGAAGTTCTATCGTCAGAAGAAACAACTCAAAAATCCCTTGATCAAGAAATTCAGAGAATCATTTACTTAGAAAAAGTAAATCCAAACGTGACTTCAGAAGATATCGAGTATCAAAAAAACAATGCTAAAGACATTATCTCCCACATAAAGAGAACCACACCAAGGCTCGATAGTATTCGACTTATTTTTACAAACTAGACACAACTTTTTGCTCAATAGTGCCAAAAACATCCTCTCCTTCAGTGCTCTTCATACGGATTTTAACTCTATCTCCTGACTTCATAAAAGACGTCTTGAAATCCCCGTCATGGATTTTTTCCAACATTCTTTTTTCAGCTAAACAAGAGCTACCTCTAGACATATCTTCGTTCGAGACAGTGCCACTACCAATAATTGTTCCAGCAGATAAATCCCGTGTCTTGGCTGCATGCTCAACCAGTTGCCCAAAGTCAAA
Organism: Bdellovibrionales bacterium; assembly: GCA_965217115.1. Lineage (GTDB taxonomy): Bacteria > Bdellovibrionota > Bdellovibrionia > Bdellovibrionales > CAYMLA01. The sequence goes on along the minus strand of OZ244239.1, from coordinate 1,548,289 downwards.
GTGCATGTGTCCAGCATCAGCATTTCCAAAAAAATCTCCATTATAATCAACAAGAAGAGGTAAATGCACTCGGCCTTTTTTCCACGCATCTCCCAACTCATCAGGAGTCACTGCAAAGGGGGAAAATGATGATGCTGGTTTACTCTGAAAAAAACCAAATCCTGTCTTCAACTCTTCTGGGATTAAACCACGCAGAGAAACATCATTAATTAAAACAAGTAAGCGTATGTATTGAATCGCATCAGAAGCTTTCGTTCCCATAGGGACAAAATCAGTAATAATCCCCACCTCTCCTTCAAAATCTGTCCCATGCTCCATCGCTATCTGAGGAATATCATCATATGGCCCAAGAAAACCATCGCTTAAACCCTGATACATTAACGGCACCGTTTCTAACTTTTCAGGCATAGGAGCATTACGAGCCATCCTAACCAAACGAATATGGTGGATAAAAGCCGAACCATCTGCAAATTGATACGCCCTCGGCAAAGGAGAGTGAAACTTTGTCTGATCCACTTCAAATGCCCCATCCAATTTTTTCCCATTAAGCTCTTGATAGAGTCTCTCCAATGGAGCCGACATCTCATCCCAATTATCCATCACTGTCTGCATATTTCTCGCAACATCAGGCGCTTTAATCGCCGTACGGCCATCACGACTCACAACCACCAATTCTCCATCTAAACAGCCCTTTGTTTTTAAAGTTCCTAATTTCATTATTCCTATCTCCTTTATCTTAAAAAAACGATCACTCTATAAAAAATCATTATTTACGGATTAAATCACGACTAAACTTACACACACCTCTAAAGCAAAGTCAAAACCCCTCAAAATCATATTTCTTCTCTGCCCTCTTCTAATGTAAGCACTCAGCATGTTTTAAAGAAGCCTCTTTTAAAGAAGCCTCTTTGCAAGTGCCCTTATAGGTACTATAAAATCTATATACTTTTCACTATTTTTTTGCTAAATACTCTATATGATTCTTAATAATGGAGCCTCTATGAAACTTTACGGGTACTTTCGCAGTTCAGCCTCCTATAGAGTTCGCATTGCTTTACATTTAAAAGAAATACCTTTTGAGAACATCTCTGTACACCTCGTACAAGATGGAGGGCAACAACACTCTGAAAACTACAAAAAACTCAACCCCATGGAACAAGTCCCCACTCTTGTAGATGGTGATTTTAAACTGAGCCAGTCTCTGGCTATATTGCAATACCTCGATGAAAAGCACTCTCTTCCCCAGTTATTCCCTAAAAACTCTAAAGATAAAGCTCGTGTTTGGCAGGTGTGTGAACTCATCAACAGTGGACTTCAACCTCTACAAAACCTCTCTCTTTTGCAGTTCATCCAGAGAGAACATCAACTCGATCCAAACAAATGGTCCCATCACTGGATTGAAAAGGGTCTTAAGGCCTTAGAGAGTACCCTGCAAAATACAGCTGGAAATTTCTGTTTCGGAGGAACGGTCACCGCTGCAGACGCTTGTCTGATTCCACAGGTTTATAATGCACATCGTTTTAATGTAAATATGTCATCTCTGCCAATCATTAAAAATATTTACACCCATTGTGAAGAGCTTGAAGCCTTTCAAAAAGCCCACCCAGCCAATCAACCTGATGCCCCTTAAACACAATTTTTTTTTAACTCTTTTCACAGTAATTCGATACATCTATTGAACATTTAAATAAGCATCTATGTATTTTTTGGGAAGTCGATGTTCAAGTTCCGAATTAATTCCTAAATTCAGACCCACATCAGCTCTAAAACTAGACATAATGGGCTCTATGTTATTTAACATATGAGCGACATTTCTTTTAGTAATCACCCATCGAAGGGGCACGGGCGCTGCTTTTCTCAATCGTTTTGCTAGAGGTCTCAAACCCTCTCTTTGAATTAAAGAGTCAAATTTTTCTTTGAAACTCGGCTCATCTGAAAATGGCACTAATTTGGTCGCTGCAAAAACCCCCTTAGGCTGCTTTCCTGTTTTGTAAGCGCGCAATACCTCTATAACTGAAGCTTTTATCGCCTCAATAGGCAGTCTAATACCAATATGACTCTCTTGTCGACATTCGTTCAATTTAGAATCAGAACGAGTTTTCCATTTATTACCCACAGAATTTTTTACACTAAAACCAATTTCCGATCCAGAACTATCTTTAGCTTCGGTATTATGTAATATGGTGGCTAAAACGTCCCCTTTGTATTTTCTTAATAAACCACGAAGGTTATTTCGACCCCATTTTTTTAACTGTGTTCTTGGAATACGAATATGCCCAGCCGAGAAGGCATCAGACAAAAGATGGTCAGCATATCCATTAGTATAGAGCGCCTTTCTAAAATAATAATCGCTTTCTCTTATAAAACCTCGCCTTCTTAACTCTCCAGATAATTTTGCTTCATTTAAAGATTTTTGATGTATGCGAACATAGGCCTTCATATTATACCAACCAAAGTGATGAGTATTGTGACTTATAGTTTCTACCATGCCTTGCGAATTAAAAAATATGACCCACTGACAATCTGGATACTTGACGTCTGGCCTTCTTCTTTGCTCTTCATGAACTTCACCGCTTCTATTAATACATTTGAAAATTTTCTTCATACCTTCGTTAGAGATTTCCCCTTCACCATCTTCTTCAAATAAAAGATTTTCTTTTAGATAATTGTCTCCAAGTAGAGCTATCTGACCGTAGCTTAAGCGAATTTTCTTGTCTTTTCTTGGGATTTTATTTTTAAAGCATTTCTTTTTAGAAAATTTCATTTGAGCGCAGGCATCCAAGAAACCTTTATTAGCTAAATATTCATGCTCAGCTTCAAGCCACTTTGGATTATATAAATTTCGACTAGAACAACTCTTCCCTTTTCCATAGGCGCTAGATATAAAACTTACATAAATAACTACCAGCAATAGACAAAACCGTGACACGAACCTTTACCTCCGATCTAATAATTAATGCGATTCAGGCTAAAAAAACCTACCAACAGTGTACAGTAGTTATAGCTATATGGTGAGGAACTAGTCTCGACTTATGTCAAGATATTAAGTTAAGGAATTAGCCTCGACTCATGTACAGATATCAATTTAAAAAACTAGCCTCGACCTATGTCAGAATATCAAATCAATATCTTGCCCAAAAACAAGATAAATCTTATTCACACCTGTTCAATTCAAGCTCATATAAGGGTATTAAAAGATTTCATTTTAAAAGACGCTCAGATGATTACTCATAGTTTACTTCATGTAAATATCGTAACGAATCAACTTCCCTTGAATGCTTTGAGGTTCTACTTGCTCCTCCTTCGATCGTAAACTGGGAGCTTTGATAGGTCTTTTCACCACGACTCTCTTCTTTGCCACCTCCAAAGCCTGATTTAACAGATCTTCAGAGTCTAGATCATCACCAACGATCTCTCTAAAAACCTGCATCTCTTTACGCGGCAAAGATTTTTTTTTCTTTTCTGTAAACATCGGATCTAAAAAAACAACATCAGGTCTGCTCTCCTGCGTATGCTTTAGCAAAAAATCCCTCGCTTCAGAAAAATGTATTGCTAACCCCGAACAATCATACCCGTGATCTTCCAATTGTCGAAAAGAACTCAAAAGAAGGCTGTAAACGATCGGGTTCCTCTCCACAGCATGAACAGTCAATGGAGAGCCTCCCCAACGATTCATGCACCACAAGCTCAAAGCATCCCAGCCCATTCCTGTTGTTACATCCACAATACTGTTCAAACCATTTTTTAATCCAACGGCTCTATAGAGTAAGTCCTTCTTAGTACGAAAAATACGAACATCACAACTGTCCATCAAAGACAACCAACCAAAAGTTACAGGCTTAAACAGATTATCACTAGGGATAAAGCGAATAGTTCCTTCTTGAGCCAAAAGATAGGCGTCATCTCTCTCTGTCTTAGTACAAACAAGCCCTGTTACTTCTGCGGCTTCTTCTGCTATTTTTTGAGATTTTTTATCGACAATAAGGATTTTCAAAACACTCTCATTAAATACGGAAAGAAACTAACAGCACTATATAGAGTAAATAAAGATAGGTATTACCAAAAAAACGGCCACTCCATTTGTCCTTTACATGGGCAAGCTTCGATTGTTTGATTTTCAAAAATAGCCCCAGACTTAAAATAAGAACTGAATTAAATAACACCCACGAAAATTTCTGATAAAAACTGACCTGCAAGGTCACCAGACAAACCTGGGCTATTATCCAAAAATAAATTAATACCCGACCTTTTTCAAAACCCAGATGGCCAACCCAGTTTTTATGATTTTTTTTAGAATTATACACCACTTGCTCCAAGTTTTTTATATGCAGAAGCAAAGTAGACGACCATCCAACTAAAACACTAAACATCAGAATTTCTAAATTCGTTCTTCCTGTAATAGCTAAAGAGAAACCATTGACCATTAAAGGTCCAGATAAAGCAAATATCAAAGTTTCTCCTACTCCTTTTAGCATCAAATTCATTTTATATGCTAAAAAAACAAGGGCCGCTATCAACACTCCAAATAACACAACATAAATCACTGCAGGGTGAACTAACATCGCAGGAACTCCTAACAACCCACCTACAATCAGACAGAAATATCCTATTCTTTTAACTACAATCGCTGTCACCCAACCCTTTTGAATAACTCTACTTCCTGAACTTGGGCTCTGACGATCAACCCCCTTAATATGGCCGATATAATCATTTAACAGATTGCACCCAATGTGAATAAACAGACAACCTATAAAGCTTATCAGGGCAAGTTGATGGTTCCAAACAATCTGCTCCTTATTAAAAAACAACAGAATAAGGGATGAAATCAGAATCAATAGCCCCAAACTCTGCAATCGGGCCATCTCTAGACATACATAAAATACCGATGGCGCGTCTATCTCTTGAATCTCTTTTATTTCAAAAGTAACACTCTCTTCTGTCGTACCTGCATTCAATGTTTGTACGGGGATTGCTCTTTTCTTCTCTGAGAAAACTCCCGTCAAGTAAGATTTAAATAAAGAATCCTCTTTAAATAGAGTTATCGTTTCAGTCACTTCTCTTCTCCTCGCCAATAAAGAAGAAATGGCAGCAGAGCAAGCTCCTGACATAAACTCTGAGATTCAGAAGGAAGTAACTCTTTCAAAGACTTGTTTAAAGCATCGTAACGCTCAATCATCTTCTCATTGATTCCGTCAAAATCCTTTAAACAATCAGAAAAAAACTCTTTCCCTAAATTACTCTTTAACTCATCAATAGTGGAGCTATGTCGCCAAGATTCAATATCCTTCTTAGATCTTTTCAATACAAACGTTGCAAATGAATTCAAATAACCTGACTTCAAGTCTCCCAGAGTGTGTTTGCCCTCTTTATTTCTCACATCAAAATCTAAAAGATCATCGCCTCTTTGGAAGAGTTGCCCCAATATGTCTCCCATCTCTGAAAGCTTGTTATGTAGATCTTTCGAATAAAGGCCTTTGGCCATAAATGGCGCCTGCAAGCACCACTTAAATAACGAAGACGTTTTAAACGTATGAACTCGATCCAATTCCTCTGGAGTTAAATTCCAACGATTCAATAATGAATCTTGAAGCCACTCCCCCTCTAACAAATTAGAAATAGTCTCTCCAGTAAATTTAACCAATCGTAATTGGCCAAAATCACAAAGATTCACAATAACACGGGCCAATAAATAATCCCCTGCAAGAACAGCATATTCTGGACTGTATTTTAGCCATGCCGTGGTCTTGCCCCTCCGCAGATTCGACTGATCTATTAGATCATCATGGAGTAGCGAGGCATTATGAATAAATTCAATGGTCTGACTTAAAAGAATTATTGTTTTTCTATCTAACTTTAAATGTTTCGATATTTGCTGTATTAATTTTGAACGAAACTCCTTGCCCCCACTAAAAAGATCATCATAGAGATCATTGAGTTTAGGCAAATAATCAGGGAAATCATTAGGACTGTAAATTTTAATTTTTTCCATTTATGCACTTATAACTAAGTTTTAAAGAAATTTCACTCAGAAAATCACTCACTTCCCTATTATTATCGCCATAAACACGCTCAGCACCATTTAAAAGGGCTGACAGAAGTAACTATAATAGGTACAAGCTCAAATAGAATAACTATTATGGAGAATATTTTCATGTTATTAAAAAAAGAGCTCACCATTCGTTTTGCTCACTGCGATCCTGCAGGTATCTTGTTTTTTGCCAATATTTTTGATCTCTGCCACGATTTACTCGAAGAAACCCTACTAAATCAAGGTATTTCGTATGAAGAATGGTTCAATCACCCACAGAAAGCCTATCCTATTCTCTCTGCAGAATCTAAATACAGAAAACCCTTAGAAGGGGGGCAAACTTATCAAGTGAATGTTAAACTCAGTCAAAAACGGGAGCGTTCTCTAGAATTCACTTACAAGTTTACAGATCAACAAAACACAGTGATGGCTGAGGTAAAAACCATTCATGTCTGTATTGATCGAAAATCAAAAAATAAACTTCCCATTGCAAACGATTTTTTTTAATACACTTAAATAATTACCTTTGCTTTTCCTCAATCACTTTTCCCAGTTCCGTTCTTAGAATTTCAGAAACAACGACAATTTTATCAATTCTTTCAAAAGGATTGACCTGTTTATTAAATTGTTTTTTTAAAATTTCACCCTCTTGAGGGTTCTTAGTTAATAAGATCAGAGATTTCCCCTGGCGTTCATCATTTGTGACAGACAAATGATGCTCTAAGGAGAGTGATAGCTGACTCCATTTTTCTCGTAAATGAAAAAGACTAATATTCTCGCCCTTAATTTTAAAAAATCCATTTCCTCGCCCTAAGACACTTAAGTCACCTCCATTCATAACAACACCTCGATCCTCTGACTTAAACCAACCATCACTCTTGGGATCTATAAACCCATCTTCTAAATAATACCCTGTTAAGAGGCCCTTTCCTTTAAAACACAGAAAACCCTTTAAACCTTCCTTGATTTGCATATGACTTAAAATTTCAACCTTAGGAAATTTTTTTTCTTGCAAGCTATCAAGAGAGGCCCCCGCCACCAAGGCACTCGTTTCCGTCATGCCGTAACTCGGCAGAAGTGGCCAACCAAGCTCTCTTGCTCTAGTATAAAGTTTAGTGGATAATCTATCTCCTCCCACAACAACAGCTCGTAAAGAGCCTGGACAAACTTGCCCATCTGTTACCAAATCAAAAACCTGTGTTGGCACCAAAGATGTTAAGGTTGTTTTTTCTTGAATAATCTTCTGCGTAAACTCACTAGGATTCCATTTCCAATTATCATCCACTCGATTCACACTGCTTCCACTTAGATACGCTCTGGCCTCTATTGCCAAACCCCCTACATGAAATTCAGGAAGAACATTTAAAAACCGATCTTCCTTAACGATTTCTAAATAATCATTCACACTCTGAGCTGCTTCTAAAAAAGCCACCTTAGACAGAGCCACCCATTTAGGGCCCCCTGTCGTTCCTGAAGTTAAAAACCACAAATGCCCTCTAAGCTTCGGGTCTTCTTCGTGTAAATGACCTATCCTCTCAAGATTTTCTTTCGACGAATCTTCCTTAAAAAAGGTCTCTATTAAACACGGGTTCAATAGAATATGACTCTCCTCAGATTCCCAATGGATAGGTTTACTTTCAATAATTCTATTATTTACAAACTGATTAGAATGCTTTCCTACCAAAACTCACTATCTCCTACTTATATCCAGCCAAGTTCTCTGTTCAAGTAATTTATCAAAACCAATTCCTAATCCGTCATTTATTACAAATCTCGAACCTTGTACTGTAAGTAACGAGGAAAATTCATTTTTCTCATAAACCAGATGAGACAGCAACCCTGCACCATGAAGTATTTTTTCTTTTCTTTCTTGGTCTTTCTCTTTATATTTTACAGCCTCGATGGCTGAAAACATTTGCCCCACAGGATGATCCATATAAGAGGTTATAAAAATCTTCTTTCCGTGGAGATGACAATACTCCTCTAACTCAGCACCATCCTCAATCGCTGGCTTATATATCAGTATATCTGCTGCCACTTCACCAATGGGCAGACCATCTTCTTTTCTGTCATAAGCAAGAACAAAACCCTGTTGACGAAAATCTTGCCAAGATGTGAAATCATATTTGCAAGGATCTTCAATAAAATCGATCTTGTCTTTTAATTTATTTGATATTTTTGATATAAATTTTTCTTTAACATCTTTGGCTGAATGGCTCGCATTAAAATCTAAACGCAGTTTTAACCTCTCACCTGACTGTTCTTTCCATTCATGCTTGGCCAAATCATTCAAGTGCTGCAATTCTTTTTCTAGGTCTACTCCCATCTTACACTTAGCAAAACGATATCCTTTTTGAAAAAGAGCATCAATATGCTCCAGTTTAAGAACCAATGGTTCTAATATCAGAGCGTGACTTTCTGGTATTTCAACTCCTGCTAAAAGATTCACTCCCTCCTGTCTCGCCTTGGCATCAATACCAGCAAAACCAATGGATTTACGTGTTAAATCCGTCAGCTCTCCTACACATAAACTATAAAGCTGCTCAGCCAATGGCCGATCCCCCAATTCAACCCATGGATGAATATCGGCATACCCCACGACTCCCTTTTCAAATTCAATTTTTAGGAGAGCACCCGTTCTTACGTGAGTTTTTTTAACCTGAATTTGAGAGAGGCTGTTTAAAGGGGCTAAAGGTTGAATTTCATAGGGTGAAAACTGTATTTTCATTTTAAATCCTTATCTCTACACTGAATCAATAATGTTTTTTTTAAATCGCTTGGATTATTCACAACACAAGTCCTAAACTCAAAAGTAATCCAAACACCAAATGCACCCCTGCTGCTTGCATCAAAAATTGATTATAAATCTCGCTGGGCGAATGGCGATAGATGTTCCTCAATAAAAACCAGCTCAAGGGCAAAACCAATACCGGTAAACCAGCCGCCCATAAAAATCCCCCTTGCCACCACACAAGACCTAAAAAAAATGGAAAAATAGACAGTATCGTCATCTCATGCTTAGAAAATTTTTCTCCAAAACGCACGGCCAGTGTTTTTTTACCAACTTTTTTATCTCCTTCTCTATCACGAAGATTATTAATGACAATCAACACTGTTGCCAGAGAGCCAATCTGCACACCTCCCAATAAGGCCCATAGAGATATCTCCTTTGTTTGAATATAAAAAAGCCCCACGATAGCGATCACACCAAAAAACAACATTACAAATAAGTCCCCTAACCCTAAATAAGCTAAAGGAAAAGGCCCACCAGTGTAAGAGTAAGCCAAAAAAAGAGAGAAAACTCCAACGATCAATATGGGCCAACCTCCTTCCAAAATTAAAGGCACTCCCATGGCCGTGGCTGCAAGTAAACTCATCACCCCGGCAAACATCACTTGTTGAGAAGAGAATTGACCGCTTTGTGTGATTCTCTTGGGACCTAGACGATCTTCTGTGTCAGCTCCTTTTTTAAAATCAATGGCATCATTAAATAAATTCGTACCAATTTGAATCAGTAACGACGATAGCAACGCAAAAACAGACAAATGCCATTTGATGGGTATACCAACAGCTGAGACCAAAGCTGTCGCTACAAAAATAGGAACCACTGCTGCCGTTAAAGTTTTTGGACGAAAAGCTTGTGTCCATGCTCTGAGATAAATCTTTAACATAAAATCTCTACTATTTATGGTAGTCGTGGGAATTTACTGAAATCGGGTTTTCGCTTTTCAATAAATGCATCTTTACCCTCTTTGGCTTCTTCTGACATATAGTAAAGAAGCGTGGCATTTCCTGCTAATTCTTGTAAACCCACTTGACCGTCACAGTCAGCGTTCATTGAAGATTTCAGCAAGCGCAGAGCCATTGGTGACATCTCTAACATTTCACGACACCACTTTAAAGTTTCGGCCTCAAGCTCCTCATAAGGAACCACCGTATTCACAAGCCCCATATCCAAAGCTTGTTTAGCATCATATTGACGGGAGAGAAACCATATCTCACGGGCTTTTTTCTGTCCAACGATGCGAGAGAGGTAACTGCTACCAAAACCACCATCAAAGGAGCCTACTTTGGCACCTGTTTGACCAAATCGCGCATTATCAGCAGCTATGGTTAAATCACAAATTACATGGAGTATGTGTCCACCACCAATGGCATACCCTGCCACCATAGCAACAACAGGCTTAGGCATATGGCGAATTTGTTTTTGCACATCCAAAATATTTAAGCGGGCCACTCCATCTCCGCCGATATAACCTCCGTGTCCTCGAACCTTTTGATCTCCACCTGAGCAAAAAGCATCCTTCCCCTCTCCTGTTAAAACAATCACACCAATAGATCCATCTTCTCGACTAAGATTAAAAGCATCAATAAGTTCATGGACCGTTTGTGGTCTAAAGGCATTACGAACTTCTGGACGATTGATTGTGATTTTCGCAATCCCATCAGAGGTTTTTTCAAATTTAATATCTTCATAGGTTTTTATCGACTGCCATTGAGTCTCTACTATTTGAGTCTCTGTTGTTTTATCGTTTGTTTTACTTGATCGATTTGTATGATTAACGTCGATACCCATCTTGGACTCCCTCTCTATTTGTTAAATAAAATACCACTCTTTGCTAGATACTATGACTGCCACAAAACAAGGCGAATTTCAACTTTTTGCACGGTTACACACCGCTGCTATTAATTCGCCCTGAAACAGTTCATTTCTGATAAAAACACCCTCAATTCGAATAAGATGCCTCTAGGCTGTTCTGACTAAAATCTTTTAGGCTCTGAACTCAGAAATAACAGTTTACCAAGCCCCCACTCGGTGCCCTTGATTTGGCACCACCGTCACACGAATGCGTGGGTTTAATTGTTTAATTTCTTTAGAAAATTGTAAATATTTTTCATCCAACTCTCCAACGACATATTCAATAGAGACGCTTGATTTTGTCAATAGCGGACGGAAATCCTTTTGTCTCCCTGTTGACCAATTTTCCAAGGCTAGAGCTAATTTTTCTCGATCAAAATTGGATTCTCTCCTATCGGGAGCCCCATTGACCACACCTCTTGCAAACACCTCTTGAGCGTTCCAGTCATTCAACAAACTCTGCCAATCATCACGGCGAAATCTCTCTGCCCACTTCTGGTCATGTAAAACCCGCTTTTCTCTCTCTATCCTATTTTCTATTCCGAGATGAGTTGAAATTAAAATCACCTCTCGCCAACGTTCAGGGGCTAATTCATAGAGATGCAACGCCAAGCGCCCACCCATAGAATATCCCAATAAAACATCTGCACCCCCGTTGTATGACGATAAAAAAAATTTGGCCCAATTCTCCAAACTCTCCTGTGAACCATGTTTTAAAAAATCTGGAAACACTGGTTTATCATCTGTCTCTACACTCTGACTCTCTGGACTAAAAAGAGACGGCGCATCTATCTCCAACCTCAAAGGACTGTCTTTGAAATGATTCCAATCTCGATCACAACCTAAAAAACCATGAAAGGCCAATATCTTAGATGACTTTATTTCATCTCTTGCAAAAAGCTCCTTCAAGCTCTTCTACAATAAACCATATTGCCCCCGCCGATCAATTTTTAAAAACCCTCTTGTAACTCTGCCAAAACTTCTCTGTCTCTTCTAAATTAGGCCGTAGCTCAATAATCACTCGAGACGGTAATTCAGAAATATCCCCAGGGATTTTTTCCCAACAGCGATAATCAAAACCCCACATCTTAGCCCATCCAGAGAATTCTATCTCGTGCTCATTCAAAAATGCTGGATTAGAAAAAATACGTGAGAAAATTCTTCCGCCACTATTATTAATCACCACAAGCCGCAAATCACCATCAGAATAACGAGCTGCCCACAAACCACTTTGATCATACAGGCTTGTCAAATCCCCAAGAAAGGCCCAGTTCTCACAACCACTCTGTGCCCAGCCCAAGAAAGTCGACACCTGCCCATCAATACCATTAGCACCTCGATTGGCCGCTACTGCGCTCAAATAATTTTTCTTTTTAAAACGATGTAAAATATCCCACTGCCGAATAGCCATGCTATTGCCCACATAGGCTCTTCCCCCATTCGACATTTTCTGAGATATCCCGTAAAGAAGTCCCATCTCAGATTCAGGCAGCTCTTTTAAAAGTTTTTCTATCTCTTCTGCCCGTACTAGATCTGAGCGGAAAATCTCTACCAAATCTCCCTCTCTCCACTCACTTTTAAAAATATTATCTTTCCCCTCTTTAAATAAAGAACTCATCCATTTTCCAAGTTTTAGCAAATTTCTTTTCTCTGATAATCCAGAAAAGGGCCGAGAACTAATGGATAGCACAGGGACATTTTTCAATTTTTTTTCCAAATCTCTCCACGCCCTTAATAAGGGGACACCGCCTATACGTAAAACAGAATCAAACTCTCCCTGAAACAATTTTTCCTGTACAAAGGCATCTCCTGAATGCAAAAAAAACTTCTCAACGCCTCCCTTTCCTTTTTGTATATCAATTCCTGATAAACTCTCCGCAAAAATAGGTGCTCGCAAATTTTTCAAAAACAACATCACCCATTGACGTTCCTGTGAATTCAATTCTCCCACAATAACAATAGGCTTTAAATTTTCTTTCAAAAATGTCGTTAATATCTCTCTGTTCTTTTCCGCCTTTAGCGACGTAATATCTTCCAACTCTTTCTTTGCTAATAACTCCAGACTTACAGTCTCTACATTTTCGTTAACCTCTTCACTGCCCAACTGCTCATCTGATGTTTCATTCAATGGTTCATCAAATCCAACATTAATATGAATAGGGCGATCTCCTATGTGAATTTCCTGTAGCTTTTTTAACTGTTCTTTAAGCTGCTCATCTTGTAAATATCCCTCTAACTCAAAACAATTTTGTACATAATCAGAAAATAGCCCAACCTGCTCTATCGACTGTGGAGCCCCCGATCCACGATAAGAAACAGGACGGTCTGCCGACACTATGACTAAAGGCAGATTTGTGTAATGGGCTTCAACCACTGCAGGCAGTGTTTCGGCCACCGCCGTTCCCGAAGTGATCACCACTGCAACAGGTTTTCCCTCTTTTTTTATCTGGCCAAGAGCAAAAAAAGCCGCACTATTTTCATTGAAAAAATGATAGATCGCTATGCTATCTTCTTTTTTAGAAAGAAAATGAGAAGAAAAATGAGCTAACTCCATCACTAGAGGACTGTTTCTTCCCCCTGCACATAAAACAAAACTCCTCACTCCTTGTGAGTAAAGACACTCTATTAATTTCCGTGAAAACCCTCTCTGCTTCATATTATACTAAAAAGCCTTTTAACAGACCGCCTCTTACCAAAAAGTTCACTCCACTCCTTATTCATCTGACTGCCTTTAACTATTCCACACCCAGAACCCAACACACCCTGACTTCCTTGCCACATAATATTTCGAATACTAACAACGACTTTCATTTTTTCCCGACCATCGTAAAAACCAAAAGGCGCTCCAAACTCTCTTCGCTCCCGTTGATGTGAAAGTTTTTTTAACCACTGCCAATCCCATTTTTTTGATGATACACCTAAAGCAGGTGTCGGATGTAAATGATTTATTAAATACTCAATCAAAGACCATGCATCTCTCTTCTCTTCAAGGAAGGAAAATTCCATTGGAGTGCACAAATGCCGTAAACCCGAAAGAGGTAATACTCCCGTCTGCCCTATTTCAACTCTCTCTGCTAACATTTTTAACCGTTCTTTTAAGAAGGAAACCACATATCTATGTTCTTCTAACTCCTTAGGGTCTTGCTCAAAAGGAATCTCCTCCTCTTCATCATCCAATCGAGTTCCCGCCAAAGCCATTGTTTGAAAAGTTTTTTCATCTTGAGATTGGAACAAGACTTCAGGAGTTGCTCCTAGCATCCCTTCGCTCTTTTTTTTCACCAATTGCCAATGCCCATAGGGAATCAAATTCTCATGGGAATTTTCAAGTAACCGGACAAGCAGTCTCCAAACTCCATGCCCATCAAAATCATAAAAAAACCTCTCCCACACAACAGGAACCGCTTTCTCTAATTCACCACGTTCAATAGCTTGTTGGATTTTATCAAAATCACGTTGAAAATCTTTTTTCAAAGGCTCTTGAAAATCAGATTTTGTAGCTTCATCATAAAACACGTAGGAGGAAGTCCAACCCTGTTCTTTTCCGTATTTCTTCAATTCCCTTAAAAAATCGCTTTTTTTTATCTCAAGAACCTGCCGTGGATAAAATTTTCGCGAGTGTTCAAGATCAAAAAAATCTTTCACAAGAAAAAAAGCTGCACTGCCTTCGGCTGTTTTATAATCTTCACCCCTATCACCGACACCAAGCCATAGAGAATCTCCTTCGCCAGCCAACAAAGCGCCTTGTTGGAGAAAAACGTCCATAATGTCCTGCATCGCAGCGTCCTTTTTGGCAATATCCTCAATTCTTTGTTTTTAACGTTTTTTTGCTTAAAAAGACAAGGTAATCATGCGATATTTCTTCTCTGTATCAATGAGGGACATCAGGGCTTGATATGAAAACTCAAACAGTTAAAGTTCAAAACTTAGAGATAGGTTCTTCGCCTTTTGTCGTTATGGCTGGTCCATGCTCAGTTGAGTCCCATGCCCAACTCTCATCCATTGCTTCCTCCGTAAAAAATGCTGGTGCCACGATTCTGCGTGGTGGTGTTTTTAAAATGCGCACCAACCCCGAATCTTTTCAAGGACTGGGGAAAGAAGCCTTTTCCATCATAAAAAAGGTTAAGGAAGAAACTCAAATGCCTTTTATCTCTGAAGTCACTGACCCGAGGCAAATTTCCGAAATGTCCCCTCTCGTTGATATTTTTCAAGTAGGATCACGCAATATGTACAATTACTCTCTACTCAAAGAGTTGGGAAAAGTGGGCAAGCCCGTCATGCTCAAACGAGGCTTTTCAGCCATGATTGATGAATGGCTGATGGCTGCCCAATACATTGAAAACGAAGGGAAATCCCAAGTTATTCTCTGTGAACGAGGCATTCGCTCCTTTGATAATAAAACCCGTAACACTCTGGATCTAGGGGCCGTGGCCTACGTCAAAGCCAATACCCACTACCCTATTATCGTGGACCCATCCCATGCCGTAGGAATACGGGAACTTATTCCCCAATTAGCCATTGCCTCTGCCGCGGTAGGAGCAGATGGTTTGATTGTAGAAGTTCATAACGAACCAGAAAAAGCTCTCTCTGACGGCTTTCAAGCCCTAACCCCCTCTTGTTTTCATGGTATGATCAACTCTCTTGAAAAAGTCCTACAGGCTCTTGATCACACTTTAGCTCGGAATCCATAATGAATAATCAAAATACTCCTAAATCAGAGACCATTCGCCAAATGTTTGGCTCCATTGCCTCACAGTATGATCGAGCCAACTCCGTTTTATCCCTGGGCGTTCATCACCTATGGCGCTCACAATTGGTTAAATGGAGTGGCGCACGGGAAGGAGACTCCGTCCTAGACTGCGCTACAGGAACTGGAGATCTCGCCATCGCCTTTAAAAAAGTCGTTGGACAGTCTGGCGCTGTTATTGGCACTGATTTTTGCGCTGAAATGCTGGTCCCCGCTCCTGAAAAAGCCAGAAACCAGGGCATGGATATTCAATTCAAACAAGCTGATGTCACTCAATTGCCATATAACGATAATTCATTTGATATCTCCAGCATTTCCTTTGGTATTCGTAACGTAGAAAATAGACACAGAGGCCTTTCTGAACTTGCCCGCGTAACCAAGCCAGGTGGACTCGTTATGATTCTTGAATTTGGTTCCATCGACTGGCCCATTATCGGTCCTGCCTATAATTTCTATGCCGAAAAGGTTTTGCCCAAAATTGGAGGTTGGGTCACAGGCAATCCAACAGCCTATGAGTACTTGCAAAAGTCTTCAGCCCTCTTCCCATGTCGCGAAGAGTTTCTTCGACTTATGGAGTCCACACAAGCATTTGAAGACACCCAATACCGCTCCTTAAGTATGGGCATTGCCTTTATGTATAAAGGACGAAAAAACTCCATCATTTAAAAAGTTAAATATTCGATAATTTTTTTCTGAATCAATTTCATCTCATCCATTGGTCTTTGACTAGCATTTGTAAAACTCATGTCAGATTCTTTCCACAAAGGAACCAGATGATAATGACAATGGGCGACTTCAAAACCCGCGAATAAACTTCCCACACGCACACAGCCAGATGCTTTTTTAATAGCAACAGATAATACCTTGGAAATTTTAAAAATCTCTGAGTAATAAGGCTCTGGCACATCAGAGAAATGATCTATTTCTTTTTTCGGTACAACCAAAGTATGTCCCAGTTGAATCTGATCCAAAGCCAAAAAGGCAAACACACTCTCATTTTCAAAAATTTTATAACAAGGTATTTTTCCATTTATTATTTGAGTGAACACCGAACTCATAATTTTTCCAACGTTTTCATCAAACGCCATGTTTTAATATAATTCAACGCCTGAACCACCTCAAAATCCTTAGATAACAAACGAATTTTAGCTGAACTCTTTCCTTTGCTTGTGGCCGATTGCTTCATCCAATAATAAAAAGAACGGGAGGCATCTTCTTTTTTACTAATTTTTTTTAATTTTTCTGCTTTTAAATGCTTGGAAATATCTTTTTCACGACGGGAACGTCTCTGAACAATCGCCTTCTCAAAAGCCTCTGGATCAATTTTATCTAAGACAATATCAGGCACGATCCCTTGCGCTTGAATGGAACGACCACTAGGAGTGTAATATCGTGCCACAGTCATTTTAAGACCTGATCCATCTTTTAGTTTTATAACCGACTGCACTGATCCCTTACCAAAACTGCGTCGACCCATAACAATTGCTCTTTTATTATCCTGTAGAGCTCCTGCTAATATCTCACTTGCACTTGCAGAGTACTCATTCACAATAACAATCACAGGAAAATCAGTTCGTGTTCCCTTTTTAGTTGCATAAATAATTTCTTTTTCTTTTCTATCCCGACCAATCGTGCTTACAATGATCCCTTTTTCCAAAAAGAAATCACTCAGCTTCACCGCTTGGGTTAGCAAGCCCCCTGGATTTCGACGTAGATCAATAATTAATCCCTTAATTTTTTTGTCCTTTCTCGATTTTTCATGTTTTTCAATTGTTTTTTTAAAATCCCTTGCCGAATTTTCAATAAAGCTCGTCAAACGTATATATGCATAACCATCATCTAAATTCACATACTTTACCGAGCGCACTTTAACTTCCGCCCTCTTAATCGTAAAATTTAAAAAATTCTCCTCTCCTTTGCGAGCAATCTTTAATTTAACTTTTGTTCCTAATTTTCCTCTCATTAACTGAGCCGCTTCCACTAAACTTAAATCCTCTGTTTCTTTTCCATTAACCGAAATAATACGATCGCCAGCTTCAATTCCTGCTTTCCACGCTGGAGTGTCCTCTATTGCTGAAATCACTTTTAAAAAACCTTTTTGAATAGAAATTTCTATACCTAACCCACCAAATCTGCCAGAAGTTTCCTTCTCAAACTCTTTAAACACCTCTGGTCGCAAAAAGTTAGTGTGAGGATCTAGCTCATTAAGCATGCCATTAATACCACCAGAAATAAGCTTTTTAGTGCTCACCTCATCAACATAATACTGCTTAATCAAATTAAGAATTCTAGCAAATTTTTGCAATTCTTTATAATGCCCCTCTGTCGCTTGCGCCCATTTTTGAGGATATCCCTGAAGGATAAGAAAGACACTCATCACAATACTGCACACCATAAATATTGATTTTCTTTTCTTCACAAAGACTCCCCTTCTAATCGAGATGATGATATATGTAATCTATTTTTTTTCTTTAGCCACACAAGAGGATCATTCGCTTCAGAGAAATGACGAATTTCAAAATACAATCCCTCTTCTAGTTTATTGAGAATAAAATTCTTGCTCTCACCAGAGGTAGCCAATACATCTTGTGCCTTAACCTCTTGTCCAACTCTCACTCTAATTTTGTTATTATGAGCATAAATTGAATAATAATGATCTCCATGATCTACAATCACTAACTTTCCATAACCTGGACGCACTCCAGTGTAGGAGACCTTCCCTTGAAAAATACTTTTAACAGCCGTTCCCCTTGGCGCTAAAAAGAAAACCCCTTTATGATTTAAGACAACCCCTTCTGTCTTTATAAAGCCGGACTCCCTCAAAACGATGCCTTTTATAGGCCAATTCAAATTCCCCTTTCTCTCATAAATAGACGGTTTTAATAAATTCTCAATATAACGATTCTCAGCTCGATGACGTAATTTAAAAAGTTTTTTTAACTGAATTTTTCTCTCTTTCTTCAATTGACGAATTAATACGGTTTTTTTATAAAAAACTTTTTTTAACGACCCCTCTTTTCCTCGTAACTGAGAGACTATTTTTTTTAAATAAATACCTTGCTTAACTAACACTGCTCTATTCCGCTCCAAAATAGCTAAGTTCTTTTGATAATGTTTTATCAACTTTAAATCTAAATGGGTTAAATTCGATAAAATTTTTAAATTAATTTCTCTCTCGGAAATCGTCATGTCAGAAAAAAACACGCCGAAATACCCACTTCCTCCCAATCTATATATAAGATTCATTTTGCGCCGTATTCTCTTTTTTTGTTCAAGCACTTCATTTTCTTTATTCCAAATTTTTCTTTTTAAATCATTTATTCGAATTTTTACGCTTAGTTGATTCTTCTTCAAATTTGTTTTTTCTTTTTCAACTTTTTTCATGTTTTTATTAAGGTCGTATAGTCGGCTTAAAATTTGACGTCTTAGCCCTTCCGATTTATTTAAATGTTCCTTTGTTTTATAATATTTTTTCCCAATTTTTTCTTTTCTGGACTCACGATTATTTCCCTCTGTAAAAGAGAACCCTAGAAATAAAAAAAGAAATACGGTTATAGAGAGAGGTTTTAATAAAATTATCCTCATGCTCGCCGACCTCGTGCTGCCCAACCATCATTAACTTTGCGTACACAAAGATAAGATGCCAACGCGCCTGTAAATGTGGCCATTAAAAGACAATATAAAACCACTGTCACAGATAAGAAAGACATATAAGGTGTTATTTGTGAGAAACTCTCTCTATTTACCATTAATTTTACCAGCCAGCTATAGCCTGCATAAGTAAATAAAACACCTACCACTCCTCCTAAAAAACCTAAACTCGCACCCTCCGCAACAAAAGGACGACGAATCATGCTTTGAGTGCTACCAACAAGCTCCATAATTTCAATGTCCTCACGACGAGCATTTACTGAAACACGAATTGAGTTGCTAATAACAAAAATCCCCACAACAAAGAGAAGGCCAATCAGCGACCAACCACCTATTTTCAGTATTTTAAGAAAAGCAATATATCTCTCTATCCACTCATGCCCAAAGCTTACTTCTTCCACGCCTTTTTGTTTTTTAAATATTTTTCTTAACTCCGTGAATGCCGATAAATTACCGACGTCTATTCCTTCACCTTGCAAAGAAACTAATACCGTTGTTGGAACAGCCAATCCAATCTCTTTGTCATCTAATAGTTTTGAGTTCATACCTCTCAATTGCTTTTGAAAAACTGCCATAGCCTTTTTCTTGCTTACAACCTGATAGCTTTTAACTTCTTTTTGGCTTTTCAAACTCTTAACAAATTTTTCTACCTCTTCTTTTTTCGCCTCTGGATAAAAATAAACACTTAACTGTTGGCTATCTCCCCAAACTTCAATAAGACGAGAAGTGTTTTTAAAAATCAGAAGAAACCCACAAATAACAACTAATGTAAGAGAGAATACCGACAACGTCGCCACATGAATGCCTGTGTTATTTGCCCATGTTCGTTTTAAATTTTTTACGCTACTCTTCATCTAGGCATTCCCTTAACAGATATCCGCAGCAACACAACCGCTCTGCAAATCTAATCGCCGACGTGCATGTCGTTCGACCAGATTATGATCATGGCTTGCTATAAAAACTGTTGTTCCACGGGAGTTAGCTCGATCAAAAAGATTAATAATCTCCTCACTCAATTCGGAATCAAGATTACCTGTTGGCTCATCAGCAATAATCAAGCTTGGTTGATGAACTAAGGCTCTGGCAATAGCCGTTCTTTGTTGTTCCCCCCCTGACACTTGTTCTGGGTAATGATCTCTTTTAAAACCCAAACCCACTTGATCTAAAACCTCTCGACATTTTTTATCAATATTTTGTGAACGCTCTCCCAAAATTTCTAGTGGCAAAGCGACATTCTCAAATAAAGTTCTATTTTTTAATAATTTAAAATCCTGGAAAACCACTCCAATTTTACGTCTAAAATAACAAATTTGAGACTCTTTAAGTTTTGCTAGATTATAACCTACAACATTGATTTGACCAGATGTTGGTTGGTCATAGGCTGATAACATTCTAAATAATGTGGTTTTACCTGATCCACTCGGACCTGTTAAGAAAACGAATTCACCTTTATCTATAGAAATATCTATATTCCTCAAGGCATGAACTGGCCCTGGATAAGTTTTATAAACATGTTTAAACTCTAGCACTCTCTTATTTTAGGGCATTATATAGATACTTGACTACCTTCCTCATCAAGACTCGACTTTGGCTCTGCTACAATCTGCCAACCATTAACTTCTTCAAGATTTCTGAATGTTGATGCTTTAAAGCCTTTTTCAGCAACTCTGTCTCATAATGAACCACCCCTGGAAAACACTTCGCAAAAGCCTCTAAATAAGAAACCTTTATTGTTTTAACAATGGCCCCTGATTTGAATATTTGGCTCACTAAAAAGGCCCTAGACTCTCCCCAATCCTCTGATTGGATATGATAAGCCTCTCCCTTAATCACCACATTCGAATTAAACCCTATTTCCATTAATTCACCCAAGCGCAATAAGACCTTAGCCCATGTCATAACATTTAAGAGTAAATCATCAATAAAAAAAGCTAACCTCCCCTTCAAAAATCTAAATGCAACCACTGATTTATCCGATGAATTAAGTATGACCTTGATTAAACAGTTTTCTCTACTCATCACAGGACTTATGCTTTTTAGCAGCTGTGCTGAACCACCTGAATTTGAGGAACCACTCTTTGAAAAACCCTATTGCTCAGCAATCAAAACTTATATCTCCCCTGTGACTGTAACAGGGTCTGCCACTTTTCAGGCAAGGGAGAGTTCAGCTAGTGGCCTCGGTGCAGCTGGACCACCCAAACCCATTCGTAATGCTGAAATCCGTATTTTAGATTCTTCTGGTAAAACCATACAATGTTCTGAAACAGATGAAAATGGCGCTTTTTCTTTTCTTCTCTCTCCCAATATCTCATCTTACACCATACGGATTTCTTCTCGTGCTAATAACGGAAAACTAAAGGTCTCCATATTAAAAAGCCCTGAAAATCAAGTTTCCTATTATATACACAAATCCTTTAATATCTTTGGCTTCGATGTTAATCTTGGAGCAATCAATGCCTCTGCAACCGGTGATGTCAAAGGCGGAGCGTTTAATATTATGGAGCAAATTTGGCAAGCCAATAATTTTTTACGCCAACAAATAACAACCGCTAAGTGCGCAAGCTATGGTTGCTCGCCCTTCACTGTCGCCCCCCACGTAACTGTCTATTGGAGCAAGGGAGTCAATCCTGGTAGCTATTTTAATGTTGGTCCCGTTAGTTTTTATATTCCCTCCAAAGAATCTCTGTATATATTAGGTGGAGTGAACGGCGATGTTGATAACTCTGATACAGATCATTTTGATAACACCATTATTCTCCACGAATATGGACATTTTATCGAACACAAGTTTGCTGACACAGACTCCCCTGGTGGTTCTCACAGCGGAAACTCCATTATTGACCCCCGTTTGGCATGGGGAGAGGGATGGGCCAGTTTTTTTCAAGCCGCCATCAGAGGAACCCCCGTATACCAAGACACAATAGGTAATAGCGATCGCGCCCCTGGAAGTCCAATCTTTAACGCCTTTTACGAAAACCTAGAAACTCCTAACAACGACATTCCCTCTACTCTAGGAGAAGGAAACTTTCGAGAGTTTTCTGTCACACGCACTCTCTGGGATTTTATCGATCCCCACCCCATTACAGGCAATGGAGAAAATGGCTCCAATGATGGTTCTGAAGAGGTCACTCTTGATTTTTCTGAACTCTGGAGTGTTTTTACAAGTGCAAGCAACGGATTTAAATCCTCCGATGTTCATTTTCGCAATGCTGGTTATTTTTATAGCTTTCTTCTCGACCTAGACGGCGGCACCAATGACATTGCTTCAGCTCTTATTAATGAAAAGCAACGGGGCACACGCCAGGATTATGGACAGCCTGTCTCCACGGGAGGATCTTGTTCCAGAGTTGATATTTCCGGGTCGTCGCTGGGGTCATCCAATCAATTTAGTGACAATGACTTCTACGAACTCACTCTCAGTGGCGACGAGTCAACCCTCACACTTAAGTACGAACAAGTTGATGGTACCGACCTCACAGATTTAGATCTCTTTCTCTACAGAGATGGGTATACCTATTATAAGAACGACGAGGGCCTTGCAGGGAGCAGTGACCGTTATCGAGACTCAGAACATGAGGATGCTAGGGTCGGTGAAACTGAAGATGGCAGCGAAGTTATCAACTTAGAACCTCTTTCCGCAGGAACTTATATGATCAATGTTAAAATTTTCGAGGACACTATTGGCTCTGGCGCCAATTACACCTTAGAACTTAACGGGAGTAGTTTATGTCCAAATTAGTGGTGACCCTCGCTTTTCTCACTTCTTTATTCACTCTCTCATCGGTAAACAAAGAGGATGGAAGTATCTCCCATAATAGGGTAAAAACTTCCTCTATTAAAAGAACTATTGCTTTTGTAAAAAGACACACCCTTCTACACGCCAAAGCAAGGGGAACTCTTTTTATTAAAATAGATAAAATTTCCACAGAAGCCCTCGCTTCACAACAGAGCATCATCTCATTGAGGGCCACTATTGTCGCCCGTAGAAACCTACCAAATATTAACTATCAGTGGTCTTTCCCTGAAGGCGTCACTGTTGTCGATGGGGAGAAAAGTGACACCTTAGGAGCCATTAAAAATGGAGAGTCCTTTACTGTGACTCTAAAAATTCAGTCTCCTTCAGAAAAAAATAACCAAATTTTTCTACACAGTTACTCTGAAACTCCTAATAATGGACGGCTCGGCTACACAACATCCCTGATGACCCAAGACAAGATAAAACCACAAGAGAGACATTTAAAATCACTCAATCTCTTTTCTAAATCCAAAAAATCTCCTGAAAAGAAAATTCCACCCTTTAAAATTATTCAATAGTCATTCTGACTTTCATTTTCATTTTGACAAGAAAGCTGGTCCTTATACAAAAAAGGACCGTTGTTGTTCCGTGTCAGTTTTTTCCAAAAAAAAACAAGCTCAGTCCTTAAGGAACGGGAATAACTTCGATCTGGCTATTGTATTGATCCTGCAAAATTCCTTCGATGGCCATTAAGGTTCCTGTTGTGGCACTGGGGCAAGAGCCACAAGCCCCTTCGTAACGGACAATCAAACGATTATTTGTTAACTCCACAACCTCTATATCTCCCCCATCTCCCTGTAGACCTGGGCGGATCGTACGATCTAAAATATCATCAATTTTTTTCAGCTCCGGATCTATCTGCTCTCGGCGTTCCTTCTGCCCATTTTGTTCAATGACAAAATCAGGGTTATGAACAGGTAAACGTGTTTGTAAAACAATACTCACAGATTCTTTCCAATTTTCTACTTTTTCAAAACCAGTTATATGAGTCACTGTCACAATATTGCGGAAAAGATGCACCTGGGTCACACCCAAAACAGAGAATAAAGATTTTACTAACAAAAGATCTTGGGCATCCTGTTGCGAAGAATAGGAGGCTTTTCCCTCTGTCTTGACCACTCGATTAATCACAAATTTCCATGCACTTGGATTGGGAGTGGCTTGCACACGAATTAAAATTTCAGCATCAATATTTTCTTTATTCATCGTAATAACTCCACAGATTTTTTAACCCCTTCAATCAATGCCTCTACGTCTGATCGAGTATTGTACATAGAAAAAGAAGCTCTCGTTGTACCCGGTAATCCCAATTTCTCCATTAATGGCTGAGTGCAATGATGCCCCGTTCTTATCGCCACACCCTGCTCATCTAAAATTTGACCCAAATCACTGTGATGAACTCCCTCAATAACAAAAGAAATCAAACTTGTCTTTTTTTCTGCCTCACCTATTACACGTAAACCGTCTATCGCCTTTAATCCTTCGCTGGCTTCCTTGAGTAACATCTCCCCATGTGAATGAATAGCCTCTATTCCAACACTCAAAGTGTAGTCAATCGCCTCACTCAGACCAATCGCTCCTGCTATATGAGGAGTTCCCCCTTCAAATTTATTCGGCAGCTCTCCAAAGGTTGTTTTTAAAAAACTCACCTCTGAGATCATACTCCCTCCACTTTGATAGGGAGGCATTTCATTCAAAATATCTTTTTTTCCATACAAAACTCCAATGCCATAAGGTCCCCAAAGTTTGTGTCCTGAAAAAGCATAAAAATCACAATCAAGCTTCTTCACGTCCACCTTCTGGCAACAAACTGCCTGAGCTCCATCAACCAAAACTTTGGCACCGATAGCCTTAGCCTTTTTCACAATTCTCTCTATGTCATTGATCGTTCCCAAGGTGTTAGAACAATGAGTGATCGCCACCATTTTTGTCTTCTCCGAAAGAAGCCGTTCAAAAGATTCCTCACAGAGATTCCCTCTCTCATCTACTATTGGAAGCACTTTAATCACAGCACCAACTTTTTCTGCCAATATCTGCCATGGAACAATATTAGAGTGATGCTCCATCTCTGTAAGAAGAATCTCATCACCTTGTTTTAATTGTGAGTACCCCCAAGACTGCGCCACCAAATTAATTGACTCCGTTGTCCCTTTAGTGAAAATAATTTCTTGGCAAGAGTCTGCATTGATAAAACCTCTCACTTTCTCTCTGGAATTTTCATAATTAGAAGTGCCTTGGTCACTTAGATAATGAGAACCTCGATGAACATTTGATGACTCATAAAGGTAATAATTTGATAAACGGTCTACCACAGAGCGAGGCTTTAACGCCGATGCAGCACTGTCTAGATACACCAAGGGTTTTCCGTTTATCTCTTTTTTGAGAATAGGAAAATCTTCTCGTATTTTATTAACATCAAATTCTTTTTCGATATCAAACCAACCCTTTAAAAGACTCTCTCATCCACTCTTCAACACGAACCCTTACATCTAAATTTCGCAACCGATAGGACACATCTACTAAAAAACCAAAACCTATCATCTCCAATGCCTTCTTTTTTGAAATAGCTCGGCTTTGGAAATAAAATAATTCTTCTTCATTTAGCTGCCCCACCGTCGCTCCATGACTCGCTTTTACATCATCAGCCAAAACCTCTAAATTAGGTTTTGTGTCTACACGAGATTTAGAGCCAATTAGCAGGTTTCTGTTAAGCTGCTGAACATTAACTTTTTGTGATTTTTCCTGAATCACTATTTTACCATCAAACACAGCGTGAGATTTATCTGTTAAAAAACCCTTATAAAGCTGGTGGGTCTTACAATCAGGACTTCTCTGTTCTATAAAGGCGTGATTATCAATCTCTTGATTATCTTTTGTTAAATAAAACCCATCTACAGACGTTTCGCAGTGACGGCCATTCACCGAAACACTAATGTCATTGCGAATCAATTCCCCCTGAATGTCTGCTCCTAAATAATAAAACTGACTCCCCTCTTCCTGCTCCACTCGAATGTGATTTATACATTTTATTTTCTTACTCTTATGAACTCGACAGAGGTCAAAACACCCTCTTTTTCCTACCTGAACATCAATCACCCTTAATGACAAACTCTCAAATGATCTTACTTGGCTCTCTGCCTGATCAATCGTTTCAATAACTTTTAATTCAGCTCCTTCCTCAATTTTAAAATTAATTCTCTGACGAAATAGCCTTTCCTCTAACTCTTCTGAGTCACCATTTTGCCAATGAATGATTTGCAATATTTTTTTTAGTTTGGTGTTTTTCTTAACCTCAAAAGAAATAACCTCTTCAGAGCTTAATAAAACAAATGCTGAAAAATAATTCACCTTCTTGTTAAAGCAGCTTCGCTTTTCTGAGTGGTTCTTACCATCTCTCTGACTGTCTTTGCTTTTATCATAAATGGAAAATAGCGATGTGTCTTTTTCCTCACTAGATATCTGAGGGATATAAACACCATTTACAAAAACGACATGGATGGCATTTGTTATTTTTAGCTTTTCAATCTCTTTTATATCTTCTTTATTCAAAGGTTTTTTTTTCTGATCTTGCAAAACCCATTGAGTTTTTTTTATTTTTTCAAGATTTAGGTATTTCCAAGATTCCTGTTTACGATTAGGGAACCCCACTGATTGAATATAATCCAAATACTCTTCATCCTTAGAGCACAAGATTTTATTGTTTTTACTCTTATTTTGAAAAAGCAGGCTTTCAAAACTCATTTATTTATTTTCTCCGACGTTATCATCCAGTCATAACCCTTGTCTTCTAATTTTAGAGCCAGATTTTTATCGCCTGTTTCAATAATTTGACCGTCACTCAAAACATGTACAAAATCAGGTTCAATATAGTTAAGTAGTCTTTGATAATGAGTTATTAAGACAATGGCATTTTCAGAAGATTTTAATTTATTGATTCCACCGGCAACAATCCTTAAGGCATCAATGTCTAATCCTGAATCAGTTTCATCCAAAAAAGCCAATTTTGGTGCTAAAACAGCCATTTGTAAAATCTCATTGCGCTTCTTTTCTCCTCCAGAAAACCCCACATTCACTGGGCGATCCAAAAAACGAGGATTTATATCGACAGTTTTCATCTTTTCACGCACGAAATCATAAAACTCTTCCTCGGACATTGTCTCTGACCCTTGATGCTCACAAATAGAATTAAAAGCCGTGTGTAAAAAGGTCAAGTTTGACACTCCTGGCACTTCCACTGGATATTGAAATGCCAAAAAGACACCCTCTTTAGCTCTTTCATCTACGCTAAGATCAAAGATATTTTTCATTTCAAAGTTAACATCGTATAAAACTTCACCTTTTGTAACTTGATAAGATGAGTCGCCTACGATAACTTTAGACAACGTGCTCTTACCCGAACCATTTGGCCCCATGATGGCATGCACTTCTCCAGCTTTTACATTTAAGCTCAATCCTTTTAATATTTCTTTTTCTTCTACACTCACATGTAGGTTTTTAATAGATAACATTTAAACTCTCCTAACCAACACTATTTTCTAACTTCATTTCAATTAATTTCACTGCTTCCACCGAAAACTCTAAGGGCAAGGTTTTAAAAACTTCTTTGCAAAAGCCATTAACCACTGTGGATATGGCTTTTTCCATATCCAAGCCACGGGATTGCAAATAAAACAGCTGCTCTTCACTCATTCTCGACGTCGAAGCCTCATGCTCTAAGGTGGCAGTATTGTTCTTCACCTCTATATAGGGATAAGTTTTTGCACCACACTGATCTCCAACAAGCATTGAATCACATTGAGAAAAATTTCTTGCTCCCTCGGCACTGGGCATGATTTTCACCAATCCACGATAAACATTCTGCGACTGATCTGTTGAAATTCCCTTAGAGATAATTGTGCTTTTCGTATTTTTTCCCACATGAATCATTTTTGTTCCAGTGTCAGCCTGCATTTTATCATGAGTTAAAGCCACAGAGTAAAAATATCCCTCCGAATTTTCTCCTTCAAGAATACAGCTTGGATACTTCCACGTGATAGCAGAACCTGCTTCCACCTGAGTCCAAGAAATTTTAGAATTCTTTCCTGCACATCTTCCACGTTTAGTTACAAAATTATAAATTCCACCCTGGCCTTCTCTATTACCCGCATACCAATTTTGCACAGTAGAATAACGAATTTCTGCATCGTCCAAGGCGACCAGTTCAACCACCGCTGCATGAAGTTGATTTTCATCTCTCTGTGGAGCCGTGCAGCCTTCTAGATAATTAACAAAACTTCCCTCTTCGGCCACAACAAGAGTTCTCTCAAACTGTCCCGTCTCTTGAGCATTAATACGAAAATAAGTCGACAGGTCTAGAGGACAAGTCACTCCCTTGGGAATATA
Source organism: Bdellovibrionales bacterium (assembly GCA_965217115.1). Lineage (GTDB taxonomy): Bacteria > Bdellovibrionota > Bdellovibrionia > Bdellovibrionales > CAYMLA01. The sequence continues at coordinate 1,520,049 of OZ244239.1, read as the reverse complement.
GGCAAACGATCCATCAGTAAAAACTGCTGCATTCAGAGCCGCATAAAAGTTATCCTTATAAGGAACAACTGTTCCTAAATATTTTTTTACCAACTCAGGATATTTTTGTAATGCCTCTGAAATTGAACAAAAAATGACCCCTTCTTTTTCCAGTTCCTCTTGATGAGTCGTCCCTAAACTCACACTATCAAAGACCACATCCACGGCAACTCCAGAAAGTCTTTTTTGTTCATTTAAAGAAATTCCCAGTTTTTCGAAGGTTTTTAAAAGTTCAGGGTCAACTTCATCTAGGCTTTTTATTTCTTGTTGCTTTTTGGGAGAGGAATAATAACAAATATCCTGAAAATTAATTTTTGGATAACTCAGATCAGTCCACTGTGGCTCTTGCAAAGTCTGCCAATAATGAAAAGCCCGCAGGCGAAACTCAAGCATAAACTTTGGTTCTTTCTTCTTTTCTGAAATTAAATGAATAATATCTTCGCTAAGTCCCTTTGAAATTTGATCCGTTTCAATATCAGTATAGAAACCATATTTATAATCCCGATTCGAAGCGATTTGATTCTTTTCAGCACTCATTTAGCAATACCTCGTATTTCATTTTTCTGCTGCTGGGCCTGTCCCATCAAAGATGTTACGTTTTCTGAAACCGAAAAAATTTCAGCCATACTGAGTGTTTTATAAAACTCCGTAATCTTTAAATTTAAGGCATTTATTGGGGACACTATATTACAGGTCTTCATCATCTGACATGACTTGTTCTGTTGAAGACACCTTGCAATTTCGATAGGACCTAAAACCACTTCCATTAAAGAATACATCGATACTTGATCAAGGTTTCGATTCAAACGATAACCACCCCCAATACCCTGCTCAGAGACCAACAATTCCTGTCCTTTTATCTGCTGCCCATGTGCCATTTTTTGCATCACTCTTGCCATGCCGTCGTAGGAGCACAAAAGAAGATCACAAACCTCCTTAACTGTTGTCAGTCCCCCATCCTGCCCTTGCATGGCAGCCCTGTCGTTCAGAACTTTCAACGCCATAATTGCATATTCCAATTTACGATTTATTTTTACCATTTCTCCCTCAAACGACTTCACAAGCACTCTGGCAAATCCAGAGGAAAACTACCATTTTTTAAGCAGCTTTCAACATAAATAAGCTTTTTTTGTACTTATTTCTCTGGAAACCTAAAATCCTCCCCATGGAACTATTGCCAAATCGTCAAATTTAGATATAAATTCAATCAAATCGAATACAAAAGGAGCTTAAAACCCATGCGACTGATTGTTATTTGTGTTTTTTCTACGATGGCTCTCTTTCTAACTTTATTCGGGTTGCGTTTATATGGCCTCTCCAGAGCAAATTACCATGTTTCCCACGAATTCCTAAGAGACTTCAATGGAGGGCCTCAGCTTATTTCCTATCGAGGACTTAGCTCCGAATATCCAGAAAATACTTTGGAGGCTCTTGAGGCCGCGCGACGAATCAACCCTTTGGTTGTTTTCTTTGTTGATATTCAGCAAAGTAAAGATGGTTACCTTTTTCTTATGGCTGACAACACCCTTGACCGCACAACCAATGGGCTAGGTAAAGTCAAGGATCACACCCTTAAAGAAATCCAAAATTTGACAATTCCATGGAACGAACAGAAAACTTCAATGAAGGTTCCCACGTTAGAAGAGGCTCTGGCTTCATTCCCCACATCACGCTTTATTCTTAATATTCAAGCTAATGAAAAAGGCATTCACAAAAAAATTGTTACCATTGTCACAAAACACCAAGCAGACAAGAGAGTTCTGATTCAAAGTGATTACGATATTATTATAAAAACGATAAAAAAATTGCAGCCCCTTTGGCTTTTTGGCTCAGGGCAAACTGAACTCACAAAATTAAAAATTCTCGAAGGGCTTTTTATCGAGACTATTTCTCCGATAAGAGGAGATATTATCGTCGCCTCCTTATATCAGAAAAAACATGGTCAACGCAGCTTCAGCCAAAAACTTATTAAAGAAATTCACCGCCGACAAATGAAGGTGATTCTCGGCCCTATTCATTCAAGAGAAGACCTTGAAAAACTCACCAGAGAAGGTGTGGATGGAATTCTCACACCTTTTCTATAGAAATGACCCTCTAGGGAGTTACAAAAGAAATTCTGATAAATAGCCTAGACTATTTCCTAGGCTATTACCTAGACTAACGCCTTTAATACAAAAGACCTGTCTCTTCTTCTCAAAGAGCCTCCCTTTGCCAAAAGGCCCCGCGAGCTATAAAATCAAAAAAACATCATTAACTTCCTAATTTAAAGGCAACTTCTATGTTTCAAAATTTTTTCCTGACTGTCGCCCATGCAGCAACTCCTCTACCTCCAACCACCGTCAATACAAATATCTGGGACGCTGTTATAAACGGCAGCCCTGTTGTGCAGTTCACTCTTTTAATTCTCATTGGATTATCGATTCTTTGTTGGAGTGTGATTTTTTCCAAACGTAAGCAATTTCAAAATCTTCTTATCATTAACGCCTCTTTCTCCGATTTCTTTTGGAAGACGAACTCCCTTGAAGCGATTTACGATGATCTTCATCTCTATTATAAAAGCAGCGTAGCTCGACTTTTTAAGGCTGCCTACTTAGAGCGACAAAAAATCATCGCTTCTCCCCATTTTAGAAACGCTGCTGAAAATAGTGCTCATGGAGAAACCCCTCGTCTTCTTGAACTCGACAGCATCGAACGAGTTCTACGCAAAACGATGGACAACGAAATCACTGAGCTAGAGTCAAAGCTTTCCATTCTTGCTACAACAGGAAGCACTGGCCCTTTTATCGGTCTCTTTGGAACCGTGTGGGGTATTATGACATCCTTTCAAAACATTGGAGCAACGGGCAGCGCAAGTCTAGCCGTCGTTGCTCCTGGAATTGCCGAAGCCCTTGTTGCCACTGCCATTGGTCTCGCCGCTGCTATTCCCGCTGTTATTGCCTACAACCATTTCATTTCAAAATTAAAAAAAGAAGAACTTAGCTTAAATAGTTTTTCATCTGATTTTCTCAATATTCTTAAACATAGCTTCTCTAAAGGAGAGTAATACAAATGGGCATGAATGAAGGGCCGTCAAACAAACGTAGCACCTTAAGCGAGATTAACATCACTCCCCTCGTCGACGTGATGCTCGTCTTACTTATTATCTTTATGGTTACGGCCCCCCTTATGCAACAAGGTATTGAAGTTAATCTTCCTGAAACAACAAATTCAGGGGTTAACCCCAAAGGAGACCCTTTTGTTCTTACTATTAATGCGAAAAGACAAGTTCTTATTGGGGATGTGAAAATCCCAACAAAAAACCTCAGAGCAAAATTAAAATCCATTTTTTCAAAAAGAAAAACAAAGCAAGTCTATCTTCAAGCAGACAAAAAAGTTGACTACGGATTTGTCGCCGAAACTATTAGCGAAATAAGAGCGGCAGGAGTCTATAGCGTGGGTCTTCTTACTCTACCAAAAAAATAAAAACCAATTAGGATGTTTTTTTAAATGACAGAATACATTAGAAAAAAAAACTCTTTTACATCCTCTCTTTTATGGTCCGTTGCCGCCCATGTATTTTTGTTTTTATCTTTCTCTGTTAAAAATATTTATTTCCCCTCTTCTATAGATCAATATATCCCTGCAATCAAAGTTGATATTATTGCTTTGCCTGACAAACAGCTTAACAAAATAAAAAACACTCACAAAAAAACTGTCTCTATTGAGAGACCTAAGATTAATAAGAAAAAACAATCTCCAAAAGTAAATCTTAAACAAAAAAACCGACAACAACAAGCCATTGATAAAATTAAGGCCCAGAGAGCTATCGAGGCTCTTAAGAGAGAACTTCTGAGTAAAACTCCAAAACAAAAGTTCAAAGGCAATACCCTTGCCGCAGGAACCCAATTAACAGGGCTTAACAAGCTTGAACACGATGATTACCAAACTCAAATTGATATTCACGTCAAGCAATTCTGGGAGTTACCAGAGTGGTTAGCTCAATCTGATCTTAAAACCCTCGCATTGGTCAGATTAAACTCACAAGGTTTCGTGATTGAAAAAAAAATTCTTCGCTCTTCTGACAATCCTGAATATGACGAAATTATTCTTAACACAATCCAGCGTGCATCTCCTTTTCCTCCACCTAGCAAGAAATTTATTGATATAGTTAAGATAAAAGGTATAACCTTAGGCTTTCCGGAGTGACCTAATGAAAAAAAATTTTCATCTTAATAAGAATGTTTCACAACAATTTATTTTTTTATTTTTCTCCTTTTTTCTTCTTCTTGCACCTATAGAAAGAGCATGGAGCTCTACACAAAATCGTATTTATATCAAAGTCGGAGAAGCCAAGATAAAAAAAAGTCTTCTTGCCTTGCCACCATTTCGATTTCTTGGCACCCCTTCCTCTGCTCGTAAGTATAACTCTATCGGTGTAGAACTTTATAAAACTATCTACAATGACCTTGCCGTAGCTTCTTTTTTCCAATTCATCGAACCCGAAGCTTATATTGAAAACCCCGCGCAAAAAAGCATGAAGCCTGCCCCTGGAAATCCCAATGGTTTTCTTTTCAAAAACTGGCGCGTGATTGGTAGCGATTTTTTAATCATGGCTGGTTTTAACGTCAACGGAAGAAAAATCACTTTAGAAACCTACTCCTACTCTATTAAACAGGCAAGTCTCATTCTCGGTAGACGCTACACTGGGTCTGTGGACAAAGTTCGCCTCATCGCTCATAGCTTTACCACAGATCTTATAAAAAAACTCACTGGTAAAGAAGGCATGTTCAAATCTAAAATCATCGTTTCATCCACTCGTCCTGCTAATAAATACGCAAAAAACAAAGGCTGGCGAGAAATTTTTCTTATGGACTGGGATGGCTTTAATGCAAAGCCTCTCACTCGACATCGTTCTATTACTCTCTCACCTAGTTGGTCACCCGATGGAAAAGCCATTGCTTATTCTGCGCTGGTTAAACACAGACGATCACAAAAACGAAATTGGGATTTATTTATCTATCAACTCAACAAAGACAAACGTTGGCTCGTCTCTAGTCGTCCTGGAGTTAACTCAGGCTCCACTTGGCACCCCAATGGCCGCGATCTCTTCCTCACGATTTCGCAAAAAGGAAAACCAGATATTTTTCGCATTAATAAATCTGGAAAAATCCTTGATCGTATGACCTATGGACCTGGACGAGCCATGAATGTAGAACCTGCTATTGCAAAGAGTGGCACTCATATAGCTTTTTCGTCCGATCGCACTGGGAAGCCTATGATCTACGTTATGGACACTCGAACAAAGAAACCTAAACGCGTCACCATCGCTGGGCGCTACAACGCCAGTCCTTCATGGTCTCCTGATGGAAAAAAACTTGCCTTTGCTGGTTATGATAAAGGACATTTTGATATTTTCTCCATGAAAGCTAATGGAACAAGCCTTATTCGTCTTACAACAGCCCGTAAGGCCAATGGTGTCTACTCTAACAACGAAGATCCCACCTGGTCCCCCGATGGCCGCCATATCATGTTTATTAGCAATCGCTCTGGAAGGAATCAGCTCTACGTTATCAATTCCGATGGGACGAATGAACGTCGTATAACGTTTGATCAAAACAATTACTATAAACCAAAATGGTCTCCTGTTCTTGAATAACAGTATCAACCATCAAAACCTTTACAGAACATAATAATCCCTTTAACAATAAATAATTTAACTATGAATAGTATTCTCGATATAAAACAGTACGAGCAAGAACAACTTGATCTGATTGCAGACAAGCTGCCTGCCGTTGCTCGCTATCTAAGACTTAGTGAACAACCGACTTCCTCTAAAAAAGATCAACTATCTATAAAACGTCACCGCCATTGGCTCAACTCTGCCTTTGCCACATTCTTTAAAAAAGCATCAGCACAAGAGGTCTGTTTCTATTGGTCACAAGAAGCTGACAAAATTATTACCGAAGCCTGGACTATCACCTGTGAACAGCTTAATTTTAAAAATGAAAACTCTTTAGCTCTTTTTGCCTTTGGAAAACTTGGTTCTTGGGAACTAAACCTAAGTTCTGATATTGATGTTCTATTTATTTGTGACAAAGATCCACATTTATTTGAACCTTTTTTAAAAACTTTCAAAGCCCTTCTCCATGACTTTAATGAATTTGGTTTTATCTTTCGAGTGGACTTTGACCTTCGACCAGGAGGACGATTAGGACCCTTAATCCCCTCCCCTCAACAGTTTACAGATTACTACAGTAATTACGGCGAAACATGGGAAAGACTCGCTCTGCTACGCATGCGCTTTATTTGCGGCAGCCAAAACATAGAGAGAGAAATTGCAGGTTTTAATCAAAAATTCTGTTACCGACGACACCTAGATTTTTCCCTCTTAGAGAGTATACATCATTTACGCTCACAAATTCACATTCACTATCGCAGCAATAATCCAGAAAAAATAAACCTAAAATTAAATCCTGGAGGAATAAGAGACATTGAGCTTTTCACCCACGCTCTTCTGGTTATTCACGGAGGCAAAACACCACAAATTCGTCACCAACAAACCTCCATCGCTCTTAATGCACTCAGTGAAAACAAGCTCATTGAACAAGAACTTGGAAAATTCTTATCAGAAACCTATTGGTATTTGCGACAATTAGAAAACCTTGTTCAAATTGAGAACGATCAACAAACTCACTTCATTACAAAGAGCTTCTGCCAGAAATTCAATGTCTCTTTTGACGATATTGTTTCAAAAATGACTCTTGTCAGTCAAAGAGTTGAGTCCGTGATTGGACCTGTTCCACAACAAAATATCTCATCTTCTCCTGATGGACAGAACATCTGGCTTGAAAAGCTTGGATTTCAAAAAAACACGATCGACCATCACTGGCAACGATTACAACAAAGCCAAACAAAATCTTCACGAAAAAGAAAAAATCCAAAAACCCAAAATAACTTTCTGAAACAGTTCATTGAGCATGCTGCCGAATTGGATTTAAACAAAGATCTGGCTGTAGCTAACTTAGCTGATTTTATTGACTCCACGAAAGCAAAGGAATCTTTGTTTTCTCTCTTTAATCACCACCCTCAACTCATTAAGGACCTCTGCTATCTCTTCTCCCTCTCCCCTTATTTAAGTCGTATTATCTGTCAGAGGCCTGATTTATTGGATAGTTTCTTATTCAGAACCCATAAAAATTTTTCCAATGACATGGCCCTTCTTTTAGATGAATTACTTGAACGCAAGCTTATCACGGAGCTTGTTTCAGGTTTTCATTTTCTGGGCAATAAAAATCTGGATAAGTTCTTCTCTTCTTTAACCATCTGTGCCGACAATATCGTAACTCATCTTTTGGCATCTCTCAAAAAAGAGTACGGTCACAGCGACCTCAAAGTTCTTTGTCTTGGAAAATGGGGTGGGCAAGAACTTGGTCTCAAAGCTGATCTTGACTTCATTCTTGTCACTCCAGGATCACCTCAGGCTATTGATAATAAAATCGCAAAACGATTAGTTTCACGCCTGACAGACGCTCAAAGAGGAGGAACCATTTATGATATTGATATGAGACTCACTCCCTACGGAGGCAACAACACTCTTCTTGTCAGTGAAGATCATTTAAAAGATTTCTTCGAGAACTCTGCCGAAGCATGGCAATGTCAGGCCTACTTAAGAGCTAGATCTCTCAGTGAAAAACTCAATTTTGATTTACAAGAAACTCTTTTAGCAAAAAAAATCACTCCCGATGATCTCAATGCTCTCTCATCTATTCGTTATCAGCTTTTGAAGAAAAACAGCCCTGATAAAATTGATATTAAGATGTCTCCTGGCGGTATTGTTGATTGTGAGTTTCATATACAAATTGCTATTTTGCAGATGCAACTCCCTTTCAAATCCCCTTCGTCTTTCTCCATGTTAGAAGCCCTGTGTAAGGAGTCCTCAGATTGGAAGAATTCCTCTAAAAGGCTCATCCACGGTTACAACTTTCTACGCACTGCGGAACAACTTCATCGACTTAGCACTCAACAACCTTCATCTTTATTAAACACAAAATCACAAAGCTTTCAGTATCTTGCCAAATTCTTTAACCTCTCCCCAGAGGAGTTTTCCTTGGAAATTCAAAATATTTTAAAAGAAAATAAGGCTCTCCTGAATGCCCTTGACCCCCTCAAAATCAAAGTATAGCCTGCTCTCCACTCTCGACAAATGATCGATGAGTCACTCACATCTAAGGAGATTACTATGTCCTCATTGTTAAAAAAAATAAACCAAATCCTTCTTGTCTACGTCATTTCCTTTGTTCTTGTGAATTTAAATTTCCATGCTCAAGCCAAAGCGACAACCAATATAAAAACTTATAAAAACATCTACGCTGTTATGGATATCACTCAAGAAAAGAAAAAACTCGGACAAATAAAAATTAAACTCTTCAACAAGAAAGCTCCGAAAACAGTAAAAAACTTTGTCTCCCTCGCCGAAGGAACAAATAAAAAAGTTTCTTCAAAGTATAAGGGCAAAAAATTCTACAATAACTTGATTTTTCACCGAGTTATTAAAGATTTTATGATTCAGGGGGGCGATCCACAAGGGTCTGGCCAAGGTGGCCCTGGTTACAGTTTTTCCGATGAAATCAACTCATCCTTAAAACACGACGCCTTTGGAGTTCTTTCCATGGCCAATGCTGGTCCTAATACGAATGGAAGTCAGTTTTTTATCACACTCGTCCCCACGCCCTGGCTCGATGGCCGTCACACTGTCTTTGGAAAAGTTATTAAAGGAATGGATCTTGTAAAAAAAATAGGCCTAACGAAAACACAAAAAGGCGACAGACCTTTAAAAACAGTACGTATGAGTAACGTCACCATCATAAAGGAGTAATTTCATGAGCTACGCTAATTTCAATACTTCCTCTGGAACTTTTAAAGTTCATCTTTTTGATGACAAAACTCCAAAGACAGTGGCTAATTTCATTGGTCTTGCCGAGGGCAGTAAAGAGTATTCCGTTGAAGGAGAAAAAAAAGACACTCCTTTTTATGACGGCCTTATTTTTCACCGAGTTATCAGTGATTTTATGATTCAAGGAGGTTGTCCTCTTGGAAAAGGGACAGGTGATCCTGGATATCGATTTGAAGATGAATTTCACCCTGAATTACAACACAGTAAATCAGGGTTACTATCAATGGCCAACTCTGGGCCTAACACAAATGGAAGTCAGTTTTTTATAACTCTTGTTCCAACTCCTTGGCTTGATAATCGACACTCTATCTTTGGCGAAGTTGTTGAGGGTATGGATATTATCGAAACTATTGGGAAGATAGCTACGGGGGAGATGGATCGGCCTGTTGAGGATGTTCTTATTAATTCCCTCACTATTGAGAAATAGCTTTTGGCAGGGAGGCGTGTTTTAAAGGGGTTTTCATCTCCATGTTCAGACATGCGGGTGGCAGCGCCGCTCGCTTTGCGAGCATCGCACCAATCCGAACTCACCTGGAGATAAAAACCCCTTTAAAACACTCTCGTCTGAAAGCTGTGAATGACTGGGAACAACGGGGGCGGTTGCCGTTGGCAACTGGCTGAGGGATTTAGGGATAAAAGAAAAGCTTTGAAACACTCTTTCTGAAAATTGGGAATGACTGGGAACAACGGGGGCGGTTGCCGTTGGCAACTGGCTGAGGGATTTAGGGATAAAAGAAAAGCTTTGAAACACTCTTTCTGAAAATTGGGAATGACTGGGAATAACGGGGGCGGTTGCCGTTGGCAACTGGCTGAGAGATTTAGGGATAAAAGAAAAGCTTTGAAATGCTCTTTTCTAAAAAAATGAAGCAGCTGTTGGTCAGCTGCTCAGTGGTGAAAACTTGGGAAATCTACTAGTCAACAGAGTTTGGTTTAAAAAGGACCTCTCATTAACGAAGAGATTTGGTTAGAAAATTACGTGTTTCCTCATCAGAAGGAAAAGAAAGTAAAAAGGAGCTTGAATTTTGAGTTCCAGTTTCTACATTGAAACACTTAAATAATAGTTTTTCTTCCAAATCAGACGGACTAATAGCTATATACTTTGACTCATCATATGACCAAAAAAAGATGGCATTTAAAAAACTTCTATTCGTACAAATCTCATTACTATTTAATAAAAAACTACTCTCTATAGTGCCCTTTCGCACAAGAACATCAGCAGAATGAGAACGTTCTATATTATTTATAACAAGAGAAAACCCAGGTTCCATGGAGTAACCAAGTTTTTGAAGTTGCTCTTGAAAATGTTTTTTTACTTTCTCTCGAAAAGGTTTTTGGCTTTCATAAATTGGCCCTGAAGTTAATGGTGCCGATGTTGTAGGTGCAGGACAACCTATCCCTGGACAATTTTCTAGTAACCCAAAAACAGTTGTAGAGAATAATAGGCTCAGCCCAATCATAAAAATTTTCATTTCAACTCCTAAGTTATGTGCTTTTATTACAATTTATTTATATTATCTCTTCTTGCAGAGCATTTTTTATACCACTTGGTACGAGTTTGTATCTATTTGATATTACTTAGTTTTTTTATTTTTCAACTCTTGAAAGCCAAAGATACTGGGTAAAAATTATATGGTATGTAGCTGTTTTGAGTCCTTTTAATACACTAAATAGCTTTTGGCAGGGAGGCGTGTTTTAAAGGGGTTTTCATCTCCATGTTCAGACATGCGGGTGGCAGCGCCGCTCGCTTTGCGAGCATCGCACCAATCCGAACTCACCTGGAGATAAAAACCCCTTTAAAACACTCTCGTCTGAAAGCTGTGAATGACTGGGAACAACGGGGGCGGTTGCCGTTGGCAACTGGCTGAGAGATTTAGGGATAAAAGAAAAGCTTTGAAACACTCTTTCTGAAAATTGGGAATGACTGGGAATAACGGAGGTTTTTATCTCCGTGTTCAGACATGCGGGTGGTGGCGCCAAAGATCGTTAGTCTTTTATAGCTATTTTCAAAAATTCAATTATTCTCAAGTGTTATCACTTTTAATTTGAGAAGAGTTTTTTAAGTTTCACTTTATGAAATTTCTTATAGTATTTGTCAGTCTTTTGTTAGAAAGTATGGTGCTATTGTGAATGATTTGAAAAATGACACCATATATAATGGGAGGAATGAATGAACATACCAGATTACCAATCTTTAATGCTCCCAGTTTTAAATATGTCTTCTAATGGGGAGAACTGGAAAACAGCAAAACTTGTGAGTAAATTGGCTGATAATTTTAAGTTAACGGAAGATGAGCAAAATAAACTGCTGCCCTCTGGTGGACAAAAAATATTTTATAACCGTGTGGGTTGGGCTAAAACGTATTTAACGAAAGCTAGGTTGTTAGAGACAGTGTCCCATGGAGTGTTTGTGATTACAGATCGTGGGAAAAAGGTTTTAGAGGAAAACCCTAAGAGTATTGATGTTAACTATTTAAATAAATTCCCTGAGTTCTTAGCTTTTAGAGATGTAAGCACAGAAAAGAGTGAGAATGAAATATCTCTTGAAATTTTATCGACCCCTGAAGAAAAACTTGAGTCAGAGTATTCAAAACTAAAAGAAGTGCTTCTCAGTGAGATGCTTTTTACAATAAAAGAATGCTCTCCAAATTTTTTTGAACAACTCGTTGTGGACTTAATAGTAAAAATGGGATATGGCGGCTCTAGGCTCGAAGCAGGTAAAGTTGTTGGTAAAGCAAGAGATGGTGGCATAGATGGTGTTATTAATGAAGACAAGCTAGGGCTTGATGTAATTTATATTCAAGCTAAAAGATGGGACAGTACAGTTGGTAGGCCAGAAATTCAAAAGTTTGTAGGAGCTTTACAAGGCAGGAGAGCTAAGAAAGGCATATTTATCACCACATCTGATTACTCTAAAGATGCATTAGAATATGTTAAAGGCATTGATAATCGAATTATTTTGATATCAGGAGTTCAACTTGTTGAGTTTATGTTTGAATATAGTCTTGGTGTTGATGATGTTGCTAATTATAAAGTGAAAAAAATTGACCTAAGCTATTTTAATGATGAATAAAATGATTAGAGTTGTTGATGTAAATTTATAATCTAATAAGGAACTTGTAAGAACATAGGTTTTTTTGGTATTGTCCAAAAGAGAGTTAGTGAGATTCTTAAGATTAAAGAATGGCTTTAGTTCGTATTTTTTTTAACATAGAGCCTAAGAATCTTAAAATAATTCTAGAAGAGATCTCGATGAAATCCTAGAGAATAAAACCCCATACACTTGGAAGAAATGGCAGCAAAAAGCCATTAGAGATATGTGTAGGGATAGGTTAAAGGAAAGCACTCTTGAGAAATACAAAAAACTAAAAAACAAAAAGAGTTTGGTTTTAAAAATTAGGGGGGGGGGGGTTTTTAATTGGGCCTTTGTTTGGGCCTCCGCCTAGGGGGAGGTCTTTGCTTTCTAAATATTCTTTGGCAACAAGTTTTACTGAATAGCCTGTACGGCCTCCTGAGATGCAGTCTCCTGGGTTTGGTGGCTGGCCCGTTGGGAAAGGAGATGATGGTGATGGAGACAGGCATTTGCCAAAGAGTTCACTTTTTAGTGAGTAATCTTTAGGTGTTAGTTGAGTCCAGCTTGTTAGTAAATTATCTTTACTTGTTATTTTATGGTAAAGTTTGTCTTTATCTAAAGAAGAGCTGTTAAAAAGACCATTCAAAACATTTATTTGTTGGGACACATTTACAAATAAATTCGGTAACCGAGAACCAATGTCTCCTCTCGGGGTTTGGTTTTCCCCTGAACTCGAATGAATATTATCTCCAAAACGAATCAAGTAATTTCCTGAATAATTCGCATCAATAGAGTAATAAGTAATGTCAAAAATATCGGGAGATATCGCCGCAATCTCAAAATTGCGCAATTTATTCGCTTCTATTTTATCATCATCTGTAAGAGTGCCCCACTCAGATGACGACAATACATCTCCAGCGCTACTTGAAACGTCATTCACATCAACAATCAAAGGTCCCAGCATTTGGTACCGAATTTTAATTCCTTTTATTTGACTACCATATTGACTCAACACAGCTCTGGAACTGACTCCTAATGTGTCCCCTGGAAAACGGGAGTAATTCGGCCATCGCCTGGGGTCAACAGAGCTACCACCGTTACCCACCACCCTCGGTGGCAATAGTTTATCTATTTCCTCCCCATTAGATTGATCAGAGCCACTGGGCCACATCGACATATACCACGGACCAATTCTACCTCCAAAAGGCTTGGCAAAAGCCCGTGCTTCCAATGTAATATCTCCCAGGGGAGAAAAGGGAATTTTGGGCGTCACCTGAGCTTTAACTCCCACATAAGCCATGCACCAAGGGTTCTTCTCCACCCCTAGGGATGAATGCAATAAATAGTTAGGACTTCCTGGAGTTCTGGGTTCGGTTGAAACTTGAGAGTGCAAGTCCAACAGCAGAGCCTGATCTAAAGAACTTAAAAACCCAATCTCCGTCGGCAATTCATGCACATGTTTATCAAAATACCTTATATTTGCTCCTAAAACTCCTGAATTTGTACATTCGGAATCTACGTAAGCAAGGGTCGGCTCCACCCTAATTTCAGAGAGCCAATTTCTTCCCTCACATCCTCCAGCCACAGCAAAACCATTTAAAACTTGAAGACGGCTAGATTGATTGAAATCATCACGACTGGGATCTGTGAGGTTTTTAGAAATGGTTTTTCTCACCCCTTCAGCAACAGAGTTTCCATCTAAATCAGTAAAATCCTCTCTTCTTCTTCCCAAATCATCAGCCAAAGCATAAATAATAGATTTACGGTTAGCCTGATCATTCTTATAATCATGGAAAATACGAGCGGCCATCATCCAATTATCAATGCCCATTTGTTGGCATTGTTCTGTTACTCTTGCATTAAGGTTTAATGTTAAGTTGTGCGTGTCACCTATTGTACGGAAAATACTTCGTGGAGCGGCTGGTAGAACTATTCTAAAGGCGCCACTTTGAAAAAATTTACGACAAGGATTTTGCCTCCCTACTCTGGCTCCTCTGTTCCACATCGGGGTATGGGTCACACAAACGAGAGGTGGCACTCCCGTTGGTTGATCAAAAAAGTGGGACTTCGTCCATAGTGTGTCTGAATCATCTCCACTTCCATATGGATCAGATGGATGATCAGCAAACCCCACCGAGCCGAGGACTCGATATCTCCAGCTTAAAAGTTTCCACGCTTGACGAATTTGATAATTTTGATGGGCTATGGCATTAAGAACCTCTGCCTGACGAGAAGCGGCATAATAGGCTCCTAAATCCACTGAATTTTGTAGATTGATCTTATGGTGAACCAAGAGACCCACATTGATCACCATGGCAAAGAAGACAAAGAGCACTTGAAAAATCAAGGCAATAAATATTGATATCTGCCCTGACTCAGAGCCTAGCCATTTATTTTGTTTTGATCTTAAACATTGTATTTTTATCAACCCCATCTACTCCCTACACTAGTCCTTCAAAGCTTAAAAACCAAGTTGATTATGTCTCCCATAAAAGTCATCATGTTAACTCTACCGGCCCCATTAGGAGTTTTACCGATGAAACCCTTTTTGACATTTATTTTTTTCATTTTCTTCATTACCTCCTTCTCTCTGGCCACGATCCTACAAGAGAGCTACTCCGCTATTAAATTAGGGAAAAAACATGTCGGCTTTTCCATTTCCCGCTATGAATTTGATCCGAAAAAAAAACAATGGCGCGTGACTTCCTATGTAAAAACCAACTCTCTTGCTGGAAATGTCACTGAAAGTCTCACGGCCACCGCCAATAACAAATTACAACCCCTTTTCTTTAAATATAATGGTGCTATCAACAAGACGACAAAGTCAATTCGAGCTGTTTTTTCAAAAAATAAAATGCGAGCTATCATTATAGAAAATGGTCGAAAAAAAACCATTAAAAAAGACCTGCCCAAGGGAACTTTTCTAAGTTCATTCCTCGTCTACATGCTACTAAAAGATGAGGATGGTCTCAAACCAGGATTCAGATTCTCCTACAACGCCATTGCTGAAGAAGACGCTGGAGTTTATCCTGGCTCCTCCTACATAAAAAACACCACAAACTACAAAAAGATGAAGCTCTACCGAGTTCTCACTGAATTTAAAAAAACAAAATTCACAAGCCTTCTCAGCCCCAAAGGAGAAGCTATCTTTACCAACTCTCCCGTACAGAAAATTTCTTTAGAAATGGTTCCATCATCTCTCATCGCAACCAAAGGTTTTCAGGTCAACACAAAAGCTCTCAAACGCCTTTTTGGCACTATTCCAATAGGATTGAAAAATTCACTGGTCAAAAATCTTTGGAAAAATAAAAACTCAATCAGAAATAATCAAAAAACTCCATCGATCCAATATAGGAACCAGCAAAAAAACCAATAAACTCACATTGATCCACATAAAAAATGAAAGCCAATTTTTTTGATCTTTCCTAAAAAAATAAAAAAACTCTATCAAAATTTTAATCACAAAAGGAACGATCAACCCTATGTAGAGCCACTGCACCTTTACAAACCAAGGAGCTGCCATTGCCAGCCCCAAATAAGGAAAAAGATACAACCCAATATAATAGACCGTTTTTTCTTCCCCCAGAACCACAGGCAGAACAGGGAAACCAGCCTCTTTATACTGATCTTTTATTTTTAAGCTGATGATCCAAAAATGAGGCATTTGCCATAAAAACATCAATAAAAAAATATACACACATTCAATCGTGAAAATATCTGGATGTGAAGAGGCATAACCAATCACAACAGGTAGGGCCCCTGGGATTGCTCCTGGCACAGCCCCAAAGGTCCACTTAGGTTTCCACCACAAAGTATAAAAACCATTATAAAGAACCACTGAAACAAGCCCCACCAACGCAGCACTAAAAGAAGCTTGAGCTAAAATATTGAAGCCACTGAAAACAAAAACAAAAGACAATACGGCGACAGCAGCAGGCTTTAGCTTTCCCGAAGGGATAGCCCTCCCTTGGGTTCGCAACATCTTGGCGTCTCTCTCCCACTCCTGAAACTGATTAAAGGCCAAACTGCCCGATGACAATAAGTAAAACCCAAATATCATCGTTAAAAAATGAACCAAATCAAATTGCTTATCTACAGAAAAGCCCAATGCATAGCCAAAAATAACAGTGATCAAAGAAAAGATCACAATGCCAAACTTAGTTAAATCAGCATAAATTTTCAATGAATGAAGCAACCCTCACCTACTCTGGAAACGACTCCTCAATAAAAAGGTCACCCTTTAAACGTGTATTTTAAGAGTTTTTATAATGTACTCACCTCTGGTACACGAGTGAATATATCCAACGCACTAAAAAATAAAAACAACATTAAAAAGAAAAAACTCGACCCAATGATAACTACATTTAATTTTTCATCATGAATTAAATGCATGAAAAAGAACAACACCAAACAGGCCTTTATTGTCGCTATCAAAAAAGCCACAGGAGTTGCCATCCAGTACAAGTCCAAATGGGGAGCTATCACCGTAATAACCGTTAAAGCTATCAACGCCACAAAAACTTTTAAATGGGTTTTCGCCGTAATATGTTTTTCATGAGTTGCCATAATTACTCCCTTCTATCTCTTCAAACACGCACTAACCCACCAAGTAAAGCATTGGAAATAAATAAATCCACACTAGATCCACCAAATGCCAAAATAAACCCACGCCTTCAACAGGGGTATAATAATCAGGTCCAAATTCATTCCTAGAAGCTCGAATTGCCACCCAAGCCACTAAACCCATTCCTATCAATACATGAAGACCATGAATTCCCGTCAATACAAAATAATAAGAGAAGTACAAAGGCAAATGGGTTTTAATAGCAGCCCCTCCCAACTCTCCTGAAGCCATTAACATATCGGCATTAAAAAGCTTTCCAGGCATAATACCTATATGAATTTTATGACTATACTCAAAATATTTAATAACCATAAAGATCACGCCACAAAGAACTGTGATCCAAAGATTTATTGCCGCCTTCTTAGGCTCTTTTTTTTGAGCATAATGAATTCCCAGAACCATCGTAAATGAACTGGTTATTAAAACTAAAGTATTGATAAAACCCATTTTCCAATTCAAAAATGTCGCCCCTTGGGCAAAAGCTTCTGGATAAACATTTCTCATCATAGCATAGGCCATAATCACTGCGCCAAACATCATCATCTCGGTCACAAGGAATAACCAAACCCCCTGCTTGCTTGAGGAGTACTCATGATGAGCGCTGTTAAAATGATGGGGCACATGATGCCCTGATTCTGTAACAATTGACTCATCTGTACTCATAAGGCCCTGCCGTCACTGTAGGTATAGTTTCAAAATTATGCTCTGTCGGAGGAGAGGGAATCGTCCACTCAAGAGTTTTTGCTCCCCATGGATTATCTCCCACCTTTTTTCCTTTAAAAATAGCATGTACAATTGTGATTAACCCTATTATAAACCCCAAAGCAATCAACCATGAACCTATCGTAGAAATTTGATTCAATGACTCGTAAGCTGGTAAATAATCAAAATACCGACGAGGCATTCCCAGCGCTCCTAGGACAAATTGAGGGTAAAACGTCACATTAAATCCTCCAAAAATAAGAATAAAACTCAATCGACCACCTATCTCATTATACATGCGACCAAACATTTTTGGTAACCAATAAAAGAAGGCTGCCATGATCGACATCAAGGTTCCACCCACCATTACATAATGAAAGTGAGCCACAACAAAGTATGTATCATGAAAATGAACATCGACCGCCAAAGACGCCAACATAATACCTGTCACACCACCGATGGCAAAAAGAAATAAAAAACCTAATGCATACAACATCGGGGTCGCCATATAAATGCTCCCCTTGTACATTGTTGCCACCCAATTAAACATTTTTATCGCAGTCGGAACCCCAACTAACATGGTCAAGAAGGAAAACACCAATCCCGCCACCTCTGATTGACCACTGACAAACAAGTGATGCCCCCACACAAGAAAACTCACTCCCGCAATTCCAAGACTCGAATAAACAATCGCCGTATAGCCAAAAATCGTCTTACGAGAAAAAGCAGTTACTACCTCACTCACCACACCCATAGCTGGTAAAATCATAATGTAAACCGCTGGATGAGAATAAAACCAAAAGAAATGTTGGAATAAAACAGGATCTCCACCCAGTGCTGGATCAAAAAAACCAATGCCCAAGATTCTCTCTAGTGCCAAAAGAATAAGAGTTATCGCTAAAACTGGTGTCGCTAAAACTTGGATGATCGCTGTCGAATAAAGCGCCCACACCATTAGCGGCATACGCATCATACTCATCCCAGGGCAACGCATCTTGTGAACTGTCGCAATAAAGTTAAGCCCCGTAAAAACAGAGGACATTCCCATAATAAACGCCGCTAGCACCATCAGTGTGACCGAACCGTCTGTCTCAATACTGTAGGGCGTATAGAACGTCCAACCAGTGTCAGGAGATTTCATAAAAATAGTTAAAATAGCCATTATCGCGCCAAGCATCAGCATGTACCAACTCGCTAAGTTCAAACGAGGAAAGGCCACATCCTTAGCTCCTAGATGCAAAGGCAGAACAAAGTTTCCAAAAATAGCGGGAATTCCTGGAATAATCACCATAAAAACCATAATAGCCCCATGGGCTGTCATAAACTCATTATAAACCTGGGCCGTCATAATGGTCTCACCCACTTTGAAAAGCTCCAATCTCAACGCCAAAGCAAAAAAACCGCCCACAGCAAAGAAGGCCATGACACTTATCATGTACATGATACCAATTTTTTTATGATCAAGGGTCGTCAACCATGCTTTAAGGCCTCTACCCACATCTAAATAACTTTGTCCTGATGTTTTTTCCGACGACTGTCCCACGAATAGATCTCCTTACTTCAAACCTTTAATAAATTCAATCAATGCCGTCACTTCTTGATCCTTCAACTGACCTTGAAAAATCGGCATCTGTCCTTTTGTAAAACCTTTTACAATTTTAGCATTAGCATTCAAAATTGATTCACGAATATAAGATTCATCAGCCACAGACGACGAGCCGTCAACAAAATATTTTTTTGCTCCTAACAACCCCTTGAGCGTCGGCCCAACACGAGGGCTTCCATCGGTTGAATGACACCCAATACAAGCCTTAGATATGTACAAAGCCTTGCCTTGATCCGCTAAAGATTTAGGCTCATCACCATCTGACTTTTGCAACCACTCTTCAAATTCCTGATTGGAGACAACTTTTATTTTTGCAAGCATCATTGAATGCCCCACTCCACAGAACTCAGTACAGAAAACTTGAAAAACCCCTTTCTTATTCGCCTGAAACCACAAAGAAGTATAGCGACCAGGAACTACATCTTGCTTAATACGAAAACTTGGAACAAAAAAGCTATGAATCACATCTTCTGAAGTCATAATCAATTTGACCGGTTTATCAATAGGAACGACCATCTCACTAAAGCTGTTTTTACCACTCTTATATTTAAACTCCCATTGCCATTTCTTCGCAAACACATGAACTTCAAAAGAATCACTTGGAGGATTACGCATATCCCAATAAATAATTGCACCCCAAACAAAGACAATTATAAAAATAACAAAAGGAATAAAACTCCATAGGAATTCTAAAATCGTGCTATGACTAATGTAGGCTGATTTTCTCCCTTCTTTCCTTTTATACTTAAAGACAAAATACATCATGCCACCAAGAAGCAAAATACAGCTAATTAGACTGGCGTATAGCAAAAATGAATAGAGCTCGTCCACATCATGGGCAATTTGAGTCGCCTGAGGCGGCATAAAAGTTTGAGCGTATGCTTGAGTAAACCAAGGCATTTCCTATATCTCCTACGAAAGCATCTTGTCAGAGTTTTTATTATACACTTCTTTTTTATTTTTTTTCCAAAAAGGAATCAACCAAATCCCCATCAACAAAACAAAAAATCCACCGGCTGCTTGCATAATATTAAACGCCGCCAGTGTATACTTATTTTGACTTGGATCAAAGCGATAACAAAACAAAATAATCTGATCTATAATATTACCAATTTTCCCATCAGAAGCTTCGGTCAAAGCTAATTTAATATCCTTAGGCTCAAAGTAAACACCATGCAGATAACGAGATATCTTCCCCTTAGGAGTCACGATGATTGCTACCGAAGCATGGGCCCATTCTTTTATGTCTTCTTTCCACTCAGCTTTAAAACCGATTTCTTTTAATAATCGCTTAATATTTTTTTCATCTCCCGTCAAAAAATGCCAACCTTTTTCGGCAACACGACGGCCATAGTTTTTTACATAGCTTTCCTTTTTAGATTTGGCGATTTGATGACTTTCCCTCGGATCAAAACTAAAACTCACTACTTGAAACTCTTGCCCTGCTGTTATTTTTATTTGTTTCAACACATCGGTAAGACCATTCAAGTGAAGATTACACAAGCTTGGACAGGAATAATATACAGGACTTAATATAACAGGTCTTTTCCCATCAAAATATTTAGCTAAACGAACACTCGCGCCATTCTCATCAACCATCTCAATATCTGTTATTGAAAGACTCTGGCTTAGGTTTTCATCAATACCAATGCCTTCTAACTGACGAGGCTTCACTGAGGCGCCTTTTAAGTTCGTCGCAGGATCGTAGGCCGATAAGAAACCGCCTGATACAATACTCAGCATTAATAAAAAATTAAAAACCCATCCCACTTTATTTGTTTTTCCTACATTTTAAATTTTTCAACCTATTTTTTCTAACAAAACTCTACATTCATGGCTCTTCCTGATTATTTCGCCGCTTTACCAAAAGACTCCAGTTTATCAATATCATCAGCTCCCTTATTCTTTGTGATCGAACGAATGAACTGCACCAGTGCCCAGCGATCAGCCACTGGCATATATTTATACCCTGACATGGAAGTTCCTGGAAGCCCATCGGTCACAGTGTTAAACAACGACCGCGAAGTTCCCCCTTTTGTCCATTTGCCCAACACCAGATCCCGAGGTTTTGGCACCAAAGCCGCTCCCGCAGGACCGTCTCCCCTGCCTTCTGCCCCGTGGCACATAGCACACGAATTTTTGAAAACTGTCTTACCATAAGCTGCCATTTGCGAAGATTTCAACCAAGGTTTTTCCACCTTCGCTATGTCAAAACTCACTTCCTCAGCGACACTCTCTTCTAACTCGGAGCCCTCGGGAATTTCCTCTAAGCTCACTCCAGAGTGAAAAAACGAAATATAAATAAGAAAACTACAAGTCAAAGTCATGGCGATGACAAGGGTTACTACTCCGCCTCTATTATAATCGTCTCTTATCTCAGCCATATAATCTCTCCAAACAAAGAAAAATATCTCCTTTTATTTATTCGATAATAAAAGAAGAATACACTCCCTATCACAGCAAACCTTTAAACCTAAATATCTGAAAAAAACCAACGCGGCAAGAAGTTCAAAATTAGCTTGATAGACGCGAAGCGTTATTTCTGTACTGCTCTGTAACTCTTGATATTTTCTTAAAAAATTCTCTCCAGCTTAAGAGTCAGAATCCCTAGAAATATCCATCTCGGTGATTGCGTACTGAACCCATTGAATTTTGACATTCATACCCCTCAATCGATTCACTATAACACTGGCTTTAACAGGGTTCAAATTACGTATTTCTAAAACACCTTCATGTATAGACTCTAACTCAGAAGAAACACCCAATCTCTCATCCATCAAAGTATCATGTATCTCTTTACGAATTTCCTTTGTATCAATCCCTGTAACCAGCACTGAATAAGCATACGCTCCATCCTGAACCTGAGATAAATCAGAATTTGCAAACTCAACGACATCCGAAAAGTTTTCCACCAAAGAAGGGGCTTCATTTTGTTCAGAATCTAACCGCTTATCTTCATCAACAAGCGTCGGCGGAATTTCCTCTTGCAGAGGAGGTACAACATCAGAAGGGTTTTTATTCAACGAATCTTCATAAATTTTTATTTCACCTGACATCTCCACAAAGACAACGGCCTCACAAGATGTACAAGTTACCATACCAAAATCAGCTTCAATGGGTTGATGACAATTTGGACAAACACTCATAAGAACGCCAACTATTTTTTACGCTTTTTTTCAGCTTTTTCGCGCTGACGCCTCTCAGCCCGATTTTCCTTTCTTTGAAAAGACTCTCCCGATCTTTCACCAGAGCCCATCTCCTGCCCTGTTGGCATTCCTTGACCTTTCATCTGCTCTTCTATCTGAGCTGCAACCATCGATTGTGAAAAAGCCTCTGCCCCATGATAGGACATTTCTCCCCTATTCCCATGGGCCTCAAATACAGAAGGGTCTACATCATGATCAACTAAATGCACTCGCATTAATTTCTCAATTGTTGCTGATTTTATTTTACGATTTAATTCTTCAAACGCCTTAAAAGCCTCTTTCTTATATTCAACCAGAGGATCTTTTTGTGCATAACCTCGTAAGTTAATTCCCTCTTTTAAATGGTCAATGAACTGCAAATGCTCCTTCCACATACCATCCAGCGTTTGCAATAAAATCATCCTCTGAATATCTTTAAGATGCCCCCCTAAAGACTCTTTCTGTTTATCGTAAAGCTCTTTAATTCTCTCACTTACGTCTTTCGTGATTCCATCTGCTGTCACACTCTCTAAATCACCAAAATCAAATTTTAACCCGAACTGCTGGAGAAGAACCGTCTTTAGCCCTTCCAGATCCCACAGCTCTTTCTTCACACTCTCATTGGCATAAATATCTAAAATATCAGATGTTCTATCACCAAGAAAATCTAAAATTACTCTCTCAAAATCATCACTTTCCAAGGTGTCACAGCGCATTTGATAAATCGCCTTTCTCTGTTGATTCATCACATCATCGTACTCAATCAAGTGTTTACGAATGTCAAAATTATGTCCCTCAACCTTGCGTTGTGCGCCTTCAATAGAACGAGTCACCATTCGAGCCGTGATTGGTTCATCATCAGGAACATTCAATCTTTCCATTATTTTTTGAATTCGCTCACCATTAAAAATTCTCATGAGATCATCTTCCAAAGAAAGATAAAAACACGATTGCCCCGGATCTCCCTGTCGACCAGAACGACCTCGAAGCTGATTATCAATGCGACGAGATTCATGCCTTTCCGTACCTATAATATACAGTCCTCCTGCACTAATAACTTCTCCTTTTTCTTTTTCACAAACACTCTCGTGCTTTGCAAAAACATCAGAGAAAGTATCGCTATCAATATCAACCTCTAGTTTTGCCAAAGCCTCCGGGTTTCCCCCCAAGACAATGTCAGTTCCACGACCAGCCATATTAGTTGCAATGGTCACTGCCCCCTTGCGTCCCGCCTGGGCAACAATATCAGCCTCTTTCTCATGGTGCTTAGCATTTAACACCTTATGCTTCACACCCTCATTTTCCAAAGCTCTACTAATAGCTTCTGAACGTTCAATACTCACCGTTCCCACAAGCACTGGCTGACCTTTGGCGTTAGCTTCTTTTATATCCAAAGCTATCGCTCTATATTTAGCTTTATTATTTTTATAAACAACATCCTCTTCATCTAAACGAGCGATGGGTTGATTTGTCGGAATCACCAACACATCCAATAAATATATTTTTTTAAATTCCACAGCTTCTGTATCTGCTGTTCCTGTCATTCCAGAGAGTTTATCGTACATACGAAAATAATTTTGAAAAGTAATCGATGCCAATGTTTGATTTTCACTTTTAACATCAACGCCCTCTTTAGCCTCTACCGCTTGATGAAGACCATCACTCCAACGACGACCAGACATCAAACGCCCTGTAAATTCATCAACAATAATAATTTCTCCATCGCGAACCATATAGTCCACATCACGACGAAAGAGATTATAAGCCTTTAAACCCTGATAGATATGATGTACTAACGACAAATTCTGTGGATCATAAATATTACCCACATTCAAAAGTTCTTCTGCCTTCTCGTTACCTTCTTCAGTTAAGGCCACGGAACGGTTTTTCTCTTCCATCGTAAAATGAATTTCATTTTTCAAATGAGGAATTATTTTATTAATCTGATAATACTTATCCACACTGTCTTCTGACGGCCCAGAAATAATAAGTGGCGTTCGAGCCTCATCAATTAGAATTGAGTCACACTCATCAACAATTGCATAATGGTGATTTCTCTGCACATAGTCTTCCAAATCGTATTTCATGTTATCGCGCAAATAATCAAAACCTAGTTCATTATTGGTTGCATAGGTAATATCACAAGCATAGGCTTCCTTGCGCTGTTCATCGCTCAATTCATTAATAATCACTCCCACGCTTAATCCCAGCCACTTATAAAGTCGCCCCATCCACTCAGCATCCCGCTGCGCTAGATAATCGTTCACTGTAACCACGTGAACTCCTTTGCCCGTCAAACCATTAAGATACACTGGCAAAGTTGCCACAAGAGTTTTTCCCTCACCCGTTCGCATCTCTGCAATATTTCCGCGATGTAAAACGATACCACCAATCAACTGCACATCGTAATGGCGCATGTTCAATACGCGCTTGGCCGCTTCCCGACAAACAGCAAATGCTTCACACATAATATCTTCGGTGGTTTTTCCTTCTCGTAAACGTTGCTGAAATTCCGAGGTTTTATTTTGCAACTGCTCATCAGAGAGAACCTCTATCTGAGGTTCAAGAGAGTTTATCTCTTCAACCAAAGGCTGGAACACCCTCTTCATTTCACGATCATTCTTCGTCCCAAATATTTTTTTAAGCATAGACTCTATCATAATGATGATTATTCTATCTGAACTCTCCCCCCGATGTCCATAGCCTTAATCATCTGTTTAAGAATGACCTTAGTCCAGTGTCCTTGTTTGTCTTAACGCTTCAAAAACCACAACAGCCACGGCATTAGATAAATTTAAACTACGAATATGGGGAGTCATAGGTAGTGTTACCAATCTCTGGGAGCATTTATTCAGTTGACCCTCTGGAAGCCCCCTTGTTTCACTTCCAAAAACAAAAGAATCTCCCCTCTGAAAGTTTATGTCGTAAAAAACTCTATTTGTTTTCGTCGTAAAAAGAAAAACCCTTTCAGGGTCCACAACCCCATTGTGCCAATGGTTCCAATTATTATATTTCTCCCACTTCAGGTCCTTCCAATAATCTAATCCAGCACGTCTGACTGATTTTTCCGACAAATCAAAGCCTAATGGCTCAATCAAATGCAACTGACACCCTGTTCCTACACAGGTACGTGCTATATTACCCGTATTTGGTGGAATCTCTGGCTCATGCAAAACCACATTAAACATTCTTTATTCCTTGTTATTAGAGGGCTTTTCTTTAATAAATACCACGACATCAGCACTGCGCATTATTTTTTATCATTTATTCTCTTTTTTGTGATCTTTCGTTGCAAGAAAAAAAGTTTTTGTTAAATTCATGGTGAAATAACCCATAGGCCAAAATCAATGAAGAAAATTGAAGCTATTATTAAACCCTTCAAATTAGACGATGTCATAGATGCTCTAGCTGAGATTGGTGTCGAAGGAGTCTCTGTCACAGAAATACGAGGGTTTGGTCGCCAAAAAGGGCGAACTGAAATCTACAAAGGGGCTGAATATGTCGTCGACTTTCTTCCCAAGGTTAAAATTGAGATCGTTCTCAACGATGTTCTTGTCGATACAGCCATTTCCACCATAGAACAATCCGCCCGAACAGGTAAAATTGGAGATGGTAAAATCTTTGTTCTTCCCATAGAACAAGCTGTCCGTGTGCGCACAGGAGAGAAAGATGACAATGCTCTTTAATCCAAAATATAAAAATAGGAGACTCGTATGACCCCTAAAAAAGTTATTGAATTTGCAAAAGAGAGTGAAGCGATAATGGTTAATATGAAGTTTGTCGACCTCATGGGGGTCTGGCAACACCTGACAGTCCCAGCTCACACTCTCAGTGAAAGCCTCTTTGACGAGGGACTTGGATTTGACGGTAGCTCTATCAGAGGGTGGCGCGGCATTCAGGAGTCTGACATGGTTATGATGCCTGACCCTTCTACCGCCAAGATGGACCCATTTATGGAAGTTCCCACACTTTCTCTTATCTGTGATGTTCTTCTCCCCGGAACTGGAGCCCCCTACGAAAGGGACCCCAGACAAGTCATAAAAAAAGCCCTTGCTTACTTAAAATCCAGCGGTATCGCCGACGCTGCTTATTTCGGACCTGAAGCTGAATTTTTTATTTTTGATGATATTCGCTACGAAACTTCCTCAGGGGGGTCCTTCTACCAAGTCGACTCTCAAGAAGCTAACTGGAACACCGGACGGGAAGAACTCGGAGGAAACCTAGGTTTCAAACCCCGTCAAAAACAAGGTTACTTCCCAGCGATGCCCACTGATTCCCATCAAGATATACGTTCTGAAATTTGCTTGGAACTAGAAAACCTCGGTATCGAAGTTGAGAGGCACCACCATGAAGTAGCACCAGCTCAAGGAGAAATTAATTATAAATTCGCCGAGGCTCTCGCCAGTGCAGATAACACCATGTGGTTCAAATATGTTGTCAAAAATGTCGCTCGTCGCAATGGAAAGACCGCCACTTTTATGCCAAAACCGATTTTTGGCGATAATGGCTCTGGAATGCACACTCATATGTCTTTATGGAAAGATGGCAAACCTCTTTTTTCTGGAGAAAAATATGCAGGCCTTTCCGAGACAGCTCTTTATTTTATTGGTGGCATATTAAAACACGCTCCCACTTTGTGCTCTCTCACAAATCCAACAACGAACTCTTACAAACGCCTAGTTCCTGGATTCGAAGCTCCTGTAAAATTAGCCTATAGTTTTAAAAATCGTTCCGCCGCCGTACGTATTCCTAACAGCGGCAGCAACCCTGCAGCAAAAAGAATAGAGTTTCGAACTCCTGATGCTAGCTGCAATATTTATCTCGCCTTTGCTGCAATGTTAATGGCTGGTCTCGATGGAGTCGAAAATAAAATCCACCCCGGAGACCCTTTAGACAAAGATATCTACGGATTAAGCCCCCAAGAAGCAGCCCAAGTCCCTTCAGTTCCAGCGACTCTTGAAGAATCTTTAAAGTGCCTTAATGAATCCAGTGAATTTTTACGAAAGGGAGATGTTTTCTCTGATGACCTCTTATCTGCGTGGCATGATTATAAGTTAGAGAACGAGGTTCTTCAGCTACAACTAAGACCCTCTCCGTTTGAATTTGAACTTTATTACGATATTTAATTAAAAGGCTTAATATTATGACTGACGAAATCCAACCCTATCTTACCCATCAATGGGTTCAGTATTCCGAAGGGCTTCTCTCTATTGGTCTCACTGAAGATGCTCTAGAAGAATTTTCAAATGTCTCTGAATTACGTCTTCCACAGGAAGGCGAATCCATTGAAGCTGAAATGATTTTTGGAGAAGCCGAAACCGACGAAGGACCTCTCGATCTATACTGTCCTGTAAACGGAGTGATTGCAGAAGTTAACTCTGTCCTCCTTGAATGCCCTGAGTCAATTTTTGATGACCCTACTGAGTCCTGGCTTATCAAGGTCGAACCAGATGATGCTGATGACCTAGATTCAGTCGACCTCAATACGAGCGATGATTAGGCTAAGTAGATAAAAGCATCACTAGATCTATGGCCATCAAAAAATACGTTTGAAAACCTCAAAGATAGAGATAAATATATTTGATTACAAATAATGAATACTAAAAGCTTCGACTCGTTTTGATTTAAAATCATCGGGAGTCAGAGCCTTACTCAATCGGCTTCTCTTAATGTGCATATCGAGCAAAAACTGTTTTGATTTTATAAGAGTCTTTGTGCTTCCATTTTTCTGAATTTGCCATTTCACATGCAAAGAAGATTTCTTATGGGCGCAGGTTCTTTCTTTCTGATTCACATCCAAGCAATTCCAATATTTAGGGTTTAAAGGCTCTTGCAGAAAAATTTTTTTGAATATGTTAATGCTTAAATTAAACCCTAATACTTTTCTTAAAGAAAGCCTGTGTTTTTTTGCAAAATACTGCTTTTTTTCCACAGGCAAAAGAACCATTGTCTTCTTCTTGCTTTTGACAACTCTGGCTAAAGCAATTCCTAAACCTGACGTCTCCACATCAATAGAAAAATAACTTGGCTCCAAGACGCGAAATACCATGTCAATATAAACTGACTTTTTATGGGGTGACTTAACCTTCAAATATGCACGAGCTAGCCACTTGCCCTGATTGAGACGAAAATCATCAGTCTCAAGAGTCTGACAGGAGCTTAAAAAAAACAACAAAACAAAAAGAAGTAAGTGCTTTTTATTTTGCTTGTAATGATGATGCTGGAAAACGGTTATCAACAGGTTGTTTGCGGAAAACAATCGTAGAAAGTTTTTTTCTAATTCTCTGAATCTTACTTTCATCTTTCTCTATCCCCATCGCCTTCAAGTACATTTCTTTAGCCCTAGACACCAGCTGAAGTTGATAATAAGTGTCTGCCAAGTGCTCAGCAACAATCCCTTCAAGAGGGACACTCTTATGAGCTGCTTCCAAAACTTTGGCTGCCTTGCGAAGCCTTCCCCTTTTATAAAGAATTAATCCATAGGTGTCCATCACATAGCCATCATTCGGCTTTAAAAGCAACGCTCGAAGAACTAATTTTTCAGCTAATATTAACTTCTTTCCTTGTTCAGCATAGGTGTATGCAAGGTAGTTTAAGCCTTGAATATGGTCTTTATCTAATTCCAAAACTTTATTCATTGATGATATTGTGAGCTTTTTATTACCCAGCTTATCGTAAATAAATCCCTGAAAAAACCTCAATTGGGCATTCTTCGGGAATTTATTGACGGCTTGATTGAGCATTCTAATGGCTTTTGTGTATTGCTTGCTGTCATCAAGCAGAGACGCATAAAGGCTGTAAAACTGTACGATATCCTGACGCTGGCTCAGTCCCTTTTCGATAATAGCTATCGCTTTATTCATCTGTCCCTTAAGTTTGTACAAATAGGACGAATGCGTCACTGAATCTCCATAAAACCGACTCACAGATGGAACCTTAGAGTAATACTTCAATGATTCTTTGTAGCGACCCATTTCTTCATAGACATATCCAAGATAGAATAAAATTTTGTCCGAATCAGGAACTTGGGAAATTATTTCCTCCAACTTGTAGGCCGCTTTCTCATATTTTTTTCTCTCCATAAGAATCAGTGCCATCTTTAATTTAATATTAAAATCCTTCTGGTAACCTTTATCAATAATGTCTAATTGTTCATAAGCTAAATCATACTCTTTACTCTCTAAATACAAACGAGAAAGGGGGCGCGCAACAGACACCTTAGGCCCGTATCTATCTTGAAAAGAGCTATATAAAACTCTTGCCTTAGAACTCGCTTGTGTTCTTAAGTAAAATTTTCCCAATGACAACACGGCCTCTTCGTAACCTGGTTGACTTTTTAATGCCTTTTTTAAATTCACTTCAATTCTTCGTGACTTACTTCCCTTCCATTCCTCGTAAACTCGAGACATATAGTAGTGAGCTTTATATGCCGACTTATTAGCCCTGTTCTCTGCAAGAGATTTAAAATAACTAATTGCCTTAAAAAATTGTTTTTTTTCAGCATAAACTGCACCAATATAAAGTGGTGCTTCCAGATTTTTGGGATCTAACTTTAAAACACTCCGATATTCATGCAATGCCTCACTGAACATTCGCAAAGAAGAATATAAACCCCCTAAAAGCAATCGAGAATCTACATTCTTAGGACTTAATTTAATACTCTCCTGTGCGTACTCAAGCGCTTCAGTAAATAAGTTCACCTTTATGTATTCAGTCGCTAATCTCATATATAAAAGAGAGGCTTCATTATCATAAATCAACGTATTCTTAAATTCCTGAATGGCTTTCATATGCTTTCTCTCTAAGCTGTAAATTTCCCCTAGAGCAAAGTGATAATCAGCCTGGCTCCGAATATGAACAACGTCTAGTTGTGGCTGATTCGGGATTTTCTCTGAAGGAACCATCCATCCAGGGGCTTTGTTCTGATCATTAAAGGCCGCTTCATGATAAATAGCACCAGAACTATGAACTGAGTTGGTCGAACACCCAGAAAACACCAATAGATAAACAACTTGAAAAAAAACGAACAAAATCTTCGTCACTCTTCCCTCCTAACAAAAGCGAAGTGAGTTATACAAAGATTCGGCATTTTTCACTAAAGCCTTGAACCAAAACATCTTCACGACCAAAAAGACCCATAGAACTCTTCTAAAGTTCAGACTCTCTTGCGACACATCAAACAAGGCTGTTACCAAGTGGTTAGACTTAAGAAGGGCTAAAAACCCAAGATCAAAGAAGGTTTTATAGTGAGTCTTTTTTACAAAAATGATGACTTAACTAAAAAAACTCGGAAAACTCCCGCCTCTTTTTGAGTTTTTTGAAACAATTCGAGAATAAAAAAACTAATCCCCCCATAAACAAGGTAATTACTTGTTTTTACTTGTATTTCACAGAACGACGCCCTGTGATTAAATAACTTAATTTCCCTTCAAATCCAAACAGAGGCAGATAGCATGCCATTTTATCTACAGACACCAACTCTTTTCTAAATAAATTTTATTTTTACTTTATTTTCTCTAACTGATTACTTGACAAGATGTGGCGAAATTTCCTAGTATCCCTCTCAATTGGCGACACGTTCGGCAATGGGGCCTTGAAAAGAGTTCGGGCCTATAGTTAATGACTTGGTGCTGTAAATAGCTCCTTGTCTATGTTTTTTTAGGAAGATTACTTAAGCGGGAGGATACCTTGACCAATAACGAAATACTGTCTTCAACAAAGACGGCTACAAAAACTAAGATTATCAAGCGTTACCAAAATCGCAAGCTCTATGACACTCAACAGAGCTGTTATGTCACTTTAGACGATATCGCTAAAATGATTCGCGCTAACGAAGAGGTTATGGTTATCGACAATAAGAGCAAAAATGACATCACCTTGGCAACGCTCACTCAGATTATTTTTGAAGCAGAAAAGAGAGCTTCTCAATATGCCCCTCTTTTTACTTTGCGTGAAATTATACAAAACGAAAACGGAAGTATTTCATCCTACTTAGCAAAATTAGGAGCCTTCCCTAGAGACTATATGACAAAACAACCTCAGCCAGCCCCTGCTGCTATATTTGCTAATAAGTCGTCAACCGATAGCCTCAGACAAAACCTCGAGACAAGGGTTACAAACACAGACACTAATAGGGACTCCACCGTAAAGGTCGCTGCAGAGAAAGCGACAAATAATGTTGGCGGTTTCGATGAAGAAACACCTAGCCTACCTGGATCAAACTTAAGTTTTAATCCTTAATAGGAATGTTTTCCGTGTGATAGGGAATCTTTTCTTTTCCCTACCTAAAATATAATAAAAAAAAGCCGAAAATATTTCGGCTTTTTTTTATAGCATCCTTAATCCACTTCAAGCAAAGAGGCTCTAAATCTCCTTGTAGAAAAAAAATTCTACAAGACAGAACGCCAGTTAAGAAAAACCTTTTGCCCAGGTCGAATTTGAATCTCCTCTCCCTGAACCCCCCTCTCTGTAATGACATCATCCTCTCCTAAGCCATCGATGTTTAAAGTGTATCTGCCCTTAGGGAGCCTAAGTTTTACAATCTGAAGAGTTCTCGGCAAGGTGGACCACTGACGTAAATCTGCCTGGTCTGTCGCTCTCATTACTGCCAAAGCTAAATGACCCAGATTTTTATTTTCTTTCTTAATTTTATCTGACAAAATCTTTTTAGCCACAATACCCGCAGCTCTTTTTGCAATCAAAGCTCCATAGTCATCATTCAATGTCTTAATAGCTATTTTCTCTAAATTATAAACCACTTCTGAATCAAAAGACCCCACCCCCTCAACCGTTAATCGTGCGCTTTGAGTAATACCTCGACGAGGTATTAGCTGAGGAAATTGAAAAGCCCTCCTACGGGGGGCTTTTCGTGGTCCCCAACCCTGTTGATAAATAAGTACGACCTCTCCATAACGACGATCATTCCAAGTTTTACGCTCTTCGCGAACTCCAACAAATTTTTTTTTCCACTTTCTATATTCAGAAAATCTTTGTGCCTTATAGGAGGAGCGTAGCAAGTCCTTTTGTAATAACCCAATGGATGGGTCAATATTCCATGTTTTTTTAAAGTCTATGTAGGAGTCATCCCACTTTCTACTTCCCTCCCAAATAATGGCCGAGAGATAACGAGCAAAGGAATTTTGTTGATATTTTTTTTTCATCTCAACTTGAAATTTAGACAATAATTCATCTAATCGTCGTATCTCAACCAAAGAGTTTTCCAAGTCATTTAAAAATAAATAATTAAGAGCTAGATAAACATGTATTAATAATTTTTCATAGGTGTCACCTTTGTACTGAACAAATCCCTCATTAAAAACCAATGAGCCAGTAATGCGAGAAACGCTGTGATAATCCTTTGCTTCAGCTAACTGCACAGCCCTTAAAAAGATCTGATTACTCTGCGCAAAATCCTCTGCTAAATGCAAGGCCATACCGTAATCAAGAAGATAGACAAGCTGATCATCGGTTTGTGCTTCAGCCAATGGTTTTAACTGATTTGCTGCTAAACTAAATTGACGGCTCTTGATACTGTTTCGAGCTTCCTTTACCTGCGATTGATAAGATGCACAACCAGATGTCAGTAAAAATATGACTCCCCAGCAACAATACCCCCATCGTTTCATCTACCAGCCTAAAGATTTTTTCTTAAACTTTTTACGGATTTGCTTCTGATCAGCCCAAACCTTCAGACCTGTTTTCAAATTAGTTAAATTTAATGTGATTTTATAATACACCGTTTTGTCTTTCCCTACTTCTTGTACAATGGAGTCAATACGACCATTAAGAACCAGATCAGCCCCCGTTTGCCCACCTTTATACTTACGTGAAGACTCTGATGTGTTCTCTGTTTGATATTTGTACTCATTAGCTAAATCTTCTCTTGCCGCTTTATCTACAAAGACAACATCTCCTGTTTTCATCAGCTCAACACTTACCATATCCATAATACTTTGAGTATCAATATGCTCACTCGTTTTATTATGTAACCGAGTGATCAAAACAATAGGTGGTTTTCTTGCTCGACGAATAATTCGATGTTTTGACATACTGACAACCAAATTTGTCACTGCACTCTGCATATCAGACTCTGACCACTTATCATTTAATAAGTTCTCTTTGTTTACATCTTTATCATAAGCACCACGAATAAAACCCTTAGGGCTACATGAGTTTAATAAAACTAACTGAACAATCGTTAATGATATCCATAAAATAAATTTCATTACATCTCCATCCTTTCATTTTCTTGAGTTTCACAGAATAACCAAAATTAAAGAGGAAAATGTCCCATGGTACAAGTCTCAATGCACTGGGACAAGTATCCGAATCACTCATATCCTATCCCTAGGAAGACCACCTTCTATGTGGTCTTCTCTTTGCTCTCTTGTTTATTTAATATGTATATTCGCTCAAGCTTACATGCTTTTGAACTTTTTAAGAAGCGCATTAAAAACTTACAAGTAGAGGAATTTTGGGTCTTAGCACTAAGCTCCCAACTTAAATGCCTCGGATTGAAAGCCATTGCACGGGGCACTGTAGATTACTGTCATATTCATCCTCGAGATGTTTTTCTCTACACAATTAAGTGCAATGCCACTCAAATTCTTATTGCCCACAATCACACTAATGAAGATCCACATCCCTCTTCTGAAGACCTTGAAGTGACTGAGCTTTTACTTAAAGCGGCAAAGATTCTCAAAATACCAATCATCGATCATCTAGTTATGACACCAGATAAATACACAAGCTTTGCCGATCAAAATTGGTTTAATATCTCTGTCTAAGGAACGCCTGAAGTTTGCCCTTCTTTAACAGAGTCTGGAGATCGATAACCCGATGGCTCACGAATTCTTCTAACCCGTACAACTTCTAAATCATCGTTAATAGAAACTTCAAAACCCTCACGTCTGGCATTTTCAACAAATTCATGAATATAAGCTTTTTTATAAGCCTCATTATATTCTTGATCTTCATAGGCTCTCTGCAATTGTTGGCGAATTCCATCAACAACCCCTTCCTCTTCTTCATCAAGATTATCATTAATATCAGCATAATTCACTTCTTCATCAAAACGAACACCGTTTTCTTCAGTAGAGAATTTTTTCTTTAAATACCCATGCTCTTTAATTGAAAGTGTCTTTGATTTAGAATTCTCAAACTGAACATCTAGCTTCTCTTTATTTTGACGACGCTCTAATTCACGAAGATGATAATTCACACGCGCATCGAGGGGCTCTCTTTTCTCTGATCGATTTAATGTCTTATTTGGAGTATCTCTCTTATTTGGAATATCCCTCTTATTTGAATGCAAGAGAAATGCTAGCAATACTAAGCCACAGGCTAAAAAACAAAAGCCCCATAGAGATTTCTTATTTTCTCTCTTTCCATGATTCATCACATGTCTTATCGGTTTAAATCACTAAAATCATAAAGACTGAAGGAGTCATTGTTATATCCCAGATCAAATGACAGCACGTCCTAGCAAATAGGAAGATGAATAATAAACTCAGTTCCTTTGTCTAGGTCCGAGTAGACAAATATACTGCCACCATGTCTCTCTATAATTCCGTGACTAATACTCAAGCCAAGCCCCGTACCCTCTCCCACCATTTTCGTTGTAAAAAAGGGATCAAATATCCTCTCAACTGTGGCTTCAGCCATTCCTTTTCCATTATCCCGTATAGAAATCTTAAGACGGCTCACAGAGTTTTCTTCTATGATTTGAGTCACAATCCAGATATCACCCTCTTTTTCAATCGCCTGAACAGCATTAGATAAGATATTCATAAATACTTGATTCAATTCGCTGGGACAACAGGAGATTTCGGGAATATCACTGAACTCTCTATGCACTTTCACTCGTGTTTTTATCTCTCCATGAAGAAGCTGCAGCGTATCCTCAAGACATTCATGGATATCTATTTTTTTCTCTATAGCCTCATCTAAACGAGAAAAATTTCGTAAGCCTAAAACAATATCTTTAATTCTTCTAGCACCATCTTCACAGGATTTAATTAAACGGGGTAAATCCTCAGACATATAGTCAAATTCTATCGTTTCTTTAAATTTTTCTACTTCTTCTTCCTCTCCAGAGAATTTTAATTGTGCTAATTTCAATAATGCTTGGGAGTACTCTTTTAGGTAAACCATATTACTGTGAATAAATCCGATAGGATTGTTTAGTTCATGTGCTACGCCTGCGACCAACTGACCTAAACTTGCCATTTTTGCCGAATGGACCAACTTTGCTCGCGTCTCATGTAAACTTCTATTCGTTTTTTCTAATTCATCAATTTTATCTCTTAACTCTATACGAGAAGAAGCTACCCGCTGTGACATTTTATTGAATGACGACGTTAAAATTCCCAATTCAGTAGCATCCTTAACATTCAAAGAAAAAGCTTTCTCCTCTTTTCTAAACTCTTGCAAAGCAATTACGAGATGATTGATCGGTCTTACAATTTTTCTTGAAGTCATCATTGTTGCAATAATCAGAAAAAAAGCTATGACAAGAACAACTAATGAAAACGAGAGCAAGGTTTCTTCTCTTAATTTCTCTGCAGATTTTTTTGATGCTCCGACAAGAAGATAAAGCCCCTTCCCTCCCCAATCCACGTGATTAATCGTAAATCCAAAATTTTCGCCATGAATATTTGCATCTAACAATTTCCCAACTTCTTTAATAGCTTCTTGAGAAAAATAATTCGATCCAAGGTTTTGTTTGGTAGAGATAATAACTCCGCCACTCTTATCTAAAATACTTAATTCGATGCCCAATCTTTCTTTTAATTTTTCCAAAAATTGATGACTTAAATTAATTGATAATTCAACATATCCAATAGGTTTATTATAACTATTAAAAAACTTTTTATAATGCAGAAGCGTCAAATGCTTTTCAACATCTTCTCCGTTTTTTGATATCTCAAGAAATGAAACCTCATTTTTTTTATTTAAAAGAGCTAATGTGTCTTCAGGTAGGAAAAATTCTGCCACTTTCTTTCCAAAATTACGCTCTATTTCCCCTTCAGAATTCCTAAAAGCAGTTGACGACATCTGACCTTGACGACTGAAAAAAGAAACACTGGATTCAACTCCTCCCTCAAGCCATTTTTTAGAAAATTGATTTAAGCCTAAAAAAGAACTAGATGATAGGTAAAATAATAGCATCTTATTATCTTTTATTTTTTGACTTCGCCGAACTAAGACAGACTTATAGTCCTCTAAAACTAGATTAACCTCTCGTACGTTTCCATCTAGACGACGCAACATCTCTGAGTTGAGAGCTTTTTCTGAATTAATATAATAAATAAATGTTACAAAAACCAACGGTGCAATAGAAAACAATAAAAACAATCCTACTAAAATTGATCCTAAAGATTTTCTTGGCTTTTGTAAAAAACTCATCTTTCCCATATAAAACCTTTCAACTTATAATATAATAATTTAATTATTTATTTTCTTTAACCCAAAGAATAAGCCTAATGTTTCCATAACTTATAATACGCTCATGCGGTTGTTTTTCCACCCTCACAACAGAAAACTGTTTAAGAAAATCCATTAATTCCTTTTTATTCTTCTCCGGTAAAATAAAATAAAAATAACTCCCCTTTTTTTTCTTCCAACCAAGCTTAACTTCGCCCGCTTTTCGACCACCTAAATCTATAATCTTATTAACAATGATATCTGAAGTCTCCTCTATATTTTTGTTTTCCATGAATACTCTGTAGACGGCACCTTTGCCAGTCTCTTTTTCTTCTACTTTTTTACTTAAACCGATATTAAAAGAAGAGATTGGTTCTTCATTGACATAACGAGGAATCACCTGAAATTTCTTGTCTCTATCAACTTTCACTATTGTTGAACTCTTATTTAGAATTTGGCTTATCCAAAGATTTTCAATTTTATCTCTATAAATAAAAAGCATAACAATTACCACTGTCACTAAAGTTTTTGTTTTCCAATATGGAAAAAATGTTCTCTTTATTAAAGGCTTCTTTTCTAATTTTTTTCTAAACTCTTCTTGTAGCTCATTTGATAACTTTATTTGCTGTAATTTTTTACAAAAATAAATTCCTTTTTCAATGTTCTCTATTTTTTTTTTAAATTCAGGATGACAGGATAAATAATCCTCAAAGGCACCCATCCTCTCATCATCAAGTTCTTCTTCTACATAATCAAATAACATCTGCTTTGCGAAAAAAGTTGATAAATTTCTTTTGCCATATTTGGAAAAACTAAACTCCCAATTCATGCTTGCTCACCTAATAGTGATAGCCCTCTGCCAACACGGTATCGAACTGTTCCCAATCCCACCCCTAGTCCTAAAGAAATGTCTTTTTCTGAAATACCCAAAACTTTATTCCAAATAACAGCAAGAAATTCATCTTCAGCAGCTTTTTCTCGAAAAGAAATCCACTTTTCCAAATACACAGTGCTCAAGGAAAATGATGTCATCTTTTCTTCTCTGATTTTTATTTTCTGATCTAAGTGTTTCCGATAGGAGTTCCATAAACTAAAGGTGGTCGTAACAAAAACTGAATCTTTCTCTAATTTGTTTTTTTTTATTTTTTTGTTTATAACAGGGAAAGCTCTATGCGAAGCCCGTACAGCCATATCCTCATCTAGAAAAACATAAAAGAAAAACGCAGAGATTAAGTGAACATCTCTATCTGTCATAACCCCTCTATTTTAGTTATTCTGTCGTTAGCTGTCTTAAAAAATCTAATTCATCTAAAACGTTGCCAGATCCTAATACCACACAGGTCAAAGGGTCTTCCGCAATTGAAACAGGCAACCCTGTTCTTTCACGAAGTAAAACATCAAGATTTTCTAATAACGCGCCTCCTCCTGTCAAAACAATACCATTGTCAACAATATCAGATGCAAGCTCTGGAGGAGTCTTCTCCAGGGCGATACGAACTGCATCAACAACTTCTGACAAAGGGTCCATAAGAGCATCATTGACTTGTGAACTATTGATCTCAATGGTTTTAGGCGCTCCCGCTACCAAATCTCGACCTTTTATCTCTAAGACTTTGTCTCCCTCAAAAGGATAAGCATTTCCAATTTTAATTTTAATATTTTCAGCCGTACGATCACCAATCAAAAGATTAAATTGCCGACGAACATAATTAATAATAGCCTCGTCAAACTTATCGCCCGCCACCTTAATGGACTTACAATAAACAATTCCCCCAAGAGAGATCACCGCCACACCCGTAGTTCCTCCTCCCATGTCTACGACCATATTACCACTTGGCTCAGTGATCGGTAATCCTGCACCGATGGCTGCAGCCATGGGCTCTTCAATAAGGTAAATCTCTCGAGCTCCAGCAGATTGGGCGGCCTCTTTGACAGCTCGTTTTTCAACCTGAGTAATGCCGTAAGGAACACAAATAATAATCCGAGGGCGAATAAAAGACTTCGTATGCCCTGTAGATTTAGAAATAAAATACTTCAACATAGATTGAGTCACTTCAAAATCTGCAATCACTCCATCTTTCATCGGGCGAATGGCCACAATACTGCCAGGAGTTCTTCCCAACATATCTTTAGCCTCTTTACCAACAGCTAAAACGCGATTTTGCCCCCCTTGGTAATTTTTCTGAACTGCAACAACTGAGGGTTCATCAAGAATAATTCCCTTCCCTTTTGCATAAACCAACGTATTTGCCGTGCCTAAATCAATAGCAATATCATTAGAAAAATAATCTGCCATTTTATCAAAAAAATGCATAAGTTGTCTCTCTTTTTAAATTTCTCCTAATCAATACATACCCACTCTAGACATTCATCAAAAAAGAGTCAATACAGTTAGTTATACACTAGCCCAGCTTCACCGTGTGTTTTTTCGCACCTAGTTATCAACCCCGGAAATTTACGCTCTTTTAAACTCAATTCTTTGTTTTTCACATTCCTCCTGATCCCAACCTAAATATTGGGCAAAAACTCCTAGAATTTCATCAACAATGGACTCACCTCTATCTCGAACCGATAAAAATACATCACTCCGACGTTTAAAGAAATCTGATAGCCCTCGACACATAGTGTAGTTAGCCCCGTAGTATGCCTCACATTGCCAATAGCTCCACTGACCCCTACCTTCTTTCAGTAATTCAAAAGCCAACAAGCCATGGCGACGAATCAGTTTTTGAACATCCTCAGAGTTCATTCCATAGGAATTTGACAATCCCTCAGTCCAAGCCTGCGTTCGACGATAATTTTCCAAACTACACTCCCTGTGCAAAGGCTCTTTTGTCTGGCTCCTCCCATAGAGGGCCTGATCCTCCAAAGAGAAATCATCCAACACCTTATCTACCGTCTCTTCAGCCATCTTCCTATAAGTTGTGTATTTACCACCAACAAGAAAAACAACCCCACTGGAATCTTGATAAATTTTATGCTCTCTACTCGTTTTGCCCTCACTCTCAGCTCCGTCAAAAACCAGAGGTCGCACTCCTGCGTATCGACCAATGATATCATTGATACTTAACTTCAGTTCCGGGAAATAATCTCTAAGAGCATTCAGAATGTAATCTATATCCTCTTTTTCAACACTCACAGCACCTGGGTCACCCTTAAAATCTGTATCCGTTGTTCCCACCAAAACATAGTTATCCCTAGGAATAACAAAAATAATTCTTTTCTCCACTGCCATCACTACGGCTTTACTTAAAGAAAATTTCTCCTTAGAAAAACTAATATGAACACCTTTAGTTGGCCGCAAACAAGTGCGCCAATGATTCAAATGAGATTTTGCAAAAAGATCAGTCCAAGGCCCTAGACAAGACACGACCTTCTTAGCTTTCACACTCCAAGATTTTCCTGAAACCCTATCTTCACAAGTAACTCCAGTGCAACGATCACCTGTAAAAGTTAATCCTTCTACTTTCACAAAATTGCAAATAGCGGCACTCTCTTGTGCACGATGAGCAGACCTTAACGTTTCAATTACCAACCGATCATCATCCATATATCCATCGTAATAACTATATCCACCTTTTAGTTTATCTTGTTTTAAATTCGGAACCTGATCTATTAACTCCTCAACCCCCCAATGAGTATGTAAACCTGGAGAACCCAAAGATGAAAGTAAATCATAGAGCCACATCCCCAGCCCCATTTTCCACATACCTACACGACTTGATGAAAAAATAGGAATTAGAAACTCTAAAGGTCGACAAAGATTCGGAGCAATTTCAAAAAGAGTTTGTCTTTCTGACAAAGACTCATGGACCAAGCCAAACTCTAAGTTTTCTAAATAACGAATTCCTCCGTGTGCAAGTTTACTTGAGCGAGAACTTGTCCCCTCAGCAAAATCCTGAGCCTCTACAAGAGCGACCTTCATCCCTCGGCTAGCAGCATCCCTCGCAACTCCTGCTCCGTTAATACCTCCACCGATAATGACAAGATCAAAGATCTCTGTCTGAAGTCTTTTTATATTTGCTCTTCTCGTCATCCAAGAAAATTCTGGAACAGATGACTCCATTAGCACTTTGCCCCCTTTGTTGTTGCTACGACGTAAACCTCTTTAGCCCATCTTTCCCCTGTAAATTCTTTCTCTATTTTCTTAGAAACAACAGACTCTTCTTCGCAGTTAGCAAAGTAAACTCTCTGTAGATGTTTCTCTCTAGCCTGCC
The DNA here is from genome assembly GCA_965217115.1 of Bdellovibrionales bacterium. Lineage (GTDB taxonomy): Bacteria > Bdellovibrionota > Bdellovibrionia > Bdellovibrionales > CAYMLA01. The sequence goes on along the minus strand of OZ244239.1, from coordinate 1,479,250 downwards.
TATAAGCCACTTCGATCAAACAATCATACACTGCCTCTGACAAAGCCATCATATGCTCTATCCATAAAACCTGTGTTTGCTTTTGAAAAAACAACAATGGTTGCCCCAAAAAATATCCTAATAGTTTATTTTCTTTTAAATCTCTGACAGAAAAAGACCATCCCTTAGGCAAATAACTCTCCAAAGACTCTTGACGAGACGGGGAAGACCAAGAACTTATCTCTGCTTCCATGGCATTTACATAAATACCCTGATCGCACTTACTGCGTAGGATCTCTTTTTCAAAAGCTTCCAGTTCAGAGAGATGGGTCTCTAGTAAAACATCTATCTTAAACTCTAAAAGTCGTGACAATTTATCCCCTTAGATCTAGGCTCTTTGTATGCAATATTTTGATTATCCTACAGACATGATAGAAACAATCAAAAGAAAGGTCCATGATGCTCAAGATTCGTCCTCTTCTCAACCTTTAATTGCCGCTTTTGATGCCGATGGAACTCTCTGGAACACTGATATTGGCGAATTCTTCTTTCGATTTCAAATCGAAAACAAGCTTGTCAACGATCTTCCTCCCAACCCTTTCCAGGTTTATGAGGACAAAAAATCCATCTCTCCACCCAATGGGCTCGCATGGCTTGCTCAAATCAACGCAGGCCACTCTTTAAGCGATATTCAAGCCTGGGGAAGAGAATCATTCAAAAGCTTCCAAGATATCCCCATTTTCCCTCAACAAAAGAAACTCATCGAGTGGCTTCATTCTCAAAACATAGAGGTTTACATCGTCACAGCATCCTGTAAATGGGCGGCAGAACCATTTGCTCACCTCTTCAATATTCCCACTGAAAATGTTCTTGGAATTGAGACTGAAACAGAGCCCTCTTTGGAAAAAGAGACCCTTATCACAAACAGAGTCATCAACCCTATCACTTGGCGCGAGGGCAAAGTCGAAAAACTAAAGCAAGTTACAGGTCAACACCCCCTGCTCGCCGTTGGTAACACTCTGGGGGATTTGCCGCTTCTCGAATCAGCCAAGATATCTATTGCTGTACGCGCAAACCCTAAAAACCATCCTCTATTCACCGAAGAAGAAAAACTGCATTTGGAAGCAAAAAAAAGGGGCTGGCTATCCCACTCTTTTTCCTCTCTATCGTGATACACATATGAAATCAATACACGGTGTCGGGAGTAACTTTAACTTAGAAAACTTCTTAAAAGTACGGGACTTAACGATCAAAGCTGTTGGAGCAATCGCATCTTCAGTTGAAATAGGAATGACAGAAAAAGACGGCTCTGACCTAATTGACAGGACCCTTAATAACATGGGTTCCAATAAAAAATGGCATCCAAACAAGTTTAGAATTGGCGTTAATACAAGTAAATCCTTCTCTGATAAATCTGCACCAAACATCAAATTAAAAGACAATGACATTTTTTTTATAGATATTGGCCCTGTTTGGCAAAACCACGAAGGTGATCACGGCAACACATTCGTTCTCGGAGAAAACACTGCATACCAAAAAATTAAACTTGCCTGTTATGAAGTTTTTAACAAAACAGCTGACATTTGGAGAAATGAACAAAAAACAGGGGCTGATTTATACGAATTTGCCGAGTTCTACGCCAAACACTTAGGCTACACACTTAATATTCAAATGAAAGGGCACCGCATTGGAGACTTTCCACACCATTTATTCTACAAAGGAGGGATGAAGCAAATAAACGATATTCCCTGTAAGAATCTTTGGGTTTTAGAAATACATCTAATTAGTAATAATGGAGCATACGGGGCTTTCTTTGAAGACATACTCAAGTAGCTATATAAAATTAAGCAATATTACGGCTAGTATCGTTAATGCATAGAGAAAATAAAATCGCCGTTCCCATTTTTTTTCATGCTCTATATCCCTGTGTATGAATCTCTTTTCTCGACTTTTTATCAGATGCTCAATCACTATTTTTTCTTTATAAATGTTCAATATTGCTAATAGAATCCAACAAAATAATATCGGCAAAAAAATCTTCAACGCAAACTCACTTGATACTAAATTCCAATTTGACAAAGGCTGCCACCTCAATAGAAGAGATAAGCTTAATAGCATTGGTATTACAATAAGTTTAAATATTAAAAGTCGGCCATCAACGAGTCCCTCTTTTATTCTTTCCCAAGAGACATCGACCGTTTGACTCGTTTTTTCATATTTTTTAATTTTTTTTATCTCTAAAAGAGAACCCTTGTTTTTTTGAATTTCATGAAGAATCTGTTCATTGTTTTTTAACATTGATAGAAAGTAAAACTTCTTACCATTTTTCATCTCAATCCCAAACCCTCCAAAAAACCGTGGTGATAAAGTGGATATCCAGATGTTCTTGATTGCAGAGAACTTCAGTTCATATCTCTTGTTTTTAAAAATTACAATTAAATGATCTTTATAAAGTTCATAGCGTGTGTAAATCCGAGGATGAAAATAAAAAACAAGTCTATAAAATGCTGTCACTAGAACAGATGAGGATAAGGCAACCTTAACAAGGACACTCCAATAACTTTCATCTCCACTAGTTAATGCATAGAATGCGACCAAAACGAGCCAGAGTAAAACGATCAGAAAAATAGAAAAATTTATGACCTTTTTCACAGTGTCTCTGTAAATTAAAATCAATTTTATCGATTTTTCACTCTCTGAATTCATCTCTTCCCTTTTATTTAAGGAGCTGTTGCCAAACAGCATCTTAAAGTCTGACATAAATTTAAATATTTCACAATATAAGGGCCTTAGCTCACTATTTTTTCACAGTTTTCTTTATGGCCTCGTCTAATGGCTTGTTGATTTTTTATAAAAATTCTACTAAAATACTCCTCTAAACTCATTGATCAACAACTAACTTACATGCATTATGAGGCTCTATGAAGCTCTTTATACTTCTACAATCTGTAGTTTTTTTGTTTTTTTCCATTTCCTGCTCCTCTAGAAAGGAACCAAATAAAATTTCATGGCATAAGACAGGGATGGAGAGTGCGCTTCAAGAAGCCACAAAACTCAACAAACCTCTTTTTGTCTACTGGGGAGCTTCCTGGTGTCCTCCCTGTGCTAGTATTAAATCTAGAGTCTTTACTCACGCTCATTTTATCCAAGAAACTAAGAACTTCATACCTGTGTACTTAGATGGAGATTCAAAGAGTGCCCAACATTGGGGAGAAAAACTCAAAGCTAGAGGATATCCAACCCTCATGATCCTCTCTCCTGATGGCAAAGAAATTACACGTCTCTCCTATTCATTGTCAAAAGAGGCCTTCGCAGAGGCCCTCAAATCGCTATATGCTAACCTTCATCCCATCCAAAATGTTGTTAAAACAGCTCTCAACGGCTCAGCCACAGAAGGCGATTGGAGTAGAATTGCCAGTCACTCTTGGGAGCAGGATTTCAATCTTCAAAATAATTTAGCTGATTGGAGTAAGAAATTTCAAATTTTAGATGAAAAAATCCCTCTAAAATTAAGGTCACAAAAAGAAAGAATATTCATAACTTATTTAGGCATACTCTCTCGCTCTCTAAAAAAACAAAAGAAAAACCTCACCGCTGAACAAAAAAACAAATATCGGAAAAGATTAAAAGGTATTCTAAATTCACCAGACCTCGCCAAGGAAAATCTTGCAAATCTATCCTACTCTGCCCATTCTTTTATCAATTTTCTCTACTCTAAGGAAGATTCTCCTGAAAAAAAATCTTTTATAAATACCTATCTAGACACAATGGATCACCTAAGAGAAAGTACTGATGACGTTATGAAAAGACTCACCACTTTATTTGCTCTTTTGGGGCTCAGCACAGAGAAAGACGGTAAATACATACTCAGTAAAGAAAGAAAACATCTTCTAAAAACAGAGAGCCTTTATGCGATCAAGAAATCTAAGACTGGATACGAACGCCTCTCTGTTCTCAATTCTGCCTCTTATTTTCTTGTGGCAATAGGGCTTACCGAGCAAGTTCGAAAAATCCTGAAAAAAGAACTTTCGACCGCACTTAGCCCTCATTATCTAATGTCATCCCTTTCTTATTTAGAAAAAGAATCTGGCAACAAAACTGACTCTCTCTCTTGGTCGAAAAAAGCCTATGAAAAATCTACTGGCAAGGCCACACGTCTACAGTGGGCAGCTAAACATTTAAAAAATCTTATCTCCCTATCTCCAGAAAATAGAACAGAAATCCTCAAATACACTAAAGAAATATTCTTTGAAAACTTAAAAATGACTGATGCATTTGTTGGTCGTAATGGAAAAATTCTCTCAAAAATAAATGGTCACGTCTCTAAATGGTCACAGAAACAAAAGCAAACAGGAGAGATCGAGAAAATCAAGAAATCTGCACTAAAAGAGTGCGTGCAATCAAATTTTTACAAGAATGATCTTTATAAGAAATCCTGCTTAAGTTTCTTTAACTCTATAAAAGGGTAATCATACTATGACTAAAATCCTTTTTGTTTGCCTCGGAAATATTTGTCGTTCACCCGCTGCCGAAGCTATTATGAAACAATTTATTAAAGACAGACAACTCTCTAATATTATATGTGACTCCGCTGGAACTTCTAGTTATCACTCTGGACATCCAGCTGATTCGCGTATGCGCCAATATGCTAAAAATCGAAATTTTATTCTCGACAGTCTCAGTAGACAGTTTATTAAAGAAGACTTTAAATCTTTTGATTATATTATCACGATGGATGACAGTAATTACTCTGATGTCCTCAGTCTTACCAGTTCAACTAACGAAAAACAGAAGATTTTTAAAATGCTCTCTTTTGCTAGAAATGTTCCAGAAACCCAAGTCCCTGATCCATACCCTAGTGGGCAACAAGGGTTTGAACACGTTCTTGATTTACTCGAAATTTCATGTGAAGGACTTCTAGAGTATATTCTAAAAAAACCTTGCTCTTCTCTATAATAATTTATATATTTTTTTACCATGAAAATGATTTTTCTTTTTTCTCTCATTGCTCTATTTTTTTTCTTAATGGGCTTAGCGCTAACCCCATATATTGCGGTCTCAATATTTGCTTACCTTTGCCTCGTTTTAGGATTAGTTTTTCGTCAGACTAAAAAAATTCATGTCATACTTATGTCCATTGGTATTTTTTTAGATTTTTCTATTGTTCTTATACTGGAATTTACTCGACAAGCCATAGACACCACTTTTTCAATGACCCTAAACTCCTTTCAACAACTTCATATTTTTTTCTCTAGCATTACTATTCTTCTTTATTTCCCCGTTTTTATTATTGGTCTTAATTTATACAGAGGGTCTTCTTCTCAAAAACTAAAGAATTACCATAAAGTCATCGGCATAATAGCCTTTACTTTCAGAACTCTAGGGTTTTTCTTTATGTTCTCAATGATAAAATGATCAGTACTTTTTAAATTAATTTCCACCTGCCACTCTTTTTACTAAAGCCGACCAGCTAATAACTCTGACAATTTCTTCGTCGCGGTTATCTTTCCCAAAATAATTTTAAGTAACGCCGTAATAGGGACTGCCAAGAACATTCCTGGAATTCCCCAAACAAGCCCCCAAAACATTAAAAAAAGCAAAATAACAAGGGGGTGAAGCCCCACCGATTCTCCAACAAATTTTGGTTCAATAATATTACCTATAATAAATTGAATCGCTGCAGCTCCGATAGTGAACGCCCAAAACTCTCCATTTAAACCAAATTGCAAAAATAAAACTGGAAGAGGCAACGCTGTCGCAATTAACGAACCGACGTTTGGAATAAAATTTAATAAAAAAGTTAATATCCCAAACATAAAAGCCAAGTCAGACCCACAGAGAGAGAGTAATAAGACAACTAAGATTGCCGTCACAGATGATGTTATAATCTTAACTAATAGATATTTAGATATTTTTTCTTTTACCTCTTCCCACAACAGTATCTTGTGTGAGCCACTCCCTTCACCTAAAAGAAGAAAAAGCGTAAATATTAAAATCAGAAAGAAATTCCCAACTAATGAAAATACACCTCCTGAAACATCTCTTGCTACTGAGAAGACAGGGAAATTTTTAATTTCTTCCAACAGTATATTCTTATCAAAATTATATCCATAACTCTGAATTTCTCTTGCAAACCAATCTCCGGCTTGCACGATTTTTGTCTGATAAATTGTCGTTTCCTGCAGAAAATTATTTAATGAAAAAATTATTGCTAAAAACAACCCTACAAAAAAAGACAACGCCACTAAGATAATCAAAGTTAATGCAACTGCTTTAGGTATTTTTAGTTTATTTTGTATGAAATCGGCATAAGTGGATATAACAGCATAAATAAACAGAGAGAAAACAAATGGTATCAAGATTGTTTTGGTGTAAACAAGGGCGCCCGTAACAACAACACTTGAAATTATCAATAAGCTCATACTACTTATTTTACTATTCATGCCTATTTTCCCTTTTTTACCTCTGTCTAGCCTAGCCTACTATATTAGTCCAGGCAAGGTACATAGAGGCTCAAAATTTCTCTACTCAAAGATCAATGGAGATTTATAATAGATATTGAAAATACGTGGATTTTATGCTATTTTCCGCTCATTTAATTTAAAGCAGAAATTTTTTATCATATACAGGGGTAATATAAAAAATGACTAACTTAATTTATCTAGTATTTGCTTTGTTCTCTCTTGGATGCCAACAGAGTTTAAAAAAACAATTCATACAAGAAGAGGGTTTAATCTCATCCCATCTAACAAAAATCGCTTTTGGCTCTTGTTCCTCACAAGATGGACATCAAAAGTTTTGGCAGTCTATTGCAAAGAAAAAACCAGACCTATTTATTTATGCTGGCGATGTTGTTTATGGTAGTGGCAGAGATTTGAATTACCTCAAACACGCCTTTAAAAAATTAGATAGCTCTAAAGAATACCGAAGTTTTCGCAGAGATACACCCATCCTTGCCATATGGGATGATCATGATTATGGCCTCAATGACGGTGGTATTGAACACAAATGGAAAAAACAATCTAAGAAAATATTCTTAGATTTTTTTAACACTCCCTCTCACTCTCCGCGAAGAAAACGCTCTGGTCTTTATACTAGTTACAGCTTCGGAAGCAACGGACAAAAAACACAAATTATTCTTTTAGATACTCGATACTTTCGCAGCTCTCTAAAGAAAACAAAAAAACCAAGAAAAGGAGCAGAACGCTATATACCAGACAGTTCTCCTAATAAAACTATGCTCGGAAAAGAACAATGGGCCTGGCTTGAAAAAGAGCTTAAAAAATCTGCTGATCTTCGTATTATCGTTTCCACTATTCAAGTTGCTGCTAAAACACATGGTTGGGAAAAATGGGGAAATCTACCAAAAGAAAAAGAAAGGCTACTCCATCTTATTAAAAAAACAAAAGCCAAACACGTTATTTTTCTCAGTGGAGACAGACACCTTGGGGGCATCTATAAGATCAAACAAAAAAAATATCCTGTTTATGAAATCACCAGTAGCTCTCTTAATAGAAGAACTTTTTATAATAGTGAAACCGACCCGCAGCTCGTTCATCCATCTCTTATCTTTAAAAATAATTTTGGCTTTATAAGCATTGATTGGAAGAGGAAGCTTGTGAGCTTATCCCTTGAATACCTTAATGGAAAAACAGCCGTTAAGAAAAACATCTCTTTTAAAGAAATTGAGTAATTCAGCTAATTTTATAATTAAATTTTGCGGCTCTCCATTTACTCAATAATAAACATTCAAGATTTATTCATCTTTTTTAATAACAACATCATTTCATCTATCTTGCTTTCACTGTTCTTATTAGATTCTGATAAAATCGCCTCTTTCACACAGCCTTTAATATGAGACTCTAATATCTCTAGTTCAACGGATTTCAATGCACTACGGATGGCTTTCGTTTGAGTCAGTATTTCAATACAGTATTTTTCGGATTCGATCATCGTCGCTATACCACGCACTTGCCCTTCTATTCTGTTCACCCTATGAAGTGTTTTTTTATGGCTCATTCCTTTCATACTTAAATCACTTTCCTAATTCTTAAACTGTTACTAACAACAGAGATGCTGCTCAAAGCCATTGCCACACTTGCTAGAACAGGTGGCATTAAAGGACCACTCATTAAAATAAGAATACCACCTGCAATAGGAATCAATAATACGTTATAGATTAATGAAAAAAATAAATTTTGCTTAATTATTTTCATCGTTTGATTTACCAGATGAATAAAACTCCATAAATTAACAACCCCTCCTTGAACCAAAGTCACATCAGAGCTATTAATTGCAATGTCCGATCCCGTTCCCATAGCAATGGATAAATTAGCTTGCGCTAATCCTGGCCCATCATTAACTCCATCACCTATCATTGCCACATTCAAACCTTGATTTTGCATTTTTTTAATAAATCGTGCTTTGTCTAAAGGCAAGGTATCTGATACGAAATCTTGTATTCCAACTTTATTTGCTACATAAGACGCTACCTTTTCGTTGTCTCCTGTGAGCATCCAAACTCCTAGCCCTTCTCCCTGAAGCTTCTGTACGATACCCTGGGCCTCTTGTCTTATTTGATCTCCTATGACAAACAAAGCTATCATTTTTCTGTCCACGGCAATAAAAGCGTAACTGCCTATTTCATTTGAATGAATGCTCTCATCTAAAAAAACACCTTCTTCATTCAAAAATAATTTACTTCCTATCAAATATTTTTTTCCTGAAACTTCAGCCCTCACCCCTTTTCCTCTAACTTGCTCAAATGAATTCACCTCTGTTTCATGTTGTAACTCTTTCTCTAACAAGCTTTGAATAAACGTCACCATTGCTTTGGACAACGGGTGATCTGAAAGAGTTTGAATAAAAAACAAATCCCGTAGTAACTCTTCTTTCCCATTTTCAGATTTATTTACAAATTCCAAAACTTTGGGGTTCCCCTCTGTTAAAGTTCCCGTCTTATCAAAAACTACTGTGTCAATTTTAGTAGCTTTTTCAATAACATCTCCCCCCCCAATCAAAATACCCTTACGAGAAGCTCTCCCTGTTGCCACCATCACTGCTGTGGGCGTTGCTAAACCTAAAGCACAGGGACAAGCAATCACCAATACTGCAATTAAACGAGAGATACTATTTTCCCAAATTGGTTCTGGACCAAGAAAAAACCACAATAAAAAAGTCATTAACGCTATTAATAAAATAATAGGAGTAAACACACCACTGACTTTATCTGCAAATCTCTGTATCTGAGGTTTAGAATTTTGCGCTTTTTCTATAAAATCAATAATTTGTCCTAAAAAAGTATCCTTACCTACTCGAGTTGTCCTGTACTCAATAATTCCATCTCCATTCAAAGTACCTGAAAAAATACGCTGTCCTTTACTCTTTCTCACTGGCAATGATTCTCCTGAAATCATTGACTCATCAATAAATGAATCACCTTTTATTATCTCCCCATCCACTGGAAACTTCTCTCCTGCCTTTACCCGAATTAAATCATTGACTTTAACTTTCTCAATATCGACTTCCAACCATTTACCGTCTCTCAGGAGATTGGCTTTTTTGACTGATGCTTTTAGTAAGAAATTTAGATCTTTTTTTGTTTTAGTTTCCGCTCTATGCTCAAGATACTTCCCTAAATAAACAAAAGAAATAATGAAGCCCATGGCTTCAAAATAAATATTTTGCGCTAAATCTAATTGTGTTGAAGTATCATTAAACAAAATAATAAACACACTGTATAAGTATGCTGCACTCGTCCCTAATCCAACAAGAGTATTCATATTTGAATGACCCGTCCTGAGAAACGTCCAAACACTTTTCTGAAAAACCCAACCAACCCATACCCATATTGGAGTTGCTAAAATCATTTGTAACAAATAATTTATTCTTACAGTAGGCCATTGGACTAGAGGCCACATAGCTAAACAAAATATACCTGCTGATAAAATAATTGAAACACAGAATTTATTCAAATAATCTGGTTGAACTTCACTTTCATTGATCGTCGATGCTTCTTTGATTAGTGAGAAGCCCATTTCAAAGATCTTTCGCTCAACAGCAAGATGAATATCCTCTTTTTCAAAAGTAAATACTCCTATTTGAGTTGTAATATTCACCCCTGCTGAAAGAACACCTTCTATTTTGCTGATTTCTTTTTCAATCTTTGCGGAACAACCTGCGCAACTCATACCTGATATTTTTAAACGAATTTCATTCAACAGAACTCCCCTGGAGATATACCCCCTACGGGTATATCGGGCCTCTCTCTAAAAATCAATTCAATTTTGTACAATTTCTTATTTAAAAGTCAGCATTCTTAGGAGTACGTGGAAAAGGAACGACATCACGAATATTACTCATACCAGTAATGTACATCACCGCCCGCTCAAAGCCTAAACCAAAACCTGAATGCGTTGCTGTTCCATATTTTCGTAAATCCAAGTACCACTGATAGTCTTTAAAATCCATTTCCATTTCTTCAATGCGTTTCTCTAGTCGAACTAGATTCTCCTCTCTTTGTGAGCCACCTATAATTTCACCAATTCCTGGAACCAAGATATCCATTGCTTTGACCGTTTTTCCGTCATCATTTTGTTTCATATAAAAAGCTTTTATATCCTTAGGATAATCTGTCACAATAACAGGGCATTTAAAATGCTTTTCCGTCAAATATCTCTCATGCTCTGTCTGAAGGTCTTTCCCCCATTGAGGTTCATATTCAAATTTTTCATCACCAACAACATTAACTAGAATATCAATTGCCTCTGTGTAGCTAATCTTCTTAAAATCAGTTTCTTTCACATGTTTTAAAGTTTTCAAGAGGTTAGGGCTATACATTTTTTGTAAAAATAGCAGTTCCGAATGACACTTCTCCATCACATAAGTGATAAGGTATTTTAGGTAATCTGTGGCTAAGTCTATTATATCGTCCAAATCAGCAAATGCGACCTCTGGCTCTACCATCCAAAACTCTGACAAGTGCCTTGATGTATTAGAATTCTCAGCACGAAATGTCGGTCCAAATGTATAAACCGAGTCCATCGCCATAGCAAAAGCCTCCGCATTTAATTGTCCTGAGACAGTTAAATAAGTTGCCTTTGAAAAATAATCTTTTTTAAATTTTACCTGCCCTTTACTATCACGAGGAGTGTTTTCAAGATTCAGAGTTGTCACCTGGAACATCTCTCCTGCTCCTTCACAATCCGATCCTGTTATTATAGGAGAATTTAGATAGAAAAAACCTCTGTCATTGAAAAACTGATGGGTCGCAAAAGACAAGGCATGACGAACTCGAAAAATCGCTCCGTAAGTGTTTGTTCTCGGCCTTAAATGAGCAATTTCCCTCAAGAATTCCAACGAGGTTTTTTTCTTCTGCAAAGGGTAATCTTCTGGAGAATCCCCAAGTATCTCAATAGATGCTCCTTTCATCTCAATTAATTGATCTTTTCCTTCTGATTTTTTAATCACCCCTCTTGCTGAAATACAAAAACCAGCTCGCATCGAAGATATTTCCTCATAGTTAGGTATATCTTCATCAATCACTATCTGTAGTATATCTTGGCAAGTTCCATCATAAACCATAAGAAATGAAAATGTTTTTGATTTACGAACAGAACGAATCCACCCTTTAATAAGAACCTCTTGCCCGATAGAAGCCCCTTCAAATAACTTACCTAATTTTGTTCGTTTCATCACAACTCTTTCTCCTTCACCCCTCAAATACTAAAACAAAGATTCATTACCCGTCTATTCCAAAATTTCTTGATTCATTTCTGAATAAATTTGGCTCATTTTCTGTCTCAATTCTTCTCTAAAAACTTTTATATCTTGAAGGGACCTCATCTCTGGAGGTATCTCCTCAAGAGTTTGCACGATCACCTTATGCCTCCAGCGCCCCACTCCAATAAAAATCGACTTTGGATGCATTACATTCAAAAGACCTGCCGTCAAAACAGGAACTATCGGCATTTTCGCATTCTGAGCAAAAATAAATGGCCCTGATTTAAATTCATTTAAAAACCTTTCTTTAGCTCTTCCGCCCTCTGGAGCCAAAGCAAAACATTCCCCATTAGCTACACGTTTTTCCGCTTCTTGATAAGTTTTCATCACTTGCTCACGATCCTTGCGTGCAATTGGCAAAGCACCCATAAACTTCATTGCATGTCCAAATATGGGTATCGAAAATAATTCAATTTTTCCACCAAATGAAAATGGCAGCGGAGTGCTATAAAACAAAACTGGTATGTCCATATAGCTAGAATGATTAAATAAAAATAAACATCCACCATTTGGTTTTTTAGGATGATGACGAATATCTAATTTTATTCCCGACAGAAAAATCATCGGCCAAGACCAAATATATTTAATATTCCAATTGTTAAAATAAGTATTTCGAAAAATAAATGCACAGGTCATCACATAAATTGAAAAAAGAATCGTATGAACTATAAAAACAGGAGTCAAAATCACTGCTCTTACGTAGGACATCCAGCAGCCAAGCAAATCGAATAAGGCTCTCATACTTCTTTTCTCCAAACAGAGGGTGTACTCCCATTTGATCTAAACTCTAGGAAAAATGGCTACACAGTTTAGTAAATTATATATCTTTATTCTCTTCCATATTCAAGTATATCAAAAGGCCGGCCCACGCATCGGTTGCCGCATAAATTTGCTGAGCCCTCGTTAACTCCTTGTTTTCCCAATTTGAAAGCTGTGCTCCCTTACTAAGACGCCCCCCTAAAGACAACGCAAATAAACTACGCAGTCCAAGGTTTACAATTTTCCTCTCCTTAGCCATATCAGCTAATTCAATAAACCCGCCTGGCTCAAAATACTTAAGTTTTTGCAAGAATTTAATATCATCATGAATAGCTACGCCTACTTTCTTAGTCGATTTTGATGACAGAAGCTCTATTAAACACTGTGGCAAGCCTGTCTGCTTTAATTGAAATAAAAATGCCTGTGTTTTCGTTGATAGCTGTAGTAACGCCACTGAGTGCGTAACCCCTTTCTTAAACACAGGCTTGGTTTCAGTATCAAAGCCTATGATTTTTTCTTTTTTTAATACTCCCATCGCCTGCTCTGTTCCCTTTTCTGACGAAATCACATGGATCTCTCCCTCAAAGAATGACAGCGGTAACTCCATGATTTCTTGCTTTGTAATTTTAATGTTAGAGGGCTCGGTCATAGACTCTTTCTACTGAATAAATTATTGACAAGAGAACTCCAGAGCACTTCCTCTATTCTTTATAGTCACTGTTGGTTTTGTTTTTAAGTCTTTACGACAACCATGTATTTTTATACTCAAAGAACTCGAAGGTTTTATTCTTATACTTAATTCTGGCATTGACCAGCTATAACATTTTCTGGGGCTCCACCCCTCAAGAATAATCTTTATTTTTGACTTTTTCTTACCACCTTTTATCTTGCAATTAACAACAGTCATTTGTCGGCCATCCCACACACTTGGGCGAATCGTCGTCTTTGCCCCATTGCCTAAAATGGCTCCAAATGACAAAGAACAACCCTGCAGACAAAGTATCATTAATAGAATTCTTAAATTCCTCATAATAAAAGCTTCCTCCCTTAAAATTTGCATCCTTTTTCTTGCTCAAATTTATTTTTTGAACTAAATATCATAAAAAACACCAGAAATACCTCTAGAGAGCATTAATTACTAATGCTTTAATTCATTTTAATGATTATAATACCATTATAAATAATAAACTCAACATTGTTGACCAATCATCACGATTTTCTTAAAATTTAGAAACAGAGGACTTTTACAAATTTAGGAGCAAAACATTAGTGACAGACAGATTAACAAAAAACCATGGAGACGAAGAGCGACTAAAAGAAAAATTTAGCTCTCTTTACCAAGAAAGCCTTGTTCTCATAGACAAAAAGATCAACGAACTCAAAAGTGAAACCCCAGAAGATACAGGGCTCTTCCCTGTTGAATTTGTTAAAATCTACCTATCTCCTGTAAACGACGCCTCTGTCAGCCTTCTTTCCTATGAAAAGAAGGGGTTCGACCCACTCGGAGAAATTCTCCCACAAGACTATTGGCTGGCATTCAAGGAATGGCTTCTCCCCCATGCCTCTCAAATCTTTATTGAACAATTCAATTTGGCTCTAGATCTCCTTAATTCTAAGAAACCTCTTTCATCTAGCTCTAAACAGGCCTTAGAACAAACCTATAACCAGTATATTGGACGATTTGGAAAGCGAATACAAAATGATATCAATAAAGCCTCTATGGAAAACCAGAACAACTGCACGACCCCTCAATCTAAAACAAAATCAGAAGAGACTCTTCCTCCACGTCTGCTACAAAATAAAGAACAATTTCCAGAAGCAAACAAGAAGAATAAAATACTGAAAACTCCTCAAAGAAAGACAACCCTAGAAGAGGACGTCAATCAGCAGAAATTTGACGGGGACCACTCTGACAAAAATACCCCTGAAGAGTTCCAAAATAAAAATAACCTTTACATAGGCCTTGCTATCATAGCGATCATCAGCATTGTATTTATTTTATTTATTCTCATCTAAACAGATCATCTCTTCATTTTAAATCTAGTAACCTGTCTTATGAATTATTTTGAAAAAGACTTCTAAGTTAGCCAAAAACTAACTCGCTTGATTCTTTTCTCCAATCTTCACTCGTCTGTCTAAAACTAATAAGCTCTCTTTGCGTCCATCTTTTTAGAATAATTTCCAGCTTTTTCCCGTCCTGCCAATGGCCCAACGCCTCTGCCATAAAGACATAGGCACAGACTTTCCCTATAGAAAATGATAGTGAACGCGCTCCTGCTTGAGAAAAATCACTCCCTTCTTCAGCCATTTGAAGTATGATTTGATTCAAATTTTTGATGTCTCTCCTGGCTTTTTGTTGAATTTCTTGTTGATCAATTTTATCTACTCGACTCTCTAAACTCTGAGCAATAAGAGCCCAAGTGCCTTCTTTTGCTAGGACTCTTAACACATCAAGACTCAAAATATTTGTCGTTCCCTCCCAGATAGAAAATACCTGGGCATCTCTCAAATGACGGGGAAAATCAGTGTCTTCAATATAACCCGCTCCTCCTATGGACTCTAACCCTTCACTCACATGCTTAACTGATTCTTTAGCTGTAAATAACTTGGCAATGGGAACTAGTAGTCTCAATATCGCTTTGTCCTCTTGTGAAGCGATATCACTTTCCTCCTTACCCAATAAAAAGGCTAATTCAAAGGATAGGAAAAACCCAAGCCAGAGTTCACATTCTAAATTAGCTAATGTTTCAACATGAAGTGGATGCTCTTGCAAAGGACGACCTAATGAGTTTCGCTTTCGAGCATAATCAGTGATTAGGGTTAATATTCTCTGTGAAGCAGATAATGCACAAATAGTGTTGTAGAGACGCGTGATATTCAATAATGGAGCGATACTCTTAACCCCTTTTCCCTGCTCTCCAAGCAGATGGGCCTTCATTCCACTCAAGGTTAATTCGGCTGTGGGTAAAGCTTTTGTTCCTAATTTATCTTTCAATCGATTAACCTGTAGATTATTATACTCTCCATTTTTGTCTTTAAGTTCTGCAAAAAACAAACTCAGCCCTCGACTCCCCTCAGAGTCACCTTCTACTCGTGCCAACATCATTGCCATTTGCGATGTTGTCGCTGAGGTGAAAAATTTATCTCCATAAAGTAAACAATGGTCTTTTTTCTGTTTTGCAATCGTAGACGTTCCTCCGACATCAGACCCTCCTGTCCTCTCTGTCATCCATTGTCCCGATGTCCAAAATTTCTGAGGATCACGACTTGTGAGATGGGTAAATGCATGTTGAGCTGCCCTTGGCTGATAAAGCTCTATTAAACGAGTTGCTCCATCCGTCATTGCCAGTGGGCATGAAAAGAATGCCGAAGAGGGATGAAATAAAAATAGCTTTGCCATTTGATATAAACGAGAAAATTCTTTCTGCTTGCGCTCATAACCAATAGCGATCAAACCCTCTTCTGCAGAAAATTTCTCTAAGTTTTTCCAACCCTCGGAGACTTCAATATGGTCAATTCTTTTTCCCCACGAATCAAACTGAACTAGCTCAGGAGGGTTCTTTTCAGCTTGCTTGGACCACTCCAACAAAGGACCAGATACCTTTTCTCCAAAGAGTGATAAATCATCAAAAATTTCTTTTTGATATTTATTGGGTATTTTCCATTTGAGATAAGATATCAAAAGGTTATTATTCAAAAATTGATTGCTGCCTATAGCTGGAGGCTCTTGATAGAAATCCATATAACTCCATATTTATATTCTAAATTACCGAAATACAGTAAATAACTTCTATAATTTCGACCACAGATAATAAAACTGCTTAACGCCCCTCGCCATTCCCTTTGCTCTCCTGGACTTTTGTCCGGAAAAACCCCGTAATCTCCACAAAAAAAATCTCTGGGGTGTCCTCATTTTGCAATAAATTCTTTCATGCCCATCTTTAAAACCATTGTAACAGTTTCAATCTTATTGTTTCTCACCTCGCCTTCTCGGGGGTTTCCAAAGAAGGAATTGCATCAAAGATCAAAAAAATTACTTGAAATAATCATAACGACAGGCCGCTTTAACCAACGTGATTGGAAAAAAATAAAAACCCTTTCTAAAAAAGAACTCCTCTCAGTAAAGGATTCCATGGAAATAATTAAGCTCTCTGTTATCAAGAACAAGGCATGGAAAAACCTGAAAAAGCCCTAAAAACATCCACAAACCTTATTTTGCTAATACAACAAGATAATATTTTTAACTGATATTAAACACTCTTATAAAGGAGCTTTTTATGAAAAAAATATCACCTCTCTTCCCAAGTCTCTCTTTAATAAAAAACATGTTTCCCGTGTTTTCATTCGTTCTCTTGTCAAGTCTCTTTGGCTGCCAGGATAAAGTAGATATTATTTATGAGAATAATGATTTGCAAGAGGGCGTTTCTTTAAAAAAACAAAAAGGCATTAATATTCAAATTATTTCTAGCAATAAACCTAATCAATACAGACATCTCATTAAATGGAACTTACCTCCTGGTACAAAAATCAACATTCAGTCTCAAGATGATAACGATAATATTATTCCTCAAGATTTATATTATAGCGAACGCCAAGGAGAGATTGAGTTTTTTCCTCCACCTAAAAATCACGTCGCTACATATCATATAAAAAAGCTCTTTCCAGATGGGAGGTTTTTTATTTCAGAAATCTCAGCCCCTATTCCTAAAGATTATGTTTTTTCTAAAAAAATAATTTTAAAGAAAAACCTCACTATTATTTCTAAAAAAAACTATGGTGGCTACAATAGAGTTTTTATTGAAAAAGACTCTCTCATTAGAATACTCAACCATAATTTAAGAATAAATGTTAATGAACTCCTTATTGACGACCACGCTTCTATTGAAACATTTTCTCAAGATCAAAGAGCCAAAGAAAATCATCTTGGAAAAAGTGGAGGGTTCTTACAAATCTTTGCAAAAGAGGCCTCTGGGACCATAGATATTTATATGCGAGGAGAAAATGGTGGCAATGGCCTAAAACCAAAGAAAAAACCTGGTCGAGGAAGAAAAGGTCGCTCAGCCTTTTATACCCAAAAAAGCCGATGCCTTTTATCTGCAAAACCCCAAGATGGGCATAAAGGAGAAAATGGTTTTCGAGGACTCCCCGGAAAAGCTGGCGGTGATACTGGAACTCTCCACATGGAGGTCGGAGATCATCAGAATTTCATTCCTAATATTTATTTTTATCCAGGAGAAGGGGGCCTCGGAGGCCATGGAGGCGAAGGACAGGAGGGAGGGCTTCCTGGAAAAGTAACAAGGGATGATTTCGCCTTGTCAGTACATACTTATAATAGATGTCTCAATAGAGCCGTTTTATCTGAAGGGCCACGGGGAGATTACGGCCCCTACGGAAAAGAGGGACCGTCTGGAAAGAAGATCAATCCCTCTATAAAGCTATAGCTCCCGACTCAAGCCTCTTTTGAAGTCAACACCATCTCTGACTGGACACTCTTTTTGACGTATCCTCCAGTCAGAGTTTCTTTGTTTTTATAGAGAATAAATACTCCCATAAATATCAGAAAAATAGCGAAAACTTTTTTAAGGTTTTTTTGTGAAACAAATTTTACCAAATATGTTCCAACAAAACCCCCCATTCCTGAAAATAAAGTAAATTTAAATAAAAACATCCACGGGATCTGAACTATTTCTAAGTAGCCAACAAAGCCTCAATTCTACCGCCTTAAGATCCCTCGCTATCAATTGAGTGATTTTCTTTAAAAGCTGAGGACTGCCATCACAGATATCTTGGCACTGTTCTTTTGAAATAATTGCGCTTTTCGTCTGAAAAAGAGCCACTGATGTCCCATGGTAAAGTTCTTCTGCAAAATAAGAAGGATAACCAAGTATATTACCTCCACTAAAAATCCTCAAAAGAGTTTCCTTTCCTTTTTCAGATACATGAAATAACCCGACAAGACCTTTTTCAATGAAATAAAGCCCCTGAGGCCCATCTCCTGCATTATAGAGATTTTCACTCCTCTTAAGGGTTCTTTCTATAGAAGATAAAATATAGGGACGGATCAAATCGTAAAGTATTTAAAACACCTTAAAACCTTGTATTATAAACATTTCTATATAGATATACTAAGTTTGACCGTCATCAGAGTATTTTTCATTTAAAAGGACTCTATTTCCTTAAAAATAATCAAAAAAATTTTGTGGAGAGACTATATTATGGGCCGTAAAGTAAAATCGCTATTTGATAAAATCACATTCACCGTAACATACATCGTCTACGATGAGACAACCAAAGATGCCATTATTATTGACCCCGTTCTCGACTACGACTCTTCCTCAGCAAGTGTTTCTTCAGATTCAGTAGATAAAATACTTAACTTTATAAAAGAAGAAAATCTCAATGTTCATTATCTTCTTGAAACCCATCCCCATGCCGACCATTTCACAGGAGCTGCTGAAATAAAAAAACAGCTCCCAAATACTAAAATAGCCATTGGCAAAAACATCACAAAGGTACAAAAGATATTTAGTGATCTCTATAACCTAAAGGACTTTAACACCAACGGTGTTCAATTCGACGTTCTATTAGATGAAAATGATATTTTAGAAGCTGGCTCAATAAAACTCAAAACTATCCTTACTCCTGGTCACACACCAGCATGTGTCTCTTATCTCATTGATGACATGGCCTTTGTGGGGGATGCTTTGTTTATGCCTGACTACGGCACGGGAAGATGTGACTTTCCTTCTGGAAACGCCAAAGATCTTTTTTATTCTATTCAAGAGAAACTTTATTCCCTGCCAGATAAAACACGTGTCTTCACTGGCCATGACTACCAGCCCGGTGGAAGAGATTTTAAATGCGAATCTACC
Organism: Bdellovibrionales bacterium; assembly: GCA_965217115.1. GTDB lineage: Bacteria > Bdellovibrionota > Bdellovibrionia > Bdellovibrionales > CAYMLA01. The sequence continues at coordinate 1,459,859 of OZ244239.1, read as the reverse complement.
ATCGGTGATAATAAACTAAATAACATTCAGTTGAGAAAAGACACCACAGAAAAAGAGTTTATTGATTCTAGAACAAAAAGAGATAAAACTCTCGCGACCCCTAGGCTCTTACTGCCCAGCCTTCAGGTGAATATTGATGCTGGAAATCTGCCAAAAGCTGAAAACAATGGCTCTCGATACTTAAAAATACCACTTACAGAAAAATAGGGGTTCATAGCATATGGATAACTTCTTAATGCCATTAATTGGAGGTGTCTTAATCGGCCTTTCAAGTTCAATAATGCTCGGGGGGTTGGGACGACTCATCTCATCTTACCTTATTCTAGTAGAGACAAGTTCACTGTAGCAGCCTTTAAGTGTTTCCTTTAGCTTAGACAGCTTTCTTTGGGAAAGTAGGGGCCAGAATTCTTTTTTACATTCATGCAGAGCAGAGAGAACATCATGGCCCCCCCACTTAATCCCCCCCCCGGCTTGTCTCTACACTCTCTCCCCTAAGGTTTTTTCATCAACCCACCCTCTTAAAGACAGAGTAAATTTAATCCACCGAGCCAATCAACCTAAAGTAAAGGACTCAAGTAGGAATGTAATATTTATCACTGACTTGAGCAAAAAGTGATTATTTTGGTCACCTTATATAAGGAGTTCTTTTACGACCTATTAGAAGCCCTTTATTAACCCTTTGCTCTAAAAGAAACATAGAAGATCGGCGTCTTCTCAAACAGACTTTTACTCTATGCTATAAAGAGGCACCTCCAGAGTAAGCTTTACAACTAAGATCAAACTCCTTGATATTTGAACAAAACCCATATACTCCAGCTAGAGTCTTTTCTTGATTTTAGAAACTATCTTTAAGTTCTTAAAAGTATCGTGGAGAAATAATGACTTTTGATGAAATGGGGCTCTCGCCTTTAATTATGAAGGCTATTGCTGAGCTGAGCTATACAAAGCCAACAGATATACAGGAGAAGGCAATCCCCCTTCTATTAAAACACGAAGGAGACTTTGTTGGACAAGCTCAGACAGGGACAGGAAAAACAGCTGCCTTTCTCATTCCTCTCTTAGAGAGATTGGATTCTGACAGCGGCACCATACAAGCCCTTGTCTTAAGCCCCACAAGAGAATTGGCGAACCAAATTCATAATGAATTCAAAAAAGTATCAAAACACCTTCCAGTGGAGAGTCTAACAGTTTATGGGGGGGTCTCTTATAGCGATCAACTTAGATCTCTAAAAAAAGGCTGTCAGGTTGTTATTGGAACCCCTGGGCGAACAATTGACCTTATAAAAAGAGGGGCTTTAAAGTTAAATAATTGCACTCAGCTTGTTATTGATGAAGCCGATGAAATGCTCAATATGGGTTTTCTTGAAGATGTTCAAATAATCATCAACCGTCTCTCTAAAGACAGAAAATCATGGATGTTCTCTGCAACAATACCCCGTCCAATAAATGAACTCATTAAAAGAAATTTTTCCGATCCAAAAATCATCACTATCGAAAAGAAGGCGATGAGTAGTGAAAACATCTCTCAGTATTTTTGCCCTATAAACAAAAAGGACTTCTCAAAGGCATTAAGGCTTATTTGCGCCCATGAGAAAGACTGCTTTGGAATAATATTTTGCGAAACTCGTGTTGAAACAAAAAAAGTGACCGATGACATGGTCAGCTTTGGACTATCCACATTAGTTCTTAACGGTGATTTAAACCAAAGCCAAAGAGACCATGCCTTAGGGCAATTCAAAAACAAAAAAATTCATTTCTTAGTTTGTACAGATGTCGCATCAAGGGGCATCGATGTCTCACACATAACTCACGTTTTTAATTTTGGGCTACCACGACAAAGGGAGGCCTATATCCATCGAATTGGAAGAACTGGTCGCGCAGGAAAAACAGGCACAGCTATCAGCTTTGTCTCAGGACCTGATCTCCACAAATTACGAAATATAGAAAGGCTCACTGGTAAAAAAATTGAACCTTATAAACTTCCAAATTCAAATGAAGTTAAAAGAAAAACCATTCTATTTGCTCTTGAGAAAATGAATGCAACCAAAGAGGCGCTAAGTCTTCGAGGAGAGGAGTTCTCCATTGATTCAACTTATTCACATTTTGCAGACTACTTTAAAGACAGCTCTAAAGAACATGCCTTAAAAATCATCTTCTCTGATCGCTTTAAGAGAGAAATGCGTCAGATTGAAGAGCAGCTTAATGTACAAGAAATCTCGTCCTCTTCTGCTCCTGCGAGTAGAAAGAAATCATCTCAACGCCGTCAGGGCAGACGTCGAAAACCACGATCCTTTAATAATCGACGTTAACAAAAAAAAACCTGAGCGAAGTTACCATTTTTTACAGAATTATAATTTTAAATAGTCATCATAAGAAGTGTACTTATCCTCTACTAGTTGCACATCAATTTCAATAATACGATTGGCTACTGTTTGGATAAATTCATGGTCGTGGGACGTAAAAAGTGCTGTTCCTGTGAATTTTACTAAACCATCATTTACTGCTGTAACACTCTCTAAGTCTAAATGATTCGTTGGACCATCTAACAATAAGACATTGGCACCAGACAACATCATTTTAGACAACATACACCGAACTCTCTCCCCTCCAGATAAAACATTCGTTTTTTTAAGAGCCTCATCTCCAGAGAATAACATTTTACCTAAAAAACCCCGAACAAAGGATTCATCTTTATCCTCAGAATACTCACGTAACCAGTCCAAAATAGAGTTGTCACTATCCATAAAAAAAGAAGAATTATCATTGGGAAAATAAGATCGCGATGTCGTTACCCCCCATTCAAAAGCCCCAGAGTCAGGCTTTAATTCACCTGTTAAAATTTCAAACAAAGTTGTTTTTGCAACATCATTTTTTCCTAAAAAAACAACCTTATCTCCTCTCTTAAGACTAAAAGAGATGTTATCCAAAACCTTCACACCCTCAACACTTTTACTTAATCCATCCACTCTCAATAGATCTTTACCTGCCTCACGCTTAGGCTCAAATTTAATATAAGGGTATTTTCGAGTTGATCTCGGTAAATCTTCTATCTTTAATTTTTCAAGCTGTTTCTGTCGAGAGGTCGCTTGCTTAGATTTTGCCGCATTCGCAGAAAACCTCTGAATAAAGCTCTTCAATTCAGCAGCTTTGTCTTCTGACTTTTTTCGCTGATTCCCTTTTAATTGCAGAGCTAACTCCGAAGACTGTTTCCAAAAATCATAGTTACCTGCATAAACGGTGATTTTCTTAAAATCAATGTCCGCAATATGAGTGCAAACTTTATTTAAAAAATGTCTGTCATGTGAAACCACAATCACCGTATTAGGAAAATCCAGTAAAAATTCCTCTAACCAATGAATAGCTTCTATATCTAAATGGTTCGTCGGTTCATCTAAGAGTAAAACCTCGGGAGAACCGATAAGAGCTTGGGCCAGTAGTATTTTTACTTTTTCATCGCTAGATAATTCCTTCATCAGCCTTTCATGGGTGCTTGTCTCGATACCTAAACCAGCAAGTAAAATTCCTGCCTCAGATTCTATTTCCCAACCATTGAGCTCAGTGAATTTTTCTTCCAAATCCCCTGCTCTCACGCCATCTTCATCAGAAAAATTTTCTTTCTCATAGATCGCTTTTTTTTCTTTCATGATAGAATATATTTTTTTATTTCCCATCAACACCGTGTCTAAAACACTGTGTTCATCGTAAGCGAAATGATCTTGTTTTAGAATCGACAACCTTTCACCAGCCCCTAAGGTGATTGACCCCGTTTGTGCTTCAACATCACCAGACAGTATCTTTAAAAAAGTCGATTTTCCCGCTCCGTTGGCTCCAATAAGGCCATAGCAATTCCCTGGAGTGAACTTTATGTTTACATCATCAAATAGTTTTTGCCCGCCGAAGGCCAAGCTAATGTCACTCACATTAATCATTGTCTCTGTCCTGACCGCCTGAGGATTGATCAAGCGGAGATTTTTAGTATCAATACCTAGTTTCCCCTCAAATCGCAACTAGAAACTCGTATTGAACCCTACAGAGGCAACGAAATATCTAAAAAGACGACCTTCGAGTCGTCTTTTTCTTTGGGTTCGAGAGGTTTGCTTTTAAAAGCAAGATTTCAAAACCGGTAAAAATTACACTCCCCACAGATTTTTCCCTTTTCATGCCTAAAGTCGATTATAGTCGCACAGGAAATTTAAAGGAATCGAATAAATAAACCATTAATTTTGATCAGGTGTAAAATGGGAAAACTAGTTATTAGCAGGAAAAAAAGCTTGGGAGACAGTCTTAGAGCATATAAAATTTTTCTTAATGAAAAAAAAATTGGCGAAATAAAGCATGATGAGGATTTTACGTTTAGTTGTCCCCTAGGTAAACATAAATTGAGTTTGAGAATAGATTGGTGCTCAACGAGTAAGGAATTTGAAGTAACTCAAGACAATGAAGATGTGTTTTTTCACTGTGAACCAAATATCTCTGGATGGAAGCTACCTTTCGCGTTTTTGTTTATGCCAGGAAAGTGGATAAGGTTAGAACGAAAATTAGAGTTCTCAAAATAAGCATTTTACTAGATAAATAATCATTCCTTAGCCGACAAGACTAGAAGAAGATGAAAAGACGACCTTCGAGTCGTCTTTTTCTTTGGGTTCGAGAGGTTCGCTTTTAAAAGCAAGATCTCAAAACCGGTAAAAATTACACTCCCCACAGATTTTTCCCTTTTCATGCCTAAAGTCGATTATAGTCGCACAGGAATTTTAAAGGAATCGAACAAATAAACCATTGCTCAGATGAGTAATAAATGAGGAAGTATCATGAGAAAGGCCTGTTTATTTATAATCTCTTGTGTTTTAACCATCGCTGTAAGTGCCGATGTTCAATCTAATTCTGAGGGTTTTGAGGAAAAAATAAATGAGATAATTAAGGGCTCTAATAATATATTAGATGATTTTTGGTACGGGGATGACGGTGAAGACTGTGGTGAGCCTCGCTTTTCTATTTCAAGTATCGACTTAAAAAAACAAACCGTCTATCTGGATATCTACCAAGGGAAAGACATCCACGCCTGCTTTCATCACTCTCCTTTTAAGTGTGAAATGAAATACAGTTTTGAAAAAGGAGACCTAAAACTCCCTGAAGAAGTAGATATGCTCGACGACTGTCAAATGTTCTACCAATAGAAAAAGTAAAATTAAACTCACTCTAGAACCCTAGATTTGTATCTAAGCCTTACACGCAAAGGCAATGAAAATTTAATGATAAAAAAGCCCCTCTAGAGAAGGCTTTAGGTTTTTTTAAATCAAGTGTTAAAATAAGAAGGTTTACAAGTATGCCAAAGGAAGTTCATCTATCCATTAAATCAAGAGAAGAGATGGAAGAGACTTTTTACCCAAAAATAAAAAATCAAGTCTTTCATTTTACTTCTATGGAGAAATATTTATCAATAAAATCTAAAGGCGCTATTCTTCCTAGCTCTACTCAAAATTTGAAAACCACATCGTTGCACTCACATGAGAGTGTCGGCTCTATACTAGAGGCCGTTTGTTTGTTTGATTTAAGGAATAAAACAGAAAAGCAAATAGCTCCAGGAAAATCCTTTTATGATTTTTTAGAAATCTCTGATAAAAAATCTCATCTTGTGTATTTATTGTTTTCAAAGAACTTCTATAGTGAATTAATAACAGTTAATGATTTAGCAAAAAATACAGATGGCATGTATCTCCCTGAAATAGAAAGTTGGCACAAAGGCCCGATTACTTTAAAAAAACTCTCCACTGTTTTTATTATTGAGACAGATTTTTAACAGATCTATTAGATTTTTTTCTTAGCCTCTCTCCGTTTTAGAGTTTTTATTGTTATTTTATGAGAGAATTACAATGAAACTCAGTAACAAGAAATAATCTAAGTAAACTCAGCCCTGTGGTTTTTGATAATTTGCAATATTGCTGTCGAAAGGCTCACTCAGCTGTGCATTGGCGAACCATCGGCGTAACCATACTGCTACCATCTGCCTCTGGGTAAGTTTTGCCACTTTCATTTTGAGCGTAAATCTGACAAGCTGGGGTAAGGTGTCCAAGGTCAGAGCTAACCTGCAATAGCCTAAAAGTATCTGAGGAATGTTCATCATCATCATCCGTAGTAATTAAAGGGTGTTTGGTGCTACTCAAGTAAAAAGGAACATCGACATTTTCTTTTTCGAATTTAATATTATTGAAAAAAAGGCAGGCCAAATTGTGCTGGGGGCTAGTAAGTCCCATGTGTTTCAAAACCTGACTTGAGAAGTGGTCAGCAAAATCTTCACTTAGATACTTTTCTTTATTGACGCCACCATCATTGATAAAACTCTCAAAATGCCTGTTCTTTAAACATGACTGAAGAGAAGAGTTTGGAGATCCATTTAAGTCACGATAAAGTCTGTGAGCGACTTCATGGGCGATGATCCCAGCGCCACTCTCTCCAGCTTTTATAGTGGTTCCCGAAGTAAATATGGCATTGTCAACTGTCACCGATGCATCAGACAGGGTCTTTGGCAAATAGTTAAGGCAAAGATCGGATATATGTGAATATTCCCCATCATCTTTGTCTACCTTCATTTTGATAGTAGTGATAAAAAGTCCAAGAAAGTTCTCAATCTCTTCCTCACCTAGCTCATCAAAATTGTCCAAAACACTTTCGATACTTATCTCTGACAATACCTCTATTTCAGAAAATAGATTGGCTGTAGCATTACTGGAAGCTACAGGTAAAATGAAACGAATCCCACTGATAAGAGAATCAATATCTGCCTTTGTAGCAGAGGGGAACATGCCTTTTGCCACAGTTTTACTGGCTGTCTTAATTTTTAAAATCAAGTCATTGGTAAAAACAATCTGATCCTGGCTTGGGCGTGATGCCAAGTAAGCACTAATACCTTGCCGACAAATTCCATGGGTTTTCTCTCTAGAGACTCTATGTTTCTGCGCTCGCCTTTCATCAGAATTTTCAACCTCGTACTGTCTTAGTTGCTTAATAATCTCTGAACCCTTAAGGAATTCATCGAAGTTAAACTCCATTTGTTCAAACTCAGGCCAGGGATTTGTAATAAAGCCAGTATACAAAGATAAAAAAAATAAATCGTCACTTAACTTTTTTTCTTCCACTGGCAGCAACTTCTCACCATCCAAAACTTTTTTCAAAGAAATATTTTTGATGAGGAGCTTATAGAGTAGTGGTGAAGTTTGCTTAATTAAGTCAAATTTTTGTTGTATCTCTTGTCTGAACAACTTGTTTGATTTTTCAATACTTGAGCTGTCATAGTTGTAGAGCAAAAAATATCGTAGACCAGTGTTTTCAATCATAGAAAGATTTGAGTTGAAGGTGTCGCCCTTAATAGTCCTGTGATACAGGATAAGAGCCTCCTCCACTTCCTCTTGTTCGCTTGGCGAAAGTTTATTGAATATATTTTGTTTTAAAGCTAATCTCTGAGTCGCAGCAAATTCTTCCTGGTCGTAATGGGTATCCCATTTATAGTCTTTCAGACGATCCATAGCAAAAACATATTTGATAAGTACCTTTGTGAAACTATCTACCTTAATGGCCCTGTCTGTTGGAACACGTTCAACGAGGTCTGAGATTTCCTGTAATGTCTTTTCATTGTTGGCATAGTCAGCCGATATCCTCTGATCCAATTTGGGCCAGATTTCTGACTCAAATACTCGTTCAGAAGAGTGCAACTTTGATTTTTCATTGGCTGTCAAAAAATAGTATTCATCTTCTAATTCGTAGAGAAAAGACTCTGGTAATTGACAAATAGATTCAACACATTGCCTTGCTCTCTTTTTCACTCCATCTTGCCAGGTATTTACGTTGGCTCCCTGTCCAGATACTTTGGCAGATTCAGATACCCGCACTTTCTTTCCGTTTGGAAGAATAATTTTTTGAAAAGATAACTGCTTTTTAGGCTTTGATTTTTTGAACAAGCCATCACACCCAACTAATGAGAAAGCCAGCACGAAAATAAAACTAGCCATTTTCAGATTTAGTCTTGGCTTAAGTGCAAACATCAAACGCCTCCATAGAATCAATATTTTCCTAGTATTTTGAGATCGTTCCATTTTCTTGGTCCAACCCATTCTTCCCTCAAAAAATCAGAACAAAACTTCACTCAAATTATCAATGCCATTATTATTCCCCTCTCAAATCAAACTGAGAGAGATTACAGTAATACATAGTGTCTCCATTTTAGACAAATCAAGAGACAATATCTAAAAAACCTAATTAATACGAATAGTTGTGTAATTTATTGATGTCCTTTGAAGGTGACAAAAAAGGATTATTTCATCCACTCTTGAGGGCTTCTTTGATGGGGTGGAGAGTGGTCTAATTCGAATATACAAAAAAACACAGTGTAACTTCTAGTAAAAAAAGGAAAAACCGTGGAAAGAAGTCAGCCGAACAGAACCCTTCCACAGGCATTAACTCTAGTATTATTGTCATGATGACCCTAGCCATGATTGGTTACACATTAACCGTGTAACCAATAGGTGTATGGCACTTGCAAGTAGAAATAGGCTAGAGATCATTAAAAAATATAATTAATTGATTTTACATACCTATTAATTATTTTAATAGATTATTAAAGATGTTTTTTAGAATTAAGTAAAATTTGTGATTTTACTTCTTTAAATAGGTTTGGATAATATGGTTGATCAAAGTAATGCATGGTTACATTCATCACATATTTACTATAACCTTTAATTCGTTTTATATTGGTTGTTTTTGGAACCAAATGCTTTGAAATAATTGCACGGCCTAAGCCGGCTTTAACCCCATCCAATATCCCATAAATATCGCCCATAAATGTTCGACGGTAATGTTTTGGCTTTTTGACTTGAGATTGGAAGAAGGCTTCTGTTGCATTATCATCAGGATTATTGTCTAAATAAACGTTTGATCGCTCAGTTCGTCTGCTATTTTCAATAACGACATACTCTTCAAATCCAATTGTTTCTTGCACAACTCCAGATTTCTCTAGGGCATGATCAAGGATAATGATATCAGCTTCACCACTTTTGAGCATTTCAGTTAATTCTCCCATCTCACCTTTAATAAACTCACATTGGACTTTGGGGTTATCTAAAAGAAACTCGCTCAGAGATGGGATTATAACAGACCTAAGAACTGACGAGTAGGCAGCAACTCTAATTATGCCCGAGTATTGATTATCAAGGCCATTTTGGTAATCACTTTGAATTTCCTCCAGTAAATCACCTTCGATTGAACTTCTAACAAGGCAATAACGAAGAAGTTTCTCACCTGACTCAGTCAATTTAATGGATGAGCTTTCTCTGATAAATAGAGTTACGCCTAAATCAAGTTCAAGGTTCTTAACTCTTTGGGATAATGCAGATTGAGTCACACACAATGATTTAGCTGCTTTGGAAAAATTTAAAAGCTTTGCAACTTCGTGGAAGGCATCAAGCTGAATTGATGAAATACTCATACCTATTAGATATATTAATAAGTCTATTAAATCAATTAATTTCCCTTAAACATCATTCAAATGTAGAAATATTTCAGTCGATCAAAGTTTTTCGGCTAAATAGATTGTTCAACATCTACAAAAGGAGAAAAGTTATGAACACAATTAAACTTAGTATTTTAACCCTCGCATTCTGCATAACTGGAATGGCCCATGCTGATTACTCTTGCATATCACACGATGGAAAAATCTCGCTTAAAATGAACGAAGACTATACGACTCGCGGCGTTGGACACACTCGTGTCACTGTTGAATCTGAAGAGGATGCCAGCACCTATTATGGTATAACAGAGATCAGTGGTGGACATCTTATGATTAAAAAAGTTGTAGACTTTTTTAATCACAGTGGGTCTTTAACAATCGTTAAAAAACCAAAGCTTTGCAGAAGAGGTTCGTGTGATTATAATTCAGACCCTATTATTACGGGGAAATTAGAACTAGATAATTCTGAGATATATTTTTCCTGCCATCAATAAACTCCTGAAAATCACCATTATTACGGTTTTTTTTACAATATCTCTCATGATCATCATTTTTAATGATGATCATGAGATTTTTATAGAGTCCGAAGAATCAAAAACAATGTCGGGAAACGCCGTTTTTAACAAAATCAAGTGGATTAGACTTGAAGGTAAAGATGTTTGGATGATGAACCAAAGCCACCATGGCCCAAGTCTTAAAAAAGAAGCATGGGACAGACTCGCAATTGTCGTTGATAAAACTATTACGCCAAAATCTGTAAAGTTTTATCAATTAGAACCTGGTCCATTAGAGTGGAATGGAAATCAAAAGAAAAAGCCATTTAAGGTCGCATGTTTTATGTGTCACAGTAATGGACCTCGCGCTATTAGACCAAATTATTCATCAACCTTTAGCCCAACAGGCTTAAAAGATAGACTAAAAATCTATATGTGGAATTTAAGAATCAAATCCTATGGAATGGTTTCTGAGCATTCTTCCCATACTAAATTAGATAAAAAGCTCATACCTCCTTTTAGATGGAGAGGTCAGTATGAAAATGAAATATTAAAAGTTAAAACATGTATGAGATGTCATAAAGAATCGGGATTTATGGCAAGAGGAACATTAAAGAGACAAAATGTACCAACTATAAAATTCATGGTTGAGAGAGGCCATATGCCACCACTTGGCTTTAGCCTGAGTCAAAATGAAAAGAAAGAACTAGAAAGATTTTTAAAAGGTTTTTAAAGGAAAAACGTTAGGCTTTCTTTTTTATAAAAAGCAAGGCCTAATTAAAAAAGATAACAACGTTTTTCAGAAGGAAAGGAACAAGATTAAGAAACGAGTTGCCATTTATACTCGTGTCTCAACAATTCACCATGATCAAAAACCCGAAGTGCAAGTTGAGGCTCTAAGAAAATTTTGTGATGCTCGCAGTTGGCTCATCACACAGGAGTTTCTCGATCATGGATATAGTGGAGCAAATACAAGGCGACCAGCCCTTGACGAATTATTAAAACTTGTCCGCTCCAGAAAAATAGATGTAGTTCTTGTCTATAAACTAGATCGTCTGGCGGGGCTACAAGAAACTAATTTTACTGTGACCTCATTACAACCTCATAATCAACTCCCAGCCTGTGTCAGCTAGGGCTTGATCATTCACTTAGAAGTTTAATTTCCTAAATGCATACATGGCTCAGACAGGGAGTCTAAATCACCAGACATTCCAATGTAAGTGGCATTTGCAACATCTTCAATTTCGGTAACAATACTGTCGCATATGCCATTATTTTTTGCATCGTCCAACATCTTGACTACCTTTTCTCTCATATTAAAACAGATTTTTTTTGCATTGAAGATTCTAATTCCTACCATAACTGCTTCTCTATTGTTATCCTTAATTTTGGTCATATAATAATTAGAATTATGTGACCCTCTGCCTTCTCTTTCTAGAGACAGGCCAATATATCCTTTCTCTATTCCTTTATTTTCTCCAATAACTCTACACTCATGATTAATGTGCTGAAAGTTCTTTCTTGAATCCGTACATCTAACGTGACACTTTTCAAATTCGGCAGCAAAAGATGCCACTGAAGCCAGGAATATTAATCCCATAATAGATATTTTCATTTTAATTCTCCTGTTCATTAAGCAAACTTATTCGCTCACTTTTGTAATGCTTTAATTTCGAGCTGCGCTCGTTTTTTCTTTGTCTTAAAAACTGAATTATAACTTAAAAAAAATAATTTTGTTTTTTTTTGGAAACCTTATGAACTTATTACAAAACGATGTATGAATTCATTACAGAACGGCCATCAAGAAAGTTTGAAGCTATTGCTGATTGTACGGATAAGACCACAAGGTGGAAGCCCTGTGGGCGGCGGTTCGTCCGTTATCTAAATTGGTGGAGGCGGGGGGAATTGAACCCCCGTCCGCAAATATTCCACATTGAGGCAGCTACATGCTTAGTCTGTGTTTTGAGAAGCTGTTGAACCTCCACAGACAAAGTTTCAACAGCCCTCCCCCAGAAGATTTAAACACCCGAGCCTGGAGAAAACACTCAAGATGTCGAGGTAGCTGAGTCGATAGCTCCCCTAGATCACCTTTTCACCATCTCTCAGCTTTGTCGGCTGAGGATTAATCATTTATCTAGGGTTCAAAATATAAGATTTTTAGAGGATTTAAATTGGCATCAAAAGTAATCCTAAGACCACTACCTAAACCAACAGTGCATTCGTAGCCCAAATCTTCAATACCACTCGCCAATGTTACCATTTTTATATTACAAAATAAGGTAGTAACAGCACTTCCCTTTAATCCATTACGTCCTTTTTCAATGCTCGTAACACTTTCAAGCTCCCCCGCTCTATAAAAAAAAGCTAAATTTTTAAAAATCTTTAGGGCCTTATTTTTGACAGTCTTAATATTCATATTTTTTTTTGGTCGACATATGGTATTTTGATTGTTGGATACGCAAAGAAACTTAAAAGAAGGGTTTATATGGGTGCGCTCATTAGAACATGCGCACATAAAGCTGGCCTCCCAAGATCCAGTACAGGGGTTACCGTGAATATCAAAAGCAGAACACTGTGCTTTAGTGGTAATTTTAGGCTTTAATTTACTCCATAATTGGGTGATAAATTTACATTCTGAAGTAGGTTTACTATTCAGGCATGGGTGACGTTTCCTATTGCGACATTGACTATGCGAGAGACTCGCAAGCTCTTTTCCCACTTGCAAGAGAGGGAGCTTTAACCCTCCATCGCAACGTTCAACATTGGCAAACCCTGTTTTTCCAATAGATAAGAGAACTAGAACAATAATAAAACTATGCATAAAGGAACTTTAGCATATTAAGACTTCATTTAACAAATGGTTTATTTATTCGATAGAGGCCGCTTCAACAAAAGGGGAAATTGACCCCTTTGCAAGGTTTGTAAAATCAGAACTTGATTATTGGACGAGACAAAACAAAAAATTAATTTGATTTAAAATGGTGAAGAAAGTAGGCCCTGAAATTCTCCTCCAGCTGAGGATAAGGTTCCCTATAAATAATGGGTTCATCAATGTCTATGTAATCTCAGTAAATTAGGCGAGAAATTTGGTTGAATTGGTGCCTCATCATTACTCAGCCTTCTGAGCCTTTACCTTTAGATCCACAGCTTCCAATATTGGCCTATAGTTAAAAGCTCTTTGAAGAATGTTAACACGCTGATTTGACGTTTCCGCCTTATAAATCAAATCAACAGTTGCACCAAAATGCTTTTCTGGAAGGTAAATAAATGACTCACCAGGAATCGGTCGTGACGGAAGTGCCCTTATGGCATTTTCAATTTGTTTTTTAGATGAATCTAGCTTCTTTAGAGCCTCAGATGCGTTGACGGTTTTTTGTGCTTTAATCTCTTTTAATTGATAGCCTAGCAGGCTTACGGCATTTGAAATTTGAGTAGACTGATGTCTCAGCTCCGCCACACCAGCCTCTATTGATCGTGCCTGTTTCTGAATTTTTAGAATTTTATCAAGCACGCCAGAGCTTTGGCAGGCTGCAAGAATCGCTGCGATTCCGACGAGTAAAGTACCCAATCCTTGTGGATCAATTCTACATAACCAAGCCAAAAAATTTTTTAAGTAATTCTTCATTTATCTATCTCACTAAGTTTCATTAAAGCTCTCTCGTGCCTTTACATGGAAACTCTTTAATAGTTTAAAGATTAAAGCTGATTTAAAAAGTCCCCGACAGATTGAAACCAAGGTAATTTGCTTTGTCTAGGCAAAAACAACACAATTCCATCTTTTTCTCAGAGAAAATCAATGGTTCATATTTTGGTATGGGGAAGACCAGTTGAATGGAACCGAGCAAAGGGGTTTGAATGTACCACACCTTCATGTATCCTCACATCACTTGGGGCTAACCTATGAACAAGCTTGTGAACAAATAGCTGCTCATAACATTAATATCAGACATGCCCATTTAAGGCTTGAAACACAAGAAGAGGAAGAACCAGCTAATTCCTAACTGTAAAACACCTCAATAGCAGCTCGAACTTTCGACATATCCCGTCCGTTTGACTCGCAATAGCTTAAGAGGTCTGTTTCCAGCAAATGGAAAATTTCATTTACCTCATTTGAAAGCGCCTTTACTTTTTCGAGAATATTCTTATCAACTGAAGCAACAAACTGTTCTTCTCTATAACGAGATATACCTCCATGAATGAGCCAATTTCTTTTAGGAAGAAAGGCTTCAAGCTTAATCTGGATATTATCAGAAAAGACTTTTTTCTTCTTAGCCTCTTTAATCGCACTGCCAAGAGGAAGACGCCGTCTTTTTTCCAATTGAGCATCAGCCTCTTTCTTTGGTGTATTCTGAGGAATTGTCTTCATTACAATAGAACAACTAAGATGGTCTTCTAAGTGTTGAATTGCGCAAACAGCTTCACCAATGTAGGTGTACAAAACTACTACTTCCTGGTTGACTGGTTTTTTTTTTAGTTTTTCGTTCATAACAGAGCCTTAATATCACACTGACTACAACTTGACGACGATTGACGACAACAACTGTGATGAACAGTGATATTGATACAGAAAAGTCCGACCTGCCGAACTTTGAACTCCCCTTAAGTGATTGAAATAACTTGAAACTAGGTTGTCGGGAAAATCCCGATCTTGACCCCGCAGAACGGGGTTAGATTGGTGGAGGCGGGGGGAATTGAACCCCCGTCCGCAAATATTCCACATTGAGGCAGCTACATGCTTAGTCTGTGTTTTGAGAAGCTGTTGAACCTCCACAGACAAAGTTTCAACAGCCCTCCCCCAGAAGATTTAAACACCCGAGCCTGGAGAAAACACTCAAGATGTCGAGGTAGCTGAGTCGACAGCTCCCCTAGGACGCTACCTTACCTAGGTTTGCTGGGATGCTATTTAAGCAGCCATAGCGAAATTATCGCCAATTTACAAAGTAGTACGTTTTTACGAGCTCCTCGTACCATGCCCGGCATGCTCCTCAAGCTTCTACATCCACGTCGAAGCCGTGTCGCCCCCAATACTCTTTATTAAAAACAACCAAGCCAAACTGTAACACAAAAAACAGAAACCCTTGCTAAACAATCATCTTTCCATGGTCTTATCCACAGTGCATAACATTTTCTTATGGGTAGCCTAGGGCGGAGGTTATGACACGTGGTGCTGAACTTTGGCGATGACGAGTAAATGCTTAAATTCTTTAAAAAACCAAAAGACTTACCCCCATGATCAACAAGGTTATCCACAAAAAAGTGAAAAATGCTGTTTTATAGCGCCTTGCAGCACATGGATTCTTGTCACTCGCCCTCATTTTCTGTCTAAAATAAATAAAATTTTTTTATGCTTAGGAGCCTCTTCTCCCCGTAGAATGCCTGAGAGGTGAAATTAAAAATAAAATGACAGAGAATCGACGTCGATTAATTACGCATCTTTATTTAAATATAATTCCTTTAAGACCGCGTTATCTCCGCACCGATTGTCTCCGCACCGGTTGTCTCCACACCGGTTGTCTCCACACCAGTTGTTAACGGGTACAGTTGAAGGTTCAACTGATAGAGCTTCTCTCCTTTGGAATTCATGCGATTAATAAAATTATCTTTCTGCACGCTTTTCTTCATCTTGCGCAATTGAAATTTTAATTCATTGAACTCCTTTTCCGTCAGAGCCAACGTCAAAGCTCCAAACTCTCTCTCCACAGGATCATCATGGAACAATGACTCCAGACCCAAATACATCAACTCCCCTTGTAATTTTCTAACTAACTCCACAGGAATTGATTTTGGTTTTTTATTTTCTGCTCGCTTTATTTTTCCTGTCACTTCATCACAAATCAAATCTCCCGAGCTAAAAAGCTTTTCCAAAGAAAGTCTAATCTCTGACTCTGTCACCCTGTTTTGAAAGCGTCTCCGTAGTTTTTTGATATCAAACTCAACTCCTTCCACATCCACCAAAGCATACAGAGCCCAAGACACCCAACCAGGAACTTTATCCCAAACATCTCCATCCATCTGACCACGACTAATCTGATTGTGAACCCGAAACTCTGATAGTTTCTTAAGGTAAATATTTCGCAAAGCAGGGTCTGAGCTCTGCCCATACTTAACCATCAGAAAAAACTCCTCTCTCTCTTCCTTAGAAAGCCGAAGACCTCTACTAAACTTTTCTATCATCCCATCACTTAAGTTGCGTTTACCATCAATAATTAATCTCAAATAACCTGGTGATTTTATGTTCGCCGCCGCAGAAAACACCGAATAGGAGTAGGGACGAATTCCCCCATTATGACTTCTCTTATGGGAATAAAAATCCTTTAGATAAAGACGGAAATCGAGGTATGCCCCAAGACATGGCGCCTCTTTTCTCTCTAAATTGAGCGTCGAAACACGAACTCCACCCGTTGATGTCTCTATTGTTCTTGTCTCCATAAAACCCCTCTCCTCAGACAAGACTTTCGTCCATTGCCTTCTTTTATCCTTACAAAGAGTTTTCAGTTTTTCAAACAAAATAAATAACTTATGGGGGTTTCTTACTTTAGAAATTCAATCGCTCTCCTGATATTTCTCCAGTTTTAAGAGCCATTCCTCCAAAATACATTTGGATGTCTGCTGTTTTCTTTAAACATACAATGGAATTTCGTTTATAATTCCAACACCATGACCCATTCTTTTTATCATCTCTCTCCCGATATTATTCTCTCCGCCGTCGAAGACGCTGGCTATCAACCGACAGGGGCTTTCATTCAACTCAATTCCTATGAAAACCGTGTTTTTAGTATCTCCCTGGAGCAACCCTACACAGGAGACGACACACAGCTTATCGCCAAATTTTATCGCCCCCAAAGATGGTCCCTAAAAGCTATTCTAGAAGAACACGCCTTTCTCGAAGAACTTCACAGCGAAGGAATTCCCGTCCCTCCAGCCATAAAATTACAAGGCAACAGCACCTGCATAGAAGTCGAAGGACTTTATTTCTCACTCTTTCCTAAAATATACGGACGTCTTCCCCAAGAATTACTCAGTCAAGATTACACCTCCGTTGGAGGTCTCTTAGCTCGTTTACACAACATCGGAGCTAAAGGAACAACACTCAATCGTCCAGAACTCACCACCGAAAACTACGGTTGGCCCGCCATCGAACTTCTCGAACAATGGATCGATCCCTCCGTTATTCACCGCTATCAACAAGCCGGAGAAAAAATTCTCGACTTCCTCGACCAATCCCTCAATCCATCTGCCTTTATTCGTATTCACGGAGACTGTCACCGAGGGAATCTTCTACACAACGACAAAGGCTTTTTCTTTGTCGATTTTGACGATTTTTGCAATGGCCCCGAAGCACAGGATCTATGGATGCTCTTCGGTGGAAAAAACAGCATTTCCCCTACAGATAAAGCTCTCTTTTTAAACGGCTACGAGCAGCTTCGCTCCTTCCCCGACGATCAATGGCAACTCATGGAACCCCTGCGAGGCCTACGTATTATTCACTACTCCGCCTGGATCGCCAAACGTTGGAAAGACCCCTCCTTTCCCAAGCTTTTTCCGCAGTTTCAGGACTACATCCACTGGGCCGAAGAAGCCGAGGCTCTGGAACAAATCTCCTGGAATCTATAACCTGTTTTTTGTCTTTAAATGCAGTGCGGCTAAGTCGTTGACTCTTGAACTCTCTGCCTAAAAAAACTACTTTCCTCTGTGGTTGGGTCCCGTACAATGCCTGCCCTTGTGAACTCCGCCAGGTCCGGAAGGAAGCAACGGTAACAAGGGTGCATGTGATACGGATCGCCCGACCATTTATTGGATTACCTTTTAAGAACACCCATTCAACGGAGATGTTTTTGTCTTACCAAGTAATCGCTCGCAAATGGCGACCTAAAAATTTTCAACAACTCATCGGACAAAACCACGTTAGTCAAACTCTCCTTAATGCCCTAAAAAACAATCGCCTCCACCACGCACTTCTCTTCAACGGACCAAGAGGAACAGGTAAAACTTCTTCCGCCCGTATTCTGGCAAAAAGCCTTCGCTGCCCCAGTAAGAAAAATTTTGAACCCTGCAATCAATGTGACGTCTGCGTTGAAATTTCAGAAGGACGAAACATAGACACCATAGAAATTGACGGAGCCTCCAACAACGGTGTTGATGCCATTCGAGAACTGCGCGACACTGTTAAATACCGACCCACCAGCGGACAGTATAAAATCTACATTATCGATGAAGTTCACATGCTCTCTACCAGCGCCTTCAATGCTCTACTAAAAACCCTGGAAGAACCCCCTGCCCATGTTATCTTTATTCTCGCAACCACCGAAGTTCAAAAACTTCCTTTAACAATTCTGTCTCGAGTGCAACGTTTTGATTTTCGCCGTATCTCCACAAAAGCCATTGCCGAACACCTAGAACATATTTGTTCTCGCGATAAAATTAAGTTTGAAAAAGAAGCCCTATGGACCATCGCCCGCCAAGGTGGGGGCTCCATGCGCGACAGCCAAAGTCTACTCGATCAGGTCACAACCTTCTGTGAAGGTTCTCTCTCTCTAGAAAATGTTATCAATGCCCTTGGCCTCACTGATCGTACTATTTTACTCGAAACCCTCGAAAGCATTATCAATCGTAACCAACAGTCTCTCATTGAAATCATCAAAAAAATATTTAACTCAGGATGCGATCCAAAACTTTTTTCACAAGATCTTTTAGAAGAAATTCGTCATATAACTTTACTAAAAACCTCAAAAGATCACTCTTCACAGCTCTCACAAATCATTGATCTTCCTGATTCTGAAGTTACCTATCTCAAAAAAACAATGGTACAAACCTCTGAAGAAGATCTCCATTTTCTATTCGACATGACCCACAAGGGTCTCAACGATATTATTCACACCGAAAATCCACGTATCGTTCTTGAAATGCTCCTCCTGCGCATGGTCAATGCCCCTCGCATAGAATCCTTAAAAGAAATTCTCCAGGCTCCCACTTCTCCAATAGCTCCCACTCCTCCAGTAGTTCCCACTTCTCCAATAACTTCCCAAAAAGAGCCCCTCACTAAAAAAGCTGAACCCATTATAAAAAAAACAACCCACTTTGATTCCAAAAAAAGCTCTGAAGATAACTGGTTTGATCTTGTGCAAATCGTTAAAAATCAGGACCGTGTTCTTGGAGCTAAAATTGAGAATCTCTCTCTTGTGGAAAAAACGGCCGACACCATCAAACTCGCTATCCCTGCAAAACTTTCTTTTTTGAAAGATCAAGCCTCTAAACCTGATTTTCTTAAAGATATAAAAAAATACATCCATTCTATTTGGCAAGAACCGCTTAACGTTGAAATAATTGATCCGCCCTCACAGCAAAACATAAATTCTGCCAAAGACATTGGTTTAGAAAAAATCGGGAAAGAAAACTCTCGTCTAGATAAAGAAGTTGAAAAACACCCTCTCGTCCAATCAGCGCAAAAGGTATTTAATGCTAAAGTTCAGTCTATTAAAACTATGAATAATCAAGGAGATCAAAAATGAAAAAAGGTATGCCTAGTGGCGGAATGCAACAGATGATGAAGCAAGCTAACCAAATACAGAGCCGTATGAAAAAACTCCAAGAAGACTTTTCAAAAAAAGAATTTCACGGTTCTTCTGGCGGGGGTGCTCTTAAAGTCAAAGTTAATGGAGATAATTTCATAACTTCTATCGAGGTTGACAGCGATATTTTTCAATCTGGAGATAAAGAAATGTTACAAGACCTTATTCTAACCGCTACAAACGACGCCATTAAAATAGCCAAAGACAGCTATTCCTCTGAAATGGACAAAGCCTCTGGTGGGCTCTCCATTCCTGGAATGTTCTAAACAAAACACCAAGGTCATCTATGCTTAATATTTCTGTTTTAGAAAAATTAGTTCATGAACTCGGACATCTCCCTGGAGTCGGTTCTAAATCTGCCGAACGCATGGCTTACCATATTTTACGCAGCCCTAAAGAACGGGCGCATAATCTAGCCACCGCCCTTATGGAAACCCACGAACAAGTCTTTGAGTGCCCCACCTGCTTTAACTACACCGACGAAACAGAATGTCGTTACTGCAAAGATCCCCACCGCCAAGACGACATCATCTGCGTTGTCGAAGAACCTTCCGACATTATACGCATTGAAGCCTCTGGTGCTTTTCAAGGACGGTACCATGTTCTTCACGGAACAATCGCTCCCCTGGAAGGAGTCGGACCTGAAGATATTAAGACTCAAGAACTCTTAAGGAAAGTGAGTCCTCAGCTATCAACAGACTCTAACAAGATATCCATCTCTGAAATTATTCTAGCCTTAGATGCCGACTTAGAGGGGGATACCACAACTCTTTATCTTGCAAAAATCCTCGCTCCTACGAAGATCAAAATCACAAGAATCGCCCACGGAGTTCCCATTGGCGGTAACATTGACTTCATCGACGGTCGCACTATGAGCAAAGCCCTTGAGAATCGAGTTGAGATCTAAAATGTCTTTTATAAACCATAATGCCAAAGAAATTCATTGTAAGATCGTCTACTACGGACCTTCTCTGGGTGGAAAAACAACCAATATCCAATGGATCTACCACAAAACTTCTCCCAATCAAAAATCAAATCTCACAACCCTAAACACAGACAATGAGAGAACTGTTTTTTTTGATTTTCTTCCCATTAATATAGGAGAAATTAGAGGCTTTAAAACAAGACTCCACCTCTACTCAGTGCCTGGACAAATTCGCTATGATGCCAGTCGCAAACTCATACTAAAGGGCATTGACGGTGTTATTTTTGTCGCCGATTCACAAGAGGAACGAAAAGAAGACAACCTTGAATCCCTACGTAATCTAGAAGTTAATCTTGAACAACAGGGCTATAACATTCAAGAACTTCCCATAGCTATTCAATATAATAAAAGAGATCTCCCACAGGTTTCCTCACTCACAGAAATGAGGGACCTGTTAAACAAATACAACTCACCCGATTTTGAATCCTGTGCCTCCAAAGGAGAAGGTGTCTTCGAACCATTAAAATCTATCTCTAAATCTATTATTTCCACCTTAAAAGGGGGAAACCTATAAACCATATAGAAGATCGTATAAAAAAACTTAAAAAAGAACACAATGCCATTATATTAGCTCACTACTACGATGATGGCGATGTTCAAGATATTGCCGACTACGTTGGGGATAGTTATTACCTAGCAAAAATCGGACAACAGTCTTCAGCCGATGTTATCCTGCTTGCTGGCGTCGTCTTCATGGCTGAGTCTGTTAAAATCCTCAACCCTCATAAGAAAATCCTTGTCCCTGACCTTGATGCTGGATGCTCCCTTGTGCAAAACTCTCCCTATGATGACTATTTAAAGTGGCGATTGGATCACCCCCGTAGTATTGCAGTGACCTACATTAATTGCAGCGCCCAAGTTAAATCCATAAGCGATGTTATCTGCACCTCCAGTAATGCTGAAAAAATCATTGCCTCTATTCCAGAGGATCGTCCAATACTCTTTGGCCCTGATAAACATTTAGGGAATTATTTTTCTAAAAAACTCAACCGTCCTATGAATATCTGGAACGGAGCTTGTGAAGTTCATAGCTTATTTTCAGCACAAAAACTTCATGAACTCAAACAGCTACACCCTGACGCCCTTGTTCTTGCCCATCCTGAATGTCCCGATGAAATTCTAAAACAATCACAGATCATAGGCTCCACATCCCATCTTTTAAAAGAAGTCAAAACCAACACTTCCGAGAAGTTTATTATTGCCACTGAGTCAGGGATTTTTCATCAGATGCAAAAATTCCGACCTGAATCTCAACTCATACAAGCCCCTACTGAGGGGAGTTGTGCTTGTAACGAATGTCCCTATATGAAACTCAACACTCTACAAAAAGTTGAAGCTGCTCTAAAGAACCTGTCACCTCAAATCAATTTATCGACAGAAGTTCTTCACTCTGCTCATCTTCCCCTACAGCGGATGTTAGACATCGTCGAAGACCATTCAATCCAATGGCCTAAAGATTTTTCCCAGCCTTAAACTCATAATCGTCTCATCTCAAGACAGCTCTCGTTTTATTTTAAATGCCGCCCATATTTTTCTTAACATAAATCTAAATTCACCCGAAGAGTCTTTGTCACTAACAAGAGGAGTTTGTTCTTATGGCAAAACAAGTAGTAAATAAAAGAATAGCTCAAAGACAAAATGTTGAGCCTATAAAAATATCAAGTATCACATCCATAGATCATTTCATCACCATTGCCAAGTTTGGCTGGATCGAGGACGCATCAAGCTCTGGATTTAAAGTCACCATCGAACGGGAAGATATTGTTCCACAAGTGTTACGAGATAGCCTAACCCTTCACGCCATCGAAGGAGATCATGTTATGCTTCATCTTCCCCAGCTAAATATCGAAATCTCAGGACGTATTATTCGCACCAAGCAAATCGGGAAAAAAGGCTATGAAATTGCTATAGATTATTCAGACGATGCACCCGAGTATTGGAGAGAGTGTCTTCTCGACTTACTTCCTACCCCTGGTGAATTTGATTAAAAACAAATCTTCCACTGAGTTGAGCTAAATGTTTTCCTACAATTTATCTAATCTTTGCCAAAGCAAATGATCAGCTAAAACTAACCATCCCATCGCTTCTAACACTGGAATCGCCCTCGGAACAATACAAGGATCATGACGACCCGCCTTTGCCACATCCAAGACAGAAGATGTCGGCTTAAAGCCAACCATTAAAATAATATCCTCTCCCGTAGACAACCCCCCACGAATTCCACCATACTGGTGAGAATCATCAGAAGCACTTCCCCTTGAGGCATGAAACTCGCTGCCCTCTGCTTGTACAGCAGATGCCCCTTCACCTAATTTCACCGAACAGGTTGCTCCCACACTCATCATCGCCCCAGCTAAATCAGATTTTAATTTTGAAAAAACAGGCTGACCCAAACCCACTGGCGCCCCTTTTATAATCAAATTCACCTCTCCACCGTAACTCTTCCCCTCGGCCTTAGCTTTTAGCAAAAGCTCTCTAACCTGTTCTGCTTTTTCCTTTTCAGGGAGGCGAGAGTCAAAAGCATCCACCTCATAACGGGGATTTTTAAGTTTCTCTAAAGATTCTTTTCTAGAGAAACCCTTAGAGAGACCAATGCCTCCTATTTGAGTCCCATAACCATAAACTTGAATATCACTCACTAGCGATCTCACTAACATCTCAGCCACAGCCCCCGCCATAACTCTAGAAACCGTTTCTCTCCCCGAAGAACGCCCCCCTCCTCGATGGTCAATATGACCAAATTTACTTTTCCAGACATCGTCAGCATGACCCAAACGAGGGGCCCTCTTAATATCATCATAATCCTGAGAACGTTGGTTTTGGTTTTCTACAATAATTGCGATGGGAGTTCCCAATGTTTTCCCCTCAAAAACTCCACTTAAAACCCTTGGACGATCCTCTTCTTTTCTCGAAGAAGTCAGTGCCGATTGGCCCGGTCTCCGTCTCTGCAAACTCCAATCAAGCAGCTTCTGATCAAATAAAACCCCCGCAGGACAACCGTCGATAACCACTCCCATCGCCGAACCATGACTCTCTCCAAAACTATGAACACAAAAACATTTTCCCCAGACATTACCTAACATTTTCCTTCCCTTCAAAGCCCTGACGACTCCAATAATTTCTTTGTTCTTCGGCTTGCTTTAAAAACATCTCCATTCCCGAACGATAGGGTAAGGGAGGATTCCATTGCAAACAAAATTCACGCCCTAACGAGTTTTCTGCATAACTCAAATCAATCACCAGTTCAGGGTTTTTTGACAATTCAGGAAAACAACCCTGTTGTGATCCCGAAGCCCAAATAACAATATCATAGTAAGGTTTCAATTCTTTTCCATTCCTTAACTTCCCCGTTCTTAAAGATGCAAAATCCGCATGGATAAAAACCTCTTGCATCATTCCTAAAGTTCCTCCCCCTCCCCACACAAGAACACTCATACCCTCGGAAACCTCTCGACAAAGAAACCTAAACCCCTCTAAATCAGTATTTACGCCTATCCATTTATTTTTTTCTTCACCCCACCAAAGAGTATTAACACCTTTAACCTTTTTAGATAAATTATCTACATCACTAAAATTTAACATCTTTCCCTTTAACGGAGCTGTCACTGCTGCTGCCCTTAAACCCAATTTCTTTAAGAAGTTTAAAGTGGAAATCTCTAACTCGTCTTCCTTTAAATCAATAGCTAGTACTGGGTATTTCTTTCTTGCAAAAAAATCTCTCTGCTCAGAAGGGGTTAAACTCTGACTAACTGGAGACCCCAAAACGGCTGCAAATTCCACTTCTCTTTCCTGTTCAATGCCTAATTGGCAAAAAGACGCTCGTTGTAAAACCGTCGGCTGATCTAAGACATCTTTATTCTTTATTAATTTTTTTATGCTCTCTCGTATAAAACTCATCTTCATTCTCTGAGCATAAAGAAGCCTATACCACAACCAGCGTCCACCAGATGAGCAAGGCAAAAAACTCCGATCACTTGGGCTTTCTAAATACCACGAATGCCCCTCTTGTAAGTCTTCCCAATTCTCAGTCACCAGAGCAGCTTTTAAATGTACTTTCTGATAGCGTTCTCCCGCTTTTTCTAATCTTCTCAGTGCTTGGCTAAAACTTTCACTAGATTTAATTCTGTGGAGAGACAATACCGTTGGCTCCCCCTGATATTCCTCTGAAAACTCTCCTAATTCTAAAGCCCAATCCAATTCATGACCCGTCAACCGATCTCTAGCTAACAGTTCCTCATAAAAACGACCACGGCGACAGCTCAACAAAATCTTCTCCGCAGGCAAGACCTCACAAGCAAAACCTATCTGTTCCTCACTGAGAAGATCATCACGTAATTCAAAAAAATCAATTCCCCAATTTAAATGCATTTGAACTTTTTTCTTAAAGAATTTTTCTTCATAAAACCATTCGCTCTTAACCGTTAGATATCCAGAAAGCTGTCCAGAAAAAAACTCTTCGGAACTAAAATACAAAGACAAAATATTTTCTATCTGCCTTTCGCTCTTTCCCTCCTCCAAAACAATGCTTTGCGAAGAAATCTTATTAAATCTCTCATCTCTAAGAGTCTTTCTTTTAAAGAATTCATCTAGTGCAGAGATTTTTTTTTCTAAACGTGGACGATTAAGAAACACCCTCCCAACCCTATCTGTCTCTCTCTGTATCCAAAATACAGGGATACTCTTAGGCAATTCAAACTCAAAACCCGCTCCTAAAACGAGAATATGATCCTTCTCTGTTTTTCCGATATTTTTAATTAAATCAAAAAACATCTCTTTCTCTAAAACACGAAGAGCCTCTTCTCCGTGTTTTTCAAAAAAGCCTCTTATAGACATCTCTGTTTTTTTTTCGATCTCTTTGTCTAAATCAAAAACATGGAAAGCCTTCTTCTCTGCTAACTCAAAAGCCAAAGAAGTTTTACCAACCCCTCGATGTCCTACAAAGACAATGATTTTTCCTTCACTTAAACTTTCAATATTTTCATTCTCTTGCTTTTGCATATTACACAGCTTCCCCTAATAGAGAAAGAAATCCTGGAAAACTCTTATTGATAGCCTCCTCTCCTTTTACCTCTAACGGGTAACCTAATCTCTTTAAAATTCCTGCTGCCATAACCAGGCGATGATCTTGATCACAATCAAAAACGATTCGTTCTTTATTTTTTTTAAAATCGACTCTAGAAGAACCAATTCCATTTATCCTCATTCCATCGTCTAGAACATCACAAGTAATTCCCACCTTAGATAAAAGCTCTCCCATTTTTTCAATGCGTGAAGATTCCTTGTGTTTCAATTGTGTCGCTCCATAAAGAAAAGACTCCCCTTTAGCAAAAGCACATAAAACACACAGAACAGGAAAAAGGTCAGGACAACTTTTTAAGTTTATCGATAGAGCCGTGAGAGAATGAGCCTTATACACCGATAATTGTTTCTCTTCTTTTAATTCCTTAATCCTCACTCCCATTTCTTGTAGAATATTTAAGAATCGAAAATCAGGCTGTAGGCTTTTAAATTCAAATTCCTGAATATGGGCTTCTCCACACAACGCTGCCAAAGCCGCCACTGCCCATATGCTACTCATGTCTGCCTCAACAAAAACACCACTCTTTTTCATTCTCTGTCCACGGGGAACCTTCAAACCTCCTTTTTCTTCAACGATCTCCATTCCTAATTTTTTAAGAAATTCTATGGTCATCTTAAGATATCCATAGGAAACAGGCTCCCCCTTCCAGCATAATTGCAAATCAAACTCTAATTCCCAAGCAGACAACAACAGTCCACTGGCAAATTGACTGGATCGACTCAAGTCCACCTCAATGGTTTTTTGGGGATCTCTCCACCCATCTGTTGTTATCTCAACACCCAACTCACTCACCTCACATCGAACATCAAAAAAAGATAAAATCTCTCGAAGCTCTTGATGGGGCCGAGACAACAAGCGACCACTTCCAAGTACTCTATAACAACCTGAAGTTCTAGATAAACGAAGGGTCAAAAACCTTAAAACAGTTCCCCCCTCTCCACAAAAAAAATTTTTTCTTTCAAGGTTATTTTTTTTATTTATTAACTCAGAAGCATTTTTCATGTCTTGAATGTCTTGACAGAGCCCCTCCTCCTTAGAGGATTCTTTATCAAAATGGGAGGCTATCTCTAATTGCGGGTAAAATGACTTTACAATCAACGCTCGGTTATAAATAGACTTTGAGGGACCTATTTTTCCTCTATAAAAAAACACCTCTTTGTCTTTTTTCACTGACGTAACCAGCCTTGAATAGCCGCCTCTTTAAGGATATTCTTCACATCTATTTTTTTAATTAACCCATTGAGAGTTCTTTTCTCTTTTTTTTCTTCAAGAAATATAAAATTTATTTTTCCTTGAGAAGAAAGTTTTTTGTCACTTAAAATAAATTTATTAAAATTCTTTATAGATATTTCTTTCGTTTGACGACAGACCTGTGGTGATAAATTTGATATTTTAAAACGTGTCTCAAGTATCTCTAGGATTTCTAGTTCCTTTTTCTTAGATAAATAATGTCGCCTCGCACTCCACTGAATGGCAAAGATCAACCCTTGTCCTATGGCTTTGCCGTGGGACCAGAGATAATAACTCTCAAAAACATGCCCTAAGGTGTGTCCGAAATTTAAAATTTGCCTCAAACCAAGATCATCTTTAAAATCCTGTTCAACCACATCGTATTTACCTTTAATCACTTTATCTAGAAAATACCAGAGAGTCTCTTTCTGTGATAGAGGCATTGCTGCAGTCTCTAACCATAAATCTTCAGTAATTAAAAGTATTTTTGCAAGCTCCCCCATCGCTTCTTTTTCTAATTTTTTAGGCTGAGACTGTAATAACTCTTTTACTATAACAACTCTCTCTGCTAGATAAAACGTCCCAATTTGATTCTTTATTCCTGCAACATTTAAAGCCGTCTTCCCTCCGTGGGAAGAATCCATCGCTGCCAACCAAGTGCTCGGAATATGCTCCAATCGAACTCCCCTTTTAAGGACACTCGCGACAAAACCTGAGAAATCTCCAAGAGACCCTCCTCCCAATGAGATTATTTTTATTTTTTGAATGGAGATGTTTTTAACGAGTTTCAATATTTTTTGAACATGACTCCCAAGGTTTTCCACAGCTTTGAGCTCTTCCCCCGCAACGACTCCATATCTAAGAGAAAAAGATTCGATCCATTTTTTTAACTTTGGAGATATCGTCAACAGCTTTCTATCAAAAATCAAAACGCTTCCCTCTTTATAGCAAGAACTCGCGGGCATTTTTTCAAGAAATTCAACTCGATCCAACAATTTCTCTCCCTTATTCACATCACCTCTCCAGTCTTATCTACCCCAATTTCACACTCGTTTCTCTATACCTGCTCTGTTGAAGCAAATACCTTAAAAACTACAGACGACTGTAATTCTATTTTACGCCTATGGGCAAGAATCTTTGTGGAAAAACAGGGAGAGACCCTTCTCCTTGTCTCAACTCATCAACAAAAACTCTCTCTAGCGACAAACTTCGCCCTAATCAAGACATAAGACCTTATTTTATTGCCTTTCCGTTTTTTTCTGATAAACAAAAATACGTAAATAAATAATTTGGAGAAAACACTGGAAAAACCTTTTATTTTATTTCAAGATTGGTTTAGAGACGCCCAGGAAAAAGAACCTAGTTTTCCTGAGGCTATGACTCTCTCCTCAGTTAATAAGAATGGTCACCCCTCTAGCCGTGTTGTTTTGCTTAAAAAAACTCACTTCAAAGATGGTTTAGCTGAACAGAAGAAGGGCTTTGTTTTTTTCACCAATATGAACTCCCACAAAAGCCAAGACCTTATCCAACACCCCCAAACAGCTCTCTGTTTTTATTGGAAAACTCTCTGTCGACAAGTACGCATACAGGGAGTTGCTCACCCTGTTTCAAACCAAGAAGCCGATGAATACTTTGCTTCACGTCCACGGGAAAGTCAGATAGGAGCTTGGGCTTCATATCAATCTGCTCCTCTTGAATCAACAGAATCACTTGAAAAGAAGGTCAAAGAAATTACCGATAAATTTTCAAATAAAAAAATACCTCGACCCTCTTTCTGGTCAGGTTTTCTTATCGAACCTCATTATTTTGAATTTTGGAGCGAAAAACCATTTAGACTTCACGAGAGAATTTCATTCTCCCTCACAAATAATCAATGGGCTGAACAACTGCTGTTTCCCTAAGGAGAAACTTTTCCTTAATTTATACTGGTAATCCATGGGACGCCATAATTTTTAAAGCATTCGTACTCACACAAAGACCTTTTTTTAGGCGATAGGAAAACCTCATTTCTTCATTCTCAAAATGATCTGAAAAATGATAATTTACAATTTGACTGCCCTCTTTCTCCAAAGAGGCTAACTCTAAATCATGGGTGGAAACAAAACCCAAACTAGATGTCTTCGCCAATTCAGAAATAAGAGCATAACTTCCTCGAAATCTTTCTTTATTATTTGTCCCCCTATAAATCTCATCAATAAAATACAAATGAGGCTCTGTCTTTGCTTTTCCAAGAAGTTTTTTTAAGTGTAACACCTCAGCATGAAAATAAGACAGCCCATCTCTCACCGAGTCTGAAACTTCAAGACACGAGAGCAGAGGAAAAGGCCATGCCTGCATTTTTTCAGCAAAGACAGGAGCGCCAGCTAAAAACAGAGCTTGATTAATCCCAATCGTTCGTAAAAACGTGGATTTACCCGCCATATTAGAACCCGTTAAAAGAATCACCTTGTCCTTAGACAAAGACACAGAATTCTTAACCACCTCATCCCTTGGTAATAAAGGATGGTAAACCCCTTCAAGAGATAATATTTTTTCCTCTGCCCTCTGAGGAAAAACTTTTGTCTGATAGGCCCACAAAGTCGACAGAGAACTCAACGCCTCTAAATAAGCAATTTTATCAAACACCTTATCTAGCTTATTAAATAGAGGGGTTTTCTGCTCTTCTACAAGAAAAGAAAACAACGAACTCCAAGGAAAAAGGCTATTCACTAAGATAAACACCAATGGATTGGCTTGGATAGATAAAAAAGATAAGCTCCTCTCCAATTTCTTTATCTGCCCATGAACCTTTAATCCTATTAAAGAGGTCTCTATTTTTTCAATGACTCCTCTGTTTTTATCATTCTCTAACCATTTAAACACAGGTCGAACTGCTCTTAATTGAGCAATCAATGATTCTCCTCGACTAAAAGAACTCATAGCAAGATGGGATTTTGTAAAAATAAAGACAAAATAGATTCCCCACAACCACCCCGACACCTGAGGAAAAAGAACTACACTAGAAACCCATGAACCCCATAACAATGATTGCCAAATAATGTTCTTTTTGTACGAAGAATCTTTTTCCATTTTCATAAAATCAAGTGATTCTTGAAAACACATTCTTTCCTTACTTAATCCCCCTTCCTGCAGAAAACGATACCAAGCCCATCGATTCTCTCCCATGCTTTTTATTTTTTTCTGCCTCTCCTCTATCGTGTCAAAGAAACTTCCTGGCTCACGCAGAAGACGAGTCAAGACATCTCGCCCTTCATTCGAAAAAGTTTCATCTAACAGATTAAAAACAGAAAACTCTCCAAATATATTTAAGTCATCTTTCTCTACAGAAAAACCTCTCTCATTCTTTACATAAGACGCCACCGGGCTTCCCTGTGATCTTTGCCACTGACGTTTATAAAATTCCTCTAAATGCGCAGACCTTTTTAAAAAAACACTCAGTCGCTGAGTTTTGACAAAAAGATAAATAAATACGAACGTATAAACAAGAAAAAGATAAAGCTCAACACGCCACTGCGGATACAATGCGCACATAAACACCAAAAAAATAAATGTCAATGTTATCATTAAACGGATATTTTTTACTTTGCCTAACTTTTCTTGTACACGTTTATTCCTATCTTTAAGTCTACCTATCCTTAGATTGATAGACCTATGGCTTGCCTCCATATAGTTCTCCTAAAAGTTTTTATACTAAATACACTCTTTTACCCTACACCTATAAGACCTAAGTAAAAACATTATTCTATTTCCTTTTTTTTTATCACTTTTTTCCTTAAACTAATACTATGGCTATAGAAAAAACAAAAATACTTACAACTGAAGCTACCGATAATAACTTTGTGCAAAAAGATTTTCTAGAAAACCACAACCATTGTATTTTATGTGGGTCTGAATTAGAGCTCAAACACTCTATTTCTGCAAAAGAAAATGAAGCCACTGAAGAGGCCAACTGTGCAAATTGCTGTATTCGTGTGCGTTCAACAAAACACACTATTAATTAAATTTTATTTTTTTAATCTGTGATGAATGACCGTTTAAGCCTGTTTTAAACTTCCATTAAACTCTGATGGGAAGATTTAATTTTTTTAGCTCCTTCTAAAAAAGAGATCTCCATCAAAAATCTAAAGCCTTTAATCTCCGCTCCTAATTGAGAACAAAGGGTCTCTACCGCAGCAGCAGTTCCCCCTGTTGCCAAAACATCATCAATAATAATGACTCTCTCACCTGGCTTCAAAGAAGCCTTGTGTATCTCTAAGGAGTCTTCTCCATACTCCAACGCATAGGAAGCCGAAATCGCCTCCCGAGGCAATTTACCTGGTTTACGCACAAGAACTAAGCCCTTGCCCATGTGATTAGCCAACGCTGCTCCCAATAAAAAGCCGCGGGCGTCAATAGCCACAATTTTATCAAAATCCATATTTAAACTATCTGCAAATATTTTTGTTAACCCCTTAAAAGCCTCTCCATGCTCCAATAAAGGAGTTATATCTTTAAAAAGCACTCCTTTTTTAGGGAAATCAGGGACATCAATTATTAATTTTTCCAGCTCTTCAATCGTTTGGAATTTCAATAAAACCTCCTAGAGGATAACAAAAATGATTCGAGCAACACCTGCCGAGCAAGCCCCATATATATAGTCAGTTTCATCTTCTTTTACAAGCTCAACTGTAACACTTACAAGGAGGATACTTTGATAAGTAAGATTAGTTGTTTACAGTATAATCCCCCTAAAAATTCTCGCCACAGGACGTTCAGGGTTGATCTAAGAGCCACCTTAAAGACCTTCTTCACGCCTCCAAGTATTTCGAAGAATAGTCTAAATTCCTGTTTTTTATTGTTTTTATAATATTTGCGGTTTTTGGTGAATCAAAATAAGGCGCTCTGCGTCGTGATTTTACAAATTTATACACTTCTCCTCCCGCCTCCCCCAACTATTTTTAAGCACTTGTGTCTCCTCTTTTCTTTGTAATTACTTTATGGTGAAAATAACTTAGTAATTTCAACAGCTTGTGATTGTCTTGCATTGTGGCACTCTTCTTGGATTATGGGCAAGAATACTATCGCTCATTTGAAGTTCTTTTCAGGTGAGTTAACTAAATTTTGGATGCCCTGCCTTCCCCAATTTATTGAGGCGGTGAGTCCACAAACTATAAGGAGAGAGAGATATGAAAAATTTAACAAAACTTGCTTTGGTTCCTGCCACGGTCCTAAGCATGAACACTGCAATGGCTGGACTTAGTGCTGTTAGCATCAAGTCTGAAACTCAAGTTC
Organism: Bdellovibrionales bacterium; assembly: GCA_965217115.1. GTDB lineage: Bacteria > Bdellovibrionota > Bdellovibrionia > Bdellovibrionales > CAYMLA01. The sequence goes on along the minus strand of OZ244239.1, from coordinate 1,427,734 downwards.
GTGTTTCAGAAGAAGATTCATCTATAAGATCTTCTAAGCATTCGTTCTCAGTTAGATTATCTGAAGGAATCAAAGCCGTTATTAAAGCTGAGCTAAAAAATGGTCTTCAAAAAGAAGGTTTTTCTGACGATAATAGATATAAGGATCTTATCGAAGAAGCTTACCTAGTTTTTCACGGTAACGATACGTTTACTGCCGTTTTTGGTAAGAAAGCTGTTCAATTCGGTAAAGAATCTAAGTTATCTGGTAGTCGTGATACTCTTGCTTACGGCTTAAAAGCGGAAAGGTATCCTGTTGCTGTAACTGTTAAACTTAACCAAGAGCAAATTTTAGGGCTAAAACTTAGCGCTTCAGCTTTTGAAACTGGTAAAGTTGCAACTGATGACGATGATTCACGCATAGGTCAATTTGATGGCCTTTCTATTTCTGCAGGAAAAGACATTACTTCTAATGCAAAAGTATATGTTACTTATGTGAGCAAAGGAAATGGTGACAATGACGCTGAAGAAGAAAGTCGTGTAGTTGCTGGTGTTACTTACAGTATGAGCGGATGGACACTTGGTGCTGAAGGTCTTTGGTTGACTGATAATCCTGATTTTCCTGAAGCTGACTTTGCATTCATCATTAGCGCTGCGAAGAAAATGTCTCTTCTTGGTGAAAAAGGTGAGTTTGTTGCTGAGTACACTTCAATTAACAAAGACGATGACGCCGAAGATGCCGCCGATGCCGCCGATGCCGCCGATGACGAAGATGTCGAAAAGGACATACAAAGCGAACTTACTCTTGAGTACAAAATTAGCATTAACAAGAACATCGTTATTGCTCCTGGTCTTCGTAGAACTGTAGATGCTGATGATGAAAGCGACACGGCTTGGATGCTGAACATGATTTACAAATTTCAAGTAGTTGGTAACAGTCAGCAGACCCTTCTTCAATAATTAAGAATTCATATTCTTAGAAGAACTAGAGGCGCCTCACACAGAGGTGCCTTTTTTTGTCTTAATGACCCATTTTTTGTAAAAATGTTATGAACCCATTATTTTTTACACGTCACCCTCTTTCTCCTGTTATAATGCACTCTTGTAATAAGATAGGTATCATCTCTAAAAACAGAAGAACCAGTTTAACAAGGATAGAAAAATGACCTTTTTAGCAAAAATCTCTCTAGGCTCTTTCATAATATTCAGCATAAATGCGATGGCTGATATTGATGGCATTAGTATTAACTCTAATACGAGGGTTCATTATTCAGAAACAGATTCAGGTGTAACATACTCTAAGCATAAAATCACAGCTCAGTTGACTAAAAAAATCAAAGCTGTGATCATGGCTGAATTAAATAATGGTCTGCAAGATGACGATTTAATCGATGATAAGAAATATAAGAAGATCTTTAAAGAAGCATATCTCATTTATCACGCCAATGATTTCTTCACGCTTATCTTTGGCAGGAGAGGCCTCCAACTCGGCGCTTATTCTAAATTAGCTGGCGAAGAAAACAGTCTTGCCTATAAACTGAATAAAGAAGAATACCCCGTCGCTATTACTGTTAAGATTAAGCCTGAACAATTAATAAGAGGATTCCAATTTTCTATTTTTGAAACGGGTAAATCTGTAGAAAACACAAATAGCTCAAAAGAAATCGGTGACTTCGATGGGTTTTCTGTTTCGGCAGGAGTTGATCTTGATGGGCAAACACAAGCATACACCACCTACATGGAAAAAGGTAATGACGAAAATACGGAAGATAAAGAAAACCGTGCTATCGTTGGTGTTATTTACAGAACAGACGGCTGGGAATTTGGTACTGAAGGTATCTGGATGAAAAACAACCCTCTATACTCAGATGCTGATTTTGCCTTTGTTCTTAGTGCTGCTAAGAAGATGTCTCTTCTTGGTGAGAAGGGCGAGCTTCTTGTTGAATACACCTCAATTAATAACGAGGGCGACGACATAGACACACAAAGCGATCTTGCTGTTGAGTACAAAATTGACATTAACGGAGGAATTATTGCCGCCCCAAGTATTCGTCTATCTGAAGATGAAAAGGGAGAAAGTGAGACTTCTTTGATTTTAAACATGATTTTCAAATTTCAGAGAAGTGCTGATAAAAATGCGACTCTTCTAGAGTAGCTACAAGGTTCTTTATGACAAACAATAGTGGAGCCAGTTTTTTTCTGATGAGCTGTTTTTTTTCTAGAGTCTCTCCCAAAAGAATCTAGCCCTTTTCTTGCTCAAACATCTGTTTGTCACCTTCCATTGCAGAGAAATGCAATGGATCTATTTCTATGACTGACCTCCATGTGTAACAACGCTGTTATCCATGGATAGTTTTAAAAGAGAGCCCTCAAGATGAGTCTCTTGGGAACAGTTCCACTATTTATCACAAAGAACCAACTACAAGCTCACAAAGGGCTTTTTTTTGTTTCATTTGCCATTAATTGTCATCTTTTGTATTTTCCAAAGCTCTATTGCGTAGAAAACACTCTTGGAACTAACAATTATAGGCATGTATTTTGAACACATTTCATTAGAAACGAAAAATATTAATAGATACTGTCTCTTAATTTGAGGTTTTAAAAATGATTAAAAAAATGTCTCTTTCTCTTATTACGATCGTCTCTCTAGCTCTTTTTACCACTCTGAGCGTGGGCTGTAGTAATGACTCGTCAAAAAGTGAGGATATTGCTCTCACTCCTAATTCAGGGTGCCTTAATGGGCAGAATAACTGTACTTACTCAGGTCAATACAATGGTGGCTTTCGCAATTATCCTCGAAATACAAATGGCCAGTACACTGGCTATTATGACAACTATCAGAGTGGTTTTTGCGGGTGTCAAGCTGGCTATTCCGTCGCCTACAGCAATCACTTAGGCCTCACCTGTATTAATCACTCACAGTTAGCAAGAAATGCTCACTATTTTTCATATGGCTGGAACTACCAACAGTATGCCTTCTCAGCCCCACAACCAAGATCCTACAATGCCATCCCCTCTCAATACCGGGGGGCTTGCAACAAAGATGTTCTTCAGACCTGTCTTGTCATTCAATCTGATTCATGCGGGTCTAACGGCTATTGCCGCGCTATTGGTGGTGGAGACTTGGGGCTTTGTCTTTATCGCTAAGAGATCACCTTTAAGTAGTCAGCCCCTGCAATTGATGCTACAAGATGGGCATGAAAGAAAAAATCATAAAACCAAAAAACAATCCTCTTATTGAACTCTCAAATCTTCGTGACCAGGCCGTGCCGTTTGATCAAATTAAAAATGATCATTTCCTACCCGCCCTTGAATTTTCCATTGCAGATTCTAAAGAAAAGATAGCTCTCATAAAAAACAATACCGAACCTATCAGCTTTTCCAATACAGTTCTCGCCCTAGAGACCAGCTCCGATCTAGTAGACTACATCTCTGGAGTGTTTTTTAATCTTCATCACGCTGAAGCCACGGAGGACATCCAAGAACTGACCCCCGTTATCTCTGCTAAACTCGCCGAATTTTCTAGTGATGTCTCTCTAGACTCTGATCTCTTTAAAAAAATCAAAACAGCCTATGATCAAATGAAGGATTTAGACCTTAATCTGGAACAAAAACGTTTGTTAGAAGATCAATATAACACATTTTCTAGAAATGGAGCTTTACTGAGCATTGACGACAAAGAAAAAATACGTCAAATCGACAAAGACCTCTCTGCTCTTGCCCCCAAATACTCCGAAAATCTTCTTAAGGCGACAAACGATTTTAAACTATGGATCGATAGCCGAGAAGATTTGAAAGGACTTCCCGACTCTGCCATTGACGCCGCGGCCTTAGCTGCCAAAGAAAACGGCGAGAGCAACAAGTGGCTGTTCACTCTTGCGTCTCCTAGCTTTACTCCATTTATGAAATACATCGACAACGAAAAGTTACGTAAAAAAATGTGGTTTGCTTTTTCTAGCCGCGCCTTTTCTGCCCCCTACAACAATCAAGAAATTATTCTGAAAATCGTTAACCTTCGTCACCAAAGGGCTCAAATTCTCGACTATAAAAGCCATGCCGACTTCGTTCTTAAAGAGCGTATGGCCAAAGATCCAAAAACCGTTCAATCTTTTCTGCAGAACCTTTACAAGACCTATAAGCCTGCCGCCGAAAAGGACCTCGATGAACTTAAAAAATTTCGTCAAGAATTAGATGGGTCTGATGGTGATATTTTCCCCTGGGACTTTGGTTATTACTCTAATAAATTACAGGAAAAAAAGCTTAACTTTAATTCCGAAACTCTAAGACCTTATTTTAAATTAGAAAATGTTCTTAATGGAGTTTTTCAAGTGGCTGAAAAACTCTACGACCTTTCGTTTACAAGAGTCACCGATCTCCCCGTCTATCATAAGGATGTGAAGGTTTACGAAGTTAGAGATAAAAGCTCCTCTGAGTACATCGGTCTCTTCTACACTGACTTCTTTCCACGCCCAACAAAACAGAACGGCGCTTGGGCCACCGGTTTTCGCTCTCAGGGGTTTTCTTTTGGTAAAGACCGCCGCCCCCACGCAAGTATTGTCTGTAATTTCACCAAACCCACGGAAACAACCCCCTCTCTCATCACCTTTCAGGAGGCGACAACACTGTTCCATGAATTTGGTCATGCCATCCATGGACTTTTATCTCAGTGTCAATATTGCTCGCTTAGTGGCAACCATGTTCTTTGGGATTTTGTGGAACTTCCATCCCAAATCATGGAAAACTGGATGAAGGAAAAATCAGCTCTTGAACTCTTCGCCCATCATTACAAAACCGGAGAACTTATCTCTGACGATCTTATTGAAAAAATCAAAGCTCAAGAACAGTTTCAGGCAGGGTATTTTGGCCTTAGGCAATTAAATTTTAGTTTTTTAGATATGGCTTGGCACAGCTCAGATCCATCCAACATTAAAAGTGTTGTTGAATTTGAAAAAGAGACCTGTCTAAAAACCACCCTTACTCCCTATATCGAAAATACAAACTTCTCGGTGAGTTTTAGCCATATTTTTGCTGGAGGTTACTCCTCTGGTTATTATAGCTATAAATGGGCCGAAGTCTTAGATGCAGATGCATTTGCTCTTTTCCAGGAAAAAGGTGTTTTTAACCATGAGACGGCCAAAAACTTTAAAAAGAATATTCTTTCACGGGGCAATACTGAGTCCCCTGATGTTCTGTATCGCAAGTTTCGTGGACGAGACCCTCAAGTAGGGCCTCTCTTAAAAAGAGAAGGGCTTTTAAGTTTATAAGGTGCTACCGTGGGAATTCAGATAAAAAAGCTAGCTATCAGCTTAAACAAAGCCAAAGTCGCTATTATCTATCGCAAGAACACTCCTAGTGCTGAACAAGTCGCTAAAGAATTCTGTGTATGGCTTAACGAACAGAATGTTACTATTTTCAATACACCTAAACAGATCAACCTTCCCCACTCTAAACCTGTCACTAAAAATAACATCAAACAGTTAACATTAATAGTTGTTCTCGGTGGTGACGGGACATATCTAGAAGCCATTCGTTTTCTCGAAGGACGACCTGTTCCTATTTTAGGTTTCAACCTAGGCTCCCTAGGGTTTCTTACACAAACAAAAGTGGAAAACCTTCATCAAACTGTTCTGGACACCCTTAAGGGAAAAATGCAACTACGCGCCCGCTCTATGATGGAAGTTAATCTCAAAAAAAAGAACCGAAAAATAAAAAAAATCTTAGCTCTCAATGACGTTGTTATTGAAAGAGGCTCCTCTAGCCATTTAATCAACGTTGCCGTCTGTCGCAATCGTCGTCCTGTTCTCGATATTAAAGCCGATGGAGTTATTGTGGCTAGTCCGACAGGGTCCACTGCCTATAATTTAGCAGCTGGAGGTCCTATCTTACATCCTGAAGTCGACGCTTTTGTTCTCACCCCTATATGTCCCCATAGTTTAACCAGTAGACCTCTTATTTTTTCTGATGAACAGGAAATAGAGATCACATTAAATCCCACCAATCAGAAAGCCAGTTTTATTATTGATGGACAAAATATCTCTGACCTTAGCGCTGGAGATCAGATCATCATACGCAAAACTTCCCAACCTCACTGGATCGTCAGAAATCCCAAACATAATTATTTTGACCTTTTAAAAGAAAAGCTCAAATTTGGCGAAAGGGACTGACAGACCCTCCAATATTGACTTACATATTTTGTCAATCAGCCTATTTTATTGACTCTCTTAAATTATTAGAAATACTGGCTATTTAGAGTGTGTCCTCTCTGCTCGCTGTTCTGTCTGATAATTGAACAGCCTCTTGCGTATCAAAATCTATTTTATTCAGAGCTGATATTGGCACAATTTTCGCTATACTCTGTAGTATCACCCTTTACAAAAAGGAGCCCTTCTCATGTTAAAATCCATCACGTTTATTACTATTCTTGCTAGTACAATCAATGCCTACAGTCAGGAAGTTCCTCGCTTAACTGATCTGATAGAACCTTTAAAATCAATTTTTGAATGTGAAGATGATAATCCCAGCATAGAATCGCACAATTTAGCTCCTCAAGTGATTCCTTCGTTTCTTCTAGAACAAGGTATTTTACTACAAAAACAAGCACAGGAAATACTGAACAAACAAGAAAAAAAATCCTTTCTGTTAAGCCAAAAAAAACACTGTCAGGCTATTCACTATCATGTAGAGGCCATCAAGGCGCTTAAAAAACAATTCCACAAAAATATTAACAAAATTCCTTTTTCTAAAAACATCAACAAAACAACTATACTAAATTATTCTTCAGAAGAAGAGAACGCCGCTATTTTTCCTAACGATCTTACGATCGAAAATATTTTATCAAATAAAAAAGCCTCTCATATTTACAAAGAGGCCCTTCTCAAAGCCTCATTATCAGCTCAAAAAATTGGCGCATTTAAGGACTCCAGCAAATTACTTTTGCATTATTACAAGGTTTTTTCTACATTCGAACCTAAAAAATCGGCAAATGCTCTTATTGGCTCTGTAAAAAACTCTTTGCAACAATACAGAGGTGTTAAGAGAACTATTCACTATCTTGACGACGCTTATGAAATAATTCGTCTTTTAGAGAGAGACTTCGAAGGAACAGATTTCTATAAAAAAGATGTCTATCCTTTACTTCTTTTCGTTTCCAATGAACTCGCTAATCGAGACCTGTCTGTTGCCATGTTTAACTGTAACGTTGCAAACCCAAAGGAAAAACCATTATCAGAGTTTTTCTCTTCTTTATCTACTAAAGAATCCGACCCGGCCAATCACTACATCGCTTGTAGAATGCGCCTAGAAACAGTCATTAAGAATTACTCCTATTCAAAAGCAGCCCCTGAAGCTCTTTATTGGTATGTAAAAATGCATCATGACATCAGTCAAAAACTAAAAAACCCAAAACCTTCTCCAAATTTAAATTTAAAAAACTTAAAGGCCCGATTCCCAACTGTAGAGATCAATAAAAACATAACACAAGCCTTAGATATTCTCACCAAAGGACTCTCCTCAGAGAAAGAGCAAAATCGGAAACAATTAATTAAGTGTTATTTAGATAAGTCCATGGGCGTTCTTGAAAATCAAGATACTAAGAAGTGTGATTCAGCCCTTAAGAAATATCAACAGAGCTTCTCAAAAAAATTCGAAGAATTTTACCTTGATTAATTGAGATTCACTCACAAGAACCACAGAATAATGCTGAGGCAAAAACCACGAAAGAGCCTCAGCAATACCCTTGTGTTCGCTCTCAATCGGGTTTCCTAGAGATTCCAGAGAAAAACAAAGATCATGGCAATCTCGACGATCACTTCCCATAACCCACCTAGGTTCTAAAATACCCTGATCAAGCAAAAATTTCTTAATAATTTTACGTACAAATATTGGTAAATACTCATTGGAGGGAGGACCAAATTTAATCTCACAATTATCAGTTACAAGATTAGACGTGGAGTCTATCGTCTTATCAACTTGAAATAATCCTCGATGCTTTTGATACCAAATCATTCCCCAAGTAAATATATAATCTGGAAAATCTTTTTGAGGGTTTACAACCAAGCCAACCCCTTTTTGACTCAGCCAACTCAATAGCTTAGAGGTTGGTTCTTTGGCTGTTTCATCTGTTGAAACCAATAAATAAGGCCATCCATCAGGCCCTGTCTGAGGTTGTTCCGAGACAATATTTACTTTTGACTGTAAAAAAGCATCGAAGAAGATTTTCTCCCACTTCTGATCTCTCTGAGAATCAGGCACCAATAAAATATCACAGAGATTTTTCATCATTCGAATAGAATCATCCTCTTTTAACACCCCACAAGAACTCTCACTGACGATGCTAATTGGAAAAACTCTTAGCTAATTCAATGAAGGTTCTAATCATGGACCCACTGGCTCCCTTTTTCGAATTGTAGTTAGAGCGATTACCGATGTCCCAACCAGTTCCAGCAATATCAAAATGAGCCCAAGGGATTTTTTCATCTACAAATTGGGATAAAAAGGCTGCGGCGGTAGAGCTGCCAGCTCCCCCGAATGATGAGATATTGGAAAGGTCCGCGTAATGTCCTTTTACATCATTTAAATGATGCTTCACTAAGGGCATGCGCCAGACAGGTTCTTTCGAATGCTGAGCAGCTGTATTGATTCTCTTTGCTAATTTATCATCATGGGTGAAAAAACCAGTGTGGGTGTTACCCAAGGCGACAACCATCGCTCCTGTAAGAGTGGCTGCATCGACAACCATTTGTGGCTTTTGTTCACAGGCGTAAACGAGAGCATCTGCTAAAATAAGACGACCTTCAGCATCCGTGTTATTGATCTCAATGGTTTTGCCGTTGCGAGCCCTAACAATGTCTCCCGGCTTATTGGCGGCAGCTCCAGGCATATTTTCAGAAGCGGGGATATAAGCGCGAATATTGACTTTGAGCTTTAAACTAGCAATGGCAAGAACGGCTCCAATGACATTGGCTCCCCCACACATGTCAAACTTCATCTCGCTCATTCTTGGCGAAGGTTTTATACTGATTCCCCCACAATCAAAGGTAAGCCCTTTTCCAACAAAGGCGATGGGTCTCTTAGAGGCGGCCGCACCATTGTATTCCATAACAATCATTTTAGGTTCTTGGGCGCTCCCTAGAGAGACAGAGAGAAACGAATTCATTTTTTCTTTTTTTATGCGAGCTTTATTCCAAACAGTGATTTTTAATTTAGAAATATCTTTAGCGGCTTTGGTCACTTCATTAGACAAAATAGTTGGTGTCATTCGATTGCCTGGCATGTCTCCTAGACGACGAGAAAAATTTACGAATTGACCAATAATTGATCCAGATTCAAAAGTTTTTTCTAGAGATTTTGTTTTTGACGATGAGTAGATTTGTATATGAAAGCTGACTGTTTTTTCAGGCTTTTCTTTTAATTCATCGAAAACATAGGAGCTAAGGACAAGTCCCTCTGAAAGAGATTGTAAGCTATTGAGTTTGTCTTTTAAAGGAATTGTATCAAAGAAGACAACACCTTTTGAATATTTATTTTCTTGGAAACTCTGTAGAATTGTGGCTGAAACCTGTCTAAGTGTCTCTCCTGAGAGTTCTTTTTTATTACCAATTCCTATATAGAGAATATGTGAGCAATCGGCAATATTCACATCTCTAAAAAAAAGAGTCTCATTGGTCTTTCCTGAAAAAAGGTCCTCTTGCTGACATTTATTTATTTTAGAGAGCAATCTCTTGCCGTCCTTGAGTTGATGGCTTGAATTGATGGAAAGCTTATTGTTTCCCTGCTGAACAAAAATGACGCCTACCTGTTTAGGTGTGTTGGAAATTTTTTTTGCAAGTGACAGCGATAAGGTCATGTTTCCTCCTATATATAAGTATTTACGATTCTGGTTTTGAATCGAGCCGCTTTTCGACATAAGTTAAAAAAATCTTAAAGTTAAGATCTGATAGGTAGTAACAGGACAAAGGTACTGATTGTAGTCTTTTCTTAGATTTATGGGAATAATTCTCAGATTTTGGTAACTTACGCACCAAAACATCACTTAAGATCATTTCATAAAAATCCGATTGGTATTTAACGATTTAGTAGTAGCTCAAATAACTTATTGAAAAAAGAGGAGTTTTTGTGACGTTGGTGCCTTATGTAATTGAGCAGACAGCAAGGGGAGAGAGAAGCTATGATATTTACTCTCGTTTATTAAAAGATCGCCTTGTCATTGTTGGTTCGCCGATAACCGATGACGTAGCAAATTCTATTTTAGCGCAATTTTTGTTTTTGGAAGTAGATAACCCTGAAAAAGATATACATTTATACATAAATAGCCCAGGAGGAAGTCTCTCTGCAGGAATGGCCGTCTATGATATGATGCAGTTCGTAAAATGTGATGTTTCAACCTATTGCGTAGGTATGGCAGCAAGTATGGGGTCCTTGCTTTTAGCGGCAGGAGCTAAAGGCAAGCGTTATTGCATGCCTAACTCCCGGGTGATGGTTCATCAGCCTATGGTATATGGACAGGGAATTGGGGGGCAGGCTTCTGATATTAAAATTCAGGCGAAGGAATTAAAGTCTTTGAAGGAGAAAGTTCTTGAAATTTATTCTCACCACACGGGTAAGGACAAGGATTTCTTGTCTCAAGCCTTGGATCGTGATCATTTCATGAATGCTGAGGAAGCTAAGGATTTTGGACTGATAGATAATATTGTGGAATTCCGCAAATCTGCGAAAGGAAATATTTAATGAGCAAGAAAGATTCAATAGGAACAGGAACACTTCGTTGTAGCTTCTGTGGTAAAAGCCAGAAAGAAGTTAAGAAGCTGATCGCAGGCCCTGGTGTTTATATTTGTGATGAGTGCATCGACTTATGTAATGATATTATTGATGAGGAAATGGAGCGTGAAGGCACCCTAAAAGGCTCGTTGATTGTCCCTAAACCGGTAGATATATCGAACCATTTGGATGAGTATGTCATTGGTCAAAAGAAGGCAAAAAAATCCTTATCAGTGGCAGTGCACAATCATTATAAAAGAATAAATGCTCTAAGTATTTCTAAGAAAGAAGATATCGAATTACAGAAAAGTAATATTATGATTATTGGCCCAACAGGGTCAGGTAAAACATTATTGGCGCAGACCATTGCGCGTATTTTGAACGTACCATTTTCTATGTCGGACGCCACGACTCTAACCGAAGCGGGGTATGTTGGAGAGGATGTTGAAAATGTTATTTTGGGTTTGTTACAAGCCGCGGATTATGATGTTGAAAAAACCCAGAGGGGAATTATTTATATTGATGAGATCGATAAGATCACTCGTAAATCGGAAAATGCTTCGATCACTCGCGATGTGAGTGGAGAGGGCGTACAACAGGCATTGTTGAAAATACTGGAAGGAACCATGGCTAGTCTGCCCCCCAAAGGCGGAAGAAAACATCCCCAGCAAGAATTTATTCAAGTGGATACGACAGGAATATTATTCATTGTTGGTGGAGCTTTTGTTGGTTTGGACAAAATTATTGAAAAGAGGGTGTCAAATAAAACGATGGGAATTGCTGCGAACATAAAGACTCAAAAGGAAAAGGATGACAGTTGTGAAAACATTCTGCATCAATTGGAACCTGATGATTTGGCTCGTTTTGGTTTGATTCCTGAGTTTGTTGGTCGACTACCTGTTGTGGGAATTCTAGACCCTTTAGAGGAAGATGCTTTAGTGGATATTTTAACTCGTCCTAAAAATGCCTTGATTAAGCAGTACAAAAAACTTTTGAGCTATGAAGACGTGGATTTAACCTTTACAGATGGGGCTATTCGCGCGATTGCCCATGAGGCGTTAAAGCGTAAAACTGGGGCCCGTGGTTTGCGTGGAGTTATTGAAGAGGCGATGCTTGATGTTATGTTTGAAATTCCGTCGAAACCAGAGATCAAGCAGGTCATCGTCAATGAAGAGGCTATTAAAAATAACGCTCGCCCCCTAATGATCTCTGAAGTCGAGGACAAAGAAGAGAGTGCTTAGGATTTATATAAGAGATTTTAGGGTTTCCAAGACCTTGGTCGATAAATTTCTTATTCCCTACTGCCATTTGACCTAGCCCCTAAGCAATACGAAAAACCTTCTTTATCTTTAACCTCTTCTTTTCAGACTAGTTTTATGACTAAACGTTTCCCCAAGAGTGATTTCGCGGTATTGTTACTAGTAATAAGACCAGAGAAGGTCTTCGACTGGTGCTCTGTCGCACCGTTGTAACAGGGGGGCACAAATGGGGGAATCAAAATCTCAAAGAGAAGGATCATCTATAGAAACTTTGCCGTTGTTACCTTTGAGGGATTTAATTATTTTTCCTCATATGATGATGCCTTTGTTTGTTGCACGAGAAAAAAGTATCAATGCTTTGGAAGAAGCAATGACTCGTCAGACAGATATCGTCTTAGCTGCCCAAAAAAATGCAAAAACGAATAACCCTGGCTCTGAAGATGTTTATGAAGTTGGTACAATTGGTACAATTATACAACTACTCCGATTGCCTGATGGAACGGTAAAAGTTTTAATTGAGGGTAAAAGAAGGGCGAGGATTAGACACTTCACTCAAACGGATGTCTTCTTTGCTGTTGAAGTGGAAACTTTGGAAGAACCGAAGATCAATGAAATTGAGAGCCAGGCTTTGGCTCGTTCAGTGAAATCAACTTTTGAAACCTATGTAAAGCTGAATAAAAGAATTCCCCCTGAGATTTTAATGAGGGTGTCTTCAATTGAGAACTCAGGTGAATTATCAGATATCATTGTAGCTCAGTTAAACCTGAAATTAGAGGATAAACAAAAAATTCTTGAAATTATTAATTCCATGGATCGCTTAGAATATTTGTTGAATTTAATGACAGGCGAAATTGAAATTCTCGAAGTGGAGAAAAAAATTCGCGGTCGCGTAAAGAAGCAGATGGAAAAATCCCAAAAAGAGTATTATCTCAATGAACAAATACAAGCGATTCAGAAGGAGCTTGGAGATAAGGATGACTATGCTGTAGAGCTGGAGGAGTTGGAAGATAGCGCGAAAAAGAAAAAATGGAGTCAAGAGGCGCAAGAAAAGTTTAATAAGGAACTTAAAAAACTCAAGATGATGTCGCCTATGAGTGCTGAGGCGGCAGTGGTTCGTAATTACATTGATTGGATGTTGTCTCTTCCTTGGTATGATTACTCTAATATTAAAGTGGATATTGTGGCATCTGAGAATATATTGGATGAAGATCATTTCGGTCTAGATAAGGTTAAAGAGAGGATTTTAGAGCACTTAGCTGTGCAGAAGATGTCCAATGACATGAATGGTCCTATTTTGTGTCTTGTGGGCCCTCCAGGGGTGGGAAAAACCTCCTTGGCCCGTTCTATTGCCCGTTCCCTGGGACGTGATTTCACGCGAGTTTCCCTTGGAGGAGTTCGAGATGAAGCGGAAATTCGTGGTCATAGAAAAACCTATGTAGGAGCTATGCCGGGAAAAATTATTCAAGCGTTGCGCAAATCCGAGAGAGGCAATCCTCTGATCTTGCTCGATGAACTTGATAAAATGAGCAATGACTTTCGAGGAGATCCTTCTGCGGCGATGTTAGAGGTTCTTGATCCAGAGCAAAATTGCCATTTCCAGGATCACTATTTAGAGCTGGAGTATGACTTATCCCAGGTGATGTTTTTAGCCACAGCAAATTCGTTGCACTACGTTCCTCGGCCGTTGCTTGATCGAATGGAAATAATTTCGTTGGAAGGATATACGGAGACAGAAAAATTCCAAATAGCTAAAAAATATTTATTACAGAAACAATTGAAAAAACATGGTCTGGATAAAAAAACTGTGACAGTTGCTGATGGAGCAATTAAAGAGTTGATTCGTTTTTACACCAGAGAGGCTGGAGTTCGAGGACTTGAACGTCAAGTGGCGACAGTTTGTCGTAAGATCGTTAAAGAAATCGTAACGAATGACGCTCTGGAGGAAAACAAGAGTGCTTTAAAGAAGAAGGGAGCAAAGGCGTCGAAAAAGAAACCTTCTCGAAAATCGATAAATGTCACTGCGGCCAAGGTGGTCGAGTTATTGGGTCCACACAAGCTTAAGCATGGAAAGATTGAAGGCAAGAGTGAGATAGGCTTAACCAATGGCATGGCATGGACAGAGGTGGGCGGAGAGCTCCTACAGATTGAGGTTTCAACGGTGCCAGGGAAAGGAAAATTCACTGTTACAGGTCAATTAGGTGACGTGATGAAGGAGTCATGTGCGGCGGCGATGAGCTATGTCCGTTCTCGCGGGCCTTTGTTTGGTTTAGACAAGGAGTTTTACGAGAATATAGATGTTCACATACATTTACCAGAGGGAGCCGTCCCTAAAGACGGTCCTTCAGCAGGTATTGGAATTGTGACGAGTATTGTCTCGTCAATGCTGAAGTTTCCAGTTAAAAAAACGGTGTCTATGACTGGAGAGGTTTCACTTCGAGGGCGAGTGATGGCTATAGGTGGTTTGAAAGAAAAGACCATGGCTGCCCATCGCGCAGGAATTAGAACAGTCATCTGCCCTAAGGAGAACAAGGATGATATTAAAGACATTCCAGAGGAAGTGAGAAAACAATTAAAATTTATTCTGGTGGACCATGTGGATCAAGTTTTGGTAAATGCTCTAGAGATAAAAGACGCCAAGGATTTATTCAAGGTCATGTCTCAGAGAACAGAGGGGCTGAGAGCCAGGTATACAGGGCATACTCAGCAAGATCAGGATATTCGACATTAGACCTGAGGAGGCCTTCTCTCTATAGTTAATCTCTTAACTGTTATATAGATTCTGAGAAAAGCCTCCATGTAAATTTAACTATATTCTAAAAAAAAGCATTAAGAAGTTGACCAAAAAGTCAAATTTTGTAAGAAATAGTACCGTATTGGTGAGTAAAAACACTTAAATTTATGGGAAGAGGGTTCTGTTGGCTCATTCAGAGAATTTTGAATCTCAATTTGAATTAGGTCGCCTGTATTGCGATCGTGGAGACTTTTCACTTGCTCTACGCAATCTGATCAAAGCCTCTGAGGGATATCTCAAAGAGAAGGATTTCACAAACTATTTAGAGTGCATTAACAAGGCCTTGCGAATCTATGCGGATAGAGAGCAATTTGATGAAATCAACGAGATCAAAGAAAAAATTCAAGATTTAGTGATTCGAGAGGGGTTGCAGCTATCTCCTAAGACCTATTACACCTTTGGGCTTTGTGCTTCTTTTAAGCAGCAGTATGAAGTGGCCTTGGATTATTTACAAAAATCTTTATCTTTAGCCTTGAGCGAAGATAGCAAGAAAGATGTTTGTTATGCGATTAACGGAATCGCCATCGTTTATTACAACTTGGGGAGATTCGATGAGGCTTTAAATGAAGTGTATAACCTTCAAGTCTTCTTTCAAGTGCTGAAATTACCTGAACTTGAAATGTCGACCCAGATGATTAATGGACATATTTTACGTCAAATGAAGAGATACGACCAGGCCTTAGATATATTTTGGAAGTGTTACGATCAGTTGCGGGAAGATAAGAACTTCATGCACTATGTGTATTTATTATGGGCACTGGGTTTAACCTATTTTGAAGCGGGCGACAAGAATATGGCTCGAACTTACTTAGACTTAGCACGTCGCTCTTGCGATCCAAGTAATTTAAAAAGCTCTCTGACTAACATAGAAAAAGCATTAAAAGAAATTGGCACAGTTAACGAGAGTCAGTATGATTTAGTTTTTGATGAACGAACAAATTCAATTGTTGAAAAAAGACTTGGACGAGTTAATTTTAAAAATCAATTTGTTTTATTAGATATGCTGCGATTATTTGTAAAAAATCCAGGGCAAATTTATTCTAAGGAATGCCTCGTTGAAAAAATTTGGAAGCAGACATACGATCCTGCAGTTCATGATAATAAGATTTATGTGACCATCAAAAGGCTACGCAAGATGGTTGAGCCTGATTTTGAAAAACCAAAATATATTTTCCGAGCAAAGAGTGGGTATTACATGAATAAAAATGCTCGTGTTATGTTTGAAGCTTAGAGGGGATGTTAATGGGGTATTTATTGTTGAAAAGATTGAGCTTATTACTAATAAGTCTCTTGATAGGGTTGAGCGCCTGCGCGGATGGGGGAGAAATTCCTTGGCCCCTGGGGACAGAAGCTCCATTCCCTTGGAAGTCAATTAATGAGACTGTGTGGAAAGTAGATATCCCCGATGGAGAATCTCGCTCTCAAATACTTCTTCGATTGAAAGTTATTGAAACCTCAGAGCTTTTAAAACAGTTACAAATAGAAGAAATAGATGGCAAAACCAACAGAGTTGTCGCTACGGGCATAGGGGTGGAAGAGGGCTTCCTTGTGCGTGCGGTGATGGTTGAGAACGATGGTCAACTCTATCGCTTAGTTATGCGGTATTATGATGGCCTTGAAGGCCACAAAGGCATGGGAGTGACATTTTTGCCCTTTATTAATAATGATTGTGAAGAAAATTGTGGCTATCATTATTTGTTAAGTCGAGTGGAAGACAAGGAGTCTCAATCTGAAGAGGAAGATTCAAGCTGTTCTTGGTGGAATTGGCTCTACCACTGGTGGAGTTAAATTCTCTTGGTTTGTGTTGGACAAATAGTTGTTTTCTAGTTAACTTGTCCTTTCTTTTTAGGGCCTTAGCTCAGTTGGTAGAGCGCTACCCTTACAAGGTAGATGTCGTCGGTTCGACTCCGGCAGGCCCTACCATTTCATTGAACCTCTAAAATCCTTGAAAACCCAAAACATCGGTAGTTCTAAAACCTGGTAAATTGATGATAAGCTGATCATGGGGCGCAAAGAAAAAGCCCACTTTACAGTGAGCTTTTCATCATCTCCTAGCCTTATCGGCTGAGAACTGATTATTTATCTAGGAAACTTTAATCTGAAGATCTCTGATTATCTGCACTCGTTTTGTAGGCAGCAATCATAATATATAGCCGAGGGTCTACTTGTTTATGGTTCTCAATTTGCATTTTCCACTTATCACCAAAAAAGTTAATCACGGGACGTTTCATTTTAGCGATATCTTTACCTTCAGGAGTTTTTAATGAGAAGGACGTTGCGAGCCAACTAACCTTTTTTGATATTGCAACTATTTCGCCGCTAGCGTCTTCAATACTGTAAGTTGTATAAGTTTTAAACATAGATTTTAGAATATTTTCTTTAATCGTGCCTATTTTCTTGCGTGCACAATCAAAAACATCAATCTGTACCCCCCAAGAAAAAAGCTTTTGTTTGGCCGTTGCAATAGTCTCATTTGAAGGACCTGTATAGGTGAAAGACCTTGCTAGGCTAATGAGTTTTTCTTTAATAGTACCAAATTTTCCATTATCATCTTCTAGATCAAGGGTTGTAGTTAAGCTTATGATTCTCTCGTTCAGTATAAATTCATCTTGTAATTTAGGGACTGGACAGTTTCCATAGCTAAAAATGGGTAGAATAAAAAGTAAACTGGATAAAACTAAACCTTTCATTTTAATAATTCCTCATAAACTGGTATCGTCCTATTTCCTTGCTCCGGCCTCTCCTTTCTTTGAAAATAAGAACTTTGTTTCATTTGTAAGTAAAGCAAAGTTCCAGCCATAGCTCTAAGTATCTATAATTATTTAATTTTATGTTTGTTATGAGCTCACTTTTGGTGTTTTAAGAGTGTTTCTAACTTATTTTGATAAGTTCGTAGACAAACAATTGTCGTATCTGGTTACTTTCTTATTCAAATTAAAACAAAGGCCCTTTGAGCGTAAAATACTGATGAATTTTTTACACTACAAAGCCAGTTATTCGTTACTAGCAATAAGAAATGGCCAATCATTTAGATTGGCCATTTTTTTTGTCATTAAATTTTCACTGTGATTTGAAAGGCGATCTCTCTTGAACCCTTCGTTTTACTCGACAAGCTCCAGCTCTTTCAACTGGAACTCATTTATATTTTTTTTAAAGTTATCTAAAAACAAACATCTGAATCATATGAGTTACATGATCCGTCAGAACCTCTCCATGTACAATTTGGTGAACAAACAGCATCTTCACCACAAAAATCTTCATCATATGAGTTACATGATCCGTCAGAGATTCTCCAAGTACAGTTCGGTGAACAAGACGCATTTTTGCTACAAAAGTCTGCTCCATGTGAGATACATGACCCGTCAGAACGTCTCCAAGTACATCTAGGCACACAAGAGCGTGAATCATTACCTGAATCATCGTCATCACATCTAGGATCGTGTCTGTTTGAAAAAGTAAGAGACAATATCTGAAACTTCGTTTTTTCTTCCTTTTTTCTTCTTATCTCCTTTGCCTTCTTCCGAAATTTTGCTTCTTGAAGCATTAAATTTTGGACACTCAATGGTAGTTTTTTAAACTCAGCATATTTTGGAGGACTTAAATTTAAGACTTCAACATCAACGACAGTGCTTAACGCAACGCTCCCAGTAGATAATAATATTAACAAATAACACAAAAACTTTTTCATAACTTCTCCCCCTAGAGTAATATTTGAAAATATTAAACAGCAAAAATGAAGCCAACAATCAACTGTAATGGAGCCTAATTCATTGCTTATTGGCTCTATTTAAAGTCAGATTGACACCATATAAAAACCAAATGGTTTGAAGTATGCTAAGAAAAGTGGTGTCAAAATCGGGAGGAAGAAAAATCGACCCTCGGCTCTTATCAGGCGTTTAAGATCAAAGGGACTTATGTTTCGAGGGATTGCCAATCTTGCAAATTGCAGTCAAGGAGCCAGAACCGCCACCAATTCCGATTCCAGTTATTCATTACTAGCAATAAGAAATGGCCAATCATTTAGATTGGCCATTTTTTTGTCATTAAATTTTCACTGTCTCTCTGAGTAGATGTTGGTCATCTACCTAGTGATTTAAGGGCAGCCTTTAACTCTACTGAAACTTTACCCCTGTCATGCCCTTTAGAGCTTTTTGTATTAAGCTCTAGTGAAGCAGTTAGTGACAAATGATCATGACCTATCTATAAGTTTCGGATTTCATCTGAAACAAATTCAATTAAAAACTCCTTTTCAAACCAAACATCATAGAGTGGTCCACCACGATTAGGTCTAAATCTGTGTTCAAAACCGTATTTATTTGCCATAAAAATAATGCTTTCCAGTGGAGTTTCTACTTCTAACTGAACATGCGTTGAATTAAAATTTTGTTTTTGTGGTAATTGTTTAAAGTCAGCACCGTAATCGGTTGGGTGCATTAAGTAATCATTCGGTAAAAACTCAATAAGGTGGTTTGTTTTTTCATCCCAAATACAAACCCAGGCTTCTGTCATATTTTTCGATAAAAACTTTTCAGCTTTTCCTTTTGTCACTTCAGCTAATGCTTCAGCCATTTTTCTTGGATTATTCACCGACACAGATAGGTGTTGTATTTTAATCATTATAAACCCTTTCTTCCTTATTATAAATCCAGTGCGATTATATACAAGATAGAGATAAAATACTTGAAAACAGGAGTATTGTGTAATGTTTCGGTACTCCCCATTTCCCTGACCCGACCCCCATCCTTTTTTTGAAAACAAGAATATAGTTTATCGTACACTGGTAGCATAGATCGTGTCCTCAGCCTCTACCTCTCTACTCTTGTTTGTATAAACATAGTCAACTCTTACATCTGTCTGTTGGTCTCTCAACAAATGAAATGCTGTGTATCTACAAGATTCATGATTTTCAGCATCAGTCGCATAAATATTCAACTTTTCATTTTTCGTATTTTCATTTTTCGTAACCTTTACCACGCAAGGCACTTCTCCTGTTGTTACATCCTGGCATACAGCAAGTCCCATTAAAGAAGACTGACTGGATTTTTCGAGGGCCTTTGTTACATAAGTACTATGATTATCCGAACCACAGGCATGATGAATAGTAACTGCAGATGCTGAAAGAGATGACAGCATCAAGATCAAGATTATTCCATTTTTTTTCATAACGACTCCCTAGTCTTTATCACAAGGTTTTTTTGTGAATCCTCTCCCCTTAATAAAGCATTGTCCATGCCACCTTGCCCAGAGGTATATCTACTCAATATTACTTGGTTTTTCGCTTTTTAATTCTTGAGAGATAAAGCCACTGACGAAGTTATATGCAACTTATAACAAAAATAGGCTATTTTTCAATCGGCAAAGACTTCAGCAACTCTACTCCTAAAGCAATTTGATGGATCGAAAAAAAACTTGCCATCGATTGAGGAAGGTTTCCCGATAAAAGATATGCCTGAAACCCATTCTTGATTAGAAAATCATTATCTCTGTCATATACGGGAGGTAGATTTTTTTTAAATTTTTCTTTTTTCTCAGCATCAAGACCTTCCCAATATTTATCTACAATACTCCGATACTTAGGGTTTAAAAAATACTGAGCATGAAAAAACTCATGACTAATAGTTCTTCTATAATCCACAAATGACCGAATCATAGTACTCATTATGACAAAATTATTTTAGTGACAGAAATGCAAATTAAACTGTCTAATTAATAAAGATCAGTCTATAACTTTAGTCGTAGAACGAATTAAACCTTTAACTTGGACCAACACCTCTCTCATTTGGATTCCTCTTTTTATATTTAGTTCTTACATTAAAACCACATTTCTCTAATATTTGATTTGTGTTTTTTTCAGAGAGGACTGAGTTTAAGAAATCTGATAAACAAGTAGATTCAAACATCTTTAAAACTTCAAGGGGACTATGTCCCATTTCAGGGAAAGTAAAAAAAATACTCTCTCCACTGCCATTCAAATTTTCGAAATGGTATTCTGCCTGCCAAAGAGGAGTCGCAGGATCAGCCCCCCCTTGAAAGTAGAAAACCTTTTCTCGTACATACTCAAAGGAAGAGTCATAACGTTCACCTCGATAGTTTGTGTTACACAAGGTGCGATCCTTTTTCTCATAGATTCTAAGGGCATTAAAATCTATGTCATAGCCCAACTCCCAGGTATTTCCCTCATTGTTGAGTTCTCCACACCATATGCTTTCCCACATTTGATTGCTGTTTTGAGAAGAATTCCTCTCGCCAGTGATTAAGAAATTCTTTTCTAACTCAAGAATACCTTCATTCGATGAAAGTAATGATATTGGGTAGTCCAAAGTATGTTCCCTTTTTTGAGCCCCCCCAAAAATAAGACCACTTAATAAAAAATTAGACCAGTTTTTACGAAATTTTCTTGATAAAAGAGGAAAGTTTTTAATTAGCATTTGTTTCGTTAATTCATCTAATCTATTGAAATATTCCCTCCACTCTATAACGTATTGATCCAGAAATTCTTGTCCTTTGAAGGACCGACCTAATGTGCCTTCTAAGAAAAGAGCATTAAATTTAGTAAGTTCCCTCTTATTTGCGAGGCTAGCTACTTTAGTGGCAACAACTGTTCCATAGGAAAGACCATAAAGAATAATTTTATCGTGAGGAATAGCTATTTTTTTAATCAGAGCAAGAATATCATCTGCAATATAATTCGTCTGAAAAAAATCAGGGGGATATTCTTTACCTACATCATTACAGCCAACTCCACGAGGGTCTGTTAACACTAGTCCCCAATTTTTTGGTACAATTTTATCAATACCTAGTTGCCCATCCATACTTGTCTGTCCTGGTCCTCCGGGAATAAATATAATTGTAGGGAACCCTTTTTTTGCTGTTCTCAGAACTCTAAAAGAGTAGAGGAATTCAAAAGATTTATTTTTATTAGGATACCAGGGTCTCTTAATGTTTTCTAATCCTGAAAAATGACATGGCTTAGTAATGTCAGCAAATACTTTTGTTGTTAAACTACAAGTAATTAGTATGAGTAATTTCAATATCATAATAAAACCTCAACTACTGGTATAAATTTGGTCGCCTTACGTGTTAATTAATTAACTCTATCAGTCTATATAAAGCAAAATCACTGCCACTCTCAAGTATGATGAGACGCTCAGTTGAAGAAGATACTTTGTTTAATAAATGACCAGTGACAATTTTTGTAAAACCTTGCTCTTACCTAGGCTCAGTCCAATCTCATAATTTCAACGGCTGCGTATTAGCTAACTCTTTAATGACACCACGTTTTTCCATATCCACGATATATTTCAAATAAGCTATACAGTCCTCAAAACTAAAAATAGTTATGAAAAATAACCTTTTTATAGTAATAAATAATAATATATATGCTGATCTTTAGGCTTTTTAAGCTATAACTTTTCTTCAGAGAGTGTTAACGAATTTAAAATAAGGAGAACAGTATGAAACTATTATTATTTTTACCGTTTATGTTATCGATTCTTCCATCTTGGGCTTTTCCAGAAGTTGTTAATGGACCTATTTCTAGCGGTGGGGGAATGTCTGTTGTCTGTCGAAACTTAAATGGTAAAATTCAAGATTCGGCTTTACTTGATGTGTACGAAGAGTCATCTAGGGGGATAGGGATGAAATCTGCCTCTGGTAATTTAAGAGCTGACTTCAAAATATTATTTCAAGAGTTACGAAATTCATCAAACGATAAACGTCCAGTTGAGGAGAATGACCTGAGCTACTTAGATATATTATTATCTAAATCAATTTTTGTAGATCATAAACTTCCTTCCACTTATGACTCAGGAGAGCTTCGTAGCAACATTCCTAACAACTGTCGTATTGAGCAATTAGCTTATGCTGATGATGACAGGGGTAGATATTACATCAATAGAGAGATTTGGAACTCATTGGATACAATGAATCAAGCAGCACTGCTCTTCCATGAATACCTTTATGAAATGGGAAGAGTTATATCTGAAGAGTTTACTTCGCATAAAATACGAAGGGTTATTGGAAAAGCAGTTTCATTAGACGGTTTAGAGAACATGTATGAAGGAGCTATTCATGGTCAATCTGTAAGATGTGTTGCTCAGAGGTATGCTACTGACACAGCTAGAACCTATGTGATCTTTACAAATAAATCAGATACGACAGTGGCACAAATCACTCAATATTTTGGTTTTATCCCCTACTCTAAACAGACATACAATTTTCAGAAATTTAATTTGAGTATGCTTGAAAAAGTGGACCATGATAAAGTTGGAAGAGTATTAGTGCCAAGAAATACTGATGCAAAAATGATTGGGAAGATGTATGTTGGACACAACACTTTAAGAGGGGAGAAGTTTGCAATCGAGTATTTCAAAGACAGACCTTTTCTTATTGCAAAATTAGGCCCTAGAAATAAAGCAACTGAGATTGCTTATTTTACGAATTGTAAATCTTACCACGATTGGGAATACTAAATCACTAGGCTCTAAAAACTAGCTTTTTCATTTAAGCGAGGAGATTTTGACGAGGCCACTACAAAGTGGCCTTTTTTTTGAGTTCAGAAAATATCCGCTTTTTAAAGCCCCCCCCGAAGAGTAAGAAAATTTACACTATTAAATAGTGTTTCTCCTTAAAGGTGTTGATCCTCCCTATAATTGCTCAGAAATTTAAAATGAAATGACTCAAATAGAAACCAAGGAAAACGGAATGAAAAATATAATATTAGGTTTAACGATTTTACTTTCAACGATCTCTTCCCATGCTCGTTCTGATTGTGTTGTGGAGTATAATGGGTCAGCTCTATGTTCTTATACCTTTGGTACATGACGTGATGCCATTATTAAAAATTGCAATGACGGACCAAAAGAAAAAGGCCCCTTTAAAAACACGGAGTATTTCCGAAATGTTGATTCCAATGACAAATTTTTCAAAGCTTCTAAATAGCTGGGATAACTAAGTCGGTGGGGCAATGGGTGGCTCCCCGTCTTTTAGCATTGTAAAATTTACTCTTAGATAAAAAGTAATAACTACACAGTATGAAAATATGATACTATGGTGCCAATCGAAAATATGAATTATTCTATTACTTAGGAGGAAAAAATGGTTATGGCATACATAGCTGGCGCATTCGTTTTTCTTGCAATTGCGGTTTTACCAAGTCAATTCGTTAATTCGGGGAGAAAGGGCTTGTCAGCCGTCCATGAAACGCGTGCTAATACAAGACTGAGAAATGCTAGGTCAAGTGCGATCGAGGCGATGGTCAACAAGTGCAATCAACTCGAAGAGCCTAAAGATAAACTAAACTGCGTAGATAATATTAGTGAAAATTTAAAGGCCGATGGTATAGACAATAAAATCGTTAAGACCGAAATTATAGAGTTAGATGAATATGAATAGTTAGGGTTTCCGTTTTGCAATTTGTAGTTTTTTTGTTCATGGGTTCTTAGAATGTCTAAGAACCTGCCACGAAATAATCGCAACAAAAAGCGACAAGTGTTTCTGAACTGGAAGCATCAACGTCTTTTCTATGCTCATGGATGAAGTTTAGAAGTTTTTCTCTTATCCTTTCCACATCTTTTTTAGAAATCGTAAACACAGACGTATAATGAACGTCTTGTATTGGTGACAGAGCACGTGATAGAGCTTGTGTTCTCCAATTAATATGATTGATACGGTTTAGGAAGGAATCATCTCTTAAATGGATGACTCTCGAACCTACGTAATTCCAAGATTCACCATTAAACTCAATAAGCCCCCAACGCTCTAACTCTCTGAGAACTTTACTCACTAATTTTTTAGGAAGACTCAGATACTTGGAAAAATCATCTTCATCCTTTAATTTATCTATGCTTGTAGCTATGTGGATGGCTGAAAAATACCACGCAGAATAATAGGCTTCAGGGATCACCTGAGTCTCTTCTTCTTTTATTTGTTTGGAAAGTCGCAGAGCATGTCTTTTACTTTGAGCTAACTTCCCCTGTAGTTTTTCTCGATAGGGCAAGGAAGAGGCTTTCTCTTTCTCTAAAAGTAAGAGAAAGTAATCTAACTCATAGTCTTGCATGTGTAAAAACAGCCCAATGCCATATACATGGTCAGATGTGAGATGAACCTGTGTACTCAGTACCTGGGAAATATAAGATCTCTGACAGCCTGCTGCATCGGCCAATTTTTTAACAATCCCGCGTTTCTCCACATCGGTGATATGCCTTAAATAGGTTTTGTAATTATCAAATTCTAAAACAGTCATGGAAAATAACCCTTTCGTGGTAATAAATAATAATATATATGCTGATGTTTGAATTTTTCAAGCTATTCTTTCTAAAACGAAGATGTTAATAAACCACAAGGAGAGATTATGAAAGAAATCAAACAAATCTTAGCTATACTAAACTTCTTTTAAAGAGTCGTTATAGTGACGATGGCACCGCCAGGGAATGTGTCCTCTCAACACCAGGCATAGATTCTGTAGTCACCTCTTCTCTTCGAGGTTCCATACAGACCTTGGTTTAGTTAGTTTAGTTTAAATAATCCGATATGCTTAATGTTGTTAACATATAACATAAGGATTTTTTATGAAAATAATTGCCCTTCTTTTGCTTAGCTTAAGTATTGTTTCCTGTTCTGGAATAAAGACCAAAATAGCATCGACCGCGGT
This sequence comes from Bdellovibrionales bacterium, assembly GCA_965217115.1. Taxonomy (GTDB): domain Bacteria; phylum Bdellovibrionota; class Bdellovibrionia; order Bdellovibrionales; family CAYMLA01. The sequence continues at coordinate 1,402,300 of OZ244239.1, read as the reverse complement.
TGAAAAGAGAGTCCCTGCTACTGAGTACCCTAGCTTTGGTTCTGGCAAGGCTTTTCAAGATCTCCTGGACAGAGTAACTCAAGACGAGGAAAACGATATCGTTGCAAGTGGAAAAGTACCTCTTTACTTCACTCGCTATGCAAAGGCCTTGTTTGAATCTGGTGAACAACAAAGGAAACTCATTAAATCCCATGATTTAGTAACTGAAATTAGATCAGGGACAAAATCTAAAAGAGTTGTGGCCTATCGAAGATCTATTGTTGATGACAAAATATCCTGTTATAAACTTGAAAAGGTCAGAACCATGGACCGCCGCCCTCTAAAGGTTCTTGATTATAGAGACTTAGATAGGTATTATTGCTTAACAACTCTGAAAATTAGGAAATAGATTCTAAAATTGTCCTCACTCGTCTGAGCGAAGGAATTATAACGGGGCCACTGCAAAAAGTGGCCTTTTTTTTTGAATTCAGAAGCCATTGTTTTTTTAAGAACAAATCCAAAAAAAACATTCGAGTGTCGTGAGTGATCTGCTTTGTAAATATTTCAAACGAAATAAATTTATTGCTTATTTCCGGGAAGGAGATAGAAGTTTGTTTAATTAAAGAAATTAATAGGTTCCTCTCTTAGTGAACACAATTCAAGGAGAACAATTATGAAAAAAATATTAATTGCATTGGTTCTACTCACATCTGTCCCCTCTTTTTCTAAATGTCTCTTTGGTGACGACCTTGTTGACACTGCACGAATGAAAGATTTGATTGTATCTGAAGAACAAACCCTTAATAAGGATTCAAAAGTAAATAAAAAAACACTCTCCCAGATTATAAAAGGGGTCTCTGCTAGCCTGGGAGTGTCTGTTACTAGCTATGAAGAGGCACTCAAATATGCTTCTTATAGTCTTGAGAAGGCTGAACTTTGGGTTAGATCAATAAAAGACACTGCCCATGACAGAAATTATAGAATGTATCTCTTTGATGCTGGCGGGAACATCTATGGTTTTTTTATTAACACAGAATCTAATGATGTCGAAGCTCTCATTACAGATGGACAGATCACTTCCTGTGAAACCGATTTTGAAGATTTTGATCGTCTCGATTGGTTTTATACAAATTAAGATTTTAGGTTTTAATAACTAACTAGTTTATCAAAATTAGGAAAAGATGACGAGGTTGCCAATTGGTAGCCTCTTTTTTGTGCTTTATCTGCATCTTTTACTCATCACTAGATTGTTAATGTTTTTTTTCAATATGACGTATATCCATAAACTATTTCCTTCGGTCACAAAAAACCATTGTATTTGAACAAAGATATGTCTTGGATTCGAAAAATTTTCTTTATAATACCATTAACTAGAAAATCAGCGGCGATAGATCGTTTTTTTTAAACGATCTATAGATTTTATCTTGTAAGTTTTAGAATTGGCGATACTCTCTCGAAAAATTAACAAAAAGGGGCTTTATGAAAAAAATATTTGCACTATTAGTATTGCTTAGTACTGTGGTTAGTTTTGCAAAAGAGGGGGCATCTAAAGATTGTCAAGACAAAGTACGTAAGTACGCCGTTAACAAATTATTGACTGAAAATAAAAATATAGATCGCTGGTTCTTTACTCGCTTTTCCATTGAAAATTCTGATGTTAAAAGCTTATATCGATTTAATATAACTGTTAAGGGTTTAATTTATGAAAATCCAACACGTTATGAATTGCCTATATATAAGATTTCTTTCTATTATGCTGTTGACGTATATCATAATGAAGATTTTTGTACTATATTAGAAAAATAGCTCGCTGACTTGATCTAGAAGGTAATAAGAAATTGTTAATTAGTCTGGATCTTGTTTATTCCCAAATGTTTTGACGACGTACAGTTAACACAGAGTCTAGTGATGTCGCAGCTCCCATTGCAGATGGACAGATCACTTCCTGTGAAGCCGCTCTGTAAAAAGTTTAAACATTGCTTGGTCATTTCTGCTGAATCCAGCGATTCCAATTAAGAGATAGGCGTTTGTTTTTTTGCAACTTTAAGATATCCCTTTGTTCAACAACCATCTCTTTTCCTTTTTTTTGTCCTTCTGAATAAAAACGCACACTAGACAGTGCCCAATTCTCTGGCCAACTATCTCCCATTCCATCAAAGGTCACACTCACAGGAGCTTCTCCTCTAAATTTAAATTCAACATCTCCTGCTGAACTTTTAATGATCTCCTTCACAGGAATCCACAACGTCGAAATATAATTAACATCATTGGCAACATTGCACAGTCCATCCACCACCATCACAGGCCTACGACCGTTGATTGCAAAGCCACTGGCTTTAAAAGTCATTTCCACGCGGCCATGCTCTCGACAGATAAAATTTCTCTTACCCTCACTCGTTCTTACTAAAAAATGACCCAACTGCACACCAATTCGATCTAATCCCTCACTCACCCTAGCTCTCTCTATCATTTGAGATTTGGCTTCTCCACGAAAGATATTTCCGCTTAAGTTAGAAAAATCGAATGCCTTGCCAACAGAAGCTAAATCGCGCTTTCCATCAAACCAAACTTTTTGACTTACATAGGTAGAACCACTCCACGATTTAAAGGCAATATTCACCCCCATCGCAAAGAAAAATATAAATCCAAAAATACCTACAAACCGTATACTCCCATTTTTCATAGGGGCCTCCCTTATCACCTACTCTTTCGGAAGAAGCCGATGAAAAGTTTAGTTACTAGACTTTTGTCAATTAATTTTCCAATTCAGAACAAGAACAGATTTTTATTTTTTTACTTTTAATCTCCATTGCCAAAGCAAGCACACCCAGCTTAGCAACCCAACCATAAACATTTTCCAATGGAGAACCTTCCACATTTATTTTTAAATCAGAAACACAAAGTCGCTTATACACAGCCCCCGGACTATTCAAATTATCAACCACTCCCTTATCCTTATGAGTTCGCAAAAACCCCCCTGCCAACTCTTCACCAACAAGATAGAGAACTGGCTCCGCCACTGACTGTCCACTTAACAAAGAGGACGGTATCCCCTCTTGCACAATCACCTCCCCAATCCCCTCTCCTCCCTTGGAGGCCTTCATCTTCGTCCGCGCTCTATTATTTAATTGCAAAAACTCCTCTCCTGAACTCACAGCTATAATTCCCATGCCGTAGGTTCCAGAGTTGTTTTTTACAAAAACTGTCGGTTTTCTATCAATCTTTCTCTGTGCATAGTCCTCAGAGAGTTCATCTATTTGTGTTTGTATAATACTCGCTAAACTATCTCGACTCCCTCTCTCATTGATCGAGAAATTAGAAAAAACCTCTGTTCTCACCGTAAAAACCCACGGGTCCACATCTATTATTTGAGCAAAGGTTTCAGCTAAAGAATTAAAATGGAAAAAATAATCGCTCTTCTTTCTCCAACGCCAACCAAGTTGCCAGGGAGGGTTCACCAACATCACTTCTTCCTGCAAAGATGCTTCCCATTCCTCATAGTGAGAAGAAAAATCGTTATTATTTATCACAACATCTGGGACAAAACCCTCTCTCTTTAATTGCCACCAAGACACAATAATCAACTCCCTACCTGTTGCCGATTGCACATAAATGTCTTTTTCCAATTTTTTAGGCACACATAATTTCACCTTGTGACCTAACCCTTCTAATAAATTCAATATTTGATAAATATTTTCCCAATAATAAGCGTTTCTCGTGTGCTCTTCGGTTAATAACACAATTTTAGCATTCTTTGGAAGATTGTAACAACGCTCTAAATATTGAGAGACCAAATTTGGCGCCTCATCCCGGTCAACCTCACAAATATTATTAAATCCAGCAGGAAAAAGATTCGCATCCACATTAGTGATCTTATAACCACTGTCCCTCATATCAAACGATGAATAGAAAGGGAGATAGGGGTGCAAAGATTTTTGTTGAAACCAATCAGATACTGAATCTATGTTCTTAATAATTTGCCTATGTACAAAATCTTTCATCTTTCTCTCGCTAACTTAGGTTTCAATTACACTCGCTTTGTCAGTAGCTCTCAACCGAATAAATAGATCTGTCGCCCCAACAACCGCCATCGGAAATAAAAAAATATTCATTATAGGGATCATAAAAATAAAGCCTATTGTCAGCGCCAAACCACAATGAGCCGCCCAGTGCAAAGTAAAGAAACTCATTCTCTGACGAAAATTCCACAAAACAGCTTCATAGGAATAATCACTGCAATCAAAAGCGATAATCAGAAAAAAGCCAAAAGTTGCAATAAAACCAATTGCTGGTATCAAGGACAAAGCAAACAAAATGGCACCCAAGATAAGAAAAATCATCACCTTAATCAGCGCCTGTAAAATCAGGCCCAGATTTCGACCTAACCAACTCTTCAGAGATTTCGCCCCCTCTGGCATTTCTCCTCTGTCTTTCAATATTTTTTCAGCCAAAAGAGCATAAAACGGCGACGCAATAATATTAGTCACCAAAAAAACCCCGTAACCCAATACCAAAACAAAAAATAACCAACTCATTATTTTTGTAACTATTAAAATCAACAGCCCCAAGAATCCAGAGGCAATTGTACTTCCCAACATGGCCGTTACCCAAGAAGAAACCACCAACAGTAATGGTGATGAGAAACTCAATCCAATAATAAAGAATAGAATGTAGATTATAAAAGGCCAAAATGAGAGTCGACGCAATGACCTGTCTCCCATAAGAAGTCTCATGCCTTTAACGGGGGAAGCACAACCAAGAAAAAATTCCTCAAAATAATTTAGAGATTTTTTTTTCATAAACCCATCTCCTGTTCATTTTTTAATATCAACTCTGAAAAGATCATCACTCCGTCAAGACTTCCTATATCTTCCTTCATTTCTAAAACCTCAATGACAGGTACTCCATTTAAATCGAGACTCAATTTTTGACACAGATTTTTTTGATAAGAATAATGTTTCTCCAATTCTGGCCAATGTTCTCGACTTACAGAATCTGGCGATGGAAAAATACGATTAACCACCACCACCTCTAAAGATAAGCCCTCTTGCTGTAACTGATTTTTTAAATACTCTGTTTGCTCCAAACGCTCTTCCTCTGCACCTGTCACAACGACAAATTTTAAATTTGAACTTTTTAAAAGTTCATCAACTTTTTTCGTCTTGTCACTTAATTCCTGTTGCCAATGACTCAATGCCGAAAAGAACTCTGTCAATTCTAACATAAAAGAGCTTCCTGTTAATTTTTGCAAAACACTCTGTGCTGATTGAAGACCAAAACCCACAAGAGATTTAAGAAGGTTTGGGAGTTTTCTATCTGTGTCCTTCTCTTGAGAAAACCAACTCATTAATTTTTTATCAAAAATCCTTTGAAATTTTTTAGGAGCTTGAAAAAAATCCAAAGCATGCTCACTCGGAGGAGTGTCTAAAACGATCAAATCAAATTCTTGAGATTCCCATGCCTCTAACAATCTCCCCATAGATGTAAAATCCTGGGAACCAGATAAAGTATCAGTTAATTTTTGGTATATTTTATTCTTTATTAGTTTCTGCAAAAGAGCTTCATCCTTAACCCCTTCGCGAATAAAACGAGCAAAAAATAACTCGTGACAAATCGCCCCCACCCAGAACTCTCCCCCTTGTGGAAAACAAACATCTTCCCAGTGAATTTGTTTTTGCTCTTCTGAATCCCCAAGACCAAACGCCTTAGCTAGGCGTCGAGAGGGGTCCACCGTGAGAACAAGAGTTTTCAACCCAGCCTTTGCCGATAAAACTCCCAGAGAAGCTGCCACTGTGGTTTTACCAACTCCCCCTGCCCCAACACAAACCAAAATGCGGTTAGACTCAAAAAGTGAACTCACTTTTTTCATAGAACCTCTCCTAGTAATTTTCTATATAACTCCTCTCGTTGAACGTATGGAATAAAAGGCCACTCCATAGAAAATTTCTCAGGATTTTTAACCAGAGCTCGCTTCTGTGCTTTGACCCGATCCCACCACAATCCTTCTTTTATTTTCTCTGGACACTCAGGCCAAACACGATTCAACCAAAACTCACACTCTATCTCTAATTTTTCTAATTCCTGCGCAAAACCACAAGACTCCTCTAAAGAAAATTCCTCGGGAAGAGTCGCAATCACCACTTTAAAGATGTTTTTATTTTGCAATACTTTTAAAATATCAGAACTCTGCTCTCCCATGGGGTTTTTAAGACTCCCTGTGGAAAAAAAATCTCTCATCGCAACAGGAGCCTTCAAAAGAGATAATGTGTGTCCCGTCGCATAACCATCCACCACCACAACATCGTAAGAAAACAAATCTCCAACTCCGCGAATACCACTGGTTAGTTTTCCCAAAATAGACAACTCACACAGCCCGGGAGCCACCTCTAGTAAGCGGCGAACTGTCAGATTCGCAAAAAACAAGGAAGCCACCTTTGAAGATTTGACTACGTGCGTTACATAATCCTGTAAACACCCAAGTCCCATCCAATAGGCCACTTGAAATGGTTCTGCCCCTGGAAATAGGGTTGAGGCCCGGAGAGATGCCTTTTCTTTTGAAGATGAGCGGCAAAGCCTCACAAGCAACACCTCTTGACCTTCATTTGCCAGTTTTTGAGCCAAACAAGCGGCCAACGTGCTTTTACCCACTCCCCCCTTACCTGAAACTAAGATAATTTTTTGCTGATTCATACTCACATGGCATAGTACATCGCTGACCTGAAAGCGACAAAATTCTCCCTAGACTTGCATTTAAGAGCTTCTAGCAGTAGGTCAGTACATTAACTGAATATAAAACTCTTAAGGAGCCTAAAACCATGAAGAGCCATGTCGAAGAATTATCAAAACTAGAGCGTAGACTCAATATTGAAGTTCCTAGTGAAACAGTAAAAACAGCTTTTAATAAAATCTACCGTGTCATTCAAAAAGACGCTGATATCTCTGGCTTTCGCAAGGGCAAAGCTCCTTTAAACAAAATTCGTCAGTCTTATGGCGACAAAGTTAAACAAGACGTCTTGCAAGACATTGTGCAAACTAACTACGGGGAAGCATTAACTGAACACACCTTAGAACCTATAGGCAACCCTCAGTTTGACTTCAAAGATATCAACGAAAGCTCTTCCTTTTCTTTCTCTGCCCTATTTGAGGTTCGCCCTAAAGTTACTCTCAAAACTTCTGAAGGCCTCTCTATTAAGAAAGAAATTTTAAAATTAGACGATTCTCAAGTAGATCAAACTCTTGAAAACATCAGAAAAAGCAAAGCCACAGCCGTAGATATCTTTGAAGATCGACCTGCACAAATGGGCGATATTGCTATCATTGATTTTGACGGCTCCATCAATGGCGCTCCCTTAGAAGGGGGCTCTGGAAAAGACCACTCCTTGGAACTTGGATCAAAAAACTTCATTGAAGGTTTTGAAGAAAAAGTAGTTGGTATGAAGGTTGGTTCTGAGAAAAATATATCGACAAAATTTCCTGATGATTATCACGCAAAAGAGATTTCTGGTAAACCTGTTGAATTCAAGGTCAAACTCAACAAGCTACAAAAATCAGAACTTCCTGAACTTAACGACGAACTTATTAAATCACTCGGTGGCAAGGACCAGACTCTCCAAGACCTTAAGAAAACAATTCATAGAGATTTACTTAAAAATGAAGAAAATCGCATTAAAGAAGATTTAAAAAATAATGTTTTAAAGAAGCTTGTCCAAGAGAACCCGATGGATGTTCCAAAGTCCCTGCAAACAGAGCAAAAACAAAATCTCATCAATGACGTGCAGAAACGCATGACCGAACAGGGTATGAACGAAAAAGACTTTATTGAATACTCACAAAAATGGGGACAGGATTTTGATAATATGGCCAAGGAGATGGTTCATTCAGGATTTATGATCGATGCCGTTGCCAAAGAGAAAAAAATAAGCTGTGAAGACAGTGACTTCGAACAAAAATACACTGAAATGGCTCAACAAACAGGACTTGATCTCAGTAAAATCAAAGAGTTCTACGGCTCTGATGAGCAGCGATCGCGATTAACCTACCAAATTATCGAGGAAAAGGTTGTTAATTATTTGATCGAACACGCCAAGATCGAAGAAGTCAGTAAAGAACAGATGTAATCATTTAAACTCAAGAATTCTACTGACTAATTATAAATAATTTAAGAAAAAAAGCTTTTAACCCAAGCCCCCACAATATCATTATCGGGGCTTTGAGAGTTTAAAGATTCTCTAGCAATGCAAGATGCTAACTCACCGATCTCCTCTAAACGGGACTCTAACCTATTTAAGGCAAAATCCTTCGTAACCTCTGGGTGTCCTTGAATTGAAAAAATATGCTCACCTATAGAATACATTTCATTAGGACAAAATTCACTCTGCCCAAGGAGCTTCGCCTCTGACGGAAGCTGTACAACTTGATCTTGGTGTGAAAAAATAAGCTTGATATCTTCTAAGCCTGGTTCCATCCAAGGCTTGTGTTCAATGATTTTAATCTCTCTAACACCAATACCCCAGCCTTTTTCTGACCTTAAAGTTCTCCCTCCCAGACTGTGAGCTATTATTTGATGACCAAAACAAATGCCAAAGAGCTTAGACTTGTTTCTGTGTGCTTCATTAATAAAGGTGCTTAATTTTTTTAGCCATTCATCTCCATCGTAACAACTCCGAGGACTGCCCGTAATAATCCAACCATCGCAATCATTCACAGAACGGGGAAAATCATTTTGAGCAACATGGTAAACCCTTGACTCAAAAATTTTATCAAAAAACTTTAAAATTACAGGAATATATTCTTCCTGATAATTTCCAGGCGTTTTATCCTCATGGTAAGAATCAAGAATCCCTATCAACTCAAACTCCTTCTTATAACTTTTTTAAAATCCTCAAGGTCCACTGGTATCATATTGGTTTGATGACAGGGGTCCTTAAGCGCTTTTTCACTAAGAATCTTGATTTGATCTTCAGTGACATTGTAATTTGAAAGACCGGATTTAATCCCCAATCTCTCGAAATAAGATTTGCAAGATTGGGAAAGTGTCTCCTTAGAGAGATTTCTTTTTTCAAAAAGACCTTGAACATCGGCTATTTTTTCTCTTTGGAATTCACTAAGATTAGATTCTTCTAAAAATGCGATACAAAATGGAAGCATGATTGCATTGGCTAAACCGTGATGCAGTCCACACTCGCTTGATAGTGGATGAGCTATAGAGTGAGTCATTCCAAGGCCTTTTTGAAAAGCCGTCGCTCCCATAGATGAAGCTATTAACATTTTTGACCGAGCTTCAATGTTTTCTCCCTCTCGCACTGCAGTTTCTAAGTTATCTAAAATAATCTTCATTCCCTCCAAGGCAATTCCATCAGCCATCGGGTGAAATTCAGGAGAAAAATAAGCCTCAAGACTATGAGTAAATGCATCTATGCCAGTTGCTGCCGTAATATGTGGAGGTAAACCCTTCGTCAATACAGGATCAAGAGCAGCCATTTTTGGCAAAAGATCTGGATGGAAAATAATCGTCTTATCATTGGTCTCTTTAATAATGATCACTCCAGAGCGACCAACCTCACTCCCCGTTCCCGCAGTTGTTGGAATCGCATAGAGAGGAGGCAGTGGGTTGGTAATATGTCTCTCACCACCGAAACAATTATCATATTTCGCCAAAGGACCGTCATTTTTTGCCATAACTACAACCCCCTTAGCAACATCCATCGGGCTTCCCCCACCAAGAGCAACTACGGCATCACATTTATGCTCTTTATAAATTTCCGCCCCTTCTAAAACATTGTCTTCCGTAGGGTTAGAGTCAGTCCCATCATAAATAGTAACCTTTAGGCCTCTCTTTACTAACTCATCCATGACAAAGGATACAATGCCAACCTCTACAAGCGTCTTATCTGTCACTAACAACAAAGAACTTGATCTTGTTTTCGCAATTCGCAGAGACAACTCCTCCAAAGCACCTTCGCCATAAATCAATGTCGTTGGAAAATCAAATTGCTTCATAAGATCTCCTAAATAATTTCAAAATATCTCTCTAGTTGCCAGTCAGTGATTGCTTTTTCATACTCTGAAACTTCCCACTCACGAGTTTTTACAAAATGCTGCACAAATTTTTCTCCAAAAATTTCAGGGGCCACAGTTGATTTAGCTAGGTTTTTTATTGAATCTTTTAAAGAACTTGGTAACTGCAACTCCTGTGGTAAATCGTCTTGAACATCATAAGCATTGCCTTTTATTGGTTCTAAAATTTTAAGACCTTCTTTTACTCCCTGCAAACCAGCTCCAATAACTGCTGCTGCACAAATATAAGGATTGCCGTCAGCCGCACCAACTCGATACTCTACCCGTTGTGATTTATCACTGCCTGGAATAACTCTAAGGGCGCAAGTTCTATTCTCTACCCCCCACGTGGCTGCCGTCGGAGCCCAAAAACCCTTAACCAATCGTGTGTAAGAGTTTATTGTCGGTGTCGTTAATGGTAAAAATTCTTTCATATACTTAGACATACCAGCGACAAATGACTTCATCATAGAACTCATGTTATTTCCATCAGAGGCATCATGAAATAGGTTTTTATTTGTTTTGAGATCGTAGGGAGAAATATGTATGTGCCCACTTTGGCCTGGATATTCTAAGCTCCAACGAGCCATAAACGTCGCCATAATCTCTCTCTTTTGAAAAAACACTTTACAGAAAGTCTTAAATAACACGGCTTTGTCGGCAGAATCAAGAGCCTCTCCGTATTTTATCGCTGCCTCCAACACACCTGGACCTGTTTCACAATGGAGACCCTCGATCTCTATATTTAATTCTGAAAAATAATCCATCAAGTCGTTAAAAATGTCTGAATAAGTCGAACTCCTAATCATGCTATAGCCGAACATTCCAGGCGTAAAAGGAGTGAGGTTCTTGTAGCCCTTCTCACGCACAGAATGAGGAGTCTCATTAAAAAGAAAAAATTCATACTCAAAAGCCAGATTAAAGCCCATCCCCATTTCCTCAGCTTGCCTAAGAACTCTTTTTAATAAATTTCTAGGGCACACAGAGTGGAGACTCTCACCATCGTTATCAACAAAATCGGCAATAAAAAATGGAATCTGCTCTTCGGTAAGCCATCTCTGTGTTTTTAAATCAATTTTAAAGAGAGCATCAGGATAAGCCGTATGCCAACCTGTAAAGTCGACATCATTTTCATAGAGCTTATCAACGACGTCCCAACCAAAAACACAGTCGCAAAAGCCACCTGTGGCCTTTAATACGGATTCAAATTTATCTAGATTTATGTATTTCCCACGCATAACACCATCAATATCAGTGATGGCCAGCTTAATGCATTTAACATTTTTTTCTTTATACGTTTTTATAATTGTTAAAAAATCTTTTTCCATAATACTTCCTATGTTTTAAAGTGTAACGATTTCCTGCGAGTGAGGTGTAAAAAACCAAAATGAGACAAAGATGATCCACAACCACTGTCCTTAACTCCCGTCCACGGCAAAGTTGGATCCAAATAATCACAACGATTCATAAACACAGTTCCTGTATCGACTTGATTAGCAAAATTTTGAGCTGTCTCTTTTGTCTTGGTGAAAATAGCAGAAGTTAAACCATAGTTGGAGTCATTGATGTTCTCTATGCCTTCCTGCAAAGATTTCACCTTCATCACCGAGAGTATCGGTCCAAAATTCTCTTCACGCATGATCTCCATATTATTGTCAGCATTAACAACTAATGTTGCAGGAAAAAAGACGGCCTTCTTTATTTTATGTATTTCTCCACCAATAACAACCTTAGCACCTTTAGACCTCGCCTCTTCGACTTGGTTTTGCATAACTTCAGCCGCGTGTGGTTGCGCCAAAGGCCCTAGTTGGACATTCTCATCATTTGGGTCGCCCATTTTATAGCTACTCATAGTCTTTTGAGCCTTATTCACAAAATCCTCATAGACATCTTCATGAACATAAGCTCTCTCTATTCCGCAACAACTTTGCCCTGAATTAAAAAGGGCCCCATCAACAACAGCTTCAACAGCTAACGCCAAATCGGCATCACTGTGAACATAAGCTGCATCTTTCCCCCCTAACTCTAAACCAGGCATCATAAAACGCTTCGAGGTATGGGAGAGAATCTGACGACCACCGTTCACTGAGCCCGTAAAAACCACATGATTAACACCCGTGTTTTCAATGATTTTTCCTGTGGTCTCATGATCAGTAATCACATTAAATAATAGATCTCCAAACTCCCCTAATTTTCCAAACGCTTTTTCAAAGTGTCTGCCGATTTCAGGAGTTAGCTTAGAGTGCTTCAACAGCACAGTGTTCCCCGCAAGTAATGCTGGTATAATAGAGTTCACTGCAATCAGAAGAGGGTAGTTCCATGCGGCAATAACAAAGACAACTCCCAGAGGAGTTGCTTCAATACTTCGCTCAAACCCCTCCTTGGGCTCAATGACCTCAACAGCTAAGCTCCTTCTAGCAATGGCACAAAGGTGATCGGCTCTTTCAAAAAAACCCTTCACTTCTCCATCGCAATAATGCAAAGGTCGACCTATTTGTTCGCTAATATCTTTGGCTATCTCAACTCGATGATTTTCAAAATACTCCATTCCTTTTTTAACAAGATTAATTCTCTTGGAAAGGTCAACATGGCCCCATGTTTTTTGGGCCGTTTCTAATCTTTGAACTTTTAATTTAGAATTTTCAAAATCATCCATCTCATAGGAATTAATTTCTACCAGACTATAGGGGTTTTTCGTTATTAGTTGCGCCATAAATTCTCCAAAAAAATAACTAGCCCCTAAGAGCCTCTTAATTTTGGGTCAAAGGTATCGCGTAACCCATCACCAAAAAGATTAAATGCTAAAACAACAATCAAAATACACAGCCCTGGCAATGTCACAAGCCATGGTGACGTCTCTATATAGGAACGAGCGTCAGAAAGCATCGTCCCCCATTCTGGTGTAGGCGCCTGAACCCCTAAACCAAGAAAACCCAAGGCTGCCGCATTTAAAATACCATCACTGAAACCCAAAGTCGCTTGCACAACAATCGGAGCAAAACAATTCGGAAGAATATTTAAAATAGCAATCCTCCAAGACGATGCTCCAAAACTCCTTGCCGCAATCACATACTCTTTTGACTTTTCTGCCTTAACTGAAGCTCTCACCAAACGAACAAAGGAAGGAATACCAACAATGCCTACCGCGACAACTGTGTTCATCAAACTCGGTCCTAAAATAGCTACAACAACAATTGCCAGTAAAATACTGGGTAAAGACATTAGAATATCCACCGAGCGCATAATAACACTCTCTATTTTTCCCTCATAATAACCTGCCAATAAACCTAATGTCGTGCCTATAAAAAGAGAGAAGGTTACAATTAAAAACCCAATCCCCAGAGAAATTCGTGCTCCATAAATCAAACGACTCAAAAGATCTCTTCCAATGTCATCTGTACCAAGAATATAAAGGAAGCTTCCTTCCAAGGTCCAAAAAGGCTCGATACGATAAGCCCCCTCATGAATTTGTATTGGAGAGTAGGGAGCTATTAAAGGAGCCAATATCGCCAGCAGAACAAATAAAAGAACAATAACAAGTCCTCCCAAAGCTCCTTTGTTGTGACAAAAAAAATTCCACTTTTCCATTTAAGCCTTTTTCCTCATTTTAGGATCAATCCACAAGTAGGTGAGATCGACAAATAAATTCACCAAAATCACCACCGTAGCAATGCACAGTATTCCCCCTTGAATAACAGGATAATCTCGTGACACCACGCTTTGTACGAGCCAACGACCAATCCCTGGCCATGAAAAAATCGTCTCTGTCAAAATAGCTCCCGTAATTACACTCCCCACCATCAAACCTATCACCGTCACCACTGGAATCAAAGCATTGCGCAAACCATGGCGTAAAATCAATTTCATTCCTCCCACGCCCTTCGCCTTAGCCGTGCGCATATAATCTTCTCGAATCACTTCAAGCAAACTAGATCGTGTCATGCGAGCAATCACTGCCAGAGGAATTGTTCCTAAAACAATGGATGGCAAAATAAGATGTTTCAATGCATTCTTAAACGCAGACCACCCATCCTCACTCATTAAAGTATCAATAAGCATAAACCCCGTAATTGAGTCCACATCATAAAAAGCACTGATCCTTCCTGAGACAGGAGTCCACCCTAAACTAATGGAAAAAATAAGAATCAATAGCAAGCCCCACCAAAATATAGGCATGGAATACCCCAACAAGGCTCCACCCATAATAGAGTAATCCCAAAAAGAATTACGCTTCACCGCTGCAATAATACCCATTGGAATACCCAGTACGATCGCAAACAATAATCCCAACATCCCCAACTCTAACGTCGCTGGAAAACGATCAATAAATTCCTCCCACACAGGCCTTTTGGTAATAATAGATGTCCCCAAGTCTCCCTGAATAGCGTTGCCAATAAAAATAAAATACTGCTTCCATGCTGGTTGATCTAAACCTAATTTTTCCTGTAGCTCCGCCACAACCTCTGGCGACCCTCCCCGTTCTCCAAGCAACACAAGTACAGGGTCCCCTGGAACGAGACGAATTAGAACAAAAGCCAAAAAAGAGACGCCCAAAAGAGTCGGCAATGAACCATACAGACGCTTGAATATCACCTGAAACATAAAGACCATTCTAGTCGTCCAAAAAGAGTAAAGTCTAGTTTTCATTGATCGATACAGAAAGATTCACTATAGACCCATCGAAATTTTACCTCAATGGAGCTTTTTTATTTTAAGTCCACCTTATGAAACATCTCTACGCCAAATGGATGTATTTGATAGCCTTTAACCCTTTTTGACATAGCCCGAAAAACTTTTGAATGGGCAATAGGTACCCACGGAGCTTCTTTTTTAAAAATTTCTTGGGCCTTCAAATAGAATTTCGTTCTCGCCTTTACATTAGAAATAGATTTCGCCTGTACCATTAATTTGCAAAAATTCTTATTTTTCCAACGGGCAAGGTTTCCCCCGCCTTCAACAGCTGCACAACCCAAGAGAACGTTCATGAAATTATCTGGATCTCCATTGTCTCCTGTCCAACCGAGCTGAATCATCTGATGCTCACCCTTCCGAGCCTTCGACAAATAAGTCGGCCAATCGTAGGTAATCAATTTAACCTTAATGCCTATCTTCGCCAAATCAGCTTGGATTAATTCTCCCATTTTCTTACCATTAGGGTTATAGGGGCGGGAAATGGGCAAGGTCCAAAGCTCAATTTCAAAACCATTGGAATAGCCTGCTTTTTTAAGAAGAGATTTGGCTTTTTTAATATCATACTCATAATCTTTAATCTTATTATTATAACCCCAGATTGTCGGAGGAATAGGGTTTTTAGCCACCATTGCATTTCCCAAATAAATAGCCTTAATGTAGGCCCTACGATTGAGCGCATAATTTATCGCCTTGCGAACTAATAAACTATTCAAAGGTTTTTTTTCTACATTCATCGCAACATATCCAACATTCAATCCTTCTTGCTCCATCACATGAATATCACTTCGCACTCTCATACTTTTTAAATCTGTTGGCGAAGGCTCACCGACTAAATGACATTCCCCTGCTTTTAATTTTTGGAATCGCACACTTGCGTCTGGTGTGATGCTAAAAACTAAGCGATCAATAAAAGCTTTACCCTTAAAATAATCTTTGTGGGCCGTGTAGCGAATTAAAGTGTCCTTTATATATTTTTTAAATTTAAAAGGCCCTGTCCCCACAGGAAAACGATCTGTCTTCTCAGGAGTCTTAGCAATCAACATTTTATCAGCGTATTCTTTTGATAAAATACTCGCAAAATCCATCGCTAAATTTGCCAAAAACGGTGCTTCTGGACGAGAGAGGATAAACTGCACTGTGTAATTATCTACTTTTTTAACCCTTTTAATGATTTTACCCATTTCCATGTTTTGAAAATACTCATAGGTGCCACCACTAACTAAGTGATAAGGGTTTTTCTTGTCCATCATACGACGAAAAGAAAAAACCACATCATCGGCATTGAAGTTTCTGGTGGGTTTAAAGTTTTTTGTCGAATGGAACTTTACCCCTTTATGTAGCTTAAAAGTATAAACCAATGAGCTTTTACTAACGGTCCATGATTTTGCTAAACCAGAAATGATACTTGTGCTTCCAGGAGAAAAATCCACCAATCGGTCATAAATCGTGCGTGAACTGGCATTAAAACTTGCTCCATCGGTCGCTAATTGAGGGTTAAAAGAACTGGGGCTTCCCTCTGAACAATAAATAAAAGTTTTTTCCATCGCCCAAATATTTATGGCCACACTAAAGACTAAAAAAGACACTAAAACTGATCTCATGAACCCTCTCTTTTATTAAAAATAAAAAATAATATCTATCGAAGCCTTTTAAATTTCTCTCTCTGTCATAATAGCAACAGTTCCTGAAATATCTTGCGGGCGATCAAACTTCTCTAAATGAGCAATTGGGTCGTTTCCCAGACCTCTCACCGAGACAGTCTTACCCATAAAGGCTGCAAACTCAAATTTTAATATTCCACCACGTTTTGCCCAAAATATTGATTCAGCCTATTGACTTACACTTAATTTACACATAAGATGCTAAGTAAACTACTTACCCTGTGAGGGCCCAGACAATGACAATAACTTCGCAAAGCTCCTCCCTAACTTTGCCCTCACTCACTCCCAAGGAAAAAGGGTTCTTAGAGTTTTTAGAGCTTTACACAAAGCGTAAAAACTATAGCCCTTCTTATGCAGAGATCAAAGATCATTTTGGTTTTGCCTCTTACAATTCAGTACAAAGATATCTAAAGCAACTTCACAACAAAGGATATATTCACAATCCAGGGGAAAATCAAAAACGGGCTCTTAAAATTCTACATGGAGCCAATTCTTTTAAAAATGCTCCCTCCTCTCCGCCTAGTCTCCTCCAAACACCCCATGCTCTACCCACAAATGAACTTCTCTCTCTTCCGCTTATGGGCTTTGTTGCTGCCGGCTCACCCATCGAGGCAATATCCCACGATGAATACATAGACATCCCCCCTTCCCTGATCAGATCTCCCAGTAAATCCTTTGCACTAAAAGTCGTGGGGGAGTCCATGATTAACGACGGCATTTATGATGAGGATATTATTCTCGTGCAAAAACAAGAAGACGCTAACAACGGAGAAACTGTTGTTGCAACGATCGACAACGAGGCCACGGTGAAACACCTCTATACTTATAGTAAACACGAAAGTGCAGGCTTTGACGGCCCCTGTGTTGAATTAAGACCTGCCAACGACAACATGGATTCTATGTGGTTCTCTCCTGATGAAGTACAAATCAAAGGAGTTCTTGTCGGGCTGATTCGTAGGTTTTAACCTGCTACAACCTCCCTCTGCTCTGTTTTTTTTACTCTTATTTATTGATCACCCATCACTTATATGGGACTCATAGAGGAAAATTCACTTTTAACAAGGACTTTTCATGCGTATAATGAGCTTTTTTGGCTTATTTTTATTGATCTTCATAGCCTATCTCCTATCTGAGAATAAAAAAGCCATTAAATTTAGACCCGTTATTATCGGTTGTGTTTTACAAATTGTCTTTGGGCTTCTTGTTTTGGGCATTCCGGCTCTTGATATTTCTGGTCCCTTAAGACCTCTGTTTAATGCAGCCAATCAAGCCTTTATAGCTTTATTGAATTTCACCAATGAGGGAAGTGCTTTTTTATTTTCATCTTTGATGGATATAAAGAAATCAGGCTTTATTATTGCTCTACAAATTCTTCCCACTATTATTTTCTTTTCCTCTCTGATGTCTATTCTTTACTACCTTGGAATTATACAAAAAATCGTGAAATGGATGGCTATTATCATGCAAAAAACAATGGGGACAAGTGGCGCAGAGTCTCTTTCCGCCTCTGCCAACATTTTTGTCGGGCAAACAGAAGCTCCTCTACTTATTCGTCCCTACATAGATAAAATGACCAAATCTGAACTCAATTCTGTTATGGTTGGCGGTATGGCCACTGTCGCAGGAGGAGTGTTGGCGGCCTATGTTGGACTGCTCATTGAACGAATACCTGATATTGCGGGACACCTACTCACTGCCAGTGTGATGTCGGCACCTGCCGCTTTAGCTATTGCCAAAATCATGGTTCCCGAGACACAAAAACCAGAAACCCTTGGCAAATCACCCAAAGACTTTAAATCTTCTGATGTCAATGTTATCGAAGCTGCAGCCAACGGCGCCACCGATGGATTAAAGCTTGCTTTCAATGTCGGCGCTATGCTCTTAGTTTTTATCGCTCTGATTGCTATGGTTAATTCTATGTTTACAGTTGTCGGTGAATGGGTCAATTTTCAAAGCTGGGGACAATCCCTTGTTCCATCTGCTCTTCTAAAAGAAGGGCAAGTTCAATTAAGTCTACAAGTCCTTCTTAGTTGGATTTTTTCTCCCCTAGCTTTTATTATGGGGATCCCCTGGAGCGAAGCCACAACTGCAGGAGCTTTGTTAGGAGAAAAAATTGTTCTCAATGAATTCGTCTCTTACGTTCATCTCTCTAATTTAGGCAGCCAACTCTCGGATAGAACGGTGATCATTCTCTCCTATGCTTTAAGTGGTTTCGCAAATTTCACATCTATCGCTATCCAAATCGGAGGCATCGGAGAAATTGCACCGAGGAGAAAATCAGATCTTGCCAAGATAGGAATCAAAGCCATGATTGGAGGGTCTTTGGCCGCCTTTATGACCGCTTCTATTGCTGGTATTCTTATTTAACGGAAAATCAGTCAAAAACAGTAGGACGAAGCCTTGTCTAAACGGTTCCAGATAGCAGCCCATAGATCCTGATCTTTTTTCTGAGACCAAATACAATAAATAAAAGTCACTTCACTTTGTTGCGAAAGTTCACGCATTTGTGAATACAATGTACGAGCTGCAAGCACAGGATCAGACAAGAGTTTCAATTCACTGCCTTTTATTTTCTTAACATCAATAGCTATTTCTTGAGCCTTGTCTAAAATTTCATCCATAGATCCCTTTTGCCACGATCTTGTCCACAAGATGAGGGGTTTTGTTGGCATGTAATGTTCTTTCATATGTCCTGGCGAGGCAGATAAATTCTTCCCTAACTTGTTTAAAAAGAAAGGGAGCTTTGACCTTTCTAGCACCTCAAGTAACTGTTTTTCAGTCACAGCTCCTGGTCTTAGAATAGATAATTGATTCCCCTCAACCGCGATCACCGTAGATTCGATACCAACTTGGCAGGCTCCTCCATCAAGAACAAATAAATCTTCCTCCTCAAACTCCTCTAGCACATGCTCAGCCTTTGTCGGACTCGTTTTTTTAAATATATTCGCACTCGGAGCTGCGATAGGAACTTGCAAGACATCAATAAGCTCCAAAATAACAGGGTGATGGGGCATACGCAGTCCCACTGTTTGTAAACCCGCAGTGATAAGATCACTTACTTTTTTCGTTTTAGGTAAAACCAAAGTTAGAGGTCCTGGCCAAAATTTATCTACGAGAACCTGACAAATTTCACTCCATGAGTCTGTCAATTGATGAACCTGTTCTTGACGGGAAATATGCACAATCAACGGGTCAAAAAAAGGTCGCTTTTTAATAGAAAATATTTTCTCAACTCCTGACTGGCTTTCAATGCTCGCGGCCAAACCATAAACGGTCTCGGTCGGCACAACGACAACTCCCCCTTTCTTTAAAATTTCAACAGCTTGTAAAAGCCTCTGCTTACGAACCACTAATAACCTCGCACTCTTTTGACACTTAATATCATTTTTTACTCAAACTGAAAACGACATAATTTATATTTATAGGTTTAGTTTTATAATCTCACTAGACAAAAGAAGCTTTTTGCGTCAGAATGCTCTCATTATTCTTTACATTCAAGGAGAGACCTATGGTTTTAGTTGGTAAAAAGGCACCTAATTTTAATGCACAAGCAGTTTTTGGTAATGACACTAAAGAAATTCAACTTTCAGACTACGAGGGTAAGTATGTTCTTTTTTTCTTTTATCCTTTAGACTTCACTTTTGTTTGTCCAACTGAGCTTGTCACTTTTCAAAGTAAATTATCTGAGTTTAAAGATCGTAATGTCGAAGTTCTCGGTTGCAGTGTCGACAGTCATTTCTCACACTTAGCTTGGATCAACACCCCTAAAAACAAGGGCGGTATCGAAGGGACAACCTACGGAATCGTCTCTGATCTTGGCGGAAAAATTGCTCGTGAATATGATGTCCTCACAGATGATAATGTGGCTTTTCGGGGGTTATTCCTTATTGATAAAGAAGGCATAGTTCGTCATCAAATCGTTAATGACCTCCCTCTTGGCCGCAATGTTGACGAAGCACTTCGTACTATTGACGCTCTTCAACACTTTGAAAACCATGGTGAAGTTTGTCCTGCGAACTGGCAAAAAGGCGCTCAAGCTATCGAAGAAAATCACCAGAGTGTGAGTAAATACTTAGCTAATAAATAATTTTAGAATGAAGAACCGAGATCCCGTCTCGGTTCTTTTATATTTCTGTCATTATCAACCGAGATGATTTTGTTATTGAGACGCACTTTTAAGGTAAAAAATATTTTTTTTCCTCTTCCAATGGCACTCGGCATAGTTCATTTTTGCCAAACCACCTATAACGGTTTTTTGCCACCCAATTATAAATTTTGTCTCTTAAAAAGAGAGGCGCTAAAAGAAACACCTGACTCAATATGAAAACACCTCCTATTTTTTTCAATATTTTTAAAACCGCTGTTGAACGCTCGTGGGACTGCCCTTCTTGCCAGTAGATAATACTTTCAAGAGAATTTCTCTTTTCTTCGGGTAATATTTTTTTTGCTACGTCTCCCTGTAATGGAGAAAAGTAAATTCCTTCGATATTTTTCCTTTTAATGATCTTAACTAGAGAGCTAACAAAACCGTTACATAGACCACAGACACCGTCAAAAAAAATTATCTCTCTCTCTTTCATACTCAATGCTCCATCACTTGGGCAAGAACATAGGGCTGCACAATCACAAATAGAAATTTCTTCTGGTCATCCATACTCCATGTCTCCGTTTGACTCTTAATTGGTTTTCCTATTAACCCTTTATTAATCCAGTCCTGCATGATCTGAGTTTGATCATTAGCCACTTTTAAACCAACATCTACAAGATTTAGACTTATATCCACCATTATTAAAGCATCACGCAAATAATGATCATACAAAGCTGTCCAATCAGATTCACAAACACCCTCTTCTATTGTTTTGCTCGTCATAAGAATTTGCTCCTTCTTTTTTATATGTTACCATAAGTTCTAAATAAAAAAAACAAGCGGGCTGTAGGAGTTACCTTGGGCGCATACTGTCACCATCACAATCATGAAGCCAGCCAGAATATTGCAAAAGCCTTTTTTCTTAATTTTATTTTTGTTCTTATAGAATTTGTTGGTGGCTCTCTCACCGGAAGCTCTGCCATTATAGCCGATGCTGTTCACGATCTGGGTGACACTCTTTCATTAGGCCTTGCCTGGTATTTACAAAGATTTTCTCTCAAAAAAGGCAACGAACACTACAGCTATGGCTACCAAAGATTCTCAACTCTCTCCTCTCTCATTTCAGGCGTTGTTATTTTATGCGGTTCAACTTTTGTTATTATTAGCACCCTCTCTAATTTGAGCACAAACACTCTTCCCAACGGAAAAGGTATGTTTATCTTATCTATTTTGGGCATTGTCATCAACGGTTGGGCTGCTTGGAAGTTAGCAAAAGGATCATCCCTTAATGAGCAAATGCTTAAATGGCATTTGATAGAAGATTGCGTAGGCTGGGTTGTCATTCTCATTGGCTCTGTGGCTATCATTCTTTTTAAAATAACTTGGCTAGATCCTCTTTTGGCAATTACTCTCTCTGCTTTCATCCTTTTCAATGTAGCAAGGCAACTCATTAAAACCTTTAAAGTTCTCCTGCAAGCAATTCCAGATAAATTCAACCGAGAAGCTTTGAAAAAACAACTCTGTTCCATACCAGAAATTATAGATGTACACGATATTCATTCATGGTCTTTAGACGGAGAACATCATGTCCTCTCTTTGCATCTTATTTATTCCTTAAATGACCCTAAAGAACCAAATCTGACCACTTTTTCAGAAATAAAGAAACAAACTCGTCAAATTATTCAAAAACTCGGTAATTATCACGTCACTATTGAACTTGAATCCCCTGAGGAGAACTGCCCCCATAGGAACGACGAGGGACCAGAGCATTTCTTAATTGATCTAAATAAAAAATAAAACCCGGCTCACCCTGCATTTCGTATTTATTTTTTTCTCACCCTTTCAAGGGCTTATGTTGATCGTTTTTGATTTTTCCTCTATAGTCAGATATGCAAAAACTCTCAAAAGACCTCTTTAATCAACTCACCCATCATCTAACACACATCATTAGTGAAACCAACGGCATCGTTCTTACTGATTCTCTCGAACTTTTAGACTACTGGACCTCTCTCGACGGAAACACTCAAATACGTGAAATCACTATTGATTTTCAAGAAAAGCTCGCTGAATTTCAACAGAATAAACGAGAGATTCAAGACCTTATTGAACACCCTATTGGTCAGACCCTTTTTGAATTTTTTAAATCTTTTCCTCTTCCCTATAGAGAGGAGCATATTCACCTAACTGGCTCACTGTCGGCTGAGTTTATTTATCCTCGACTCAAGCCTCTTTTAAATGGAGCTCATAAAGCTCTTTATGAGAAGAAGATCAAAGAGATCTACGGTGATAACGCCTGGCCCATTGAGTCCGTCGAAGATGTGGACACTCTCATTCGCCTCAAAGAAGATCAACGTTTTGAGCACTATCTTAAGGTTTTATTTTTACCTAAACTCATTCTCATCGACCGACAAGCCCATGAAGAGGCTGCCTATCACATGGCTAGTGAACTCTTTAACAAATACAATGTTGGCCATATTCGCTTAAAATTCACACTCTCTCGCTCTGCCTCACAATCATCCGAACAAATACCTGGAATTGGAGATATCACCTCAGAGGATGTTGTTTTAGGCCTATACCAAGGCTTTAAAAAATTCCAACAAGAGAACCCTCGCTTTAATTTTATCCTCTCCCCTTCTTTTCGTAAAGAGCCTTGGTTTTTTGACGATGACAATTTTAAAACTAAGAACGATCACTTTCTCGATCAAATACAAACCCTTCTCAACCTTTTACAGAAACACAGTTTTCTCAAAGAACATCTTTGCGAAGTTGACACTGTTGGTGACGAAAAAGACCTTTATAAAAAATCTCATTTCAATGAAATGAAAATTGGTTTTCGTAAATTGCAATATTCAGGTTTTAAAATCCGCAGCCACCACGGAGAAACCTGGCACACTTTGCGTAAAGGCATACAGGCTGTCGATAACGCCATGAATATATGGAGAATCGACACTCTCGAACACGGCTTAAGTTTAGGTATGAATCCTAATTTTTATTTTCACAGTATCTTTCAGCGAGTCTCCAAATGGAATTCACGGAAAAAACCTCTCTGGAAAGGCAGTTTAGAGTACAATGAAATCAATGATATGAGCTGGGGTGTTCACCAGAGTGTTTGTGATAAGCTTCTTAAAGGCTCTCCTTTATCTGAAGATGAACTCACTGTCTTTATTAAAACAAAATTTCATACAGCCACAGAAATTGAATCCTATCAACATGACGTTCTCAATCGTATGCTCTCTAAAGAGGTCTCATTAACATCTTTGCCCTCCTCTAATAATAAACTCACCTTTGGCTTTGAAGATTTCAAAGATCATCCTTTTTCTTGGTGGGAACAAAAAGGGGTCTCTCTCGGTGTTGGGACGGACAATTACATCACTCTCAACACGAATTTCATAAATGAGATGATTATCCTCTTGTTTACCAACCCTGATAATATCAAAATTACTAAGCTGCTTATGGTCACCACAGGTGAAAACCGCCGCCCCTATATTAGCCAACTACTCTGGCAGATGCGTAAAAAAATTAAACAGTCTCATTCCTCGACTTTGTGTTAGCTATTCATTAAACGGTACACGAATGTCTGCATTTTTCATAAAATAACACTACTTCTAGATAATCTTACTTTAAAAAGGACAACCAAATGAATCTTATTAATTTTCAACCAATCATTTCAGAACAAGATGAAAAAAAAGAAAAAGAGATTTCTTTTAATGAAAAACTTTTAAAAACCCGTCAATTAACTCTCTTTGAAGCGATCTCTGCAAAAACAGCTAAAGACTTTATTCAAGGTCTTTTTCTATTAGAAGCTGATGACGATAAAAAAAGCATCTCTGTTTATCTCAATTCTCCAGGGGGATCTGTCAATGCTGGTTTTGCTATTTACGATGCAATCCGTTTTATCAAACCTGATGTGAAAATTATTTGTACCGGCCTCTGCGCAAGTATTGCTACTATTATTTTGCAAGCCCCTGAAAAAAAGAACCGACTTACAATGCCAAATTGTGAATTCATGATTCATCAACCTCTTATTCAGGGTGGCGTTACAGGGTCTGTTTCAAGTATTGAAATCACTGCCGATGAGATTGTTAAAACACGATCTAAATTAAACAAGATTCTCTCTGAAGAAACGGGACAGCCACTGGAGAAAATCGAAAAAGACTGTGACCGTGATTTCTGGATGAATGCTAATCATGCCGTGGAGTATGGCCTTGTTCATAAAGTTATTGAGAATAAATCTTCACTCTAATTAAATACTCTAAGGAAGAACTGCTTTTCCCACAGAGATAGGTCTCAGATTAAATTTGATTCTTTATGACAAACAATGGTGGAGCCAATTTTTTTCTGATGAGCTGTTTTTTTTCTAGAATCTCTCCCAAAAGAATCCAGCCCTTTTCTTGCTCAAACATCCGTTTGTCACCTCCCATTGCAGGGAAATGCAATGGAAGTCGCCAAGCCAAACTCGCCGAAAAGAACTGGACTCTTTATGACAAAAAATAGTGGAGACAGTTTTTTCTGATGACCCGTTTTTTTTCTAGAATCTCTCCCAAAAGAATCCAGCCCTTTTCTTGCTCAAACATCCGTTTGTCACCTTCCATTGCAGAGAAATGCAATGGAAGTCGCCAAGCCAAACTCGCCGAAAAGAACTGGATTCTTTTGGGAGAGACTCTAGAAAAAAAGGCCCTATTCAATCAATGGGTCAAT
This sequence comes from Bdellovibrionales bacterium, assembly GCA_965217115.1. Lineage (GTDB taxonomy): Bacteria > Bdellovibrionota > Bdellovibrionia > Bdellovibrionales > CAYMLA01. Next base: position 1,377,127 of record OZ244239.1, on the reverse strand, counting down.
GGGTCTCTTGGGAACAATTCCACTATTTATCACAAAGAACCTTAAACTTATTTAACGCACTTATTCTTATTGCGTTATTTTGTGTATTTTTTTCAAAAGATTTCTCCCCTCAGCAATTCTCTTCGTCCTTAGCTTGGCCCAATTCTTGATGTATTTTCCATCAGGTGAATTTATTTTTTGGAGATAAAGCCATGTGGAGTCATTGGGATAACGAAAAAATTAATGGCTACTTTCTGTTTTCAGGTGTTTTGCATTTTGCTTTTTTTGCTGTTCTCAGCTGGGTCACCGTTGATCAGCTGCGCCCCCTTAACCAGGGAACTATTGAATTTGAAATTGCGCCCACCTCCACCAAGCCCACCCGTTTAGCTCAAAAAACACAAATCAAAGATGAATCTATCGCTCCAACTCCCCTTGCCCCCAAGAAAACTGTGAGAGCTAAGAGGGCCAAAAAAACTGTGCCTATCGTAAAAAAAGTAAGAAAACTCAAAACCCCAAAACCAAAAAAGAAAATCCTGAAAACCTTCATTGCAAAGAAGCTTCCTAAAAAGAAGCTTCCTAAAAAGAGGCTTTCTAAAAAGAGACTTCCTGAAAAGAAGCTCCCCCCCGTCGCCCTCAAATCCTCTGATTTATCATCAGACATCGCCATTCCCGTTGAAAAAAAACAACCAAAAAAAGAGCAAACGCTCGCCAGTGACTCTTTTGCCGATAAAATTCGCCAAAAACTTGATCAAATGGATGCTGAGGAAGACCTTAACCACGAACAGGCCTTAGAAGACGAGATCAGCCAAGAAATTGCCCTCGCCGAAGAAAAATGGGTCGATGAACCTCTTGAAGAAAAAAAAGCTCCTGAAAATAAACCCCTAAAAAAGAAAGTTCAATTAGTTAAACAGGACGCCCTTGTCAGTAAGAAAAAGGAACAAAAAGGCGTTTTACAAAAGAGCCTTCCAAGTAAAGTTCGTGATATTTCAGAATTACGCTCTCTCCGTGGAAACCGCCCTCCTGTTTACAGCTTAGAAGATCGATTTGCAAAAAAAGAAGGCACTGTCGTCCTCCAAGCCTACGTCACCAAAAGAGGAATTCTAAAAAACTTCAAACTGCTCAACAGTGCAGGCCACAGAAGTCTCGACAGAAAAACTCTTAAGGCCTTTAAAAAATATCGCTTCCACTCAGGACAAGAAGGTTGGATACAAATGGCTTTTATTTGGGATTTAAAAGGGAACGTGCAGCAGTATCCGACCAAACTGCGTCGTCGAGCACAATATAAAAATGCAGCTAAAATTCTAGGTCACTAGCACAGTTTAAAAACTAACTGTCTCCAAACAACTCTTTTTGAGATTTAGTCGTTCCATTCTTACGAATGTCTTTTTTACGACTCCTTCCTGCCTTTGAGATTTTACGCTCGCGTATCAAAGTCGTGCGCTTATCTGGTGATGCCATAAAAGTCTCCTTTTAAACTTTGGACGACTTTTGTATCAAAGAGGTATTTTAATGTCAATGCTATGAGTCTCTTCCCCTACCTGAGACCGTTTTTCCTGATAACTGTAATTTATCTGAAAACGAGGCAGAGAGACTCCTAGACCCGAGGTCCACTTACCCACTGACGAGCCTCCTAAAGATTCACTTTCCTGAAAACCCAAGCGAAAAACCACAAAATCATTCAAGCGAGTTTCAAATCCCCCTCCAACATTGACTCTCTGGCTCTCTCCTCCCTCTGGAAGAAATAAAACATCAAAACTCAATCGCCAATTCTGTGTATGAAGATAATAAAGCCCTAAGGCCCAAGATCTCTCTCCATATCCAATTTGAGCCAGATTATAACCCACCAATGCCAATCCAAGATTATGCATAGGAGTGTACAAGAAACCCAAGTGACCACTCTGCCGCTCTTCATCTCCCTCTTCTTCCTCACGGAGACCATATTGATAACCCAACCCTAGCGCCAACCGTGGGATCAAAAAACGAGCAATGGACAGTTGATAATTAATCTCATTTACACGGTCTCCTGTCTCACCTTTCACCCTTCTTTTAAGATAAGCAAAGGAAGCCGGAAGAAGGACTTCTCCCGTATTATCTGCCAAAGAGAAACCAAAAGAAGCCTGTTTTTGATCATTTAGAAGGCTGCCCACGTTGCTAAAAGAAACTGACGTTTCATAACCTCGATAATGGGCAATGCATGCCGGATTCAGATAAATACATTCAGAGGGGTTAATTATCGCTCGACCACTATCTCCCATTGCAGATGACACAGGACCGTAATAATGTTGTCCTACAGCAGGTAAAACCAATAATAGCAATGCAGCTTGTAAAACAATAATGGGGAATCCCTTGAAAAAAATTCTACACAGTCTCATCATTTTCTCCGCTTCGCTGACATTCTCTCTCTCTTTACCAGCTCTATTGTCCACCAATTCTTCAACTGAGGTCAAAACCATACTGACGGGAGACACTCTTTTTTCACTCCTCTCCAAAAACGGTTTCTCACACAAAGAGAGACAAGAACTCTTTAATCGTAGCCTTGTTCCTAAAAACTTCCTTCTTGTTCCTGGTCACAAATACCTTCTTCTCCAGAGTGCGCAAAAGTTCCAAATGAAAATCTATGACCACCAAAGTGATTTAACCTACATTTTTTGGAAAACTTCCAACAAAATCGGTTCACATTCTTTAAAAGAAAACTTCAAAGTCCAAACACTGAAAATTAACGGAAAAATAAAAAACTCATTAATTTCAAGTATTAATTCAAAAATAAACGAAACCCTTGTTGCCTACCGTTTTATGAATGCATTCTTACTCGATTACAACTTAAAACGAGATATCAAAAAAAATGCTCGATTTTACCTTATTGTTGAAAAAAAATTCGACCACGATTATTTTATCAAATTTGGAAATGTTCTTATTGCCGCTTTAGAAATAAATAATAAAGTAATAAAAAAAATCTTCGTGCCTTTTTCTAAAAATGGAATTTCAGGAGGTGCTTTTCTCTCCCAAGAAGATTTCTCTTCAGTAAAGCCATTTTATTCCCCTGTAAACACTCTCCATATTTCCAGTTCTTTTCAAGCCCGTCGTCGTCACCCTATAAAAAAACGCCGCCAAGCCCATCTCGGAATCGACTTCGCTCTTCCGTCTGCCAGCCCCGTCTACGCCGTCGCCAATGGTAGAGTTATCAAAACTGGAAGAGCAAGAGCTCCCGGAAACTACATTGTTATTCAGCACAAAAATGGCCTAAAATCCTACTACAATCATCTAAACAAAGTAAACTCCAACATCTCCACTGGAACTTTTGTTAAAGCAGGTCAAGCCATTGGACAAATCGGCTGCACAGGGTACTGCACAAAACCACATCTCCATCTTGCCATTAAGAAAAATTCTCGCATGGTGAATCCCTCTAAATACATCAAAGGATATCCAGCCCATGCCGAGAAACAATTAAAGAACTCTTTTAAACGAATTTCTCAAAAGATAAAAAAACATTCTTGAAAACGCTTTTTTCGTTCTCACTGCGGGTGAGCATTAAATCTCTATAAAGGAATCAATCATTTCGAGTGCAAATACTCACAAAATGGGCACAATCTACAGTTTTTTCTGGACCACACTCTCCTGTTCCATATTCCACAGGGTAATTACGACTATAACAGATATCACCTTTGCCAGCTTTAGGCACAATACACGGATTTCCATCGAGACCCGTAAGATTCACATACCAATCTTCTGACCGTAAGTGATGGCGAATTGTTCTAAAAACCGATTCATTACTACTCGTTATTTGACTTCCATCATCTCCCGTCGGACACAGTCCAGGCAGCGTCGTTTCTCCGTCGATCTTATCGTTAGCATCAAGGGGACTAACAATTGTTAATCGCAGACTTGATGGACAACTCCAACTCACACCTTCGCTGTATTTAGGGCCGTCTTCATCATCTAGCTCCAACTGACGCACAGAATTCAAAACTCGGCTGGGGCTGGACACATGCCCGAGATTTAGAAAATCCACTTGAAACGCCTGTCCCCAAACTCTTTTGCTCGACGTCTCTCCAAAATGCGATGGTGAACGGGCCGCAACATCACTCTCCGCCGAAGCACGATCTTCTGGTGTCGAATACGTAAGTGTTAGATAAGCATTGTTCGTCAGCGCTGCCCTCACATCAGTCTCAAGTCCGGCGTCTGTATTAAAAACAATTCCCCCTTCTATTCTCCTTTGACCAATCCCTCGACCTCCGACAATGTAATTAATCTTATTATCACTCCCTGCTTTTATAAAATTATCGACAATTGTATCCGTCGTCAAAGAAGGCCAAAGATTGACATAATCCATCCCTGACGTAGGATTTCCTGAAGAAGAATGCACCACATCTCTGATATTACTACGGGGACGCACCGCCAGCTGTAAAGAAGCACCGTTGTTTCTTTCGCTGTACACAAGAGAGTCTTTGAGATTGGTCTTGTTCAGACCAATAGGATAATGCTTGTTATTAACATAAAGAGAAAAATCCTCACGTATCTTAACTCCTGACGAACCATAAGCTCCCACTTTGAACGTAAAAAAAGTATTCACACTAGCACCTTCGGCCCGTGGAGCAGATGGCTTACTACAAGACATATAAGTTATTTGATCAATGTCAGACTTAAAAGCAAAAGGAGCGTCCGCGTATTTCTTCACTTTCCCGGCAAGAATATCTATATTTTGATTTAAAGGCCCTCCACAGTTCTGAAACGTCACTATCAAAAAAATAGCTGCCAAAACCATAGAAGCCGTTCTTATTTTTAAAATCATATCCCCCCTCAAGGCCTTATATCTAGCCTAACACATCCCCCCCCACTCTGAGATCAACACTCCTAAAAAAAACTTGTTTTTCTCGTTTTGAGACAGACTCATGTCTAGGAAGGACACCTTTAGATCTGCTTAAAACACGCTTAAATGCTTCTCTCCCAGACAAAAGTCTGTTTCATTGCCTCCAAGGATGTTTTATGGTTTCTTGACCCCATGAGAAAAATAAAAAAAGCCCTTATCCCCGCCGCTGGCCTAGGAACTCGTTTTCTTCCCGCCAGCAAAACGATCCCTAAAGAGATGTTTCCCATTGTCGACACTCCTATTATCCTCTACGTCATTGAAGAGGCCTTGCAAGCTGGAATTGAAGATATTGTCTTAATCACAGGAAGAGGCAAGTCTGCCATAGAAGATTTTTTTGATACCAGTTACGAGTTAGAAGATAAGCTCATCAAAGCAGGGAAGATAAATGAACTTAAAAAAATCCATGATATTCGAAATAAAGTTAATATCATCAGTGTTCGTCAAAAAGAAGCCAAGGGTCTCGGCCATGCCGTCTATTGTGGTCAGTCTGTTATTGGCAAAGACCCCTTTGCTGTTCTTCTCGGAGATGAAATCATCTCTCCCCCAACCGTCACCCAAGAGCTTTGTCAAACCTTCTCCGATACGGGAATTTCCTCCGTCGCTGTTATGGAAATTTCTCCAGAAAACATCAGTAAATACGGCGTCGTCACTGTTGAATCTTTTTCTGAAGAAAAAAACCAATACAAAGTTCTAAATGTTATCGAAAAACCCTCTGCCGACAAAGCTCCAAGCAATCTCGCTCTACCTGGACGATATGTTTTTGATAATCGCATTTTTAGCTATCTTGAAAAAACCTCTCCTGGGAAAAATGGTGAAATTCAGCTGACCGATGCCATGGTGCAACTAGCAGAAAATGAAGGCCTCCTTGCCCAAACTTTTACTTCACAAAGATATGATGCTGGAGATAAACTTGGCTATCTTCAGGCCAACATAGAATTTGCCTTAAAAGACACAACCCTTGAACAACCCCTTAAAAAATATTTAAAAGGTCTGGTGGGAAAATGATCGCTCTAAGAAAAAAACTCTTCTTTTTTTTCACATTAATGATTCTTCCCTGTTTTTGCTTTTCTTATATTCCCTCAGCTAAAACTATTTTAAGCAGAGCGGTTAAGAGACATGGGTCTGGGATTTATGAAATTGAACAAGAGGTCTCCTTTCCTAACGAAGCTACAAACCTTGGTCTTTTTAATAATTTTACACTCCGCGAAGTTTGGCTCATAGAGAGTGAAGACTCCATGCACTTAACCGTCACTGGAACTCGCGAGTGGAAGAAGACCATTTTTTTTGAATACCTTTATAAAAAGGGCCATCGTTATTCCATCGATTCATCTAAAAAAAACATCTCCCACGAAATTTCTTCAGATTTTATAGAAAATTTTTTTCACTACCGCTCATTGGAAAAATTTGCCCATAGATTAAAAAAACAAAACATCCTTCCTCCGTCCTTTCTTATGAATTCCTACGAACCAAGTGACCTTAGCGAAACTGGCTACGTCTATGAACCTTTTTCCAGATTAACCCGTGTCAGTGGTGTTGTGGCCTACGGCTACGGAACACCATCAACCCAGAAGAACCTATTGCCTGGAGCATGGATAGAACAAGATCACTTTGTACTAAGAAAATTACGTCTAAAATCAGGGGCGGAGATAACAAGCTCCTCCTTCTCTCAATATTCTAAAAATCTTTATTTTCCTAAAATACGTTATATTCAGTGGCACGACAGACAGTACAAGATTCAACTCATTTCAGTAAAGAATAAAACATCTAGTAAAATACTAAAAAATAAATTCTCAACAGAAAACCTCAACCAACCAACCAAAATCGAAGGGCTTCAGAATGCTCCAAATAAAAATCTTATCCTTAATTTTTATCGAAGGTTCAGATAGTTTATGAATCAAAATTCTGGTTCTATTTATCTAGTTGTCGCTGTCAATGCGCCACTCAAAGAACCTCTTACCTACTTACCGCCAGAACAGAGTCTACCCAACAACCCCATAGGCCTTAGAGTCAAAGTTCCTCTCGGAAAAAGACAGCTTGATGGTGTTATCATTGGCACAACCAAAGACAAGGGTAACTATAAGCTAAAGCCCATTTCATCTCTACAAGAAGACTTCCCACCTCTATCATCAGTTCACATCTCATGGCTCACATGGGTTTCTAATTATTATCTCTACCCCATTGGACAAACCTGTCATCTCTCTTTTCCTCCCTTAAAAAAAGGAACTCTTCGCAACAAAACTCGTAAATCTCCCATCATAAAAACGACAGAAGGGGTTGAATGCTCTTCAGAAAAAAACCCAGTGATTCCTAAACTTACAGGTGAACAACAAAAAGTAACTAATGATATGGCTCAATCACTCAACAAATTTAACGTGCATCTTGTTCACGGAGTTACTGGCTCAGGAAAGACGGAAGTTTATCTCAATCTTTTAGAAAAAACCCTCTCTCAAGGAAAAAAAGGGCTTGTTCTTGTTCCAGAAATCTCACTCACTCCTCAACTTGTACAAAGGTTTCACGCGCGGTTTGGTCAACAGATCGCCGTTATACATTCACACCTCACTCCACGAGAAAAAACAAACCAATGGTGGGAGATCGTTGATAATAAGAAAAATATTCTCATTGGAGCAAGATCCGCTCTGTTTTGCCCTATTGCTTCTTTAGGGATTATTATTATTGATGAAGAGCACGAACCTAGCTTTAAACAAAATGAAAAACTCAAATACCACGCAAGAGATGCTGCCGTTGTTATTGCAAAGAAACTAAATTGTCCAATTGTTCTTGGCTCAGCAACCCCTAGTTTAGAATCTTGGCAAAATTCAAAAAAAGGAATATATCAACTTCACTCCATGGAAAAACGTGTCAATAATCGCCCAATGCCAAAAATAGAAATCATACCTATGCGTAAGAACGAGGAAGACAACCAAACCTCAAAAGAAGAAGAGCTTCCTTTTTGGCTAAGCCACCAGCTTTATCAAGCTCTTAAGGAAAATTTAAAACAAAATAAGCAAAGCGCTTTGTTTCTCAACCGACGAGGAGTGGCACAGGTTGTCCACTGTAAAGACTGTGGCTATGTCTACGAATGTCCTGATTGCGCCGTCAGCCTGACTCTTCACAGTCGCTCAAACCTAATTTGCCACTACTGCGGTTACCACGATAGCCTACACGAAAACTGTCCTGACTGTAAAGAAGGAGAACTACAACCTCTCGGAACAGGCACGGAGCTTATTGAAAAAAATATACAAACTCTCTTTCCAACAGCACGTATCAGTCGAGCCGATCGAGATGAAATCAACTCCCGTGAAGACATGGAAAGGTTCATACAAGAAGTTGAAAACAAAGACGTTGATATCATCATCGGCACTCAGATGATTGCTAAAGGCCTAGACTTTCCTGATCTCACACTTGTTGGAGTTGTTCTCGCTGATGTTGGTTTTAACCTTCCTGATTTTCGTGCTGCTGAGAGAAGTTTTCAACTAATTTGCCAAGTCAGCGGGAGAGCTGGAAGGCACATTCAAAAAAACGAACTTCCTGGAAAAGTAATTGTCCAAACCTACAACCCCTCCCACCCTTGTCTTAAACACGCTCTTCTTCATGACTTTAAGGGGTTTGCTCAAGAGGAACTTTCCAATCGTGATGAACTTAAGTATCCTCCTTTTGAAAAAATCTGCTCCATCCGTATTCAAGGTTTGCATATGGACAAAGTTAAGACATCCCTCAAAAAACTCAGCTCACGCATTCAAATACTCAAAGACAAGTACCCTCAATTTGCTTCCATCACTGTTTTAGGACCCGTCGAAGCACCTCTTGCACGTCTACGTGGACAACATCGCTTCCACCTATTAACAAAGTCTTCATCTTCACAAACGCTGAGAACTTTTTGTTCTCAAGTTCTCAGTGACGGCAAGTGGATCGAATCTACAACCAAAGTTATGATTGATGTCGACCCTATAAGTTTTTTGTAATTATAAAAACACAATCGATACCACGACCGACATTTTCTAAACTAAGTTCTTAAACCCTCTTTATCCAGATCTTACCCGTCATGCAATGCCTATTAGCAGAGCAATATCAAAAATAACGACTGTTTTCCCTTGCTTTCTATAAAATCATGGATCATCGTAAAACCATGACAACACTCATTCACAATGAAGAAAAGAAAACTAATGAAAAACAACCTCGCAGTAAAAAAAAGACTCGCTCTTATGATTGCATCGTTCTCGGAGCTGATCTTGAGGGTCTTCTTATTGCTTATGGCCTGGAAAAAAGAGGTTTCTCTGTTGCGCTCATTGACAGTCGAGATCAAGCTGGGGGAACCACAAGATTTTGCAACAAAAATACTCTTCCCCTACAAAACAAAACATTAGAACACTTAAAGTGGCTAGAAAAATTTCTTAACAAAGAAATTCTCGGAGAGCAGCAGGAGCTTCCGCCTCTAACACTAGACAAGGATCGAATATTGCCTTTTTTAGGCTTTGCCGGTAATCCACCTTCTTTTTACGCTGAACTAAAACCTCATCTTGAAAAAAAGATTACACATTTAAAACTCACACCTCAAGATTGGATCAATACTTTAACCAAAGAATTCAAAGGGGACTTTTTCCCAAATTCCCATCTCACCAAAATTGAAACCCAGGCCCAGCAAATTCAGGGAATTCATGTCAATGGTCATCTTTTTTACACAGCAAAAAATTACTTCTCTTGTTTACCGCTAAAAAAACTCGTGCAAACCCTCTCTTCTGATTCATTAAAACCACGGTCTTTACAAAAAATTATGAAGACTCCTCTCTGGGGAACTTTGCACTGGAATGTAAAGCATTCTGAACCAATTTACGATGGGCAAAATACTTTTATCATGCCAATCAGTGAAAAAAATGACACCACAGGGGTTGTTTGGGGACATTTCCTAGACCCACACACTTCTAGTTGGACAACTTTCTACCCCTCCAATGAGAATCATGAAGTGGCAGGAAACACTGTCAAAAAAATAAAAAAACAGGTCAAACGTCTTTTTCCTGAAGCTTTAAAAACGATCATCGATGATAAGCTGCTTTTTATTGAAGACACATCTCCCCTAGAAGGACTGAATTCCGAGGAAAATCAAGTGCTTAAAGAAGGTCTTTCCCTCTTTTTAGCCTCACCTCAACTCAGTGCCTATCGTGGAGTTGAAGGGGCTATTGAAAGGGCACAAATAGCATTAAGCTCTCTAATAGGGGTTGCCCCTAGTACAAAAAATATGCTAAACCCTTGAGATAATTATTAACTACTCACTCCTTGATAACCCTGGTGTTCATGACCCTGGTCTGAATTACATTTCGAGGAGGAGGCTTAACCAGAGGTAATTTATGACTCAAATTTCTATGAAAGAAATGCTCGACGCTGGCGTCCACTTTGGACACCAAACAGCTCGCTGGAACCCCAAAATGAAAAACTATGTGTACACGGTTCGTGGGGGAATCCATATTATTGATCTGCAAAAAACCGTCAATTACGCACAGACAGCAGCCCAGTTTGTGGAAAAGATGGCCGCAAAGGGACAATCTATTATTTTTGTAGGAACAAAAAAACAGGCTATTGGCCCAATCCAAGACGCTGCCGAAAAATGTAGCCAATATTTTATAACTAAACGCTGGCTCGGTGGAACCTTAACTAACTTCGCCACTATTAAATCTAGTATCACACGCCTAAAAAAAATCGATAAGATGCGTGAAGATGGTGATCTTGATCTTTTTTCTAAAAAAGAACGTTCAAAAATTGAAAAAGATTACACCCGCCTCTCTGATTATTTAGGCGGAATTCGCGATATGAACGGTGCGCCAGGCGCTTTGTTTGTTGTTGATCTCAACAAAGAGCATATCGCCGTTGCCGAAGCTAAAAAACTCGGTATTCCCGTTATCGGAATTGCTGACACTAACTCTGACCCCGGAACAGTTGAATTTCCTATTCCTGGAAATGATGATGCCATTCGTTCTATTAATCTTTTTGCCAATCACATTGCTGAAGCCTACAACGAAGGCGCAAAAAACTACCAAGCTAAGCTTCGTGAATTAGGAGACAAAGAAGTTCTTTCAAGCACTCCTAAAAAAGCAGAAGTTAAAACGCGGGGAAAACGTGGGGCAGACACCTCCAGTGGACCAGCCGTTGTGACCGTTACCAAGGCAAGAAAACTTGTCGCAGCGGGGACAGCCGAAGATGTTGAAATACAAGAGGAGGTGGCCCGTGAGTTAGCCGATAGAGAGCTTAAAAAACTCGAAGCTGAAGCCAACCCAACAACGGAAGCACCTAGCGAGACTGGAGAAAAAACAAAAACCTCTATCAAAGATAACGTCGAAGAAAAAAAATAACCTTTAATAAAAAATCCTTAGGGAGTAAAAGATGTCTATTACTGCAAGTCAGGTTAAAGAATTACGCGCAAGAACAGGTGCTGGAATGTTGGATTGCAAAAAAGCTTTGCAAGAAGCGTCTGGAGATTTTGATCAAGCTGCCGATTGGTTACGCACAAAAGGTCTTGCTAAGGCTGCAAAAAAATCTGGCCGCATTGCTTCCGAAGGTATTGTACAAACCTATATGCACGGCGGCCGTGTTGGAGTTATGGTTGAAGTCAATTCAGAGACAGACTTCGTTGCTCGCAACAAAGATTTTCAAGATTTTGCTAAGGATATTGCCATGCACATTGCTGCAACAGCTCCACTAGCCGTTAGAGAAGAGGATCTCTCCTCTGACCTCATTTCAAAAGAAAGAATTTTCTTAACGACCAAGGCCAAAGAAGAGGGAAAAAAAGAAGAGATCATCGGAAAGATCGTTGATGGTCAAATCAACAAATGGATTGCACAACAATGTTTATTAAAACAAACGTTTGTTAAAAACACAGATGTAACCGTCGAAGAACATCTCAACAACATGGTTGTTAAAATTGGTGAAAAACTCGATATCCGTCGTTTTGCTCGTTTTGAATTAGGCGAGGGTCTTGCAAAAAAAGAGGAAAACTTTGCCGACGAAGTTGCTGCCGTTACTCAGCAGCACTAGATAATTTAACAGGAGTTCACTTGGGGAAAAAATATCATCGTGTTCTATTAAAATTGAGTGGCGAAGCTCTCGGAGGAGAGCAGGGTACTGGAATAAACACCACCGTCATTCGGCGTATTGCAAAAGACGTCGGGGGTGCTTCTCGCACAGGCGTTGAAATTGGTATTGTCATTGGTGGCGGAAATATTTTTCGTGGTGTTGCCGCTTCTGCGGAAGGCATGGATCGCTCTAGCTCCGATTACATGGGAATGCTTGCAACATGCATTAACGCCCTTGCCCTTCAAGATGCTCTCGAAAAAGATGGAGTACAAACACGTGTACAAACAGCTATCCAAATGGCAGAAATTGCCGAACCATATATTCGACGACGTGCTATGCGTCACTTAAAAAAGGGACGAGTCGTGATTTTTGGTGCCGGCACAGGCAACCCTTACTTTACAACAGATACAGCCGCCGCATTACGCGCTATGGAAATCAATGCTGATGTGATTTTAAAAGCAACAAAAGTCGATGGCATTTATGATAAAGATCCCGTGACTCATAGTGATGCCGTTAAATTTAGTCAACTTTCCTATATTGATGTTCTTAACAAAGGACTCGAAGTTATGGATTCTACTGCCGTTTCTTTATGTATGAATAATAAACTTCCTATTATCACCTTTAACTTAAACACTCCTGGTAATATCCTCAAAGCTATTTCAGGAGAAGAGATAGGAACTACTATTAAATAAATTATTTGATAAATAAAAAAGGAGATTACCCGTGCTTGAAAACCTAGAAGAAAATTCAAAAGAAAAAATGGAAAAAGCTATAGTGTCTCTTGGCTCTGAGCTAAAAAAAGTTCGCACAGGAAAAGCGAATGCTTCTATGTTAGACACCGTAAAAGTTAATTACTACGGTAGCCCGACCCCTTTAAGCCAAGTAGCTTCTGTCTCTTGTCCCGACGCCAAGTCTTTTATGATTGCCCCATGGGAAGCCGCTGTTCTTAAAGATATAGAAATGGCTCTTGTTAAAAGTGATTTAGGAATGTCACCCATCAATGACGGAAAAGTTATTCGCCTAAAAGTTCCTGACGTCACAGAAGAGAGAAGAAAAGAACTGGTTAAAACTATCAAGAAAATTTCTGAAGAGGCTCGTATTGCTATACGCATGACACGTCGAGAAGCCAATGATATTTCAAAATCTGCCCTTAAGAGCAAAGAGCTTAGTGAAGATGAGCAGAAGTCCATAACAGGAAAAGTTCAGAAATTGACTGACTCTTATATTAAAAAAATAGACACTATCTCAGATAAAAAAGAACAAGATATTCTGACTCTTTAATTTAGTAACTCTTAGTATTGAGATCAAAAGGAACTTTATGATCCCAAAGCACATTGCAATCATTATGGATGGAAATGGGCGTTGGGCTGAGGCACGCCATAGACATCGTGCTTTTGGCCATATCAAGGGGGCTAAAGTGGCCCGAGAGATTATTCAATATGCCACAGAAAGAAATATAAAATATCTCACTCTTTTTACTTTTAGCACAGAGAACTGGCGACGTCCTCAAACAGAAATAAATTTGTTAATGCGCCTACTAAACCGCCATCTTGTGCGTGAACGCGACACTTTGATGAAAGAAAATATCCGCTTCAAGTCCATTGGCTTACTTGAACAACTCCCTGCGGAGATCATCAAGGAAGTTCAACACAACATCGACTTAACAGCTAATAACACGGGAATGGAGCTTACCTTAGCCCTTAACTACGGTGGCCAATCTGATATTGTCCAAGCGACCCGAAAAATAGCAGTACAAATCAAAGAAGAAAAAATTCAGATCAACGATATCAATGAGGATCTCCTCTCTCGTCATCTTTGGACTCACCCAACTCCCTCTCCAGATTTAATTATTCGTACAAGTGGCGAAATGCGTCTTTCTAATTTTCTGCTCTGGCAATGTGCATATAGTGAAATGTACTTTACTGATGTGAATTGGCCTGATTTTACAAAAAAACACCTTTATCAAGCTCTTGCTGCTTTCAGAAAACGCCATCGACGCTTTGGTAGTATCACGCAAAAACAAACTCCGTCTTTTGTTGAAGGAACTGTGCAGAATAATGACGACTTTTACTAAAAGATTCTTTTCTGCGATTCTTGCGACTGCTCTTCTTGTTGTTATACATTTCTTTTTTCCTACAAAGGGCCTTGTTTACTTGTGTCTACTCTTATCATGGCTCTCTGCCCGCGAATATAATCGTCTGACTTTCTCTCATTTTAAATCTAGCAAACGTCTAAAATTGCTTTTCTATGGCCTCGTTCTCTCTAATTACTGCTTCATGGTTTTTCAACCTTCTTGGGCGATGTCTTTTTTCTCCATCAGCGTACTTCTCTCTATTGTCATGTGCTTACTTGCTGCTCCTTTTCGCCAAGATTTAGAACAATTAAAGCAGTGGTCACTACGCTCTAGCTTTGGTTTATTTTATTGCGGTCTTTTGCCAAGCTTTGCTGGGAAAATTCTTCTCCTTGAAGAAGGCCTCATTCTTTTTGCCCTGGTTTTTGTCGCTGTTTTTTCTGGGGACACTCTGGCCTACATCATTGGTGTCAATTTTGGAAAAAACAAGATCCTTCCCCATCTCTCTCCTCTTAAAACAGTTGAAGGCTCCTTTGGGGGATTAGCTGGATCACTTCTCTCCACCGTTTCTTTCGGAATCTATTTTTTCCCCTCGACTCCTGTCTGGAGTTTTTTTCTTCTTGGTCTCTGTCTGGGGGTTTTTGCTCAATCGGGAGATTTTTTTGAATCCCTCTTAAAAAGAATTAACGGCGTAAAAGACTCTGGAAAATTCATGCCTGGACATGGAGGTGTTCTAGACCGAATTGACAGCCTTCTCTTTGCTCTACCCGTTATGTACCTATTCATATTAATCTTTATGCAGTAACTAAAGCATAGCGTGTTTTTATTTATTTAGAGATCTCCCTATTATGATATTTTCTGGCCATTTACTTTATGCATTTATGAAAATTATTGGCTACTCCTTGTGGTGTGGTGTTGGCATTAAATACTTAACTCTCTCCCCAAAGGTACCTATTGGAAGAAGTTTAGCTCTTGGCCTTTTTAGAGCCCTTATAGGCGCTGTCCTTGGTATTCTCATTGGGATAAATACAGATTTGCTACCTGTTTCAGCATTACATGATGGTGAATTTCCCATGTATTTCTTAGTTTATTCCCCTATAAGAATTTTTGAGTGGAGTCTTATTCTTTTTCTTTTTAAAACTCCCTCAACTATTCCCTTTAAGACAAAATCACTCTGGATTATAGGTGGTATCTTTGTTTCTGTTTTTATTGATATTCTTTTTGCTCCTGATGGATTAAAAATTGGTCGAATTTTCTGTTAATGACTATTGTTTATAATCAAGAGCCCATTTGAACCAAAACCCAAGTCCAAAAGGTCCAGACATGGTGCTCTATAAATTATTTAGAGTGTACTAATGGTCTCTATATTATTAGAATAGCCCCATGGAATCTATCTCATTTCTCATTGAATGGCTACAATCAGGTCTATCGGTTATCGTTCCCTTTGTTATTCTTCTCGGGCTTTTAATCTTCGTCCATGAAATGGGACATTTTCTTGTCGCAAAATTTTATAAGGTTAAAATTGAGGTCTTTAGTCTCGGATTTGGTAAAAAAATACTTCAATACAAAAAGGGGGACACTGTCTATTGTCTCAGTCTTATCCCTTTAGGTGGCTATGTTAAAATGTACGGCGATGACCTCTCAGCTGAAATATCAGATGAACAAAAATCTGTCGCTTTTCTCCACAAACCTGTCGGCCAGAGAATCGCCATTGTTCTAGCTGGACCTCTTATGAATCTCTTTTTTGCCTTTTTGATCTTTACTCTCATTGCATTTTCAGGAGAGCCTCGTCTCTCTGCAAAATTAGGAGACATTCATAACTCATCAAAGGCCTATCAAGTAGGATTTCGCTCAGGCGATACCATAATGTCTATTTCTGATAAGCCCATAAAAACATGGAGTGAAGCTCAAGCCATTATACAAAAAAACTTCAATAAATTGCTTCCATTTCAAATCAAACGCAAAAATACATCTATTAACGTTTCTGTCACACCTCTTCTTGGCGACAATCCCAATATTCTCAGCCCTGATGAAAAAATTGGTCAGATCGAAGGCCTTTCAACTAAATCTCGCTCCAGCGTTGTTGCCATCAAGTCTCACCAGTCTCCTGCATTTATCGCAGGAATAAGAACCGGAGATCTTATAAAAAAAATTAACGCCGTCGATATCCACCATTGGAGAGAGCTTCGCCAAAGTTTTAATAAAGCTTCTTTTCCTATAACTGTCACCCTTGATCGTATAGATTTTGAGAAAGAAGAAGCAACAACCTTTTCAGTTGTTCTTAATCGCCCTTTATCAAAGAAAAATATTTTTGCACAACTTGGCTTTGACGACCCTGATCTTTATCTACAAAGAGTTATCGCCCATTCTCCTGCGCAAAAAGCAGGTCTTCTCACTGGAGATCGTCTTGTTAGTATTAATAACAAAACCATTACCTCTTGGAAGGATGTTGTTTCCTCTATCTCCTCTTTTAATAAAGAAAAGAAACCTATTCATATAACTGTACAGAGAAAAGGAAAGCAGTTCACCTTTAATATTTTTCCAAAAATAACCCGTCAAATGAACCGCCAAGGCTTCGAAGAAAATCGTTACACTGTAGGTATTGCGCCCTTTATCATATCCTCTATTCCCTCCATCATAACCGTAAAAGAAACAAACCCAATAAATGCTCTCTGGCTAGGAGCCACGCGTACTTGGGATGTCACAGTTATGACAGCCCTTAGCTTTGTTCGCCTTTTTCAAGCTAAAATATCTCCAAAAAATATTGGTGGAATCCTTTCTATCGGCCAAATTGCCAGCCAGAGCTTTAAAACTGGATGGATTCAGTTCCTACAAATAATGGCCGTCATCTCTGTAAATCTCTTCATCATCAACCTCTTACCCGTTCCTGTTCTTGACGGGGGCCATCTTCTCTTTTTTAGTATCGAAGCAATTCGAGGTGGGCCTATTAGCCTAAAAAAGATGCTTGTCGCCCAACAAATTGGTGTCATTCTTCTTATGAGCTTAATGGCCTTTGCTCTCTTTAATGATTTTTCACGAATTTTAAACTTTAATTGGTAAAAGACTTTGTTAAAGCTATTATCCGTTGACACAAGCACACTCAGAGGAAGCCTTAGCTTAATCGAAACTAACAAAAAAGATTCAAAAATAATTTATCAACACTCTTGGGAAAAAGAAAAAGCCCACAGTGAATATCTTTCTCCATCCATTGAAGAATCTTTTCATAAAAGTAACTGGTCTCTCGACGATTTAGATGGCTTTCTTGTCACTCACGGACCAGGTAGTTTCACCGGTTTGCGTGTTGGACTTAATACCGTTAAATCCCTTGCCTATGTCGTGAAAAAACCAATCTATACGATGAATTCACTGGAAAATCTGGCTCTCTCTACTTATAAGCAAAAAGACAGGCAGACTCTTCCTATTCTCTGTATAATAAATGCATTTAAAAACATGGTCTATATAGCCTCTTTCAAATGGGAACAAAATACTTTACAAAATATTCTCGCTCCCTTTGCTCTTCCGGTTGCGCAATTAAATGACTCTATTGTTTCTCCTCACCTTTGCCTTGGAGATGGATATCTCTTTTACAAAGATTTTTTTAATCTTCATCTCAATAAGAATTTAATTCGATCTTCCAACTACAGAGATTACCCAGATAGCCTTAATGTTATACCGAAGCTCTGTAAAGAATGGTTTGAAGAACAAGCTAAAACTTGGGAAACAGCTTGCCCCATTTATATACGCCCATCTTCGGCTGAAGAGAGGCTACAAGAGGGACTTCTAAAACCATTGATTCAACGGTCAACTCAATGACGGGATTAGTGATTTCTATCACCATCACTCAAGACAATGCAGGCCAAAGGTTAGACTCCTTTCTTGGTCATAGAGAGAATATTACAAGTCGCTCTCAGGCTAGCCTTCTCATAAAAGCTGGCCATATTAAAGTGAATGGTCATCTTCAAAAGCCCTCCTATCTCCTTGAAAAGGGAGATCAATTATATTTACAAATGCCCCCTGAAAAACCCTCAACCCTCGTTCCATGGAATTATCCCTTAGATATAATACACGAAGATCAAGATCTTATTGTTCTCAATAAACCTTCGGGGCTTGTTGTACACCCTGCTGCAGGGCATGACCAGGACACTCTCGTTAATGCTCTCATTGCTCACACCGATGAACTCTCTATGGGACTTAAAGAAAAACGCCCTGGAATTGTTCATAGACTGGATAAAGACACTAGCGGTCTATTAGTTGTTGCAAAAAATAACCATTCTCATAATTTACTCGCCCAACAGTTTAAGGACAAAACGACCCATCGAGTCTATCACGCTATTTGTTTTGGCAAATTTAAATCACTCAATGACTCCATTGAAGGTTTTATATCTCGCCATCCTAATCATAGAAAAAAATTTTCCCTCAATAACGACAAAGACAAAGGTAAGTGGTCCAAAACCCATTACAAAGTTCTTATGACAACTCCCTCTGGACTGAATCTCGTAGAATTAAAATTAGAAACTGGTCGTACACATCAAATTCGAGTTCATCTCTCACATATTGGCCATCCAGTTGTTGGCGATGACCTTTATGGAGCGCTTGGCTATTATAAAAATTTAAAATCAGAGAATCTTAAAAAGAAAATCAAGGACCTTGGACGCTTTGCTCTTCACGCCAAGGAACTAGGGTTTAAGCACCCTTCCTCCAAAAAAGATTTCTTTTTCTCTACCGATATGCCAGATATCTTAAAAAATCTTTGTTCTTAATTCGTAATGATACAAACCATCGTTTTTTAGAAAAACCTCTGAACCTATTTTTAAACATCTTAGCCATAACTTTAAGTTTTTCATTTTCTAGAGAATGCAATAAGCAAAAAAAACCTGACTTAATTACGAAGCCTTACCTACTCATTGCATTTTTGATAAAATCGCGCTACAATAATCTCTTTGAAAAAAAAATATTTCTTTAATAGCACAGAGATTTTATTCGATAACTGAATGGTTTTATTATGAAAAATGACCTTTTACAAAAAACACCTTATGGATATAAGTACCAAACTAAGTCTTTCATGGTTTTCTTTGGTAACAAGAAAAGTTCTCTAGGCCATTGGAAAAAAAGTTTTCCGCAATTTCAACCTGTTATGGCAAAACAGGTTCATGGCCATCGTATCGTGTCCAGCCAAAAGGCTTTGTCTGAAAATCCCTGTGAAGCCGATGGACTGTGGACAACAGAAATTGGTCTCTCCCTTGGAGTTACTACTGCAGATTGTGTTCCTATTTTTGTCTGGGAAATAAAATCAAATATGCTCATGGCTCTTCATGCTGGCTGGAAAGGGGTTGCCCAGAATATTCTCTCTAAAGGGATAGAACTATTCTTGCAAAAAAAGGCTCTTCCTGAAAATATTCGTATTGCTATTGGCCCTCATATTAAATCTGATAATTTTGAAGTTGAAAAAGACATCTTAGAATGCCTCCTCTACTCTGTTCCACGGAAAAACCATTCTTCAGTCTATATAAAAAAATCTTCAAACAAGTTTTTGGTCGATTTGAACAAAATTATTTTACAACAACTTCATCCTTTCTGTATTAGTGATCAGCAGGTTTTAACTCTTCCAATAAATACCTATACTGATCCAGATTTTCATTCCTATCGCCGAGATGGAGAATCCTCAGGTAGGCAACTAAGTTTTATAACTCAACTATAAAGGCATCCGTTTAAAAAGGACAATTGTTATGAAATTAATCACATGGAATGTTAACGGAATTCGAGCCTGTGTAAAAAATGGTTTTATCGATTGGTTTTCTAAACAAAGGGCTGATATTGTCTGTTTACAAGAAACAAAAGCACACCCTGAACAGCTTTCTGAAGAGACACTCCACCCTCTTAAGTACCATTCTTACTGGCATTCGGCAGAAAAAAAAGGTTACTCAAGTGTCGCCATCTACAGTAAGAAAGAACCACTCAATATTAGTTACGGCATCGGGGTTAAAGACATTGATAAAGAAGGACGTGTTCTCACCGCTGAATATCCCGATTTTTATCTCATAACTGCCTACTTCCCTAATAGCCAAAGAGAACACACTCGTCTAGATTACAAAATCGCCTTTTGCAAAAAAATACACCTATATATGAATCGCCTTAAGAAAACAGGTAAAGATGTTATTCTTTGTGGCGACTTCAATGTCGCTCACCATGAAATTGATCTTAAAAACCCAAAAGCAAATAAAAATAATGCTGGTTTTCTCCCTCAAGAACGGGCTTGGATGGATAATTTTCTCAATGCTGATTATGTAGATATTTTCCGACATTTCGTCAAAGAGCCTGAGCATTACACTTGGTGGAGCTACCGTCCTGGTGTGCGTCAACGTAATATTGGTTGGAGATTAGATTATTTCTGCTCAACAGTAGCTCTGATTGACCGTGTAAAGAAAATCACCCATCAATCAGAGGTTATGGGTTCAGACCATTGTCCTGTTATGCTACAATTAAAACGATGAATGGTTTAAGATAAATCCATGGAAGAACTCTACTCGCGACATTTAACAAAAACACTCATCTGCATCTTCTCTTTTGTCATTTCAGGTGTTGTGGTTTTTTCTTCATCACTAAGATATAAAGCTCGCCACTGGATCCTTGGAAGTCAGAGGCGTGTACTATCAACAGCTGTGGCAGATCTCTTAAAAGACGGTCACTACGTAAAGGTTGTTAAATTTCAGGTCGCTGAAGGACTTTTTCTTGAATTCTATCAACAACAAACAAATGGTGATTTTAAAAAAATATGGAAAACAAAGCTCAGTGGTAATCAAGATGGATATTTTCAAATGAAAGGCCGAACCATAAATCTAGCAATTGACGATATCGATAATGACAACACTCTAGAGGTTCTTGCACCAAGCTTTGATGACAATCTTATCGCTCACTTAAATATTTTTCATTATAATGAGGAGAGTGCTCAGTTTGAACAAATAAAACCGTTTTGATTTGGCGAAGTGGGCGGTGATTTAAGTGGGCTTTATTTTCAGGTTCAGACATTCGTTTGGCTGCGGCGCTCGCTTTGCGAGCATCGCACCAAGCCGAACTCACCTGAAAACAAAACCCACTTAAATCACCGCTCATTAGAAACCTTCAACTGACTGGGAACAACGCGGCTGAGAAGCGCGACTGAACAGCGCGGCTGAACAGTGCGGCTGAACAGTGCGGCTGAGAAGTGCGGATGAGAAGTGCGGATGAGAAGTGTGGATGAGAAGTGTGGATGAGAAGTGCGGATGAGTAGAGTGACTGAGTAGGGCGATTTAACAGTGTGATCTTGCAGAGTGATCTAACAACAACGTGATCTTATGGGGAGAGCTAACAAGTGTGATCAACGGGGTTGCTTTGCGAGCATGTGTGACTGGGAAGAACGGGCATTGCATTGAAGCTCATTCATTTGAAAACAAAACTCACTTAAATCACGGCTCATTAGAAACCTTCAATTGACTTTTCTCGTTGGTATGCTGAATGGTTCTGTTGTTCCCATGCAAATGGTTATTCTAATAAGAATGGTTTCAAGTGGGATATTCTATTAAAATAATCTTTTTTCCTCATATACAGTCCAGTTCTTATTTGAAAATAAAACTTTACCTGTAATTTTTTGTCGATAAGAATTTG
Source organism: Bdellovibrionales bacterium (assembly GCA_965217115.1). Classification (GTDB taxonomy): domain Bacteria; phylum Bdellovibrionota; class Bdellovibrionia; order Bdellovibrionales; family CAYMLA01. The sequence goes on along the minus strand of OZ244239.1, from coordinate 1,355,507 downwards.
GCGTAATTAAGATAATAGTGTCTTTTGAATTCCCTACTTTTGTTGTAATTTTATGGTAACGCTGTAAATAACTTATTAGACTCCAATCAGGTTTTGGTTTCATTCTCACAGTAGATCCAGCAACCAAATGATTTTTGATAAAACTTGTTACTTCTATATCTGAGTGATCCCTGCGTACAGAGCCGATTTTTTTTAATAAAAATATACATATAACAATTGTTAGAAACAAAAAACCAAAAAATAACTTTTTATTTCTATGCTTATTTTTCATAGATAAGAGCCGTCTTTCAATACCGCTTCGAAATAGCAATGCGAAACATAGTGAGTAAAAGAATATCGAGGGGATGATATAAAAAAGTCGCTGTTTAGGACTTACCATTAGCGGAAGAGATGCACTCAAAGAGACGAAGGCCATAAAAAAGAACGTGCCCCTTTTCTCTTTGTCATCCCATATATCATTAAAAATAAGCTTTTTATTTTTAACAAGCAACAATCCCAAAATAAAGGCTAATAAATTTTGGTTAACTATTTCAAACAATGTTTTCCAAGGAGGTTCAGGAGATTCCCTAACTCCCTGAAGACTTGCAAGAACTTGTTGGTTAAAATACTGTTTTAAAAAGGGGTAGCTCTCTTTATCTATAACAAAAATAAATCCAAATATAAGAGTAAGTATAATTATGACATAGATAGTCTCAGCGAAGTACTTTTTCCATAAATTAGAGTAGAAAGATAGTCCATAAAATACTGGAAAAGCTAAAGGGAATAATCCAACAGGTCCTTTTACGAGAAACGCCCCTGCAATAGATAAAACATAAAGAAAGAAATAACCAAAGTGATTTGTTTTTTTATATCCAAGAAAAAACAATGCTGACAAGGCAGTAAATAGAGTAAGTGTATTTTCCAACATAGTTATTGGATATGACCAAAAAACTAACGGAGCTGATATCCAGAGAAGTACAGGAAGCCATAATAAACTATTATTTTGGTCATTTTTAATTTTTTTTCTTAAATTTAAAAAATTCCATATTTTTAACATAATTAGCAGATTTATCAAAAACACTACAAATGAGAATAATCGATCTACCCATAAATGATCCCCTAAAATATTAAAAAAATGAGACTGAAGCCAAAACTGCATCGGGGGATGTTCATAAAAAACCTTTTCACTTCCGAAGAAATGATGGGGACTCCAAAAGCTGTGGCTTAACTCCGACATATTTCTAGCTATGGAAGAGTAAACCAATGCATCGAAAAATGTCCCATCCGTTAAAAAAGGATATGCTCCAAGAATTAAGAAGATATTTAAGGTTAAAATTGAAAAAAGAACTGATGGCCGAAATAGCACAGGTCCCATTTATACCAACTCTCTGTTTATACCATATAAATAATTTAAATGGATTTTCCATATTCTAGAAAATGTTTCTATTCCAGTTTTGGAAGACATTTTACTTTGGCCTAATTGACGATCTTCAAAAACATACCCCAAACTCCAATTCACCATAGGACCACCAGTAATATAACGAAAACCCATCACAAAATCTATGTATTCACAGGTTTTCAAAATCTCTACCAACCCCTCAGGTTTATTCTCTTTTCTATTATAGGTAGGTATCATCACCAAATTTTTCATAAATAAAATATGGCAGTAAATAAAAAAAAACAATGTTTTTATATCAATATTCTTATAAATTTAACCATGCCTTCATCACAAAGTGATGAATGCCATCGTTGTTCCCAACCAAATAGTTTTTCCAATGAGAGTGCTCCCAAGGAGCTTCATCTCCAAGTGGGTTCGCTCTGCTGCAATGCTCACAAAGCAAGCGCCACCCCCAACCCCATCTTTAAACCTGAAAACAAACCCCAATTAAATCACCGCTCATTAGAAACCTTCAATTGGTTAAAAATCATCTCCATCCCACCAACTCAATATTCCTATAAATTTAACCCATGCCTTCATCACAAAGTGATGAATGGCATCGTTGTTCCCAGCCAAATCCTTTTTCCAATGAGAGTGCTCCCAAGGAGCTTCATCTCCAAGTGGGTTCACTTTGCTGCAATACTCGCAAAGCAAACGCCACCCCCAACCCCATCTTTAAACCTGAAAACAACACGATCAACTGCGATGCTAGAGATTACTGGTTAAAAATCATCTCCATCCCACCAACTCAATATTCCTATAAATTTAACCATGCCTTCATCACAAAGTGATGAATGGCATCGTTGTTCCCAGCCAAATGGTTTTTCTAATGAGAGTGGTCCCAAGGGGGCTTTATCTCCAAGTGAGTTCGGCTTGGTGCGATGCTCGCAAAGCGAGCGCCGCAGCCAAACGCATGTTTGAACTTGGAGATGAAGCCCCCTTGGGACCACCCCCACTTCGCCCAAAAACCTATTTATTTTTGTTTAGATCCCGCCACGATTTACCCTGACGCGCTTTACGATTTAGCTGAAAACGCTGAACTGCTTTTTGATGTTGTTTGTAATTTTCACTAAACATCGTTGTCCCATCATTGCGAGAAACAAAATAAAGAAAATTTGTTTTTCTCGGCTTTAAAACCGCTAGCAAGGCGTCCTCTCCTGGATTAGAAATCGGCCCCTTTGGCAATCCTCTAAAGGTGTATGTGTTATAAGGGTTCTTTTGCCTCAGGTCTTTTTTTGTAATATTAAATGGTCGTTCGCCTCTCTCAAGCCATAATCCGTAAATAGTTGTTGGATCTGTTTGCAATCGCATATCTCTCTTTAATCTATTGAAAAACACCGAAGCAATCACAGGACGCTCTTCAGGTTTTCCCGCTTCTTTCTCTACAATACTTGCCAAGGTCACTACGTCATGAGAGTTTAGTTTGTGTTTTTTCACCGTGGAAGCTATTAAATAATCAATAGAAGAAAAAACTTCCCTGAATCGATGATTCATTAATTTAATGAGAGACAACTCGCCCGTGTACTTAGTTATTTTATATGTCTCTGGGAAAAGATATCCCTCTAAGCTATCAGCCTGAAAGCCCAGAAGCTCTTTTATAATTTTTGAATCATGGCAGATTTTAAGAAAAACATCTCTCTTTCCTAACCCCCTTTTTTCTAAATGGTCTGCCATTTCAAATATATTCAGCCCCTCCTGAAATGTGACATTATAAATTCGACTTTTCCCTGAAGAAACTATATCTAAAATTTCTGATGGAAACATATTCCTATCTAAGCTATATTCACCAACACGAAGATCCTTCTCCTTGTTTTTAAATTTAGTCAGTAAATAAAACATCTTAACATTGGTGATTAAATTTTCTTTCTGTAATTTTTTTGCAATTTGAAAAAAACCACTCCCCTTTTTTACTTCAAAAATAACCTTCTGTGATGACAGAGAGGGGGACGTATTTATGAATTTAAACATTCTCCATGTCATGAAAAAAATGACTGTAAAAACTCCAATAATAAAAAATCCTAGTGTTTTTTTCATAGGTGCTAAAAATCCACTGGTAAGATCGAGACAGTCTCGCCCACATCAATAGATAGAGACTCTCTGTAATTCATAGGTAGGTAAACTTTTCCATCTTCAATAAAATAAGACAAATAACAGGCTCGAAATTCTCCTGAAGAAGTTGAACCCAAAAGACCTCTCTTATTATAAACAAGACCTCCTCTCTCTGACAAAATATATGTTTTAACTTTATCTATCATTTCTATTTCACTTGTTTTTGCATTATAGTGAGGCCCGCCATCGAAAGGATCTATCTCTTCAGAATATTGAAAACCCATTTCTTCTAATAACTTTAAAGCTGGTAATGTCTCAATACCAACTTTTCCAAAAACTAACCGAACTTGCTGATCTAAAAGAGTCAGGTAAAGATCCGCCTCAGGATAAAGCTTTCGTATAAATTCCTTATTATGTCGACTCAATAAATCTGCCTCATCATAGGCCAACCCAGTAAATTTACGACCCAATGCCTCCCAAAAAAGGCTCTTTCCCTCATCGGTGAATGGAGGAGCAAATTCTACATGTAGGTTTTCGTCAAATCTATCTGCTTCCATGCCAATATACAGAAATCGTACAAGACTCATTTGCTTGCCTATTTTTTCCTTTCTTCGACGATAGCCTTTATCCACCAAAAGACCTCCAATTTCTGTTGGCCCTGCAGTTTCTTCTCTTAAGCTCAAAACTGTATGGATAAAACCGATACTTAAATCTTCGCTATAACGACTTCTCTTTAAAACTTTAAAAGCATAATTAGGCCAATCAAGAGTTCCTTTTTGTCCAATAATTTGTGAACTCCCGACTAGAGCTCCTGTCGATAATTCCTCCACAACAAATAAATATTCTGAAGTCATTCTTTCTAATTTGCCAGAAAAAGACAAAAGGCTTTTCTCAATTTTTCCCGTAAGAACCTTCCGATCACTAGGTAGATTCAATAATGTAAATTGTGAGGATAAATCATAGAGCTTTTCCAAATCCTCTATTCGTGCCCCTCGAATTAAAAAATCCATCATCACTACACCTTAAAAACAGAATCTTGTTAAAGCACGACGGTAAAATTCCGTCGCTTTATTCAAATCTTCTATGTTGACATGTTCATTTGCCGAATGCGAATTCCCAGCCTTCAATCCTGGACCAAAAGAGATACAATCGATACCATTTTTATCAAAAATACTGGCTTCACTATAGGAGGCATTAAAAGAGACCTCGGGATCTAAACCCATTTTTCCCATTTCCTCCAAACACCCCTGAACGAAATCTGAATCTTCGCTTATATTAAATGGTTTCTTATAGCTCTTTATACGCAACACTCCACCAGCATCTCTACAGCTTTCATCAATTCTATTCATCCAGCAACCATAAGTTTCATTATCTACTGATGGAGTCACTAAACAGACTCCACAAAGAAGAATATAATCCTCATAAGTCCTCACAACACCAAAGTTTAAAATTGTCTTACTAGGAGAGAACCTCTTATCAGGAAACTCTCCAAACTCTTCTTCTATTTGGCGTATCCTCTTATAAATCTTTAAAATTCGACTTGTAATATTGTCTCGAACTCCGCCCACAATATCCATCTCTAAGACAGCCGAAGCAGGAATTGTTTGTGGACTTACTCCTCCCTCCATTTCCATAACAACTAATCCCTCGGGCATTTTTTCAAGATAAGAAAACATCTTATTAATAGCATTATTCCCAGCATAAGGACTTGATGAATGAGCTGCTCTTCCTGAAAAAATTTTACTTTGTGAAGATGTACTCTCTAAAGTATCATGATCTCGACGATAACAAATCTCCTCTTCAGAAAAAGGAATTCGTATCTCTACTGTTGCCATCCCCTTACCGGCACAACACAACCTTAAGTTTGATGGGTCGCCAACAAGAACCTTCACTGGAGAAACCTTTCCCTTGCGTAATAATTTACTCGCCCCCAACAAACCCAATTCTTGACCATAGGTCCCAACTAAAACAGGAAATAATTTAAATTGACCCTTTCGCTTTTCTCTTACCTCTAGTAGTGCTCTCAATTTACAAGCAAAATCCAATTTAGCATCCACAGCCCCTAAACCGTAAATATTATTCTGTATAATCGTTCCATTAAAAGGGTTCTGCCCTGTCTCTTTCCACATTCTATAGTTTCCAGGGTCAACTGTGTCCAAGTGACTTAATAATAAAAATTCTTTGTCAGCCTGATTAGGGTCTAAACGCACAATTATATTGGCCTGATCCAAGTCTTTTTTTCTCTCTTTCTGAATATCTACATACAGATCAAGGTCTTTACACAGTTTAGCTATATAGCCAACTATTTCAGATGTGCCCCCTTGTGGAGAACTATCAATATTTATGAGATTTCGACAAACATTAATAAAATCAAAAGCCATCTCTCTTAATCAACCCTGTATTAAAGATTTTTCAATAATCCCTTTAACCACTTCAATATCCTCACTTTGTAAAACTGCAGGTATTAAAAAACGAATACGATAGGGCCCATGTCCACAGGCAAATGCTATAACCCCATTTTTATACAGAGTTTTAAGTAAAGGCATTGTTTTTTCTTTTGTTCCGTCAAAAGGAGTAAAAGCCACCATCAGCCCCATTCCTCCAACTTCAGAAATAAGTCCCTGACAAGAGCCTTCTGATAACTCATTCAACATTCCTGTAAATTCTTTGTGTATTTTTTCTATTTTTCCCTCTGAACCAAAATACTCTCCAGAGGTTAATACATTCAAAATTTCTGTTCCTACCGCTAAAGAAACAGAGGAGCCTGCAAACGTTCCTGCTATTAAACCTGGTTTAGGGTTAAATTCTTCCGTATACAACGTTGCTCCAACTTGGGCCGCCTTAGCAATAGTGCATATATCTAAATAATTACCAATTTCTAATTTTTCAAAACAAAATAATTCTCCCGTACGACAAAAAGTTTGTACCTCATCTGCCCAAACAGCAATTCCAATCTCTTTACAAAATTCAAGCAATGGAATAAAGAAATCTCGTGAAGCCACCCGAAACCCACCTTCACCCTGAAGTGGTTCAAACATAAATGCTGCAATATCTCCTCCATTCTTTGCAACAAGCTCCTTTAAAACACGCAGAGCTTTTTCTCCTGAAGAACGCCCTCCACAAGATGAGAGTGTGTAATTATTGGGCATATCTATTCTCAAAACCTCTCCATACTCTGGCAACCCCACACGGAAATTAGGGTTGTCCGTTATCTCTGCCATCATTGTTGTTCGTCCAGCAAAAGCACACTTTAGAGCAATTATTTTTTTTGCTGGAGATTTTTTTTGTCGCACTATTTTAAGTGCATTCTCATTAGCCACAGAACCACAAGTTGAAATCCACGCATGCTTCAATAGGCTTCGACGACTTGCCAAGCTCGTTAGCTTCTCGCCAAATTCTAAATACTGCGCATTTGGTTGTAGGTTTCCCTGCATAACCACATTGCTCATTGCACCCTTTAAACTGGCTCGTAAAACATCGGGGTGTGAATGTCCAAGTATGTTCACCCCAATACCGTTGATCAAATCTAACTTTACACTCCCGTCCTCTAACTCAACATAAGGACCTCGACCAGCTCCACTTCCCATATAAGGATAAAACAATGGCCTTCCGCGAAATTGAGCCACTCTCTTCATAGAGCTCTCAAGATTTGCCTCGTTTCCATCTTTAATTCCTTTTATTTGAGAATTCACTTCAGAAATATTTTTTACCAATTCCTCAATAAGTTTTTGATTTTCCTTATCAACAATCTCATTTCCATAGGCTTTAGACATAGCTCTCTTCCTCTCGTTTATTTAAAAGACCCTCAAATTCTATCAGATTATACAACCCTTGCCAATTCCAGCTCGACCGTCTTAATATAACCTTATGAAAAAAGCCCTCTTTATTTCAATAATTACATCTTCTTTTGCGGGGCACTGCATCGACAACTCATCTGTCAATTCAACTATAACCTCAACATATCATCACATTTTAAAAGATTATCAAAAAGGCGATTTCTCTCAGGCAAAAGAAAAACTGACAAAGCTTATTCATTCAGTTGAAAGGCCTTCCGCTCTCACAAATTTAGGTCTTATCGAGTACAGAGAGGGTCATTTCGGTAAAGCGATCGGACTCTGGCGAAAAGCTCTCTCTCTAAATCCAACTCTTTTCCAAGCAAAACAAGCTCTTAATTTTGCCCAAAAACAGCTCAAAATCCCCCCACCCCCCACCAAAAGTAACTTTTGGCAGTATTTACACAATTCTCTTTTTTCAACCACCCCTCTATATCTCTATCTTTCAGCGACAGCAGCTCTCATGCTGATCAGTCTGCCGCCCATTCTTGCCTACCTGGGGCGACGCAAAAGAGCCTCTCTAAATAATCTCTCGCCAGTGAAATTCCCCTACACTGGCCTAGCTCTATTTTCTCTTTTTATTTTCAGCGGAATTCTCTCTATTTTGAAAATCCTCGATCAACAAATCCCTAGAGCAACCGTCATTCAAAATCAAATTCACGTTCTTGCCACTGCCAAAGAAAATAGCCCATCTATTTATGAACTTTTTGAAGGCCAAGAAGTTATTATAAAAAGAAACAACGCCCCATGGACACAGGTGCAATATTCTGGTGAACTAAGTGGATGGGTAAAAAGTAATTCTCTCTTTCAAACATCGGGACAAACTTCAGGAAAAAAACATGACAAATAATAACCGCATAAAAAAAATAAATTACATCTGGAGTCATTTCATAAAGAAAGATTCCAATTCAGAAAAAATTCAACGGGCAATACGAAAAACACCTATTTTTCAAAGCCTCAGCAAAAAAGAACTTCGACAGCTAGAACAAATAGTTCATATTCGTCACTATCGCCCCCAAGAAAATATTTTTCAACAAGGTGAAATCGGTATAGGTATGTACATCATACTCAATGGGTCTATTGATATCACCGTTAACAACTATAATCTTGAAGAACACGATCAAAACTTATTTATAACCCAGATGGGCAAAGATGATTTTTTTGGAGAACTCTCCCTTGTAGAACCAGAAAGCCTGCGCACTGCGACCGCAACAGCCAACCAAGAAACCACCTTAATTGGTTTTTTTAAACCAGATCTCCTTGAATTGGCAGAACGACGCCCCTACATGGGGATAAAAATTATGCTCAAACTTGGAGAAACGCTTGGTCTTCGCCTCAAAGAAGCCACTAATAAAGTTTCAGAATTAAAAAACAGGTCCTTAAGAAATGACCTCAACTAAAGATGTTTTCCAAAAAATGATTCAACGGGAAAGAAGAATTCGGCTTGTTGCCGTCTTTGCGCTTCTTATCTTGTTCTTTTCTATTATCACAATGATCGATAATATGCTCATCTCATGTCTTATTGCCTTTGTTATTAATTACCTCTTAAGTCCTCTAGTTAACTATCTGGAAAGAAGGGGCTTTTCCAGGAAAATAGGCAATACAATTCTCTTTACCCTTGTCTTTCTCCTCCTTGTTGTCCTCGTCTCGCTCATCTCTCCTTTAATAACAGATCAAGTGCAAACTCTCCGTGCTGATCTGCCTAAATATATTCAAGGAACAACGAATCTCATCGCCTCATTTGATACAAAATTGCAAGAACTCTTCGGCGGTATGATTAGTTTTGACCTTGGACAAAGCGTTGAATCTGTACTCGTCTCTTGGTCCAAAGCTACTTTTGTTGATCTTCCAAATATTCTTTCACACTCGTTAACAATTTTGCTTCTTGCTCCTTTTTTGGCCTTCTTTATGCTCTTAGATGGACGAGAGGTCTCCAATAAATTTCTTTCAATTGCTCCCAACAATTGGTTTGAATTAGCGCTTAACTTAAAGCATGAAATCAATATACAGATTGGTGGCTTTATCCGCGCTCGCTTATTGGAAGCCCTTATTGTTGGTGGTCTCGTTTGGCTGGGACTCGTTCTGATTGGTTTTCCCTATTCCCACCTCTTGGCCATTTTTGCCGCTGCCGCAAATCTAATCCCTTACGTTGGACCCTTTATCGCCGCCATTCCTGCTCTTATTGTTGCATGGATCAATGCCTACACAGGGGTTGATCTCTTTCTGGTTATCTCCGTCTATCTCTTTGCACAGGTTGTTGATATTGCTATTATTATTCCCATTGTTGTCGCTAGAATCGTCAATCTTCACCCTGTTCTTGTTGTTATTTCTATCATCATTGGCTCTCAACTTATGGGAGTTCTTGGAATGCTTATCTCTATTCCCATTGCCAGCACGATTAAGGTAACCTCTATCATTATTTACCAACATCTAACCAAATTTCGAGCTTAAGAGCGACAGATATTTTTTCTCTTTTAGTTTAGCATGTATTGACTTATAAGACTGTATGGAAGTAAGTTGACCCCTATGAAGACTCATCTCTTTTATCTAATTTTTCTCCTTTTTTTTATCAACCAAGGGTGCTCTAACACTCCAGTTAAAGAATCTAATTCTGTCCAAAAAGCTTATCAAGAAGCCGAGGAACTCTATCAGTCAGGCCGCAGCGACGAAGCTATTAACAAATTTCGTGAAATTAAAAATAAATTTCCTCATACCAAATGGGCCCTCAATGCAGAGCTAGCTATCGCTGATATTTATTTTGAAAAAGAAAATTTTTTAGATGCTCAACACTCTTATCTTCTTTTCAAAGAGTTCCACCCTAAACACAGCAAAACACCCTACGTGACATTTCAGTTAGCTATGAGTTATTTTAAACAATTACCCAGCTCTGTGGGCAGAGACCTCTCATCTGCTCAAAAAGCTATTCCATATTTTGATCAAATCCTACGGCTTTACCCCCATTCTCAATATATTAAAAAATCTAAAGAGAAGAAACGGGCCGCTTTAAAAATGCTCGCTGCCAAAGAATTTTATATCGCTCAATTTTATTTCAAACAAAAAAAATGGCTTAGTGCTCTTAACCGTTATGATGGTCTTTTACGCGAACACTCTCTTCTTGGCTTCAACGCAAAAAGCCTCAAAGGAGCTTCTCTTGCTGCAGCTCATCTAGGCAAAAAACAAAAATCTTTACGTTTTTGGAAACAATTAAAAACTTCTTTTCCTAAAAGCAATGAAGCACTCTCTACCGAAAGCGAGTTAAAACACCATGGCATCCTCTGACTATAGTGATCTCTTAAACTTAGCTCGTGAAAAATTTCATCTTGGTGATTATCAAAGTGCAGAACCTCTTCTTACTCAAGTTCTTTTACGCAATAACGGACAACCAGAAATCTATCAAATGCTTGGTTCTATTTACTACGACCACGGTAAATTTAGCCGTGCCATTGACTTTTTTAAAAAAGCACTCGATGTTGATCCAACCTATATAGAGGCCAGCGTCGGACTTTCTATTCTATTAAACGATCTCGGGCGCTATAAAGAAGGACAAGAAGTTTTTGAAAAAGCACAAACTGTTCTTCTTAAAAAAGAAAAGAACGCCGATCCTTTTCTAAAAGAACAAATCGCTTTTAAGCATGAAGAACTGGGCGATTTGTATTTTCAAAATCTTATGACGATGGAAGCCCTTGATGAGTACAACAGGGCCATAAAATTTCTTGGGGACAGCCCATCTCTTTTAATGAAGGCATCAGATGCTTACCTTCGCCTTGATCAACCCGCAAAAGCCATCTCTGAGTTGAAAAAAATACTCCGCAAAGACCCCGCTCATATTGAAGCTCGACTAAAGATGGGTTCCATTTATTACAACTCCAATTCCGTGACAGAAGCTATTGGTCAATGGGAGAGTGTTTTGTTGAGAGTACCTCACCATCAAGAAGCCAAGAAACTTCTTAAAGAGGCAAATCTTCATCATCTATAAATAGTGGATTTAAATAATGACAACAAAAACAACCAAAACACCACAGCTAAAAGACTCCATGGTTCCTTTTATTACGAGAGAAGAAATAAAAGAACTCGTTATTCAAATTGCCCAACAAATAGAACAGGATTATGAAGGGGAAGAAATAGTTCTTATATGCCCCTTAAAAGGGTCTTTTCTCTTCCTAACAGATCTGTGCCGACAAATAAATCTTTCACAAAAAATTGAATTTATTTATATCTCTGCTGTTTCAAAGAAAAACACAATTCTTATCCACAAAGATATCTCCACTGACTTAAAAGATAAACATGTCATAATTGTAGAGGAGATCATTGACACAGGTCGTACCCTCGCCTTTCTAAAGGATCACTTGCTCTCTTCCTATCCAGCATCATTAAAAATCGCAACCTTATTAGACAAGCCCGCCCGTCGAGAGCTCCCCCTTCGCCCGGACTATATCGGAAAAACCATCGAAGATCGATATGTTGTCGGCTACGGCATGGACAGCGATCAGTTCGGTCGTAATTACAGTGATATCTACGTTTTTCCTTCCTAAGAAGTTTCCCACTTTTAAAGCGCCCTTAAATAGGGACTAGCTAACTAGTACGTTAACAAGGAAAAAGACAATCGCCAAAAAAACAAAAATAACTATAAACTGATTTGAAAACAAAAATACGTCCTCTGATATAGTTGAATACTCTATTTTTATAAAAACCTACACTCTCTTCTCTAGTTAAGCTTTTTGGCAACCCCCTCATTCATACTATATCTCAACGATAGACCCGATAAGATCGTAGTCCATCGTTTCAGTCACTTGCACTTTAACGACCTGTCCAATTTTAGCCTCTCCCTCATTAATAAGAACCACGCCATCAATTTCTGGAGCTTGTTGTGACATTCGTGCTTGTAACAATAAATCTGTTTCATCACTATAACCTTCAACAATCACCTCAATTGTTTGCCCCAAAAATCTTTTATGTTTTTCTCGACTGATATGCATCTGCATTTCCATCAAAGTGTCATGACGACGACTCTTAGTCTCTTCGTCAATTTGATTTTCCATGCGACCAGCTGGTGTATTATCTTCAGGAGAGTACATAAAGCACCCGACGCGATCGAATCTCTGTTCTTCAATAAAATCTAAAAGCTCCTCAAAATCCTCCTCAGTCTCCCCAGGATAACCAACAATAAACTGAGTTCTAATAACCGCATCTGGAATCTCTCTACGAATCATTGTCAAAACATTTGTTATTTCTTCGCGAGTCATCTTTCGATTCATGGCCTTTAAAATAGAATTGTTAATATGCTGCAATGGCATGTCAAAATAATTCACCAAATTATCACGCTCTTTTATCAACGCAACTAGCTCCGGGGTCACTCCATCTGGGTAAAGATACAAAACACGAATCCAGTCCAGACCATGCACATCGGACAAACCTCTCAATAACTCTACGGGGGATTCCTTTGCCTCTGTTGTTGTTTTTTTTCTCAGGTCCCAACCATAATCAGTGAAATCATGGGAAATAACATCTATTTCTCGAACACCTCCGGCAAAAAGAAGTTTGGCCTCACTAATAATACTCTCCAAACGTCTCGACTGTAAATTCCCACGAATTTTAGGAATAGCACAAAAAGCACAGCGTTTTTTACAACCTTCTGATATTTTTAAATAAGCTCTGTAAGACGGCTGGGAGTTCATCCTTGGCGTACCCTCTTCTTGCAAATACGTTGGCAGGTTAAAAAAACGCTTTTCTTCTTTTCCTCCATAAGAACCTTCTAAAATTTGCGCTATGTTTTGGAACTCCCCTGAACCAACAAAAAGATCTGCCTCCGGAAGTCCTTCCACTAAATCATCCTTGTATCTTTGCGTAAGACAGCCAGCCACAACGAGCTTCTTTAACTCTCCTCGTTTTTTAAGCTCAGATATTTCAAGAATTTTATCAATAGATTCTTTTTTAGATTCTTCGATAAAACCACAGGTGTTTACGATGACCGTGTCAGCATCTTCCTCTCTTTCAACAACCTCATACCCTTTCTTCGTTAGAGAACCTAACATAATCTCTGTATCCACAAGATTCTTAGGGCAGCCCAAGCTGACAAAGTGAACCTTTTTTTTATTCTCCACACCCTTTGTGTATCCCAATTTTACTTCCCCCATTAACCTTCTAAAAGCTCTCTACAATAGAACCTTCCGGTATTTTAAATTTAAAAATATCTTTTTTTATTTTTTCAGTTAAACGTACGTTACTAAAAACATAACTCATCTGATTACCTAAATCATCTGTGTAAGATAATTCTTGGATAATTCTCGCAAAACGATTGATCTTTAAAACAAATTTATTCAAAGATGCTGTTCCTCTCTTGGGCTTCAAGGTGTAAATAGCCAACTCTTTCCTCAAGCCCCATTTCATCGATAAAATCGTGAAATTCTCTTCAATATCTGCAAAACCAAAAATAGACGACCAAAATTTATTCAACTCTAAAGCCTTTCCTTTGCGGCTCTTTAAAACCTGCGGAGGATAATTAAAACCACTTGCGGGAAAAACAACCGACCACACTTGTTTTCCATCAAAGATTAATATCGATTTCTTAGGTATTTCTAAGCGAAATAAAGAATTTTTTCTTTGAAAAACCCCCGTAAAATAACCCTTCTCGACTTTATTAAAGCCAAACTCAGAGGACGTCTTTTTTGTGAAATTCATCTTTACCGACGCAGCCTTTTTATAGCGTTTTTTTATTTGAACAAATCTTTTTTTTAACTCTAATTTATTATCACTGCCTCTCTCGGCAGCAAAAGCCCCGTCTAACCCAAAATACAGAGGATTTAAGCTCAGCAAAAACAACACTCTTGGTAAGAACCCCGCTAGTAAACAACTCATAAACTCTAAATTATAACACTTTCCATATTTAAAAACATTCATTATTTATAGGTCTCCACCAGTGTCTGATCGAACTCAATACTTTTGTCTAAATATTATTGCTTTTTATCAAGTCAACTAAGAGTTAAGACGATCAGTTTTGCGACAATTTATATTGAAAATGTTTTTTTTACATAAACATCGTTCTAAGAGGTCTGATTATGAGTTTAAAATCTATGTTGAAATGTTTTTGTCTGTTGTTTTTGCTTGCTTCTCTTACAGGGTGCAGTGCTGAAGAAGACACCGGTAGCTCTTATTTTTCCTCAGAAGATCCTGATACCAATCCTGGCCCTGGTTCTGGTACTAATCCTGGCACGACACCTGTCGGAGATATTGAGCCTTCTAGCTTTTGGGTCACTTTGAAAAATGACGAGTTTCCGACCTACATCAATGCCGGCCTAGGTGACTATTTTTGGGGATCAGAATGTCGCATTGACGTCACCGAATCGAGCAGCATGCCAAAGGATTGCTACATAGATGTTTTAGAAGGGGATCTTTATATGCATGCCCTCAATCTGCAATACAATGTTCCACCAGACCTTTGTCAGCATGTAAGGTCTAGACCCGCTTGGCACTGGAATACATCATCAGGAACGGGCCCCTCAAAGATCAGCATGGCGTTCGATGCAGATGATAAGATGACTTGCCAAGCAGAACATTCTTTTTCCGGTAATATGATTGATTGTTCGAACCACCTGGAATTAGAAGTCGCAGAGAATGCTGTCTCCTGTAGATACAAGAATGGCAATGATCAAGCCTGTTGTTTTGGGGATTACGAGTTGGAGGTGACAAGGACAGATGAGGACGGCGTATCCTCCACTGAAACTTCAACGGAAAACTGGGGTGGTGACGTTAGAAACTGCATCGGCGGTCCAGGGAGCGCTGGTTGGAGCATTTTTGATGACGATGGCTACCCTAAAGCTCTTATTCAAACTATCCCTGAAAGCTCTGGTGGCGCAAACATCGGATTGAATGCCCAGATCTCCATGCCATCGAATGTTTCAACAACTCAATCGACGTTTTCAACAATGGCGAACTTTTATATAACCCCCCCCCCCTCCTCCACTGAAAAAATCCATGGTCACAGAGGATATTACCAAGGAGAATCTCCTCTTCCCTATGCCGTTGAACCGATTGATGATTTAGATGGCTCTCTTGTTCAAAAAGGAAACGAAGCCTTTGAATTTGACTGTCTTGATGGAGGTTTTGAAGTTAAACACAGAATCAGAGTTTTTATCCGTGAGTGGAACACATCTGAAGAATTTCATAAATACGCGACAACCCTTGCTACAGAGGGGAACCCCGATGTCGAAGGGCTAGAAGGCGACCCAGCTGGGTGTCAATATAACGATGAGTTCGGCAACTTGTGTAATGATTTCTTTGATTTTGATGACATTCTTAACTCTCTTACTGGCGACACCTATGACACAAGCACTCCAGATTTCGAGGCAAGAACATCATTTTTCCCTGAAGGACTTTAGAAAGTTCTCAGGAAGGAGTTCGGAACGATCTGCCTTTCTTTGTCTTTTTCTTCTTTGTTCTTCTCTTCTTCGATGGATCGCTCTTCTTTTCCACGGCGGCCCGAAGGGGTCTCTTATGATAGCCGTACTCAGTATCAACAGGTATTTTACATTTTATAAACTTCTCAATCGCTTTTAATCGCTTTTCCTCTGCAGCATCACAGAAAGAGATGGCGATGCCATTTCTGCCCGCTCGCCCTGTTCGCCCAATTCGGTGGACATAACCCTCGGGATCATCAGGGAGATCATAGTTTATAACATGACTCACCTGTGGGATGTCTATTCCTCGGGCGGCAATATCTGTCGCAACTAAGACCCTCATCTCTGCGTCTCGAAACTTCTTAAGCGCCCTCTCTCTAGCCCTCTGTGGCTTGTTCCCATGAATGGCCCCCGACTGAGGCTTTTCTTTATTGAGGAACTTCACCACTCGATCCGCACCGTGTTTTGTCCTAGAAAAAACAAGGACACTCTTAATATTTTCATTTTTGAGAATCTTCTCTAATAAAAGAGGCTTTTTTGATTTCTCAACAAAATTAATTTTTTGTTTGATTTTATTCACTGTTGTCACTTCTGGGGTAATATCAACTCGCTTAGGATTTTTTAGTAACGATATCGCTAAAGAAGATATCTCTTCCGGCATTGTCGCTGAAAACAGCAACGTCTGTCGCTCTTTTGGTAATTTTGTAATAATTCTTCTTATATCTCGAATAAATCCCATATCCAGCATGCGATCTGCTTCATCAAGAACAAAAACCTCCATCTTATCAAACTTTACATAACCGCCACCCATTAAATCTAATAACCTTCCCGGGGTTGCAACCAGTATGTCTAACCCACGAGACAAAGCCTTTATTTGAGGACGAGAACTCACTCCACCAAAAACAGTCGTACTGAACAACCCCAGCCCCTTGCCATATAATTTAATGTTTTCATCAATCTGTGATGCTAATTCTCTGGTTGGTGTTAAAATTAAAACTCGAACATGACCCTGTGCTGTCTTTTTTTTATTTTTTCCCAAACGATTTAAAATTGGCAACGAAAACGCCGCTGTCTTACCTGTGCCCGTTTGTGCAATTCCAAGGAGGTCCCCCCCTTCTAAAAGGTAGGGGATCGCTTTCGCCTGGATTGGAGTCGGCACTTCATAACCCTTGCGATCCAATGCCTCTAAAATAGACGGTTGTAAATTAAACGATTTAAAACTAAACACAATATATTCCCTTTAAATTTCAAGAAGACATCTCTCTGTCTACTTATTATGATAGGAGATCCCTTTTATAATTGTAAAAGCTCGATAGAGCTGTTCCATCGCCACTCCATAAGCCAAGTGATGATTTATCGTCATCCGAGAAAAACTCCAAATAAGATCCGCTCTCCCACGAATTTCTTCACTAAACCCGTAAGCTCCACCAATTGCCAAAACCACTCGGCGTCGGCCTAATTCTAAAACTTTCTCCAGGCGAACAGAGAATTCCTCAGAGGTAAACATCTCCCCTTTTTCATCGCAAAGAATTAAAAAATCTTTTTCCCCAATTCGATTCAAAACCAAGAGGCTCTCTTCTTTTTTTTTATACTCTCGTTCTTCTCTATCCACTCTCTTCGGTTTTAATAGGTCGAATTCAATCTTTATAAATCTTCCTATTTTTTCTGAAAATTTCTCTAAAAAATGATTTAGCATCTCCTCTCTAGAATTAACAACTCCACAAATGACTATTTTCACTCTTTATCTTCTAGTTTTAAACGCTCACCATCTTGCCAAAGATTTTCCAACTGATACTCCATTCTCACATAATCATAGAAAATATGAACAATTAACTGGCCATAATCCAAAAGAACCCAACGCCCCTCGGTAACTCCCTCCACACTCAGCGGTCGCACTCCATATTTCTCTAAGACTCTCTCAATAATTTGTTCTCCCATAGCAATAGCATGGCGTGTGCTGGTTCCAGAAGTAATTAAAGAAAATTCTGAACTTGAAGACTGCTCTCCCAAGTTATAACCCTGAACATTAATGCCCTTACGGTTAAAGAGGATTTGGGCACAAAAACAAGTGAATTCCTCTGCATCACCCAACCTCGGCCCTATGGGTTTATACAAGCCCTCTTCTTTAATGTAATCCACGACCTCTAAAGCTAAAAATTCCTCAACTTTTTTTCCAAAACGTAACTTCTTACGGATCTCCGTTGCCGAAACATCCATATCATCCAACTGTACAAACTGAATCGTTCGACCTGTCTGTAAAACAATAAATTGTCGATCATACTCTGCAACTAAGTCCTGAACACCTTGCGGTAACTCTTCAATTCCCAAAGGCAAGTAATGCCCTGAACGACTTGTTACCACAAGGTTACAAGAAGTTAATATTTCTTCAAAATTCTTCCAACGCCCAAATCCATCAAACGTATCTATACCCACAATCAAATGAATATCTTCAGCTGAATGCTTTTCACTGTATTTTTTAATTGTCTCATAAGTGTAGCTCTCTCCACCCTTTTCAACTTCTAAATTGTCTACACTCAACTCTTCATAGGTTTTAACCATTTTCTCTGTCATCACTAAACGCTGCTCTGGTGTCGGACCATCCGTTATTGGCTTCAATGGATTTTTACTGTTTGGAATCACCACGACTCTATCTAATTTAAGACGATTTAAAATCGTTAACATACTATTTACATGACCCATGTGTGGTGGGTTAAATGTTCCACCAAAAAGCCCTATACGTTCTTTAATTTTTCCCAAGAATATCTCTCCCCATCTCTTCGATCAGAGGCTTTAAACCCTGTCCACTGACTGCTGAAAGGATCAGTGGTTTTATCCCTCTCTTCTTTTCAAACTCTTGCTGAATAAAAAGTCCTTCTTCTCTCTGTACAGAATCTAATTTATTAAACACAACAATTTGCTTTCTATCAAAAAGAGAAACAAACCCATCCGAATCCTTCTTGATGCGATCATATTGCTCTAATTCATAATTTAATAAATCAAAAGCTTCCACTGGAGATTTTTCACTCATTGGGCTTATATCAATCAAGTGAACAAGAAGACGTGTTCTCTCAACATGACGTAAAAACTGATGGCCCAACCCCACCCCTTGATGTGCTCCCTCAATCAACCCTGGAATATCTGCAACAACAAAAGAATCTCCTTCTCCAACTTTCACCACTCCTAAGTTCGGGGTTAAGGTCGTAAAAGGATATCCAGCAATTTTTGGTCTCGCCGCTGAAATCGCTGCAATAAGAGTCGATTTTCCCGCATTTGGTAACCCGATAATTCCCACATCAGCAATAAGCTTCAACTCCAAGGAAACACTTCTACTCTCTCCTTCCTCACCTGGCTGAAAATGCTCTGGGGCCTGATTCACGCTCGTTTTAAAAAAAGTATTGCCTTTGCCGCCTCTGCCACCATGAAGAACTATCGTCTCTTGAATCTCTTCAAAATCAGCAAGAATTTCTCCTTGGTCACTCACAACAACAGTTCCCACGGGAACCTCTAAAATCATATCCTCCCCACAAGCCCCGTCCTTCTGGCGACTCGAACCTGAACCTCCATTTTTAGCGGCATAATTATACTTAGGTCTGAAATCGATCAACGAATTCAAGCTCCCACTCGTCTTTATAATCACATCTCCGCCCTTTCCTCCGTGGCCCCCGTCAGGCCCTCCCCGTGGACGATATTTTTCACGTAGAAAACTCGCACAACCCGAGCCTCCATTACCTGAAGTTATTTTAATTGAAACCTCATCAACAAACTTCACACTCACTCTCTCCACAATAAAAAAAGGAGCCTGCAGCTCCTTTTTTTTTTAAATAAAACACACCGTCTTTCATTCTAAAAATTCAAACAGATTACAAGATTATGCCGACAAAGGATAAACACTTATTCTCATTTTCTGTTTATTCACTCTTTCAAACTGAACTTTTCCCTCAATTAACGAATAAACAGTGTAATCACGACCCAATCGTACATTGCTGCCCACATGAAATTTTGTTCCACGTTGACGACAAATAATCGTTCCTGGTAAAACCTTTTCGCCGCCAAATCGTTTTACGCCCAGCCTTTTACTGTTACTATCGCGTCCGTTTCTCGTACTACCTGCGGCTTTTTTCGATGCCATTTTCTATCTCCGTTAAAAATTATTAAACTTTTTTCTTTGCTGTTTTCTTAGCCACAGTTTTTTTCTTCGCAGCTTTCTTAGTCACGCTTTTTTTCTTTGCCGTTTTTTTAGCCACAGTTTTTTTCTTCGCCGCTTTCTTAGTCACAGTCTTTTTTGCCGACTTTTTTGTGGCCGTTTTAGGAGTTTCTTTTAACTCTCCCCTGCGACGAGCTTCTTTTTGAGCAACACGATCAATTTGTTTTTTTTCTGCAACAGCTGCGACGTCAACAACCGGTGCCTCATTGTCTGTTTTACTAATACTTCCCTCTGGAGAAGTGATCGAGGTGATAAACAGCTCCGTAAAAAACTGGCGATGTCCCTTTAGTCGACGATAACCTTGACGACGTTTTTTCTTAAAAACAATCACCTTAGGAGCTTTTGCTTGCTTCGTCACCACCGCTGTCACTTTAGCGTTTTCAACAACAGGCTTACCAACAAAAGTTTTCTCTCCACCAACAAGAAGAACCTCTGTTAAATCTAATTTAGAACCAAGATCAACATTAATTCTCTCGATTTTTAATAAATCTCCAGCTTCAACTTTATACTGCTTCCCGCCTGTGCGAATGATGGCGTACATACTTGCCTCCAAAAAATTAATCTTCTAAAAAAAACAATGGCCTCTCTCGATCGACCAGTCGCTCCAAACAAAGCTACGTCAGCAGTTAATGTCACAGCGCAATAATATTGTCAATAACTGATCGAATATTCTTTCGTTAAATCACGCTCTTACCAGACATTTTAACCGATTCGGATATATATGCTAAATATCACTCTTTGGGTCAATCGCTTTTTACCCACTGGACCACTCAAATCGAACACATCCATGCTTTTGTTAAATAATGCGTCAGATTATGTTTTAATTCCTGATTTTCCAGAAATTTCCGCGTAATTGAAGTCCAAATATTCAATATCATGCTGCTCTCGGTGATAACTCAATTCCATTTTAAAGGTCACTGCCCAGCCTGTTCTGTTTTCCAACTCCTCCAAAGATTCCGCCTCTTCCCCATAAACCCAGTCCACCACATCTCTGTGACAACGAACAATGGCTGTTTTATTCTTTTTAACTCCCCAACTCGCCTCTCTTTGAATAGCTCGAAAAACTTCCCCCACAACTGACGAACAGGTTTTAATATATCCACGCCCATCACAATAGGAGCAGGGACTACAAAGCGTCTTTATCAGACTTGGTCGAGTTCTCTTTCGAGTCATTTCTACCAATCCCAACTCAGACATGCCTAAAACATTTGTTCGAGCTGGGTCTGTTTTAAACTCCAATTCCAACATATCCAAAACCATTTCTCGATGAACGGCATTTTCCATGTCGATGAAATCCACAATAATGATTCCTCCACAATTACGAATTTTCAGCTGGTGAGCGACCTCCTTGGCCGCCTCTAAATTAGTCTTAACAATCGTTTCCTCAAAATCTCTCTTGCCAACAAAACGCCCCGTATTGACATCCACAACAACCAACGCCTCTGCTTCATCAAAAACAATATAGCCCCCTGACTTAAGCCAAACTTTACGGGCAATAGATCGAGAAATTTCATGGTCTAAATCATACATATCAAACAGGGGTTGCCTCTGCTGATAATGAGTCATTTTATTCTTAAAACGTGGCATAAATTGTCCCACAAACTTTACAGCTCTTTTATACGCTCTGCCCTCATCCACATAAACCGTCTTCACTTCAGAGGTTAATAGGTCTCTCAACGCCCTCAGCTCAACTCCCATTTCTGAATAGATCACCCCTGGGTTTTTTTTCTTTTGGTAAGAGTTATAAACATCTGTCCACAATTTTTCCAGATAATTTAAATCCGTTTGCAAATTTTCCCTGTCGGCATCTTCACAGGCCGTGCGAACGATGACCCCGCCATTTGGCTTTAAAGACAAAACGGTTTCCTTCAATCTCTCCCTCTCTTCTTCCTTCTCAATCCTCCTTGAAATTCCCAAATGATGGGTCGTCGGCATGTAAACAATAAGTCGACCTGCCAGAGAAATATGGGTTGTAATTCTTGCGCCCTTCGTCCCCAAGGGGTCCTTTGAAACCTGAACTAAAATATTTTGTCCTTCTCTCAAAAGATCCTGAATCGCTTGTTTCTCTTCATTTTTTGAAAAACCTTCATCCTGATCTTCAAGAAGAAATTCCATTGAACTCTCTTCCTTGTCTCCATCATTTGCAATATAAAGACTCTCATTCGTATCAATATCATCACGAATATCCCCCACATATAAAAAAGCCGCCCTATCCAAACCGATATCAACAAACGCCGCTTGCATCCCCGGAAGAACACGTGACACTTTACCTAAATGAATAGAACCAACCAATGTTGGCGAGACCTTTCTCTCCACCTTCAAATCGGTCAACACACCATTTTCCACATAAGCCACACGAGTTTCCGTCGGTCTAATATTAATTAGAATTTCTGCTGACACCTTCTCTCTCCCTTAAATCTTCTTAAACATACTGGCATTCCTTACCAATATAACTGACGTACGTCTAGAAAGTTCCCCTATAACACCTCTGTATCCAATTTTAGATAATTTTTCTCCAATAAAGAGCTAAACTCTATAAAAAACAACTTCGAGATTTTATGGCAAAAATTGATACATTACTAAAAATCATGATAAAGCAAGATGCTTCTGATTTGCATCTAACCAGTGGATCCGCCCCTGTTCTTCGAATTCACGGCAAAATGACCCCCCTCAACTACAAAGAGCTTTCCAATAAAGAATGCCAAACTCTTATTTTTGAAATAATTCCTGATAAACAAAAACAATTATTTCTCGAAACATGGGAACTGGATATGGCCTACGCAACACCAGATATAGGTCGCTTTCGCTGCAATGTCTTTATGCAAAGAAAAGGTCTTGGTGCCGTTTTTAGGGCCATTCCAGAAAAAATAAAAACACCAAAAGAGCTTGGTCTCTCTCCAAGTATTCTTAATCTTATTGATGTTCCACGGGGACTCGTTCTTGTCACAGGCCCCACTGGTTCAGGAAAATCAACCACCCTAGCCGCCCTAATTCATCACATAAACGTCACGCGCTCTGATCATATTATCACTGTTGAAGACCCTATCGAATTTGTACACCCCAATCATATGTCCCTTATTAATCAACGGGAAGTCAGTAGCCACACAAAAAGCTTCTCTAACGCACTTCGAGCCGCACTTCGAGAAGATCCAGATATTATTCTCGTCGGAGAGATGAGAGATCTAGAAACAATTTCCCTGGCTCTCACAGCAGCAGAAACAGGTCACCTTGTCTTTGGAACGCTACACACTAATAGTGCTGTAAAAACAATCGATCGTATTATTGATGCCTATCCAGAAGGGCAACAACAACAGATTCGAATTATGTTAGCAGAGAGCCTCAGAGGAGTTATCGCACAAACCCTCTTCCGAAGGGTCGATGGAAATGGACGCGTCGCGGCCTATGAAGTGATGAGGAACACAAAAGCCATTGCAAACATGATTCGCGAAAAAAAGACCCATCAAATTCCATCAGCTCTACAAACAGGTCAAGCTAGTGGTATGATTGATTTTGATAGATATATTTCAGATCTTATACGCAGAGGACTTATCACAAAAAGAGACGGAAATCTTTTTCTTGGAAAAGACCCCGACTAGAATCTCTCTATTTTGCAAGACCTCCATGGCACTTCAAAAAGGATTCTTCATTGAATATTAAAATAAATACCCCTAGAGACATCGCTCCCTACATAGATCACACTCTTCTAAAACCAGAGGCCACAGAAAAACAATTCCTGCTGCTCTGTCAAGAAGCTCTCATCCACAAGTTTGCCAGCGTTTGTATCCCCCCTTCCTTTGTAGCTCTTTGTTTTAAAGAACTACAAAATTCACCTGTTAAATCTATAACTGTTATTGGATTTCCACTTGGTTACCAGTGCACTGAAACAAAAGTCTTTGAAACTCAAAATGCCATTGAAAATGGGGCCCAAGAAATTGATATGGTTTTACCCATAGGTCATCTCAAGGAAAGGAATCTTCACTATGTGGAAAATGATCTAAAAAAAACACTCCGTGCTGCAGGAGATATCCCTGTAAAAGTCATTCTCGAAACTTCTCTTTTGTCTGATCAAGAAAAAACCCTTGCCTGCCAGCTCAGTCAAGATGCTGGGGCCTCTTTTATAAAAACCTCCACTGGATTCTCCTCCTCTGGAGCCTCGATTTCTGATATTAAACTTATAAGAAAAACGATTCTTCCCCATATTGGCGTGAAGGCCAGCGGTGGAATTAAAACCTACCAAGATGCCTTAGATATGATTGCCGCCGGAGCCAATCGTCTCGGTACAAGTTCTGGTGTTACTATCGTTACTCATATGGATACGAAAAGGACTTAAAATGTTTATCCCCGCAGAGCTTATAAAGAAAAAAAAACTTGGAGCTCAGCATTCAAAAGAAGAAATTGATTTTTTAATCAACTCCTACTCCAATGGTGATCTCCCTGATTATCAAATGTCTGCATGGCTAATGGCTGTTTATTTTCAAGGTATGAAAGAGAACGAAACTTCCCTACTCACTCAGGCAATGATAAATTCAGGCAGTCGTGTTAAATTTGCACAGGATGTTTTTCCTGTAGACAAACACAGTACGGGCGGCGTTGGCGACAAAGCCTCCCTCATCTTAGGTCCAATCGCTGCAGCTGCAGGAGTCCCTGTCCCCATGATTGCTGGACGAGGTCTAGGTCACACAGGGGGAACCTTAGATAAACTAGAAAGCATTGAAGGTTTTAATCTAAACCTCAGCATTGAACAATTTACGAAACAAGTAAATGAAATTCAGTTCTCTATCATGGGACAAACTAAAGAAATTTGCCCTGCAGATAAAAAAATCTATGCCCTTCGCGACGTCACAGGCACCGTTGATTCTCTACCTCTTATTTGTGGGAGTATTCTTTCTAAAAAAATTTCCGAAGGAATAAATGGACTTGTTCTAGATATAAAAGTTGGCACAGGAGCTTTTATGAAAACTCAGGAACAAGCTGAAGAATTAGCCTCGGCCCTTTTATCCATCGGTCAATCCCATGGATTACAGATGGCCTATTTTATTTCTGATATGAACCAACCTCTTGGACGTTTTATTGGAAATGGTTTAGAAATCATTGAATGCATAGACATTCTTAAGGGTCAGAAACATATTGTTGATGGAAATGATCTTTATGATGACACTCGACAGCTCAGCTTGCAATTAGCTGGAGCCATGATTTTTATTGGAAAAAAACTCTCATCCCTCGAAGAAGGCATCGATACTGCCACGAATATTCTTCAATCGGGCCAAGCCTATAAAAAATTTATACAAGTTCTTGAGCAACAAGGTGCTGTTTTAAAAGACGATGGGCCTTCTCACATCACAGCTAGCAAAAACAAACACGTTCTCTCTGCTCCACAAGATGGATACATTCAACGCTACGAATGTGAACAAATAGGCGTTGCTGGCATACAACTAAAAGCTGGTCGCATAAACTCCTCTGATTCCCTCGATCATGGCTCAGGGATCGAACTCCACAAAAAAATAGGAGATTTTGTCAAAAAAGGTTCCCCGTTATTCACTATTTATGGAGATAACCCCTCTCTATTTGATAAAACAACTGACCTCCTCTATAACAGTGTTGTATGGAGTCAGAAAAAAACCACTCCAATGTCACTCATTTATAAACGAGTTGTCAAAAAAAGGCCCTAAGACTCGTAGAAACAATAAATAAAGGATATCTAAAATGACGGTCACGCAAAAACTTAAGGAAACCATTGATTACATTAAAGAACACTCTTCTAAAAAAAACTTCCCAAAAACAGGTGTTGTTCTTGGCTCTGGTCTCGGATCTTTTGTTCAATCTATGGATATTGACTTTACCCTTCCTTTTCAAGATATCCCCCATTTTGTTCCACCAACAATCGAAGGACACGGCGGAAATTTTGTTTTTGGCTCGATAAAAAACACCCCTGTTATAGTCCTTCAAGGTCGGATTCATTATTACGAAGGACACTCTATGTCGACGGTCACTTACCCCGTCTTTACCTTGGCAATGCTCGGTGTGAAAGAACTTATCCTTACCAACTCTTCTGGGGGACTTCTTGATAAAATGCAGCCGGGCCATTTTATGGCCATCGAAGACCACATAAACCTCACTGGAACAAATCCTTTAATAGGCCCCCATCTAAAAGATCTCGGTCCTCGATTTTTCGATATGACAGAAGCCTACGATAAAAAACTGACTTCTCTTCTCATAAAAACGATGGAAGAAAATCAAATCCCCTGCCACAAAGGAATTTACTGCGGCGTGAGTGGTCCTAGCTATGAAACTCCTGCTGAAATTAATTTTTTCCGTCTTATAGGAGCTGGAGCCGTCGGCATGAGCACTGTGCCTGAAACTATTGCAGCTAACTTCCTCGGGCTTCGTGTTTGCGGCATCAGCTGTATCACAAATATGGCCGCAGGAATTTCTAAAGAAAAATTAAACCACGAAGATGTCACTGACACTGCCAAACAAGTTGAAAATCACTTTGCAACTGTCCTTGCTCAATTTATTGCAAAAATTTAATCACAACAGCTTCTCTCCTTAATCTTTAAAAACATACCCTCTAAATAGTTACAAAAAAATTAACCTTATTCTCCACTCAACAGGTCATACCTTAAAAGGCACGAAGCCTTTAGGAGTGGACATGGATGTCTTACATTTTACCATTATTATTTTATCTGTTTCGGTGCTTTCTTCCTGTGGTTTTAATAAAAGTGCTCACACTGTGTTTATTCCTCCTACGAATAAACATGGCCCCCAGTCTTGCCTTAATAAGGCCATCAAAAATCGCTTTATCGTTAAATGGACAGATGGACATATCTCTACTGTTAAGGCTCAAGATAAAAAAACATTTTTTAAAAATTTTGTTGAACCTAATTTAGATAAAATTGAACTAGCTGAATACGATTACACCGTAAAAATTAATGATTTCATAAAAACAACTGACGGTTTATCTCTTTCTTCTAAATCCTATCATTTAAATTTAATTAAAGCCGCATATGCATGGAACAACAATATAAAGGGCGACGGTATTATTATTGCCATTATCGATACCGGCGTTGATACCAACCACCCGCAGATAAGAGACAGTCTTCACACCAACAGAAGAGAAACGCCCTTTAATAACAGAGATGACGACGGCAATGGTTTGATTGATGACTTTCAAGGTTACGACTTTTTCAATCGAACAGGAAGAGTCCGTGACAGCGATGGACACGGAACCCATGTCTCAGGAATCGCTCTTGCCAGTCACAATCAAGGAGCAGCAAAAGGCATTGCTCCTAATGCAAAACTCCTTCCCCTTAATTTTATGGGCCCAGACGGTTCTGGACGCTTAAGCGATGCCATCGAAGCCATTCAATACGCTGTCTCCCAAGGAGCCAAAATTATCAACGCAAGTTGGGGCGGACCTGATTGCTCTTCCGCCTTAAAGGAGTCCATAGAGCAGCTAGGAAAAAAAGATGTTCTCTTTATCACTGCCTCTGGGAACGACGGCGCTAATCTTGACGATCATCCAACTTTTCCCGCAGCTTTCGAAATTTCCTCACAAATAACAGTTGGCGCTTCCAACGAAGAAGACTTCATGGCCAACTATTCCAATTACAGTTTTAATAAAACACATCTCGTCGCCCCAGGTAGCAATATCTACAGCACTCTTCCAGGTGGAGGAGCTTCTCTCATGAGCGGAACGAGCATGGCCGCACCCATTGTCTCTGGCTCAGCAGCCCTTCTGTGGAGTCGCTTCCCCTCTGCCACAAGTCGACAAATCAAGCAGGCTCTTTTAGATTCTGTCGACATTGGCCTCACCCCATCGCCTGTTGTCTCTAACGGAAGACTCAATATTGAGAGAGCTCTACAGAGCCTTGACGCCGCCTTGCGTTAATAGAGTTTTTCCATGATCCTCTTTCTTTCCATATGCTAGAAGAAACCTTAACTGGGAGGAGCTGTTACCAAGCGGCCCCATAGGATCTTAGGAGACAAAACTATTATGCAAGACACTCCCTTAAACACCACCAAAGATCGTCTCGATGAACTTAAAAAACGCAATGAAGACGCCATGCTCGGTGGCGGAGAAGCTCGTATTGCTAAACACAAAAGCGGGGGACGTTTAACCGCCCGAGAACGATTAGATGTTCTCCTAGACCCAAGTAGTTTTGTTGAACTCGATCGTTTTGTCTCGCAACGCTGTGTAAATTTTGGAATGGAAAAAAAAATAATTCCTGGTGACGGAGTTATCACTGGCTATGGCCACATCAATGGAAAACTCGTTTATATTTACAGTCAAGATTTCACCGTTTTCGGCGGAAGCATGTCGCGCACAGCAGCTAATAAAATAATAAAGGTCATGGACTTAGCCATTCAAAATGGCGCCCCTATGATTGGCCTCAATGATGCGGGAGGTGCCCGCATCCAAGAGGGTGTTGAAGCTCTTGCTGGCTATGGAGATATTTTTACTCGCAATGTAAAATTCTCAGGGGTTATTCCACAGATCAGCGCTATCATGGGGCCTTGTGCTGGTGGAGCTGTCTACAGCCCAAGTATTACAGATTTTGTTTTTATGGTTGAAAACACAAGCTATATGTTTGTCACTGGTCCCGATGTTATTAAGTCCGTCACCCATGAAGACATCACCAAAGAAAAACTTGGTGGAGCTGTCACCCACACTGAAAAATCAGGAGTTGCCCATTTTTCTTCTAAAGATGACAAAACATGCCTCTTAATGATTCGTGAACTCATGGGTTTTTTGCCAAGCAACAATATGGATGATTCTCCTATTTTACCAACAAAAGACTCTCCTTGTCGTATGATTGAATCTCTCAACGATTTTATTCCAGATAATTCTAAAAAGCCCTATGATATGAAAAAAATAATTTCTCTTGTCGTCGATGAAGGCTATTTTTTAGAGGTTCAAAAAGACTTTGCACAAAATATTATTATAGGCCTCTCACGATTAAACGGCCATAGTGTTGGTATTGTTGCCAATCAACCCATGCATTTAGCAGGCTGTTTAAATATTGAAGCCAGTCGCAAAGCCTCTCGTTTTATTCGTTTCTGTGATGCTTTTAATATCCCGATTATTAGTTTTGTTGATGTCCCCGGATTTCTCCCCGGAATGGATCAAGAACATAATGGCCTTATCACTCACGGAGCTAAATTGCTTTACGCCTATGCCGAGGCCACTGTTCCTAAGATCACCTTAATCACCAGAAAAGCCTACGGCGGAGCCTACATTGTAATGGCCTCCAAACACCTCGATGCTGACATCAACCTATCCTATCCCACTGGAGAGATTGCTGTTATGGGAGCTGAGGGTGCCGTTAATATCATTCAACGTCAGGCTATTCAAGATGCAGACAATTCAGAAAACAAAAGAAAAGAGCTAACTGAAGATTACGAAAAAAAATTCAATAACCCATACGTCTCTGCTGAATTAGGATACTTTGATGAAGTCATTGAACCTGCCGTCACACGCAAACGTCTTATTGAATCCTTAGATATGCTTAAAAACAAAAGAGGATCAATGCCAGCAAAAAAACATGGGAACATCCCTCTTTAGAATGGAAAATACCTATGTTTAAAAAAATTCTAATTGCCAATCGAGGAGAAATTGCTATTCGCGTCATCCGCACCTGTCGAGAGATGGGGATTGTCTCTGTCGCTGTCTTCAGTGAAGCAGACCGCAATAGCCTTCACGTTCTCCTTGCCGAAGAAGCTTACTTTATCGGCCCTGCTTCCCCTAACGAATCTTATCTGAAAATTGATAAAATCATTGAAATCGCACAAAAAGCAAATGTCGACGCTATCCATCCCGGATATGGTTTTTTAAGTGAAAATACTGAATTCGCTCTCAAACTCGAAAAAATAGGTATTTCCTTTATTGGTCCCACTTCTAAAAATATTGAGCTGATGGGCGACAAACTCTCTGCCAAAGACCTTATGCAACACGCTGGAGTTCCCGTTGTTCCTGGAAGCCCTGGAGTCTTAGAAAATATCAACGACGCTCGACGTTTTCTCAAAAAAATAGGCCTTCCTATTATTCTCAAGGCCTCTGCTGGAGGAGGCGGCAAAGGCATGAGGGTTGTCACCGATGAGAAAGACCTTGAAAGCGCATTTAACACATGTAAATCAGAGGGGAAAAATTATTTCGCCAACGACGCTGTCTACATAGAAAAATATATCTCTAGCCCTAAACATATCGAAATTCAAATTTTTGGGGACAACCATGGCAACGTCGTTCATCTTTATGATCGCGAGTGTTCCATGCAAAGACGGCATCAAAAAATCATTGAAGAAGCTCCGAGTCCCTCTGTCCCAAGTGATGTTCGTGAAAAAATGGGGGCTCTTTCTGTCAAAGCAGCAAAATCTATTAACTATATTGGTGCAGGAACTTTTGAATTTATCTACGACGCAAATACCAATGATTTTTATTTTATGGAGATGAACACTCGCCTACAGGTTGAACACCCTGTAACAGAAATGGTCACAGGAAAAGATTTGGTTCAAGAGCAGATTAACGTCGCCCAGGGAAAACCTTTGAGCTTTAAGCAAGAAAATATTAAAATTACTGGACACGCTATTGAGGCCCGCATCTGCGCTGAAGACCCTGTTAATTACACTCCCTCCCCAGGTAAAGTTCGCATCTGTCGTCTACCACAAGGGCCTTTTGTTCGCCTTGATTCCCACGTCTACCCTGGCTATGAGGTCCCTCTCTACTATGATCCAATGATTGCCAAAGTTATTACATGGGGTAAAAGTCGTGACGATGCTATTCAAAAACTACAACGAGCTTTGACTGAATTTATTATCACGGGAGTCAAAACAAATATCGTTCTACACAAATCTATTCTTTCACATTCCAAATTTTTAAGTGGCCGTTATACAACGAATTTTATTGAAAACGACTTGAATATCAGTGAACCAGAATTATTTCGCTTTGTCGACGACCATGTTTTTCTTGTCGCTGCAGCCATTTTTGCCTTTAATGAAAGAAAAGGGGAGAGCACAAAGATGAAACCATCTCTAAATCATTGGAAAACCCAAAGCCGTAAACTTTCCATGAGGTCGTAATATGTATTTTGAAGCTAAAACAAAGGGCAAAAAATATAAGATCGATGTCACTGAAACTTCTTCCCATTGGGAAATTTCTCTTCAAGAAGAAGGTCAAGAGCGGGTCTTCTACAATTTAAATAAAAAAAACCACCAAACGGCAGAGAAAACCATAAGTCTACTTTTTAAAAATAAATCCTACTTAATTGATGTTATCAAAAAAGATACTAAATACGAGGTTTACACGCGTGGATCTTATCGAACGATAACGATGTCTAACGATGAAATGCTTCTTCACGAAAGCCTTAAAAAAGAGGGGCGTCTCAGTTTAGAAAAAACTCTTAAAAGTGATATGCCTGGAAAAATCATTTCTGTCTCTGTTAAAGAGGGGCAACAGGTAAAAGCCGGAGACCCTTTGATCGTTATGGAAGCTATGAAAATGGAGAATGAGATTCGCTCTTCTTCTGATGCTAAAATAAAGAAAATTTATATCTCCGGCGGAGATGCTGTCGAGAAAAACTCTCTATTACTTGAGTTTGAATAATCAAATTAAACTATTTTTTTACCGACAATTCCCACCATAAAAACCCCTGCCTCATATAGCAACAGCAGAGGGACAATCATTAGCAGCATACTCACAATATCAGGTGGCGTTATCATTGCACTCATAAACGATAAAATGACAATTGCATAACGACGATGGCGAACTAAAAAAGATTTATCAACAACTCCTGCAATGCCAAGAACAGTCAGTAACAACGGTAATTCAAAAGCCACCCCAAATAAAACTGTTGTTGTTATAAAGAAAGATATGTATTCCGAAATAGTGATCATCGGGCTGTCTACCTGCCCCCCAAAATTTAATAAAAACTCAAAAGCCATTGGATACACAACCCAGTAGACAAAGTTTGTTCCCATTAAGAATAGAGTCGTTCCTGAAAAAAGAAAGGCCGTCGTGTATTTTTTTTCATTACTATAAAGCCCCGGTGCCATAAACTTCCAAACTTGATAAAGCCAAAAGGGGCATGCGATAATCACCCCCCCCAAAAAGGAAACCTTCACGTGAGCTAAGAATTTGTCCATTGGAGCTGTAAAAACAAGTCCTTTTTCTCCTAAAAACGGTGTTATAGGATGTCTAATAAAGTCAAAAAGACTCTCACTGAATACCCAGCAACCTGCTGCACCAAGAATAACACAAATCAGTGCTCTAATTAATCGAACCCGT
Organism: Bdellovibrionales bacterium; assembly: GCA_965217115.1. Classification (GTDB taxonomy): domain Bacteria; phylum Bdellovibrionota; class Bdellovibrionia; order Bdellovibrionales; family CAYMLA01. The sequence continues at coordinate 1,323,334 of OZ244239.1, read as the reverse complement.
AATTCGGTTAAATGTTCAACAAGAGACTGTTCCCCACTCTCTTTCTGGTTTTCCTCAGAAACAGCTTCACTCATCTTTTTTACTTTCTTCTACGTCTAAATTTATCTCTGTTAACTCTTGTAATTTATCACTTAATTCTTCAAGATCTTGTCCTGGATTTTTAACTCCACCAACAATATCAGCTGTTGTTCGTTTAAATTCATTAATTAGACGCCCTAAAGCACGGGCAATCCCTGGTAATTGCTGTGGCCCTATGAAAATCAAAGCTACCGCCGCAAGAAGAATCATTTCTGAAAACCCAAGATTAAACATCTCTCCAATACTCCAGCTTTATTTTTTTAGATTTTTCCTATTGTTGATTTATTTTCTTTTGTTCTACAGAGGAGTTCAGCAAACCCAGTTCAACCAACTTATCCTTTGCTAACTCAGATCCTGTTCTCAAATAGCGATCATAAAGATGAATCAAACTTTTGTTATCTTGAATCTGAGTCTCTTGGCTTATATAGGCCAAGACATCCATAAAGTCTACAAATCGTTCAGAAAACTCTCGATACACCTCAGAAAAAGATTCCTCTTCAACACTTCTAGAGAGTGCGCCATACGCAGCTCCACCCATGTCCACATAATAATCTAAATCAATAATTTTTCGACGCAGAGAATCTCCAAAAAAACCACTTATGTAGAGGGCTCTGTCTCCAAGCTTTTTCAATTGACCGATTTTGATATTTCTCTCTTGATTTAAAGCCAACAGGAATGTTTCAGCAAGTGTTGTTACTTTTTTACGCCCTTTTTCGTCTTCTTCTTGATATAGATTTCTTATGTCTAAGTAGTGTTCAAGCAAGTCCACCAAATAAGACTTTATAACCTGGTCCATTTTAATTTGGCGAATATCAATAGCCTCCTCAATTTTACACTGAAAAAACTCCCGAGAAGGCAAAAGAAGTTCTGATACTGATTTTTCTTTCTCATTAGTCATAACGCCTTTAATAGCTAAGCCAATTACCCCACGCTTATAATTTTATCAGAAAGGTCGGTCTTCCCATTGCCAAATTTCGTTTTTCTCGCCTAACGTCCTGATTTAAGACAAATAAAGCATGTATTCTCTATATTTCTCTCGGACCAACCAGACTTAAAATTTCAGGTTGATCAAATATCTTCTGACATAGCTTGTGAATTGATTTTGAACTCACTTCAGACACCTTCATGGAGTAGTCAAACACCTCACGAGCCGGTAGGTCATAAATCTCATTGAACAACATCGATCCACAAACAGATGACATTCTCTGTAAACTTATCCCATGGCGGCCAATGAGGTATCTCTTAGCCCTATTTAACTCTTCCTCAGAAATCTGCTCTTCCATTAGTTTTCTAAATTCAATTCTTAACATCTTCACCGCTTTCTTAGCTTTTTCGGGGGAGCAGCCTATGTAAGCCCCAAAATAACCACCATCGATCCCTTCCATATGCATCGGTGTGACCGTATAAGCAAGGGACTCTTTATCCCTTAACTCAAGAAACAGTCGTCCGCCCTGCCCTGCTAAAACAGCCTGGATAACTTGTAAGTCATAAACTCTTTTCGATTTAAAATTAAGCCCCTTATACCCTATAACGATATGGCTCTGTTCTTTATCAGCTTGACTGTAGATCATTTTATTTTCTTTTGGCCCAGTGAATAAATACTTTTTCTGAATTTTTTTCCCACCACCTAATGATTTAGAAACTTTATTAAGGGCCTTTAAAGAAAAGTCTTTATTATATGGACCAGCAAGAGAAAACGTAAAATTCTTCCTCTGTGCGATTTTTGACCAGAAATCTTCAATATCCTTTTTATGAATAGACATCACCGACTCAATAGACCCCTGTGGGTCCTTTGCATAAGGATGGGTTTCAAAAAGACCTTCATGGAATTGACGAATTGCTCTTTGCCCTGAATTGTCATTGCTAGATTTAATTTGTTCAACAAGAGCTTCTTTTTCTCTTAACAAGATCTTTTCATCAAAAACAGGAATGGAAAGTATCTCACTAAAAACCTCTGTGCCTTCTTTTTCAAAACGATTCACAACATTCAACGAAAGCCCTGTCGTGTTTCTTCCAGAAAAAGACGATAGATGCGCCCCTAGGTTTTCAATATCCTTGTAGATTTCATTTTCATTTCTTAATTCGGTCCCTCCCCCTAATAAACGGGAAAAAACCTCCGAAAGCCCCTCTTTCCCTTCTGGCTCATCTCGGCTTCCCCCTAAAAAAGCCGCTTTAATAGAGACAATCGGCGTCTCATTGCTCTGAAAAAAAACTCCTTTATGTCCTTGTTTATATCGAGAAACTTTTATGTGGCCTCTTTTCTTACTTACCTTGTTTAAATCAAAGTCATTTTTCTTTAAACGAAGTTTTTTATTTTGTTTTTCTTGTGGCTTTTTAATCTTTTTAAACTCCTCAGAGTACTTTTTTTGCCAAGACTTCAGTGTCTTTTCCGCTTTTTGAGGTTTTTCACTAGACAGCATAATTCCGTGGAAAAACTGGGGTTTTAAGTACTTCCTTGCCACCTCTGAAATACGATCTGAAGTTAAACTTCTAACCTGTTTTATGTATTTTTTAAAATACTTGTAATCTCCTAATAAAAACTCCAATTCCCCTGTCTTTCTTGCAATGCCATCCACAGTCTCCAGAGAAAAAAGTTCTCCCACCTCCATATTTACAATTGCCCGTTTAAGCTCATCCTGAGAGGGTGGAGTTTTTATGATTTCTAATATTTTTTCTCCACAAACCTGTAAAGCTCTCTCTAGTTGATCTAAGTGTAAAACCAAAGAGATCGCAAAAAGCCCCGCTCTTCGGGGGGTGTAGGCGCTTGCTCCCACTCCTTGTAATAATCGTTCATCAATTGTCATCGCTCTGACCAAACGAGAACTCTCACCTTGCCCTAAAATCATTGATAAGACATCCAACGCAGGAATGTCTTCGTGATTCACTGCCGGGGCGGGCCATGACAAATAAGCAATAGAGTCCTCAAAACTTGATTCTTTCACTCTTATTTGTGGAGATGTGTACTTTGGGGCACGCGTTTTTAGGCTCTTTTTTAATTTTTTCTTTTTAAAGCATTCAAATTTACTTCTAATAAGCTGCTTCATTTCCTGACGATCAAAATCTCCTGTAACCAATAAGAACATATTCTCTGGCACATAACGTTCTTCAAAGTACTGTACGATTTCTTCTCGACTCAGATTACGAATAATTTCTTCAAAACCAATCACGGGACTTCCGTAGGGGTGATTTTTAAAGAGAGTAGAGAACAATAATTGGCTTGCTTGATTGCCAAGACTGTCCTGCCCTCTTTTTATCTCTTCAATCACAACCTCTCTCTCATTATTAATTTCTTTTTTATCGAATGAAGGGAAGCCCATCATTTGCGAAATAACCTCTAAACCAGTGCTTTGAAACTCCTTAGATATCGTAACGTGAAAAACCGTTTGATCAAACGATGTATAGGCATTTAACTCCCCCCCTGAACCCTCTACGCAGGAGGCAATCTCGCCAACACCAAATTTTTCTGTGCCTTTAAAAACCAAGTGTTCTATAAAGTGACTCACTCCCGCGAGATGCTTCGGTTCATCAGCGCTTCCTGTTTTTATCCACATTTGTACAGATACAACGGGAGATTTGTGATTTTCTACTAATATGACATCCATTCCATTTTTTAGTTGATATTTAACTGACATAAAATAACTTACTCCTATGAAGTTTGGTCTCTATATTCATATTCCACATTGCCTACAGCAGTGTTCCTATTGTGACTTCGCAACCATACAAAATAACGATAAAGACCATATCCTTAAATATGTTCAACTTCTTAAACAAGAATTTTTAGCTTACCGTCCTACCATACCATTCACTAAAATTGACTCTATTTACTTTGGTGGAGGAACCCCAAGCCTTGTTCCCAACTATCTCTTAGTATCCCTTTTAAAATTACTACAAGACAACGGTTTTATTTTTTCTCCAAATATCGAAATCACTCTAGAAATCAACCCTGGAACGGTTTTATCCCAAGAAATTGATCTTCTTAAAACCGCAGGCTTCAATCGTTTTAGCGTTGGCGTCCAGACCTTTGACGAGGAACTCTTAAAGCAAACCAAGCGTAAACACTCCGTCCAAAACTCCCATGAAACTTTAAGCTACTTAAAAGAACACGGAACTCTTTTTTCTGCTGACATTCTATTTGGTCTTCCACGGCAAAATTTGTCTATGTTAGAGGCCGATTTAGAACATTTTTTATCCTACAATCCCTCTCATATGAGCGCTTACAACCTCACCATTCCTGAAAACCATTTTCTTATGAAGGGACGCGCCTCCGATCAAGAGCAAATCGAGATGTTCCAGCTTATTGAAGAAAAGCTAAAACTCTCTGGGCTTCAGCGTTATGAACTCTCCAACTATGCCTTGAAAAATCAGGAATCAAAACACAATCAAATTTATTGGAAAGATCACGCCTATTGGGGGCTTGGCATGAGTGCCCATTCCTACTTTCCAAAAGAGACTCCTATACACCTCATTCCACAAGAAAACTCTTGGGGGCTCCGCTTCTCAAACCCCGTCACTTTTCCTCAGTATGAAAAATGGCTCTCTTCATTAAAAGCCGAACCCCAAACAATCTCCTCTCTGCGCCCAAATTCTCTGATTGAAAATCTCACACTCCACGAGTGCCTCACTGACTACTGCCACACATCCTTGCGCATGAATACAGGCCTTAGAGACGACTCTCTTGAAAAAAAATTCTCAAAACCCGCTTTTTTAGAAACAAAAAGACGTCTTAAAAAACTCGTCGAACAAGGGCTCGTCTCTGCTGAAGCAAAGAATTGGTCTTTAAGTTCTCAAGGAAAAAATCTCAGTAACCAAGTCTTTGAAGAGCTTACCTTTTTTAGAAATGACCTTATCCCTTAAAATACTTGGAGGATCTTTGAAAGTTTTGTTTGCGAATATCATATTATTTTTGTCATTTACGACCAGTGCGGAGCCTTGGCTCGCAACCCGTTTCGCACAAAACTGCGCCGCCTGCCATTCCCCGAGTCGTTATAATGTCAAAGCTGAAAAAAGACGATGCACGCTCTCCTGTCAAGGTTGCCACACAAATCCAAACGGGGGAGGTCTAAGAAATTTTTATGGTAAATGGACCTCAAATCGTTGGCTTAATTCAGGTTATTTTAAAGTTGGCAAAAACAAAGAAAAACCCCTTCCATGGTTTGCCCAGGGGTACACCTCTCAAACGCATGCAAATAAAATGAAAAAAGCTTTACAAGAAAAAAGAAAAACTAATACGAAAACCTTGCCACAAAATCTAAAGACAAGAAAACAACTCGCTACAGCAATTAGAAAAACGGCTCAATTAAGAGAAATAAGTCAAAAAAAGACATTCACTGAATCTGATTTTAAAAAAATGAGTTTTGAAGAGTTTTATTACGAAAGAGCAAATGGCGATACTAACTGGGAGTCTATCGTAGAATCTTCCAAAAAATTTGAGTCTGTAATCCCTTTTAACGATCCTTACATGTTTAAACGTACAAAGAAAATAAATGTCGGTGTGGATTTTCGATATTTAGCGCATATGCCTTTAACAAAGTCTTCTAACAATAAAAAAATCGAGACTGATCTTGATCTCTGGCCGATGGTATTTGACGTTGGGCTTGAATACAGACCTCTTCCTGCCCATTCTAAATTTTATAAAATTGCGTTTGTTTCAGAGACTCGTTATGCGAATGGACCAAATACCAAAGAGCCAGAACATCAGTTCCAATCAGCTAAAGCAAAGTCAGCCTATGTTCTTATAGATGACTTACCATTTAACTCTTTCATCATGCATGGTCTTTATAAACCTATGTTTGAACACTACACACCTGATCACGAAACTCTTGCCCAATCTATGTTCTATAGATCAGCTCTTTCAACTAGCCCATTCTCTGCGACCTTTAAAACGATTTCTATTGGCAGTGCCCCAAATGTTCCTTTTATTAATGTTCATTTCGTACAACCATCACAAGGGCCCTTCATGCAAGAGAGAGGTTTTATTACTAACCTCGGAGCTCGGTGGGTCACTCTTGGGGCTTCTTTTGTTTATTCTTTCTGGAATACCGCAAATCAATCAACCAAAAAAAACCTTACAACTCTAGCCCATTCAATTCAGGGTGGAATGAAGTGGCAAGGTTTTATCCTTAATTTTGAAATGCTTCGCTTAGAGCAGGAATTCACTCAGGATGCTTTTAACAAAGGAAGTGTTTTTACTCTTGAACTTCGTTATCGGATCTGGAAAGAAAACTATATTGAATTCATCGCAGAGAGAGCAGACACAGCACTCAGCTTAAATGAAGGTCGTGCAAATCAAAATTCTCTTGGCTATCGCACATTTATTTTTCCAGGAGTTGATTTTTCTGCCTTCTATAGGGAGATGACAAATTATGATAAACATGAACACACAACGCACAAACAAAGCTCTTTAATATTACAAACCCATCTGTACTTCTAATTTCTCAATACTACTGTCCTTCGCACAAGCGAACCTTATCTGGTGACTTTGGATTAGAGATCAAACCTTCCTCTTCAGGGTCATAAGACTCAATAGCACAGTTTAAAATCCAAAGTCTCAACAGTTTGACTAGTAAGCTGTCCAGAGGCTCATAGCCTTCACTCTCTAGAGGCATAGATTGCTCAATAGCAACTGAGCGAAATAAAGCGCTTTCTTCTATGTCTCCCTTTTTAACTACAGGTTCAAAAGAATTAAAAATTGTCTGATAATTTGTTAAGTCAGCAGAATACAAAAGCACATCATCCTCAGCAAGTTCGCTTTCTTGTGAATGACATTTAAAACACTGATTCTTAAAAACCTTCTTCTGAATAATCTGATAGTCAATTGTTTCCGGTTTTTCAAAGTATTTTTGAAGCTCTTCTTTTAAAGTAATAGGTCTCTTAGCTAGCGTTATATTTTTCGCTCCATGACTAATCCAAGCAAATAAAAGGCTCTTTTCTCCATCAGTTAATTGTGGTTCGTCTAGAGGTGGCATTCTACGATCACCAGATGCTGTCAGAGTGCTTAATAATTCGCTCCTTCTTACATCAAACGGAATCACCACCTTCTTAAAATTTAAACCTGAAGTTAAGTTATCGTAACTCACTAAATTGACATTTGCCTTTGTCTCTTGACCGCCATGGCAATCTAAACATCTAGTTGTCAAAACTAACCTCTTTATATCACTAAAGACGATCGTCTCTGGGGCTTGCAATAGCTCTTGCACTTGCCTCGATGTTGATTTTTTATTTAGAAGAGGGTTGTCATGAGTGGGCGAGCAAGCGGTGAACATCAAGCTCGCCAGAGATAAAGTTATTTTAACTGTTTTTATGAGGGCAATAGATAATTTCATAAATCGTGGCCCTCATTTTTTTTTAGTTTTTTTTGATTAATTCGACATTGAGTATAATCTCTACGTTATCACCTGCTGGAACAAGAAATTTATTCATTCCGAAATCAGTACGCCTAATCCTTCCTTTAGCTTGAAGACCAATGCGATGTTTTCCACGGGGACCCAAACCGCCTCCAAGAGTTTGAACCTTTAAGTTTACAGGCTTTCTTATGCCGAGCAGGACTAAGTGTCCCTCAATAGTTTCTGGGTCACCATCTCCATTTAGAGTCATTTTGCTGGACACATATTCTATTTTAGGAAAACGATTGGAATTAAAAAAATCACCACTTCTCAAATGATTATCTCTTCTCTCATTATTAGTATCAACACTTGCCGTGTCTATTTTTGCTGAAATTGTAGAATTTCTATCTCCAGTAAGTTTAACATCTCCACTAACAGTATTAAAGCGACCTACAACTATACTGATACCTAAGTGACCCACTTTAAAACCGACATTTGTGTGTGTAGGATCAATTTTGTAGTCACCAACCTCAGCGAATCCCGCTAAAGCTTGTGCTGAAAGCAACGTTAAAAACACCATTCTACTTATTAAGTTTTTCATCATATTCTCCTTTTTTGAAAACATTCTCTTTAATTATATTAATTGTCTAATTAAAAAAATCTAAATCCAATCTCTAGTCTCTTTGTAATTTTTTCATTTAAATTATCAGTTTTTTCTGATTATCTCGGTAAAGTAATGTCAAATCGCCCCACCAAGCCATCTGTTATCTTTCCACTCGTGTCTCTTTTAAAATCAATAACAAGAGCTTCTTTTTCTGCTGTACTCATTCTAGAGTTTTGCAACAAAAAATCTCTCCTATTGAGTTCCTGAATCCAATCATTTTCCTCAATATCCTGACCCTTGAAATACATTTGAGTCACAAATTGAGGCTGTCCCGTAGCAGATGCAAGAAAATGAATATGTGGAGGACGATACCATTTGTTCTGTAAATCCGCGGGGTAAAACCCAGGGATAATTGTTTTAAACCGATACTCTCCTCTCTCATTTGTTACCGCTTGTCCCCAATACTGAAACGAAGGATCCAAGACTCTTTTTATTATTTTTCCCGTCACAGGATGGGCAAAATCTTGATTATCAGCATCCCCTCTGTGGTTGTAGCGACCGCTTGACGATGCTTGCCAAATAACAATCGTTCCATTGGAAATGGGTTCACAGGCTTCATCTGTCAAAAGCCCTTTAATGTAAACCACCTGCCCCTTTGCTTGACCTCCACGTCCTTTGATAAAAGTTAAATCATTATCATTAGCAAGGTGTATCGGAATTCCTTGATCATTATTTTCCCTGATAGGATCTTGAGGTGTTCCTGCATTAGGGAAAAAAGGCCCTAACGGCTGCTCACTTGTCACTGATCTACATGTTTCAGCCAAGGCCCTACTGGCGATAAATGCCCCTGCAACACCAAGTCCTGTTTTAAAAAAACTTCTTCGGTTTAAATCACTTTTTTCAGACATTTCACCTCTCCACAGTTAAATTATAGAATGACATAAATTACAAAATGACACGCCTCGTTTTTGACGAGTAAAAACAGCTTTCTATCTGTTTTTTTATTTCTAAACAAATCAATCTCTGGGCATCGCCCACCTTTAGCGACCCACACTTTAGATATTATCTTTTTTACACACCCATCTCCTCTCCCCCACAGCAGTAGTTATGCTCCTAAAATAAAAATAAATAAAATGTTTATTTTGAATCTCTGTGATACAATTCTCTTATGTCTGTTGTTCTAGAAGATATAAAATATTTTCTCTTTGTTTCAGAGACTCTGAACATCACTCGCGCCTCTGAGTTGGCTGGAATCACTCAGCCAGCTTTGAGCTACTCAGTTAAGCGCCTTGAAAGGGAACTGGGGGGGCCTCTATTAATTAGACTTAAAAATGGAGTGCAATTAACAAAGTTAGGTGAGTCTTTTGCTCAACGGGGGCGGGCTCTTCTCTTTGAATGGGGAGAAATAAAAGCGCTTGTCAGCAACGAAAAGGGGGCTGTTGTGGGAAAATACTCCTTAGGCGTTCACCCCTCTGTCGCTCTTTACACTCTTGAACATTTTTTACCTGAACTAGATAGAAGCTTTCCGAATCTAGAATTTAACCTTGAACACGGTCTCTCCAGGGAGATCACTAAAAAAGTTATTAACTGGGAGTTAGATTTTGGCATCATCGTGAACCCCAAAAAACATCCTGACTTAATAATAAAAGAACTCTGCCAAGACCGAGTCGCTCTTTTTAGCCACTCAAAGAAAAAATCCTCACGGCTTATCTATGACTCTGAGCTCATCCAATCCAACTCTATTCTTAAGAAATTGCAAAAATCTCAACACAAATTCAAGCATCAACTGACCTCTGGAAACTTGGAGGTTATCGCTAAACTCACCTCCATCGGCTATGGCACTGGTATTTTGCCAGAGAGAGTCGCCAAACAATACAAGAACCTATCTATTGTAGATGAGCAAATTTTCTTTAAAGATAAAATTTGTTTTGTCTTTCGAGTTGAGAAACATAAAGATTTAGCTGGAAAAACCATTATTTCACATATTTTAAATACTTCTTTTTAGCTTGTTTTTTCTTTGGCTCACATTGACATTTTCAAGAAAAGAAACATACTTCCTCTTGTGTATAAGGAGCTCTTTATGAATGAAGATTCGAGTAATTCTGAACAATTAGCCAAGGCGACGCCCTCTTCTGTCAAAGAGCAAACAAGCAAAAGTGCCTCTGATAATATCACTGACAGTGCCGCCAACGACAAGATTGATGGTAAATCTCAAAAAAAAGCAATAGAGAAGACCGAAGAAACTCTCTCTGAAAGCCTCTCTAAATCCCAAGATGCCTACCTCTACCTTAAGGCTGAGTTTGATAATTACAAAAGAAACACCATTAAAGAGCGTTCTGAACTCATTAAATTTGGAGCTAAAAATCTCATCAATGATCTGCTCGAAGTGGTTGATAATTTTGACCGTGCCCTTGAAGCCAAGGTGCAAAACGATAGCTGGGAAGACTTCAAAAAAGGAATCGAAATGACTGCAAAAAATCTAAGGTGCTCCCTAGAAAAGCATGGAGTAGAAGAAATATTGTGCCAAGGGACTCCCTTTGACCCCACACAACATGAAGCCCTTAGTAGCGAGGAAACAGACCAGATAGCCCCTGGCCACATTCTTCGTGTTCTAAAAAAACCCTATAAAATGCACGGCAAGGTCATTCGTCCAGCACAAGTCGTTGTTGCTAAGGCCAAGTCTTAATCTATATGTCACAACAAGATTACTACACCACTCTAAATGTCAGTCGCTCGGCCTCTCCCGATGAACTTAAAAAAGCCTATCGCAAGCTCGCAATGAAATATCATCCTGATAAAAACCCAAATAATAAACAAGCTGAGGAAAAATTTAAAGAAATTACAGGGGCTTACGATGTTCTCAGCAACCCTCAGAAGAGGCAAACGTACGATCAGTTTGGTCATGCTGGGGCACAACAAGGTTTTAGCGGAGGAGGATTCCGTGGCAGACAAAGTCCTTTTGACCAAGACTTTAATCCACAGGATATTTTTGGAGACCTCTTCGGTGATGTTTTTGGTAGCGGCAAAAGAAATTCTCGCCAATCACGCCCGCGCAAAGGCTCCGATTTACGCTACACATTAACAATCACACTCGAAGAGGTCGCTTCAGGGTGTGAAAAAGAGATTGCCTTTAAAAACAATCGCAACGACACAACACGCCTCTCTGTCAAAGTGCCCGCAGGAGTCAAAAAAGATCAAAAGCTTAAACTTGCTAACGAAGGGGACTCTAGCGTCAATAATGGCCCAAACGGAGATCTCTATGTTGTCATAAAAATTCAAGAACACCCTATTTTCAAGCGCGAAGACAGTAGCCTCGTTCTAAGCCTTCCCGTCAGTTTCATTGATGCCATTTTGGGAGCCTCCCTCGAAATTCCCACATTATCAGGGCGTGGACACCTTAAAATTCCTCCGGGAAGCACCTCTGAACAAGTCTTTCGCCTCAAAGGAAAGGGTTTTCCAGAACTAAAAGGATCGGGGGACGGAGATATGCTCATTAAAATACTCGTCGACACACCTCAAGACCTAAATAAACAACAAATTAAGCTACTTAAGCAGATGAAAACAGATCTTAAAGACACTCCGAAGGTCGCCGATTTTAAAAAGACCCTTGAACAATTAAGAAAAAAACCATCACAATAAGTTTAAAAAAATCGTCAAAAAAGGTAGTGTTTTCACAGTAAAGAGGAGTCATGCGACTATGAGCAAAATTTTATTTTACAATCTATTAATATTTTCTTCTTGTTTACTTTTTCTCTCCTCTTGTTCAACTCAGCTCTTTAAGCGGCCTGCAATCAAATCTCCTCTCTCTGTTCAAAATCTTTATAAAAAAGGGTTATGGCAAAAAAAACATGGCCACTTTTCTCAGGCTATTCTCTCTTTCTCCCAAGTGACAGATTCTTTTCCTGGTTCAGACCTCGCTGATGATGCTTCTATAGAAATAGGGCATATTTATAATAAAAAACAAAACTTCTCTAAAGCCTATCAACACTATTTAAAGGTTATTCAATCTAGCTTTGAAAGTGATCGAGAAATTGAAGCTCTTCTCTATGCCTCTCGTGCTCTTTTTCATATGAATCAACTTGAAAAAGCATTTAAACTCAATCAAAAACTCATTAACAAATCAGGGCTTTCAAAAAAAGAGTCTCTCCTTGCCCACCGTTTGTCTCTACTGTTATTAACACAAATTCAACATCCACTAGAAAAACTTAAAACCCTTGTTTATTTATCTATTGAGGATACTTCTCCAGAGAATCGTTCTCAATATCGTCTACAGGCCATAGAACTCACCGAATCTAAGCTCACTGATTCTCAAAGAGAGGATGTCTCCTCTAACTCTGACTATTCATTTATTCGTCCCTATGCAATGTTACAACTGGGACATAATTATATCGAGAAACAGAACACAAGCCTTGCTCGATACTATCTAAATAAAGTGATTGTTTTACTACCAGAAAGTGACCTCTCTGAAGAAGCTTCACAATTGATTTTCCAAATTAATTCTTTAAAAAAAACATCTTCCTACACCATTGGGGCCATTCTCCCCCTAACGGGAAAGCATGCTAAAATTGCAAAAAAAACTCTAAAAGGACTTCAACTCGGCTTAGGTCTTTATGATAACAATCCCTCTCAATTCAAGTTAGCTGTCATTGACAGCGAAGGAAACCCTGACGTTGCACGAAAGGCCGTTGAGCGTCTGGTTCAAGAGGACCACGTCGTTGCCATCGTTGGTAGTCTTCTAAGTAAAACCTCCTTAGCCGTTGCTTCAAAAGCTCATGAACTCGGTGTTCCAAGCATCGCTCTCTCTCAAAAAAGCAATGTTACAGAAGTCGGTCGGTCGGTATTTAGAAACGCCACAACCAGTCACATGCAAGTGAAACACCTCGTTCGCACAGCGATGGAAGAAATGAAACTCAAGCGTTTTGCTATCCTCTACCCCAACGATAACTATGGCACAGAATATGCCAGTCTTTTTTGGGATGAAGTCCTTGCTCGCGGCGGAGAAATCCGAGGCGCCGTCAGTTACAATCCAAAGGAAACAGATTTTCGTTCCCATATCCAAAGACTTGTTGGAACATTCTATATTGAGGATCGACTACCTGAGTACAAAATTCGTCTTCGAGAATGGACCGAATCTCAAACAAGAAGAACTCTACGAAAAAACATCCCCAACGATATTCTTCCTCCTGTTGTTGATTTTGAAGCTCTTTTTATTCCAGACAGCGTAAAAACTCTCGGACAAGTCGCCCCTATGTTAGCCTACAATGATGTAGAAAATCTCTCTCTCCTCGGCACAAACCTTTGGCATACATCATCTCTTCCAAAGCGCGCAGGGCGATTCTCTCAATTAACCATTTTCATCGGCGGGGCTTTAGTCAGTGAACAAACTAAGCAGACCTCTCTGTATAAAGATTTTTCCCGTGTCTTTAAAACAAGCCCTGGGACATTTGAGATTCAAGCCTACGATTCTGCTGTTTTGCTTCGACAACTCATCACTTCAGGGGCCACATCAAGAACAGACCTTAAAGAGAAGCTCTCCTCTCTAAAAATATTCCCTGGCTTTATAAAAAACCTCAGTATCTCTGCAAAAAGAGAAGTTATCCGCCCTCTCGTCACTCTTACTGTCGATAACAACGACATCACTGAATTTGATCCAGAAAATTATCTAAAAAAGCAAAGAGACGAAGATTCAAATTAACCCCTTTCTATTCCCCCTGTGTCTTCTTTTTAAAATGGCCATAATTTTAGCCAAAAGTTTTAAAAAGGAGACCTCAATGTTAAAAAAAGAACTCATTACAGAGTGTAAAAAAAAACTTCTCTCTAAAAAACAAGACCTTTTAGAGATTCTCTCTAATTTAAAAACAGAACTCCTCTCCCGTGATAACGGTGGTGATGAAATAGACCAATCTCTTGGTATTTCAGCAGAAAATAGATCTCTCTCCATACAAAACAAATATAGAGCAACGCTTGTAGAGATAGAGGCAGCATTAGGTAGAATAGAACAGGGGGCTTTTGGCTCTTGTGATGAAACAAATGATCCTATTGAGGAAGAGCGTCTTCTTATTATTCCATGGACTCGCCTAAGTATTGAAGGTGCTGAAATTCGAGAATCTTTTCTAAAAAGATACAGGTCTCTATAAATAAAATAGTAGGAAACTCTCTTTCCAACAGGACTAACGTTTTACCTTTCTCCCCACCAAAACACCCTACTACCAACTGTTGTAGGGTGTTTTAGCAATAATTATAAATTCCAGACCTTTGATGCTCTCTTTTTCTTAAAGGCCCGCCTTTTTCTAGCCGAAAAAACTCTTACTATCAGAAATGCCATTGTTTTAGAAATTATGGAGGAGAGAGATGAGTTTTGATGATAAGACCTTAGAGGTCCCTGAAACATTACCACTGTTGCCTGTAAGGGATATTGTTGTCTTTCCCTACATGATACTTCCTCTCTTTGTTGGACGAGAAAGCTCTATTAGTGCCGTTGAAGAAGCTCTGACAAAAAATCGTTTTATTTTTCTCTCTTCTCAGAGAGACATAACAGAAGAAAGTCCCTCCCGTGACTCTATTTATACCACCGGAACAATCGCCATGATTATGCGCATGCGTAAACTCTCTGACGGGCGAGTTAAAATACTCATCCAAGGTGTTGGTAAAGGCACTATTAAAGATTTTAAACAGCTCTCTCCATTTTTTGAAGTTAGTATAGATAAAATTGATGAGCCAAAGAAAGATTCTCTTTTCTTAGAATGTGAAGCTATGATCCGTCATGCAAAAGAACAAATTGAAAAAATTATTTCTCTTGGAAAAATGCTCTCACCCGACATTCTACTGGTTCTCGATGATGTAGAAAGCCCAGGTCGTCTCGCTGATCTTATTGCCAGTAACTTAGGGCTAAGTGTTGAAAGCGCACAAAAGGTTCTTGAAACTCAAGATCACAAAGAACGCCTAGATCTTGTTAATCAAATATTAACTAAAGAACTAGAAATTTTACAAATGCAACAACAGATTCGTTCAACAGCAAAAGATGAAATGAGCCGTTCACAAAGAGAGCATTTTCTTCGAGAACAAATGAAGGCGATTAAAAGTGAGCTTGGTGATGGAGACTCCCGTTCTGAAGAGATCGAAGAGGTTTATAAAAAAATTGAGATGGCAAAGATGCCTTCAGAAGTTGAAGAAGAAGCTCTAAAACAGCTTGCTCGTCTAGAGAAAATGCACCCTGATGCAAGTGAAGCCTCTATGATTCGCTCTTATTTAGATTCACTCGCAGATCTTCCTTGGAATAAATCAAGTGAAGATAATCTGGATCTCACCCATGCTAAAATCGTCCTCGACGAAGATCACTATGATTTACACAAAATAAAAGATCGTATTTTAGAATTTCTTGCTGTCCGTAGTCTTAAAGCAGATATGAAAGGGCCTATTCTTTGTTTTTCAGGCCCTCCAGGGGTTGGAAAAACATCTCTCGGCAAAAGCATAGCTAAAGCGATGGGGCGAGAGTATTTTCGTATCGCTCTTGGTGGAGTTAAAGATGAGGCCGAAATCCGTGGACACAGACGCACCTATGTCGGAGCTATGCCAGGAAAAATTATTCAAGCCCTAAAACAAGTTAAAACAAATAACCCTGTTATTGTTCTAGATGAAATTGATAAATTGGGAAGTGATTTCCGTGGAGATCCTAGTTCTGCTATGCTAGAAGTTCTAGACCCAGCTCAAAATTCAACATTTAGAGATAACTACCTCAATGTAGATTTTGACTTAAGTAAATGTCTCTTTGTGGCAACGTCCAATGTTCTGGAAAATATTCCTCCAGCGCTAAGAGATAGAATGGAAATTATTTATCTTTCTGGGTACACAGAAAATGATAAATTGCTTATTACTAAAAAACATCTCATTGATCGACAAATTGAGAATAATGGTCTTAATCATGATCAAATTGAATTCACTGATGAAGGAATAAAAACTCTTATTTCTGGCTACACCCGTGAAGCTGGATTAAGAAACCTTGAACGAGAAGTTGGATCAATATGTCGTAAGGTTGCAAAATATGTTGTCACTGGACACAAAGAAAAGATTATTCTAAATGCAAAAAAAGTTTCAGAACTTCTTGGTGCTGCTAAGTTTACTAGAGAAGAGCGCCTCAAAGAATCCCAAGTCGGTGTTGCCACTGGTCTTGCATGGACTCAAGCTGGAGGAGAAACTCTTTTTATCGAAGCTTTAAAGATGAAGGGCAAAGGTGGCCTCAAACTAACAGGGCAACTCGGTGATGTGATGAAAGAATCTGCCCAAGCAGCTATGTCCTATGCTCGTGCCCATCATGAAGAACTGGGTATTGATGAAAGTTTTTTTAATAAATATGAAATCCATGTTCATCTTCCTGCGGGAGCTATTCCTAAAGACGGGCCTTCAGCTGGAATTACATTGGCGGCAACTTTAATCAGTTTAATGACTAACACCCCTATTCGTCATGATATTGCCATGACGGGTGAGCTCACTCTCTCGGGGAGAGTTCTTCCTGTCGGAGGCGTTCGAGAAAAAGCTTTGGCTGCTTTGAATCAAGGAATTAAAGATGTCATTATTCCAATGTCTTGTAAAAAAGATATCTCTGACATTCCTAAAGAGTTTAAAGAAAAAATTAATTTTATCTTTGTTGAAAACCTAGATGAAGTTCTATCCATCGTTCTTATCAAAGAAAAAGCCACAAAAACAATTCGAGAAAAGAAGAAAGGTGCAAGCAAGCAAGCTGCTGCTTAAAAAGCTTTTATTTAAGACTATGATGGGGTAATGAAAAAGCCGACTCTAACTTCGCCTTTTTTAATTTTCCATTCTCTGACTCCAACACGCTAACAAGAGTTCGCAAACCAACCAGCTCTCCTTTTAACGATAATATCTGCTCTTGTTTTTCTTTGAGAGCTAAATCATAGGCTGATTTTAACTCATTAATCATCCTATTTGCTGTTTCAAGAACGGCTGGCGCGCTCTCTTCTTTTTTGTTTTGCTCCAGGGAGGGGCGGTGTTTAGCGACAATCTCTTCATCACATATATCCAGGGAGGGACGATGCCAACGGTGAAGGGACTGCGCCTTGTCTTTCAAGAGGTACTTTCCATCTCTAAACTCAAAGGGGACATCATTGGATTTAATCCTACGGCGTAACGTCGACACACTAACTCTGTATTTAGTTGAATAATCAGTGAGTGATAACCAAGTTGCCGAATTCACGATGCCCTCTCCTTGCCGACTATCCAACCTTACCATAGTCCAGGTGCTTGGCAAGCCCAAATAAATAGGTCCTAAAGACACAAAACCACATTTAGACCTACGTCTAGTAACTTCGTGACCATGCGTTAAAACCTTTTCCTCAAATCATCTCTAAGGGTTTTATGAGTATTCATTGGTTAATCTGTTTTTTTTAACGCCCTAATAGTTTCATTATTGTCCCGTTCTCTGCAAATAATACCAGGGCTTGTTGGCTTATTATCTAGTTCTCTACAAATAACACCAATGCCTATTGGCCTCTTATCTGATTTGAGAGATAATCAAAACATGAAGCTCAACAACAAAAAAAAAGTAGCTCTTGTCTTAAGTGGCGGGGGAATTAAAGCGGCAGCTTTTCATATTGGCGTTTGTCTTGCCCTCCAGGAAAGGGGTTTTCGCTTTGCTGGTGGTAGTAACCATCCCTCCGAAGACAGCACAACCAACCACGAAGAGACCGATGACCCCAGGCTTATTCGCACTTATGTCGGCTCAAGTGCTGGCGCCGTTGTTAGCTCTATTCTCGCCTCTGGATACAGTGTTGAATCACTTGTTCATGCTTTCGAAATCGGCATTGGAAAAAAAGACACTTCCAAACCAAGGGGAGACGGGCGACTCAAACCCCTCGGTTACAAAGATATTTTTTCTATTAACAGCAAAAACTTTCTGCGCTTTTTACCAAAATCACTGTTCAGCAAGTCCCTCGTCAGCGGAGGACTGGAGGCCCTTATAAAAAACGGCTTCAAGCTCAACGGACTCTTTACTGCCCATGGAATTGAGAAGTACTTGCGCGAACATGTTTTTTTAAACAATAATTTCAGTGCTTTAGATGCTGAACTCTTTATTGTGGCTACTCAGCTTAACCACAGTTGTAAGGTTATTTTTAGCAATCATGGGCAAACCACAAAGGACCCTACAACCGAATATGCTGACTATGCCACTATTAGTGAGGCTGTTGCCGCCTCAGGTAGCCTTCCTCCAGTTTTTGCTCCCTACGGAATTAAAAACAAAAGCGGAGAAGAGATTTTCTTTTTTGATGGAGAAATTCGCGAAACCCTGTCTGCCCATGTTGCTGCCGACCATGGTGCCGATTTAATTATCTCTAGCTATTCTGTTCAGCCATACCATTATAATGACACTATGGGGAGCCTACACGAATACGGAATACCCATTATTTTGAATCAAGCTCTCTACCAAGTTATCGAACAAAAAATCCAAAAGCACATCGAGAGACAGGATGATATTCGTCACATTTACAACGCTATCAATGGCTATTTAAAACAAGTGGATCTCCCCTCTGAACATCGAGAAAAATTACTTGAGATTATTTCAGAGAGAGTTAACTATCGTTCAAATGTCGACTATCTTTATATCAAGCCTGACCCACAGGATTATGAGATGTTCTTTGTTGATCATTTCAGCCTAAACCCAGAAATTTTAAAACGCATCGTCCGCACAGGATTTCGCTCAGCTTTGACGGTTCTTCGCAAGCATGATCTGTAATAACTTATCTGAAAAATTTTAATGAAAAACTAAATATTACGCACAGAGGACTCTACCATGTAATAAAAAGGCGACGACATAAGGCCAATTAAAATCACAAGAAGAACAGTGATCCACACAACAAGCTTCGTACCATTCAGCCCCTTTCTTAGCTCAATAATCGGCTGTTCCTCAGCTCCATCACTCATATACATTAAGACCACAGGTCGTAAATAATAATAAACACTTATCACTGAACCAATAACACCCCATAGCGCTAACCAAAGAAGCCCCTCTCCAATAGCTGCAGTGAAAAGATAGAACTTACCAAAAAAACCAACTGTTGGTGGAATGCCAGCCAAACTCAACATAATCACAGTCAAAGCCAAGGCATACCAAGGGTGCTTTGAAGAAAAACCCTTAAAATCTGTTACACTCAACGAATCATTTTCGTTTTTTTCAAACAAACAAACAATCGCAAAAGCTCCCAAGGTCATTATACTGTAGGAAAACATATAGAAAATCAGTCCCGATGCCCCCAGCCCAGCGTCGCCACCAACCCCTGCTGCTATAATTCCCACCAATGCATAACCCGAATGGGCCACGCTCGAATAAGCCAACATTCTTTTAAAATTATCCTGTAAAATAGCCGCCACATTCCCAACAATCATCGTCAACACAGCCAACCACTGCAAAGTATCAAAAAGTTCCTCAGATCCAAGAAAGCCCTGCATGAGCGCTATACGCAAAAATGCTATGAATGAAACGGCTTTGACCGCCGTAGCCATATAAGAGGTTATCGGGGTTGCCGATCCCTGGTAAACATCAGGCGTCCAAGCGTGAAAAGGAAAAATAGACACCTTAAAACAAAACCCCAAACTCAGTAAAGTCAGACCAAACAAAAACAAGCGATTCACTGAAGAAAACTCTTCAGCCACTTTTGCTATTTCAGAAAAATAAGTGCTGCCCACCACACCAAAAATCATCGCTACGCCATAGAGAAAAACAGCCGAGGCAAAACTTCCTAAAATAAAATATTTTAAAGACGCCTCTTTTGACAGCTTTTCTTCATGGCTCATGCCAATAATAAGATACAGAGGCAAGGACATCGTTTCTAAACCAATAAATAAGGTCAAAAGATCATTCGACCAAATCATTATCAGCATACCAATAGTGGAACCCAAAATAAGAAACACAAGCTCCGAAAACTGTCTGCCACGGGTTGCCACATTTTCATGGGCTAAAAACAAGCTTCCCGCCGTAATAAGCAACGTCATCACTGACATCCACATCGATATCCCATCAAAAATAAGTGCCCTTGAAAAAACAGTTTTTCCTGTACCTGAAAAAACCACCGAGAGAATAATCGCCACGGCAATTCCCACCAAAGATTGAAACAGTGTCGCCGATGATTCCTGCTCTCTATTTCCCCTAAGAACTTTAATCGTAAGAGGAATCATACTCGTCACAAGTAAAGCCAAAATAGGCGAAACCAATAAAATATCCTGCAAACCAAAATCGATTTTCATCGTTTACCCTCTATAACTAAACTATAGGTCTTTTTGTTTTTTAATAAATGATCTAAGCTCTTTTTACTCCAGTCGAGAAAATAATTTGGAAAGATTCCCATAGCAAAAACCAAAATTACCAATGGAACAAGCACGCTAACTTCTCGCGCCCCAATGTCTTTTAATAAAGAACTAAACACGCCCTCTCTGTCTCCCTTAACCAATTCACCAGGCAAACCAAAAAAGACTCTTTTAAACATCCAAAGCATATAAGCCGCTCCCAGAACCACTCCTAGAACTGCTGCCATCGCATAACCAGGATGAACCTGAAAAACTCCTAGTAAAATCATAAATTCACCGATAAATCCATTCGTCAACGGCACCGCAATACTCGAAAGAGTTATTATAAAAAAGAAGATCGTATAAATGGGCATCGCCAAAGCCAAGCCTCCGTATTTTTTAATTTCCCGTGAATGAGTTCTTTCATAAATCATTCCCACCAAAAGAAACAATGCCCCTGTACTGATTCCGTGGCAAAGCATCTGATAAAGACCACCTGTCATGCCATACACATTCATCGCAAAAAGACCCATCATTACGTAACCCATGTGAGAAACAGACGAATAGGCCACTAGTTTTTTTATATCCGTCTGCACCATCGCTACAAGTGCTCCATAAATAATACCAATCGCCCCTAAAAGAAGAAACAGCCACGCCCACTGCTCCGCAGCCTGGGGAAATAACGGAATGGTGAATCTCATCAAACCATAACCACCCATTTTTAACATCACTGCCGCTAAAATAACCGATCCTGGAGTCGGGGCTTCCGTGTGAGCATCAGGTAACCATGTGTGCAGGGGAAATGCTGGAATTTTAATGGAAAAAGCCAGTGCAAAGGCAAAAAACATAAGCGTCTGAGGACTTAAAAATGCCACCGAAACAAACGGTATCTTTAGCTGATACCAATCAATCAAATTAGCGCTCATAACTCCTGTTGTTTCCATGTTTAAAAACATCATGTAAATCATTGCAATCAACATCAACACGGAGCCTGACATGGTAAATATAAAAAATTTCACCGTAGCATATATCCGCTTCGGCCCCCCCCATATACCCACAATGAAATACATAGGAACAAGGGACAGCTCCCAAAAGCAATAAAAGAAAATTCCGTCAAGAGCTAAAAAGGTCCCTAGCATAGCTGTCTGTAAAACAAACATCATTGCGTAAAACCCCTTAACCCTTTTATCAATAGATTTCCAACTTGCTAAAACAATAATCGGCAACATGAATGTTGTTAAAAGAACTAGCCAAAATGATATTCCATCAATTCCAAAAAAATAATTGATCCCAAACCTCTCGATCCAAGTATATTTTTCAACAAGCTGCAATTGTGCCGAATTTGGATCAAAATAACTCAGCAACAACAAACTCAAAGCAAACTCAACTAAGCTAAAAAGAAGAGCAATTGGACGCACTATGCGATGGCCAGGCAACAGCATAAGAAAAACAGCATAGACAAGTGGACAAAAAACAATCGCACTTAATAACATCAAACTACCTCATCAAGATAAAGGTCAAAACTAAAGCAACTCCAAGAACAATATACATTGCATAAGATTGTACATTCCCAGACTGAAATGATCGCACAACAGCCCCTGCTCCCTTCACAACATCTGCTAAAAAATAAGTTCCACGGTCAATAAACCGCACATCAATATAAAACCAGAGGTTTTTGCTCATATTTATCAAAGGTTGAATTATTCGACTCGAATACAGTTCATCAATCCAATATT
Source organism: Bdellovibrionales bacterium (assembly GCA_965217115.1). Taxonomy (GTDB): domain Bacteria; phylum Bdellovibrionota; class Bdellovibrionia; order Bdellovibrionales; family CAYMLA01. The sequence goes on along the minus strand of OZ244239.1, from coordinate 1,301,297 downwards.
TATTCAAAGAAAAATCATAGAGACGGCCCATTCTTTTTTTCAATTTCCCAGCCTTATCTGGAGAGAAAAGGTAAATCTCTAAAGCTAAAGAAGAACAGATTACAACTAATAAAACTGAAATTCCCATAAGAGCCCACTCCTTAAGGTGGTTTGCAGGAGCTAAATGAGGAATTTTAGCGATGGCTGGTTGTAGCCAATGCTCAAAAATATTAGGAATATGCCCTGGTAGAGCATCAGAAATAACATGTGGAACTCCTATCCACCCACCAACAAAAGAGAGCAGCGCTAATATAACAAGAGGAATCGTCATGGAAATTCCCGACTCATGGGGGTGGATATCCGAAGAGATTCGACTCTTTCCCCAAAAAGTTAAACACATTAAACGAGTCATATAAAAAGCCGTGCACCCCGCCGCGATAAGGCCAATAAACCACAAAATCTCATGCCCTCTCGGACTGTGAAAAGACAACCACAGAATTTCATCTTTGCTAAAAAAGCCTGCTAATGGCGGCAAGCCTATGATCGCAATCCAGCCGATAAAAAATGTAATATGGGTTATAGGCATGTATTTTCTAAGGCCACCCATCTTACGAATATCCTGTTCTTCATGCATTCCGTGAATTACACTGCCTGAACCCAAAAACATCAATGCCTTAAAAAAAGCGTGAGTCATTAAGTGAAACATCGCCGCACCGAAAGCCCCAACACCAACACCTAAAAACATATAGCCTAGTTGAGATATCGTGGAATAAGCTAAAATCTTCTTAATATCATTTTGTGTTATTGCAATTGTTGCGGCAAATAGAGCCGTCAATGCACCAACAATAGCTATAACCATCATCACATTAGGTGCCATAATAAAGATGCCACTTAAACGCACAATCATATAAATCCCCGCCGTAACCATCGTCGCCGCATGAATCAAAGCCGATACTGGCGTCGGACCCGCCATAGCATCAGGCAGCCAGACGTAAAGGGGAATTTGTGCAGACTTACCCGTAGCCCCGATGAACAAAAATAAACTGGCCAACGTTAAAGGTCCCGTCCACCCCGACTCCATCACTGCGCGAGAACCAAATTCGTTAAGGGCATCAAAGTTCAAGCTCCCTACTGTCATAAATAGGAAGAACATTCCTAAAATAAAGGCGGCATCACCAATACGATTAGTAATAAATGCCTTCATTCCCGCCGTCGCTTTTTCCTTGTCCGTGAACCAGAAGCCAATAAGAAGATAGGAGCAAAGCCCAACCCCTTCCCAGCCAACAAACATAACGAGTAGATTACTTCCAAGAACAAGCAAAAGCATATTAAAGAGAAATAGGTTTAAATAAGAAAAATACTTCGCTGGTCGGGCATCATGGCTCATATACCCGATACTAAAAAGATGAATTAACGAGCCCACACCTGTTATCACTAAAATCATAATCGCGCTAATTTGATCAACAACAAACCCAAAATTCACGTTGAGATTTCCCAGCTTCATCCAAGAGAAAAAATCAACGGCAATTCTTCTTTGTTCCTCAGGCAAGCTAATAAGTTCAGAAACCAACATCAGAGAAGATATAAAAGAAATCACAACCGCAACTGTGGCGATACTTCCCGAAAACTTATTGCTAAATTTACGGAAACCAACTCCGTTGATAAGAAACCCAATAAACGGAGATAAAATTAAAGTCCCAATCAATAACTCATAACTCATAAAAACTATCCTTTTAGTTTTTCAAAAAAACGAATATTAACTTCTCCAAAACGCTTAAAGATAGACACCACTATCGCTAAGCCCACCGCGGCCTCCGCCGCCGCAATAGTCATGACAAAGAAGACGACTATTTGCCCCTCAATATTATCTCCATAGCGGCTAAAAGCCACAAAAGACAAGTTCACTGCGTTTAACATTAATTCAATGGACATTAAAATAATCAGAATATTTTTTCGTAACAAGACGCCAAGTAGGCCCATCGTAAAAAGCAATGCCGATAGGCAGAGGTAGTGGCTCAAACCCACCTCAGTAAAAACTTCAAGACTTGGCATGTGTTCCTCCTTTTGAACGAGACAATGCCACTGCACCAATCGCTATAAACAAAAGCAATACTCCCACGGCCTCAAAAGCAAAAAGATATTGTGTGAAAATTAGTTTAAACAGGTCCCTCATTGTTGTCTCTATCTCTGGACGAGCACTCCCCTGCAACATTATTTCTGTCGACATCATAATGGAACCAACAATTAAACCACAAATAACCGCCGCCGCCGCTAATTTTAAAACCCCTGTTAAAAAGCCCTTCGAAAAAGTTTGTACTTCTTTTTTTAAATCAAAAATCATTAATACCATAATGAACAAAACCATTACAGCCCCTGCATAAACCACAACCTGAACTCCAGCTAAGAAAAATGCCTCTAGAGTCACAAACAAAGACCCTATTCCTATCATTGTTAAAACAAGAGAAAACGCCGAATATAAGGGGTTTCTTTGAAAAAGAATGCCCAACGCTCCTACAACCGTCCAAACTGATAAAACCCAAAACGTCCCCGCTTCTAAACTCATAAGTCCACTCCATAAGAAAGAACAATGACTGCCGCCGTAAGAACAGTGTTCACTAGCGCCCAAGGTAGCATGGTTTTCCAACCCAAATCCATCAACTGATCATAACGAAACCGAGGGAGTGTCCAACGAACCCAAATAAAAAACCATAGACAAAGTGCAAATTTAACAAAGAATGAAAAAAAGAAAAGCAATGACGTCAATAAACTCACCGCCGTTGTTCCCTCAACAAAACTTCCTATAAAACTGCTTACAACCTCAGGCGTCCATGAAGACACTGGCAATCCATAACCACCAAAATAAAATGTTGCCAGTAATCCTGATGCCACCATCATATGACCGTACTCACCAATAAAAAATAATAACATTTTAAACCCACCATACTCTGTATGAAATCCCGCAACGAGTTCAGCCTCTGACTCTGCCAAATCAAATGGCAATCTGTTCGCCTCAGCAAATGTTGTCGCAAAAAATAAAATAGCTCCAAATGGTTGATAAAAGAATCCCCAGTTTGGCAAAAAAGAAAAAACGTACTTTTGCCCCATAAAAATAAAACTCAATGGACCTTGTTGTGCTTGGATCATTTCCGTCAAATTTACAGTTTGATAAACAAGCAAGATACCAACAACAGATAAACTTAAAGCAAGCTCGTAGCTAATGATTTGCGCACTTGCTCGTAAAGCTCCAAGCATAGAGTACTTATTGGCTGACCCATATCCTGCCATTAAAACACTGTAGGCAGCTAAAGACGATACAGCAAAAATAAAAATCACTCCTATTCCAACTTCATAACCTTGAAATAAAAAAGTGTATGGTCCCCAAGATTGGCCAAACATTTGAAACGATGCCACGTCAATAGGGACAGAAAGGGGGATTGCCGCAAAAGCCAATGCACCAGGAATTAAAGCCATTACAGGTGCTCCATAATAAAGCAGAGCCACACCTCTCTTTGGTAAAAACTCCTCTTTCCAAAGAAACTTAACCGCATCAGCAAGTAATTGAGTTAAACCCAAAGGACCTACTCGATTCGGTCCAAAACGGTTTTGAATATAAGCCGATCCACGACGCTCTAACCACACAAGAATTGGAACTCCCTGCACCATCATTAAAAAAATAACAAGAAGCTTTAAATAGTTAATAGTCATTTCAACAAAATCTGCGCCCATGTTCTTAATCCCATTCCAAAGCTTTTGATTTAATTTCCCAGAATAACCCAAACACAAAAAGCGCTAGGAAAAAAAGCATTGAATAAAAGATATAAGCTCCATGCCCTTCAACAACAAACTCTTTAAACGTAACTCCCCATGGGTACATAAAAATAATTTCAATATCAAAGAGAATAAACAAAATAGCTGTCAGATAAAACTTCACAGAAATTTTAGTGTCCTTCTTTTCCTCTGCAGGCAAACCACACTCATAGGACTCCATCTTAACTGAACTGTATGGGATTTTTTCACCCAAACGCGAAGCCAAGAACAACAAGGCTGAGCCAAAAAAAGCAATAAATGTGGCAAAAACAATAATACCTTCTATTGGCAAAAGAATACTCCCTCTGAACACCACAAAGTGTCTTACTCTTTAGTGACAAAATTTTACTGTGTCTATTTATACAAATCTCCCTTAGATATTCCAAGAAATATCAGTAAATTCAATGTCATAATGCAGAACTTAAATTTTCCTTAAACTTTTTGCCGCGTCGTATTAATGACCTCTTGACCGATCCCCCATAGACTCTCTGCCATGCTTTACTCATCTTTATCTTGGCGATCTTCTGGGGTTTTGAGCAAGAAACTGCTCTCTCCCAACTCTGATTCTTCCCATAAAAAACATTCCCTTGAAATTCATGGACACAGCTCGATTCCAACACTCGCCGCCTCCTTAAGTGATTTATCCTTCCAATCAAGCCTTTCCCACGTCGTTCTTGTTTCATCAGAAAAAGAAGCCTTTCGCCTAAAAGAAGATCTTTTCTTTTTTGACCCAGATATCTCCTGCAACATCCTTAAAGCGACGGATGTGTCTCCCTATTCTGGACTCAGCTCCTCTCCTGGCACAGCAGCCGAACGCCTTCATTGGCTTTATTTAGCTGAACAAAATTTAGCAAAAAACATTCTCATCGCCCCCATCAATGCTTTTCTCCAAAAAACAATTCCCCAGCCTCTTTTTAAGAGCACCCAAAGCAAATGGTCCGTTGGCAATGAAATCCCCGGCTTTGCCCAAGAGCTTAAAAAACTCGGTTACATTCACTCTCCAAGCGTTGAGGATATTGGGCAGTTTTCAATTAGAGGTGGTATTCTAGATATTTACACTCCCTCTTATTCTCTTCCTGTTCGAATTGAATTCTTTGGTGATGAGATTGATTCCATCCGCTTCTTTAACCTTGATACTCAACGATCGCAAAACAAAATCGATTCAATAGATATTATAGCTTCTCGAGAAGTCCTCTACGACGGAGATTCCTTAGAGGAAACCATCCAGCGATTTCATAAATGGAGACACCCCCAAGCCAGTGCTGATTGGATTAAGCACCAAGTTCGAAATTTAAGCCAAGAGCGCACTTTCCCTGGCTTTGAATTTTACTTACCCGTTGCCTATAATAAACCAGGAACTCCCCTCGATTTTATCCACCCCGAGCGCTGTTTATGGCTTTTTGATCCCCTTTCAATCACACGCCAGGCCGACACTCTCTTCTCTGATCTTCAAATAGAGCAAGCTCAGGCTCCAATCGAAACCTTGCAGTATCCAAGTCATTTTTTTTACAGTCCCTACAGTGAAGAGCTTCTTATAAAAAACCACAACACTGTTTTGGTCACAACAGTTCAGGTCATGAGTATTCAGGATAGCCAAACCGAGGGGAACCCAGACTCCGTCTCCCTTCGCTCCCGTTACCCCTCTGAATTAAGAAATATTCACAGGGAAAATGACAACTCTCCTTGGCAGGACAAACTCTCCCAAAAAATAGTTCACTGGCAGGAACAGGGTTGCTTTATTTTTGCCTGTATCAGTCACCATAACCAGTTTGAAAGAGTCCAAGCTCTTTTTAAACAAATGGGCTTCTTATACAAACTTGTTCCAAAAAAAGACCGTCACTGGAATCAATGGTTTGAGGAGCAAAATCAATCGGAGGTCCCTCTTATACATATTCTTGAGGGGCAAATCTCTGAGACTCTACACAACATGGATGATAAAGTTGTGCTTATCCAAGAAAAAGACCTCCTCGGACGCAAGGCTCTCGTCAACAGACAAAAAGAAGCCCACCAAAGTTTTCAAGAAAACGCCAGCCTACTTAGTTTTGGTGATCTCAAAATAGGGGACAGCGTTGTCCATATTGAACACGGTATTGGTCTTTACCATGGTCTTAAAATGATCTCTATTGAAGGGGTCGAAAATGAATTTATAGAACTCACCTACAAAAAACAGGATAAACTTTATGTTCCCACCTACCGTGTTGGTCTTTTACAAAAATACTCAGGACCCGACAAGTCTGTTATATTAGATCAACTGGGCGGTCAAAAATGGCAGGAGACAAAAAGTAAAACACAGAAACACTTAAAGGACCTCGCCTCAGAATTACTAAGTATTTATGCCAAACGAGCCCAGATAACAAGGCCCCCTTTTTCTGCGCTAAATCAGGATTACGAGCTCTTCGAAAAAGAATTCCCCTATCTAGAAACTGTCGACCAACAAAAAGCCATCGGTGAAATTCAAGAGGATCTCTCTAAAGAGCAACCCATGGATCGTCTTTTGTGTGGAGACGTCGGCTTTGGAAAAACAGAGGTCGCCATGCGAGCCGCATTTCGCGTAGCTAAAGATGGCAAACAGGTTGTCATTTTAGCTCCGACGACAGTCCTTACCTTTCAACATTATGAAACCTTTAAAAAACGATTTAAAAATTGGCCTTTTAACATACAGCTCCTCAATCGTTTTATGTCTAACAAACATATTCATAAAACAATTAATGCTATTAACAGTGGTGATGTTCATATTTTAATCACAACTCACAAAGTTTTTAGCTCGAAAATTCACTTTGCAAATCTTGGTTTACTTGTTGTTGACGAAGAACAGAAGTTTGGTGTCGCCCATAAAGAAAAAATTCGTAAACTCAAAAACGTCATCGACACTCTTGCTATGTCGGCCACCCCTATTCCACGCACCTTAAACTTAAGCCTTTCTGGACTGCGCAGCCTAAGCCTTATCAATACGGCGCCCTTAAATCGTCAGCCAATAAGAACTTTTATCACTCGATTTGAAAAAGAAACTCTTCGCAAGGCAGTTCTTGCTGAGGTCGCTCGTGATGGCCAGGTTTTCTTTCTTCACAACCGCGTACAGTCTATAAATCAGGTTGCTCTCGAACTACGAGAGCTTTTACCTGAAATAAAAATCGCTGTCGGTCACGGGCAAATGGATGAAAAAGGTTTGGAAAAAACTATTTTGAGTTTCTTTAAACACGAAGTAGATCTTCTCGTTTGCACAACAATTATTGAATCGGGCATTGATATTCCACAAGCCAACACTCTTTTTATTGATAACGCCCATACCTTTGGTTTAAGCCAACTTTATCAATTGCGTGGAAGAGTTGGTCGCAGTCATCAAAAGGCTTATTGTTATCTGCTTATACCAAAAGACAAGACCATTGAGCCTCTGGCCCAAGAGAGATTACGTATTATTCAAGAAAACACCCGTTTTGGCAGCGGTCTTCTCATCGCTCAATACGACCTTGAACTAAGGGGCTCTGGAAATATTCTCGGACAAGATCAATCAGGACAGGTCTCCTCCATTGGGTATGAACTCTACATGGATCTTCTCAAACAGGAAATCCAAAAATTAAAAGGAGAGGAACTTGAAGAAAACAGTTTTGAACCAGAAATAAATCTCCGCATTGCAGCCCTTATTCCTAATAAGTACATTCCAGATATTCGCACTCGTCTAGCCTACTACAAAAAACTCACACAGATTCGAGGCGAAGAGGATGCTGACACCATAGAGGACGAATTTAAGGATCGATTTGGTTCAATACCTGAACCCGTTATTAACCTCATAGGCCTGATGCTTATACGAAGTCTTTGTAAAAAACTTTATATCACCGACATCTCTAGTGGAAAGAAAAATCTCTCCATTACTTTTAGACGAGACACCTCCATTAAATCTGAGACTATTTTAGCTCTCGTCAAAAAAACTTCCAAACAGAAAAAAGGCTCTGTCACTCTCGTAGGTAGTCATAAAATCGCCGTACAAATGGACAATATGTCTTGGTCATCTGTTTACCAAAAACTCCCTGAATTGTTTTTATAATCAAAGATCAGTCTCTTCTTAAAAAACATTCTCACTCTTTGTCCCTAATCTTTAATTTGTGCTTTTTCAGGTCTCATCTTTAAGGCATTATTTAAATAGAGCCTCTTAATTCATGACTATTTGGCAGTCCTCACAAGACGGAAGCCCACAGCTCGGTGAATCGAACCTTTCTCCCGATTAGTACGCGCCGCCGACCGCACGCGCCAAGCGGGGTTCGGCCAGCCACCGCCACGCAAAACACGGTACCACTCATAGCTGCCCCAGTCCTGCACCCATTCCCACACGTTTCCGTGCATATCATAAAGGCCCCAGCTATTGGCATTATCAAGACTCGCCACCGCGACTGTCTGTTTTCTATTAAGACCTTTAACACCTTTATAAGGCTTGTCACCATTATAGTTCACTCTCTCTGGAGAGATATCTCCCCCTAAATTAAAAGGGGTTTTCGTCCCTGCACGGGCCGCATACTCCCATTCAGCCTCAGTCGGTAATCTATAAATATGAGTAGAACTTAATTTATTTAACTCCTTTATAAAATCCTGAACATGATTCCAAGAAATGTTCTCCACAGGATGTTGAGGGCATCGTGGAGTTCTATCGACGTCCTTAAAAGAATCTTCACAGTATGTTTTTTTATTAAAGTAGGAGGGGCTATCACCCATGACTTGAAACCATTGCTCCTGAGTGACCTCTGTCGCTTGCATCTCAAAACCTTTCTTTAAAATCTCTTCATGCTGGGTCTCATCCTCAAAATGACCTTTTTCACGAATGGAACTTCCCATTTGAAACCTACCCGGGTCTACCTTTACAAAAAGAGCTTGGAGCACATTTGAAGAAACACCCCGCTCTTTCCATCTCTCTTTTCTCACTTGCGCGCCTGCTCTTTTTAACCCTTGCATGATATGATTTTTCTGTTTTTTGTAAACCCTCTTTAACTGACGAATTCTCTCTAGGTAATTCTGGTCACTGGCTTCTACGTCTTCAGGATTCGCCTTTAGGGCGTTATTTAACGATATAATCGATGTAGCAAATACCTTATTGTTCTGATCCCTATAAAGACTATTCTGTAAAAAACCTAATCTCATTCTTATAACTTTATATTGAGCCGATGCATCTAAGATCGAGTTTCCTAAATCTGCTAAAAACACAGAATACTCCAAGCCAAAGACCGCAAAAGAAACACGATCTGCACTGTCATCCTCACCATTTAAGTAGGACAGGTCACTCTTATAATAACCCAAAGCCATCTCAACACTTCTTTTAAGCAGCCGAAGTTGATTGTTCATAATTCCTCGATCACCAGAAACCGATTCATTGGAGATCACATCAACAAGCATCATTGAGCGGTTCAACACATAACGCATTAAAAGTTCAGTCTTCTTAGGAGCGCTTTGTAAAACCACATCTCGAATAACTGCCTTCAACTGCTGTAATTGCTCTGCCTTACGTAAACCTGCCACATTCTCAAGAAGATCCTCTAGGAAAATCTTCGAGTTCTTAGCCCAGGGAAGCATCTCTGATATCTGCTCTTGAGATAATTCAACTTGAGTTCCTTCATTGAGCACGGCTTCAATCTTAATACCTAGATTAAGACCTAAATTACTACCTAATTTGCCGGCAATCTCCTCCGCTTGGGAGAAACTCAATCCCAAAAACAAAGACATGGACAAAATCAATACACTTGCCTTTTTTAAAACTCTCTTCACTTTGCTTAAGATTTTCATAATATATTCCTCTTTAATATCTTCTCTGTTTAATTTAAATGGAGCCTCTATTAATTCATTTCGTTCCAATTATAATCCTTTTCGGACGACTAAAACTATTTTATTATCATTTTACGTATCTACGACAAGTGTCCATAACATCCTTCACAAAAACTTTTGCGGGGATAAATGAGTAGATTGAATAATTGAGAAATGGCCGGGTAAATCCAAGGCTGTAGCGACAATCTCCAGTAGAGATAAATTTTGCATATTTTTTTATACATTTTTGAGCGTTATCGCGTTTATCATAACGGGCAAAATCGAAACGACTCCCTCTCTCTACGTTTCTACAACTGTAGTATTTTTTTCTCATCTTTTTTTTCATCTTCTTCCTGTCAATTTCTCTCCTATTCCTATAGTTTTCTCTTTCGACTTCCTGTGACTCAAAATTACTGATATCATACTTCATCTCTTTTAACTCTTGTACAATATGAGCTTTCTGTTTCTCATAAATCCTCTTTAACTGACGAATTCTCTCTAGGTAATTCTGGTCACTGGCTTCTACTTCTTCAGGATTCGCCTTTAAGGCGTTATTTAACGATATAATTGATGGAGCAAATACCTTATTGTTCTGATCCCTATAAAGACTATTCTGTAAAAAACCTAATCTCATTCTTATAACTTTATATTGAGCCGATGCATCTAAGATCGAGTTTCCTAAATCTGCTAAAAACACAGAATACTCCAAGCCAAAGACCGCAAAAGAAACACGATCTGCACTGTCATCCTCACCATTTAAGTAGGACAGGTCACTCTTATAATAACCCAAAGCCATCTCAACACTTCTTTTAAGCAGCCGAAGTTGATTGTTCATAATTCCTCGATCACCAGAAACCGATTCATTGGAGATCACATCAACAAGCATCATTGAGCGGTTCAACACATAACGCATTAAAAGTTCAGTCTTCTTAGGAGCACTTTGTAAAACCACATCTCGAATAACTGCCTTCAACTGCTGTAATTGCTCTGCCTTACGCAAACCTGCCACATCCTCAAGAAGATCCTCTAGGAAAATCTTCGAGTTCTTAGCCCAGGGAAGCATCTCTGATATCTGCTCTTGAGATAACTCAACTTGAGTTCCTTCATTGAGCACGGCTTCAATCTTAATACCTAGATTAAGACCTAAATTACTACCTAAATTGCCACCAATCTCCGCTTGGGAGAAACTCAATCCCAAAAACAAAGACATGGACAAAGTCAATACACTTGCCTTTTCTAAAACTCTCTTCACTTTGCTTAAGATTTTCATAATATATTCCTCTTTAATATCTTCTCTGTTTAATTTAAATAGAGCCTCTTAATTCATGACTATTTGGCAGTCCTCACAAGACGGAAGCCCGCACTGCCGTCTTCGTCGCTCCAAGAATAATCGCTGTTAAGACGCATCGCCGACCGCATGTGCCTAGCTTTGGATGCCCAGTCACCACCACGCAAAACAACTTGTGAGCGTGGGCGATTCAAGAGATTTGGATTTATCATAGGCCTATCGGGGTACTTAGTGTATCGGTCCTTCACCCATTCCCACACGTTACCGTGCATATCATAAAGACCCCATCTATTCGCATTATCAAGACTAGCCACCGCGACTGTCTGTTTTCTATTAAGACCTTTAACACCTCTATAAGGCTCATCACCATTATAGTTCACTCTCTCTGGAGAGATATCTCCCCCTAAATTAAAAGGGGTTTTCGTCCCTGCACGGGCCGCATACTCCCATTCGGCCTCAGTCGGTAATCTATAAGTATGAGTAGAACTTAATATATTTAACTCACGTATAAAATCCTGAACATCTTTCCAAGAAATGTTCTCCACAGGATGTTGAGGGCATAGTGGAGTCCCATCCACATCCTTAAAAGAATCTTCACAGTATGTTTTTTTATTAAAGTCGGAGGGGCTATCGCCCATGACTTCAAACCATTGCTCCTGAGTGACCTCTGTCGCTTGCATCTCAAAACCTTTCGTTAAAGTCACTTCATGCTGGGTCTCATCATCATAACGACCTTTTTCACGAGTGGAACTTCCCATCTGAAACCTACCCGGCTCTACCTTTACAAAAAGAGCTTGGAGCACACTTGAAGAAACTCCCCGCTCTTTCCTTCTCTCTTTTCTCACTTGCACGCCTGCTATTCTTAACTTTTGCACGATACTGTTTTTTTGTTTTTTGTAAACCCTCTTTAACTGACGAATTCTCTCTAGGTAATTCTGATCACTGGCTTCTACGTCTTCAGGATTCGCCTTTAGGACGTTATTTAACGACATAATCGATGGAGCAAATAACTTATTGTTCTGATCCCTATAAAGATCCCATTGCAGAAAACCTAAACCCGTTCTTATAACTTTATATTGAGCCGATGCATCTAAGATCGATTTTCCTAAATCTGCTAAAAACACAGAATACTCCAATCCAAAGACCCCAAAAGAAACACGGTCTTCACTGTCATCCTCACCATTTAAGTAGGACAGATCACTCTTATAATAACCCAAAGCCATCTCAACACTTCTTTTAAGTAGGCGAAGTTGATTGCTCATAATTCCCCGATCACCAGAAACTGATTCAGTGGAGATCACATCAACAAGCTTCATTGAACGGTTCAACACATAACGCATTAAAAGTTCAGTGTTCTTAGGGGCACTTTTTAAAACCACATCTCGAATACCTCCCTTCAACTGCTGTAATTGCTCTGCCTTACGCAAACCTGCCACATCCTCAAGAAGATTCTCTAGGAAAATCTTCGAGTTCTTAGCCCAGGGGAGTATCTCTGATATCTGCTCTTGAGATAACTCAACTTGAGTCCCTTCATTGAGCACGGCTTCAATATTAATACCTAGATTAAGACCTAAATTGCCGCCTAAATTGCCGGCAATCTCCGCTTGGGAGAAACTCAACCCTAAAAACAAAGACATGGACAAAGTCAACACACTTCCCTTTTTTAAAACTCTCTTCACTTTGCTTAAGATTTTCATAATATCTTCCTCTTTAATGTCTTCTCTGTTTAACTTCAATGGAGCCTCTTAATTCATTTAGTTCCAATTGTGATCATTTTCGTCCGGAACCTCTCATCCCGCCATCATTATCATCATCATCAAAGGTTCCTGAATCTCCACTAAACCAAGAACTCGACCCACTACTTCCCGTCGTAAAAGTCATAACATCTCTATCATTCTCTGGGTTGACCAGAACAAAACACTCTTTTTTACCCGACCATTCTCCTTTCTCTTTAATAAAGAAACCTATTTTACGTGGGATAGAATCCACTTTACTGCCAGTAGCTAAAACCTTGTTGGCATTGATTAAATACATTTGAGGAAAACTTTCACTGATCTTAAAGGACCCGTTCAATGAAGCTGTTGTGAAAATGGCATCTGCCTCTCCTTCCAGAATATCCCAGCTAGAAATTTGTAATGCGTTTTTTCGACCTGCATAGTTGTAATTACCAGCTCCATTAGCAATCCACTGGTAATTATCTGATCTTTCCTCAAACACCATATACCCTGAAAAACCCTTAGTATTGCCACTATTGCTCGATGTTATCTTAATGGAGTACTTATTCTTCTCTCCTGTACTCATCGACAAAACAAGACTGGGGTCATCATTGATAATACCTATTTGTCCATCAGTGGTCACATCAAGGGGGGTTAGAGAGTAAGAAAATTTTGACGCCAAGTCCATCACATAAAAAGACACTTGCTTCTTTCTTTTCTTACTCTTCATTAGAACAGCAAGAAAGCTCCCTTCCCTTCCTGAGACTGGCTTTAACATTAAGTAAACAGCCGCCTTCCCTTTTTTTAAAGAGTCGTAATGTGACCCCTTATAAGTGCCTTCTTGTAAAGAAAACGCCATGACCAACTGCCCCTGCATTATCAAACCTACATAAAAAACCATTGTCCAAATTAAATGTTTCATTGCGATATCCTCCTAAGATATATAAATTCTAAACTTAATAATAACAATTTGCCTCTGTCCTTAGACGAGAAATAATTCTATAAACCTGATTCCCCACCATATTGACTGCAATACGAGAGTCTGGATACAGTGATGTATTGCCCTGATTGTAGTGCTGAAGTTTACCATTTAAAGACTTAAGCTCACTAATCACACAACTAAAACGCTGCTTCCAAAGACTGTTCTTTAAATCCTCCGCCGTGTACTGAGCAAAGAACTCCATCGATTTTAAATAGTAACTCTCAGGTCCTATAGGGGTTATTTCTATATATCCTTCCCTATGGATCACATTGACTAAAGTCCTTTGGATATAACTCAACTGCTTCACAACATAATTCACAAAACGACGCTCAAAATGATCTGCATCATGCAATTCACAATCAACACATCTAAGATAAGGAATGTACACATCAAAATCTAAATCCCTAGCGACAGTCTCAATAACAAAATCGTAATAACTTCTGAGTAGATTATAAGTCGCTTCTTTTTCAAAACTACTTTTATCAACCCTTCCCACATCAAGGAATTCTGCCAAACTCAAACCCCTTAAGAGGGCCTTATAAGTAAATAGGTAATTATTCTCTGATTGGCTCTGCTCCAAAGCCCGAACTAAACCACTGACCAAAGTCAAAGAAGCCGTGTGATAGTTCCCCTGATGAACCTGTATTTTAGCACTCTCTTTATGTTCCTTTAATGTCGATACGGCCTCCTGACACCAAGTTGCTACAAAATCAATGGACTCATTACCTCCACCAATGTTTGTTCCAGAAGAAAGAAAAGGTGTTTCAAGCCCCACCGCTGAACTGGAACACAAAAGAAAGACCAAGAGTACTTTGGACAAATTCCTAAACACGAACATTAAACAATTCTTTTTTTCGCAAACCCACTTCATCCTATTTTCTCCTTATGACTCTCATCAACGCCACTCCCATTAACACAGTCAGGCTCAGTTAAATGAATCAACTGTATTCCCATGTGTAAAACGGTATCCATACTTTGATCTCGAGTTCCGTATTTATTAATAATATGTTCTCTAAATTTGATAATTTCTTCTCTTATCTTTAAAAAATCTTCGCCATAACAAGAAATTGTCACAGAACTGGCGCTACGGTGATTGTAACTGTCTTCACTTAACAACTCTTCGGTTCTATTTAAGTACTGTTTATGTATTCCACTGACGACTGTATGATTCAACTCATTGTCCAAAAAATTCACCACCGGGTCTAATTGACAAAGGTTTCTCGCCTCGTCGAACTTCAAAAGCTTCAAACGAAGAAGGTCATTGATCGCCTCTCGAACTTCTCTCTTACTCACTTTATTGCGCAGCCTCTTAGCAATCCACTCTTCATCATTCACAAAATCGTCGAGCACAACAATCTCTCTAATTGCTACGAGATACCATTTTGACAAGTAGTTGTGCTGGCTCTTTAAAAGCTCATACCCTTCAGTCTCTTTACCCTTTATGAACTGAGACATCTTATCCATATAATAACTCTTATCCTCTTCATTCTGAGCTTGATTAAAGAAAACAAGACTCTCAAAGTAATCTGTCTCTCTTTTAGAGAGCTTCAATGTCTTAGAAAACTTCAAAACAGAAGAGTGACTTAAGTTTCTCTTTCCCTTAAGAATAAGGCTAAAATAACCACGACTACTGGTACTATATCCCACTTTTCTCATAAAAGCCGATTCACTAAAAGAAGAGTTCTTAGAAGCTAGATGCTCATAACTCTCTTTTAAAAAACGGCGGAAACTTATATATTCATAAACAGAAGGCTTCTTTTGGCCTTCCTTATGACTCAACTCATTTTCCTGTTTTTCATTATCCATCAATATTTCCAAAGCATTCCTCTTTAGTTTTTTGTAACTGATGACCCTTTATGAACTACGTAATGATTAATTGCAAATTTTTGAAACCTTTTCAGGTGACTTGCAGTCAGCACCTGTAGTTTTTACAATTTCCCTTAAAAAGAAATCAGGGGAAGTCTGTGACTGATCTAATGGTTAATGGCCATCTGACATCCCATTTGTGAGAAGTTCAGAGCAATTTTCCCCTAAACCAACCCTGTATTTTTTATAAAATCTCCCTTGAGAACAACATGTGCACAAGAATTCTGATATACTTATTGCGAACTCATAGTCATCACCAAAATTAATCATCCATCGTGGCGTGAGTACTTTTTTTTAGGAGTTATCAATTGATAAAAAGATCTTTTACACTCTTATCTACCTTCTCGTTTTTTTTTCTGACGGGAGTTAATATCATTTTTATCTCCCTCGCCCAGGGCGCTAGCCTCTACTCATCTCCCCATATTCGTATTGAAATAGAAAACTTAGAGACAGATAAGGTTTCTCTCCAAGCCCATGAGCTGCTTAAACAACACGCGCAATCGACTATGGACTTTCTACATACGCAAGTTCACCCGCTTATCCCTCAGAAAATACTAAAAAGAATTCAACAGCACTCTCTTAAAATTATTCTTAAAAAAACAAACCAGAGACACGGTCTCTTTATTGCCAACTCTGAAGGAATGAGAATTGAGATTGATTCTAAAATATTTCTTAAATCCAGTTTCAAATTACTTCTAGCCCATGAGTACTTCCACGCCATACACCATATTCTTAACCCTGGAGAAGAGACATGGGTCAAAGAAGGCTTGGCTCAAGTCTTTGAACATCTCGCCACTAAAACCCTTAACAGTCATAACATCCACGCAAGTTTTAACAATATATCTACTTCATTAATCGAACAATACGATATCTCCCTAGAAAACAAAAAACTCTATGGGCATCACTTTCTTTATTTCTACTATCTCCTAAAAAATTGTGGCCAAGACGACCTCCTTTGGACTCTCTCTCAAGGGGCAAGAACATCTACAGGGGCAGAAATGATTGACTCTGTTTTAAAGGGCGCTCTTTCTATCAATCTCGATAAGAAGCAATGCCACTCTTTTAAAGAGAGTTTTATTCATTTTGAAATAGCTCGCGTTCTCAACAAAAAACTCTTCTGGATTGATGGGAATAAAAATAAATATCAACTCCTCCACACAAGCCAAAAAGCCTCTCTCTCAGAGCTGTCGCCCCCCCAGTTACAAGAAACCTACGAAAATCTCCCTCCTTACACTCCTCTTTATTTAGACTTTCAAACTTATAACCAGATAAGAAATAAAAGGAATTCATATCTTCATATCTGGATCGAACAAAAATTCCCTTATTCTGTGCTGAGGAAATCTCCTCCTAAGAACAAAGAAACCTTTAATGTCCTTATTCTTAATACAAATTAAATAATCACCGACAACCCCCCGTATTCCTCATTATTTGATTTTAATCTAAAGAGATGAGACGAATACCCTGTCGAGTAATGGAGAAAGTCGTCATTTGCCAGAAACCCCATGGATTGTAAAAAACTCACCTGCTGACTACAGTCACCTCTAAATACCTTCAAACCTTGTGAAAATATATTCCTTTAGATTATAAAAGGCTCTGTATTACTAACTTTAATCTTTTATTTGGAGGTTTTCACATGAAACAATTTATCAAATCCGGAGGGATTTTTATTGCTGGCATGCTAATGACACTCAGTCATCTAGCTCACGCCGATCCAACTCCTAAATCTCAGCAAAGAAGTTCTTTCTCCCAATGGTCTCACAATAGACTCTACCTATTAGATAGAGCTAAGAACAATGCCTGGGTTCATTACACAGCTAACGATCATGTTAGCAGTATTGCCATCCTAAAAGATGGACTGAGGAGTGCCTCTGAAAATCAGGACCCTTCTCTTTCAGGTGCACTGACTATCAAGTCCATCAAGAGAGGCATCATCATTACTGATGCCATCGAAACCCATATCAGTCATGAACCCAATTCACTGAGAGTTCTTAATTACTTTCTTTTTAAATACTACGATTTTATAAAGAATGTGGCCCACAGATTAGATCGCCCATTTTATCGAGGACGGCGTTGCCACAGATACGGAGGCTACTGCCAAAGTGACTATGAAAAGATGGAAAGAACTTTTATTCGTTTTGCTTTCGAACAAACTCGCATGGTTCTTAGTCACCTAGCTATCCCAAGTAACGGACAGATTTACCCCAAAGGCTCTGCCAGAACTTTCTTAATATCACTGCAGTACATGAGTGAGTGGACTGCCCAAGACCTTGAGGGATCCATTTACTCTCATCTCTACGCTTGTCGCATTGAAGGGCTCTACGGCCTATCTGATGATCTTGAGTCCTTCAACAGAGCTGGAAATAGCTACGGATACCCGAACGAAGTTATCGCCGTTAATCGATTCTACCACACAGCTAAAAATCTCTCCCACAGTTCAAATCGTTCTTGTGGAGATATAAGACCTCCGAGAAATGGTGATTTCGACGAAGACAGGACGAGTAGCTACTCTCTAATTAGTCGTCCTATTTACGTCGCCAAAGGAAATCCAAATTTCGTCTCCCTCCGAAATAGAGATCGTTATATCAAAAAACTCATCATCGCTGCTGAAGGAGTACGAAACGATGCAAAGTTTGAAGTGATCGTCAATAAAGAAAATAAGGGAACAATTTACGTCCCTGGAAGAGACCCAATATACACTGTCACCATCGAAGACTATGCTTCATCCATCGAATTCAGTCCTGATTTTGGAAAAGCTAAAATCAACAGTATTCAAGTTGTAATAGACCTCGATAATAGCCTATAATTACTAGTTAGTCTGCAAGAATTCTAATGAACCCCCGTTGCCTATCAACAACGGGGGTTTTTTTATAAAGCCTTCCCATAACAAACCCAAAAACTAAGGTTCCCTCTTTGAGCCAATAAAAAGGGAAGAGAGAATAACAGTGACAAAGGCATTGCTAAAAAATAAGGCTAAAGCCTCCTGAGAGATAAACTTCTGTTTCTGAGAGAAGTTTTTTTTGGGCCTCCACATAAAGGGCTATATCACTTAAGCTAATTTCATCATAAGATAAAATAGCACTCTCTTTATCAAGCCAACCCAAAGGCAGGTTAAAACCCACGGCCACATAGGGAGCTGCTTTAGAGGAGATCGTTCTCTTTTGGCTCTCAGAATCTTCAACAGCGTAGCTCAATTGGCAGGCTCCTCCTTCTATGTAAGGAGAAAAATAATCTGAAAAAAAGAAGTTTTCTCCATAATAAGCCAATCCCGCTCGAAAAGTTTTTATAGAAGTCAGTGTTAATTTTTCATTGTCAACACGACCCAGGTCTTTTGTTTCCAACAGCCCATAACCTAAGTGAAGCTCGACACTTCCCCAACCAAAACCATAACGAAATCCTAAGCCCACCTCACTGTGATCCCCTTTTATATTCGGTTCATCAAACAACCACCCAAAGGCCCCGACTCCAATGCTCCACTGAGTTCCCCATCCCAAATATCTCTCTTCATAGGCCCTAGGAATAACCAAACCATCCACATCAATTCTGGCTCCCCCATCAGTCTCTTTCACAACCCACAATCCATCGTCTATGACTTGATTTTCTTTTTTGTTTGAATGAGAGTCATTTGCCCAAATTGAAGCGTCGAAGTTCAAAAGAAAAACCAAGGCAAACAGCCCTTTTGTTATTCTTCTCTTTTTCTCTATCCTTAGCATAGCTTTATTTTAACTACTTTTTCTTTGTCTGTCTTTTTAATAGCAATAACTCTTCGCCTTAGCCTCTCCAAAAGTCGAGACAGCGGGTCTTCTCCCCTCGTAAAACTAAATTATAGCTGTTCATTGTTTTCTTTTAATAATTTTTTTTGTTTTCTAAAAAAGAGCCACCAAACACAAAGATAGCTCACGGCAAAAGACACCAAAACATCCGACGGAAAGTGCCGGAAGATAACAACCCTCGTGGATCCAATCAAAATGGCATAAATTAAAACAAACCAAGACCATTTCCAATTAAAAAAATGAGTTAGCGCCCATAAAGTAAAAACAACTTGCCCATGCCCTGAAGGCATCGAGTGAAAATTCCAATGGGCGTTAAACCAAGTAAAAACCCACGGATCACAACTCTCCGAAAAATAAGGCCTCTCTCGACCAAACAAAACTTTAAGAACCGTTATCACAAAACCAGAGAATAAAAACGCAATTAAGCTCATCAAAAAAACTTCGTATTTTTTTTTGTGGCTCGCTCTATTTTTAACACTTATCCTTGAAAAAACTTTAAAAACAACAGTCCCTAAAAAACTTAAAGCAAGATATACACCCGCTTCGCCAAGATCAGTTATAACCATTGCTATGGAATCAAAAGGTTCTGGTTCATTTTTAGAAAAAAAACACGTTATTTTTTGGTCAAAAAACAAAAGACATAAAACAGCCGAAAATAACAAGAGTCCTATCGCTCTTAAAGGCGGTTTTAAAATAAATTCTCTCCCTGTACGCCTCAACCACACGAGCTAAACTCTAAAAAATTAAAGAGAAAGCCTTATCTCCGCTCTTTTGGCCTTTCTCTCATATTTAGCAAGCTCTTTACCCTGTAACTCGCCACTGGCCAAAAGGTCGTTTGCTTTCTTTAAGTTCTCTTTAGCTCTATCCACATCAATATCCTCTTTCGTCTCTGCCGTTTCAGCAAGAATATTTACACCATTGCTATCTACTTCTAAATAACCCGAACTCATTGCCAGTGATTTATAATCAGAATCATTTTTTAACTTATATCGTAAGAGGGCCGTCTCTAAAGTTGTCATCATCGGAGCATGCCCAGGAAGGATATTCAATTCCCCTCTGTATCCACTGACAAGAAGATCTGACATCTCTTCATCCATAAGAATTTTCTTTTCAGGCGTAACTATGGTTAATTTAAACACTCTCTTCCCCTACAACGTTTTTGCTTTTTCCAAGGCCTCTTCGATTGTTCCCACAAGATAAAAAGCTTGCTCAGGAACATCATCATGTTTTCCTTCCAAAATTTCTTTAAACCCTCTCACTGTATCTTTAACATCCACATAAGCGCCTTTTAACCCTGTAAACTGTTCTGCTACAAAAAACGGCTGTGATAAAAACTTCTCAATCTTACGGGCTCGAAACACAACAAGCTTATCTTCCTCGCTGAGTTCATCCATACCCAAAATAGCAATAATATCTTGAAGCTCTTTATAGCGCTGCAAAAGAGACTGGACACTGCGTGCAATATCATAATGTTCCTGCCCCACAATCGACGGATCTAAAATACGAGATGTCGAATTCAGTGGATGAACCGCTGGATAAATTCCCTTTGCCGCCACCTCACGATCTAAGTTTGTCGTTGCATCTAAATGGGTAAATGTTGTTGCTGGAGCTGGATCAGTGTAATCATCGGCAGGCACATAAACCGCTTGTACAGAAGTGATTGAGCCTTTTTTCGTTGAAGTGATCCTCTCTTGCAATGCCCCCATCTCAGAAGCTAGGTTAGGCTGATAACCCACCGCCGAAGGGATTCGGCCAAGCAAGGCTGAAACCTCTGCCCCCGCCTGAGTAAAACGAAAAATATTATCAACAAAAAACAAAACATCCTGCCCCTCTTCATCGCGGAAATACTCGGCAATCGTCAATGCCGTTAAAGCCACCCTGGAACGAGCACCAGGAGGTTCGTTCATTTGTCCATACACAAGGGCCGTCTTATCAATAACTCCTGACTCCTTCATCTCACGCCAAAGATCATTCCCTTCACGAGTTCTTTCCCCAACACCCGCAAACACAGAAAAGCCACCATGCTCTGTAGCAATGTTACGGATCAACTCCATAATCAAAACTGTTTTCCCAACACCAGCTCCACCAAAAAGACCGATTTTTCCCCCTTTCGCATAAGGAGCCAAAAGATCCACAACTTTAATTCCTGTTATCAATATCTCCTGGGCTGTTGACTGTTCATCAAACCCCGGGGCATCACGATGGATATTCCAATAGTCCTTCGGTTTAAATGGACCCGCTTCATCTATTGGTTGTCCTACAACATTGATAATACGGCCTAGAACTTCACGTCCAACGGGCGCTGTAATCATTTTTCCTGTATTTTTAACTTTCGTTCCTCGAACCAAACCATCTGTTGAATCCATAGCGATCCCGCGAATCACCTTGTCTCCTAAATGTTGAGCGACCTCCAAAACCAAATTCCACTCTTTGTCATCAATTGCTTTGTTAGTTAACTGCAAAGCCGTATTGATAGGAGGTAATTCCTCAGAGTTAAACTCCACATCGACAACAGGTCCCAATATTTGTTTTACTTTTCCATATTCCATAAGATGACTCCTATCCCTTTAATGCTTCCGCACCACTTGTGATTTCAATCAATTCAGTTGTAATCGCAGCTTGTCTTAATTTATTATAATTTAGTGTTAACTCTTGAATCATTCCCTCTGCATTTTTAGTTGCGTTTTCCATTGCATTCATTCTTGCTCCATGTTCAGAGGCCACGCTTTCAGAAAGAACTCTGTACACTTGAGTTGTGAAGTGCTTCTGCAAAAGTTCTTCAATTAAGTTTTCTGGAGATGGTTCAAAAATAATATCCCTCGAAAAACGAGCTTCTGAATCAAAACTTTGCTTTTTTAAATCAACAGGAAGTACTCTCTCACAAACAATCTCCTGGGCAATAGCTGATTTAAATTCATTATATATAAATTGAATCTCATCGTAATCGCCATCAACAAAAGCTTTCATTACTTTATGAGCTATATCCGAGGCCATTTCATAGGAGATTTCCTTGGCAAGGTCGAGAATAACTTCTTTCCCTTCAGTCCCCTTCGTTTTAAAAAAATCCGCTGCCCGTCGACCAACAAAAAGAATATCTAAAGATTCGTACTTGTTACTATTTTCGTCCAAAAACTGTTGCGCCGCTTTGTTAATCTGAGCATTAAAACCGCCGCAAAGCCCTCGGTCACTACTCACAACAACAAGAAGACAGCTCTCTGCGTCTTCCTTTATCTCCAAAAGGGGATGTGAAACTCGATTCGTCAAAGCAACATCGGCAATCAACTGAAGCATTTTCAATGCATAGGGCCGCAGGTTAGTTATTCTATTTTGCGCTCGACGAAGCTTCGCCGCCGAAACCAACTTCATTGCCGAAGTGATTTTTTTTGTATTAGTCGTGCTTCCTATTCGAACACGAATTTCTTTTAAATTACCCACTCACTAATCCTTAGAAACTTTAAAAACCCTTGAAAATTCTTGAATTCCAGCGACAAGATTCTCGGAAGTTTCATCTGTTATTTTTTTATCGTTAATGATTTGATCTAAAAGATTTTTGTATTTTGATCGCATAAACTCTATAAATTCAACTTCATAACGTTGAATATCTTTTACAGGGACTTCATCCAAATACCCCTTTGAAGCCGCATAGATAATGACAACCTGTTCTTCCACTTTATAGGGTTGATACTGCGGTTGTTTTAACATCTCAACAAGACGGTATCCTCGATTTAACTGCGCCTTTGTCGCATCATCTAAGTCAGATGCAAAAGCAGAAAAAGCTTCCACCTCGCGAAATTGAGCTAAATCTAATTTCAACGTTCCCGCAATACTCTTCATGGCCTTAATCTGAGCTGCACCGCCCACTCGAGACACTGATTTTCCCACATTTACCGCAGGACGAATACCACTATTAAACAGGTCCGCTTCAAGAAAAATCTGACCGTCAGTGATTGAAATTACGTTCGTTGGAACATAGGCCGCAATATCTCCGGCTTGAGTTTCAATAATAGGCAGTGCCGTCAACGATCCGGCACCTTTATCTTCACTCATTTTTGCCGCTCTTTCTAATAAACGAGAGTGAATATAAAACACATCTCCAGGATAAGCCTCTCGGCCCGGGGGACGACGAAGAAGTAAAGAAATCTGACGATAGGCCTGGGCCTGTTTCGTTAAATCATCATAGACAATTAAAGCATGCATTCCATTATCTCTAAAATATTCAGCCATAGCACAACCACTATAGGCAGATAAAAACTGCAGAGGCGCTGGATCAGAAGCCGTTGCCGCAATCACCGTTGTGTAATCCATAGCACCAGAAGCTTTTAGTTTCTCTACCACTTGAGCCACAGTAGATCGCTTCTGCCCAATCGCAACATAAAAGCAGTGAACATTTTGTCCTTTTTGATTAATAATTGTATCCACTGCAATCGCTGTTTTCCCTGTTTGACGGTCTCCAATAATCAATTCACGCTGCCCTCTACCAATGGGAATCATGGAATCAATAGCCTTAATTCCAGTTTGCAAAGGCTCTTCAACTGGCTGACGAGACACAATTCCAGGGGCTTTGAACTCAACTTGCCTCTTCTGAGTTGAGTCGATTGCTCCCATGCCATCAATAGGGTTTCCCAATGTATCAACAACTCTTCCCAATAACCCCTTGCCCACTGGCACCGAAAGAATAGAACCCGTTCTCTTAACTCTATCGCCCTCTTTTATGCTTCTGTCTTCGCCAAAAACAACAACACCGACAATGTCTGACTCTAGGTTCAGAACCATTCCCGTAACATCATTAGGAAAAACAACTAGCTCTCCAGCCATCACGTTTTCTAATCCATAAACACGAGCAACACCGTCACCGACACTTAAAACCTGCCCCGTTTCACTCACTTCAATTTTTTTATTGTAATTACTAATTTGATCTTTCAACACCCGACTGATTTCATCAGCTTGAATTTGGACTTCCATATTAGTTAACGCTCCTGTTTAATTCATCGTTTAAATTTTTAAGATGGGATTTTAAAGAATCATCAAAACGCCAGCTTCCCACTTCGGCCACTAAGCCACCAAGCAAACTTGCATCTTGTTTATAATCCAAATTTACCTTTTTCTGAACAATCTTCTCAATACTCAGAACAATATCGTCTTTATCATGGGACTCCAGTTTCGCCACACTATAAACTATTCCTTTTGTAATGCCTGTCTCTTTGTTGAGAACCTCTTCAAAGGTTTCAGTGATTTCGGGTAAAAAAGCCGCTCTTCTTTTGTCTGCAACAACAGAGAGAAAGCTTTTAAAAACCTCCCCTGCTTCTAAAGGGGCGAGGGCTTTGTGAAAAACTTCTTTTTTTTCAATCTCACTAATTAAAGGGTTCTCAAAAAAAAGTTTCACTTCATTGTCTCTAAATGCAGAAGAAACTTTTTTTAATTGCTCAAGAGTATTCAACCTCTCCTCTTTCTTCAGGCTCTCATACAAGGCTGTCGCATAGGCGCGTGACAATTCTTTGTTCATGGTCTCATCGCCTCAACTCGAGTGCAAAAATCTTTTTGCAATCGAGTCTTATCATCACCAGATAATTGTTCAGATAAAGCCTCTTCAGCTGCTTGCAGCGCTTTTTCTAACATCTCTTTTCGCAGGGCTTCCTTGGCTAACGAGATCTCTCGATCTGCCGTTCTTGCTCCTTCTCGTTTTATTCTTTCAGACACTCTCTGAGCTTCTTTGATTATTTCTTCTCCCATTTCTGCGGCCTCAGCCCTTGCCTTTTCTATTCCGGCTTTCGACTCTCTCTCTAGTTTTAGAAGTTTCTCTGTAAGAAGAGTGTGACTCTGTTGAGCCTCCTCTAACAAGTTTTCAGCTCTCTGCTTCGCCTCATCGAAGTTTTTCTTTCGATCAGTAAAATATTTTTTTATATGAGGTCTCAATATCAAAAACAGTCCCAAAAAAAAAATTCCTGCATTTAAGGCTTGATAAAAAACAACTCCAGGAACCTCAATGACCTCCCCGTGAGAACTGTTCGACGCAAAAACCTCTTGAGACACAGAAGCTAAAACAATTAAAATGGCCTTTATCTGTAGCACTTAGCTTCCGCCTCCCACTAACTTGCCCACAATGTTTTTGCTAACAGCTGGAATTTCTGAAAACATCTCTTTCCTGACCTGTTCTATGTTTTTTTTTATTTTTTGACGAACACCTTCAATCACATCTTCAGCTTCTTCACGGGCTTGACTAATCGCTCTATCATGTTTTTTTTGAGCCCCTTCGCGCGCTTGATTATACAAAACCATTTGTTCAGAGCTTAATTTCTTTGCTTTTTCTTCAAACTCTTTTTTTAAGGAGGTCACTTCTTCCAAAATTCTTTCTGCACTTTCCTCTCCACCGACCGTACTTTCTTCTCTCTTTTTCAAAGCTTCTAAGTAGGGACCAAACACTGTCTTGGAAAGGACAAAATAAACACCCATGAAAATAATCAACTGAGCCCAAATTGTCGAATTCACGCCTAAAGACGTCAGTAGTTCCATAACTCTTTGCCTTGTTTTATTTTGTTTTTCCAGAGAACTTAGTAATACTTCCTATAAACATTGGCAAGCCTTTGATCATGCAATGATAAGAATTCTAGTCCCTTAGACGTGCCTTTATTTTTTGCTGGGCATATAAGAAGCCCCCTCAAACACAACCCCTTCATCAATGCGTAAACTTGGCGTCGTCACCGTCCCTTTAAAGATGGCCGGAGGGTGCATCAAAACTTTGTTCTTGGCGTAAATATTGGCCTCAACCTCGCCGCTAACAATCACAACACTGGCCTCAATCTCTGCCTGAACCTTCGCCCCTCGATTAATAACCAATATATCATTGGTAAAGATCTCTCCCTTAAAATTTCCTCCAATCTGAACCGTTCCAGCAAAAGTAAGCTTTCCCTCGAAAGAAGACCCTCTGTCTAAAATGGCTGAGACCTCTGAATCAAATTCAGAGGGAGCTTCTTTTTCTTCCCTTTCTTCCCTTTCTTCCCTTTCTTCCCTTTCTTCCCTTTCTACTATCGACATCCCTTCCCCATCATTTCTACAATTTTACCCAACTCGTCATCAGAATAAAAACACACCGAGACCCTGCCCTTTCCTTTGTTGTAGTCAATTTTAACCTTTGTTCCTGTTTTTCTTTGTAGCTCTTCAACTAAGAGTTTAACCATTTTTTCACTAGCATCTGGCTCTTCGTGCCCCCCGCCCCTGGAAATTCTGTTTTTCTTGGCCACCAATATCTCCACAGCCCTTACACTCAATTTTTCTGTGACTATTTTTTTCGCCATTTGCAATTGCTCTGACTTCTCTTCAACTGACAAGAGCGCTCGCCCATGCCCCGCAGATAGAAGCAAGTTCACCACCATCTCTCTCACCCTTGGAGCCAACCCTAAAAGACGCAAAGAATTGGCCACAGTCACTCGGTCCTTGCCCACTTTCTGAGCAACCTGCTTTTGGGTCATTGAGTGGGACTCTAACAGGAACTGATAGGCCTCGGCCTCTTCAATGGGATTAAGATCTTGTCTTTGAATATTCTCAATCAAAGCAACCTCTAAGGTGTCTTTATCATTAGACTTTCTTAAAACAACAGGGACTTCTTTTAGGCCCGCTTCTTGGGAGGCCCTCCATCGCCTCTCCCCTGCGATAATTTCAAAAAAACCATTCTCTCGTTTTCTTGCTAGAATAGGCTGAATAACCCCCTTCTCTCGAATCGAATTTGCCAATTCAAGAAGAGTCTCTTTATTAAAAGTTTTTCTCGGTTGCTTTTTGTTGGCAACAAGCTTTTCCACTGGAATAGACCAAACCCTCTTTTCATCAGATAGGTCTCTGACATTGTTGTTGTTTTCTTTTTCCTCAATCTCGCTATGCTTAAAAAGTCCCTCTAAACCCCGCCCCAGCGGATTGCTATTTTTAGTTGTCTTTTTATCTAACATAAATGTTTTCCCCTCGACCTTCGTCTTGATTCCCATTGCGATTTTCACCGCAAGACACATCTGCCTGTTGATTGTTTTTTTGATCCACCTCAGCCGCCAATTCTGAATAACGAATGGCCCCTATTGAACGGGGGTCATATTCAAAAATAGCCTGACCGTGACTTGGAGCCTCGCTCACTCTCACATTTCTTGGAATAACAGAATCGAAAACCTTGTCTCCAAAGTGATTTCGAATTTCTGAAACCACCTGATGGCTAAGCTTGTTCCGGGTATCAAACATCGTCAGCACAATTCCCTCTATTTTTAAACGGGGATTAAGCCCCTTTCTAACGAGGCCAGCCGTGTTTAAAAGCTGACTCAACCCCTCTAGGGCGTAGTACTCACACTGAAGGGGCACAATAAAACTATCTGCCGCCGAAAGAGAGTTTAAGGTTAATAGCCCCAACGACGGGGGACAGTCTATAAATATATAATCATAGTTTTCTTTTACCAATTCAAGGGACGCTTTGAGGCGAAACTCACGCCTCTCAATATCCACTAATTCAATTTCAGCCCCAACGAGGTCAGGATTGGCTGGCACAATCTCAAGACGCTCAACAGACGTTTTATGGATAGCCTGATGAACCTCCTTGTTTCCAATAAGAACATGGTAAACATTGCTGTCTTGAATATCAAATCGCTTGATTCCAAGGCCTGATGAAGCATTTCCCTGGGGGTCCATGTCCACAAGAAGAACCTTTCTCCCCATACTGGCCAAGAACGAAGATAGGTTTACGGCTGTTGTTGTCTTCCCAACCCCGCCTTTTTGATTAGTCACACAAATTATTTTCCCCATAACCCCTCTCACTTAAAGTCCCTCCCCTAGTTTTTGCGGAGTTTGGCCTAATTTTCAAGATAATTTCTCTTTAACGCTAGTTATTTATGTTTCACGTGGAACACTTTGTCTTTATCCAGGGCCTGTCTGATGTCTTTTTTGACCAATAAACTCCCTTGAAGATGAACAAAAAACACCCTTATCGCCTCTAATCTTCTGATTATACTCGGTTTTTATAAAACAATTCTCAATCGGCGATTTTTACTGTTTTGATCACGGCAAATGCCGTCTCTTCAAGGGGGCGTCGGTATTCTCCAAGAAGACTGGACCTCCAAAGGGGATGTCCCTCGGCAGAAGCTAAGACCTGACTAACCTCTTCCCTCCATTGGCTCCCTTTTAAGTGGAAATAGCGACTTTCTTTTTTAAATAAATTCCCCGTTAACGCCAGCCCTTTGTCCAGGGGAGCAAACCCTCTGGAGATAGCTGTCTCAATTGAACATCTCGGCAAATCCTCTACGGGGCAAGCTAAATAGCTCACGTTATTTATTTTGATTTTCCAAGCCACGTGTTTAATAAATTCAATTTTTCTCTTATCACGATCAACCACTGTTATCTTTAGGTCTGGAAACAAAATCGCCATAACCAGTCCAGGAAAGCCGTTCCCACTACCAATATCATGTATGTCAGTGAGAAAACTCTCGTTTTTTACGATCAAGTTACAAGCACAAATAGAATCCGCAAAATGAATTAAATCTGCATTGTCCATTGTCTTTGGCGAGACAAGGTTAATCTTATTATTAAAGTGCTTTAACTCCCCATAATAAACGTAGAGCTTTTCTTTTTTTTCCTTTTCCATTTTTGGAAACCACTCAGGAATACGCCAGTTTTCCGGTGCTCGGCCTTTCCCATTGGCAGTTTTACTCATTTTTTTGTTCTCCACTGGCCAGTTTGACTACTCAGGTCGTTCGTTTGTTTTTCGATGGCCCTTTAGATGAACCAATATAGCCTGCACCGCGGAGGGATTCACCCCGCTAATTCTTTGAACTTGAGCGATCGTTCTCGGCTTTACGATTCCCAGTTTTTCCACCTCTTCATTCGACAGTCCGTGGATATTGGCATAGTTTAAATCTGCAGGAATTTTCATTTTTTCAAGTTTTTCTAGCTGCTTAATAATTTCCAACTGCCTTTTAATATACCCTTCATACTTGATCTCTATCTCCAGTGGATCATGAAATAAGCTTGGTATTTCAAAACCTTCGGCAAATAAAGGTGCGTGAGCACATGAGATTTCATTACGCCTAATAAGGCTTTTGAGGCTTATCGGTTTTGACAAAGTAGGGGAGTTGAGCCCTTCTAGTTTTCTTTGGATTTCTCTACTCGGACAAACCTGTGTTTTTTCAAGCTTGTCGAAATACTCTTTTTTTTCTAACAGATAAGCTGTCACTTCACCATGCGTTTTTTTATCTAAAACTCCCTGTGAAAAACCTTTTTCATTCAAGCGATCCAACGTGTTGTCTTCTCTTAAGACCAGTCGATGTTCGGCCCTGGACGTAAACATGCGGTAGGGTTCTTTAGTTCCTTTTGTCACAAGATCATCTATTAAAACTCCAATATAGGCCTCGTCACGAGAAAGTATAAACTCTTTTTCATTTAAAACTTTTTGTGCAGCATTAATTCCCGCAATAAATCCCTGAGCGGCAGCTTCTTCATAGCCACTGGAACCATTCACCTGGCCTGCCAAGAAAAGAGACTGAACTGTTCTGGTTTCCAGGGTGTGTAAAATTTGAGTCGGTTCGATAAAGTCATATTCAACAACGTATCCAGGTTGAATCATTTTTACGTTTTCTAAACCAGGAATTGTTCTTAAAAACTGATACTGTATTTCCTCTGGAAGACTTGTTGAAATTCCCTGTAAATAAATACTCTTAGAGTTTAAACCCTCTGGTTCAAGAAAAGTTTGGTGAGTCGTTTTTTCATAGAAACGAACAATCTTATCTTCAATGCTTGGACAATAACGGGGGCCGACACCATCAATAAGAGCTCCGTAAAGAGGAGACCTTTTCAAGTTACTGCGAATAATCTCGTGGGTTTTTTCGTTCGTCATCGTTAAGAAGCATTGAATCTGTGGTAGTTGTAGCTTTCGGGATGAGCGAAAGCTAAAAGGGTAGAACTCTTTATCTCCATTTTGGGCCTCTGTTTTATCCCAATCAATGGAGTCTCGGTGAAGACGGGGAGGGGTACCCGTTTTTAAGCGTTGCACGGAAAAACCATTTTCACGAATTTGATCAGACAAGCCCGTGGAAGCTTTTTCTCCCACTCGACCTTCATTTATAGAGCGATCGCCAACATGTATAACTCCATTCATAAACGTGCCAGCGGTAATAACCACGGCCTTAGCATGAATTTCACTCCCGTCTTTTACAACAACACCACGACACTGGTGGTTTTTAATAAGAAGAGTTTTTACCTCTCCCTGTTTTAAAGTTAAGTTTTCCTGGAGAGTTAATCTTTGTTTCATATAAAGCGCATATTTTTCCTTGTCGTTTTGGCTACGAGAGCCTCTCACCGCGGGGCCCTTCCGCGCGTTCAGTCTTTTGAATTGAATGCACGTTGTGTCGGCGGCTCGACCCATCTCACCTCCAAGCACATCCAGCTCTCTAACCATATGTCCTTTGGCCAAACCTCCAATAGAGGGATTACAACTCATAAAGCCCACTTTTTCCAGGCTTTGAGTGATCATCAGGGTTTTCATCCCCTTTTTTGAACTCGCCAAGCAAGCCTCTATCCCTGCGTGGCCTGCCCCTATTACAATAATATCAAATTCATTCATCACGGTGATTTTCCATTTGTAAAAATATTTTTTTGCTTCAGCCTTCTTTACTTTCCTATGCAGAACTCTTTAAAAACCCGGTCCATAACATCATCGTCAAATTTTTTTCCTAAAACCTCTTTTACAAAGTTCAAGGACTCATAGAGATCTAAAGCTATAAACTCTAGACCAATGTTCTCTTTCACCCCAGCCAAAGCCCTCTTTGAGCTATCAAGGGCTTTTGTTAATAGATCAAAATGACGGGCTTGTGTAATAACAATCGAGTTATCTAAATCCTGCTGATTTATTTTTTTCTCTTTTAACAGTCGAAGTAGGGGCTCAGTTCCTCTTTGAGAAAGTGTGTCCGTTTTGCAGTGATCGTCATCGGAAAAACCTTTTTCTAAAATTATCTTCCGCCACCTTTTATATTTAATATTATTTTTATCCATATCTTGTTTGTTTAAAACAATAATTACTTTTTCTTTTTCAATTTCATTTAAAATACGAAAATCTGTAGATTCAAGAGTCATGTCTATAATAAAAAGAACTCTGTCGCTTGCTCTTGCTGCTTCAAGAGCTCTTTGAACGCCCAGTTTTTCAACCTTGTTTTTTGATTCTCTAACTCCAGCAGAATCAATAAAGTTAATAAGTTGATTATCAACAATTATCGATCCCTCAATCGTATCGCGAGTTGTTCCTGCTGTATCGGTAACAATCGCTCTCTCTGCGCCCAATAGAGAGTTTAATAAACTAGATTTCCCCACATTAGGCTCTCCCAATAAAGCCACGGAAAGCCCCTCTTGAATAACCCGTCCTTGTTTGTACGTCTCAACAAGTGTTTGTATTTTTTTAGATGCTGCCTCGATTTCTTTAATTAGTTTTTTTTCTTCGTCTATCTCAATGTCTTCATGGGTAAAATCAATACCCGCCTCTATGTGTGCTAAAACATGGGTTAAGATATTCTCTATTTCATAAAGACGTTCAGAGAGTTCTCCTTTTAACTGCTTTAAAGAGCTTTTTGCCGCATTCTTTGATTGAGAATTAATTAAAGACAGCACGCTTTCAGCTTGTACTAAATCAATCTTGGCATTTATAAAGGCCCGATAAGTAAACTCTCCTGGCTCTGCAATTCGACAACCTAAGGAGAGAAAAACTCTTATAATTTCTGAACAAATAAAGGGGTTGCCATGGCAGGAGATTTCAATTGTTTCTTCTCCTGTATAGGATCTTCCCTTGGCAAAATAAATGGCAAGAACCTCGTCGATGACATCTTTTTTGTCCAAGTATTTTAACCGCGTAAGATAGGCCTTGTGACTTTCTGGTTTTTCAGGAAACAAAAAAGAGAGCTCTCTTAGGTAGTTCAATGATTTTGAACCGCTTATTCGAATAACCGAAAGCCCACCAACTCCTGATGGGCTCGAAACCGCGCAAATTGTTTCTTTGTCATTTAAGGGCTTCCACATATCTAAATCTCAATCAAAAATATCTAAAGAGCTATCTTCTAGCTTCATTTCGCTGTTGTTGAGACTTTGCTGGGAAAATTTTTATTTTCTTATACAAGCCATCTCCAACAGAGCGACTTTTTACTCGGTCGTCTGAAGAGAGGTGTTGATGCACTGTTTTTCGATCTTTCGGTGGAAGGGCTCGAAAATAAACGGGCTTTCCTTTGTCAATGGCAATTCCCTTAAGCTTTTCAGCTAATTCGACCAAGGCCTTGTCAACGTTGCTACGAAAATCGTTTGAATCAAACAAGACATTATAAGGCTCTCCGTTTATATTGTGTTGCAAAATTCTTTTGAGTAAAAGCTGTAACGACTCCAACAATTGTCCCTCTCTCTCTGTTAACATCTCTTCATCAGGACCAAAAAATTCAACATGAAGCGTGTCGTATCTGTCGCCTTTTCCCTCCACGACCTTTAACTCATAAGAAAGCTCTAGCCCGCTTCTTTCTAAAACCCCTTGAATAGTTTCATCAACCAAGGCTTTAACTTCTTTTGAGGCTCCCTTTTGTCCACCAAAAATTTTACTAAAAAATCCCACTTTTCCTCCCTTCTGTCTGTATTTCGTTAAGCATTGGCAGTGGTTACAGCCTTGCTTTTCTTTTTGTCTTTTAAAAATAAAATTTGCTGTAAAATAGCATATAAAGTACTTATAAAAATATAAAGCGTTAAGGCGCTCGGTAGAAATAACATAAAAAGAGTGAACATTATAGGCATGAACATTAGTATTTTAGCTTGAGCTGGGTCCATGCTTGTCGGGGTGATCTTTTGTTGTAAAAACATGGTTATTCCCATGGCAATTGGTAGAATAAAATAGGGGTCTTTTAGGCTCAAGTCCGAAATCCATAGAGCAAACGGGGCTTTGTACAATTCAATACTTTGCCCAAACACTTGATATAGAGCAATAAAGACAGGGAATTGCAAAAGCATGGGTAAACATCCCCCCAGGGGATTCGCTTTATTTTCTCGCATAAGAACAAGCATTTCTTGATTCAGTTTTTGTGGTTCCTCTTTATACTTTTCTCTTAACGCCTTGATTTGTGGCTGGACTTTTTGCATCGTTTTCATTGATTTATACGACATTAAATTAAAGGGAAGAACAACCGTTCTCACCGCTAAAGTGAGGAGTATAATAGCTAAGCCGTAGTTCCCAAAAAGGCTAAAGAACCAATTCATCAATTTTAACATCGGAACTGCTAAAGAGTGAAAAATTCCAAAATCAATGACTTTTGCCAAGACTCCATCAACTTCTTCCATCAGGTTTGCTGATTTCGGACCGATGAAAAACAAGCTCTTTATTTCTAAGGAATTGAGGTGATTTGTTGGCTTGTAATCAACACGGGCGACAATCATTTGAGCCGCTTTATTTTGTTCTATTTTCACCTCTGGAAGTATTGCTGATTTGTCGATAAGCGCTGTCGAAAAATAGTGGCTACTCAGAGCTATTAAATTAACTTGTTTGTAGTGCGCCTCATCTCTATCAATATTCTCGCTTGCTGCAAGGGGAACGCGATTGTCTGTGTCTTCATAAGAAACATAAGCCTCTTGTCGACCAAACTGAGGCATAAAAAAAGAACCTTTGTCCTCTCCACTCTCCATTTTCTCTGTTAGAAAAACACTTATGCCCTTGAAGTTTTTTGATATTTTTGAAATTTCTATCACACTGCTAATCGTATAGTGAACCGGGTCTATAAAGAGTGTTTTTTCAATTTTAATAAATTCTGTGACATAGTGGCCAACATAGGTGTTCTCATCTTTTTTTGAAATTTCAAATGGGATAGCTTCATCAGAATCAACGAAATTACTTTGCAAAGATTTAAAAGGGAAATTATTGTTTTTTGAATTAAGAACAATTGTCTGATTTTCCCTGTCTGTGTATTTTTTTAAATAAACATTTTGCAGGGCCATTCCCTGAGAGGAAATTTCAAAGTCTACGTTTTCTGAAGAGTATTCATAAATACGCTCTTTTTTCTCTTTAGTTTCTTTTTGAAACGGCTCCCTTTCTTTTTGCCTTCCCATTGCTGCTTGAGGGGGTTCTAAACTCTTTTTAATACCTTGGCTTCTTTTGGCCGTCTCTTTCTTCTTGTAGGCCTCGGGGTATTTCTGTTGTAAGTGATACTGCCAACCAAACCACATTAATCCAACTAAAACGACAGCAAATATCGTCTTAGGGTCCATAAAATTGCCATTTCTATTTTCCATAAATTTGCCTTTTAATATCTTTCTTTTCGCAACAAGGCACTGGATCGTATCCGTAGGGCCCGAAGGGCTGGCATTTAAGTAGTCTTTTAATAATTAATTTTACGGCTTTCGGAAAGTCACTGGTTTTCAAGGCCGACACAGCGTACTCAGAACAACTTGGTTGAAAACGACAGGCTCCCCCTAGAAACAACGCAAAACTGCGTTGATAAAAATAAACAACTAGAAGTCCAAGACGACTTAATTTATTAAAAATAATTTCAGCTCTTTTGGTTTTTTTTAACAACTTCAATCCATCCTTCGTTTAACTTTTCCAAAAAACACTCCCGGCGGATTGACTTATACAAACCCTTATCGGCTTTGCGTAGTACAATATTCACGTGCATCGAAAAGTCATAGGAGTTTTTCTTTATATCTTCCCTAAAATATTCTCTACACCATCGTTTTAACTTGTTTCTAACAACCGCTTTTCCGACTTTCTTAGAAATCGTCCATCCCACTTGAATTTCTTTAGGGCTGGCTTTTTCAAAAGAGTTTTCAAGGTTTGGATTGCTTAAGTAGTTAATGAGCAACCAGCGGTCTGAAAAGAAACGCTTGCCATTCTTTTTGATCGTAGAAAACTGACTCCGCCTTTTGAGAACTTTTAACAAACTCTTTATTTTCCACCAACAGCAACTGTTAAGCGCTTTCGCCCCTTGGTTCGACGACGAGAAATTGTGTCTTGACCACTTTTTGTTGCCATTCGAGAGCGAAAGCCATGGGCCCCTGCTCTCTTTTTTCGACTCGGTTGAAATGTTCTTTTCATATCTAAAGACTCCTGATTAGAAATAATGCCATATAAACGTAAGTTATTTATTTTTTTCTTTAGGCTTATTAAATTAAGCCAGGATAAAAGCACATTGCAGCAAACAGGTCAAGGTATTGAAAAGTCACTTTATCTCTGTTATGACCTTCAAAAATCACATCTAGACAAAATTTCAGAATTTTATCATCTTAGTAAAAGCACCCTATAAATCATACATAGATCCAATTTAGGCTTGGTTTTTGCGTGTGCATCAAGAATAAATACGATCAGCGTAAGAGAGGCCCTATTGGAAATTGAATTAAACGAAAATAAAGAACTTTGGTCCGCAATTAAGAATAGTCTTAAAATTAAAAACTCTAACAATAAATTACTTCAAACTTGGTTTGAGCCAACTGAGTTGATCTCTGTGATAACTGATAAAAATGGCCACTCTAAGATGCGCCTCGGAGTGCCTACAAAACTCCACAAGTATTGGATAATAGAAAATCTTTTTGACAGAATCTGCCTAGAGATTTCAGCTGTTTACAAGGGGGGCTTCGAAATTGAATTTGAAGTGACGGGACAGACGCAAGCCCCTCTCAAACCTGAAGGAGACGGGTCTGAAGTCCAAAGTATTGATTCTCAACAGAGCCCACAGTTAAAAAAACCTCCATCTCGGCAAGATGCCCTTAATCGGAATTACTCTTTTTCAACCTTTGTTGTTGGTCGAAATAATGAGTTTGCCCACGCAGCTTCTTACAACGTCGCTCAAAACCCAGGTGTCGGTGGTTATAATCCTCTCTTTATTTGCGGCCCTGTAGGAATGGGAAAAACTCATTTACTAAATGCTGTTGGTAACCAGATTCGAGAGAATAGGCCTGAATTAAGGGTTGTTTATATCTCCGCTGAAAGATTTATGAATGAAGTCGTCTCTAATATCCATAGAAAAACCATGGAAAGTTTTCGAAATAAATTTCGCAATCAATGTGATGTTTTGCTAATGGATGACGGTCAATTTCTTGGTCGCGGGCAGGCGACCCCTGAGGAATTTTTTCACACAATTAATCATTTTTTTGAAAAAAACCTGCAAGTTGTCGTTGCAAGTGACCGAATGCCTAAAGATATTAATGGTTTAGAAGATCGTATTCGCTCGCGCTTAGAGTGGGGTTTAATTGCTGATATTCAAATGCCCGACCTTGAAACTCGCATTGCTATCTTGCGTTATAAAGCCGAGCAAATTGGTTTTTCCCTTCCTGGGGAGGTTATAAATTATATTTCACGGATTTCAAAAAGATCAATTCGTGAGCTTGAGGGAAATTTAAATAAGGTTAAAATGTTTGCCGAGTTACAGGGCCTTAAAATGAACTTAGAAATTGCTAAAAAAATCCTCTCAATTCATGACGACCCAGCCTCTATCAGCTTAGAGGAAATTCAAAAACTGGCCTCTGAGCATTACGACATTAAAATTTCAGAATTAAAATCCAAAGGACGATCAAAACCTGTTGTTATAGCGCGTCAAGTTGCTATGTATTTAATAAAAAAACACTTAGATAAGTCCCTTGTAGATATTGGCCGGGCGTTTGGTGGCAGAGATCATACGACCGTTATTAGTGCCGTCCGAAAAATAACGAATCTACAGACGAAAAATTTAGATTTAAAACGAGATATCGAGGAGTTAACAAATAAAATCCACAATATCACAGGGATGTAGATAACCTCTGTGGAAAACTCTGTGTAAAAACGTGTTATCAAATTTGTGGATTAAACTTATTAACAAAAAAATAGAATAGACAAGGGGAATATGAAGTGAGATATCCACAGTAATTATTAAGTGTTTTCGAAGGGTTGACAAGAAACACACACAATCTACACCACTACTACTTCTACTTATTAATAATATTAATAATATATAGTAAATAAAGGATGGAAAAAAGAGATGAAATTAGAGATAGAAAAGAAAGATTTAATGGACCTGATTTCTAAAACACAAAAAATTGTTGAGGTAAGAAATACGATGCCTGTCTTGGTAAATATCTTGCTGAGCACCGGTAAAAATGCTTTAACTGTTTTTGCGACAGATTTAGAAGTTAGTTTAACAGATCAAGTTTCTGCAAACATAAAAAAAGAAGGGCAAGTTGCAGTTGGAGCTAAAGTTTTTTTTGATGTTATTAGAGAATTAAACGAGGGAAAAATTCACTTAACTAAAAAAGAAAATAATTGGCTAGAGATAAAACAAAATAAATCTGTTTCAAACATTGTTGGTATTAGTGTTAAAGAATACCCTAAACTGCCAACTCACTCAGCAGAAAAATTTGTTAAAATGTCAGCAGCTATTATTTGTGAAATGATAGAAAAAACAATTTACAGTGTCTCTAGTGATGAAACACGTTATCATTTGAATGGAGTTTATTTCGAACAATATTCAAAAAATAATAAAACTTTTTATCGTATGGTTGCAACAGATGGCCACCGCTTATCGATGATTGATAGAACTTCAAATGAGGAAATAAATATTAATAGCGGGGTTATTATTCCTCGGAAAGGTCTTTCTGAAATAAAAAAACTATTAGATGCCGTCGATGGTGAGTTTGAAATAGCTGTAGAGGGTTCTCAAGTTGTTATTCGCTATAAAACAACTCTTTTAATGATAAGGTTAATTGAAGGGAAATATCCAAATTATGAGCAACTTCTTCCTAAAAAGCTCTCATCAGTTATTAATTTACAAAAAAACAATCTTCTGACTTCTTTAAAAAGAGTGTCTCTTCTCTCTAACCAAAAGTCTAAAGGAGTTACTTTTACTTTTAACTCTGGCAAAATGGAGATCACTTCTAATAATCCTGATCTTGGTGATTCTAAAGAAGAAGTTGAAATTAATTATGAAGGAAATGAGTTGAAAATTGGTTTTAATGCAAAATATATTTTAGAAGTTTTAAGTAGTATCAATGAAGAAAACATAAAATTAGAACTAAAAGATCAACTTTCTCCCGGTTTGATTAGGCCAGAGACAGATTCAAATTACACCTGTGTTGTTATGCCGATGCGGATATAAATGAAATTTAATTTTGTACGAATTAAAAATTTTAGAAATATTGATTCTTTGCGGATTAGTTTCAATAAAGGGTTAAATTTTTTTATTGGTGAAAATGGGCATGGTAAAACAAATTTATTAGAAACTCTTTATCTCTCTATTAATGGAGGAAGCTTTAGGCCCGTTACAACAGTTAACTTTGTAGGTGCTAACGAGATTAAAAAAACTTTTATTGAAACTGTTATTGAAAAAAAACAATTAGAAAGTACTATTGAAACAAAGATAGAAAACAATAGAAAAAATCATTTCCTCAATAAAAAAAAAGCATCAGGATCTTATTTAGTTAAAAATTTTCCTTGTGTCCTTTTTAGTCCTGATTCTTTAACTGCTATTAAAAGTGGTCCTGAAGAGAGAAGAACTCTTATAGATGAATTACTTATTATTCATAATCCCGAAAATGCTTCTTTAGTTTCTCAATTTCGCAAGTGTCTTCGTTCTAGAAATAAAATATTGAAAAATTTTGTTAAAGGAGAATTAGAAAAAAAACAAACTTTACTAATATTAGAAAGCCTAGAAGCCTCTTTTTTAGAGGTTTCTACAAAATTAACTCTGAGAAGAATTGAGGCGTTAAATGATATTATTGAGGATTTAAATAAAGCTGTCGCTTATATCAGTGGGCATAAAGACCAGAAAATCACTATTGCTTATATGATATCCGATGAAAATTCATTGAATAAGAGTGCTGAGGAAATACAGGAATCTTTAGCTAACAGGTCGCGTCAATTACTAGATATAGAATTAGCCTGTGGAAACTCTTTAATTGGCCCCCATAAGCACGATATTCAGTTTATTTTTAATGGTAACGATTCTAGGTACTATTGTTCACAAGGACAACAAAGGTCCCTTATTCTCGCTTTTAAGTTGGCTCAAATCATATATCATTATAAAATCCATGGTGATTACCCAGTTCTTATGTTGGATGACGTTCTTTCTGAGTTGGACTTAAAAAAGAGAAAGAGACTTGTGACTTTTTTGAAGAATTTAAAGGCACAAATTTTTGTGACAACCACAGATATTTCATCGGTTGACATGCTTTTAACCGATGCTTCTTCTGTTTTTACGATTGAAAACGGAAAGATAAGAGCAGAGTAAAAAAGGAGTGAGAGTGTCTGAAGAAAATATAACTGTTAAACCAGATCAAAATAGCCAAGATAAATCCTATAGTGCTGATTCAATACAAGTTTTAGAGGGCTTAGAAGCTGTTCGTAAAAGACCAGGAATGTACATTGGTGATACAAGCGACAAAGGATATAATCATCTTGTTTATGAAATTGTGGATAATGCAATTGATGAAGCCTTAGCTGGTTATTGTAAACAGATAAAAATAAATATTCATGCAGATGAAAGCATAAGCATTGAAGATGATGGCCGAGGTATTCCTGTTGGGGTTCATAGTTCTGGAAAATCAGCTCTTGAGGTTGTTTTTACTGTTCTTCATGCTGGAGGTAAGTTTGATAAGGGAACTTATAAAGTCTCTGGTGGTTTGCATGGAGTTGGAGCTTCAGTTGTTAATGCCCTGTCAAGTCGTTGTATTGTTGAGGTCAAACGAGATGGAAAGATTTGGAAACAAATCTATAAAAAAGGAGCACCACAGTCCGAATTAGAAGAAGTTGGTAAAACTGATGAAAAAGGGACTAAAGTTACATTTAAACCTGACCGTGAAATCTTTAAAGATGAAAAAGTTGTCTTTAACTTCCAAACTCTTTCAAACCGTTTTCGAGAATTAGCTTTTCTTAATAAGGGAATCTATATAAGTATTAGTGATGAAAGAACTGACAAGAAGAATGAATATCAATTTGAAGAAGGAATTAATGAATTTGTTAGGTATTTAAATAAATCTAAAAAACCAATTCATGACGAGATTATTTCTTTTAACGGGTTAAAAGAAGATGTTGAAATAGAGATAGGATTACAGTGGAATGAATCTTACTCAGAATCTATTTTTACCTATTGTAATAATATAAACACGATTGAAGGGGGAACTCACCTTGTTGGATTCAGGGGCGCCTTAACAAGAACTGCGAATGCTTATGCCACTAAAAATAATTTAGCCAAAGATTTAAAGTCTAATCTGGAAGGCGATGATATTAGAGAAGGGCTCGCTGCCGTTATTAGTGTTAAAGTTGCCGAACCACAGTTTGAAGGACAGACTAAAACAAAATTAGGAAATACAGAAGTTAAGGGAATTGTTGAGTCGATGATCAATGACAAGCTAGGTGACTGGTTTGAACGAAACCCCCGCATTGCTAAAAAAATCATTGGCAAATGTGTAGATTCAGCCAGAGCACGAATTGCCGCGCGTAAAGCCAAAGACTTAACTCGACGTAAAACAGCTTTGGACTCAGGATCTTTACCTGGAAAAATGGCTGACTGTCAGGAAAAAGACCCAGCACTTTGTGAACTGTATTTAGTTGAGGGAGATTCGGCGGGAGGTTCAGCAAAACAAGCTAGAAATAGAAAAGTCCAAGCCGTTCTTCCCCTTAGAGGTAAAGTTTTAAACGTAGAAAAAGCACGGTTTGATAAAATGTTAACAAACAATGAAATAAAAACAATGATCTCTGCGCTAGGCATTGGGATTGGTAAAGACTTAGATGCCGAAAAAATTCGATACCATAAAATAATTATTATGACCGATGCCGACGTCGATGGCTCTCATATACGAACCTTACTATTAACATTTTTTTATCGACAAATGCCTCAAATTATTGAGAGAGGATATATTTACATTGCTCAACCTCCTTTATATTTGGCCAGAAAAGGAAAGAGCAGCCAGTATATTAAAGATGAAACGGGCTTAGCAGAATATTTATCTGAGACAGCGCTTAAAAACTTTGAAATAAAAAGCAAAAAAGAAAACGCTAAAATAGAAGAAGAAAAGAATTTTACGTTTAATATTCAAAAACTAGATAAGCTTTTAAACGCCATGGCGAACCGCTTTGACAAAGACCTTATTAATCATATTTTACGTAATA
Organism: Bdellovibrionales bacterium; assembly: GCA_965217115.1. Lineage (GTDB taxonomy): Bacteria > Bdellovibrionota > Bdellovibrionia > Bdellovibrionales > CAYMLA01. Next base: position 1,260,004 of record OZ244239.1, on the reverse strand, counting down.
AAATAAACATAACAGAGGTTTTCTCATCAAAAGAAAAAAAAGAAGAACTCATCAACAGTTTTAAAAAATGGATGTCACTGAACTTGGAAAGCGGAATTAGTAAAGTTTCCTACAAGAGAGTGGATGACCTGGAGATCAACATAGAAACTGTTCGCTATGGGCACAGCACGATAACAGTCTTTAGCAAAGAAATTTTAAACTCATCAGAATGGCTAGAAATAGAAGAACTATGGCAAAAAATAGAAACGATATCGGATCTTCCAATAATTATTTCTCATGACGGTAAAGAAGAAGAGTTTATTTCTTATGAGGCTTTTCTCAACTTCTACACTGAATTTAGTCGCAAAGGTTATTATATTCAACGCTATAAGGGGTTAGGTGAAATGAACCCTGAACAGCTTTGGGAGACAACATTAAATCCTGAAAACAGAAGTCTTTTGAGGGTAACGATTGATGATGCTATGTTGGCAGACCAAACTTTTAGTATTTTAATGGGCGAACTTGTTGAGCCAAGAAGAAACTTTATTCAAGATAATGCTTTGCTTGTTAACGAACTAGACGTTTGATGTTGGGGTAATTAAGAATGGCAATGAATGAATTAGGAATAACTGATGTAGATATAAGCAAAGAAATGCGTGAAGCTTATCTTCAGTATTCTATGAGCGTAATTGTTGGCCGAGCTTTACCGGATGTTCGTGACGGCTTAAAACCAGTGCATAAAAGAATTTTATATGCACAACATGTTTTAAATAACACTCACGACAAACCATATAAAAAATCAGCACGTGTTGTTGGAGATGTTATAGGTAAGTACCACCCCCATGGTGATGTTGCTGTTTACGATACGATGGTTCGTATGGCACAGGGTTTTTCTATGCGTTACCCTCTAATTGATGGACAGGGTAACTTTGGCTCTATTGATGGAGATAGAGCTGCTGCACAGCGCTATACAGAAGTTCGCATGACTAAAATGGCTGAAGAGCTTTTAGAGGATATTGAAAAAGAAACAATTCCATGGGGGCCGAACTATGATGACTCCTTAGAGTTACCCCTTGTGCTACCGGCTAAGATCCCCAACCTTTTAATTAACGGAAGTTCTGGAATTGCAGTTGGAATGGCAACAAATATTCCTCCTCATAATTTAGGGGAAGTTGTGGATGGGTGTATTGCTCTTATTGATAATCCAGAAGTAACAATTGATGATCTTATGGGACATATTAAAGGGCCAGATTTTCCAACAGCTGGCGTTCTTTCAGGAACAAATGGACTCCAGTCAGCCTACAAAAAAGGAAAGGGTGTTATTACAATCAAGGCTGTGGCCGAGATTATTATTAAAAAAGACGGGCGTGAAGATATTATCGTGACGGAGCTTCCTTATCAGGTGAATAAAGCTAAATTGATTGAAAGCATGGCTCAATTAGTTAGAGACAAAAGAATAGAAGGAATATCTGATATTAAAGATGAGTCTTCCCGAGAAGGAATGCGCATTGTTATTAACGTAAAGAAAAATGAAAACGCAAATGTTCTTCTTAATCGCCTTTATAAATACACGCAGATGCAAGTGAGCTTCGGTATTATATTTTTGGCGCTGGATGCTCGAAATCAACCCCGTGTTTTTAATTTAAAAGCCATGCTTGAATCATTTATTGATCACCGCAAGAACGTTGTCACGAGACGTTGCATTTTCGATTTAAAGAAAGCAGAAGCACGAGCGCACATACTTGAAGGGCTGAGAAAGGCTTTAGACCAAATCGACGAAGTCATTAAAACAATCAAAGAAAGCCGTGATGCCAATTCTGCGAGAAGTGCTTTAATAGAGCGGTTTGAGTATACAGAAAAACAGGCTCAAGCTATTTTAGAGATGAAATTACAGAGACTCACAGGACTTGAAAAAGAGAAAATTTTAAAAGAACTAGACGAGCTTATGAAAAAAATAAACTGGCTAAGAATGGTTCTAGGTGATGTTAACGAGATCTATAAAATTATTGTTGAAGAATTAGAGGATATAAAAAAACGATTTTCTGACAAAAGAAGAACACAGATAAGCCTTGATAATTCAGACATTGAAGACGAAGACCTTATTGCTAAAGAGGACATGATTGTTACTTTAACACACACGGGTTATATTAAGAGAATCTCTTCGGATCAGTATCGAACTCAGAAGAGGGGCGGCAAGGGCCTTAAGGGCATGGAAACAAGGGAAGAAGATTTTATTGACCGCATCTTTTTTGCAAACAGCTTAACAACACTGCTTGTTTTTACTGATAAAGGGAAATTATATTGGCAAAAAGTTTATCGCTTGCCTTTAGGAACAAGAATCTCTAAAGGCAGAGCTATTGCCAATGTTGTCAACTTAGACAAGAGTGAAAAAGTAAGGGCAATATTACCTGTTGAGGGTTTTGACCCGAATAAATATGTTGTTATGCTAACGAAAAAGGGGATTATTAAAAAAACACAATTATCGGTTTTCTCTAAGCCACGTCCCTCCGGAGTTATCGCCTTAACAACCAATGTCGACGACACTGTTTTGCAAGCAAAATTAAGCTCAGGAAATGATGACGTTTTTATTGCAACGAGATCAGGAATGTCGATTCGTTTTAATGAATCTGATGTACGCTCCATGGGTCGTTCAGCTAGAGGAGTTAAGGGAATTTCTTTAGGTAAAGACGATGAAGTTATCGGCATGGACATAATCTCTAAAGAAGAAGACACGACAGTGTTAATGGTTACAGAGAAAGGCTATGGGAAAAGAACTAAAGTCGGAGAGTATCGTTGCCAAAGTCGCGGAGGAGTGGGAATCATTACTCAAAAGACAACAGATAAAGTAGGGAAGGTTGTTTCAACACGTAAAGTTGAGGGCAATGAAGACATCATGGTTATTACTGACCAGGGTAAGGTTATCCGTATGGCCTGTTCAGATATTTCAGTCTTAGGAAGAAACACTCAAGGGGTAAGGCTAATGAATCTCTCTTCTAACGAAACAGTTAAAGGTCTCGCCTTAATTACTGATGACGATTCTAGAGAAGAGAAAAAAGATTAAAAAGTTCTTTTTTATTTTTATTTTTGGTCTCTCTTCGTGTCAATCTCCTGTTAACATCGATTGGGAAAAAGCCCAAACAGCTGAGGAAGTTAAAAATTTTAAAACAGCCCTTTTTCACTATGAGAATGTTTTTAAAAAGCTCGGTCCAACAAAAAGGGGGCTTAAAGCGATCCGAAGAGCAGCAGATATTTGTTATTTCTACCTAAAAAAATTTAAAATAGCTGAAAAATACTATAAAACTCTTCTTATCCACTCAGAAAGCAAGACAGAGAAAACAATGTCACAGAGACAATTAGCAACATTAAATTTTTCTGTTTTTAATAATTACAACCAAGCTATTTTGTATTATAATCAGCTTCTCAAAATAGGAGGAAAAAATATTGATAAAAACATATACCGGTTACAAATTGCTCGAAGCTATTTTTTCCTGAATAAATTTTATCAATCGAAAATAGAGATTAAGACAATAGCAGAGGAGAAAAATGGGACATTCTTGTTTGAGGCCCACCTGATTTTAGGGAACATTTATCTTGTTGAAAAGAAAACAGAAAAAGCAATTGAGATTTTTTTGTCCCTTATTAAAAAGTTCCCTGTAAAAGCCTTCAAAGAAAAAATATTTATGGTCGTAGCCACATCCTACGAAGAGCTAAAAGAATTTGATAAAGCCATAGAGGTTTTAAAATCAGAAATTGTTAGAGCTGAGGACCCTCAACTCATCCAGATACGAATTGAAAATCTTATTAAAAGAAAAAAGAATTTACCAGAGGGCAAAAGGTTTAAAAAATAGTGGGAAAATATTACATATTTATCGGTATTGGAGTTGAATTAATTGGGATTGTTTTAACAATGGCTTTTTTTGGTTCATGGCTAGATAGGAAGTACGAGCTAAACGGAATAGGCTTAATCTCTCTTATCTTCCTCGGCCTGATTTCTTGGTTTTATCACCTAGTTATCCTATTAAAAAGATTAACCGACAGAGAAGAGGACATAAAATAGGAGATGAAAGAGTTTATCTTACTTCATTTGATCATATTAGGGGGGTTGGGACTCTTGGTAGCGGGCTTTTACACAACGCATAAAAGCCTGTCTTTCTTTGCGGGGGGGTTAGCTGTTACTCTGAACATCCTCTTTTTGAGTCTGGCCTATCATTTTATTTTAAATAAAAAAGTAATTGTGCTTTTTATAAATATTATTATATTTAAATACGCATTAATAGGCTGGGGAATCTATTTATTGATAAGCAATAATTTGATTCAAGGCTTATTTTTTGGTTTTGGAGTCGGCTCATTGGTTATAAGTTGTCTTTTTTATGGTTTTATTAGATATATAGGAAAGATTAAAGGCCCCATTTAGAGGTTTATAGAGTGGAACATCATTTTAGTTGGTTATTATTTTTAGATAGCATTGGAGTCAATCACGACAACCTTGGGGTTGCGACGTCTTTGCTTGTGGGGATAGCTTTAATCACTTTTGGATTCATAGCGAGAAAAAGACTTGGCTCGGGTGAGGGGACTTTTTTGCCAGCCAGTCGATTCTCAGTTCGTGGTGTTTTTGAGGTTTTAACTGAGTTTATTGCAGCGCAAACGGACATGATCATCGGCCCTAATGGCCGCAAATACGTCCCTTTGTTTGCAACAGTTTTTATCTATATTCTTGTCAACAATGTCTTTGGTCTTATCCCTGGAATGACATCGGCAACTGCAGACATTAATAAAACACTGGCAATAGGTTTGTTTATATTTATCGTCTATAACTTTGAAGGAATAAGAGAGCACGGGGTGGGTTATTTAAAGCACTTTCTTGGCCCTTTAGCTTTGTTAGCGCCTATTATGTTGCCAATTGAATTGATTTCTCATATTGTCCGACCAATGAGTTTAGGACTTCGCTTGGCTGGAAACATGTCTGGAGATCACACCGTTTTAGGAATTTTTTTAGATTTAGTGCCAATAGGAATTCCGGTTATTTTTTATGGTTTGGGTTTATTTGTCTGTATTGTGCAGGCATTTGTTTTTACTTTATTATCAATGGTTTATGTGGCGATGGCGACATCACACGATCACTAGTTAAGGGAGATTCACAATGTTTAACAAAGCAATGTTAGCAGTCACTACGGTTTTAATTTCAGCTCCTGCCTTCGCTGCAGAGGGGGGTTCTCCAGAAGCATCAGGCCTTATTGGCTTAGCCGCAGGCCTCGCGATAGGTATTGCTGCCATTGGCGGTGGTTTAGGACAGGGAAAAGTGGCTGCCGCCGCCTTGGAAGGAATTGCTCGAAATCCAGCGGCACAACCGAAGATTTTTGTGCCAATGATTATCGGTCTTGCTTTGATTGAATCTCTGGTGATCTACGCATTTGTTATTGCTTTCCAATTAGTTGGAAAAATCTAGTTTAGAGCGCAAGTTTAGAGCAGAGGGTTGACGATATTGTTAATCTCGGTTTGTATACGGTTCAAACCCTCTTGTGTCTCTGATTCAAAACGCAAGACCAAAACTGGCTGGGTATTAGAGGAACGAGCTAGGGCCCAGCCATCTTTATAACTAATGCGAACACCGTCAATTTGATTAACCTCTATACCACTCTGATCTTTGGTGTAGATATCTCTTATTTTTTCAACAATAGAGACCTTCTTTTCTTCTGTTGTATTAATACGAATTTCAGGGGTGCTATAGCCGTGTCCCATATCGGCGAGCATTTCTTTGATAGATAGTCCTGTTTCTGAGATGATTTCGATCATACGTAAACCAGCATAGAGGGCATCGTCATAACCATAGTTTCGATCAGAGAAGAAAATATGTCCGCTTAATTCCCCACCAAAAGGCGCCTTTTCTAATTTTATTTTTTCTTTAATGAGACTATGCCCTGTTTTCCACATGATAGCTTTACCGCCAGACCTATTAATAGCTTTATACATTCTATCAGAACACTTAACATCACCGATAATTTTTGAATTTGGATTTTTTTTCAAAATATTTTTAGCAAAAAGATAAATAATTTCATCGCCCATAACCATCGAACCATTTTTGTCAACAAGACCAATGCGGTCAGAATCTCCATCAAATCCGATACCTAATTCAGCCCCGACTTCGGTGACTTTTTCTTTAAGAGCCTCAAGGTTTTCTTCTACCGTCGGATCTGGATGATGGTTTGGAAAGGTACCGTCGGGTTTTTCAAATATAATCACAGGGCTTAAGCCACAGCCTTCATAAAGAGATCGAGCGATACAACCAGCAGCCCCGTTCCCGAGATCTAAAACAACCTTTATTTTTTTAAGATTTTTAAATTCTTGGGTGTATTTAGAGAGATATTGAGGAAAAATATTAAAAGTCTCTTCTGTCCCGATTCCAGACAAGAAGTCTTTTTTTTCAACAATTGCCATTAAAGTCTGTATGTCTTCACCAAAAATAGTGCTCTTGCCAACAGAGATTTTAAAGCCGTTGTATTCGGGGGGGTTGTGACTGCCTGTGACGATGATTGCCCCGTCCACATTGTCCATATCAAAAGTGCTAAAATAAGAGATTGGTGTCGTAATTAGTCCCAGGTGAATAACATGGCCACCGCTCTTTGTAATTCCTCTGGTAAGAGCTTTTTCAATTTCAAGGCTGGAGAGACGGGCATCATACCCTAATGTTATTGTGGGGTTTTTTTTTCCCGTTTTTTTTAAAAAGAGTTGAATGTAGGCCTTTCCCAGGTCTTCGACAAACTTAAGATCGTAGTCTCTTTGGTAAACACCACGAATATCATATTCTCTGAAAATAACGGGGTTCATCATATGTTAGTCCTTAGTTATTTTAGTTAAAACAGTCCCTTCTCTATTAGAGACTTGGCAAAGTTTTGTACAAAGCAGTATAGCCTCAATCATAGAGGAGGGGTTAGCCTTGTTTTTACCAAAAATATCTTTTGCCGTGCCGTGGTCGACACTTGTTCTAATAAATTTTAAGCCCATTGTAATTTGAGCGCCAGCATCTTGGCCATGAACCATCTTAAATGGAATAAGGCCCTGATCATGATAGGAACAAATATAAACAGAAAACTTACGCCAATTTTTTTCAAAAAAAGCGCAATCAGGAACAAGGATATCGGAGATGTTAATTTTTTTCTCACGGACACTTTTTAGGGCCTTTTCATAGTATTTTTTTTCTTGAGAGCCGATAAGTCCATTTTCTCCAGAGTGGGGATTTAATCCAAGCAGAGCAAGGGGCCTGTGGATAAATTTTTTGGGAAGAATTTGTCTTAGCTGATTGGCAGCAAGAATAGATTTTTCGATAGATTTGCTATTTATAGACTGGGTAATATTTTCTATGGGAAGATGGCCTGTTGCCAGAAGAATATTAAATTTGGAACCGAGAAAACCCATATAGAGTTCTTTTGTTTTAGTAATGCGCTTTAAAATATCAGTATGGCCAAGGTCTTTCATTCCTGCTTTTATAATGGATGTTTTTGATAAAGGAGCCGTAGCTATTCCGTCTATATGCCCAAAAGCCCCTGCCAGAGAGGATTCTTCGACCCACTTAGCAGGGGGCTGTTGAGTACTTATATCGATGATCCACTTATAAGACTCATGGGGCGTGTTCAAAGCTTCGTACCAAGTGTTAACGGTCTTTCTTTTAAACTGAGAATCAATAAGCCGAAGATATCGTTTGTCACACCTCGGATTTCGCCAGATATAAAAATGAACTCCGCGGAGAGGCTTTATTTTAGCAAGAGATTTTGAGGTGACTTCTAAGCCAATCCCATCAACATCACCTGTTGTAAGGGAGATGCGAAGGGGTTTGAGCATTATTTGTTGAACCTAATAAAGGCGAGACGTCGTTTTTCTTTTATCCATAAATAAAATTGTTTTTTAAAGGCTTTTTGAGTTAAAAGATCTCTAATTTGGGGTTTGGCTTTAGCAAATTTTGGGTCGTCAGCGATCTGAATCTTAATAATTTTTAAAATTGAATAGCCAGCAGGTGTTTTAACAACTTTTGAAAATTGGCCAGGCTTGAGTTTAGAAATAGAACGGGAGACAGAGGCATTAAACTCTCCAGCTTTTGCTGTGCCGAGATATCCCCCTGAGCTGAAATTAGGATCTTCGCTGTGCTTTTTTGCTGCAAGCTCAAAGTTTTCACCGCCTTTAAGTTTCCGTAAAACCCGACTAGCTCTCTCAATAGCAGCATCGTGACCCCCGCTCTTGTTCGGAGAGAAAAAAATATGGGAGAGCGTGTATTCAAAGACCTGCTCTTTTGCTGAAGAATTTTGTTTAAGATAGTATTGAAGAACTTCGTCATCAGTGATTTTAATTTTTGAAGTAATGGCCTGTCCAACGAGCCTCTGCCTCTCCATGCGGGTTTTAATAAAGGCCTTGTATTCAGAAAAACTTTGACCGTCTTTTTTTAATTCCTTAACTAATTGTTCTTGTGAAATACCGTAGTTTTTGGCAATTCGACGAATTTCACCAGCAACCTGTTGTTGAGTTACTTGAAGAGAATTTTTTTTAATTTCAGATTCCAAGATACTCTCGTTAACGAGGAGATTTAAAAGTTCGCTCTTCTTATTAAGAAAAAACCGAGGCTTTTTGTTAAAAAACAAAATATCATCAAGAGGTTTTTTGTTTTTAATTTTATTGCGAAACGCTTGAAAATCAGAAAGAGTGATAATTTCGTCGTTAACAATGGCCATAATACGGTCGACAACACGGGCGGAGTGAGCCAATAGTGGAAAAAACAGCAGAATAGACAAGAAAACCTTCATTTTTAACTACCTTTTAAGCTAACTTTTAGTTTATCAATCAAAGAGTCATTTTTATAAATTTTTGACCGATGAATTTGTTTTTCTAACCAAAACAGATAATGAGCCTGTTCTCGTTGAGAAAGAAGGCGTTTTCTTATGCGCTCTTTAGCCTCTTGATAAGGAATATAACGGGCTTTTTGCTTTTTCTCAACTTTAAAAATATGAAATCCGTAATCGCTTTTATAAATTTTACTAATTCGGCCAAGGGGCAAAGAAAAAGTCTTGTCAAATATAGGCAGGGTGGGCTTCTCGATCCACCCCACAAGCCCCTCCTCCCTGGCCTCAGGAGAGACAGAGTATTTTTTTGCAAGCTCTTTGAATGTTGTCTTTGATTTGCGGGATCGAAGCTCTCTGTAGATTCTCTCTGCAGAATTTTTTTTATTGAGAACAATTTGCCTTAACAGAAGCCTGTCGGGCAGCAAGAAGAGAAAGCGGTGCTCTTTGTAGAAAATGCGCCTCTCTCTATCGGTAACGGGGGAGAGGTTTTTTTTTAATTCAAAAGCGACTTTTTTTTCAAGGAGAGCGAAGCGAAGCCCCTTTTGCCACTCTTTAAAAGAGGTGTTCCCAGTGGCAAGGTTTTTTCGAAATTCAATATCACTGGGGTATTGAGAGCGAATCTTGGTTGTTTCTTCTTCTAAGGAGGCTTGACTGACTGTAATTCCGTGTGCTTTGGCCCATTGCTGAGTTATTTTCTTGAGGGTGAGTTTTTTTGTGAGTTGAGTCTTTATTCTCTGGATAGTCAAAGGGTCTTTTATGAAGGCAGCTTCCTGTTTCTGTAGCTCTTTTGCCAATGAGAGGGAGAATTCTTCGGCAGTCACGGTGTCGTTGTTAATTTTTAAAACAACCATTTTTTTTAAAGATTCAGGGGAATTGCAAGAAGGTAAAATTAGAAGAAAAAACCCCGCTATAGCGAGGTTTTTTAAAGGGCGGAAATTTATTCTGTTCATAAGTTTTTCTTAATAATTTTAACAGGATATTTTTTTTTAAGTTTAGCAAAAAACTTTTTAAAAACACGTCTCTTTTTCTCTTCAAAAATATAAGCTCGGATAGCTCTTTTGCTTGCCTTTTTGTAGCTTTGTTTATTTGTAAATTTAATAATATGAAAGCCATATTTTGTTTGAACAAGCCCTTTGATCTGGTTTTTTTTCAACTTTAGGGCCGCGAGATAGTACTTAGAGTCTAGGGTTTGGCTATTCTGAAAACCGAGGTCTCCACCAACTCTTCGGCTAAGAGAGTCGTCTGTGTATAGTTTTACCAATTCGGAAAAAGGACGTTTGCTTTTTTTAACTTCATTTAAGATTTCTATTGCCCGGGCTCTAACCTGTTTTATTTGTTTTGGAGTTGAATTAGGCTTTAGCTCAATAAGAATATGACTTGTGCGGATGTTAGGGCTTTTTTTATACCAAGACTTCATTTCTCTTTTTTTTATGCGGATACTATTTACTTGGCTTGTAATCCCTCTCTCAACGAGGATTTTATAGAGTTCTTGGTTAACACGCTCTTTTAAAACGGGGTCGCTGGTTAGCTTACGTCGTTTAGCCTCCTGTACGCCCATTTTGTATTGAATGATGTCTTGAAGAAATACTTTTTTACTTGGAGGATTCACTGTTTTTTCTTGAACTTCCTTGTATCGCCGATCAAATTCTCCTCGAGTGATTTTTTCTTTGCCAACAACGGCAACGACGGAGTTTTTTTTGGCAGCCAAAGCTGGGTTAATAAGAAACAAAAGACATAGGATGTAAGAAAACTTCTGAGCTGCGGTCATAGTGACTCCTTAATCAAACTTAAAATAGGCTTTGGCGAAAACCTCGACATGCCATGTAAAAATTTATCATCGGCCCCCCTCTTTCACAATTAAATTAAGAGCTTGCTGGCGTGCGGTATGAATCGATTCTTCGAGTTTTAAGGCGAGCTGTCTTGATCGAAGGTCTTGGGTTTTATCAATAAAGGCAATAGGCTCGGCCCATTTAACAACAATTTTAGAAAAAGGCATAGGTAACCTGGCTTTATTCCATGCATTTTTGAAAACAAGAGCGTTGCTACAAGAGACGCCTCCAGCAAAGATAGGGGCCTTTGTCAGTCGTGAAAGCTCGAAGACGCCAGGTTTTACTTTGTGCAGAGGACCCTTTGGGCCATCGACGGCCATACTGCCGTTATTTCCTTTTTTCATTAAATTCAAAAGTCCTCTCAAGGCGGAGATACTGCCGCGAGTAGAGGACCCACGGGAGGTTTTAGCTCCGAGTTTTTTTAGAACATAGTTCATAAGCTCTCCGTCTTGGGAGGTGGAAGTCATCGTTGCAATCCGATAGCGTTTGGCTAAAACAAGAAGAGCCAACTCATCTCCATGCCAATGGGCCAAAATAAAGGGTTGGTTATTTTTAAGAGCTTTTTGCATTTCAGGGGGTTCATCGAGGTGAATCCTCCAAGAAAAGGACCAGAGACGATAGAGCCAATAAACAAGGAAGGGAAAAAAATGTCGTCTAAAGTATTTTTTTAAATTCATCATTTAAAGCGGGGATAACCTCAAAGAGATCACCGACAACACCGTAAGTTGATTTTTGAAAAATAGGTGCCTGCGGATCGTTGTTAATGGCAACAACAACCTTGCTCCCGTTCATTCCAGCAAGATGTTGAATGGCCCCTGAAATTCCTACAGCGATATATAGAGAGGGGGCGACCGTTTTTCCTGTCTGCCCGACTTGCATGGAGTGGGGTACCCACCCAGAGTCAACAACGGCACGAGAGGCACCAACGGTGGCTCCAAGGGTTTCGGCCAAGTCTTCTAAGAGTTTAAAATGGATCGCTTCTTTCAGCCCCCGTCCGCCAGAGACAATAACATTGGCTTCGGTGAGGTCGAGTTTTTCAGAGGTTCCTTTAACGATGTCTCGCAGAAGAGTTTTTAGATTGCATGGAGGGAGATCGTAACGGTGAATCTGAGCAGTTCCACCAGAACTCTCTTCGACGGGCAATTGGTTGGGGCGCATAAGGATAAATTTAGTGTCACTCTTAAAATCAACTTGTGCTGAGCATCTTCCTGCGTAGAGAGGTTTTCGAACAACAAAGCTGTCCCCATCAATCTTTAACTCTGTGCAGTCTGAAGCAATTCCTCCGTCGACACGGGCGCTCACTCGTGGGAAAAGATCTCGAGCAAGCATTGAGGCAGAGGCAAAAACAAATTGAGGCTGAATGGCTGTCAGAATTTGTTCAAGGGCTTGGGTGAACGATTCGGGATTGTATTTATCTAAATGAGTCGAGGGGCAAAGATGGACGTGGGTGGTTCCATTTTTTTCAAGCTCACCGATGAGATCGTCTGCTTGAGAGCCAAGAACAGCAGCGTGTATTTCGTGCTTTGAGCTTCTGGCAGAGGTGAGCAACTCTAAGGTCCCTCTTTTAAGGTTCCCTTGATCGTGTTCTGCAAAGATTAAAATTTTTCCCATATAAAATCCTTAAATAACCTTAGCTTCATTGCGAAGAAGGGAGGCAAGCTGTTGTGCCTGGGTGTCTGCGTCTCCAGAAATTATTTTAACAGGAGGTTTTTCAGGGGGGAGCTGGTAGCCGCTGAGTCTTGTTTTTTGTTGGGATTCGTCAACGCCAAGGGCTGAGAGCTCGATCTCCTTAAGAGGCTTCTTTTTTGCTTTCATAATTCCAGGTAAACTAGGGTAACGAGGAGAGTTGAGGCCCTTGTTTGCGCCGACAACGGAGGGGCCATGAAGTTCAAGAATTTCCTTAGCGCCGCCTTCAACCTCTCTTTCGACAACGGATTTTCCGTCAAGTTCTTCAAACTTGCTAACAACCGTTGCATGGGGAAGCCCCAGAAACTCTGCAACCATTTGGCTGACACAAGAGTTGTTGTTGTCTATGGCAAGTTTTCCAGTGAAAATAAAATCGCAAGGGCCCTCAGCACTTATAGCTGCCGCCAACGCCTTGGCCGTTGCGTGGCTGTCTAGGTTGTTTGGAGCGTCGACAACAATAGCATCATCAGCTCCCATGGCTAAAGCTGTGCGGCAAACATCAACAAGCCTTTTCTTAGGGCCTAAGCTAATGATCGTAACAACGGCCCCCTCGTGACGGCTTTTAAGATGAATTGCCTCTTCCACAGCAAGTTCGTCGTAGGGGTTCATAACCCACTTTACACCACTGTCGCTAATACCACTGTCTGTGTTATTAATTGTTATTTTTGTCTCTGTGTCAGGAACTTGCTTAATACAGACATAAATTCTCAACTGAAGCACCCCAAGCGTAAATATTTTTTTCTCAGTACGAGCTTAAAACCGTGCCTAAAAACAATGGTTTTGGCAATAGATTAGTTTTGTAAAAGAAACTTAAACGGCGAGTTATCCCATTTTAGGACGGAATAATCAGAGTGGTTGGCCCCACGCAAAGTTTTTTTCTTTTTACCCCATTGAAGAATTTGAAGTGGTAGGATTAAGAAATGGATTTTGGAAGAATTAAAAACCTTCCCAGTGAGCTGGGGTTCTCTTTAGTCGAGTTGATGGTTGTAGTGGCCATTATTGGCGTGTTAGCAAGCGTTGCTGTCCCAGGCTACAAGGGTTATATAAAGAGAGCCGAGAGTGTAGAGGTAAAAGCTATTTTATCCGGAATATATGGAGCAGAGAAGACCTACTATGCTCAATATAATATTTACTCTGGGGATCTTTCAGCGATAGGATTGGAGCCTGTTCAGTTAAAGCATTTTGGTCTAATTGGTTTTGGTGCCTACGATTATATTTTTGAATCGGAAGAACCCGGGTCGAACCACCTCTACAGCCAGACGGTGGGTTTTACCGATTCATACCTCCTTGTGAACATGTATCACGAAAATCTTTGTATGGCTGGCAGAGGAAATTTTACTGCTTGCGCGACTCGGACGACCGATCACTCCGATGTTTGGGGTGCTGGCCAAGGCCTCCTGACAGAGTTTAGCATCAATGAAAAAAAAGAACTGACTGAGTATTAGTTGTTTTTTCTTGTGCCCATGCCTGTTGTGGCCAAGCTTAGGTCAGGGTTAAAGAGCTGAACCCTTGTGTTTTTTGAAAAAGAGCGACATATTTAGTCGATAAAAATTCGGCACGGGGCATCGTTATGGGCCAGATTCAATTTTTTATTTAAAAAAGGTCTATTTTTAAAATGGAAATAGTCTCAAAAGGGTAAAAACTTTGTCCATTTAAAAGAAAAATGGTAGAATTAAGAGATGGATTCTAGAAGAATTAAAACCCTTTCCAGAGCGGCGGGGTTCTCTTTAGTCGAGCTGATGGTTGTAGTGGCCATTATTGGCGTGTTGGCAGCCATTGCTGTCCCAGGCTACGAGGGTTATATAGAGAGAGCCGAGAAAGCAGAGGTAAAGGCTATTTTATCGGGAATATACACGGCAGAGAAGGCTCATTATGCTCAATATGATACCTACTCTGGGGATCTTTCAGAGATTGGATTGGAGCCTGTTCCGTTAAAGTATTTTGGTCTAATTGGTTTTTCTACAAACACTCGGGCCACGCCGAGTCTCTACACCCATGGGGTGAGTTTTGGCACTGCCCCCTACATTGTGTCAGGGTATAGCCCAGAGGTGTGTATGGTTCGCCCCGGCGGATTTAATGCTTGCGCTACTCGGACGACCGACTCGACTAATGTGCTGTTTGTTAATGCTTTCGGTCAGAAGACAGAGTTTAGCATCAATGAAAAAAAAGTGTTCAGAGAGTATTAGTTGTTTTTTCTTGTGCCCATGTCTGTTGTGCCCAAGTTTAGGTCAGGGTTAAAGAGCTGATCCCTTGTTTTTTTTGAAAAAGAGCGACATATTTAGTCGATAAAAATTCGGCACGGGGCATCGTTATGGGTCAGATTCCATTTTTTAAAAGGTCTATTTTTAAAATGGAAATAGTCTCAAAAGGGTAAAAACTTTGTCCATTTAAAAGAGAAGTGGTAAAATTAAGAGATGGATTCTAGAAAAATTAAAATCCTTTCCAGAGCGGCGGGGTTCTCTTTAGTCGAGCTGATGGTTGTAGTGGCCATTATTGGCGTGTTGGCAGCCATTGCTGTCCCAGGCTACGAGGGTTATATAGAGAGAGCCGAGAAAGCAGAGGTAAAGGGTGTTTTATCCGGAATATACACGGCAGAGAAGACTCATTATGCTCAATATGAGACCTACTCTGGGGATCTTTCAGAGATTGGATTGGAGCCTGTTCCGTTAAAGTATTTTGGTCGAATTGGTTTTGGTATAAATATTGGGGGTACCGCGCCGAGCCTCTACACCCAGGGGGTGAGTTTTCTCACTACCCCCTACACTGCGTTCTCGTATGTCCAAGGGGTCTGTATGCCTGGCCCCAGCAAATTTACTGCTTGCGCGACTCGGACGACCAATTCGGAGAATCTTGTGACGACTGGCGCATACGGCTACTCGACAGAGTTTAGCATCAATGAAAAAAAAGTATTGACTGAGTATTAGTTGTTTTTTCTTGTGCCCATGATGCCTGTTGTGGCCAAGCTTAGGTCAGGGTTAAAGAGCTGAACCCTTGTGTTTTTTGAAAAAGAGCGACATATTTAGTAGGTAGAAATTCGGCACGGGGCATCGTTATGGGTCAGATTCAATTTTTTAAAACATCCATTGGTAAAAAATACGTAATGGCAATCACTGGGCTTGTCTGGTGTGGTTTTATCATGGGGCATATGTTGGGCAATATGCTTATTTTTTTTGGCCCAGAAGTTTACAATCGCTATGCCCATGGCATTGTGTCTAATTTGCCCCTTCTGTACGGGGTGGAGGCCATTTTATCTTTGACCTTATTGGCTCATCTTGTTTTAGCAATTCAACTGACGTTGAAAAACAGAGGAGCCCGTCAAACGGGAGACGCGCAGCTTCCCAGTGGCGATGGAGCGGCGAGCTTGGCTTCGAGAACGATGATTTTCCATGGGTCATTGATCCTTGTCTTTGTTGTTTACCATTTAATCTCCTTTAAGTACGGAACTTACTACGAGGTGGAGTACGGTGGTGAAAAAATGCGAGATATTTTTCGTTTATTGAGAGAATCTTTTCAAGATCCCATCTTCGTCTCTTGGTACGGGGTCTGCTTGTTGGGGTTGTGGTTTCATCTGAGCCATGGTTTTGCTTCTGCCTTCCAGTCTTTGGGGCTTTTTTCCACAGAATTTCATGGGAAAATAAAGAAAATCGGTTATTTTTATTCTGCGATTGTGGCCCTCGGTTTTATTGTGCAACCCTTTTATTTTTATTTTTGTTATTAAAAATCTTTTAAGAAAAGAAGTTGGAGTTAAAGAATGGCGAAAATACTAGAGACAAAGATTCCCGATACCCCGCTTGAAACAATGTGGGATCAGCACAAGTTTGATATGAAGTTAGTAAACCCATCTAATAAGCGAAAGTTTAAAGTTATCTGTATCGGCACAGGATTGGCGGGAGCAAGTGCCTCAGCGACTTTGGGAGAGCAGGGATACAATGTTCACACATTCTGCACCCATGAAAGCGCGCGCAGGGCGCACTCGGTTGCAGCGCAGGGGGGGATTAACGCCGCTAAAAATTATCAAGGAGATGGAGACTCTGTTCACCGATTGTTTTATGACACGGTAAAAGGGGGAGATTTTCGCGCCCGTGAGGCAAATGTTTATCGCTTAGCTCAAATTTCATCCCAAATTATTGATCAATGTGTGGCTCAAGGCGTGCCTTTTGCCCGTGATTACGGTGGTCTTCTTGATAATCGCTCTTTTGGTGGTGCCCAGGTATCGAGAACGTTTTTTGCCAAAGGGCAAACGGGCCAGCAGCTTCTTTATGGAGCGTATCAATCTATGATGAGACAGGTGGAAAAAAAACAGGTTGTTTTACATGTTCGCCGTGAAATGTTGAATCTCGTTTTAGTCGATGGCAAGGCGAAAGGAGTTGTTGTTCGTGATCTTTTGACAGGTAAAATTGAAACGCACATGGGCGATGCTGTTTTGTTATGCTCGGGAGGCTACTCCAATGTCTTTTTTCTCTCAACGAATGCGATGGCTTCGGCGGTGACGGCTTCTTGGAAGGCCCATAAGAAAGGGGCTTTTTTTGCAAACCCCTGTTACACACAAATTCATCCCACGTGTATTCCCGTTGCAGGGGAAATGCAGTCCAAACTGACCTTAATGTCTGAATCTCTGCGCAATGATGGGCGAGTTTGGGTGCCAAAGAAAAGGGGAGATAAGAGACCTCCAGAAAAAATTCCTGACAGTGAAAGGGATTATTATTTAGAGAGAGTTTATCCGAGCTTTGGTAATTTAGCTCCTCGTGATGTGGCTTCTCGGCAGGCGAAGTATCGTGTGGATGATGGCCATGGAGTGGGAGACACGGGGGTTGCTGTTTATTTAGATTTCCGCGATGCAATTAGCCGCTTGGGGCAGGACACTGTCTCGTCTCGTTATGGTAATTTATTTGATATGTATCAGAGGATCACTGGAGAGAATCCCTATCAAAAGCCAATGCGTATATTTCCGGCTCCCCATTACACGATGGGTGGTTTGTGGGTTGATTATCATTTACAGAGTACAATACCTGGTTTGTTTGTTCTTGGTGAGGCCAACTTTTCAGATCATGGAGCGAATCGCTTAGGGGCCTCGGCATTGATGCAGGGATTGGCCGATGGCTACTTTGTTATTCCAGCAACGTTATCAAATTACTTAGCCGGAGAAAGCCCTGGTGACTATAACGGGAAGAGCGACGAGGCTCAGTCGGCAGCCAATGAAGTGGAAGAAGAGGTCAGCAGATTAATGAATATCAAAGGGGCCCATTCTGTGGATAGTTTTCATAAACGGCTTGGTCGGATTATGTGGAAAAACTGTGGAATGGGACGGAATAAAGGGGGGCTCGAACAGGCCTTGAAAGAGATACCTCAACTCCGTGAAGAGTTCTGGCATGACTTGCGAATTCCTGGTTCTGCGAAGGAGTTAAACCCTGAGCTGGAGAAAGCAGGGCGTGTGGCCGACTTTTTGGAATTAGGTGAGCTGATGTGTAAAGACGCTTTGAATCGAGAAGAGTCCTGTGGTGGACACTTTCGAGAGGAGTATCAGACTGAAGGCGGAGAAGCTAAGAGGGATGATGAAAATTTTTGCTATGTAGCCGCATGGGAGCGCAAGAGTGATTCCAACGATTTTGAACTACACAGAGAGAACTTAGAGTTTGATAGAGTTAAATTAGCAACGAGAAGTTACAAATAGTTTAGAGGGAACTGAGATGGCGGAAAAAAACAGTAAATTAATGAACTTAACCTTGAAGATTTGGAGACAGAAGAGTCCAGAATCAAAAGGGAGTTTTATCGAATATCAGATTAAAGATGTTTCCTCCCACGCTTCTTTCTTGGAAATGTTAGATCAATTAAATGAAGAATTAATCTCGTCTAATGAAGAGCCCGTGGCCTTTGATCACGATTGTCGTGAAGGAATTTGTGGAACTTGTGGGGTCAATATAGATGGAAACCCCCATGGGCCATCAAAGGGAACAACCGTTTGTCAGTTACATATGAGAACATTTAAAAACGGTGACACGATCAGAATTGAGCCCTTTAGAGCGAAGGCTTTTCCTTTGATAAAAGACTTAGTTGTAAATCGCTCAGCTTTTGACCGTATTATTTCATCGGGGGGCTATATCTCTGCCTCTACAGGAAGTGCGACTGATGCAAATGCAACAGCGATTAGAAAAGAGGATTCCGATGAAGCTTTTAATTCGGCGGCTTGCATTGGATGCGGAGCCTGTGTGGCTGTTTGTAAAAATGCTTCGGCATCGCTTTTTGTCAGTGCGAAGATTTCCCATTTAGCGTTATTACCCCAAGGGCAGACAGAGGCGAAGGAAAGAACACAGAAAATGGTAACAACAATGGAAGAAGAGGGATTTGGTGCCTGCACAAACACAGGGTCATGTTCTGCTGTTTGCCCTAAAGAGATAAGTCTCTCTAACATCGCACGAATGAATCGCGAAGTTTTAAAAGCCTCATTTTAAAAAACAAGAATTAACCAAAAACGAAGAAGAAGCTGTCTGATCTTTTAACAGCTAGGATGGCTTTTGCTTAGAAGGGGACAGACGCTCACAGGAAGTGAAGCCTGTCACCTTAGCACTGCGTTAGGGAGACACGAGGTTTTTTGTTTTATCCTACGTTCAGAAAATGGTACTACTTTGAAATTGAAAAGGTCTCATCTAAGACAGAGGCCTTTTTAAAGTGATTCCATGGGGGGGTAAAATGAGATTAAATCATTTATTAGTGAGCCTTATCAGTTTTAGTTTAATGGGTCCCATGGCCTATGGATCTGGAGAGACAGAAGGGAAGAAAACGGCAGAGAGCTTGAGTGATTTTGAGGCTGTTCCAGGAGAGTTTGTTATTCAGTTTAAGGAAGGAGCCGAGGTTCAGTCTTTTGGTTATGATATTAAAAACAAGAGAGAGAAGGTTTTAGTTGTTCGAGCCTCCATACTGATGCAGAGCGATTTTGTTTTGGAGGACCTCAAAACCTACTCTGAGGTGAAGTATGCTGAACCAAATTATATTTACAAAATAAATCGCATTCCAAATGATGAATATTTAAAATATTCGTGGGGCTTAGTTAATTTTGGACAAAAAATCGCTCAAAAAGGCCTCGATGGTATTAGGGGTGTTGATATCGGAGCTGAGAAAGCGTGGAACATTCAAACAGGAAGCCCAGAAATTGTTATTGCTATTGTTGATACAGGATTGAATTTTTCATCCGAAGACCTCCGTGGAAACCTGTGGGTGAATGAAGGCGAAATCCCGAACAATGGCCTTGATGATGATGGCAATGGTTTTGTTGATGACATTCATGGTTATGATTTTGCGAACAACGATGGTGATTCGAAGGACGATAATGGCCATGGGTCCATGTGTGCCAGTGTTATTGGGGCTAAGGGTGGCGACGGTGTTGGTCTTGTCGGAGTTGCATGGGATGTAAGAATGATGTCTTTGAAATACGCGGATTTTCTTGGTAGAGGGACCACGGCCAGAGTGGTGATGGCCATTGATTATGCCATAGAAATGGGTGCTGATATTATAAGTAACTCTTGGGGTGGCAGTTCTTATTCAGACATTCTTAAAGAAGCTATAGAAAGGGCTCACGCAAAGGGTGTGTTGTTTGTCGCTTCTGCAGGAAATGTGGGACAAAACAATGACGTCACCTCCCATTATCCGTCTAACTATGAAGTGCCGAATGTTATTTCTGTAGGGGCAATGACCAATAGAGGAAAACTGTGGTCTGATTCTAACTTTGGTGTAGAGACAGTGGATATAACAGCTCCTGGGGAACACGTCGTAGGCAAAACTCTTGCGGGTGTTCTTAAGTTAAATTCAGGAACATCATTCGCAGTGCCCTACGTTTCAGGAGTTGCGGCGTTACTTCTTTCCAATGAAAGAGACCTCACTCCCGAGCAAATAATTGAGCGCCTGAAAAGAACATCAAGGCCTTTTTCTGTCCTAAAAGGAAGAATTGCTTCTGGCGGAATGGTGAATGCTTATCAGGCCTTGATCAACGAGGCCTATCCTCCTACAGAGAAAAGCGTTGAATAACTTTATTTTCTGAAAAGAGAAACTCTCTTTCTTTCTTTTAGAGGGGTCGTGAAAGACCCTTTAAACCTGTGTTTTGTCTTTTTTTCTTTGATCGTGGAAGAACTTTTCAATACGTAAATTAATAAGTTCAGGAAAATCCAATTGCGTGCAGTGGGACCCATAGGGGACAAGCAATAATTCACTTTTAAAAACCTCTCGATGAAGTTCCTGTTGGTATTTTTCTGGAGTGAGCGTGTCTTTATCTCCACTAATAATGAGAACAGGAATTTGAATGTTCTTTAATAGAGGGCGGAAATCGAGTGTCACCATTTCATTAAAAAGCGCCGTAAAAACATCAAGATCAATAGAAGAGACACCTTTGATGTAAATTTCCACATCTTTGATTTTTGTAAGCTGTAGATTAAACCCCCCTGCAAGGAAGCTAATGCCAATAGATATAGGATTGTTAATAGCTATTTTCCATAGAGCAGAAGAGAGGGAAGGAGCTGTTTTATGGGTTTCTCGTAAGAGTTTTACTGCCGCAGGAACAAAGCGAGAGCCGAACATATTCTCAGCAGGGAGACGGGCAAATCCGTTGAGAAAAGAAATGGATAAAAAACGATCACTAAAAAGGTTGTAACTTTTTAATAAGACCTGGGCACCAAAGCTGTGTCCAACAAAATGAGCTTTTTCGATGTTTAAGTGATCTAACAGGAGCTGAAGGTCTTTAGCGAGGCTTTCAACGGTTAAAGAATCTTTGTTTTTTGGCGAGGTACTTTTGTGATGTCCTCGGTAATCAAAAACAATGGTTTGATAGTTTTTTGAGAAATATTGCAGTTGAGGATGGAAGTGATTAATAAGACAGAGGAGACCATAGGCGAAAACAATGGGTTGACCCTCGCCCCTAACCTCATAATAGATCGGGGCGTCATCGAAACTGTTAAAGAAGCCAGTTTTTTTTTCAATATGACCCATAAAATTTTTCCTCTCTAGATAAAGTCGATTTCAATCACAGTGTCGCCAATACGGATAAGAGTTCCCCTTTTAATCTTTTCGGAGGATTTCTCTTGTTCATTGAGCAGAACTTTATGGGGGTGCCGTGTTTGGAACTCTATTTCTGATGGAGAGAGGGGGGCTAAAACAAAACATTGATCGGGACAGTTTGGTTCAAAGAGGGGGAATTCAAAGGAGGCTTTGCCAAAATGTCGAGGGCCATAGGACAACTCCCAAATTTGGTCGGTTTGTATTCCCTGGATGAATGTGAGTTTTAAAGCTGGTTGAAAAAGGCTGACTCCTTTGTCTATTTGTTTTACAAGGGTTTCCCCTTTGATAAAGGCTTCCTCAAGCATTTCCTCCCAGTTTTTTTCTGGTTGAAGAACAAATGCTCCAAACCCCTCTTCGACAACTTTTAGGAGAGTTTGTCCTATTTGGAGGGTGAGGCCAGGGAGCAGAGTTGCTTTTCCAACTCTCTGTCCATTGATGAACATGCCGTTTGAAGAGTTGTTGTCGACAAGGAGAAATCTTCCGCGGTCGTCCTTACCAACACGAGCGTGAAGAGAGGAGACTTTGGAGTCATTTAGAATGAGATCCCCCTCTAGACGGCCAACAGACATGCCATTTTTAATTTTATGACGGGAGCCCTTAGCCGCTCCTTCGATCACATCAAAAAAAAGGTCCATAATTTCAATATATTACAGTTTTTTTGTCTTAAGCCAATAAGAAATTTAACAAAAGGTCTCGAAGGGCAAGAGGCGCTTGTGAATTGGCTTGAGTCGTGATATTTCTCCTTGGCTAGATTTTATCCTTGCTCGCAGATTGTCTGTGGGCTGTTAACCCAAGGGGATTTTAATGGATTTTGTAACCCACCCAAAAGTAGTTCGACCCTATGAGGCTGTCATTTTGATGCATCCAGACGCAACAGAAGATCAGCAAAAAGAGCTTTTTCAAAAAAACAAGGCAATCGTTGAGTCTTTTAATGGTTCGGTGAATCATGTTGATTCCTGGGGCCGTCGCCGCTTGGCGAACCATGTGAAAAAAATTCGCAATTCGATTTATTTTCACACAACATTTATGGCAGAGCCAGAGGCTGTGGCAGAACTTGAAAGAACAATGGGAATTAACGACCGTGTTCTTCGTGTGATGCACACTCGTTTGGAAGAAGAGACAGATTTGAAGAAATTTGTTGATAACTTTAAAGAGTGTCTCGTTGAAGCGCTTAAGGCAGAAAAAGAGCGGGAAGAGAATTTTAAACAAAAACGTCAAAGAAGGCAATGAAAACACCTTCTGATCGGCTGCGCCTGACCTTAAGTGTCTTGTTGGCCGTGATTCTGTCTTCGATGACAGTGGTTTTAGGGGCAGCTCCCTTGAGAACACTGAGCTTTTCTCTTGGTTGGAAAAAGTTTTGTTTGATGACGGGAATGATCGTTACACTTATGATGTTGCTCGATATGTGGCCCATGGCAACGGTTTTTTTAGCTTTAGCATCCCTCTCGATTATTTTTTGTGAGCAAGAACGCAAGGGGAGAGACTTTTTTATATCAGGATTTGTTGCTGTTATGGTTGGGCTTTTGATGGGCGGAGTTTTACAATTGATTTTCCATGGATTTAGTTGGCAATCTTTTATAGATGTGGCTTCAGAACAGGTTGGACAGTTTGTTTTGCAAATAAAACAGATTAACCCAAAGGTACAGATAGAGTCAGAGGTCGTTTTAGAGCAGTTGCCATCGATTTTTGTGGTGGTGTTGATATTTGCTCTTGGGCTTTCCTTGGTCTTGGAGGGGCGCTTGTTAAAGTGGCTTGGAAAGCAGAGAGAGGGAGTGTCTCATCCGTCTCCATTGGAATTTAAAATGCCAGACCTGTTTATTTGGGTTTTAATGGTGGTTTTTCTTTTGTCTTTTAAGAACTTTGAGATGAAGGCGGTTGAGATTGTATCAATAAATATTTTAAACATCCTTGTGGCATTGTTTTTTTGGCAGGGGGTGGCTATTATAGCGACTTTTTTTGCTGTAAAGAGAATAGGCGTTTTGTGGCAATACTTGGCTTATTTTTTTATTGTGACTCAATTTTTTGTGGGGGTGACTTTAGTTGGAGTGGTTGATTTTTGGTTGGAATTTAGAAAAAAATTACAAATTAAGGAATTACTAAAATAGGAGAGAGAAATTATGAAAGTTGTTTTACAAGAAGACGTGAAGGATTTAGGAAAAGCGGGCGATCTTTGCAATGTGTCCTCAGGTTATGCACGAAATTTTTTGTTTCCGAGAAGGCTGGCTGCTGAAGCAACGGAAGCCAAAGTTAAAGAGTTTAAGCACCTGCAACAAGTTGCTGAGATAAAAAAAACGAAGATGCTCAGTGTACGCAAGGAGCTTTTGGTTAAACTAGCTAAAGTGGATATTACCTTTAAAGTGGATGCGGGAGAAAAATCAGACAAAATATTCGGTTCGATCACAAACTTTGATATTTCTGAAAAATTAGATGAGATGGGAATGATTGTCGATCGGCGTGATATTTTTCTTGAGGAGCCAATACGTCTTTTAGGGCAACACAAGGCAAATATAAAGTTGGGAGAAGGCCTTCAGGGTGATATTAAAATAAACGTTGAGCGAAGCTAAAACTATAGTTCACTGTCAGGTGCAAAGTTTTTGGGTTTGCTTTGCTTTCCGGAGCTATCTGCTGTGGAAAGATTAGTTTCATGGGTCAGCGGTCCCGCGGAATAATTTGAGCGCTGGGCTGTTTGGGGATTTTGGAAAAGACCAAATCGAGCATCGAAGGTCAGTTTCACAGTCCCTGTTGGGCCGTTACGATGTTTTTCAATAATACACTCAGCAGTTCCTCTTTTTTCAGGGTCCTCTTTATCGTAGTACTCCTCACGATAGAGCATCATAATTAAATCGGCATCTTGTTCAATAGAACCTGATTCCCTTAAATCTGAGAGCATGGGCCGTTTCACGGTTCTTCCTTCCACACCTCGATTGAGTTGGGCAAGAGCGATCACTGGAATCTGAAGTTCTTTGGCTAACTCTTTTAGTCGCCCAGAGATTTCAGCAACCTCCCTTTCACGGGAGTCGACTTTGGTTTTCATGCGCATTAATTGGAGGTAATCAATGACAATGACATCGAGATTATGCTGAGCTTTCAGGCGTCGACACTTTGCTCTTAATTCAAAGGGGCTGAGTCCAGAGGTGTCGTCAATAAAGAGACTTGATTCACTCAACTCACCAGCTGCGTTGATGAGTTCAGGCCACTTATTATCAGAGATTCGACCAATGCGTAGATCTCCCATATTAATTCGAGCTTGTTGGGCTAAGAACCTCATCATAATGGCTTCTTTTCCCATCTCTAAGGAGAAAAAGGCCACATTCTTTTTTTCTCTAAGGGCCATGTTAAGGGCCATATTAAGAGAGAGGGCTGTTTTTCCCATGGAAGGACGAGCGGCGAGTATAATGAGTTCGCCTTTTTGCAGACCAGCCGTCATGTTGTCAAACTCATGAAAACCTGTGGGAATCCCCGTCGTCTCTTGCTTATTTCCGTAAAGCTCTTCAATTTTAATCATGCTTCCACGAACAGCTTCCATGGCAGTGATGAGCCCTGAGGATTTGTCCTTTTCTCCAATTTTGAAGACAGAGGCCTCGGCTTCATCTATAAAACTAGTGATGTCTGTAAATTCTTGATTGTAAGCACGCTCAACAATTTTTGAACTGGTGGAAATAAGCTTTCTAAGTAGGGAATTATCAGTAATGATTTTAGCGTGATTGGTAATATTGGCCGAGCTGACAACACGATCAACCACGTCTAGAACATACTGAGTGCCACCAATAGATTCTAATTTTTTTTGTTCCTTTAAATAGTTAGAAACAGTGATTAAATCTAGGGGTTGGCGGTTGTGTTTAAGGTCACAAATGGCTCGATAAATAATTTGATGGGAGGGTTTGTAAAAATCTTCAGGAGTGATGAGATCGCTAATTTCATCAAAGGCATCTTCATCGAGAAGAAGGCCTCCAAGAACAGAGACTTCAGCCTCTAATGATTGTGGTGGAACTTGAGCGCCCATGGCTTCCTCCTCGCCAATAAGGTGCATCCTTAAATGCACAAAAAGAACTTATACGATTTATGAGACAATTTGAAGCAACATCGACAATTTCATTTGTCCCACTGAATTCATTGAAAAAGGTTCAAAAAATTCCATCCCCTTGAAAGACACTAAATCAGGGGGTAAACTACTGAACTTAGGTGCTTTTATTTGTTTTAAGGGCTCTTATGCACAGAGATATCGTAAGTATCAATTTTCTTTTTTAAAGTGTTGCGGTTAATTCCAAGGAGGTTAGCTGCTCGGACTTGATTGCCGTTGCTGGCCTGTAGAGCGAGTTCAATTAAGGGTTTTTCAACCTGTTCAAGTACGAAGGAATAGACTCCGTTGAGCTCAACGTTCGTCTTTTTTTGTTGATCGAAGAAAACCTTCAATTTGCTCTTAACGAGTCTTTCTAGGCTGACAGACTTTAAATTGGCAACGAGGAGGTTATCGGAAATATTTAGGTCTGGGGTCATTGCTGCTCCTAAACATGCTTTTATTTGTGAAAAGTCAGAGCGGCGGTGCTTTTGCATGTTGAAATTGTTCATACACTTTTAGTTTCAGGTGACCAAATATACTTATGAAGCTGTAATTGCAACCTTGCATTTAGTTTTTTAGAAAGAATTTTTTTTGCAAGCCACTGGTTGTCAATTTCTGAAAAAGAGGGGCTGAATAAAACAATAAACTTTTCAAATAGTTGATGGGTTTTGCAAAATTCCACTGACCAGAGCCAATCTTTTTCTGAACAAATAACAAATTTAATTTCGGTATTGACATTACAAAGATTGAGGTTTTCCAACAGGAAACAGCCCTCAGCTCCGCTGTCTGGGGTTTTAATGTCTAAAATAATTTTTACCCGTGGGTCAACTTTTTCACAAGAGATAGATCCGCTGGTTTCGAGTGAGAGGACAAGCCCGTGATCACAGAGCTCTGTCATTAAGCTAAAGACGTCTTCTTGTAAGAGAGGCTCCCCCCCTGTAATGCAAACGTATTTAGTCCCATAGGAAAGAACTTGTTCGATGATTTTATCGGAATCGTATTTTGTTCCTTCATAGTAGGAGTAGGTCGTGTCACAGTAGGTGCAGCGGAGATGACACCCTGTTGTTCTAACAAAAACGGTTGGAAGTCCAGAATAGGAAGATTCCCCTTGAATGCTGTAGAAAATCTCATTTATTTTCAACACTGATAGACCTGGACATTCATAAGGTTTCTTTACCATAGACTTCACTTAGGTCAAGCTCTCGATCTTCGTCCTTTCCTTCCTTCAAGTAGTCTCGTAAATTGTAAGTATGAACGGCATCTTGAGGAAGTTTGGCAATGATATAAAAGGGATTCTTTGGCTAAGCTTAGCTGTCTTTGTTGGCTTGTCCCTTTGGAGTTACGCAGCCTCAGATCCCTCATTGAATTCAGCCAGTTATAATGTGGAAGTGAGCAACTACTGTGGTTATGTGGGGAGTTTTTTAGCGGACCTTCTCTATCAAGGGTTTGGGTTGGCGGCTTGGGTGGTGGTCTTTGCTTGTTTACGAATGGCTCTTCAGGGTTTCACTGGAGAAGAGGCCGCTTTCCATAAAATGCAGTTTTTTTGGGGAACTCTGTTAATACTTGTTTTGGCGAGTTTGATGTCTCTTTACTATCCAGAAGAAAAAATATTTAACAGTCCTATTTCAGTGGGCGGAGTTTTAGGGTTTCTTGTCACTCAGCTGATGATAAAGGCATTTAACTTTATTGGAGTTTCAGTTGTTTTATGGAGTGCTGCCCTCGTCTTAATTGTTTTCTACACACAGAGGACGTTATTAGACTTTGTGAGGTTTTTTGTTAAATTATTTTATTGGATGAGTGAAAGAGTTGAAACAATGGATTTTGGCTTTGAAAGAACGAGATCTTTTTTTAAAGTTACTTATTTTAAGATTAAATCTTGGTTTTCTAGGACAAGGAAGACGGAAGTAAATGGACAGAAAGAGGAAAAGAGTTCTTCTCTTTTGGGAGAAGTTGAAGATGATATTGAGTTTAATAAAGAAGACGAAATCACTGAAGAGATTTCAGGGAAAGAGATTTTTTTCCAGAAGAAAAAAACAAGCAAAAGAAAGGTGCGTTTAACAACAAAAACACCTAAAAAAGTGGCTAACTGGATGATGCCTAAATTGGATCTTTTGGATGACCCTCCACTCTCTGGGGTTAAGGTAAATGAAAAAGAAGTAAAAATGAAAGCCCACTTACTCTCTGACAAGCTAGAGCAGTTTTCAGTGCAGGGAGAGGTTGTTGCGATTAGAACAGGTCCCGCAGTAACAATGTTTGAGTTTAAGCCAGAGGTGAATGTCCCCGTTTCGAAAATCACTAAACTTGAGAATGACCTGTCTTTAGCTTTGAGTAGTGAGTCGGTGAGAATTATAGCTCCAATTCCAGGACGCGATGTCGTGGGAATAGAGACGTCTAATTCGACAAGAGAGATCGTTTATTTAAAAGATGTTTTAGCAGAAAAAATTTTTTGGAGTGAAAACATGGTTTTGCCTCTATGTTTAGGGCGTCAGGCGAACGGAGAGATACAAGTTGTCGATTTTAGAAAAATGCCTCATTTGCTTGTCGCTGGGTCTACGGGGTCTGGAAAATCTGTTTTTACGGTGTCGTGTATAACGGGTTTAATTATGCGTCACTCTCCGGAGACGATGCGTTTGATTATGATAGACCCCAAGCAAGTGGATTTAGCAGCGTTTGAGAAACTACCGCATTTACTAATGCCTCCGATATACGAAGCAAAAAAAGCTGTCATTGCTTTACGCTGGGTTGTTAATGAAATGGAGAAACGTTACAGATCTTTGAAAAATTTTGGTGTACGAAAAATAGAAGAGTTTAATGATGTCGTTGGTGATTTACCAAGTAAAGAAATGAAAGAACACGAGCAGAAAAATACCGAGATGGCTGAAAACGGAGCGCAGGTTTTACAGCAGTACTACTACACACCTCAGCCTTATATTGTTGTCGTCGTAGAGGAGTTTGGAGATTTAATGTCTGTAGAGAAAGCGGACATTGAGCATCAAGTGGTGCGCTTGGCACAGAAGGCTCGTGCTGCTGGAATTCATTTATTCTTAGCCATGCAGAGTCCACGGAAGGATGTTGTTACGGGCTTGATTAAGACAAACATTCCAGGACGAGTTAGTTTTAAAGTGGCGAGTAAGATGGACTCAAGAATTATTTTAGATGATTCAGGAGCTGAGAGACTCTTGGCTCAAGGGGATATGTTGTTTTTGTCACCAGGGCTTTCTAAGCCGAGAAGGCATCACGGGCCATGGTTGTCGGATAAGGAGATATCTCGGATCACTCGATTTTGGTCTGATCAGAGTGAACCAGAGTATGATCCCAAAATTCTTCGAGTTTTAGAGGGTCGATCGGGAGCACCTGACGAAGAGAATTTTGGTTTTGAATCAGAGGGGTTTGATCAAGATGATATGTATGACCGTGTTTTGGATGAGATATCTTCTTTAAAACATGTCAGTGCATCTCTTCTACAAAGAAAATATCGCATCGGTTATCCAAGAGCAGCTCGTCTTATAGAAATTTTTGAAAAAGAGGGCGTCGTGGGTCCAGCTCAAGGCAGCAAGCCACGCCAAGTTCTTGTTAATGGTTATGATGCCTCTAAATAATGAAGTTTTTAAAAAAACAAAAAGATTCCTCTGTGGACAAACTCTCTCTGCAAAAAAAAGTCTAGGCAAAAGTCCAGTTAATAGCCTCTGAAGAAGTTCTTTTAAAAATATATTTTCTCTGAATTGTTTTTTATGTGCTAGCCTTTATGAGTTCATGCTTGTTTGAATAAAAAATAACTAAGGAGAGTTAAAATGTTTAAAATGTTAGTGGCGACCTTGATTGCATCTGTATCGATTCAAGTGTCTGCAATGCCAAATTTTTTAGAAGAAATGGTTGTCTCTTTTCAAAAATCAACTCTTTCTAATGCAGAGACTCAGGGGCTTAACCTTGTTGTTGGAGACACGAACGAATACGACTTAGACATGGGTATCATAAAAGGGACGATGAAGATGTCAGTTCGCGAAGAAGTGGCAGAGGGCTTTTGGATTGATCAAGATATGGATTTAAAAATTCAAAAAGTAAAAGTTGAAATATTAATGGACCCTAACACAGGTGCTATTTTAAAGCTTATTGTGAATGGAAAAGAAGAGCAGGTCCCTGATAGCAATATTGAAATTGTCGAGCAAAAAGAAGCTGAAGTGACTGTTCCAGCCGGAACGTACCGCTCTATCTATCTCAAAATTCGCGATTTAGATAAGAATGAGAATTCTGAGGTATGGATTAACCCTCAAGAGATTCCCATTAATGGGATGATAAAAAGCATCCAACCCGGTCAATTTGGAAAAGTTAAAATTAACTTGAAAAGTTCCCGTCGCGGTAAATAGTAGCGAGTTAAAGGAAGATAAGAAGTTTTTCTAAAAGCGGCAACCTTGGTTGTCGCTTTTTTTTTAGGAGACATTTGTGTACAAAGGCAAACAGAGGTTTTTTGTTATTCTAAGGCTATCGGCACTTGTGTTTTTGAGTGGTTGTGGAGTCAAAGGGAAACCTCTTCCGCCATTAACGCCAGCGGATCAATCCTCTTCTCAGGAGAAAGAAGATAAAAAACTAAAAAAGATGGAGCGAACGACTGAGACCAAAGAAAAACAGAGGAATATATAGCAGTGCCAATAAAAATGTCAGGGGCTGGAAATTCTTTTGTGTTGATTGATGAAGATAAGCGCCAATTAAGCATTTCACGACAAAACCTTCCAGCGTGGGGAAAACGTGGCGACTGGGTGAGGGGTTTTCTTCTTTCTCAAGAGAGAGATGTAAAGAAAAAAACAGATGGATTTTTTTTCTTCAAAAAAGAGGGTCTGAAAAAGGTGATCTGGGATTTTTATAATAGAGATGGCTCTCAAGCAGAGATGTGTGGAAATGCGGCAAGATGCATGGGGAAATACTACTTTGATAGAGAGCCTCAGTGGAAAGAGATAAGTCTTCAAACTCTTGCAGGTGTCGTTGTGCTGCATAGAGATGGGCTGGATAAAATACGAGTACAAATGCCTTCGATAGTTGTTTATGAAAGAGAGCATGGTATTTTATGGAAAGAAAAAAAAATTAGAGGGCTTTGGGTAAATACAGGAGTGCCTCATTTTGTTATTAATGAAGAGCAACATAGAGAGGATTTTGAACTGGCCTTTTTCTGTCGCAACAGTGAAAGTTTTAAACCCAATGGAGCTAACGTTACTTTTTTTAAAAAGCAGGAAAAAAACAAAATTAAATCGATCAGTTTTGAGAGAGGAGTTGAAAATTTCACACTTGCCTGCGGGACGGGAGCGGTGGCGGCAGCGGTGGCTTATAAACAGTCTTTAGAACCAAATGTTAAGTTGAAAGAGGTGCTTGTTTGCTTGCCTGGAGGAGAGGTTGAAGTTGTCTTTAGAGAGGAACGGATTGAGATGGTGGGTTCTGCTCAGTATGAAGATAAAGAGGGTGGCGAATGGAATTTGAAATAAAAAAAGGTCTTTATACGGCGTTGATCACGCCTTTTGAAAATGGCGTGATTCATCGAGAGTCCCTTATTCAGCTAGTAGAAAATCAGATAAAAGATGGAGTGAATGGTTTTGTTATTTTAGGAACAACGGGAGAGTCGTCAACATTGTCTTTGGATGAAAAAAAACAGATTTTTCATCTTGTGAGAGAGGTGGCTCAGGATAGAGTTCCCTTGATTGTTGGGACGGGAAGTAACAGCACGAGCTGTACAATTAATTTTTCCCGTCGAGCTTTAGACTGGGGAGCAGACGGAGTGTTGGTTGTGACACCTTACTATAACAAACCTTCTCAAAAAGGGTTGCTAGCCCACTTTAGTGAAGTGGCCAAGAGTGTTCAGGGGCCCATTATTCTCTACGACGTTCCGGGAAGGACAGGCGTTACTTTAGATATGGAGACGATTAAAGAATTGGCGAAGAATCCCTATGTTGTAGGCGTAAAGGACGCGACGGGCAATTTATCACGGGTGGAACCATTTACTGGTTTAGCAGAAAAAAACAATGGATTCTTAGTCCTCTCTGGCGACGATGAAACTCTTGTCCCTTTCTTGCGCAAAGGAGGGCATGGGGCTATTTCTGTTTTATCCCATATTTTTCCAAGAGAAATAAAGTCTTGGATGGCTGATCCCAACGGAAAAGAGACAGACGAGGAGTTTAAAATGGCACAAGGACTAATTAAGAGTTTGTTTGTTGAGTCTAATCCTGTGCCTTTAAAAATGGCGATGTATCTTATGGGGATTATTCCTACACCAGAGGTGAGGTTACCACTGGTCGAATTAGACCAAAAATACGTATCTGATTTACGTAAAGAGTTAAATCAATGGAAGCGATTATGAAAGAGAAAGTGGAAGGTGAGAAAATAAAACTAGGAGTTATAGGGGCCAGTGGCCGAATGGGACAATTAATTTCTGAGCTGGCTTGTGTAGAAAAAAAATGGAGTTTAATTTTCGGAATTGGTCGTAACGAGAAATTAGGATTTAAATATTATTTTAAAAACCTCAAGGAGATTGAGTGTTTGGAGATTGAAAAAGATTCGGTGGATGTTTTAATAGATTTTTCGTCCGTTGAGGTTTCTATGGGAGCAATGGCGTGGGCGGCCCGAACAGGGATTCCAGTTGTTAGTGGAACGACGGGGTTTAGTAAAAAGAACTGGGAAGAGATCAATCGATGGGCTCAAAAAACAAGAATTCTTTGGGCACCGAACATGAGTTTAGGGGTTGCGGCGCTAAAGAAATCGTTGCAAGGGCTGTCTCTTGTTTCAGGGTTTGAGTTTCAAATACATGAGAGCCATCATACAGAAAAAAAAGACAGCCCCAGTGGAACGGCTTTGATGTTACAAGAGGAGTTAAAAGAAATAGCAAAAGAGAAAGATGTTCCGATTTTTTCCACTCGAAAGAAGGAGGATATAGGTCAACACGTTGTTTTGGCTTTGGGGGAAGAAGAGGTCTTGAGTTTTGAACACAGGGCCACTGATCGAAAAGTTTTTGCTAGAGGAGCTTTGCGAGCGGCCTCTTGGATTATTTCTCAAAAGAAGCGAGGACTTTATTCTTTAGAAGACGTTTTTTGAGTACCCAATAGTCTCTGCTCGTGCTAGAGATGGAGGAAAGATATTTTTTTGGACTTAAAATAACATTTAATTTTGGATTTACAGATAAGGAGAGAGAGAGTGGAATTTTATATTGATACGGCTGATATAGAGGAAATTCGTAAGGCGAATCAACGGGGCTGGGTGGATGGAGTAACAACGAATCCGTCGCTTATTGCAAAAACAGGTCGTGGAAACGAGGAAGTTATTAAAGAAATTTGTATGGAAGTCTCTGGCCCCGTTTCAGCTGAGGTGAATAGTCTCGACTCTAAAGAAATGTACTCCGAGGGACTTAAACTTGCTAAAATAGCTGATAATGTCGTTGTGAAGATTCCAATGTGTGAAGAAGGGCTCGTCGCTGTTAGAAAATTTACAGCCGAGGGTATTCAGACAAACGTGACCTTGGTCTTTTCTCCACTCCAAGCTTTGCTTGCCTGTAAAGCGAGGGCAACAATGATCTCTCCCTTTATCGGTCGTTTAGATGATGTGGGATCTGAGGGATTATCCATGGTTAATCAGATTATCCAAATAAAAGAGACCTATGCTTTTTCAAGTAAGGTTTTAGTGGCGAGTGTTCGCCATCCAATGCATGTTTTGGACTCTGCTCTTATTGGTGCAGATATAGCGACGCTGCCCTACAGCGTTATGCAACAACTAACGAAGCATCCATTAACAGATAAGGGAATTTCTCAGTTTCGTGCTGATTTTGAGAAGTCTTCAAAATAGATATGAAAAAAGGGATTTTGTTTGTAGCAGTTGCTTTTTTATTTGCCTGCCAATCCCCTAAGGGGGTCTCTGGAAAAAGAACCTCTTTGGTGACTATAAAAAAAGCCGTGACGGCCTCTTTACCACTTGGTTTGAAGAGAAGAAGCTCCAATGACAGGGAGTTTTTTTCTAACTACTTTCGCCGACCAGGCTCTAGAGGAGACAGGGCCTATGTTTTGGTGAAAATATTAGGGGAGCGTCGTCCCTACAATATTACTGTAGAGGTTTATATTGAGAGAAAAGAAGGTGGTCAGTGGATCTTTGTTGAGAAAGATCAAGATCTGTCAAAAGGAATAGCCAAGAAAATCCAAAAAAGGCTATCCACTAGTCGCAATGAACGTAATGTTATTGACGACTTCAGGGCTTTCTAAATAAAATTAAGATAACTTTTGTGAATAGTTAGATTAATCTATGAAGAAGGGACAACCTTGACAGGCATTGAAATGGTTGGAAAAAAAAGGTTTGTAGCAGTGATAGTGACGTGTATGTTGTCTACGCCGTTGGTTTCCAAAAAAAATAGATGGATCAGCTTTCACAGACCTTTAGTGATTCTTCTTTCTAAAACAGCGCCTTCTTTTGCTGCTCTTAATGATGTTAACTTGCAAGTAAGCCATAAAATTTATTTGCAAGGAAAGAGAGAGATGCATTTATCTGCAGGAGTTGAAGAGATAAGTCCGCAGATGTTTCAAGGCAAAGAGAAAAGGCCTAGGGTATTGGAACTACTTCCTGAGGTGTTACAAGTAAGTTCATCAAAAACCCTTGTTCTTAAGGCTGAAGGAATTGCACGGCCAGCTGTTGTAACCTTTGCTAGAAGAGAGATTCAAAATACTTCACCTGCTATTTCTCTGTCAGAAGAGCAAATTAATGTTTCTGGTTTAAGAGAAGAGTCTTTTTCGGAAAACGACTATAGGCAAGAACGTCAGCCTTTTCTTAGTGAAGAGTTAAAAAGGCGCTGGGCGTTGACTAGAGGAATCGAAGAAGTGGAACTATCAACTCCAGCTCAGCCAAGTTTTCAGGTGCGCTTACGAGAGGAAATATCTAAGGAGTTAAAAGAAGAAGATTCAAGGAATGGTGAAAGGTGGATTAAAGACTCTCAAGGTCAACCAGTGGTTTATGTTAATAGTCCAGCGTTAAATCAACAGAGTCAGTCGTTTAAAAATAATCATTACGCAAGCAATAATAGGCGAACACCTTCAACGCAGAGAAGCCGTGAACAGGCGTATTTTTCTGAGTCTCAGCCTAAAATTCGAGCGAAGATTTACTCTTTTGCCAATGAAGACAGGGACAGGCAGAGGGATTTGGTTGTTTTAAGGGGGGAGATTTCGGTGGTCAATGGGCTGGCTTTAGCTGAAGGTTCTTCTTTATTTGTTTATCGTACTTTCGAGGGAGAGATTTTAGAGAAAGGCGTTGTTTGGCTAAATGAAGGGCGCTATGAAATATCTTTTAAAGGAGATGAGGGATACATAGAGGGGGTTTTGCTTAATGACAAAGGAGAAGTGCTTGGTCATCAAAAAACATCTCTTTTGAATGGAGACGTCCGTTCTCAGATAGAGAAGGTGTCTAGGGGAGAGTTAGAAAAGATTTCTCTAGATATAAACTTAGATTTGATAAAAAAAGAAGCGACTGATGGAAAAGAGGAAGAACAGACATGGCGTAGGGATTCTTTTATTGTTTCAATTTTAAAAAATGGAAAAGAATCTCATCAGAAAAGAAAAACAATATCATGGATAGGGTTTCAGGAAAAAACCGAGAAGAAAGCTTTTTCGGAAACCCTACTAAGTTTATTGGAGGATTGGATTCCTGAATTAACTGATAATTCAGAGGGTGCTATCGTCTGGGGGAAAGTCGTTGATTTACAGGGAAACCCGTTGGCGCAGGCTAAAGTTGTGGCGAGCGACCCGAACAGTCGTGTTTATTACTTTAGTGGATTCCTCCCGGATGGGTCTTTAACTCAGACATCGAGTAATGGTGAGTTTATCATTGTCGGTCGTCGCGATAGGAGTGATCAGATTTTAAATTTAGATGAAGGTATACAAGGAATTAAAGTTATTTACGGAGAAGGAGAAGGGCGGGAGGAGTGGCCAACGGAAATGGTGGCTGTGCAAAATGGACACGTCTCGACCGTTGAACTCAGGGCTCCAGAATATAGGAATGTTCGGTTTTCTTTTGAAGGAAAGAAGGGGCGGCAAGAACCAGATGTTTATTTTAGCAGTGTAGATCGTCCCGTGTGGACGAAGGACAAAATGTTGTTAAAGGTGCCTAAGACCGTGGGGCCGACTTATGTTGAAACCTCAGCAACTCTTGATTTGATGGCAACCGTGTCAACGTTGAAGCCCCAGAGTCAATACCTGCGAGTGCCAAGAATATCAAAAGAGTGGTTAGAAAAAACAAGGAAGCGTTTAAAAATTGAATCTCTGCCTGAGACAGGAGTTGTTTTTGGTTGGGGTGTTCATTCAGAGTATAAAGTAACGCTTTCCCATCGACGGGAAGAAACCTCTGTGGCCTACTTCAGTCAAGATGGTGAGCTATCTTTGGATGGAGGAGTTGCTGAGGGCTACTTTCTTATCTTTAATGCGCCTCAAGGGCTCAACAATGTGATTGTTCACGATAGTTATGACAGTCCCTATGGAGAGGCGGTGTTTTTAGAGACCCAGAATATTAGCGTGGTTGATTCGTCTAGAAAGAGTGTTTTTTAAGAACGAAGCCTTAAATCGAGTTTTACAGTCACTCTCTGTGCCACGCGCAACGCGTTGAACAGAGAAAAACGCAGTGCATCGTCTTGGAATTTCGAGGATTTGTCTTTCTTCTCAAATTTGCTTTGTTTTCATTTCACGAATCCTTTAAGCTCAAGTGAAAATTGGGAGCTTTTCAGCTCTATTGAGTTTAATGATCATATTCTGAGAGGAGATTTAAAATGGCAGAAGTTCTTGTAGTAACGAGTAAGGTTAAGAAATTTATTAAAGAAAACGGTGGATGTAATACTTCGGGAGAGACAATTGAAGTGTTAAGCCAAGCGATTGAGGCTCTTTGTAATAGAGCTGTTGAGTCGGCAAAATCAGAAGGTCGTAAAACAGTTATGGCTAGAGATATTAAAATTGATCATATATAAAAACAGAAATTTTTTAAATATTGATGGTTACGATGCTCTCTAAACGAGCTACGTAGCCAGTCGATATTTCTTTGCAAAAGGGCTTGGTGTTATTCTTTAATTAAGCCCTGAACTTCACTCCAATTAAGAATGATTGTTTTGAGCTTTTTGGCTTTTTCTAATTTTGAGCCAGCGTCGTCGCCAGCCAATAGATAATCTGTTTTTTTGCCCATTGATTCAGAGCAAACTCCTCCGTGATATTCAATAAGGTTTTTAGCTTCTTGACGCTTTACGGGCAGAGTTCCTGTAATAACAAAGGTTTTTCCTGAAAAGCAACCGTCTTTTGTTTTTTCAGAGAAGGGTTCAATACGAATTCCAGCATCTAAAAGTGATTTGATCTCCTGAACAAAAACTTTTGATTGCATAGAGCAGATGATGTTCTCAGAGACTTTGGGGCCAACATCGTTGAGATTTAAGAGTTCTTCTTTAGTGGCCGCGAGAAGATTGTCGACAGTTCTAAAATGACGAGCAATGGTTTTAGCAGTTTGCTCTCCCACATGTCGTATGCCTAGGGAGTAAATAAAACGAGAAAAAGAGGGGGTCTTACTGTTTTCGATACTTTTGAGAATGTTCGTGACTGATTTTTCTCCTTGGCGGTCTAAATCAAGCAAAGAGTTTTTCTTTAGTGAGTAGAGATCTGAAAAAGATTGAACAAGTCCACTCTCAACAAGGGTGTGAATAATTTTGTCGCCCACTTTATCGATATTCATGGCCCGCCGTGAGACAAAGTGTTTTAAGGACTCCTTTAAAACCCCAGGACAAAGTGAGTTAAGACATCTTTTGACAGCCTCTCCATCGGACTTGTGGGCTCGAGTTTTACAGACAGGACAGTCATCGGGAATGGTAAAAGCTTGAATGTCCTTGCCACGTTTTTTTTTGTTGGCAACAGAGACGACTTCAGGAATAACATCCCCTGCTCTTTGGACGATGACAGAGTCTCCGATCCTAACATCTTTGCGATTAATTTCTCCTTGGTTGTGAAGAGTGGCCTGGGTGATCATCACCCCACCGACGTTAACGGGGTCCATAATTGCAACAGGAGTTAAAGCCCCCGTGCGTCCGACCTGTATTATGATATCGCGAATAACTGTTTCTCCCTGTTCTGGTTGGTATTTAGCGGCAGTGGCCCACCGAGGACTACGGGCGACAGATCCCACTCGTTCCTGTTCGGAAAAAGGATTTATTTTTACGACAATGCCGTCAATGTCGTAGGGAAGGAATGGGCGGATTTTTTCTATGAAATGATAATAAGAAATGGCTTCGTTATGGTTTTTGCAAATTCGAGAGAGGCCGAGAGGAGATTTAACAGAGTTTTTATTCTTCTTAAAGTGCTGAAGGTTTTCTTTCTCAAATTCTGAAAAGGGAATTTCCCGTGGGCAGACACCGACTGTCGGCAATTTCCATTTTTCTAATTGAACCTCAAAGCTCTCTTGGGAGGTGAATTCATAATCTGAACCGTCTTTATTTTGGACGACACCAGGGGCATAGGCGAAAAACCTAAGGGATCTTTTTGCTGTAATTAATGGGTTGAGCTGTCGAATACTCCCTGCGGCAGCGTTTCGAGGGTTGGCAAAGGGAGCTAAGTCTTGCTCTTCCTGGAGTTGATTGAGGGATTTGAAGCTCTCTTTGAACATGAGCACTTCACCGCGAACTTCAAGAAGATGTGGCAATTTTTTTCCTGACAGCTGTAAGGGCAGAGTCTTCATTGTTTTAACATTGCGAGTGACGTCCTCTCCTATGAGGCCATCACCACGGGTTAGGGCTGAGGTAAGGAGACCCTGTTTGTAAATCAATTCAATGGCGAGACCATCAAATTTAGGTTCACAAAAATATTCAATATCAATGTCTTTGTCTTCTTGGGGGTGTAAGATCTTTTGTAGGCGAGAATTAAAAGAGATGAGATCATCGGGTGAGTAACTATTCTGCAAAGAGAGCATGGGGAAGCGATGTGCCTTTTTTTCAAAGCGTTCAAGAGGGGTTCCACCCACCCTCTGTGAAGGAGATGTGTCGAGTATTTTTTCGGGAGAAGATTTTTCTATTTCAAGAAGCTGGGAAAAGAGTTCATCGTAGGCTTTGTCAGTTATTTCAGGAGCATCTAAATTATAGTAGAGGTGGTCGTGATGTTGAATTTCCTGGATAAGGTCTTGATATTTTGGTTTTCTTTTGGAAGACATAACTATTTATACTCGGTTCATCTAAAAGTTCAAGTTTTGTGAAGTTTCTTTTTCAAAGTCTTTACTGGAGAGGGACCCTCAGTCATAATAGGGCAGGCGGGTTTTGTAATAACGGGGTGGAAATGGTAAAAAGAGTGGCCACGATTGATATTGGAACGAATTCCTTTTTATGTCTGATAGCTGATATTGAACAAAAGAAAATAGTCAGAGTTGTTGAGGACCACTGTGTTCTTGTGCGCTTAGGGCAAGGTGTGAATGAGAATAAATTTTTTCATCCAGAAGCATTGCAAAGGGCAGAGGCTTGTCTTGAAAATTTTAGAGAGAGGATTGTGAGTTGCGGAGTTAATGATGTTAAAGCCGTGGCGACAAGCGCGGCAAGAGATGTCTCTAATGGCAATGATTTGATAGAGATGGGTCGAAAATTGGAAATTCCCATTGAAATCATAGGAGGACAAAGAGAGGCGGAATTGACATATTTGGGAGTTGATTTTTCTGCTCCCGAGGAGGAAGGAGAGGGTGTTCTTGTTTTGGATATTGGAGGAGGATCGACAGAGTGTATCGAAAAAAACTCTGGAAGAATTAATGCTCAGAGCGTAGATGTGGGGGGCGTGCGGTTAACTGAAATGTTTATTTCATCCCATCCGATTAATGACGTTGAACTTCAAAAAATGATAACCTATGTTAGAGAGAAAATGGCGTTGTCTCTAGGGATAATGAAAAAAAAGAGTCAAGTGACCAGTATGATTGCTGTCGCGGGAACACCAACGACGTTAGCAATGATTGAAATAGGAGAAGGATTTGTTATTGAAAAGATTGAAAACTACACCCTGTCAAAAAAAAGAATTAAAAGCTGGATAAAAACCTTGTCGGACCTTAGTGTCAAAGAGAGGGCGGAAAAATTTGGAATTCCAATGAAAAGAGCTGACATTTTGGTGGCAGGAAGTGTACTTTTGTTCTTATCTTTAGAGTATTGGGGACTTGAAGAGTTAACCGTTTCGACGAGAGGAATCCGCCATGGACTTATTGGTGAATTTTGAAAAATAAAATTTTTATTGGCGGGTTTTTTTTGTTGAGCCTCTTTTTGGAAGAGGGGGCTTTTTCTGATATTTCAGAGTGTAGGCGGAAAGTTTCTTTTGAAAAACAGAAAATAGAACTAGCTGGAAAATTTTTTGAAGTGGACTTGGCGAAAACTTCGGATCAATTGAGTCGAGGGCTTATGTGTCGCAAGAAAATAAAAAGGGGAATGCTATTTGTTTTTAAAGACTCAAAAGAACTGTCTTTTTGGATGAAGAACACGTTGGTCCCTTTAAGCATTGGTTTTTTTAGTGTAGAGAGAAAACTTCTTAATATTGAAGAAATGAAAGAGATGAAAAATATTATGGAACTTCCGAAAAAAAAGTATCAGAGCAAAGGAAGGGCAAAATATGCACTTGAAATGCCCATGGGGTGGTTTAAGAAAGAAGGTGTAAAGCTGGGAGAAAAGCTGAGGTTATTGCCCCAATAGTTAGAGGTGTAACTAGGCTAATGGCTAGATTCAAATATATATAAGGACAAAACTAACAAGATTAATTCGAAAAAAAACACTTTTGTGCTTTAATTTAATGTGTAAATAGAGGTTCTAGTTACCTATGGAAGAGGAACTCAGCACGAGGCGGCATCAATGAAAAGTTTACTTATTTTTCTGACACTATGTTTATTTTCGACAGTTAGCTTTATTGGGTGTTCATCCAATAAAGCAACAGACGAGGGAAACGCCGAGATCGAAGCGATTCTAGGTGATAAGGATGACGAAGGGGAAGGGGAGGATTTCGAAAAAATTGCAGATAAGGAAGCAGATGAGAAAGAGGACGACAAAGCCCAAGGGGAAACACCAGAGCCAGATATTGCTGAAGCACAGACAGAAGATTCTTCGTTAGCTTTGACAGATGAAATTAATGACGAAATGGATGAAATTACGGATGCCCCTGTTATAATTTCCCCCGTAGTTAAAAAGACGAGAAAACTAATTTCAGTGAAAAAAATTAAAAAAACTCCTTTTTATCGAGGAGGAATTTTAGCAAATGCTGTTTATCTCGTTCGAGAGGGGGA
Organism: Bdellovibrionales bacterium; assembly: GCA_965217115.1. GTDB lineage: Bacteria > Bdellovibrionota > Bdellovibrionia > Bdellovibrionales > CAYMLA01. The sequence goes on along the minus strand of OZ244239.1, from coordinate 1,219,319 downwards.
TTCGCTCGTCTCTATAGCAGAGAAAATTTATGGTTTAGATAGTTCTGGAGAGCTATTAATTGTAAACGCTCATTTAAAGAGAGGCGTTAGTGTTGGAGACAAGGTTTATTATAACTCTCCACAGAGACAGGAAGACAGCAGTCAAATTTTAACGTTTTATGAGGATCGAGGTTTATCTCCTGAGACTTACATTTCTAAGGAAGGAGATAACATACGTCGTGTGGCAAAAAAATTACTTGGACATTCTCGTAGTTGGATGGAGATTTATGCAACAAATGCAGTGGATTCAAAAGGAGAGATGCCTTTAGGCACAGAGCTTCGGTATTGGTCAAAAGCGGGAAATCAAAAATTGATCCCTGTTCCTGTAGCCCAGGTAGAACCCCCAGAGCTAAATACTGCTGTTGAAGAGACAGGGGGTTTAGAGGAGACACTTGATGTGCCAGAGAGTCGCTCTCTGGATTTACCAAAGGAAGAAGTCTCTCCAGCTGCTGTAGAGGAGTTACCGCCGCCGCCGCCTTTAGAATCAGATCCTGTTGCAGAACTACCGCCGCCGCCTTTAGAATCAAATCCTGTTGCAGAACTACCACCGCCTCCAGCCCCTGAAAGGCCGAAGATCCCCCAGGCGTTTTCATCAGATGGATACGGGATAGAGTCCTTGGATCAAAACACCATTCTTATTATTGGTGTGGGGATCATGGTTCTTTTAGGAATAATTATTTTTATTGTTCGTCGCAGGAAATCGGCTCAAGCGGACGTTTTTGAAGAAACGGTTTTTCAGGATGATTTTGAAGAAAAAACCCAAGTTGGCAGAGCTCCCTAGGAGACTTGTTTAAAAATATTGTTTAGCAAAAAAGCCTGGGATTCTTTTTTTGATTTTACAAAGTACATGAGGTCATCAATAATCTGAATGTCTCTATTGTTGAAAGGGTGGAACTTCACACCAGCACCGTTGACGTCGGTCCATATAACAGAAGCCTGAATTTTTCTAGCTCTTCCGCTAACTTTAAAGTGCAACATGATTTTTTCATTGGCATCAAGTTTTTCTACTCCATGGGAGACGAAGGCGCCTGTGAGGCTGATGTTTTTCATAATTCCAATGTTTTGCTTACGCGCGTAGCTCTTCTTATACTCTACGTCTATGAAAAGCTGCATTCTCTCTGCTGGAGATATTGAAAGGTCAGAGTCCATAAAAATCCTCCTAAACATAGGTCCATAACACAGAAGAAAAGGGGCTTTCCCAGTTCCTTTGTCTGAGTTCTTATCGGCAAAATGGCGCCCAATATTTACACATTTAAAGAGAAATCGGCTGTCTTCTTTTAGAATAATTTGCTTTTTGCCCCAAAAAGAGCTGTTTTTTGGGAGAATATAGATAAAAAGCCTTTAAATCTCTAAAAAAAAACAGCTCTTTCTGTAAAAAAGCTTGGCAAACAAAGATGCGTGGTGTTACCTATTGTTCAATAAAAGTCACGTCCTCTTGGTAGGGTTGTCGTGGAAAGTCCATAAATAGATCCGTTGAATTAAAATCCAAAAAAGAAGAAGAATTGAAATTGTCTGGTCGTTTTACTTAAAAATCATAAGGAGTTTTGTGTGTCTGAAGAAGGGACAGAAGTGGCAGAGGGTGGAAAGAAAGAAGCCAGTAAGAAGACGGCGGTTAAGAGCACGAGTCGAGCCAAATCTGGTGAGTCGGCGAAAACGGGCAAGGCTGTAGAATCAGGCAAGGCTGTAGAATCAGGCAAGGCCGTAGAATCAGGCAAGGCCGTAGAATCAGGCAAGCCTGTAGAAGCAAGCAAGCCTGTAGAGTCTAATCGATCAGAGGAAGATAATCGTCCTCAAAGGCGAAACAACAACCGTGGTGGTGGTGGTGGTGGTCGCAAGTATTACAAGAAGGGTCGCAATCAAAGCGGTGGTAATTACAATCAGGGTAACTATAGCGGAGCCTCTCGTGATACAACAGAAGAGGAAGATGAGATTGATTTGAGTGATATTGATTTAACAGACGCAGAAAAGAAGGAGCTTAACTCTAAAGATCTAAAGAGCAAAAACATTCAAGAGTTAACAAGTTTGGCTCTGAAGTTAAAAATTGAAAACGCATCGGGCTTGCGCCGTCAAGATATGGTTTTTCAAATTCTTAAGCGAGCAGCGAAGTTAGGAGATATTTTTGGCAGCGGAGTTTTAGAGATCCTACCAGATAACTATGGATTTTTACGGTCGCCAGATTATAATTACTTGCCAGGTCCAGATGATATTTATGTGAGCCCATCTCAAATCCGTCGCCTTGGTCTGAGGACGGGGGACACAGTGACGGGAACGGTCAGGCCGCCTAAGCCTGGTGAACGTTATTTTGCCCTTCTTCGGGTGGATGAACTTAACTTTGAGACACCTGAAGCGTCAAAGGACAAAAGTCTTTTTGACAACCTGACGCCTTTGTACCCAGATGAGTGTCTTCGCTTAGAACACCATCCCGATGAAAACACAACTCGTGTGGTGGACTTGATGGCTCCCATTGGGAAAGGACAGAGGGCTTTGATTGTAGCCCCTCCTCGTACAGGAAAAACTGTTTTAATGCAGAATATAGCCAATGCAATTACGACAAATCATCCTGAGGTGAAGTTGATTGTTTTGCTGATCGACGAACGTCCAGAAGAAGTGACGGATATGCAGAGGAATGTAAAGGGCGAGGTGGTGAGTTCAACATTTGATGAACCTCCCACTCGTCATGTCCAAGTGGCTGATATGGTGATTGCCAAGGCGAAGCGCTTGGTTGAGCACAAACATGATGTGGTTATTCTACTTGATTCAATCACTCGTTTGGCTCGGGCATACAATACAGTTGTGCCACCATCTGGAAAGATCCTCTCTGGTGGTGTTGATTCTAATGCTCTTCACAAACCGAAGAGATTTTTTGGAGCAGCACGTAATATTGAAGAGGGCGGAAGTTTGACAATTATTTCAACGGCTCTTATTGATACGGGCTCTCGCATGGATGAGGTGATTTTTGAAGAATTTAAGGGAACGGGTAACAGTGAAATAGCTCTTGACCGTAAATTAATGGAAAGAAGGATATTCCCTTGTATGGACATCAATAAGTCAGGAACTCGTAAGGAGGATTTATTGATTGATGCTGCTAAGCTTAATAAGCTCTGGATTTTGCGGAAGGTGATGTCGCCAATGAACGTGATTGACGCCATGGAGTTTTTGCTCTCTAAGCTTAAGCAGAGTAAAACAAATGACGAGTTTTTGGATAGTATGGGCGGGTAACAGAGAGTATAAAACAGTGTACTAGTTTTAAAAAGGCTCTCGACAGGGTTTAGGCATTGTGTTAGAAAAGTAAAAACATGGGGTTGAGCGATGTATAGTGTATATATTCAGATCCCCGCGGAGAAGAGGTAATTATGAAGAAGGATACACATCCTCAGTTTAACAGTGTTATTTTTAAAGATTTGTCTTCTGATTTTGCTATGCTAACAAAATCGACAATGTCATCTAAAGAGACAATGAAGTGGGAAGACGGAAATGAGTACCCATTGATTAAGATTGAGGTATCTAGTGGGTCACACCCTTTCTACACAGGCAAACAGAAGCTGCTTGATTCTGAAGGACGTGTGGATCGTTTTCGTAAGAAATACGCAAAGACTCTTCGCTCAAAAAAATAGAGATTGTTTTATAGAGAGTTTATTGAAGTATTCCCTTTCAAGGATTTAGTTTAAGATGAAACACGAACGGCTTCTTATTAGGGAGCCGTTTTTTTATATAATGGGTTTTTTAAAATGTTTAAAAAGTTAGATGCTGTTGAAAAAAAACACGAAGAGCTGGGTGTGCAATTACAAAATCCAGACGTGGCTAATAATCAAACTCGTTATCGCAGTTTGATGCAGGATTTGGCTGAAACAGAAAAAGTTGTGGAGTCCTATCGACGTTATAAAAAAATAAACCAAGAGTTGGGAGAAAATAAAGAATTGCTTGGCACTGAGAAGGATGAAGACCTCCGCTCTATGGTTAAAGAGGAAAATCAATTATTAGAAATTAAAAAAAGGGAATTGGAACAAGAGTTGAAATTGTTACTTCTCCCCAAAGACCCCAGTGATGGCAAGGATATTATTTTAGAGATTCGTGCAGGAGCAGGGGGAGATGAATCTTGTCTCTTTGCTGAGGAGTTGTTGAAGGGGTATTCTTATTTTTCTTCTTCTCAAGGCTGGAAGATGGAAATGATGTCTTTGTCTCTTGGCAATGCTGGTGGTAATAAAGAAGTCTCTGTGAGCATTTCAGGGGAAAATGTCTATAGTAAGCTTAAGTATGAGATTGGCGTCCATCGAGTGCAACGAGTACCAAAGACAGAGTCTCAGGGAAGAGTACACACATCTACGGTGACGGTGGCTGTTCTGCCTCAGGCTGAAGAAGTTGATGTTAAAATTGAAAAAAAAGATCTACAGATTGATGTTTTTCGTGCGAGTGGAGCAGGTGGACAGCATGTGAACACAACGGATTCGGCGGTACGTATAACCCATGTTCCATCTGGAACCGTCGTTGCTTGTCAGGATGGGCGTTCACAAGTGGCGAACAAAGAGTTGGCAATGAAAATTTTGTATTCGAGAATATTAGCCCACGAAAAGGAAAAGGCTCACAAAGAAATGTCTGATAAAAGATCTTCTCAGGTAGGAACGGGGGATCGTTCAGAGAGAATTCGCACTTATAATTTCCCACAATCTCGGGTGACGGACCATCGCATTGGTTTAACAATTCATTCGTTGGATGAAGTAATGGGAGGGGGGTTTGAGCAGGTGATTGATCCGCTTATTGCCTATTTTCAAGCTGAGCAGCTTAAGCGACAGAGTGGTTAGTCGTGAAATTAGAGAGTACTTTACAGAAGAGCACGGATTTTTTAATGGCAAGAGGCATTGATAGCGCTCGTCTGGATGCGGAGCTCCTGCTTTCCCATGGTTTGAAGTGTTCGAGGATGGATATCTACATGAATTATGATTATCCACTGAATGAAGAAGAGATACAAACTTGTCGCGAATTGATTGTGCGTCGAGGAAAGGGTGAACCTGTTGCTTATATTACAGGGCAGAAAGGTTTTTTTCGTCACAGTTTTAATGTGAATCCAGAGGTTTTAATTCCTCGACCAGATACAGAGTTGCTAGTTGAAGAGGCGATTAAGTGGCTGGAAGAGAAAAAGGTCACAACGGGTGAAATTTGGGATTTAGGGAGCGGAAGTGGCTGCGTCGGGCTTAGTATCATCAAAGAGAAAAAAAATTTGAAGCTTCAAGGTTTTGACTTTTCCTCAGAGGCAATAAATGTAGCTCGCACAAATGCAGAGATGTTAGGTGTCGAGAACAGGGTTCGGTGGCGTTGTTGTGATCTTAGTGAAGATTTTGGTGGAGAGGGTTGGGCAAAATTTGGAACCCCAGAAATAATTGTCACAAATCCTCCCTACATAGATCGTAATGACAATGAGTTGTCGGCAGGAGTTAGAGATTTTGAACCTAGTGCAGCGTTGTTTTCTTCAGAAGAGGGATTTTTTCATTTAAAACAATGGGGAGACAGAGCATTGGAAGTTTTGCCGCGAGGGGGGTTGTTGCTGATGGAATTTGGTCATCGTCAGGGAAAGGTGTTATTAGAGCATTTTAATCATTTAGCATGTGTGGAAACTGTGGAAATATTAAAAGACTTGGCATTTAAGGATCGTGTTTTAAAAGTTAGGGTGAAATGATGGATCAGATTATTGTGGAAGGTGGAGTTGCTTTAACAGGAACGGTGCAAACCAGTGGAGCAAAAAACGCAGCCCTGCCGTTGTTATTTTCAACCCTTTTAGCTGATGGACGGCACGAGTTTACCAATGTCCCTTGTTTGCGTGATATTGATTCAACTCAAAATTTACTGGCTGACCTGGGAGCTGTTTTAGAGAGACAGGGAGAGAGTCAGCGAGTTGTTGTTGATGTTCAGCGGCCAAAAAAAATTTTAGCAAATTATGAGCTTGTGCGAAAAATGCGTGCAAGCATTTTATGTTTAGGTCCATTGTTAGCTCGCTATGGAGAGGCCCAGGTGAGCTTGCCAGGTGGGTGTGCTATCGGAACTCGTCCGATCAATTTACACTTAGATGTTTTAAAAGAGATGGGTGCGGAGATAGAGGTAAAGAGTGGCTATGTTCATGCTAAAGCTAAGGAGTTAGTAGGAACGACAATTCTTTTTGATCAAGTCACAGTGGGCGGTACAGAGAACCTTTTGATGGCGGCAACGTTAGCCAAAGGTAAAACAATTATAGAAAACGCAGCTAAAGAGCCAGAAGTGGTCGATTTAGTTTGTTACCTTTCCAAGATGGGAGCGCAGATAAAGGGAGCGGGCACAAGTGTTATCGAAGTCGAGGGAGTTAACGAACTTTTTCCCTCAAGTCATCACGTATTGCCTGATCGCATTGAGGCGGGAACACTATTGATTGCTGGAGCTATTAGCAAGGGACGGGTAAAGGTATCGAGGTGTATTCCAAGGGATTTAGAAGCATTGATACAGAAATTAAGAGATGCTGGTTTTACTCTTAATTTAGGAGATGATTGGATTGAGGTCTTACCTGCGACTTGTTGGAAGGGAGTTGATATATCTACGTATCCCCATCCTTTGTTTCCTACGGATTTGCAAGCCCAGTTTATGGCATTAATGACTGTGGCAGAGGGAACAAGTGTTATTGCCGAAACAGTTTTTGAAAATCGTTTCATGCATGTTCAAGAGTTAATTCGCATGGGAGCTGAGATTACTCCACGAACACAGGTGGCAGTGGTTCGTGGAAGGGGAGGCTTTTTATCGGGGGCGCCAGTGATGGCGACGGACCTACGTGCAAGTGCAAGTTTGGTTTTAGCTGGTTTAGCAGCTCGAGGAGAGACAGTGATCAGTCGTGTTTATCATCTTGATCGAGGCTATGAGAAGTTAGAGAAAAAGTTAGCCTCTCTTGGAGCGAAGGTGAAACGGGTTTCCCAATAAGGCGTTCTTTAAAAGCAAAAAAAAAGTCTAGTCATGGTGGGGGCCGATGACTAGACTTGGGGATGAAAAACTTCAGTTCAACCAGGGGAAGAATTGAAGAGATATGATCTCCGACTCGGAGGGGACCAGAGTCGGATTAATCAAAGAGAGAACTGATGCTTTCAACAACAAGAGTTGAAAAGTTAAAACTCTTTTTAGGAGAGAAAGGGTCTTGAAGAGAGCTAGAGTCTTCATCAAACAAGTAACCTGAGATGCGAACCCGCTCACCAATGTAATCATTAAGAGCAGATTGACGAATCGAGTTTGTATTTAGCTCGTAAGTTTTTCCTTCACTGACGAGGAAGTAGCGATCGTTCTGTGATAGTAGCTGACCATGGATAACTGATTTAGGAAAGTTTTTAGTAAGCTGGTCTTTAATAGTAATGCCAATGGCAGGGATAGAGTTGTTTCCTGAGATGAGCATGTCGTAGTCACCGTTTTGAATGAAATCAAGAGTGTAAAGATCGATAGAGAGGTCAAACTTACGTCTCTGCTCTATTTGAACGCAGAAGGCATCGGCATCTTCTTTGGGAGCCAATTTGAGCGTTGCAATATCTTTCACAATTCCGGGAGAGATATTAGAAATGGAAGGGACGATGCCAATGTCACAGGCAGAAGTATAATAGCCCGAAACTGAAATAAGGCGATCTGAAATAAGCTGTGTTTCTGTAACAATGACCCTTGCTTGGGCAAATCCAGCAATGCTGAGAACGATAATGATGTACAATCCTATAAGTGCTTTTTTTGTCATTTTTAAACTCCCTTGTTGTTGATAGATACTTATAGACTAAGCAACTCTTATGCCAGTCTCCTAAAAGTGTTTATTTTGACTTGAACCTTTTGTAGTGATCTCATTATGGTGCGAGGTCTTTTTGTAGCACCACAATGGAACCATAGTTTGGTGTTACTTTGAAAAAAAAGATAGAGAGAATGGCTGAAGAGATTAAATGGATCATAAAGGATCAAGAAGGACGTCTGACGGGTCCCTACTCGACAAGTCAGGTTCTTAAAGCTATTTCCGGTGGCAAACTCACTGGAGAGGAAGCCGTTGCGCGTTATCCAGGGGGGGACTGGATACATATAGGACAAGACCCTCTGTTTTATGATTCTCTTTTAGAAGTTTTGGAGGAGGGAATTCTTCCCCGGGCGGAAAAGGAGGAGGAAAAGGAGGAGGACAAAGAGGAGGAGGAGAACAGGGGCGTGTCAATAAAAGTTGAAGAGGCCGCACCTGAAGAAGCGGTGGAAGTTACGGTTATTGAAGAAAAGACTGTTATTGAATCTATATTAGAGAAGAAGCAAAAGCAGGAACCTAAAGAGGATGTCGTCATTGAGTTACAAAATTTAGGACATCTTGAAAAACAGCTAAAAAAAAATAGATTGCGGTGGCCATTTTTTTTCCTTGTGGGGACTATTGTGGTCGCCGTGGGTGTGTTTTTTTCTGAGCAAGATTTAAAAGAGACGAAAATTCACTTAATTAAGCCCAGCAAGGCTGGGCGTCAATTGAGTCAAAAAGAAATTCTCAAAAAAAAGCGAATAGGGCTCCTCGTTTTTTTTAAGGGAAATTTTATCAATTTATCCAAAGCGCAAAATTTCTTTGTTGAAGCTGTTGAGGCTGATTTGAAGAAGACTTTTTTACGGTCACTGCTGTGTCTATCTTATCGGGAATTATGGCCCTATGCCTATCAAGACTCCCAAGATAGGGAGGCGTTAGTTCATATGACGCGAAGCACAAAATCTTTGGACCCGGCTGGTTTAGATGGGATTCAGTGTTCGTTGACTCAAATGATCTCCTCGGGTCGATATAAAGAGGCTAAAGGTGTGGTTGAAGAGGCCCTTTTATTAGTGGATCAATACCGACAGGAGCTTAAAAGCAAAGAGAAGTCTTTTGAATTAGATATTCATTCTGTGTTTTTATACCAACTAAAAGGAGAAATTCTTTTGGGCGAGAAAAGCTATGATACGGCGATCTCTTATTTTGAAAAAGTTCATCAACTTTTGCCAAGATGGGTAAAACCATACATAACTGAAGCAAAGGCCAAGGTAGGGAAGCGGAACTACGTTGAAGCAGCAAGTCTTTATCGAAAAGCCTTGAAACTTAATAAGAATTACGCTGAAGCTAAAATCCGTCTTGGACTTTTGGAGTATAAAAAATTTAAACACCCTAAAAAAGGTTTGCAATTAATTAAAGCAGGATTGAATTCTAAACAAAGGATTTTAAATCTGCTGGAAGCACAGGGTTATCTTGGGTTGGCTGAAATTTATCAAACCCAGAAGGACAGAACCAAAGCCTTGTCGTATGCTAAAAAATGTTATGCCTTGAACTCAAGTAACTCAGTTTGTCGAAAATTAATTGTGAGTTTAGGTGGAGTAGAGAACCTTAGAAAGACAGAACTGGAGGAGAGTGAGCTTGTTTTTCTTGGGGATCAGTATGCAAGAGAGGGGGATTGCTTTGCCGCCCAAGCAGAATACAAGACAGCTTTTGAAAGTGATCCTAAGAATGGAGTTGCAGCTCTTAAAGCAGCTCAATGTTTGTGGAAATTAAATCAAAGTGCAGAAGCAATTACTTGGCTGAAAAAAGCGATTAAAGCTGATCGGCGTTTACTGAGGGCTTATGTGGTTTTGGCAGACTATTACTCGCAGGGTTATCGATTCTTGGAGGCGGCTCGTATTTTAGCGAATGCTCGCAGAATTGATCGTAAAAATCACGAAATCTACAAAGGCTACGCACTTTTAGAATTGCGTAAAAACAATGGAGTGGGAGCTGAGACCTACGCTTACAAGGCTATTAAGTACTATGACACAGACGCTGAGGTTTATATTATTTTAGCTCGAGCTTTGCTTTGGGGTAATAAGAAGAAGGAGGCTTTTCGTTATGCAGTGAGGGCGACGGAATTAGATTCGACAAATTTTAAAGCCCAGATAGTGTATGCAGATGTATTGACTGAACTTCAGGGAGTGGCTTCGGGGTTTTATTATTTACAAGAGCTTATCAAAAAGTATCCATATGTCATTGAATATCGCATGGCTCTCGGAAAGGCCTATCAAAAAGATGAGCGTTTTGTTCAGGCGGAGAGCATTTTTGAACAAGTTGTGAGTATTCAAAAAAATAATAAAAAAGGCCTAATAGAATTGGGAAAAGTGTATCAAGCCCAGGGGAAATTTAGAAAAGCCTTGTTAGTTTTTTTAGAAGCAGCGACGAAAGATCCGTCAGACGCAGAAGCCTTGTTCTATGCTGGGCTTTTATATTTAGACATTAATAAACCTCGAGAAGCTATAAAACAACTTGAGAGAGTTGTGAGAATAAATAAACGTTATCCACGGGCTCATTATTTTATAGGTAGAGCAGCGTTGCAGAGTGTGCCACATGATCCTGAGCGAGCTGTGAGTGAGGCGATAAAGGAGAGAAAAACAAATCCAGGATTGGCTGATTCGTATTTATTGGCGGCGGAGGCTTATGCGTTGTTGAGGCAATACTCGGCTTGTTCGGCAGAATATCAAAAAGCGATTAAAATACGCTCCCAAGAAGCTGAAATTTATGTGAGAGTAGGGCGATGTTATCGCAAGGCAGGGAATCTTGATATAGCACAAACAATGCTAAATTTAGCTCAGAAAAAAGAATCTGGTTTACCGACTATTTATAAAGAGCAGGGAGCGCTATTGGAGCTTCTAGGAAACAAGGAGGAGGCACTGGTTGCGTATGAGAAATATCTAGCGTTGTCTCCTAATGCTAGAGATCGACAGAGTATTTTGGATAAGATCCATGAGTTGCAGTGAACAAAAAAGAAACAAATTTAGAGGTGTGTGATGAGTATTCGCTCAAATAGATATGGAACGGGAGAGCGGAAAACACTGTCTGAAATAAGTCGTTCTCTGTGGTTGTTTGTTTTGAGATTTCTTACGAGTTTAGCTATCGGAACAACGCTGGCTCTTGTGGGTAAAGAACTGGCGGGATATGGAGATTTTGTATTTACCCTTATTATTGCCTGTGTTATTTTTATCATTTTACGTATTTCAAAAAAATGGAAGTTGGCAACAGTCATTATCTTCGATTTGCTTTTTATTTTATTTGCTTTGCTTTTAAGGATGTATATCCTTGTGGTTTCGGGAGCTTAAATTTATGATTGATATTAAATTATTGGAAAAAGATGAAAAATATTTACATCGTTATCGTAAAACTCTTGAGGGACACGGAGTTAACTTAAGCGAAGTGGACCGTTTGCTAGAGATGAATACAAAGAGAAAAGAGGCGATCACAGGCTTAGAAGAGAGCAAGGCTCATCAGAATAAGGTGAGTGAAGAGATAGCTATAAAAAAACGAAATAAAGAAGAGGCAACGGACCTTATTGAACAGATGCAAGAGGTGAGTAAAAAAGTAAAAACTTTACAGACAGATGCTAACCAAGCTGATGAAATGGTAAAAAAGATACTACTGTCCCTACCAAACATCTGTCATGACTCTGTTCCAGAGGGAAAAGGGGAAGAGGACAATGCTGAAATTCGTCATTACGGTGCAGGGAAAAATTTTTCTTTTACAGCCAAAGAACATTTTGAAATTGGTGAAGAATTGGGAATTCTTGATTTTGAAAGAGCGGCAAAAGTAACGGGAGCGAGGTTTTCTTTTTTAAAAGGGGCAGGGGCGGCCTTGGAGAGGGCACTCACTCAATTTATGTTGGACTTACAAACAAGAGAACATGGCTATGTGGAGCTGTCACCTCCCTATATGGTGAATGCTAATAGTATGATAGGTACGGGGCAGTTGCCTAAGTTTAAAGAAGAGAGTTTCTCTGTTGATGGGTTTGAATATTTTCTTATTCCTACGGCAGAAGTTTCTGTGACGAATTATCACGGGGGAGAGACCTTAAAAGAGAGTGAATTGCCGTTGAACTTTGTGGCAGGAACTCCGTGCTTTCGTTCAGAGGCAGGAGCCTATGGGCGTGACACAAAAGGGTTGATACGTCAGCATCAGTTTTTGAAGGTGGAGTTGGTTAAGCTCGTTCATCCAGAGAGTTCCTATGAACAGCATGAAATTTTAACGTTCCATGCAGAAGAGGTTTTGAAGCGTTTGCAAATTCCCTATCGAGTGATGTCTCTGTGTATGGGGGAAATATCTTTTGGGGCGTCGAAATGTTATGACATAGAGGCTTGGTTACCAGGGCAGGGAAATTATCGGGAGATAAGTTCCTGTTCTAATTTTGAAGATTTTCAAGCTCGACGGGCTAATATCCGTTTTCGTGGAGAAAAGGGAAAACCCCAGTTTGTGCACACGCTCAATGGTTCAGGCTTAGCTGTGGGAAGAACCCTTGTGGCCGTGTTAGAGAATTATCAGCAAGAAGATGGGAGTGTTGAAATTCCAGAGGTATTACAACCATATATGGGCGGGCTCAAAGAACTGCGTAAGCAGTGAGAAACGATTTAAGGTGAAGACCTTAACGCCAAGTATTAAGTGAATAAAGAGTTGGGTTTCTTGATTGAAATGAAATAAAACTATTTTCAGACTTTGATCCTGCGGAGGGATGGCTGAGCGGTTGAAAGCACCAGTCTTGAAAACTGGCATACCTTTGCGGGTATCCGGGGTTCGAATCCCCGTTCCTCCGCCATTTACTTTCTAAGTACATGAAAGTATTTAAGTTTTTTGGGAGAACCGCCGCCAGGTCAGATGTCATTTTCACACCAAAAATAATAAACTTTCCTTTTTCACAAAGTCATTAGTATACCTTAATACACTGTTGTTATTATCAATAAAAACCTACAGATAAATACAATAGACTTATTTATAAAAGGAAACGCTAAAACCTCAAAATACTTCTATATGGAAATGAAAGAAAAGAACTCCACTCTTATATTAGTTTTTGTTATGGCTCTAAGTTTTGTCTTTCCTGTGAGTTCCTGGTTTTGTTTCTGGGCTGACTCTGAAATATGGAGCTTACGCTCCTCAAATCTTTTATTCAGTCGCTTCAATGATTTTTCTTTTTCTACAAAAATGCTCTTTCATGTTTTTTTACACTTCACTAACAGAGTTTCTGACGCTTTTTTTCCTGACTTTGACCCTCTTTTTTTATCTCGTCTCTTGTTTTCTATTAATGCTCTTTTCATCACTTATGTCACATCTAAGCTCACTTACTATCTTACCAACTCGACAAAGATAGCACTGCTGACTTCTCTTTTTGTTCTTTGTGACACCTTCTTTATTAGCCGTGGTTTTCGAATCCGCGCGGACCTCCTTGCATTTAGTTCATTTTTAGTCTTACTTTTATTTTTCTTTAAACGACCATCATTTCTCTCTCCTAGAAAAATAACACTTAGCATTGCTCTTTGCTTTATTCCTATGTTATTCACCTTAAAAGCTATCTACTTGACTGTTATTTTAATTGGCTCTCTTATCTTCATGCACATCCCCTTGAATAAAAAAAGCATACAAACTTTAATTTCCATTATTTTTATTTTTTCTATTTTTTCTTTGTCTATCCCACCTATTCAAAGAGTTTTTCTTGAAGGGTGGTCCTATTTTATGTCAACACTGAGTCATTTCGAAGTAGGTGTCTCTTATTTTTCATGGTGGAGAATTGAATATTTTAATCGTTGGCTATTAGAAAATAAATTAAAAGTTCTTCTTTGGCTTATTTCAATAGTGACATTCATGTTTTTACCTAAGAGTAAATTCATAAAACATCAAAAGGCTTTTAAAATTTGTTCTACTATCTCAATTATTTTATTTTTAATTCTCATTGTGCACCCCAATCCCCTGCCATTTTTTATTGCTTCTTATTCACCCTTATTCGCTGTTCTTTCTAGCATAGGACTTTATCAAATTCTAAAAGTTCTTGAGCATAAATACTCGCCAAGTGTCAGTTACGTTCTACTTCTTACGATGATCACCATGTTGGTTGTTCCTGCTCTCAATCGCCACCAAAAAATTATTTTCTCTCACAATAACGATCGCCAAAAGGAGATAATGACTATTGTAAACAGTTATTTACAGAAAAACCCTCATGCCAAAATATTTGATAGTATTGGCATATCTAAAGGTTCAACGATTTATCCATGGTTTATTGGTCCTGGAGAACGTCATAAACATAAACGTATTATTGAAAATATTAAAAGTAGCCAAGTGAATCTCATTCTGTATACGAGGAAATTTGACTTAATTAATCCACATATAGGAATATTCTTAAACGATAACTTTGCGTATTGGAACAAAGGTGTATTTATTCGAGCAATTACAAAACCCTTCGAAAATGGACAGTCTTCTTTAAAGACTCTTAAGAGTGACATAATCAGTCATTGGCCTAGCAGCGAAATACTTGTTCAAGCGAGTAAAAAAATAAATAAGACCTCACTTTCTAGTAAGTTTAATTTTTACACAAATAAGGCTTTCTCGATCAAAGTTGATCTTATTGACGAAAAAGACGTTATTAATTTTAACGAGTCTTTTGGTATATTGAGAATAAGTCCTCTTCCTCCTCTTGATGTACCTTATCTCATAAGCGATGTTTTTCGTTTCGATTACGAAATCTAGAACAAAAAATTTTATATAGTATATTAAAACCGACTCAAGTTCCCTAGGCATTCTACGACCTGAACTATCACATCTTGTTTCGTTTATCCCTTTCTAACCGCCATCTCATAGTCAGGCTTGTCTTTTTTGATAATAATCTGATTTAGTTCATTCCTCATAAGTTCGACCTCTCAATATAAGGTTTGTTCAGCGCGGAAGTTATATGGGTGTCTTTCTTATGAGTCGAGCGAACAGCCTCAAGCTATCTTAGCTTCGATCTACATGGCCTTCGGTGTCCAAACTTGTGAGTTAATTCGATGAAAATCCAAAAGTAATGACTACACATCTATTAGAATTAAATAAAATACTTGTACGTCGTCAGAATATTTGAAAACCAATAAGAGTGGTTAAAACTTAAAAAATCTATTGTTTTAAGGATAAACAAGGAGAGAGTGAAGAGTGATTTCTAAATATTTTAAAACTAAAAAATTTCATTGCAGCGCAAAGTTTTTTTCTTGGATAGGGAGAGCTGTGTACCATGTGTAAAACCTCCTTGTTATATACATGATATCTTTTTCTAGGGTCATCTACAGAAAAATAAGGGCTCTTGGTAATTAATTTATTTAAAGTATTGACTTCACCTTGCCAATGATTTTTTTTAAGCAAATTTTTATCAAGTGTTGCCTCTAGGTAAGGGGCGTGGGAAAAAACTTTCTTCACGATATTGTTTTTTATATGAGAGAAGTTATAACGTTCATTCAGCGTTAAGCGCTCCCCGCAAAGTACAATGTGATAGCTTGCTTTAATAATAAAAGACTTACAAGTTTTAAAGACACTGTTTAAGGTGTTGTGCAGAATGTTTGTTTTATGTATGGAAATCTCTGAACTATACCATGTGACAAAAACGCCACCTTTGGTTAGTTTGTTTTTTACAATTTGTAAAAAATCCTTAGAATATAATTTACTAGAAGAATAATAATACAGAGGGGAGGTAGAGCTGATAATCGCATCATAACTTTCGTTTTTCTCTAAATAAGTTCCAATAAAAGCATCTTGCAAAACGACATCAATATTTTTTTTATTACTGATATTATCATTATAGTCTTTTAGTATTTGAATCATTTCAAATGTTCCTGGGTTGATTTCAAATACTTTTACATTCTTATATGCATCTGCAGTTGTAGACACTGTGACACCAGTACCTAAACCTAGAACTAAGGCGTTATTGTGTTTTTGGCTATACCATGCAGATATCGCAGGTAAAAAAGATTCATGTTTCACTATACCCTTGCGTTTTTTAAGAGCAAGGGTACGGTAGCCGTTATGGAAAACCATAAGGCGTCCTTCGCGTCCATAATAGCGATCAGTTTCATATAATGTAGTTTCGTTTCCTAAGTACCTAATGTGTTGTATGTTCTTCATGCCTTTGACATACTGTTTAATCTCTGTTGCTGTTTGAGATACTAAACGTGAAGAGCCTACATATAGCTCTCTAGACGGCCAAAAGAGAACTAAACTCATAATAGAAAACAATGCAAAGAAGGTGTAGATTTTATTTATAACACCATAGCTGATGAACAGTATTGAGCACACAATTAAGATTAGGGTAAGACGTAAGTCGAAGATGGAATATAGAATTATTCCAGCCAATGGTATTCCTAAAGCGTTACCTAGAGAGTTAGAAAATAATACTCTTTGCACACTTGCTTTTTTATTCCATTTTAAAAATAAAGGGACAATAGCGCCAAATAAAGTGAACATTCCTATGCTCATGAAAAAGATAAATAGTATCTTGATAAGCTCTAAATTAATTAGATAAGTACTTTTTAAGTACGTACTCAAATCAGCCCACCAATAAATAACGTATGAGAAAATTAAAAAAGGAAATAAGCCTAAATATAGAAAAATAGTTAAAAAGCTATGCCATTTAAAATTAGTAACTGTAGTTAAAAAAGAACCAAATGCTACTCCACATAGCGCCGAAGATAAAACAAAAGTAAAGCTAGAGATGGAGGGGCCGAAAATTCTAAAACTAGTTTCTATAAAGAAATACTGAAACATCATACTTAATATTCCTAAGAAGAAAGGTAGAGGATGTACTGTTTTCTCTTTTGGAGATGGATCCTTCTCAGGTACAAAGGTTTTCTTTGTAAAATATAAATATACAGCAACAAACATATTTAGCAGGCCTGATGCAATAAGAACAGTGGTGATTCCCCAGTCTTCCAAGAAAAAAAGCTCCAATAATATTAGAGCTAGGGCAGAGCCTATAGTATAGAGTCCGTAGACATAAGGAAAAACTGTACTACTTTTCTCTTCAGAGTTAGTATTTCCCTGACTTGCGTAAATAGATAAGATAGGTATAGAAAATCCGACCAGAAACATGGGTGTGAATATGACTAATGAGGATAATACAGTTTTGCTACCTAGTAAAAAAGATGGGATATAAGCCAAGACATCAACGCCTAAAAAATGAAAAACAAAAGCCATAAGAAAAGCATAAACCCCTAACATAGCCTCTATAACCCAAAGCTGTTTTACCCACTTGTAGGAGTATTTATAGCCCAAGGCTAAACCTAAGAAAACAGAAGTTAAAACTGTGAAAATTGTTAGGTATAAATCTCCAAAATAATAAGAGATGATTCGGGTGTAAATTAACTCATAAGAAAGACCGCTAATTCCTGAAATAAAAATAATAAAGAATAGAAATTTCGTCATGCAGTAACAATCTATTGTTATCTCTATCTAAAGTGCAATCGGTTTTTAGAGGTGGAAACTGTCGCAACGCAGCGAAGAGAAACCTCTTTTAAACTCATCTTCTATTCAGTATAGTTACCTGATGAATCGCAGGTCTCTTTTAAGAAAATTACATCTCCTTCCTTTAGCTTTTTACTCTTTTCCTGACGCTGCTGGTTTTTCGCCTCCTTCTAAACCTTCTAAACCTTTTGAAGGAGAGCTTTTAACTATTGGTGAAGGAGAGCATGGTTTTACTAAAAATGGTGACTTTTCTCTTCTTACACAGATTAAACTCGATACTGGAAAAATTAACCAAACAGTAGTACCTATCAAGTTTGGACACATGGCTGATGCCATAGACAAAGATCACATTCTGGCTTCTGGCTACAAAGCCAAAACTCTTTCGATTGTCGACAGAAGAACATTTAAGCACAAAGCTCATTTAAAGCTTCCAAAAGGATATATTTCTACAGGACATTTTTGCTCTGGTAGCAACGAAATCTACATCAGTCTTTCTCCAAAAAAAACGGATTATCTCCGCGATAGAGGGGCTATTGGTGTATTTAAAAAAAACTTCAAGTTTATTAAAATGATAGAACTTCCAGGGTACCCTCATGACCTAAAATTGGTTCGAGAAAAATTACTAGTCACCCCAATTGTTCCAAAAAAGTCAAAAACAGGTTATTCATATGAACCAAATAAAGGTTCTGTGTTTTTCATCGATACTGAATCGGGGAAAATTATCCGCAGTCATAATCCCCAAATAAATGCAACACCAACTCATCTCGGTGTTTATAGCGAAGAACACGTCTTTGTAGGGACTGCCCAATATATTAATATTGACGAACGAAAGTTATTGGATAGTCATCTAAAAAAGATAGGAGTAAAATCTAATTGGTTTCCTATTTCAAGCCAAGAGTACAAACTAAAGAGAATAGGTATATCAACACCGATTTTAAAGGTAGGAATGAACTCGTCTCAAATTAAGTCTTTACCTGAGTACCAGAATTTCCAACGCAGGCAACTCTCTTTTGCAGTGAACAAAAAAGCTGGTAAAGTGTATGTTACTTGTAGTAGTTCGAATACTCTGTTGTGCCTAGATGCTATCTCTGGAGTCGTGAAATCTGTTAACTCAGGTTTTGAACTAGGGCTTTCAAATATTCAAGGCCTGTGCCTGCTGCCCGACAATATTCTCGCTCTGAGTGATTCGACCCAAGGAATTATTCTTTATTCACCGAATTCAAGGAAGGTTCTGAAGAAATTTGATGTCTCTCTAAACCTATCCACTCACCTCTCATGGATTCCTTAAAAACTCAGTTTCTGTAATATTTAGCGAACTCCAGCACCTCCAAAAATAATTGATTAGCCCGGTTTAAACTTTTTTCGAAAAAAATTTATCTATAGAATGTGTTAATTGTGACGATTACGGTTTTAGTCCTCAAATAAATGAAGGAATTCTTGAGTGAGCCTTTCTAAATATGTGTGGAGCTACATCAGTTATGAGTAAGCATATATCTCAAGGCGATGTGAATTTTTTTGAAGCCACAAAATTTGTTTCTAAAAAATATAAAACCTGTGGTAAAATCGATTGTTAGTTAATGTTTACATTGCTTAACAATCAAATGTTTATGAATTTAATCAAGAACTAAGAATCAAATTGATGCCTAACTCCGAGCTCGCTCTATGAGGGTATTATCTTGCGCTTCTCATAAAAGTGTGAGGTAATCCCAATCGATATAAGGAGAAAATTTGTCAATCGAAATATCGACTTAGAGTGAGATGATATGCTGAAAGAAACAATGAAATACGATTTAATTTTTATTAGCTACGACGAACCAGAAGCTGAGCAAAACTGGGAAAGAGTTAAGTCGATTTACCCAAACACCAAAAGAGTACATAAAGTTAATGGCATAGCCAAAGCTTGGAAGAAAGCCGCCGAAATTTCAGAAACCAGTCATTTCTTTACAATGGATGGGGATAGCCAGTTACTAGATAATTTCAACTTTGATATTGAGAACTTTCAAGGTGAAGTCGATAAGAGAGTTCATGTATATCGATGTCGAAATCGAGTTAATGGGCTTGTGTATGGATATGGATCAGTACATTTATTCAATACTCAATTGGTTAGGGATTTTCAAGATCTAGACGTTGTTGATTTTACTTTATCTGTAGCTACAGAAGATTTTTATATTCAGCCTGAAATTGCATCGATTACTTGCTTTAATACCTCTCCCTATATTTCTTGGAAGAGTGGATTTAGGGAATCTTCTAAATTAGCCAGTCGAACAAATGCCTATGCCGGAACTCAACCAGACCACAGAACAATGAGTCGGTTAAAAGTATGGACATCGATTGGCAGAGACAGCTTGTTTGGTGAATATGTCTTACTTGGAGCTAGAATGGGCAGCATACATGGCTTTAAATTCAAAGACTGTCCAGATGAATTGTCAAAAATTAGTAACCATGACTGGTTTAGAGATGGTTTTGAGAGAATAAAAAAGCACTCCATCGAAGAGCAGCTGAGCAATGCATCGAAAGAACTCTTAGACTTTGGCTTTACATGTCCCGAGTACAGTTGCAAGCAAAGTTTGCATATAAAAGAGCTTTTGTATAATGTCTAACTATTTTCAAAGAGTCGAAGCAAGTTCTTGTAAACACCCTTATTGCATATCTCAATCCATAGAAACAGGACCTGATTTCTCTACATTAGAGACTAATAAAAACTTTGGATGCTTAAGTGATTTAAAGAATAAAAACCCTGGAGACTGTATTGATAGACACCTGGAAGAATTTAAAATATCTGACGCTCTAGAACATCCTCGATTGCTATTTAATATCATAATTGATAGCTCAATGGATGATTGGGAAAAAATGAAGCTACTTTCACAAAAAAATAATATCATTTTTACCATCCATATGGATAAAGACTGTGAATTCCCAAAAGAGCTTCTGAGGGCTCATTTCTTTTTCCCATTAGATACATGGGACCCAACATTAGTAGAAAGTTTTAGTGCTCGGAATCATCAATGTGAAATATTACCTCCCCTTACTGGTCGAATTTTTGAGACAAGATGGAGTGATTTTGAAGATCGTTCCCCTCAGCCTTCAGTGATTGATATTAAAAATCAAAGCAAGCGTTTGCTCTCCATAGTAATCCCTGTTTATAACCATAATAAAGAACTTAATCTAACTTTAAAAACTCTGTCTAAGCAATCTATAGATAAAAATCTATTTGAAGTGTTAATTATCGATGACGGTTCAGATGATAGTTGTAAGTCAATTTACGATGACTTAAGCATTGAAAATAAAAGTTTTTACTACCTCCCTAGGCCCTCTAGTAGATCTATGGGAGACAATAAATGCAGGGTAACGGTCGCAAGAAACTTTGGCGCTTTGAAAGCAAATGGAGAAATTATTCTTTTCTTAGATGCAGATACTCTTTTGACGAATGATTTTTTGAGTAACCTTTTAAAGTCGCACGAAAACTTTGACGTTGTTCAACCTCGAAGACTTCATCTCAATGAACAAGCAACAAATGCACTCTATAGAGGTGAAACCCTTGAAAAAGTAACTGAACAAGTCTACAGCCGGTCAAATAACTATTTTGAAGATTTTCAAAATAAAACTAAAAACTGGAATGACATACCATTTGGATGGAGATACGCCTCTACGTTTTGTTTTTCAGTTAAAAAAAAGTTCTTTGAAAAAACCGGTGGCTTTTCAAAAAGTTTTTGTTTTTATAGTTTTGAGGATGTTGAGCTTGGTTATCGATTGTTTTTAGCGGGAAATAAGTTTCATCTTCTAGCAGATAATGTCTATGCTCTTTTTCACGAAAAAAACAGATCGGAGTATATGAATGATTCTGATAAAAAAATAAACTTGCATAGGAAGTCGGCACAACTTTTCTATCATCAAAATTTAGACTCAAATATTTATGAAGCGATGAAATTTTACTTTACATAATTTTTTAAAAACAATTCATCTTGAGAAAAACCTCTATTTAAAAGTAAGCAATCTTAAATTACCAGTCTAGACGTGAGTTTTATTCACTAGTTGCTTTGCCAGTCGCTCGTGGTCCTGAATCGACTCAACTTGTGACGGTTTTTTCCAAAAGAACTCAGAAAAAGTCATATAAAGACGTAAATTTCATTCCGAACAAGGAGAAGATTACCTTCGGATCCAAAAAAAGCCCGTAGACTCGTGATTTCCAAATTCAATAATAGGATGTAAGCGAGAAATTATAAAACGATGTGGCTGAGAGCTTATTTTTTTTAAAGCCTCTCTTCCGATCTGCAAGTTTTTTCTTAGCTTTCGTTTGTCATTGAGTTTTTTCCAAACCTTTGAAAAAGCTTGATCACTCCTTTGTTTAACTAAAGCTTCTTTTGAAGCAATAATAATAAAGTCAGAATCAGAATAAGCGGGCATTATTTTTATATAGGGAAATACCGTTTTTACAGTTGCCAAAATCTCTGGTAAATGTTCTCCCCAAATCATTTGACTATAAATCCCATTTTTTACAAGTTTTTCAGACACATGTTGATAGAACTCCTTGGTGATAGTTCTAGAGCCATTGAATGAGTAAGGATGATCCAAACTGACGGAAATAATATCAAACTTCTTATCAGTTATACTGACGTATCGCACACCATCTGTAATTTGTAATTTAATTTTTTTATTCCTTTGCCAGTTATTATTTAGTTCTTTATATCTATTTGTATTGAAGATAATCTCATTTAATATTTCTACTACATAGGTGGACTCGGTTGAGACTTTTAAAAATGCGTCTATTGTAATACCGTATCCGGCACCAATAACTAAACTATTTTCAACATTTTTTTTATACAATGCAGGAAAGTAAGCTAGAGCCTGTTGAGCATGTTCTAAGTTTTTTGCTATATATGGGGCGATTAACCTTGTATTACCACTATATGTTTCTTCGAAACCCTCTTTTTCTATGATGCTAAAGTGTGAATATTGAGACTCTGACTGATAAAGAACATTTTTTCTTTCTGAAATACTAAATGGTGACTTTAAATAAAATAAAGACAAGATAATTGAAATTGGTAAAATCAGCAAAGCAGCTTTACATTGATTCATTAATAAAGGAAAAATAACTAGCGCCATTGTCAGTACAGCAAAAATACCATGAATACCTATTACAGAAAACAATAAGTGTGTTGTAATCAGTGACGCTACGAGCGCCATAAAAGTGTTCCCACTTAAATAAAAAGCTAGTTTAGATCTCTTTTGCACAGAGCTATTTATCAAATCTAAACAAGAGGGAAAGACTAATCCGAGACCCATAAAAAGAGGACAGATACCAAATAAAAGGAAAATCAATTTTTTTGAATTCAATACTTGATAATCCCTAGTAACTAATAATGCACTATTTTTAAAAAGAAGAATGACAACAAGTGAGAATAAACAAAGAAAAAGACTTAAAATTACAACCTTTTTTAGATTATTTATATAAGATTTAATTCCAGCTGCCATAGAAATTACGATAAGAAAAAAGAATAATGTTATCAGTGAAATGTAAGACCTGTCTCCCAATATCATTCTAACGAGACGATCTCCTGCAATTTCACCCATCATGAAGACAAACCCTGAGAATAGAGCTAAGAAGAAGCCTTTTTCTCTAGGAAATCGAATTTCATCTATCTCAGAAACTGCAAGAGACTCTTCCTTTCCATTTCGAATGGAGATGAACAGTAATATTAGTGTAAAAGAACATAAAATTAGAAGAGACAGGCCATAACCTAGAAAATAAGGAAAGATTATCCCGTAAGCAAGTGTGCCAATGGCGCCACCAATGGTATTGAGTGAATAAATAGTGCTGAGATTTTGTTTTTTTTCTAAAGAACTCAAGATAACTGGGAAGCCCATTCCCAAAAGGAATACAGAAGGTGTAATAAAGAAAAAAGAAATAGCTATGCTGGAAATAAAATCATTTCTAATTAGGTTTATGAAATTAAAAAAAAGGTCCTCATGATAAAAAGCTAAAAAATTACTAAACACCCCTAAGAGAACTCCTAGAGATTCCAAAATTCCGAAACTTAAAATAGGGTAACGATTAAAAAAAGATGATGGCCCATTCCAAAATGTTGACAGTAATGAGCCTAGAGAAAGAGAAAAAAGGAACATACCAAAAACTATTGAAACGGCTACGCTTGTACTTCCTAAAATGTGACTCAAGCTTCTAAGCCAAAAAACCTCCAAGCCTAGAGCAGACGAACCAGAAATTAAAATGAGAGGTATAACGACTTTTAACATTTTTTATCCAAAGAACCTTAAAATCGTATCTATTATATATTTAATTTCCTCGTCTCTCAGCTCTTGATACAAAGGTAAAGATAGGTTTCTATAAGAAGCCTCAGAAGCATTTGGAGTAGAAGAACTATATTTTGAAAAAACAGGCTCTTGTGAAAGAAGACTCTTATAATGTCTACGAACCACAATCCCCGCTAACATTAGATATTCAGCTAAACGATCTCTTTCACATGTAGCAATTACAAACTTATGGAAAGTATGAGAGCCGCCCTCTAAGACAGTTGGCAAAATTAGGTCTCCTACACCTGACAAGCTATCTATATAAGTATTCGCAATTTCGTTTCGTTTATTTAGCCAAGAATCCAAATGATCAAGCTTCAATTGAAGAATTTCAGCCTCTACTGAAGACATAAGGCTTTTACCTCCAAGTTGAGAAACTTGGTTATTTCTATTTTTCCCATGAAATCTGGCCCTAAGAGCAAACTCATATAATTCTTGATCATCCGTTAAAAGCGCTCCTGCTAGAGACGATGCCGCAATTATTTTTGTCGGGTCAAAACTAATACATGAGGCTATTCCGAAACTACCAGCAGGCCTGTCACCAAGAGAAGAGCCAAAAGATTGCGCAGCATCCTCAATCAATGGAATTTTTTTCTTGTCGGCCCAAATCTCTGTTTCATCCATTGCGTAGCAATTCCCGTAAAGACTAACTGCTATCACCGCTTTACATTCTTTATCCCAAAACTTCTGATAATTTTTGTACGTTGGATGGTTCAATTGTCTGTTTATATCAACAAAACTTGGAACTAAATTATTCTTTAAAATTGGGGCCGCAGAAGCAGAGAATGAATAATTTGTAATAAGCACTTTCGACTTGGCCTCAAGATCTAAATATTCAGTGGCTATAGCTAGAGCATCGGTACATGAAGCCAAAGCAATAGCGTACTTGCGTTGACACATCGTTGCTAAACGATGTTCTAGTTTTTCGACTTGAGGTCCAAAAAAGAACTGCCCTGAAGCCCATACGGCTTCCGCCCTGGAAAGCCATTCTTTTTTTAACGATTGAAATTGCCTGTCATTGCCAAAAAATGAGATATTCAAAAAACTTCTCCATCTAACATCATTTTAATTCCATCCTCTATTTCAATTTTTGGTTCAAAACCTAATAGATTGTGGGCCTTTTCTACATTTATTTCGCCTCTAACAGGTTTGTCTTTCTCCTTATCATTTATAATAAACTTTGTGCCTGGAAAGTATTTTTTTAGAATCATGACAACTTCAATTAAACTCCTTCTTTTACCTCTAGAAATATTAAAGGTCTCATTCTTAATCTCAGTCTTTAAGGCTGATGTAATTATAGCACTCGCAACCTCACTGACATGTGTGAAATCAAGGGCTGTTTCTTTTCCGTTAATTTCTATGAGTTTTCCGCATTTAGCGTTTTCTATCATTTTGCTGAGAACTCTTTTTTGCCCATCGTTTTTCCCATAAACAGCTGTAGGTCTAATTATGATATATTCGAAGGGTGGACTAGCCAATGACAACTTCACAAGATCTTCGGCAATTAGTTTAAAACGTCCATAAGGCTCACTTGGTTGACAGAGACTGTCTTCATTAACAACTTTATTATAATAATTTCCATAGACCATACTTGTAGACATAAAAATTAAGCGATTACAACTATGCTTTTTCATTACTGATATTATATTTCTAGTTCCCTCCACTATCGACAGCTTGGCCTTGTCTTGATCATTTTTGACATCCTTCAAAAGAGATGTCATTCCTAGATGAATAACACAGCTAAATTGAAACTTGCGAAAAAGGTCTTCTAGTAATTCTGTGTCTAAAGTTCCTCCACGATATAATCTCTCAACTCCTTCAGGATTACTAAGATCTAAACTAATACAGTCTAAATTAATTTGTTTCATGATCTCTCTACCAATGAAACCATTCCCACCTGTAATCAAGATCATTAATTTTTCCTTAAATAAAAGCTTTGTGAATAAAAATAAGGACAGGGAGAATCTTGACCAATGACTTTCCAAGAACTACCAATTGATTCTATCGCTGATTCAGCAAGATAAACACCTTTACCCCATGGTTCTCGCAGTATAATATGATCACCAAATTTAAGCTGAGACGAGAGTCTGTTTAACAATTTAGATTTACCTCTAACTAGATTTGCAATAAACACAACATCTGAATTAGTAAAATCATAATCTAATCCGTTAATATTTAAATATGAAAGTTCATTAACATTTAAATGTTGAGTCAACTCTTTCGCGAGACTTACGGCAATTTTATCTATATCCAATCCAATTCCTGATTTTATAAGACCTGATTTTTGTGCAAAAATAAGAGTTGCTGGAATCGCTCCTGCCCCTATAACAACAACATTTTTTTTCTCAAGGAATTGTTCCATTCCTTTAACCCTGTCATAAGCTTTTTTATAAAAACTTGAATCTTCAAGAGATAATTCATTGTTTAAAATTCTGCGTGCTATTTTCTTTTCTGTTTCACAAACGACTTGAAAATACTCATTCGCAGATATTCTGGAATGAGTTTGCGAAAGGTAATTCTGCAAAAATCCATAGCTCATTTTACTCACCAAGCCAATATTTTTTGGACAAAACACCGACAAAATCACTCCAAATATCATTATTGTTGAAGCGTTGAGGGTAAACCACCCCTTCATTGCGAATAAAACTCATCCATAGCTCATATAATTTTTTATTGTACTTTTTTGCACTGTTCAAAACGATTATCTGTTTACGAGAACTTACACCGCTAGTTCCTTTTCCTAAATTAATTTCTTTAAATCTCGGCACTCTACAAATTTTATTAATAGTTTCAATTTCTCCTCCGTCAAAGACATCAAAATACTTTTTAATACACTCGCCGTCTTTAGAATCCATTTTTATAAAGTTTTTTATCATGTGACATTGCTTTGAGTGAATTTCGGGAAACTCAGGAGACAGATAGAAATTTTCTAAAAACCGATCTCCAACTTCCCAAATACGACTTCCATCCCACATGGCCATAAAGTATTTGTTGTCCATTTTGAGGACCCTTGGTTTATCTCCGCCCCTCAAATCACAATGATAAAGTCCTTTCTCAAAAGGCTTATATAATTCAGGATGAAATGCATAGAGGTGCTTTTCTCTCCAAGCCCTTAAAGCAAAGGTACTCTCTTCATAGAAATACTTTTCGCTAACCTCGTTAGTGAGTCTATCTACAGAGGTTTTAAGTACAGTTATCTTTGTACGAGGAATTAAGTTTTTAATTGATTTAAGATAGGGAAGAGCAACCTGTGTCACCTCAACTTCCGCGGGGTCACTCTCTAAATCATCTGTCCATACTGACCCTCTAAATACAAGAATTTCATCTAAGAAGATCTTGTTCTTAATAAAGGTTTCAAGCATTGTTTGAGAATCAACACCTCCGCTATAAAATAATCTTATATAGCCATATTTTTGTCTTAACTGTTCTGCTCTTGATTTAAGAATAGTCTCCCAAGAGGCCTCAGGTTCTTTACTCCAATCAAATAAGGAAAAAGACTCATCATGGTAATGAAACCCCACTCCTTGGGTACTGCCTTTTGTACTACTAAAGAGATGCCATTTATTCTTATATTTATCACCGTTATAAGTCCAAAAAACATCTTCGTTAACTCTTACACTCACAGCCATTATTAAGTCCAAAAGACATCTTTACTAATTATTTTCAAATACTCGAAACGTCCGTCGCCACTAGATCTAAGCAATTACTCTTTCAAGTTTAGAAACCATAGTAAGTATTTCTTTACGATTAGTGAAATAATCTCGCAGCTTTTTTCTAAACTCAGGTTCAAAGTTCTCTTTATCATTCCAGCTGCCAGAACCATTCTTGCCAATAACTTGCAAAATATCTCTCTTATCTTCTAATTGCGAAGAAAAGACATATTTAGCATGGGGAATCGAAAGTCTTCGTTTGAATGCAAGTAATTCCAATTTAACATCTTCAAAAACAATTGACGAAGGAGCTGTTAAACCTTCTGGATCTAGTTTAGGTAGACCAACTGGCCTGGACCAAATATCTGTGACATCAGCTAGAGCTTGCCTAAGTAAAAGTTTCTCAATATTACTCGGCACAACCACATAAATATTATTTTTCGGATTATTTAGTAATCGATCACACACTCCAACGTCATCATGAGCGTCTACCCAACTAGAGACGACAATAAGATGGGATTCATTAGACTTTCTAAGTAATTCCTCTCTTCTTAGAAGCTCCTTCCTCTCTGAGAACGGTTCTTTAACAAAATCTTTAAACTCAACAATTCTATTCCGTTCTAATCTAAAATTAGTTTTATAACAGCCTGGGAAAGACTGCTTTTTCACGCAAGGAATAGCTGTGGATTCAATATCCGACTTAAAAAGTGAACCAAAAATATTAAAATAATTTCCTAGATAACTCGCATTAGAATTCCCAAGATACTCTCCCTTAAGAGCTGCAGCAAGTTTTAGAGTTCCTGATTGAGAGGCTCCATAAACAATGGTTCTCCCTCTGTTCACATTAGATAATCTGTTCAATTCGAAAATTTTAGGGAGAGTCAAACTCACCCCACCAAGCAAGCCACCAAGGACAAAACAACGTCTATTCATTTATCACTCCAAAGAATAAAACTTCTCTATAATGTATAAAAACCACTGAGCTTTACCTCATACCTTCACGAAGAGTAAAAGGTCCCTCCCCCGCTGACAACACCAGTTCTCACTCTGTAAACCGTATAACATTGCGCACCATGTGTCAAATACTACCCGTGAGTGAAACGTTAATTCACCTCGATCGAATTGCCTCATATTGAGGGTTACCACACTCATCATGTTTAAGGCATTGAAACAACGAAGGAATCCAACGATGAATCACGAAGCTGTACCTCAATATATTGCCCTATTGTGGGAGAGTTACCAAGTTACTTCTTATAAAAAAAAATGCCAAGATTGCCATTCTTTGGTGGGGATGAGGATGGGAACGGCTCTAGAAAACTCTAAGTGTTGAGCCTGAGAAGAAGCAAAATGTCCAAGAGTTTGTAGATAAAAATATAGAGTCTGGAGCTTTGGTTGCGTGTACAGCTGCTTAAACCTTGGTAGCTATTTTAGATAGGCATTCAATCGTTCAAATGTAACGCCTTGCTTCTCGCTCTCTTAGAGCTTATTCTCAGATTTATTTAGATCAGAAGAACTTTTCGATTGAAACCAATTTAATTTTTTAAACAAGAATTCCCAATTCATCCACGAAAAAAAAACAGCAATCATATTAAAAAATCCGTTGGCGCAAGTCACATGAAATCCAAACTGCAAAAGCACCATTAAGGGAACAAAAATTCGCCGAAGCCATTTATTAAATATCGCAAAGGGTTGAATCACTTCTACAAAAATAGTAAATGCCCCTCCAATTTTACATAAAAGTGGAAACTGAGCAAAAAACAAACCAACCCCTAGAAATAAACCAATCCAATCAGTGTCTGTCTTATAGTAAGAAAAAATAAAATAATTTAAAAGTGTATCACCCCACAACCACTCCCAACCCGAAGTCACTATTTTTGATACTCCTGCGGATGTATAGTAACTTACACACAAAAGGCATAATAATTTTATGGGCCAAGTGTATTCGCCACTTAGTTGGAAATTTCTTTTTTTCCAAATTCGATCAAGCGCAAATGCGTCTCCACTTTTGGATAAAGCAAAAACCCACAATATAGGAGCTACCACGAGATTGTCATGTTGAGGTTCCATGAATGAAGCTCTAGCTGCATAGATAAAAGTTGCTAAGATTGCACAAAAAAAGAGTGACCAGCGAGTAAAAACCCCAAGCCCAGAAAGTAAAAAGAGAATTGCTAAAACCGTATGCAAAAACAAATATTGATCCACTGTAACTGGAATATACTCAAAGAAAGACATAAGCCAATTAGGTGTCCACCATATTTCGGGTAAATCAAACCAATAACGTGAAAACCGATCAAAAAACCAAGTGTACTGCGCCATGAACAAACAATACAAAGCCCGCGACACTCCCAAGTTTATAGGAGAAGCTGGAGCGTACCAAAAAGTATTCCACTTTTCAAAAAACCAGTTCACGGACGTACTACACTAGTATGATAAAGGTTATGATAAATAGGTTTTTGAGGGTACTTTTTAAAATCAAACCAATCTGAAAAATGCTCATGCTCTTTACGAAAATCAACCCACTCTCCAAACTTCCATAATTGAATATACCAGTTAATTTTTGTAATACGTGGATAGCGTTCTCTCATTTCTGGATTGTTTTGCCATGCGTACTTCATAAACCTTCTATAGTAAAGGCCTCCAAGACTATCTAATACCTTCTTGGGGTCATATCCACGAATTATTGATCTTTTTAACCCCCTATGTAATCCATTTTCCCACAGTGGATAAAATGTTTTAGCTATGTTCAAAATGACTTCCTCACCAGACTCAGTCACCCCTCTTGCTTCAACCCTATTGACATTATTATTCTTGCCGTAGGGATCGCTAAACACAGCAAAACGGGAAAACGGCCAAAAACGTATATTTCTGGTTGAACGAATGTCGTCTTTAAATAAAGGATCGGAGATATAGGGGGTCACGTCCCAATTGCGACTATCAATATACTTCTCAAAGTAACCTACAGTATAGGCTCCACCCAATGTTATCGCTATAAAAATATTAGTGACTATTCTTTTATTCATACACAATTTATTCGGGACACTGTAATGCAAAAAATTAAAACAATTAAAAAACTTCAGCAAAAAATTTAAAGGGAGGATTCCCTCTTCCAGTGATAAGGCAGTTGGGGCAGATAAAGTCTTTGCCAGAAAATTTGGATCGCCAAATCAACTCTTCTCTAGCCTTTTTTTGTTATGCACTGTCCTAAAAAAAATCCAATTGTCGTGTATTTCTTGTATGCCATTAAAAAACTCCTTTGTTCAGATATTCTAAAAGCTTAACTTATTTTATGGTAGCTATTTTAGAGAGGTATTTAAAAATACGTCATCGATACAAAGGAGGTGACAGACAGGAATTAACTAGATAAAGGTCGTTAACTGGGAATATCATGTAAAGCTATTCCAAGCTGCTACAGCTTAGGATAGAAACACCCCCTCTGGCAATAGTAGGAGAGACATTTAAACTTGCTCAGAAAACGAGGCAAGCAAGGAGATTTTACGAATTATCCGCAGAAAGTATCAACTATGCCGTATTTGACGGAGAGATGACTGGGCAAGATATTTTTCATACTCATTATTCCAAAAACGAAGAATCATGGTTTTATTAAGGAGTTCATAAATGGGAAGCCTTTGAGGCTTATATAAAATCAGATGTCTCTAAATTAGAGTTGAAATGTAGACGAATTGCCTAATATATGGCATTATATCTAGAGAGAGAGAGTAACGATTGGCTAGATATTACTAGTAGATTTGGTGAAACTGTAGAATATTGAAAGTTCTACTTGTGTTGCATATAGGGGAAGGGGGATGCTCAGACGAGTCTTGATTAATAATAAAGGGGCCACATTGGTTGAGTTATTAATTGCTCTTACCGTCTCCTCCATTGTGATTCTTGGCATATATTCGTTGATGCTTATTCAACTTTCTAGTGCCTTGTCGATAAGAAATCATATTAATACAGAGATAAGCTTAATGAGACTGGACTTGGAGTTAAGAAAGACGTTACAGCAAGCAATGAATGTTACTTTAAGCACGACCGATTTGGATAGTTTTAATATGACAACCGGAGAAGGGAGAATCCGAGAGTTTTCTTCGAATGAAGCTGTTCTTTCCCCCCCATTTCCGAGAATAAAAACTATTGCAGTATTTAATAGAGAAGTTGGAGCTGATGATGCTCAGATTTTACCAACAGGTATTTTCTATGCTGAGCCGACGCAGAACACTTCGGGGGTTCTTTTCATTGATCCAGGTGGCCATCGAAATTCTAGTGGAACAGTGACGAAAGACAGTGACGGTGTTGTTGAGCCAGATTATGGTGATTATTTTATTGATAACATAGTCGCATTTGAAGTTAAGAGAATTCAGCATGTAGATAACCGGCCTATAAGCGTCGAGTTTAATGTGGTTTTGCGCTATTTTGGTAGTCAGAAGAGTCCGCGTAATTTTTGTTCTATGGAACAGATCGAATCTTCTATTTGCCCTAGTATGGCAGATTTTTATGATATCAAACGAGCTTTTAGTGTTACCTTAAGAAATAATGCTTATGGGTACACGATCGGTAACTATAAGTCACGATTACACGGTTTAATTCATTTTTATCGTAGTATTCTACCGAGTTTTTAATATGAACTTAAGAAAAAATGAAAATGGAATAGCTACTATTTTAATTGCAGTTACAATGATGTTAGTGGCAACATTGGTCATTCTTCAAGCAGACAGGGGCTTCCTGTGGAGTTTGCGTCTCTTAAATAGGACTAAAATAGCTATAGCCTCAATCGAGATTTCAGAACAAATGTCAATTTTGATACGAGTAGGTGTTGATACATTAAGAAACAATGGAGGCACTTGTCCGCCGGGAATGAACTCCATTCCCAATAATCTTAACCCAGTATTTTGTGTAACGCCTGATAATAATACTACGAAGAATGGAGGGATAAAGTGTTTTGAGAGTAGTCTTTTCCCAGACGATAGCATCTGTTTAGACAATAGTAGAATTAATGTTGAGGTTGTTAAGTTTGATACAGGTAGGAAACAATATAAAAATTATGTAGACTCTCAAAGTGTATGGAAAAAACTGTGGACAAGTATCTATAATGCCTTCAGTTCGTTTAATTATATTGATAAAGCTTATGCGAGCAATTTAACCCCGCCTGAATCGCACTTACCTAGTTTGTCAACAGGACAACCAACAAATACTTTTTTTGTTCCTACAGGCTGTAGTTCTCCGGACTGTGTGAGTTGCAATAGTGGAGTTGAATGTTATAGAATAAGGATGTGCCTAAAAAGTAGTTGTGAGAGTGTCTCTACAAACCCATCTGATTGGTTACAGCAAACAATTGGAATTCTATGATAGATAGAATAAAAAACTGCACGCTTTCTTTGATGAGAAAACAAGATGGCTTTTCTCTTATTGAATCTATAATAGGAGTAGCAATTTTAGGAATTTTTGCTCTTGTAATTACTGATTTTTCTAATATTAGAACGTTGTATAGAAAAAAGCGCTCCATTGGTGTTTGTGAACAAGCGGCCAATACGTACATGACAAAATTACAGTTTGATGGTCATGTAACAGAGATAGCCGACACTTTTGTCTCTTCTGGATCTGGATCACACATTATTATAAGCTCTGATTTGGAATCGTTTGAAATACAAGATAGTAGTTTAATTTCTAAAAGTTCATTATGGAAAAATGATTTTTCCCATTCTATTATCGACACAACAACAACCCCCCTTACAACATTGCGCAACTCTCTTTTAGTTAACGGAGCATTAAGAGGGTTAGCTGCTTTTTATAATAACTATAGTAATATCTCAGCGTTAACTTCTAACACCGGGGTTGCTGATTCGGCCTTGGAGGGGTTGGTTGATTTATCGGAGATTGATTTAATTTTTGATCAAGTGCGCTTTCGTATGGTTCCCGTAAACTTAAGTACGGGGGTTGAAAATACGGCTCTACCATCTCCGATTATTTTTAGACCGATACCTCGTAATTCCAATAATGTCTTTTCTAATGGGTGGTTTCAAACGCCAACACTAGCGGACCATGGGATGAAAGTGCAAATATTTATAGATTACTATGAGCCAAGGGATACTTCAAAGACTAACATGCTAAGTTGCTTTTCAACCAAGCTTATCACTTGGTATCAGGCTCCTGCCATTACAAATCCACCTAATGTGAGTTTCGCAAACCCCCACGAAAACTATTCAGGGTTCTGCCCCTCTCTGATAACAGATGATGTCACACTAACTATCGGTTATAGTAGTAATTTACCCAAAGGGTCCTTGTTTTTGTGTAAAGAGCGGTCAACCCAAAAAATACTCGACGTACTTTGTTATGGTGGACATGGAGAAAGTCAATGGGATGGAAGAAGTTTTGCCACAGCGTACACAGCCGATTGGACTCCTTGTGCAGAAGCTAAGCTTTGTGGTGTTTCTCCAGCAACCCCCAGTTGGACGCCAAGTGATCCGTCGAGTATAACTGATTCAAAACAGCTAACTCTCACTTATAGCGATATGCCTCTAGGTTGTGAGATGATAATGGATGTTATTGTCGTCGACCCTTCAGGAAATTATATTACTGAAATAGCACGTAGTGAAGTTGAAGCACCCCCCTGTGGATACCTTTGTTCTTATCAACCCGGTTGGGGTCCTCAATACCTGTGCTATGACGGTTCTAATCCCGTAGGATATCGTTATTACGGCAGAACTTATTTGGGGTATTATCTTGGGGGATACTATAACTGTTTAACTTCGAGTTGCCCAGATGTCGGTTTTCCTCCATGTTCGCTCCCACCATAATCTTTTTTAATTAATTTCTTAGGTTTTGATTCCCCTCGTTTTATCCTGGTGGAGTGCCATTTGAATTTTTACTTGTTGATGTGTTTTCGTTTTGTACACCAGCTTAAATAACTGTCAAAAATTCGACGTATTAATTTACTGAATCGACTATTATAGAACTTATTACCCATTTTCTGGTGAGGTCGAATGTGTTTATAAGCTTCATTAGATAGAGTGTTATAAAAAAATATTGCCGATGAATATGAAAGAACGAGATTACGTTTTAGGCTAGAGTTCTGAAACTCTGATCTGGTCGTTTGGTGAAAAAGATGATACGTGGGTATATCTAGTAAGTGAAAATGAGCACCGAGGGTAGAAAGTTGATGACCTAGTTCAACATCTTCATAACCATAAAAATTATAATTACGTCGAAACCAGCCCGCTTGGTCAATTAAGGAAGCTTTTAATGATAACGAGTGAGTGCAGACGTATTTCCAATGATTTTGAAGAGCCTGCCAATCTTGTGTCTTTAGATTGAATATCTCCCAGTAGCCCATCAAATTAACAGAAGTATCTTCTTTCAGTGATAGTTGGCTATATTGAGTCCAACGATAGCTAGAGGATTCTATAAGATCGAAGCGTCGGGTTTGTAAAACATCAAAGCTCTCAAGTTGTTTATCTACTGTAGAGAGATAATGAGAGGGGACGAGGATGTCCGAATCTAAGAAACTATAAATACTTCCAGAGGCATTTTGCATACCTAGATTTCGAGCTAACCCAGCTCGATACTGATTGTCACCCATCTCGCGTTTTTCACCACGAGGAAAAAAGATGTATTTATGATAAACATCTTCGTTTTTGAGTTGATTTTGGATGGTCGTTAAAGTGTTATCAGTGCTACCATCGTCAACTATGATGAGCTCATATTGCTCTTTCGGGTAATCCTGCTGACAAAGATGGCTGATTACATTACTTAAGTAGTTTTTGTTATTGTAAGTGGGAATGATTACAGAAATTTTGATTTTTTCTGGACTAGGACTTGTTTTTCTAAAGGAAGGCTTATAGATGGCGTCTACCTCTAGATGGTCCGGAATGGAAGAGTTATAGGTGTCCCAACCTAGCATAGTTTGAAATCGGAATGAGGGGTGTGATTGAGTTACTCTATTCATAAGGCGGTGGATTTGTGTCGGCGTAAATAGACGTGAGTCATTACTCCAATTGATAGGCGCATAGCTCATAATATCTTCATTAGAAATTTTATACCGTTTTAACTCTTGTAAAAGTAATTTAATATTTACCTGAGGGATGAGAGGGAGAATGATTTTGTAAGAACGATTTTGTGTAATTATATTTTGTAACTTAGTGTTAATTTCATTATTCCAGTCATCCAGCCAGATATAGATAGGATCATCTAGGCTTAAACCTAGAACTTTTTCCCAAGTATCTGTAGGGTATTGACAGTGAAGAAGCCAAGATTTTTTTTGTCCAACAGAGAGTTTTAAAATATCGTTCAATTTTTCGGAAAAAACAGTGTTACATGGAAATATGAAATTGTGGTTACGGCCAAACTGAGCTTTGGTGATACCTTTTTTTAGAGAAGAAAGAGTTTTCTCTCCTTGGGATTTCATTCCTAGAGCATAGCAATAAGAGCATTTAAGGTGACATTCAGGAGAGGAGCGAAAGACGTACTGTCTTGTGCTTTTTTTTATTTGCTTCATTCAATAGGACCCTTCAAATTTGAGAATTGCTTAGAAAAAATAATTTTGAATGATTCTTACGATAATACAAGTTTTTGATTTTCATAGGTTTTTTGAATATTTTCAACACGATCACCGCCAACATAAAGTTCCGTCAAATCTTTAATAACCAAATAAAGAGGAGAGTTCTCCCCTTGTTCAAAGTAGGAATTTGAAGGATAAGGAAGTCTTATTATAGTATGACCAATAACGATTTCCTTCATATTTTTTTCATCGATAGGTATAAATTTAAAATAACGCCCCGCACTGTCTCCTTTTAAAGGAGAGAGCACCTGTGATGTTGGTTTATTACGATGAGCCTTTTTTTATAAACCTGTTTTGCTACTTTTTGTTTCGTGACAGAAGAGGTTCCTCGGTTGAAAGAGTTTTTAGTAACATTGGTACTTACTTCTGATGACGATAAGGTTTTTTGAAGTTTATTAATAATTGCGATACTAGCCACTATAGTGATAACAAATAATATTCGATTTTCTTTGATTTTCTTGGTGATATCTCCCATAACAAAGCTATTGTTTCATAAATTCTTTTGAGGTATCAGAGCTCTTCTATTGTAGCGATGTTGCCCTGGACATTGGCGCGACATGCCATGGGTTGTTTTAATGGAATATGAAAAGCTAGAGCTAGTTAAGAAAAAGCTCGATCAAGTATCACCGTCTTTTTGTTTGGCGAAATGGACGCAGGTCACATTGCATTTGTATAATGGCAATACCCAAAGCTGTCATCACGTTCGATCTCATCGAGTTCCTTTTCAAGAAGTCCGTGATAATGAGAGGGCCTTGCACAATTCTTCTTACAAAAGAAAACAACGTCGGAAGATGATCTCAGGAGTTTATCCTAAAGAGTGCCAGTACTGCTGGAACATTGAAAAAGTTGGTGAGATTAGTGATCGAATTTATAAAAGCCGTCGCTTTTGGGCTTGGCCACACTTTGAAGAGGTTGTAAAAAGCTCTGATGGCCCGTTGTTAAACCCGACTAATGTGGAAATAGCTTTTGAGTCCACATGTAATCTTAAGTGTATGTACTGTAGTCCCTCTTATTCGAGTAAATGGCATGAAGAAATTCGTCAATACGGAGCTTATCCAACATCAAGGTTATACAATGATCTTAGAATAAACAAAACACTCCCTTTGAAAAAAGAAGACCGAGAATTTTATTACAATGCGTTCTGGAAGTGGTGGCCAAGTCTGTCAGAGTCATTAAAAGTCTTTCGAATCACAGGAGGAGAGCCTCTCTTGTCGAGTCATACGTGGAGAACATTAGATGATATTATTAAAAACCCTAAGCCAAAATTAACATTAGCGGTTAATTCAAATATGTCAGTGCCAGATAATTTAATTAATCGATTGATTGAGAAGATAAATGCTTTAGAGGGAAAAGTTGAGGTGTTTCAGTTATTCGTTAGTATAGATACCTGTGGTAAGCAGGCTGAATATATTCGCTTTGGTTTACAGTATGAAAAATTTATGGAGAATGTCGAAAAAATTCTTACAAGAGTTAAGTGGCCCATAACTATTTCTTACATGATCACAGTTAATGCTTTAAGTTTACCTGGCTTGAAAGGCCTTCTTAAGAAAATACACTACCAACGAACAACCTTTGATCGCCATCAAATTAACTTGGATACACCCTACCTGAGAAACCCTGAACATTTAACCATATTTATTTTGCCTAAATCATTTAGCTCCTATTTAACCTTAGCAGTAGAATATATGAAAAAAAATAATTTTAATACTGATGAAATAGATCGTTTAAACAGGGTCGTGGAGTATATGAAAAAAAATAAAATTCATTTTTTAAAGAAAAAAATGTTACAAGCTGATTTCTATAAAATGTTTGTAGAGTACGATAAAAGAAAACATATTTTTTTTGAAGAGGTCTTTCCTGAATATAAAAGTTTTTGGAGCCAATGTAAAAAAGCTGCTAGATGGTTTCCTTGGATAAAAATTTAATATCCATTGTCATTCCAACTAGAGACTTAGGTTGCCCAGGTCTTAGAGCATGCCTTCTATCTATTTGTGAACAAAAGCACCCTCATTTTCGCATAGAGGTTTTCGTTATAGTAAATGGCTATAAAGGTCTGTGTTCAAAATTACCTGAAAATCTGGCTTGGATTCAAGTGTTTGATATCGGAGAAGCCGGAGTAGGTAGAGCGCGTAATTTCGGACTTTCATTAGCTCAAGGGGAATTGGTTTATTTTTTAGATGATGATTGTGTTTTACCCCACGCTTCTTTTCTTTCTCGAATTGAGAATTGGTACAAGAACAAAAAAAAGCTTCATCCAAACTTGAAAGTTTTTGGCGGTGGCTATCTTTCAGACGACAAAACAACTTACTGGGGCTGCCAATACAATGAAGTTGTAAACACTTGGTTGAAAAGCCATAGGCTATCACTTGTTGCAGGGAATTGGATCGGAGAAAGAAAAAGTCTACCTGATGCGCTTTTTCCTGATTCTGATGACTTTGGTGGTGAGGAGTTCAGGGCCCTGCAGGTCATGGAGAGAATGTACGGCAATAGAGATTATTGGTTATTTAAGGACTTATTATCTTTGAGTGTTTATCATCGTAGTACTCATAGTTTTACCAGTTTTTTACTAAGGGCTGTCTTACATGGTTCAGCAAAAAGATCTTTTGATAAAGAAAAATTATTTTACGGAAGAAGTGTCATTATTAAGAATCTTCGCTGGCAGGGTCTTCTTTACTATCTTGGAGTATTTCTTGGTTATTGGAAGTTTTTTTATATAAGAAATGAAGAAAGACATAAGAAAAAGAAGACGAATAGGGTTAATTAAAAAGAAAGATGAGCGTTTTTGATTGATTGTTAGAAAACACCTTCTCAAGTTTTTCCAAGGACCTAGATAAGGAAATAAAGATACGTAATCACTTTTTGTCAGAGAAGATTGAAAAAGAATTGAAGCTTCGTTATAAGTTGTAACTTCATTTATTTGATTGATATTCTGTTCAGTTTTCTGATTTGTCCCTTCAATCATTTTTAATAGAGTTTCTGGTGGATTTTTCATTTTGTGATGTTGATAAATCAAGTTAAAAACGTCTTCAGATGAACAATAGACTCCTTGGTAA
The DNA here is from genome assembly GCA_965217115.1 of Bdellovibrionales bacterium. Classification (GTDB taxonomy): domain Bacteria; phylum Bdellovibrionota; class Bdellovibrionia; order Bdellovibrionales; family CAYMLA01. The sequence goes on along the minus strand of OZ244239.1, from coordinate 1,180,490 downwards.
AAACTACTATTATAGAGAAAAAAGAAATAAAAGTTTTGTTTAATCGCCCATTGCAAATAATCACTTTGGTGAAGTAAATTGAAAATGTCACGATCAATCATTAGGATTTTATTTTTCTGTTTCACGGCATTCGTAAGGTTCGAATCTGTATAAAGCTTGGAAAAAATGTCTTTATCAATTATTAGATAAAGATTTTTTATTTTTAAGATCGGCAAAACCTCTTCTGCATCGGAGGGCCAGTAAAAAAAATGATCGTTGTTTATTTCTTCTAAGTTATAAAACTCACCCGTCTCCCATCCACTCAAAAGACGCTTGTTCCACGATTTTTCTGGTATAATAAAGTGTTTTTTTTGCTTCAAGTTTAAAATATAGACATGCAATTCCCTGTAGAAGGAAGAGAGAGTATGTTTTTCTTTATGTGCAAAATTGGATGATGTTACTTTTAAATTATAAGTTAGAGTTTGAAACAACTGTGATAATCGCATAAGAACGACTATTGTTGAGTGATATCCTTTTGCAGGTATTACTTTTAAATTATGTAATAAGGTTTGAAATAACTGTAATAGTCGCATAATAAAAGTTAGATACATTTGAAAAAATGGCTCACAGCGACGAACAAAAATCTTAAAAAAGGACCCATAAAATCCATAGTCGAAGACAAATTGGTAAAGGTAAAGTAACGGCTTTAAGGTCAAACGAATAGATAACGGTTCTTTTAGATAAAGAGAGTCTTGAGTGAGCTGGTTTTTCCAGTGACGCTTCGGAGTTTTAACTTGAAAATATTGGGCTTCAGGATTTTGGTTCCCCTTTCCTTGAAGATAGGCTTTTTGCAGAAAAGAACTAAAAGAAATATGAACATGATGAATAATTTGCAAATGAGAAGAGATTTTTATGGAGCAACCATTGTCGAGTAGCTGAGAGATTAGACTAATTTCTGTGCCTCCAAATTGTCGAGATGATTCAAAAGATATATTTTGCAGAGCACTCTTTTTGATTATACAAGCTCCTCCGACAAGGAAAGGAATCTGCCATTTGAGTATATTTTTCCACCAAATTTTGTAGAGAATAAAATAAGCCAATGAAAAAGAGTTAGGAAAGCATTCGGGGGAAATATATTCCCCTCCCCATGCATCGACATTAGGAAAATTATTTATAAGTTTTTTCAAATAAGGGATGAAGGAAGCGGGGATTTCACAATCGTCATCGAGAAAACAAATATACTGACCTCGTGTTTTTTTTATACCTAGATTACGTGCATGATTGGCTCCGATAGTTGTTGTGTGTATATAATGAAGGTTTCTTTGAGAGTTATGTAAAATAGGCTTCGCGGAGTTATTTTCTACAAGAATAATTTCCCATCCATCGAGAGGAGGGTTTTTATCAATAGAATCAAGAAGCCTTGCTAATGATTTAGATCTAGCATGACGAGTGGGAATAACGAAAGAGAGAAGGATGTTTTTCATATAATAACTTTTTAAAAGCACCAAGTACTTATTGTATTAATATAAAGAACGTACTTATTAATGGGCTCATAAATAATAATTTTACAGGAAACACGACTTGCGAGTCAACCCAGTCTTTACTCTCAATAGCAATTTAGAGTTTTCTAGAGCCGTTCCCAGCCTCATCCATCCGCACCAAAGAATGGCAATCTTGGCATTTCCTGATTTTGGGTTCACATCTATATTGGTAATACTCTTCATGTTTGCAGTTGGGGCAGATAAAGTCTTTGCCAGAAAATTTGGATCGCCAAATCAACTCTCTAGCCTTTTCCCTGTTATGCACTGTCCTAAAAAAAAATCCAATTGTCGTGTATTTCTTCTATGCCATCAAAAAAACTCCTTTGTTCAGATATTCTAAAAGCTTAACTTATTTTATGGTAGCTATTTTAGATAGGCATTAAGTTTTGTAAAAAGAACGATTGTAGCTAAATCTAGAACTCAATAAAGTTTTAAATGTCAAACTTGCATCACTCTAGTAGCTATAACAATTGGAGACCCACCCCTCACTTGGCGCGCGCGCTCTAATGGAGTCTATTGAGTCCAGAAAAGAATCGAAAGAACTTTGATATAACACATGCTTCCTGACATCAAATTTGGTACGGTTTGAAAAGAAATTATGTTCTGGTACTAAAGCCCTCGGTGAGTCAACTTGACATTACTTCACGCGGTGTTATTTACAAAACCTGTTTCTAAGACATCGAGGTTGCACATGTCTATTCTTATAACTGGTGGAGCTGGCTACACTGGCTCCCATACTGTGAGGTACTTAACAAAAAAAGGCCTTTTACCCATAGTTATCGATAATCTATGTGAGGGAAAGAAAGAGACCCTTCCTCCTAATGTCCCTTTCTATGAGGGAGAAATACAAGATTCAAATTTTATTTCTCAAATATGTAAAAAACATAAAATCGACTCCGTCATTCACTTTGCAGCCCACTTGAAGGTCACAGAATCCGTAACAAATACACTTAAATATTATCAAAATAATATTGTAAATTCCGTCAAATTTTTAGAAACCGTCTACAATGAAAAAGTAAATAACTTTGTTTTTTCTTCCTCTTGCGCCGTATATGGTCAATGTGAATCGCCCGTAATTGAAGAGTCTTCTCTTCAGCCGTGCAGCCCATATGGACACAGTAAACTTATGTTAGAACAGATTCTTCGTGACTTAAGCGAACAATCTCTCCTGACCAAGAATCCTCCCTTTAATTTCATCTCTTTACGCTACTTTAATGCAGCTGGAGCCTCCTTGGATCAAACCCTTGGACCACTGAAAGACAAGTACTCTCTCTTGATTGATATTGCTTGCCAAGCTGCTATAAAAAATATAGCTCTTGAAGTTTATGGCACCGATAATCTCACTATCGATAACTCTTGCGTACGCGATTTTGTCCACGTAGATGACATAGCACGAGCCAATTTTCTTTCCCTTGAGTACTTAAAGAAAAATAAAGAAAACCAAATTCTTAATTGTGGGTCTGGTCAAGGTCATTCAATAAAAACAGTTCTTAATATTCTAGAGAAAATCTCTCTCAAAAAGATAAACACCATCACAAAGCCTCGACGTCCTGGCGAAGCAGCTATTGCTCAGGCAAATATTCAAAAGATCAAACAAGTCCTCAACTGGTCTCCTCAGCAAAGTAATATCGAAACTATATGCCAATCAGCCTGGAATTGGCATAATCGAAAAAGGTAGGGCTATATTATATGGACATCACAGTTGCTATTGTTACCTATAAAGATGACAGGAACCTTAAATCTCTCTCCTTAAGCTTATCCAATCAAACTCTCAAGGCACAAGAAATTCTCATTTTTGATGCTGCCAACTCATCTAACACAAAACAATTGGTTATCGCTACTCAGAAAAGTTTCCCTCAACAAAAGATTCAATATATAGAAACAGACAAAAACAATCTCGGTGAGAACCGAGCACAAGCTGTGAACATATGCAAAACTCCATGGATTGCTTTTATTGACTCAGATGCTCTACCAGAAAAAGATTGGTTAGAAAAAATGATGCAGGCACATCAACAAATTTTAAAAAAACACACAAACATTGCAGGTATAGGTGCACAAAACCTATTTCCACAGCAAGATGATCGTTTTTTTATAAATATGCATTATCAATCTTTAAAAAAAATGACAGGAACTTTTGTTGGCCACTTTAACTCCCCTCAAGCAAAAAGATATAAAAAAATCACTGAGGTGCCTCATATACCCACAACTAATGTGCTTTATAAAAGAGACTTTATTTTGAAGGTGGGGAATTTCTCTTCCTTTTTTTCTCGAGTAGGAGAAGACGTTGATCTCTCTTTGCGATTACGTAAAAAGGGATTTTTACTTTTTATCACTCCATATATACAAGTAAAACATTCCACCGACAATTGCTTTACCTCATGGTGTCGTCGTATGTTTCGCTTTGGATTCGGTCAAATAAAAATATTGGAAAAACACTCTTTTGATCAATTTCCCCTTACGAAGACCCTCCCTCTTGCTTTTATATTTATTATGATGACTTCCTTAGGTTTAAGCTCAAAAAACCCACTTTTCCTCATACCTTTCGGGTTTTACGTAATTTCCATCTTTATTTTAAGCTTTATTCAAACAATAAAAGAAAGGCCTATATCATTTATTTATCAATTATTCTACTTGACCTTTCTTTACCTAGGAACACATTTTTTTTACTCTCTGGGAGAACTAATTGGACTTTTTCAAATGATACCAAAAAATTGTAAACAAAAACCTCGGTCCATCAGTCAAAACACTGAGCTTTGAACATCCAATACGTTGACAATAAGAAACAGGTATTTCTTTAAAAGCAATTTTTCTTTGATACATATATATGGTCATTGCCAATGTATAATTTAAATCATTAGGCAAATTTTGTATAAACTCTTCTTTCAAACCAGCCTTAAAAAGCCTCAAACCTGTACAGCAATCCTTAGAAGACTTTCCAAATAGTGTTTTCATCGTAAAAACAAACAATTGATTTCCTACCATGCGAATAAAAGGCATTTTACTAACATGTGAAAGTCGGTCTCCACAAACCACATCCACTGATTCTCTATTCATACACTTAATCATTTCTATCAAATCTAAAGAGTCATATGTGAAGTCCATATCATAAAACGCTAAAAGATCACCTGATGCCCTCTTCAACCCTTCTTTAATCGCGCCACCGTAGCCAAGATTTGATAGATTTTTAATCACTATCGGCTTACTTCTGTGAGTACGAGCTTTCTCCGCTGATCTATCGTAAGATCCGTCATCAACAACAATCAATTCGATATAAGTGACTATTTTTTTTTCTAATAAAAGATGCTGAAAGTGCAAAAAACGATCAAGTACTGGGTCAATCGCTTTTTCTTCATTTAAACAAGGAATAATCACAGATAATCGAGACATTTCCTCAATCTAAAAAAAATATATAATAATTACAAGGCATAATTTTTAGATAAAACTTAATGTTGCAACTTTGCAATTAGAATCAGTTCGGAGTTTTCTATTTATAATTACGCCAAGGCGGTTCCCTCAAAAAAACTGAGAAACTTGAAATTTGAGTCTAGACGTGTCAAAAGACACCAAGGAGAATCAAGTGAAGAAACGATTTACAGAAGAACAGATCATCAAAGCGCAAAGGCTTCGACAACTCGAGCAAGAAAACACTCGCCTTAAAAGACTGGTTGCTGATCTCAGTCTAGATTGCCAAATGTTAAGGGATGTAAATTCAAAAAAATGGTGAGGCCCAAAGCTAAAAGGACTGAGGCGCAATATTTAAAGGAGCGATACAAAACCAGTTCTTTTCGCGTTTGCAGGCTGTGTGCCTAAATGAGCACCTGTTTTTTAATCTCGATGACGGTATCAACAAGATCAATGAATGGCACGACAGATATAATAATTATAACCCACACAGCAGTTTAGGCATGCTCACTCCAATGGAGTTTGCATCGAAGGACAACTCTATGCTATGTGCTTAACACCACATGACTCAAATTTCGGCTTACAGTCGGATGGGGGAACCGCCCCTTAAGTAAGAAGCATGCATTTTTTTTAAACCCGCATTTAATTCAACTTTAGGCTCCCACCCTAAAACCTCTTTCGCTCGAGTTATATCTGGACAACGTTGCTTAGGGTCATCCTCTGGTAAAGGAAGAAAAAGGTATGGTTGATTATTCCTTGTTAATTTACTTACAAGATCAGCTATCTCCAAAACTGTCTTCTCCAAGGAGTTACCTAAATTTACAGGACGACTTTCATTGCTATTCATAAGTAAATGCAAACCCTTCACTATATCCATCACATAACAATAACTTCGAGTTTGATATCCATTCCCATAAATTGTTAACGGCTGAAGATTTAAAGCTTGAGAGAAAAAATTGGGCAGAATTCGTCCATCTTGCAAGTCCATTCGTGGGCCATAAGTATTAAAAATACGTGCAATACGTGTTTCAACTCCAAAATCCTGTGAGTAACAAACCGTTAAGGCCTCACTATAGCGCTTAGCCTCATTATAACAACTTCGACTTCCTATGCTGTTTACATTACCAAAATAAGTCTCTTTTTGTGGATGAACTAGAGGGTCACCATAAATCTCACTAGTGCTAGCAAATAAAATTCTTGCCCCCCACTCCTTAGATTTAATTAATAAATTTTCGTGACCTATAGATCCTGCACGTAAAATATAAAGAGACATCTTGTCAAAGCTTTTTGGGGATGCCGGAGATGCTAAATTATAAATTTGATCAAATTTTTCGTTCAAAAAAAAAGGTTTGATCACATCTTGCTTAATAAACTTTAGACCTTTTGAAAATAAATGTTCTAGATTTTTCTTACTTCCCGTTACTAAGCTGTCTATGGCCGTAACTTGATCCCCTTTATCCAACAACCATTCACATAAGTGACTTCCAATAAAGCCAGCTCCTCCAGCCACTAAGATTTTTTTTGACATAGTACGTTCCTTCCTATGCAGTAATAGATGAAGCCTTCTTTATTCATTTTAGCTGGGTTAAAAATATTACGTCCATCAAATATCACAGGCTCCTTCATCTTTTCTTTCATCAAAGAAAAATCAGGATTATGAAATTCACTCCACTCCGTAAGTATTAATAAAGCATCTGCTCCATCTAAAGAATCTATGGGGTCTGAAAATACTTGGATTTCATCTTCAAAAACCGCTTTTGCCGCCTCTATTGCAACCGGGTCCGTTGCTCTGATTTTCGCTCCTGCCTGTAACAATTCTTTGATGATGAGTATCGCTGGAGCTCCTCTTAAATCATCCGTTTGCGGCTTAAAACTCAGCCCCCAGATAGCCAGAGTCTTTCCACGTAAGTTCGAACCAAAATGCTCTTTAACCTTTTGAGCCAGAATTAGTTTTTGACGGCTATTCACCTCATCAGCTGCCTGCACAGTACGAATGGGTAGATCAAACTTCTGCCCTGTAAAGAGTAACTCATGAATATCTTTTGAAAGACAGCTCCCTCCAAAACCAACTCCAGGGTGAAAAAAAGAACTGTTAATACGTCTATCCGATGTAAACCCCTGACGAACATCATTGATATCTGCCCCCACTTTGTCAGCCAAAAGAGCCAGTTCATTAATAAAACTAATCTTCACTGACAAAAACGCATTGGTTGCGTATTTTGTCATTTCTGCTGCAGTATTGCTCATAAAAATAATTGGATTATGATTTCTAACAAAAGGAGTATAAATCTCTACCATAAGCTTACGAGCTTTCTCAGTGTGACAACCAATCACCACACGGTCTGGGTGTAGAAAATCATTAACCGCCATTCCTTCTTTTAAAAATTCAGGATTACTAATAACCTCTATTTCATAAAGGCAATTTTGTGTAAAAAACGTTTTCATTTTTTCGGCAGTGCCAATAGGGACAGTGCTCTTCAAAATCACAAATTTCTTGCTATTTGCATTAGCAGCAATACTTCTCATTACTACCATTAACGCTTCTATATCAACTCCACCTTCACTTCTCTCGGGAGTTCCAATTGCTAAAAAAATCACATTATGGTCTTTCACTGTTTGAACAAATTCTTCTGTAAACTTCATCCGCACACGAACTACTTTCAATAGGTCTTTTAATCCAGGTTCATATATAGGAATATGTCCATTATTGATATTAGCTATTTTTTCCTGATTGTTATCTACACAGGTTACAGAATGACCAATACTCGCGAAACATGCCCCTGTTACTAGTCCAACATACCCTGTGCCTATAACTGCTATTTCCATAAAAACCTCTTAGCTAGAAATAGAACCAACATTGATTTTGACCAGTTTCATTTTACCTCTATTTAGTTAGTAATAGAAATAACCCTCAGTCCAATTTCGAACTTTTTTGGATTGAAGGTAATCTATCATAATACACTTTAAAAGTGGTACGGATTCTTGGGAGACGGTCAGAGTGCTTGTGGTTAAAAAACTTGCGCCCAATGGGACCACTTAGAGTCTATTTCCATGGATATCAGTGGGCTTGGGTAGAGGCTAGAGGCTTGGCAGGTTCTTGTGGTTACTAAGTTTTATTAATTATTTCAAATAGTTGGCAGAGGAGACAACCAATCCCCGTTCCTCCGCCATTTATTTTTTAAACGGCTAATATGACTGAGATTTAAGAGAAAAGGGCCTTTTTCCGTGGGGAGGTGTTTCTCTGGTCCTAGGGAGTGGAGAGTTTGTGGGAAAACAGACAAAGTTAACACATTAGAATTAAAGAGTTTTATCGGTTTAGGGCAAAAAAAATTAAAAATTATAGAGCTGTTGTCTTGACTATTTAGGGAGAGGCTTCATATTGCTGCTGTCATGAAAAATGATATTAACAAATCTGCAGTAGGAGGAATACTATGGGAAAATTAAAAGTGAGACCACTCCATGATCGCATCTTAGTACGTCGTAAAACAGAAGACGAGAAAACAGCGGGTGGACTTTTCATCCCTGATTCGGCTAAAGAAAAGCCTCAAAAAGGTGAAATTATAGCCACAGGTAATGGACGAGTTCTTGAGGGGGGAAAAGTTCTTCCTTTAGAAGTTAAAATTGGCGATGAAGTTCTTTTTGCCAAGTACGCCGGCACTGAACTTAAGTTTGAGGGAGAAGAACTTCTGATGATGAGAGAAGAAGATGTTTTAGGTGTCATTAATAGTAAGTAAAAAAAACAATTAAATTAAATGAAAAATAAAGGAGAAATATAATGAGTAAAGAAATTAAATTTAGCGAAGATGCGCGTGGTCTTATATTGAGTGGAGTAAACACTCTTGCAAACGCAGTGAAGGTAACTCTTGGTCCTAAGGGGCGTAATGTTGTCATTGATAAATCTTTTGGATCACCATTGATCACAAAAGATGGTGTGACTGTGGCTAAAGAAATTGAACTTGAAGACAAGTTTGAAAACATGGGCGCACAGATGGTGAAGGAAGTGGCGAGTAAAACAAATGATGAAGCTGGAGACGGAACAACTTCCGCAACAGTTTTGGCTCAAGCTATTTTCCGTGAAGGAGTGAAGATTGTCGCAGCTGGACACAACCCAGTGCATATTAAAAGAGGAATCGACAAAGCTGTTAATGCGGTAAAAGAAGAACTGAATAATCTTGCTAAACCAGTTAAGAGTGAAAAAGAGATCGCTCAAGTAGGAACGGTTTCAGCCAACAATGATCTTGAGATTGGTGAAATGATCTCTAAGGCGATGAGTAAAGTTGGTCGTGAAGGCGTAATTACTGTTGAAGAAAGCAAAACGGCGTCGACAGAGTTAGATGTTGTTGAGGGAATGCAATTTGACAGAGGTTACTTGTCTCCTTATTTCATTACTAACTCAGAGAGAATGGAAACTGTTCTTGAAGATGCCTACGTTCTTATTTTTGATAAGAAAATCAGTAATATGAAAGATTTGGTAGGAGTTCTTGAAGCGACTGCAAAGTCAGGTCGTCCATTGTTGATTATTGCTGAAGATGTGGATGGTGAAGCGTTGGCAACTTTAGTTGTTAATAAATTGCGCGGAACAATTCAAGTAGCGGCTGTTAAGGCTCCTGGTTTTGGTGATAGAAGAAAATCTATGTTGGAAGATATTGCGACTTTAACTGGTGCGAATCTTATCAGTGAAGAAATTGGTCGTAAACTTGAGCAAACAACGATTGAAGATCTTGGTTATGCAAAACGAATTGTTATTGATAAAGATAACACGACGGTTATTGATGGTTCAGGTGAGAAAAAAGACATCGAAGCCCGTGTATCGGCTATTAAGGCTCAAATTGAAGAGGTAACGAGTGATTATGACAAAGAGAAGCTTAAAGAGCGTTTAGCTAAATTAGCTGGTGGTGTTGCTGTTATTCATGTGGGTGCTCCTTCTGAAATTGAAATGAAAGAGAAGAAAGCTCGTGTGGAAGATGCTTTAAATGCGACACGTGCTGCTGTGGAAGAAGGCGTTGTTGCAGGTGGCGGAACAGCATTGTTGAGAGCTTCTGCAGCTATTGACAATCTTAATTTGAATCCAGAGGAAGAAATTGGCGCCAAAATTATTAAGCGCGCTTGTGAAGAGCCAGTTCGTCAGATTGCAGCGAATGCGGGTCTTGATGGAGTTATTGTTGTGGATCGTATTTGGGCGAATAAATCAGCAAGCTTTGGTTATAATGCTTTTTCTGATAAGTACGCTGACCTATTAAAAGAGGGAGTGATTGATCCTGTAAAAGTTTGTCGTTGTGGTCTTGAAAACGCTGCATCAGTGTCTTCTTTGATGTTAACAACAGAGACAATGATTGCTGACAAACCGAAAGAGGACTCACCATCTGCAATGCCTCCAGGGGGCATGGGCGGAATGGGCGGTATGCCAGGAATGATGTAAGCGATATTCGTCGTTAAATAAATTAAAGTTAAAAAAGCCTGGAGATATTTCCGGGCTTTTTTTATTTGAAGATTCAGAAGACATGGGTTGTTTGAGGACGAGAGAGGCCAATTATATTTTGCCTATTGGAAAAGAGTGGGTGTTTAATATAAAGAATTTTGTTAAAAATCCGATCTAACTACTATGAAACCTTTTTTCATATTTATTTGGACTTTAGTCTGGTTATCGAGTGGTTTTGTTTCTGCCCAGCTGGACCCGTCCAGTTCTGTTCTTTTAGATGGAGCGTCGGGCGCTGAGCCAACCTCCTCTGGGCGCTATACGAAAAAACCAGAGGCAGAGATCATTGAAATAAGAGATGTGGAGACAGAGGTACCTGAAGTGACCGTTGAGGTTAAACCCTTGCCAGAAGAGGTTAAATCCCTGCCAGAAGAGGTTAAGTCTTTGCCAGAAGAGGTTAGAGATAATAAAGAAAAAACCGAGTTAGTCTCTGTGGAGTTAAAGCATGCTCATAAAAAAGAGACAAAGACCCATGGGAAAAAAGGGTTTTTTGATCTAGAGATAGCTCCTGCCTTTTTGTATTTAGACTCGTCGAGTAACTATTCCTTTAGAGAGTATAATTTTTTTAGCCATGGTCTTGTTGTGTCGACACGACTTGCCTTGGACAAAGAGTTTTCTCTTTGGGGTAAATACACAACGTCTTTAGAGGCCGACATTTCTTCTCAAGGAAAAAATCGAGTGGGAGTGGATGACAAGAGAGTTAAGGTGGGTCTTGACATAAAGAAAACCTACTGGACGGGAAAGAAAACAACTTCTTTGTTTTATGGGATATTTTTTTTAGAAAATAATTTTAAAGTTTCTTCTGAAGAAGAGAACAGAGTGAACTTGAGGACATCTGGTTTTGGCCTGCGGCTGAAAATAAAAATACCAGTGACAGAAAAAAAATCATGGGATTTAGGGGTGGCGCTAGCTCCTAAACTGCTTCACAGAGAAAAGGATACGAATCGTTTTTCTTTAAGTTCAGGGACAGATGCTCAAGCGAGCGAGTTAAGCATAAGTTTAGGCTGTGACTATGAACTTTCAAAAGGAGAAAGCTTTTTTTGGAATTTGGAAGTATCTTCAGAGAAAAATATTTTTTCAGGGCCGGTAAGCGAGCCTGAGCCAAAGACAGGTCAAATTCCAACGAATACCTCTGTAAAACAAGTAATGAGCACCTTATCCTTTGGCTATCGCTGGGGAAGCTAGTACAGACGATAGACTGGTAGGAACAAAGAGGACTCCCTCAAATTACGATCATCACCTATACTAAGTTTATGTTAGTAACGATTCTTATTGTCGATGATGCCTCTTTCATTCGTGAAATTTTAAAAAGATTGATTGAAGACAGTGGTATGAAGGTTGTCGCCGAGGCTGAAAATGGCCAATTAGCTGTGGAAGCTTATAATACTCACTCTCCCGATATTGTTTTAATGGATATGTCGATGCCAGAAAAAAATGGACTAGAAGCGACAAAGGAAATCTTAGCTCAAAATCCTCAAGCTAAAATCATAGGAATTTCTACGATGGATCGAGATATAATGATGCCAAAAGCGAAGAAGGCTGGTTGTGTGGATTATATTACGAAGCCATTTCAAGGCCCAGAAGTTATAGAGGTACTGCAAAAACACAGCGATGGATGAGTGCAATTATGGATTTGCACTCAAGCTCCAAACCCAAAAAGAAGAAGAGCGATCAATTCGACGCTCTTCCTTGATTGATTGATAAATAATTATCGGATAACTTTCGTAGTTCCTGTTGAATGGGCAGGGGTCTCTTTTTCAGGGTTGGTGTCAGTGTTTCTCCCCGTTTCTAATTTATGGGGACAGTCAACCTCTGTGCCGTTTACAGGGTTAGTGTGGTCATCACCGAAAGAGTTTAGGGCCAAAAGAGTGATTGTGGCGATAAGAATAGATTTCATTGTTCAGGTCTCCTTAGTTAATTGAATCAATTATTTCTTTATACTTAGAAGTAAAGCGACAACTGTGCCACAGAGACAGCAGGAATCAGGAAACCCTGATTAGTCGTGTATTAACAGATATTTAGAGAGGAAAATAAGGGGAGAGATGCTTGAAATCACGTCCAAAAGAGTCGATCGTGCATTAAGGGTTTTTAAAGAAGGTCGGGGAAAGGGGAGGGAGAACTGATAAATAGAAGTAAAAACAAGTGGTTACGGTATGAAAAAAGAGTTTACAGCAAAAGAGCGCAAAAGGTCAACTGCAGAAGCAGTTGATAAGTCTCTGTTATTGAACAGTATTTTCTGTAGACCCCGCCGAATGGGTGCTGGTCTCCGGATTTGAATCCTCTCCCCTTAAGACGGAAGCAGCATTGTCGCCAGTACAGTTTTGAGAGCATTTTTGAGGAATACCATCGCTGGTTGCAAAAACACCATTATTAGAGAATGTGGCTTGGCTGATAGGAGATTGGGGGGTCACTATTTGTAGATTGGGATCGTTCTTATTGGGTTCAGCAAAAGAATCATCGGTTATAGCATAAAAAGACAAGATAAAGATGGTGGTTAAAACTAAAAATTTCATTTTGATCTCCTTATAAAGAAACTTCTGTTGTTGCTGGGGCAACAATATCTAAGAGGTTGTTAAAGGTACTGGCGACTTGTATGGCTATTCTTGGGCCCTCTTTGCTTTTAACTTGTTTAATAGTTCCGTCCAATTTGTAGGTGACCTTAATAGAGCCGAGCCCAGGTCGGCTTACATAAGAGGGTTTGCCGAATCGGCTTTCGTACTTGATTCGCACGATTTTTTTAGCCTGATCTTTTATTGAAGAAATTCGACCTTTGGAGTCATGGGTGAGCCAAATTTTCTGGCCGTCGGTGTTTTTGGCAAACATTAAGTTTCCTTTTCCATCGTAGTCAAAACTAGTGGAGCGAGATTTTATCTTTTTGCCTTTAGTGTTGTAAAAAATAGAAGTCACTTCAGAAACAGATTTAAATTTATTATTGTATTTGAAAGTTAATAATTTTTCGGATGTTCTTTTACTTCTAAGCAGTCCGTTAGAAAAATAGGAAAGAGTTGTTTTGTTGTTATTATGTCGGAGACTAATCGGTTTGCCAAAAATCTCGTGATATAGAATATCTGTGACGTTAGAGTTTATTTTTGAAAAAACGCGATAGAGGTAGGGCTTCTTGTCAGAAGAACGTTTTTTGTACCAAAACTCATAACGACTGTTATTGACGATTTTTTTTCCGCAAACTTTTTTAACGATAGACCAGTAGTGAAATTCAGGTTTTTTTTTGTCTTCGCCGTATTTATAGGTTTCCAAACACCCTTCACGGTCTTTAAAGCTAGTCACCCAGTCTTTTTTAGTATTATAAGTAATTTCCTTAGTTGTTTTGTCTGGGTAGTCTAATTTCAGTAAATTATGAAGATCATCGTAAGCGAGTTTATAAGTGTTGTTCCACGAATTTTTAACCCAGATAAGATCATCAAAATTTTTAAACTTGTACTCAGATTTGAGTCCATTGGGTCCCAAAATTTGTCGTACTTTTTTTCTATTAGAGTAATATTTAAAAAGAAGTTTGCGACCATTGTTATCAATGATTTCTTTTAAAAGATTTTTTTTATAGGTGAGTTTTAGAAAATTCCTGTTTTTGTCTATCTTGCGAACAAGTCGCCCTTTTTTGTTGAAAATCTCTTTTGAACCATCTGGTAGAATTCGATGAAAAAAATTATTTTTTATGAAGAAATGATCAATCTCTTTGCCATTAGCGTAGAATTTCTTCCCAGAGGGGTTAAACTTTTCTTTTATGGAATATTTTTGTGAATATTTCTCTCTTAATTTTAAATCTTGTCTTAGCTGCTTAGAGAGAGATGACAGATATGCGGGGTTGCGACGTTCTTTTTTGCGAACCTTTGTGATTATTTTATCAATGGTTTTTTCTATGGATTTAGGGTTGAAATTTTTAGGAAGATAAACAACCTCTAATCCACCACCACACTCAGTGAGCTTGATATTGCCTTCAGGAGTGGTTTTAATGGTTGTCTCGAAATCAGAACACCAGCCGAAGCCGAACATACCATTGAATAATGAACGACTGTTGTAGGTTCTCGCGACTCGAAGATCAAAGCCATTGCCAGGGGCGATGAGGTCTGGCCAGGTGTCGGCATAATTAGCATTTCTCATATCGACAATTGAGAATGCCGTAGAGCTGATAAAAAGAAAGACAAGAGATGATAAAAATATTTTCACAAAACCTCCATAGAGTATCTACACATCAATTTTAACAATCTTACGAATCATAAAGCCACCAACAGCTTGCAGTCCTAGCATTATGAATAGGAAAAACCAGCCTAATGGCTTAGTGAAAAGTGGCATAACAAAGGCTGGATCAATTAATAGGAAAAGAATAAGCAAAGCAAAGGGGACGAGGCTGATAATGAGCCCTTGCATAAGGCCTTGGGCAGTGAGGGATTCAATTTTTTTCTGAACTTTTTGTCGTTCACGAATGGTGCTTGTAATGGTGACAAAAGTTTCGGCGAGGTTTCCCCCTGTCTCTTTTAAAATATTAACGGAAGTAACGAACATCTGCACATCAGGTCGAGGGACTCTCTCGTTGAGCTCCACGAGGGCCTCTTCAAGGCTGCGGCCAAGACGTATTTGTGACAGAACGAGGCCAAATTCTTGGCTAATGGGGTTTTGAAGATTGTCTGAAACACGCTCCAGACATTGAGAAACGCTGAGACCGCTTTTGACTCCATTGGCCATTATGGTCATGGCATCAAGCATTTGATCTACAAAGCGATCACACCTTTTTTCGTAGAGAGTTTGAATCAATATTTTTGGAATTGACCACCCAACAATGGTGACAATAGAGGCAAATAAAATTCCGGGAATGATGTTAGGCCAAAGAGCGAGAAAAACGAGAAATCCAAACCCAAAGGAGATGCTGAGCATGGCATATGTCACTTGTTTTTCATTGATTTCAACGAACATTTTGTCAAGCAGTTCGAGGACAGTTTGTCTCTGTCCAAGGCTTTTTTGTGCAAGCCAAGAGATAATACGGTTTGAGTATAGAAGTGAAATAGTAAAAACAATAAGGCCAATAGTAATTTCAAAGACCCAGTTTTGGGTAAAAAATGAAAGCATTAGGTGTTACTCCCATCAGTCCCCGTTTTTTTAAAACCAAGGGGTTTTCGAGGGGGAATTCTGGGTGTCAGGGGCTGCACCTTTTTATTTGTGACAGAGGGATTAGAAGTGGATTTTACCTCTTTTGGTGAATTAACAAAAATATTTCGTGGAATCATAATTCCTTTTGCTTCAAGTTTTTCAATAAAAGACGGAATAAGTCCCATGGCCTGGAAATGACCGGTAATCTTTCTATTTTTATCAAAACCCTCTTCTTTGTAGCGAAAAATTTCCTGCAAGGTGATTGTTTCCCCCTGCATTCCCACGACTTCGGTCACGCTTAGGATTTTTCTTGAGCCATCGGAGAGGCGACTGATCTGTATGATAAGATTAACGGCTCCTGCAATTTGTTCACGAATAGCTTTGAGTGGTAATTCCATTCCGGCCATAAGGCAGAGAGTTTCTAGACGGGCAAGACACTCTCGAGGAGAATTGGCATGGGTTGTTGTCATAGAGCCGTCATGGCCTGTGTTCATGGCTTGCAACATATCTAAAGCGGCACCGTCACGACATTCTCCAACGACGATCCGATCTGGTCTCATGCGTAGAGAGTTCACAATCAGGTCTCGAATTGAAATAGCACCAGTGCCTTCCATATTTGCCGGTCTCGTTTCTAACCGAACCAGATGTTCTTGGTCGAGTTGTAATTCAGCTGCATCCTCAATGGTGATAATGCGCTCGTTGCTAGGAATAAAACGTGAAAGAGTATTAAGAAGAGTTGTTTTACCAGAGCCAGTGCCTCCAGAAATAACAACGTTAAGACCTTGTTCCACACAAATTTTGAGAAAATCAATAATGGGTTTATTAATCGATCCCCATTTGAGATAATGATCTACAGTGATGGGGTCTTTGGCGAATTTACGAATTGTAAGAGCTGGTCCATCAATAGAGAGGGGTTCGATGATAGCATTAACACGGGAACCGTCAGCAAGACGAGCGTCAACGTAGGGGCTTTTTTCATCAATTCGCCTTCCTAAAGGAGTGACAATTCTTTCGATAACATTTCTTAAGTGGAGATTGGAGGTAAAGCTAATTTTTGAGAGTTGTAGCTTACCTTGTTTTTCTATAAAAATATTATTGTGACCATTGACCATAATTTCAGTGACGTTATGATCGGAAAGTAAATCTTCTAGAGGTCCAAGTCCGAGAGCTTCATCTAAAACTTCCTTAATAACTTTGATTCTCTCCTCTCGGGCGAGTCCGCCACCTGTTTTGTCGACAATTTGTGAGATAGTCTGTTGGGTTTTTTGTCTAAGGGCCTTCTCTTTGTTGGGGTCTCCCTGGGTGTCGGTAACCCCTTTTTTAAGATCCATGGCTTTAATCAATTCGCTGTGCACGCGGAGTTTAAGTTGAATGAGAGGAGAGAGGGATGGTGAAGCCGTGGATATCGTATTGTCTGAAGCGTCGTCGGCGCGTGCTGTTTTTTTTGATAAAACAGAGGGTTTGGTAATTGATTTGAGTCTTTGCAAAAGTCCACCAGTGAGTTTTCTAACGAGATCGTGGTAAGAGGCAGAGATGGGTGTTTTTGGATGGCTAACGATGAAAGGCGTGGAGCGTTGCAGGCTATTGGCTGTTGTGATGTCATCTGATGGTATGGCGGCAATCACTGGTTTTTTTAGAGTTCCTTGAATGACCTGGGGAGAAAGGGAGCCTTTTCCTGCTTTGTTGATCACGATTTGCATCATATCACTTGGAAGAGTTGCTGTGGTGAGGTTATTAAGAAGTTTGAGAGTCTGATTGACGACAAGAACTTCGGGGGCGGTCACAACGAGCAGAGCATCACAGGACTCAAGTAGAGTCATTTGTAATTCTTGGGGGTCACAGCCGAGGTCGATAACAATGTACTTGTGAATGCGACTAAAAGCTTCGACTTGTTTTTTTACAAGAATAGGATCGGGATTGATAATATCCTCTGGAGTGATAACAGCACCAACGTAATGAACACCACAGGGATGTTTGGCGGCAACTGTTCCCATAGATTGAGGAGTTATGGCTCCAGTGAATGTTGAGACATCGTTGAGTGTTTTTGGCGGACGTAGACCTAGAATGACGTTTTGGTCCCCACAGCTTTTAGAGTCAGCCTCTAATAGAAGGACCTGCGCGCGCATTTCAATTTGTAGGGCACAGGCTAAATTGGCGGCCAAAACACTTTTCCCGACACCACCTTTTCCGCCTATAACCCCTATAATGTGACAATTTGGACTAACAGCCACACAGACCTCCAATACACTTTTCGGACAAGAATACTTTTTTCTACATGAGACATTAGTTTAGAAAATAGCAACTATTGAAAAGTCGTTTATTAATTACGCAGACGAAACTTTCGTTTTATTTTTTCAGACCCAGCGCTGGCAGAGCTTTTAATAATAGGTGTGACAAAGACGACAAATTGGCTTTGATTACGCACGAAAGCTTTAGAGGCGTAAAGACTGACAATGGGATTAGTGACTCCATCAGGTAATTTGTTGTAATCAATTCCAGAAGTATTGGAAATCAGACCAGCAATGGCAGCGCTCTGGCCACTGCGTAGAACAATCGTTGTTTTAACATCATTTTTTGAAGTGAGGGGTCCATCATCGGAGGAACCAGTGACGCTTCCAATATTAAAGTTTACATCGAGTGAGATACTATCAGAGCGAGGGCCAAGGATCTGTGGTGTGACAACGGTCTTGAGGCCAACATCAATACGCTTTGTAACGACCTGTCCACCTTCACTGGTTGTTGGATAGGGAATTTGGGTTACAGAATTAAAGGACCCTTGTTTTTTATCTTGAACAATGATCGTGGAACTTTTTAAAATTTTAGCATGACCATGTTGTTTTGCCCAGTTGAGTTTAGGGAGCAAATTGGAGATGGTTCCTGTAATGCTGCTTATGACTCCAGAGGGGGATCGGCCACTTGATTCAAATTGAAGTTTTGACTCATCACCTAGAGATGGTGTCCATTGAAAGCGAAAACCTTTGGTATAATTTTTTTTCAATTCTACGTAATGAAGAACAATTTGAAGCATTTTTCCAGGAGGAGGAGTCGAACCTTTTTTAATTTTAATAAGGTCAATGATGTTTGCATTTCCAATTTTTCTTTTCTTTATGCCCGAATTTTTGTCTTCTAAAACAACATCAGGAGCGTAGAGAAAGGCAATAGATAATGAACGATCTTTTTCAGCTTGGCTCTTAGCAACACCTTCAAGAATAAACTTGCCATTCACTGCGCGTACGGATATTTCAGGGTTATTGATATCTCTCTCTATGTACGCAGCAATTTTTTTCTGTGCTAGAGGACTAATGGTAACAAGGCTAGATACGACACCACCGTATTGCTTAACAACAACATATATACGGCTAAGATCTTTTGGCAGTAGGACTTGCCCATCAATGAGGACTTTATTATTAATAATCCTAATTTGAATGCCCTCAATATCTCCTAAAAGAGATTTCAGTTCGCGAACGACTTTACTGAGTTGGTTTTTGGTGACGTCGATACCGATTCGACCAATAATGTTAAGCTTGGCATCACGAATGGTGAGAGTTTTGAATCCTGGCCTTTTAGGATTGAAACGCATGGTTTTAGTTTTAGGATCATAGGCAATAGATGTGAGTCGACTTAAGCCTTTTTCTTTAATAAATTTATAGTTTTTTGGAATGAAGGGAACCTTTTCATCTTGGACGACGCCGACAGTTAAACTGATCGTTTTTTCTAGAACAAAACTAGACGCTTGTGCTAGAGAAGTTCCAGAGATCATTAATAAATAAACAAACAATTTCATTTTCAGACTCACTTTGGTTACAAGGGAATAAAACGTGTTTTCCTTTTCTTTGTTCTCTTTTTCGGTTTGCTGATCTTTGGAGACAGACGAGAGGAGGGTTTACGAAATGTTTTTCGAATTTGTGAAATTTGGGTTTTCCCCAGTACGCTTTCGACTGTTGTTACCCGTAGGTTTCGTTTGTTTGTAATATCGTTAGGGTTTCTTAGAGAGAGAAATAAATTTCCAGGGGCCGTTGAAAGTATATAGACTAATTTCTGTGCATCTTCTGGGCTAACTTCGACAGTGATGGTTGAATAGTCGGAGTCGCTGGCGAGTCTGACCCATGCAGGGTCCTTGGGATTTGTTTCTACATCGAGAAGTCGAGGGATGTTATTGACGATGTTAACACCAGTGGCCAGTACAGGAACTTTTTGCAGAATTGTTTTAATTTCTCTTTTTTGGTTGGCACCCTTACCAACGTCTAGTGCGGCAATAATATCGATGCGATCACCGGGACGTATGAGTTTTCCAATTCCCCGTATTTCGTCGGTGGGAATAGAGATAGCTCGACGATTAGGGGCAATTTGTAGGGCAATTCCTGTGTCAGGGCCTGGAATTAGAAGTTTAGTGGAGAGAACTTGTTCGCCCTTTTTGATGGCTGTGGCGGCGACTTGACCGACGGCTATTTGGGGGTCAGTCATGGCCTCAGGTTCGATAAAGTCGACGGGTTTTTCCAGAATGTCTAGCATTGTGTCATCGAGGGTTTGCATGGCGGCGATGTCGACTTTAGCGACGACAACACGTTTGCGTGAGCCGTATTTTTTGTCATATTCGGATTTTTTTTCTTGAGAGTAGCTGTAGAGAAGAAAAACGGCAAAAAGGCCGGCGGCA
The DNA here is from genome assembly GCA_965217115.1 of Bdellovibrionales bacterium. Taxonomy (GTDB): domain Bacteria; phylum Bdellovibrionota; class Bdellovibrionia; order Bdellovibrionales; family CAYMLA01. The sequence continues at coordinate 1,160,338 of OZ244239.1, read as the reverse complement.
ACAGAAATCCATAGTGTACGTGTCTCATTTTGATTCATAATTACTCTCCACAAGCAGCATTAATACATATTCCATAGCTGGTTTTGACCCAGATGGGGTTTACAGACTCATCGGCATTTCTTTGATTACTTGCAATAGCGGGAACACGATTATTATGTGTCTGCGAATCTCGTCCGATTTTTTCAGAATTTGAGCTGTTCAGTCCAACGGAAATAGGACGTTCTGTCGCCATAAATTGATCGTCAGCGCTTCCTGAGCTAATAGAGTGGAATCGGACCTGTGTTTCTTGATAGTAGAAACCAAGGTACCTAGGCTCTTGTCTGTCACGAAAATAGGTCAAATTGGGACGGTGTCGAAAAGTTTCAAAAGCGTAGTTACGGGCTGCTATGGAGTGGAGTATTCCCGTGTGAATGGCGCCAAAATAGCCAATGGCATAGCTCAGAAGAATGAGAAAAATAATAAGCAATGGAATGGTTTCGATGGTCGCCATACCCTGTTCACTCTTGTAGAGGGGTCTTTTTTTTGTATGAAGATTCATTTTAACACCCGTTATCCGTAATAATAGGGATTTGGCTTGAGATGTTTGTCGCTGAATTGAAGCGTGAGGGGTCTATTTGTTTAATGGCTCTAAAACGATTTTCCATAAAGACTAAACACTCATCAGAGGTTGGCTCTCGAGAGAGAAAGCTACCGATGTTTGTTTTAAAGGCGTCATCATCTTCGGTTGTCGAACCGTAAAGTGGAATGCGAAAAGCGAGCATTTTTGCATTTAACTGAACTCGAACTCCGATGAAAGGGGCCCCTTTGTCAGAGTTCGTGTAATCAGAGGTGAAGTCATTAATATCTGGACCTTTTAGCTCAAACCAGCCATTGCGATAAAAACTGCCAAGGACATTGTTAGTAACGAGGTTATTATATTTTTTTTCAGCCAAAGCCCTTTGATTGTCTTGACTTGTGTGTCCGAGAAAATAACTTCGAGCGGAGGCAAAGGTGATGTACTGGGTGATTTCAACGACGGATAAAGTGAACGCCATGGCAAATAAAATAGCGCTAAACCCCATTGCAAGAGTGAGAGCAAAAACAAAATCCAAAGTAATAAGACCTTTTTGATTTTTGATCATTATCTATTGTCTCCACGATAACTAATATGGCGTTTTTGATTATTGGGATGTTGTGTGCGAGCGTCTTCGGCTTTGGCCCATGAACCACTTTCAATCATGCCTGCTAACTGAGTCCAAGGGGACTGAACGAGGGAGGCGAGGAACCCCTGGTCTTTCATTTGTTTAGAAACAAAGGTGATTGCAATAAAAAGAGTAATCATGATAAGGAGCATTTCAATGGCCATTTGGCCGTTTTCATTTTTGAGTTTATTTTTCATAAAATTTCCCAACCAAGAGGAATAAGGCTGTAATAGCTTAGCCACCCGAGGAACAAGGCGATGGTGTAGGGAATTTGATGGAGTTTTAGCTCTTGATCTTTGGATTTTCGAGTGACAATCCCCAGAAGGTTAGACGTGAAAGAGGGAAGTTGTCTGCTAAGAAGAATCTGTATAACACCGAGGGCCGCCCCCCAAACGACAGAGAGAATGAGAATATTCAGAGAACCTCTCCACGTTGTTAAGAAGCAGAGAGCAACGAAGAGCTTCATGTCTCCAGCTCCGATGGCTTTTGTCATAACTAAGGGAAGGGCGAAGACAAAAGCGGCTGATGCCCCGGCAAGGCCAACCCAGAGGGAACTAAGGCCTTCAACGAGAAGAAGAGTTGTTATGGAGACAAAGAGGGTCGTTAAAAAAAGCCAGTTGTGAAACTTTCTTGATCTAAGGTCATCAGCAATTCCTATTAGAAGAAGCCCCGTACCGACAAGATTTTTAGGATTTGTAAAAAAGTCCGTCCACAACATAAGATGTTCCCCAACAAACGAATAGGCACCGTTTTAGCGTTACCTAGGCCTTAGCCATTGCGTTGGACCCTCTCCTTTTGGGCGAAAGTCTCGACCCGTGGCAAGATGCCTTTCAATTCTAGCAGCCAGCTTCGGGCCTGATTTAACAAAAGTCTCCCGCGGGACTCTTGTTAGAGCCACAAGTAAGACAGTGGCAAATAGAGATAGTAGCAGGACGAATTCTGTGGTCATCTTTGATTAACCACCTGTGGAAAAAGAACGGATTGCACTACCGATTTCGCTGACCTTGTCACCGACAACACTTTTAATCTGTTCTTTAAAAATCATAGCTAACCCGACGACGACAACAAGAAGAAGAATGTATTCAGTGGCGCCTTGAGCGGATTCGTCTTTCCAAAGATTTTTAAAAAATGTTTTTGTTTTATTCATCTGTCAGATCTCCTTAAAGTTATGTGGTTTCATTGAGACACCATATTTCCTGTGTCTCTATGAAAACAAGTAGAGAGATCGCTTCTCCCTACGGTCTATTAAAGGTATCGGGTAAAAATAAAAAATTCATAAGAGAGAACTCTCTTAATTATAAGAAATAGAGTTTTGTCTCAAAATGAGACATGAATATGCTAGCCAAAAGTTTGCATTAAGAGTTATCTTTAGATAGGTCTAAAAGGAAAAGACTAAGGAGCTAATTTTGAAATCGATTTTGGGCTTAGAGATAAAAGGCGTAGGCCAAGGGTATGGAGTTTTTAATAGGATTTCTTCCTTCGTAAAAAAGCGAGGAATCGAAATTGAAACTGTTGAGGCAACACCCCAGCCCAATGGTTTGTTCTTGATTATTTTACAGGGCAAGCCACAGGATTTATTTGAGGTCAAAAAGGCAGTGATTGAAGTTAACAATGGCAAAAAAGAACAGAGGATTTTATTTTTAGAAGAGCCGAGCGAGGACCTATTAAAAAGCCTCTATTCATTGAATGATCTTGTTGATAGTGAGGCGTTTATTATTGTTGAAACAAAATCAACTTTAGACAGTTTAGAGCTGGGAGATGTTTTACAGGAGAGGGGCTGCGAGATTGTAGAAATTAAAAGCCTTCGCAGTCAGATGACTTATAGTTATGTTGTCGGAACAGGTAAGAGAGTGAAAATCGATGGAGTCTGTTCTGAATTAAGAGAGAGAGAACCTTATAAATCTCAGGTTGTAGATGTACAGATTGTCTTGGAGCCGAGTGAAGAGTTCAGAGGGTGGTTTTCTTAAACTGTTTTGCAAAGGCGTCTTTTCACACACCTCCGTTGCATCATGGCCTTTCCTTGAAATCTAACGACAAGTGTCAAGACCATTAGAGAATTTTAAATGCCACTTCCGTCGTGCCGCTGAACGTAGATTGGCGGTGGCTAGGCGAAATTTTTTTGTAAAAAGCCTCTCTTCTTGGCAAGCGGCTTTGTAATACTTAAGAGCGAGAAAAAATTCTCGTAATTCATAGGAGCTTTCAGCCAAACCAAGAAGGCAGTTCTCTTTTTTTAAAGAAGAGGCCTTAATACAAAGAGAGTAATATTTTTTGGCTGAGGGGTAATCATTTTTAGTTAATGCCCTCTTCCCAGCAGCCTCTTGGGCAAAGGGGGATTGAGGAAACCTCTTGGCTGCAGAAAAAATCTGTTTCTCTCCTTTAGATGTCTGACCTAGTTCTAAAAGAGCTGTGCCTAAGAAAATATAATTAGCTGGAAGCTTGTTGTTTTTTTTGATGGCAATTTTGCAATGTTTGACGGTCTCTTCCAAAAAGCCGTCTTTGGAGTAAAGGCGACAAAACCTGCTATAGAATTGATGTTTGTGACCGAAGACTTTGATCATATCAGATAGAATTTCCCTCTGTTCATAGCGGAATCTGGGGTTTTTCTTTACAGAGCTCTCAAAGGCGTTGAGTAGACTGTAATAGGCTTTGGAGTATTTTGGGTTGGCTTTAATGGCTTTGCGGTAGTAGAGAACGGCGCTATCAGTGTCTTTGGACTTTAAGAGGGCATTGCCAAAGAGAGTTAATATTGAGGCGTTCTTCGGTTGTTTAAGTAAGAGTAGATTGAGAATCTTAATTTCTTGAGAGTGATCTTTTTCCATTCGATAGGCTTTTGCTAGAACAAGAAGCCCTTTTTTTTTCAGCGTACCTAGTTTTGGTTTTAATAGAGATATCGCCTGTTGAGAAAGATTGTTTTTAACGTATTTATAGGCGAGCTGCACTTGAGATTTTGTTGAGAGTTGGGGAGAATCTGGCTCTATGGCTAGGCTTTGAGGTGATCGCAAGATAAAAAAAAGGACGGAAAGAAGAAGGGGAAGAGTGTTTTTTTTCAAGATAGAGTCTCACTGTGTTAGGATGATGTTATGATAAGTTTACCACAAAAAAAATTTTTTTCCAGAGGACGTTTTTTTTTAAAGTCTAGTTTGAGGGGAGTGCGTAATGAAGATGGTCAGGGTGTTATTGAGTATCTTTTAATTTTAATTGTGGTTGTTTCTATTATCATAGGGGTTATTTCTCAATTTAACAGAGCATTTGGTTATTTTGTTGAAAGCTATATGGGTGGCTATGTCTCTTGTTTACTTGAAACAGGTGAGTTGCCTAACTTAGGAAGCGAACAAAGAGCAGAAGCTATTTGTGATATTGAATACGAGCCGTTTTCTCTGGCAAATGGTAGGCCCGAAGTGGAGGGCACTGCGGGCGACGGGAAAGCAGGAGCAGGAGCAGGAGCGAGTCAGGGCTCTCGGCGGGGGCAGCGAAAATCTGGTCGCGTTACGGCGGGAAGAGGCGGGGGCGCAAACGGAATTTCGGGTATTAATGATGGAGGCTCTGGTTCAGCATCGGAACGGAATAAGAATGGTCAGGCCAAAAGAGTTAAAGCAGGAGGAGGAGAAGGGGGGGATAAGTTCTTTTCAGCCAATACAGGTCAATCTCTCGTGCAGAGGAAAAAGCATCGCCGAATCAAAGCGATGGCAGGAGAGTTTTTTTCTGATCAGCAGAAAAAGAAGAAAAAAGAGGAGGAGAAAAGAGTTGTCGCTCAAACCGAAGAGGAAGAGAGCGGGTCTAAGCCGAAGAGGGTGCCATTGAATATTTCAAAAAAAGAGAAAAAAATAGAGGAGAAAGAGGAAGGCTTTTCCTTTGGATACCTGATCAAGTTATTAATTATAATCGTCGTGGCCCTTGGAGTGATTATCTTTGTTGGAAACCAAGCCCTATCCATCATCAAAGGGGCAGAGAAATGACGCAGAGCGCCCAGAATTAAGAGTGTTTCTTTCCTAACTCTGTATTTAGAGAAAAAAATTCAAACTTGATGGAAAGAGGGAAAACTTTGACTCTTTGTGGTTTAAGCATGAAGTTGAGTTGTCATCTTAGTTCGTCTTTTGAGAGGCTAACCTTAAAGAGGGATTGGGGTGTCTGTAGATAGGCAGGGCTCTGTAAGGAGTTTGCGAAAAAAAAGGGGGGGGGATGAACTTAGACGCTGTTATTGATATTTCGAGGCCTAAGAAAAAGATTTTTTCTATTTCTGAGGCAGAGGGCTTATTCTTGATTATCTATAGTATGACGAGAAAAGCCAGTGGTCAGGTGCAAGAGCTGGTTGATCAGCTTGATGGCATAGATCCAAAAAATGAAGCAAGAGTGATGATTCTTGAAGAAAAAATTAACAAAATCATACAGTCTTGGCAAACTAAGGTGGAGAAGCTAGGGCTTCGCCCCCAGGGCTTGTGGGTTGTTGATATAGACTCTGGCAATGGATATTATTGTTGGAAATATCCAGAAAGAAAGATAAACCACTGGCATGGATATTCAGAGGGTTTTAGTAATCGTGTTTGCCTGGATCGAACAGAAAAAGAAAACACAGTTTAAGGTCTCTTTTTGTGGAGGGAGTGTTTCTCCATGGAACATGCTGTCACTGTGAGAAAGGCGATGATGATGAAAATAGCTATTGCTCAGATGAACTCTCATCTGGGTCAATGTTCTAAGAACTCAAAAAAAATTCTTGAGATGATATTTAAGGCGAATGACCATCGTTGTTCGCTTGTTATTTTTCCAGAGTGTTCGTTGTTGGGGTATCACCCAATGGATTTACTTGATATCCCTGACGTTGTCGAGAGACAGTGGAAGTGCTTAGAACAAATTCATAAAAAAATCCCCACAGGAATGGGGGTATTGATAGGAGCACTGTCTTTTAATCAAAAAAAAGGTGGCAAGCCTTTCTTTAATTCGGCAGTTTTTTTACAAAAAGGAAAAAAGGCACAGATTTTTTCTAAGGAACTTCTGCCTAGTTATGATGTTTTTGATGAAGCTCGGTACATTGAAAGTGGTAGAGTAGAAAAGAACATTCTTAGCTTTAAAGGATCCAAATTTCTTGTAACAGTGTGTGAAGATATTTGGGCATGGCCTGATGAAGAGGGAAAGAGCATTTATGGTGAAAACCCCTTAAATCGAATTGATAAAAAATCTGTAGATTGTATTTTGAATTTGAGTGCATCACCGTTTTATATAGGAAAGCAGGGAGAGAGGGAGCGTGTGGCGGAAAAAACATCCCGTTATTTTAAAGCACCATTGATTTATGCAAACCTTATTGGTGGACAGGATGAATTGATTTTTGATGGATCGAGTTTTGTTATGGGGGCCGATGGAGCTAAGTTAGCTCAAGCCCGTGGATTTGAAGAGGATATCTTAGTGTTTGATTTTCCCCGTTGTCATGGGGGGTCCCGTCCAGAGATTGAGCTAGATGTTGAAAAAAGACGTCAAGCCCTTGTTTTAGGGATACGAGATTACGTTGAAAAAAGTGGTTTTAGCAAAGCCCATTTGGGGCTCAGTGGGGGAGTTGATTCGGCGGTAGTTCTTTGCCTGTTGGTTGATGCTTTAGGGGCCTCATCTGTGACAGCAGTGGGGCTGCCAAGCTCTTATAATGACCCAAGGAGTTTGCAGACAGCTAAAGAATTAGCAGAAACCCTTGGGGTTGAGTGGCTAGAGTTACCCATTCAGAAAACTTTTGATATTATGGTTGAGGCATTAAAAGACAGTATCAGTTTGGAAGAGTTTAGTTTTGTTCATGAAAACTTGCAGGCTCGTATTCGTGGGAATTTTTTAATGGCCTTCTCAAATCAAAGGGGAAGTTTATTAATTTCTACAGGTAACAAAAGTGAATATGCGACGGGTTACACCACTCTTTATGGTGATATGTGTGGAGGTCTGGCTCCCATAGGGGATTTATTGAAAAAACAAGTTTACGAATTAGCTGCACATTATAATGGGCAAGGCAGCAGAGATGATTTATCTTCGACGGGGTTAATTCCTAAATTTATTATTGAGCGTCCCCCTTCGGCAGAGCTTCGTCCTGATCAAAAGGATGAGGATGAGCTGCCCAACTATGACCAACTGGATAAAGCTGTGGAAAAATTGATAACAAAGAGTGGTCGAGCTAGGGGAGAAATAGAAAAAAAAATTCAGGGCATGGTTATTAAAAATGAATTTAAGCGTTGGCAGGCTTCACCGATTTTGAAAGTTTCTAAACATAGTTTTGGTTTGGGCCGTCGTATGCCCTTAGCGATGCGTTAGTTTTTAACTAAAAAAAATGGGATTAAAAATCGAGCAAGGAGAGTTGTTTGTGCCGTCTCTCAATTTGTGGAAAATAGCTTTTATTTTTTCCTGTTAGGGCAATTAAGTTTTCTAGGGGGACATCACCCGTGGATGAAATTTTTAAAATCATTTTCCAAAATAAATAGCCACAGTAGGAGGCGTCTTCTTCGGCTCGGTGAAAATTAGAAGCGGGGATGTTTAGATGTTGTACGAGAGTACCCAGTTTGTAGTTGGCGAGACCAGGGAATATTTTGCGTGCGATGGGCAAAGTATCGAGAACAATACCTTTAGGTGCTGGCGATTCAAATTTTTTGATATCTGCTGAGAGGAACTGCACATCAAAAGGAGCATTGTGGGCAACAATGGGATCGTCCCCACAAAATTCAGCAAAAGGAGAGAGCAGGTTTTCAATAAGAGGTTTCCCATGAACCATGTCTCTGGTGATGCCGTTAACTGCAGAAGCAGCAGGAGAAATGTCACGCTGAGGATCGACGAGTGTTGAAAAAATATCTGATGGTTTACCATTGATGAAGCGAACAGCTCCAATCTCAATGATGCTGTCAATAGAAGCCATAGTCCCAGTTGTTTCTAAATCAAAAGCGATAAAATTCATGGGCCTACGATACCAGGACTTATGTCGATATTTCAAGGGAGAAGATGATATGGAGACTTAAAAATCGCAGTTTGTATGGAATAATTCTATGAATCATGGATAAAAATAAAAAATTTAAAGTAAAAATTATAAAAACTGATGAAACTGTTTTTTTGAAAGAAGGAACTCTTCTTGAGGGGCTTAATGGAGAAAAGAAAGCTATAAATCAAAGCTGTGGGGGAATGGGATCTTGTGGAACCTGTCGAGTTATTGTCGAAAAAAGCTCAACTGTTCTGTCTGAGCGAACTGATGTTGAGAGAGAGATGGCGGTTGATAGGGGCTTTGAAGAGAAGGAGCGCCTAGCTTGTCAGCTGGAAGTTGAGGGAAGCATGGAGATTATGATTCCTTAATATAGAAGGGGTTGGAATAAATCCAAGTGATCCAACGCCTGCTATCTGGCAGGGGAAATGTAGGTATGACTCGCACAGTGATTCGATAAACCCCTGGTTGAGTTATAGAGAAAGAGGCGTGTTGTTTTTTGAGAGATTTGTAGCGTTGTCCATTTTTAAAAAGAACAACCTCAAAGGGAACATTGGGTTTTTGAGGGAGATGAGCGAAAATTTTGATTTTTTTTCTAGAGGAGCTGTTCAAGCTGCTTCCCATAAGATATTTTTGGCCATTTTGAACGGCATAGGTAATGAAACCTTTTGGGTTTTCTAAAAAATCTAAACTAAAGTAAAGATTTCCTTTTTTTAGGGCATGAAAAATTTTCTTTTGATCTTTTTCAACAAGCCCAGTTAACTCTGATCTTAAAATAACGTGATTAGAAATAAAAGAAAAAGAACTTTGATAAGAAGGAAAAGGGATTCTGAAACCTTCCCAGAGAGTTGCCTTTGATGTTGTGTTGTGCCCTGCAAGCCCCACTGTTTTTTGTTTTTGATTAAGCTGATCCCAGAGAGAAAGCTCTTTTTTAGGCTCAGAGTAAAGTCTAATAAGAGAGTGTCTTGGATTAAAAAAATAAGTAAAAAGACTAAAGATAAAGGATGTTTTTGATTTTGAGAGAGAGGCTTCCCAAACACTGTCAAGATTAATGACTTCGATTCCCTCAAGAGAAGTGGGGTAATCTCCAAGCCACTGATAACCCTTTTTAAGTGGGTGGGCGAGAGCAACAAAGGTTTTCGTGTGTGACGAACGCTTTTGGGATAAGAAATCTGTAAAGTAGAGTTGAGCTTCTGATCGACTTTTATGGTTTAAATTACTGTGTGCTTTATATTGTAAAAGGTGGGAATTTAAATAACTATATTCACCACCTGTAAAAACAAGAAGACGGTTTTGATAGCCTGTTATTTTATTTCTAGATTTGAATGAGTTTATATCTGTAAAGAATAGAAAATCAAAGTTTTCCTTTGTAGCTGCAGAGATAATTTCAAGGTAGGATCCACTGCCATTGCTGTGTTTTGAGTGAACATTTGTGATTCCTTTATAATCATAGAATTGAGGAGGATGGGAAGGCTGTAATCCTGTCGGCATGATACTTAAAGAAAAATGACTGACGTAGACTCCGTAGCCAGCATAAATAGAGACAAAAATAATAAGAGTTATAATAGCTTTCATGAGATCTCTCGCGTTAAACTAGCGATATTTCTTAGTTGCAGATTTTCCAAGTTGTCCAGGAACCCCTAAGTCTTTACCATTATGCATGACGAAAACAACACCTCCGTCAGAGAAGTTAATACGGATTTCTTTTTTACTGCGGATTGTATAGAATTGATCGGCCTTTAAATGAATAATTTTATTAGCTTGCCCTCCTATACTGAAACGAATAGTTAGGTTGTCCAAGGCTTCAAGAATAATTTCTTGTTGTACAGAGAGAACTTTTTTAGAGATCTTTTTGACAGGAGCAATGGTTTCTGTTGTTGCACTCGGAGAGATTATGCTGAAGGGTTCACTCTTGGTCTGTTCAGAAAGAATTTTTTGAACTTTAACTGTATCGACATGGCCATCTTTCGAATATTTTTTTATTTGTTTTTGGACAATCCATATAGCTAAGATGACAAATAAGATACCAGTTATTGTGATGGTTTTTACGGCCAGAGACCATTCTCCTAAGAGCAACCAACTGAGTTCTTTATTTTCTGAATTTGTGAGGTGAAGGTCGTCGCTATCTTTATCAAGATTTTCCTCTTCGTAGGCAGGGGAATTAATGACAAGAAAAGGGTGAGAGGAGCCCATTTCTGATTGGTAGATATCCATGGTTTCTTTAATGTCTAAGTGCAGAAATTTTGCATAGGATTGAACAAATCCCCGTAAAAAAGACTTTTGCGGTAAATCATTGAGAATTCCTTCTTCAATGTCTTGTATGGTTTTAGAACCAATTTTCAAAGCCAAGTGAACTTGATGAATAGAGATACCTTGTTCTTCTCGTGCTTTTTTAAGAATAAACCCTATTTTTTTCATTTTATACCTTAATTAACTGTAAACACAAATTTCTTTGCTGATTTAGAGAAAGAACTTTCTGGAAAATACTTTAAAAGTTCTTTAAAACGATTTTTTGCTTTTAGACGTAGGTTACTGTTATAGTAGCTTAATGCGCTATAATAATAAGGTTCTGGAAAAGACACACTCTTGCAAATTTTAATAGCCTTATCTAGAGAGATTGCAGACAGAGGATATTTTTTTAGCTCGTATAGACTGCGCCCATACATGTAGTGTCCAAGACAGCTTTTTCGTTTAACTTTAATAGATTTTAGAAATAATTTTTTTGCTTGGTAGAAGTTTTTTTGCTGAAACTCTAATAAGCCTAAGTTAATCCAATTTTTTTCAGGATAAGGATAGGTGAGGTCTTTTTGAGCAATGAGTAAGTGTTTTTTTGCGAGAGGGTATTTCTTGATTTCAATAAGCACTCGTCCAAGGTTATTTCTTGCTTCTGTGTATTTAGGGGAGAGATTAACGGCCCTTTGTAGATGATTTCTTGAAAGGGAGTATCGCTTCATAAGAAAATAGATAAGACCCAGATTATTTTGAATGACAGAGTTGTGTGGATCGAGTTTCTTTGATCTTAAGAGCTCTTTGAGGGCAGTGGGGTAATTTTGCTGATTAATATAAGAAATGCCTAATTGTAAATGCAACTCAGCAGCTCTAAGGCGTTTTTTTTTCTCTGTAGAGCTACAAGAAAATAAAGAGCAGGAGATTAAAATAACGAGTGACGTCTTGCGTAACATAATTCACAGACTAGCAGATATGGCAATAGCTGGCAAATTTTCAAATAGCTTCTGATATAAGAAGGGCTAAAGTTTCTACATGATCTGTTTGAGGAAACATATCGTAGGGTTGGAGGGTTTGAACTCGATAAAGAGGTTTGTTTCCCATTAAAATTTCAAGATCCCGAGCCAGAGTCTGTGGATTGCAACTGATATACAGAATGACGGGAGGATTCAGCTTTCTTAGGGAGGAGAGAATCTCTTTATCACAGCCAACTCGGGGAGGATCGAGAAGAACAGGGCCTTCCAGAGAGGTGCAGTGTTTTAAAAACCTTTTTACATCTTGGTTGATAAAATGAATATGGGAGAGGCTCTCTTTTTGAACACGATCTGTCGCTATTCCTATGGATGTTGGATTTAGCTCAATACCGAGGGTCTTTTGGGGATTGAGGACATTTTTTATTGGAAAGGTAAAGTTACCATGGCCACAGTAAAGATCATAGATCGTTTTTTTAGAAGAGGGGATTTTTTTTAAAGTTTTTAACACATCTTGAATAAGAATTTGATTGATGGGTTGATTAACTTGAGAGAAGCCTTCTTCTAGAGAATCAGATTGAGATTGAATTGTTTTATACTTTACCTGTTCTTTTTGAGAAGAATAAACTTCAATTTCTCTATGTGAAGCTTGGTCTGAGGAGGACAGGGGTGAGGGTACAAGATGCATCGAGGAGATTTTTTTTTCTAAATCTTTAAATAAGAGAGGATCAGAGATGGGACAGTTTTTAATTTCAATAATATCATGGGACTTCCTGCGATAGAAGCCATAACGACCGTTGTGATCTATTTTAAGCTGTATGCGATTGCGATACTCAAATTCTTGAGGGCTGGGAATGACATCTCTTATGGCAACCTCGTTTAAGAGAGGTTTTTTTCTAAAAGTAGATTCTAGAATGAGTTTTTTTTGTTTTAACTGCTCTGAATAAGAGACGTGTTGCCAAGTGCAGCCACCACATTGTCCAAAAACAGAGCATGGAGGCTGAATCCTTTCGGGACTTGGTTTTTGAAGGTTAACAAGCTCAGCTTCGGCGAAGCTTTTTTTTACTAAAACAATACGAACTAAAGCTTCGTCTCCAGGACAGGTAAAGGGCGTAAAGACAACAAAACCTTCATAGCGACCAACACCAGACCCTCCAGTGGCAAGGGAATCGATAAAGAGAGGGATGATGTTACCGCATAAAAGTGGCGGTTTTTTTACGACCGACGTAGAATTTTTGTCCATTGTAGATGAGGCCCTATTGAGCGATTATGTTGAGATTATCTATTAACGAATTCGTTTTTTTCAAAGAAAAGATTAAGTTCTCTTTCGGCACTGGCAGGACTGTCGCTGCCGTGGACAGCATTTTCTCCAACGCTATCGCCGTAGAGTTTGCGAAGAGTTCCCTCGTTGGCGTCGTCAGGGTTTGTGGCGCCCATGATTTCGCGGTTCTTAGTGATAGCATTTTCTCCAGAGAGGGCCATAAGCATAACTGGACCTGATGTCATAAAAGTGACAAGTTCGTCGAAAAAGGGACGTTCTTTGTGTTCTTCATAAAAAGTCTCACACTGAGATCGAGACAGAGAAGTCAGTTTCGCAGAAGCGATTTTAAGATCATTTTTTTCAAATAAAGAGATGATGTCTCCAATGACGTTCTTCTTGATTGCATTGGGTTTTATAATGCTAAAAGTTATTTCTTGCGCCATATTTTCTCCTTTAGAGTGATTCGATTGATGTTTTCTATGAAAGGAATTTTATAGGCTATGTAGGTTAAAATCAAGGGAGAAGAAAAATCTCCCTTGATTTTAATTTTTAAAAAACTATTTTTACCAATTGATGTCTTCGTATCCCCAGTTAGCCAGGGCTTTCTTGTACACGCCTTTGACAAACTTTTTGGCCATATGAGGCTTAAGTCCATTGGCTGAAGCAGATCGTAGTGTGATTGCTTGCATTTTAGTGGGATCCCCATTGCGCAGACCGTTGAATGCAGCGAGGGCGTCATCAAAATTGACACCGAAAACAGCATTAAAGGTTGTGTTCATGTCCTTGGTTGTTGTGAATCCTCTTTCTGAAGCGGCAACTCCCCAGCGATTGAGGGCTGAAGCGATGGCATAAGCTTTCTCTTCACCGAGACCGTATTCGTCGACGAGCTTATCGGTTCCAGCTTGAACGAGAGCTTTATTACCTTCACTGTTGAGTGCAGAAAAGTTGGTGTCAACGGCTTCACTGGCACTTGTGTCGTTAATAGCCCGTGAAAAATTGGCTTCTCCATCGTTGGCATTGTAAAGAACGCCATTCTTTCCCCACCAGTAGGTTCCTCTAGAGACATCTTCCCAGTGTAGCCCAGTTACTCCCACACCAATGGTGTTTCCGCTGATCCAACCAGAAAATTGGCTGATGTCTAGGGTATAATCCACTTTTCCGCTGTCATCTGTGTACACGGAGCCGACTCCATAATCATCAAATATGACGTAGACGATATCATCAGAACCATTGCCGTTAACGTTATAATAAGAGTCTTCACTAACTGTGATTCTCTCTCCTGTGGAGCGAAGAAAAGTACATCCAGGACTAGCTTCAAGCTTACTACAGGCGTTTCCAAAAACGTCTTCGTAGGGGTAATAGAGGGTTGGGGCACTGCTACCACCACCGCCTCCACAACCACTCATAAGAGTGATTAGGGTTGTAATACCCACGAGGGCACTACTTTTGATTAGTTTGTTTGCTTTTTGTAAACTCATTTTTGTTCTCCTTTTGTTTGGTTAAAAGTTTTTGTTTTATTTTATAGCTCGAGAGGGACTCTTATGAATCGATCTCGGCAATAAAAATCTATATAATAACCTTTGTCTTCTCCCAACCATACGGGAGTGTCGATTGAGCGACAGCCGTTTTGTGCAGCCATTCTTAGATTGAGAGGAAACCTTAATCCAGTCAGGTTACCGTTGTTGCTGTATTCTGGAACGATGAAACGTAAACCTTTATGGAAGAGTGTTCCTTCAGCAGTGAAAAGGGCTGGCTGTCGAAAGCCATTTTTGCTTTTACTTGAAAGAGTGATGGGAGAGTAAAAATTGGTTGTGAGCATGCTTTGATAGAAGGTGTAACGTTCTATGCTCTTTTTGACGGTTTGCTTAGTTATTAGATCATGATACTGAATTTCGCTATTTGTTAAGGAGAAGGCCCCAGATTTTTTGACTCCATTATGTTGGCCTTGATAAAAAGATCTAACCCATAGAACGTTGTCGACGACGCCCCTCAGAGGGAAGAGATCTGCACTTGAAAATGACATATCTTTTGGTAAAAACCACGAGAGACTTTGTTCGTTTGATCTGGAATTAGAAAACCAGAAATTGCCGATAAAAGGGTCTCCTTGATGTAGATTATGGATGGGGCCAACCCTGGACCCGGCAATATCATTATAAAAGCTATTGCTTGATGGGTTTAGAGGATAGAAAGAAGTGATCTGACCATTTTCAAAAACACCGATGGCAAATTCATTGATAAAAGAATATTTTTGTTCTGTACCTAAGTTTTTGGAAAAGAGCAGAAGAAGTTGGCCCGCAATTTTTTGATCTAAACTATTTTCAAGAATATCAGCAACATTAAACCCTTGGTGTTTTTGAAAGGCTTGAAGTTCATGTTTTCCATTGAGATAATAAAGGCGTCTTTCGAGGGGTTCGTAACCTTGAGGGTTTTCCCAGAGTTCTTTAAGAGTGATTTTTTTAGCAGGCTCTTTTCCTGTGCCAAGCCATGCGGGGACTTTCTTGTGATGGCCGTTATTCTGATCACGAAGAGCCATCCAGTGAATTTCGTGGGAAAGGGGGGAGATATCGTTGTTGATTTCAAATTTATCTAACAATTGAAGTTCAGAATTTAGGATATGAAAGGATGTTTTTCCTGTTGGATCGAAAAGTCCAATGGCATAGTCGGAGTGACCGTCCATATTGTAGTCAAACCTTATAAGAAACTGTTCTCGAAGGGCGTCTAAGTTCTCTCCCTTTGGAGTGAGAGAGTAGTTGTTTTTTCTTGTATAAGAGCCGTCTTCGTCTTGAGTGACAAGGTGATATGTCCACTGGTCATTGTATTCGGCAAAAAAGTAGTCTATGAAGTGTTGTTTTCGATCCAGTCTCTGATCAATAGGAAGAATAGAGAGTCTCGTTTTCAGTGGATTTTTAATTTTAAAATGAGCAACGCCTTTTCTAAAAAAGTTTTTATCTATGGGGGTAGTGAAAATAACGGGAACGTAAAAGTCTCTTTTTTTATGTCCCTGTGGTTTAATAGAAACTTTAAGTGTGATTTCACTGGAGAGAGAGTCTCTGTTGGCGTGAGTTGTTAAGAGGGTGAGTTTAAAGGCTCTCACCTCTTCTTCTTTCCAATTTTCGGTCTTTCCAAGTAATGGCCCTAATTTAAGAGATGTTTTTGTTGGAGAGACAATTTGTACTTTGACACTGGTTTTGGCAGATCGAAGCCAGAAATTTTTAAACTGCATACTGAGTTGGATGCTTTTTTGAGTTTCAGGCCAAGAAATATGAATTTTTTCTTTTGTGTAGGGAAGAATAACAGGCTGGGGTTTTACATGGAGTGCCCGTTGAATATCTAAATTGCCAGACATGGTAAATTTTTCTTCTTTTAGGAGATGTTTCCTGGTCTCGCTGATGTGTTGGTGGGGGTTTTTTTCTTGAAGAGTAGATTCTTTTACGTGGGGCCTCGCACCAGCGATCAAACGGGCGTAAGTTTCTCGGGGGGAATGGCCACGGGAAAGTATTTCTCCCACAGCACAGGCGACATAAGGAGAAGCCTGAGATGTTCCGTGGAGAAATTCGTAACCGTGGGTGGCTCGAAACCTCACAGGTCTTTTGTTTTCAGGCCATGTGCTTAAAATATTTAAACCTGGAGCAGCAATATCGACACCACTGCCATAATTAGAGAAAGAGGAAATAGCTCCATCGGGTCCATGTGAGGCAGAACAAATAACTCCAGGGTAACTACATGGGCGAAGTAGAGCTTTTGTTGAATCGTTTCCTGCTGCAGCAACAATGGTGATATTTCTTTTCTGAGCTTCAGCGATAATCGTTCGCATAAATTCAGAGTCTCTAGATTGGGGCCAGCCCATAGAAAAATTAATAATATTTGCTCCAGAACTTATGGCGTAGATAACACCTCTTGCAACAATATCGGCTAACGTTCTGCGAGAACCCTTGTGCACAGCTTCTTTTGGAGAAATCAAATGTGAAGAGTCAGAAGTTACGGAGAGAGGCTTTATGGGTTCATTGGGTTTTTTTCCTAGAACTTGCACAGGTAAGATGCGTAGGTTTTCAGAGCAACCTTGAATACCAGTGTTGTTGTTTTTAGCGGCGGCGATAATCCCAGAGACATGGGTTCCATGACCCTGATCATCAGAAAAATCAGGACGTCCCATAATACCTGCTGAGTTGAGCCCTCCGAGCAAGCTCCATCCGTTGCAATCAAGGGGATATCCATTGCCGTCTAAATCTACTTCGGGATGGTTAACATCAAACCAAGTTTCTTCGCATTTCTTTCTTCCATGGGCCTTCAGGCAGGACTTAAATTTTTCTAGGGCTTGGCATTCACTCTCTTTACGCACAAGTCGTTCTTTTAAGTCGGGGTGATCTTTTTGAAGACCAGTGTCTAGGACGGCAACGATAATGTCTGTATTTATAATAGGTTTTATATTTTTACTGGGTTTTCCAATGTCTTCACTGGATACACCTGTAATTTGACGATTGTGGATGTGATCTAGTTCAATCGTTTGCGGGATACCGTTGTTTTTTAAAGGCCATTGAAGTTCAGAAAAGTCTGTTTTTTTTATTTCTAAGTCATTAGGGTCAATGGCAAGGAGAGGAAATTGTCTTCTTAAAGCTGAAAGGTCTTTTGCCTTAAGGGTGACGACATAACTGTGTGCGAGAAAAGACAGTGAGATGTTTTTGAGAATTGCCCTTTCTTTAAGCGTGAAAAGTCGTCTGTGTTTAATAATTCTTTTTTCCTTGAGAAGGCGGCTCATTTCAGCTAGAGAGAGGCGAGAGTTATCTCCTTTGATTGCACGCAGGCTAACAGTCACATCAATAGTCGTTGTCGGCGAAGAGAAAGCCAAAGAAGAGATTGCCATGAAGAAAATGACGATGAGAGTTTGTTTCATTGAAAATCCGCATTTGTTTTGTAAAGTTCTCCGGGGACAACGCCTGTTTTTGATGCGTAGAGAGAGATAAGGCCATTAGCAGTTTCAAAATCTCCTTTGGGATCGCCAATGGAGTTAGAGAAGAACTGTAGGTCACCGTCTTCATCCCCTGTTCTAAAGCCACTAATTTGAATAAAAAATAAATAATTTTCTTTTCCTATATAAGCTAATAACTGTGGCAAAGGAATGTGTTCTTCTAAGAGAGGAAGCACCTTTGCTAACCACTTTACCTGTTCTTTTTTATTTTGAGGAAAATGTCTTCTTAAATAAAGAAGAGACTTCAGCCATGGAGAAATACATTCATAGCTCTGCCCGTAATACGAAGCCGAAGTCATCACTTCTGATGCAGAGCCTGTGTAGTTATCGTCTTGCAGCCGCCAGTCTTCGACTCCGCTATCAGCCACCTCTTGTTGACAGATTTGGACATAATGTTTCTGTCCAAGAGCGACATCCCCATAAGCGAACATTTTAAGAATAGCTTCGTAAAAAAATTTATCAGACGCTAAGTATTTTTCAGAAGAAAAGCTTAATTTAGAAAAAAGATTTGATACCACAGAGCCTAAGGAAAAACCCTGTGTTTGAGATGAAGAGTTTTTGTCTAAGTCTTTGTACTCTATTTGTAACATGAGATCTCTTATTTTATTCAAGCCGTCTTCAAAAATAGAAAAATTGGAAGTAACTCGATAAAACTCGACACTGTTGACATCGTTAAAGGCCTCTTCCTCTAAAAGTCTGTAGGAATTATTCTCGGAATCAAGGAGGTCTTTTGAAGCGTTTTGGATGAGTTCAAGGAACTCAGGCCGATCTATTTTCCAGCCGCCCCAGATTTTTTGTATCTTTCCGACGGAGGGGTAGGAGTCTTTCGAGGAGCTTAAATCAGCTTCCACAGAGATGGTTTTCCAATGGGCTTTACCAAAGGCAAGATTGGCAGGGTTTGGGGATTGAGCGAAAGAGAGGGCCCCTGGTTTGTCGATAAATTGATTAAAAAAATCGGCAAAGAGATTGAGAATGTCATAGCCAACGAGTTTTCCTTGGCGAGAGGAAAAAATATGCACTTTTTCATCTTCTGCTTTGAGGTGGGGATAGTCTTTGTTTTCAGGGTATTTTAAGTGCAAATCATGTTCTTCATAAAATGAACGTCTGTGTTCTAAAAAGAACTTTGACGAAGTTTTTTTGGTGAAAAGCTCATGATTGATCTTAAATTTTTTGTCAGAAAAATATTTTTGTAGAAGTTCGTGGTCATTTTCTTTAAAAAGCGCCGAGAGGGCGATTTGAAGATGTTCTTGTTTATTTGTGAGTTCTTGTTTTTTTGTTTTGTCTTCAATAAGGGATGATATCTCTGTGGAGTAGGGAATAATATAAGCATCGATTGCCGTTTTAGAGCGGGTCGTGGAGGCTCTGAGTCTTATAAGGTTGATGAAGTAGTTTGCATCAAAACTAATTCCTGCAGCCTTGTTGTTAATGGAGCGAATAAAAATCTGTAAGCCATCTTTGGTTTTGAGAAAGTGGGTTTGTTTTAAGACCACAAGGCTTGCATCAGTTCCAAGGGAAATGGCGTTGGTATACCTAAAGGGCTTCATTCCGAGAAGAACATCAATGGAAGAAGCCACCTGTAGGTATCCTGTTAAAGCAACAGAATCACTGATGGTGAAAACTTCCCCGTCTTTGAGCTGGTTTAAAAAAGAATTGAGGGAGTTTTCTTGAGAAGTGGCGTCTGTCGATGGTTTGTCTAAGTCTTTAATAAGATTGTTTAAAAAGCCAGGGATAAAAACATTTTCCCAGGGGACTTTTTTTCCTTCTTCAAGTGTGTTTATGGGGCGGACGTGGGTGTAGCTGCGTTGCAGTTGTAAATTACCACCTGCCGAGGGGAACACCTTTGCGTAGCCATCGAGGCCTCTGAAATAACCAATGTTGGTGTTGACGGTAAGATGATCGACCAACTGAATGGCTGCATGGCTGTCATAATAAGTGCCAGTGGCAACATGGCGGCTAGCATCGACTGATCCTCCTGCAACGACTCCTCCCCATGATTCCACTTTTTGAAATAGAGAAGTGAGGGGGTTTTTTTGAATATGATCGTGAATTCTTTGCTGAATAACTTTCTGTCTTTTTTGGGCAAGATCCTGATGGCTAACGATGGAGAGGTTTTTATTCACTTTGTTGAGTATTTCACCTAAACCTGATGAAGCAGCTTCGATGGAGATATAACGAAAAATATCGTCGCTGCTAAAGGGGGATTCCCTGTCTCCGTGGGAAAAACGTTGTGGATATCCATCTATAAATTCTTGCGTGACTTTTCCTTTGAGAATAAGGCCAGAAGGGGAATCCCACTTCAGACGAGGCAAAGAGCTGGTGTGTTGGTTTTGAAAATCTTTTTTTAGGTTGAATAATTCGGAGAGATTGCGAACACGATAGAGGATTTTTCTATAAACAATTTCATTGATCTCTTTAGGTAGGTGACTGTGTTGAATGATCTCTCGCCAGTCTTGGCTAGAGAGACGAAGAATTTTCCTGACAATCCATTTGGCATCGCTGTAGTTACAGGCGAAAAAAGAACTTGATGAGGGGTGATTAAAGAGAACGTTATTGGCATAGATAGAACCTATTTTTGGAGAAAAGCGATTAATACTCTCTGGAAGGTCAGCTAAAACGAGAGGAATAATTAAGGCTCTGAAGGCTCGATTTTTTGAAAGCTGTCTAATGAAACCTCGGTGTTTAGGGTTTTCTGGTTTTGGAACAAAGGCCCAGTGGATGTCAAAGTAATTAGCTGAAGTGGGTTCTAAGAGGGCATTACTAAAGGTGACTTGAAAGCCCTCTTTATCAATTTTTTTGAACCACTTACGACTGACAAAATCAGAGGAAGTGGCTTCTTGGGCATGCTTCATAAACTGCTCCATCTGATCAACAGAGGAGAACTTAACGGTGATATCAGAGTAAAACTTGGGTGAAGGTACAAAATAGCCTAGTTTTCTTAGTAAGTTGGCGCGAAGGAGAGTGGTGTGGGCATAACGACTCAGGGAGAAACGAAAATAGCGTGAGCCTTTTTTTACGCGAGCCATGTAGGTGAATTTATTTTCAGATTCGTGGGCAACAAATGTAACAGTTGTTACTGAAGCAGGGCCTGGTTGTGGATAGCTGTATTTGTGAGCGTTGGAGGCTGAGTAGCTTTGATTTTGCCAGAGCTTATTATCTGATGGGTTGAGTAAACTGATATCAAAGCCGTCTCTCTCAAGAGAGATAATTTCGTTGGTATTGAGGCCTTTACTAGAAGACGGTGAGAGCAGATCAGTAGCTGGTTTAGAGACAACACCTATTGGCAGGGAGAGCCCTGATGCTCCTACACAGAGTGGGAGGAGTAGAAATAAAAAAAAGGTTTTTGTACGTAAACTCAACCACGACTCCTTAAAAATTTTATAGACAAAATTTTGTGTACGACACTTTATGAGTGTCTAAACCAACAAAGAAGGGAAACTAGCAAAGATCTCTAAACTATTCAAAATGAATTGAAGAGTATGAAATTTTTTCAAAAATAAGTTTGAACAAGGTGGATTTGAGGGAGAAGAGAACTGTTTCAAGTGTTTTTTTTCAAATAAATTAAATTAAAATAAAATAGCCGTATTTAAATAATAATTTATCAAAATTTTAGAGAGGCCTATCGATTTAAAATAGAATTAAAGGTTTCACTTGGCCTCATGGAGCGAGTGATTTTTTCTTCATCTGGGAAGTAATAACCACCAAGATCAACGGGGCATCCCTGTGCCTGCTTGAGTTCAGAGACAATGGTCACTTCGTT
Organism: Bdellovibrionales bacterium; assembly: GCA_965217115.1. Lineage (GTDB taxonomy): Bacteria > Bdellovibrionota > Bdellovibrionia > Bdellovibrionales > CAYMLA01. Next base: position 1,139,045 of record OZ244239.1, on the reverse strand, counting down.
TTCTTTTAATTCTTTAGAGATAGAAGAAAATATTTCTTGTAGATCGATGTTTTCATTTTGTTCAGCAAGAGCTTCTGCCCAGTACATAGTTAGATAAAAATGACTTCCACGATTATCTATTTCTCCCACTTTGCGTGAGGGAGATTTATTGACGGAGAGATATTGACCATTGGCTTTATTGAGTGTTTTAGCAAGTGTAAGAGCTTTTTCATTGTTTGTTTTTTCGCCTAAGGCTTCTAAGGAAACGGCCAAGGCTAGAAACTCTCCGAGAGAATCCCATCGTAGATGTCCTTCCTCTAAAAATTGTTGCACATGTTTTGGAGCGGACCCTCCTGCGCCAGTTTCAAAAAGCCCACCGCCAGAAAGAAGTGGAACAATAGAGAGCATTTTTGCACTGGTTCCTAGTTCAAGGATGGGAAAAAGATCTGTGAGGTAATCACGTAGGACATTTCCTGTGACGGAGATCGTGTCCTGGCCTTTTTTCATTCTTTCAAGGGAGACTCTACAAGCTTCAAAAGGAGAAAGAATTTGAACCTCTAGGTTGTTCGTCGAAATCACATCGTCATGGACTTTAAGATAAGAAGTTATTTTTTCAATGAGATTGACATCATGGGCTCTGTTCTTGTCGAGCCAGAAAATAGCAGGATTTTTAGTGGACTTAGCTCTATTGATGGCGAGTCTGATCCAGTCTTTAATCGCTTCATCTTTGGTTTGGCACATACGCCAAATATCGCCTTTGTTGACAGGGTGTTCGAGCAGAGTTTTACCTGAGTCGTCAATAACGCGAACAACACCCTTTTCCTGTAGACAGAATGTTTTGTCATGGGAGCCATATTCCTCTGCTTTTTTGGCCATAAGTCCGACGTTTGCAACGTTACCCATTGTTGAGGGATCGAAAGCCCCGTTTTCTTTGCAAAAATCAATTGTTGCTTGGTAGACACCAGCATAGGAACGGTCGGGAATCATGGCTTTTGTGTCATGAAGCTTACCATCAGAACCCCACATCTTCCCAGAAGCACGGATAGCAGCAGGCATAGAGGCGTCGATAATAATATCACTAGGGACATGAAGGTTTGTAATGCCTTTGTCAGAATCGACCATGGCTAAATCTGGACCATTTTCGTAGCATTTTTTTAAGTCATCTTTAATTTCCTCTCTTTGAGTTTCTGGAAGATTTTGAATTTTAGATTCAAGGTCATTAAGACCATTACAGGGGTTCACCCCGATTTTTTCAAGAATAAGAGAGTGTTTATCAAAAACACTCTTGAAGTAGGTGCGCACGGCGAGACCAAAAATAATTGGATCGGAGACTTTCATCATTGTTGCTTTAAGATGGAGAGAGAGAAGAAGATTGTTTTTTTTAGCATCTTGTATTTGCTCAGAAAAAAACTGGCAGAGAGAATCGCTGTTCATCACAGAAGCATCAATAATTTCACCAGTGAGAAGAGGTGTCTTTTCTTTGAGGGTTTTTGTGGTGTTATTTTCAGAAATAAATTTAATGGACACGTTTGTTTCACGATCGAGAATAATTGATTTTTCACTGGAGTAGAAGTCACCATCTTTCATATGAGCGACATGACTTTTAGAGTTAGAACTCCAGGCACCCATGGAGTGAGGATTTCTTTTAGCATACTCTTTTACAGGACCTGCAACTCTTCGATCAGAGTTTCCTTCTCTGAGGACAGGATTAACGGCGCTCCCCAGGACTTTTGCGTAGATGGCTCTGTTCTCTTCGTCACTCTTGCTTTGTGGGTTTTCAGGGTAATCTGGAAGATTATACCCTTTAGATTGCAGTTCGCTAATGGCAGCTTTGAGTTGAGGCACAGATGCACTTATATTTGGAAGTTTAATAATATTGGCATCTGGGGTTTTGGCCAAAGCTCCTAATTCATTTAAAGCGTTTGTTGTTTTTTGTTCGTCATTGAGGGTTTTTGAGAAATTGGAAATAATTCTCCCCGCTAGAGAGATGTCTTTTGTTTCTATTTCTATTCCTGCCGTCGAAGTAAAAAGCTGGACAATGGGTAGAAAGGAACTTGTTGCTAAAGCGGGGGCTTCATCTGTTTTTGTGTAAGTAATTTTAGAAGTCATTTTTTAACCTTATATAAAAGAAAATATCAAAGAAATTTAGAGGGAATTTTTTAACGTAATTCCTAAATCAGCTGGGCTGCGAGCAATTTGGCAACCAGCACTTTTTAGGGCTTCAAATTTTGCTTCAGCAGTTCCTTTTCCGCCGCTGATGATAGCTCCAGCATGACCCATGCGTTTTCCTGGAGGAGCCGTTGCACCTGCTATGAAAGCGGTGACAGGTTTTTTAAATTCTTTTTTAATATACTCGGCAGCTTCCTCTTCAGCGGTTCCACCGATCTCTCCGATCATGATGAGGCCTTTTGTGTCGGGATCAGCATTATATAGTTCCAGCATATCAATGAAATTAGTGCCGTTGACAGGATCACCACCGATTCCGACACAGGTACTCTGTCCTAAATCAAGAGCTGTGAGTTGTCCCACGGCTTCGTAGGTTAGAGTTCCAGAGCGAGAGAGAACACCGATAGGACCGGCCTTATGAATATGTCCTGGCATAATACCGATTTTGCATTGATCTGGTGTGATAACACCAGGACAATTTGGCCCGATAAGCCGAGTCTTTTTATTATCCATATAGCGTCTAACTTTGATCATATCAAGAACAGGGATACCTTCGGTGATACAAATGACAAGGTCTAGTTCAGCATCGACAGCCTCCATAATAGCATCGGCGGCAAAAGGAGGGGGGACAAAAATAACAGAGGCATTACAATGGGTACGTTCTTTGGCCTCTGCGACGGTGTTAAACACGGGAAGTCCAATGTGAGAGCTTCCTCCCTTTCCTGGAGTCACACCGCCAACCATTTGCGTTCCATAGGCGATGGATTGTTCTGAATGAAAAGTTCCTTGGGACCCAGTAAATCCTTGGCAAATAACTTTTGTATTTCGATCAATAAGAATAGACATGCTAAACTCCCTTTATGGCTGCTGTGATTTTCTGTGCAGCATCTGTTAAGTCATCGGCAGGTAAAATATCAAGATCACTTTCGGCAAGAAGTTTTTTACCGAGATCAACATTTGTCCCTGCAAGGCGAACAACGAGAGGAACGCTAAGTCCGAGTTCTTTGGATGCGGCAATAACTCCTTCTGCAATGATATCGCATTTCATGATACCACCAAAAATATTAACAAGAATTCCTTTCACATTTTCGTCACGTAGAATGATTTTAAAAGCTTCGGTGACTTTCTCTTTTGTGGCTCCACCGCCGACATCGAGAAAATTAGCAGGACTGTCACCATGGAGTTTTATGATATCCATTGTCGCCATGGCTAGACCAGCTCCGTTAACGAGACAGCCAATGTTTCCATCAAGTTTAATAAAAGCGAGATCATGTTGACTGGCTTCCACTTCGGAAGGGTCCTCTTCAGTTAAATCTCTGTAGGAGACTATTTCGGCGTGGCGGTAAAGAGCATTGGAGTCAAAATTCATTTTAGCATCTAGGCAAATAACATCCTCGTCAGCTGTAACAACTAAAGGATTAATCTCAGCAATAGAGCAATCTTTTTCGATAAAGGCCTGATAGAGACAGAGCATAAATTTGACAGTTTTATTTATGGCTTTGCCATTAAGGCCGATGGCAAAGGCGAGCTGTCTTGCTTGGAACGGAATAAGACCAGTGACGGGATCAATGGTGATTTTTTTGATGGCTTCAGGGTTTTTCTCAGCCACCTCTTCAATATCCATTCCCCCTTCTGAGCTGGCCATCATGGTTACTCGGTTTGTGGCTCGATCAACGAGACAAGCCAAATAATACTCCTTGGCAATATCGCAACCTTGTTCGATGTAGATTTTTTCAACAAGTTTTCCCTCGGGGCCCGTTTGGTGAGTAACAAGGTTCATTCCGATAATTTGTTTAGCGTATTGGCGAACTTCTTCTTTGGATTTGGCGACTTTAACTCCGCCACCTTTTCCCCGTCCTCCGGCATGGATTTGGGCTTTTACGACCCAGACGGTTCCCCCAAGTTTATCTGCGATGTTGACAGCCTCATCTGCTGTTTGTGCAAGTTCGCCATTTAATGTTTTGACGCCAAAACCTCGCAAAACCTCTTTTGCTTGATATTCATGAATATTCATTGAGCCCCATCTTGTGATTTTATTATTATTTTGGAGGTGTTATTTTATACGACATTGCATAGAGGGCCAAGGGATTATGCGTCTGTATGAGTGAGATTGAAAAGACAGGAGACAACTCGCCGCAACATAGAAAGTAATATACTTGGAGAGCCTTTTCTATTGGCATAGGATTTCTTTGTAATGCTTCTTTATATTTTTATTAAATACTTTAGCGGGAGTAGTAAATGAGGTTTCCTTTATTAGTACTTATTCTTTTTGGATCATTTTTCCGTGAATCGCCATCCTATGGAGCTATTCTTATTGAAGAGGGAGGAAAGGCAATTGAGGAAAGTTCGTCTGTGACGTCTTTTCGTTCGTACTCTAGTGCAATGATGCTGAGGAGAGATAATAGAGTGGGCGTTGGCTTGGTTGCTTCAGGGAGTTATGGAGCAGGCGGCGTAGAACTAGAGCTTAACTTCACAAAGGAAAATAGTTTAGTTATTGGTTATGGAGGAGAAGAGGGAATCAGGTCTTTTAACGTCTCTTGGAAAAAAGCACTTCCAGGGCAGTGGCTTTTGCCTTATTTGAAGTTGGGTCTCTCTAATTGGCGTGCTTTAGAAGCACAGGACAAAGATGTGGCGAGGAGCACAAGAGCGCAGACATCTATTGTTTCAGCGATGGGTCTGCAATACGTCCAATTGAAAGGGGAGTGGTCTGGAGTCTCTGTTTATGCTGAGCTAGATCTTATAGTTGGAGTTCAAAATTTGTCTGTATCACCTAACAGCTCTATAGGGTTCCTTTATTATTTTTAATAGAGCTGAATCAATCAATCATTTACATTTGTAAGACAATAAAAAAAAGGTCCGTTTATTAAACGGACCTTTTTTTGTTTAGCTTGTTAGCTGAACTTATTTTTTTCTAGCGACTTTTCTTTTTGCTTTCTTTTTAGTCACCTTTCTCTTAGTGACTTTCTTTTTCTTAGTCGCTTTCTTTCTCTTAGTGACTTTCTTTCTCTTAGTGACTTTCTTTCTCTTAGTTGCTTTCTTTTTGGTCGCTTTTTTCTTAGCGGCCTTCTTTTTAGTCGTTTTCTTCTTAGTCACCTTCTTTTTAGTAACTTTTTTCTTAGTTGCCTTCTTTTTAGTAACTTTTCTCTTAGTTACCTTCTTTTTAGTAACTTTTTTCTTAGTCACCTTTTTTTTAGTAACTTTCCTCTTAGTTGCTTTCTTTTTAGTAACTTTTCTCTTAGTCACCTTTTTTTTTGCTTTTGCCATTTGTTCTCCTCCTAGGATGAATTACTTCTTAGTTGTCGACTACGAAGACTTACTTAATTTTCCTTCGATATGACATTCATCGTCAATAGAAAAAATATCTTTAGCACTTTTATTGCTTACTTTTTTTTGATGTGAGGGTTAGTTATGAAAGATTTATGCCTTTTGTTTGCCGTATTTTTATTTGTATTTCGGACAATTCAATTTATTGATGGCAGTGGAGTCATGTTGAGAAAAACGCTGACAAAATTTGGCACTTTTTTTATTTTAGCCGTTGTTGTTTTTGTTTTTATTTTTCATAAAAACGCTTTGTTTATAGGTGTTTTAGGTATTTTATTTTCATTATTGTTGTTTGTCGCAAAAGAGTTTCTTTGCGTGAAAAGAGAGAGAGAGTTTCGTGATTATTTCTTGTTTTTTTTGGATCGGGTTGTTTTATTGATGAGATCAGGGAGGGCTTTTCACGAATCTTTACAGGTGTCTGTGGATGAAGAAAAAAACATGTTTTTTAGAAAGAAAATTCAAAATTTGGTGTGTTTTGTGGTTTTTTCGCAACAAAAAGACCAATGTTCGAGATCTTCTTTTGCTTTTAAAGTGGCATTAGAGATGGAAAAAATAGGAGAAATCCCCCATCACCAGCTGGAAAACCTTCTTTATTTGCGAAGAAATCTTAAAATTGAGGGAAAAATCCGACATAAATCTGAGCAAGTGTTGCGTCAGATTCGTTTGCAATCAGTTGTTTTGAGTATTTTGTACTTCTTGTTACTGTGTTTTTTAATTTTTTTCCAAGGATTTGAGGAAAACATGGGGCTAATAGGAATGTCTTTGTTTTTATTTTCCTGTGGAAGTTTTTGGATTTATAGGGGTGGAAGAGGGTATCGATGGAAGGTGTAAGTCCAACTTTAAATCTTCTCTTGATCTCCAAAAGATACTTGTCTTCTCAGAGGTCACTGAGGAGTGGAGTTCTTTTTTTTGTGAACAATGAGTCTGGTTCATTTTCTGAGGAAGTGGGCAGATGGTTGGCTCTTTATGAGCAGGGAAAACGAGGTGTTTTTAGAAAAGACTGTGAATTGAACGTGTATCGCAAGCAGTTATTGGAGGTTTTAGAGAAAGGACTGGAGGGCTACCCAATTCTCTCTGTTTTGGAAGGGCTGGAAGAAGAGATTGTTGGCAGGTCCTTAGATGAGGTGGATGAATTTGCAGCAAAACTACCGCTTAAAATGTTAATGCCACTTTTGTTTTTTCAGTTTCCAGCTTTTATGATGTTGATATTGGGGCCAATTTTAAAACAATTCTTGGAGGTCTAATGGAGCTAATTGATAAGTCAGTCAAAAAACCGACGTTTTTCTGGTTTTTGCCTTTATTTCTCAGCTGTATAATTCTTGGTCGAGTTTCGTTGGCTGATTATTTTGTAGAGAAAGAGTCTTGGAGGAAACTCTATATAGACCGTTTGCTGACCGTTGGGGACAGTGAGCTTTTATCTAAACAAATAATCAAGAGGAAGAAGTGGAATTTAGCACTTAAAAAATGCCGTTTACAGGTGAAGAGAAATAAAATTCCACTTGCCTGTTATGAATCTTTGATTTTGGGAGATGAGTTTAAAAAGCTGTCTCCAGGTGAGAGGAAAATTCTTATTCGGGAGTTTGATATTTATTGTAAGAGTTCTTTGAGAAAATCGGTTACTTTAGAGAACATTCTCACAGGAGATGTTTTGAGTGTTAATGGAGAGGCAGGGTATTGTTGGAGTTTGGTTAAGAAGAAAAAACAAGAGCTTCTGTATAGAAAATATGGCAAACTAGTAAATAAATCGACTTTAGAATTTTAGAAAAAGAGATTGTTTTGGATGTATTGACGGCGGCCTTATTGGGAATTGTGCAAGGATTGGCAGAATTTTTGCCCATATCTAGTTCAGGGCATTTGGTCCTTTTTCAAAAATGGTTGGGTGTAGAACAGCATGACCTGACTTTTGATGTGATTGTCCATGTGGGAACTTTGTTCTCTGTGTTGACGGTCTATCGTTCGGTGATAGGAAAAATATTGAAAGATATTTTTCTTATCAGGAACTGGAAGAATTTGTCTGGAGGGGTGCATTTATCAGTTGCTGTGGTCGTGGCAACAGTGCCAACGGCAGTTATAGGGTTGCTTTTTAAGAGTGAGTTCACTCGATTGTTCTCCAGTGTGCAGGCAGTGGGGCTTTTAATGATAATGACGGGCGTGCTGCTCTTTGCGACGAGATGGTTGGGTCAAAGAAACTTTGATGGTTTTGGAGAGTTCTCTGTTTTGCCACGAATCTCCTTTAAAAAGGCTTTTATTATAGGTGTCTTACAGGCATTGGCTATTGCTCCAGGGGTGAGTCGTTCTGGAATGACGATCGTGGGTGGATTATTTTTGGGTGAAAAGGGAAAATCGGCTGCATTGTTTAGCTTTTTATTGGCGATTCCAGCCATTTTAGGGGCTGCTGTGTTACAGCTGAGGAACTTGTCTTTTTCGGGGGACGTCTTTGGGTATTTGGTTGTGGGTTTGATATTCTCTTATATTTCTGGATTGCTAGGTTTGTGGTTGATTATACGAGTTGTGGGAAGGGGAAGGCTGGAGGTGTTTGCCTTTTACATGTGGTTTATGGGTGTTGTCGCGCTTTGGTTTTCTTGAGACTTAGGTCTGTGTGCGGTGCAATATTTTAAAGAAAGTCGAGTTTGGAGGGACAAGAGTCTAGTGAAAATGTGATACAATTTTATCAAGAGCGGCGTTGATCGAGGGGGTAAGAGTGGATTCATTGAGAACTATTCAAAGAGATGTTGATTTGAATGTTGTGGACTCAAAGTTGGATGGTGTTGAAAACTTGGTGAGTGAGTTGTTGAAGGATTTTCCTGATGAGAAAAAAGTACAGTTATTGATGAAAAAACATTCCTTGCCTTGTCCAGATGGTCGTGTTGAAAGAATGAAATTAGTTTTAGACCTGATTGGAGGTCGATGTTTTTCTGCGATTCCTGGGTGAGGGTGTGATTTATGAAGAATGAAAAATTAGGATTTCGCACTCGTGCAATTCATGCAGGTCAGAAACCAGAAGAAATTACAGGGGCTATAATGACCCCTATTTTCATGTCGTCAACGTACGTTCAAGAGTCTCCAGGAGTTCATCGAGGTTACGAGTACAGTCGCACGAGTAACCCTACACGTCAGGCTTTTGAAGACTGTTTAGCAAGTTTAGAGTCAGGAAAAAAGGGTTTTGTTTTTTCTTCGGGTTGTGGGGCAACAACAACTGTTTTGCATTTATTAAAAAATGGAGACCATGTTATTGCCAATGACGATATGTATGGTGGGACGTTCCGTCTTTTTGATACAGTGATTCGCCAAAATGGAATTGATTTTAGTTATGTGGATTTGCGTGAACCTCAAAATTTTGAAGAGACCATTACAAAGAAAACAAAGATGGTTTGGCTAGAGACGCCGACAAACCCGACATTGAGGATGGTTGATATTGAGGCCATTGTGCAGATAGCTCACAAAAAGGGTATTTTGGTTGCAGTGGACAATACTTTTATGAGTCCTTACTTCCAGCGTCCTTTAGAGTTGGGAGCTGATATCGTGGTTCACTCAACGACTAAATATATTAACGGTCACAGTGATGTTATTGGCGGTGCAGTTATTGTTAATTCAGAAGAGTTAGGGGAGAAAATTCATTATTTGCTTAATTCCATGGGAACAAACGGCAATGCGTTTGATTCTTTTTTGGGCTTACGTAGCTTAAAAACCTTGGCTTTGCGGATGGAGTCCCATCAAAAGAATGCAATGGTGTTGGCGGATTTTCTAGAGAGTCATGATAAGGTAGAGCGAGTGATTTACCCAGGGCTGAAGAGCTTTCCTCAATACGAGTTAGCCTGTCGTCAAATGAGTGGCTTTGGTGGAATGATTACTTTTTATCTCAAGGGCAGTTTGAAGACGGCACGTCAGTTCTTGGAGAGCGTGCAAATTTTTGCGTTAGCAGAAAGTTTAGGAGGAGTGGAGTCTCTGATTGAGCATCCAGCAATTATGACCCATGCCAGTGTTCCTATTCAGAGAAGAGCTGAGCAGGGGATTGATGACAGCTTAATTCGTTTAAGCGTAGGGGTTGAGGACGTAGATGACCTTCGCCTGGACCTTGCACAGGCGCTGGATAGGTGTTGACAGTTTTAGTGAACAGAGGCTAAAAATAATGACTTATTTGGTGTGCCCAGGTAGCTCAGTCGGTAGAGCAGAGGACTGAAAATCCTCGTGTGGGCGGTTCGATTCCGTCCCTGGGCACCATTTGTTTAGCAAATAAAAAATCTAAAAAAGTAGTTTTACCAATAAAAGCAAAAGAGGGGGCGATTTTTTACAAAACTCTCTCAAGCCTTTTATAAGAGAAAAGATCCATTATTGCTTTAATAGTAATCATTTTTCAGTTCTTCTTACCGTCCGTGAACACTCATTCTTTGCTAAAAGAAAGGAGTAGCCATTTTGGGTTTTTTGATAATAGGAAGGCTGAGTGAGTGGCTATAGAATTGTTCTGCCCTCTCTCGCGGGTAATATTAAAGAATGATTATTCAAAGAGAAAAGATTTGAATTGCGCAGGCGTGATTTAGATAGTCTTTGAAGTTTTTAAAAAGTGTGGTAAATCTTTTTTGTGATACTACTCGAACAATTAAGAAAAAACCCTTTTGTTATGGCTCCCATGGCAGGAGTAACGGACAGAGCTTTTCGAACTCTTATGAGGGGGTTGCATAGCAGTGTGGTGATTACGGAGTTAGTTTCAGCCAATGGTCTAGAGTATGGCAGTAAAAAAACTCAGAAACTGATGGAGTATGATGAGAGTCAAAGGCCTATTGGAGTGCAGCTTTTTGGTGAAACAGCTGAGGTGATTGCTCGCGGTGCAAAGTTTGTTGAAGAACAGGGGGCAGACTTTGTTGATATGAACTTTGGTTGTCCTGTTCCTAAAGTCGTTAAAAAAGGGGCTGGATCGGCGTTATTGAAAGACTTGGTGGCGTTGCGTGATGTTCTCAGGACAGTAAAATCTCAAGTGAATATTCCTGTAACAATTAAAATTCGCACGGGCTGGGATATGAATTCTCGTAATGCGGATAAAGTCGTACAGGTGGCCTATGATGAAGGGATTGAGTGGGTGGCTATTCATGGTCGAACGAGAGCGGCTGCCTATACGGGAAGGGCTGATTGGGATTACATTTCTGAGGTTAAAGCCAAGAGTCCTCTGCCGATATTGGGGAATGGTGATATTTTAACGGCACAGAGTGCTGTGGAAAAAATGAAAGAGACAGGTGTGGATGGATTAATGATAGGTCGAGGCTGTTTGAAGAATCCGTGGATATTTAAGGAGAGTTTGGATTTGTGGCAAGGGAATCGAGTTAAGCCTCAAAGCAAAACTTATTTACAGGTTTATGAGCGTCTTTACGAGCTTCTTTTGCGGGAGAACAACGATAGAATAATGGAAATTCAATTAAAAAAATTTGCATCTTGGTACTCGGCGGGCTTTCCTGGTTCGGCAGGGTTTCGGAAGAGACTCTTTAGGAGTGAAAATACTCTAGAGGTTTTGAGTATGGCGCGAGAGTTTTTTTCGGACCTGCATTTGAAGAAGAGAGAGGATCAGAGTGAGGTCCAGTTTCTTATGGGCGGTCATGGTTAGGGGCTAAAAAATCAAATACAAATGGGTGAGAGTGTATTTGTGCTTAACTCTAGGCGCACACTAAGCTATAAAATATAATCTATAAGAGGACAAATCCCTATAAAAATAGTTTTGGAGCAAAACATGGCAAACCCTGAGAATATTAGAAATATTGCGATTATAGCTCACGTTGATCACGGGAAAACAACACTTGTAGACCATCTTTTGAAACAGAGTGGAATCTTTGGCGCCCGTCAATCTGTAGAAGAGCGATTTATGGACTCGATGGATTTGGAGAAAGAGAGGGGGATTACGATTGCAGCGAAGAATTGTTCTTTTGTCTATGAGGGGGTGAAGGTTAATATTGTGGACACTCCAGGCCATAGTGATTTCGGTGGTGAGGTAGAGCGTATTCTTAATATGGTGGATGGTTGTGTTCTTTTGGTGGATGCTAGTGAGGGGCCATTGCCGCAAACTCGCTTTGTTTTAAAAAAGGCATTGGAGCAGAATTTAAAAATCCTTGTGTGCATTAATAAAATTGACCGTTCTGATGCGAGAATTGATGAAGTGGCTAATGAAATTTTTGACCTCTTTATTGATTTAGAGGCAAGGGATGATCAAATGGATTACGCGACGATCTATGCTGTTGGCCGTGATGGTATTGCGCTGAAAGATTATAATAAACGTTCTGATGATGAAACTTTAAAGCCCCTTTTTGACTTAATAATCAGTGAGGTTCCCTGTCCTTCAGTGAATTTAGAGGGTCCGTTGCAGATGATGGTCTCCAATATTGATTATAACGATTTTGTTGGCCACCTTGCCATTGGTCGTATTGAATCTGGAGCGATCAAGGTGGGTGATCAAGTGATGATAAGTCGAGAAGATGGGTTGGTTTCAATGAAAGTGTCAGCTCTCTTTGGCTATGAAAGCTCCCGGCAAGTTAAAATAGACTCTCTTCATGCTGGAGATATTGGAGTTGTGGCAGGAATGAGTGAGGTCACAATAGGTGATAGCTTGGTGGATAAAGAAAACCCTCAACCTTTAGAGAGATTGAAGGTGGAAGAGCCGACGGTGGGAGTGATTGTCTCTGTTAATGACGGGCCTTTTGCGGGACTAGAGGGCGATAAGGTGACGAGCCGTAAGATAAAAGAAAGGCTAGAGAGAGAACTTTTGTACAATGTGGCCATTCGAGTGGAAGAGACACAGAGAAATGATGCGTGGAAATTATTAGGCCGTGGAGAGCTACAGCTTTCGGTGTTACTTGAGCAAATGAGGCGTGAGGGCTTTGAGCTTCTTGTGAGTAAACCAGAGGTGTTATTAAAGAAAAATGAATCAGGTGACTTAATAGAACCTATGGAGAATGTCACGGTGGATGTGAGTGAGGAGTTCGTGGGTGTGGTGACAGAGAAATTAGGTCTACGCAAAGGGATCATGATTAATATGATTAATAAAGGCTTGGGGCGAGCGAGGGTGGAGTTTTCGATTCCCGCCCGTGGTTTGATTGGCTATCGATCGGAATTTTTGACGGATACAAGAGGGACAGGACTTTTAAATACCCAGTCGGCAGGTTATGACCTGCACAAGGGAGAGATTGTTAGTCGCTTAAATGGAGCGATTGTTTCGGATCGAAAGGGCAAGGCGACGATTTATGCTATTGATAACTTACAGGATCGCGGAAAATTTTTAATAAGTCCTGGTGTAGAAGTATATGAGGGAATGATTGCAGGTGAGAGTGCCAAGCCTAATGATATGATTGTCAATATTGTGAGAGAAAAAAAATTAACCAATGTCCGGGCTTCAGGAACAGATGAAGCCGCTAAGATTGCGAGGGTAAAGTCTTTGACTTTAGAGGCGGCAATGGAGTGGATTAACGACAGAGAATTGATTGAAGTGACACCGAAAAACATTCGTTTACGATGTCGGGAATTAGATCCCCATAAAAGAAAAAAACAATAGTTAAGAGAAGTGAAATTGACATCGAGTGTTCCCGTTAATCAATTAATTGATTGTCTCTCATCCACTGCACGCTTTGAGCAATAGCGTATTGGGCAGATTTTGGTTTGAGGCCGAGGTGTTCTTGTGCCTTTTTGGAATCGAACCAATGGAAGAGCTGGGAGGTCCAAGCATTTTCAGAACTAATGGAAGTTTCTTTACCAAGCTTCTCCACTTGGTCTCCTACGAAACCGAGAAAATGAGTGAGGGGTTTTGGCAGAGGAATAAAGGGAGCAGGGGTTCCAGCTTCTTTGGCGATAAGTTTAAAAAGATCTTTGATGAGGAGATTTTCGCCAGCAAGGATATACCGTTCTCCGGAGAGACCATTTCTCCAAGCGCTGATTAAGCCTTGGCAGACGTCTTCTATGGCGATGACATTGACTCCACCAGAAGTGTAGAATGGAAAATTTCCTTGGGCGACTTTGAGTTGGGTTTTTCGTGAGCCTTTTCGAGCATCACCAGGGCCGTAAATTGTGGAGGGATTTACAATGACGGAATTTAGACCGTGTCTAAGAACGGCATTGTAGACGAGTTTTTCGGCTCGATGTTTTGTTTCAAAGTAACCAAGGTTTAGGTGCTCGATGTTGTAGGGGGAGTCTTCATTTAGAGAGGAGGGGGTGAAGCTGGCGCCAATAGCTGTGACAGAGCTCATATGAACAAGGCGACGAACGTGGTTTTTGAGACAGGCATCGATCATGTTTTGAGTTCCTTGCACGTTGACGAGATCCATTTTGTGACGCTCTGATTTTTTATAAGCGACAAGTCCCGCGAGGTGAAAAACAGTGTCAATGCCAAGAGTGGCCTTTAGAAGGGAGTCTTTGTCAGTGATATCACCGACAAAGTAGTTGAGTTTGGAGAGATCGAGGTTTAGATTTTCAATTTCAGAGAGATCACTGTTCTGACGGTGTAAAATTCCAATGGATTTTATATCACTCTGTTTTAGAAGGGAGCCAATAAGGCACGACCCGACAAAGCCTGTACCGCCAGTTACAAGAATATTCAAAAGAGGCCCCTGCTTTTTAGCCCTTACATCTTTTAATTAATTCTTCAAGGGTAATCTGAGCATCATTAAGGGCCTTATTAAGAGCTGTTATCAGGTCCTCTTTTCCCTTGACGATTGTTTTCATAAGAGTTTCGAGATTTTTTTGTTTACCTAAATCCCACTTCATAGCATCGGGGATAACTTCTAAAAGAGCTTCAAGGGCTTCTTTGGTTTTGATACTTTCAGTGGTTGAAGTTTTAAACTGTTTTCCAATACCCTTAAGAGACAAAATAAAATCAACTCCAGATTTTAGAAGAGATTGAGTCTCCCTTGAGAGTGGGGTTTTGTTTTCTTTAATCTGATTTGATACTTTGGAGAGGACCTGGTCAATTTTTTCTTTGAGCCTGGCGTCTGAAATTGTCTTAAGCTCTTTTTTGACTTCAGTGATCTTATGTGGATTGAAGATGCCTTTTTCAGACATTAAATTGAAAAATTCCTGGGAGCGACTGGTGTTGGATATTTCGTCAAGTCCTGTGTCTTTTTTTCCTGTTCCTGCTCTTAGCGCAGAGTCGATGGCGGTTTTTATTTCAGTTCTTCCTTTATTGGTATCGTTGCCAGTTCCTCTTTTACGATTGGCGTAGGAAACAACCGCTGTGGTGGTTGTGAAGATAAAGATGAAGGCTAAGTGACTTTTTTTCATAACAAGGCTCCTTAATAGCTAATATTCTAATCTTATGTAAAGAGGGAGTTTTTAGCAAACTTTCTTTATTGAAATTCTAAATTTTACAAAACCTCTATTTAAGGGTGGGTTATCTGTCTTCAATCAATTGCAAAATCGCCCTGTAGTTTTCGAGATTTTGACTAAGGTCTTGTAGGCGGAGGAGAGAGGAGATGGCAATCTGCTGCTCAAGGGGGAGTTTTTTCAGTTCTAAACGCTCTTGAGGGTTCATTTGTCTTATTTTCATAAGATCAATTTTAAAGAGACGAGCGATTTCAGAAGTCGCTTGCAGGGCCTTTTCATAGGCAGCATTGAAATTTTTACCTTGAATGGTTGAAAAATTGACTGCCTCAAGCATTTCTTCAAGGGAGAGAATAAGAATTTTACCATAGAGTGTGAACGTTGAATTATTTATGGAAAATTTCTTGTTTAAACGTTGTAGAAGATTTAACCAAATAGGAACCTCTTGAAAAAGGCTACTCGTGATCCCCTTGGGCAAAAGAAGCTCTTTAACCTCTTCATTAGCCTTTGAAGCTAAGCCAGCAGAAAGATGAGGGCGACGTTTGTTCTTTTTTCGAAGTAACGGGACAAAATGTTGGCCAATATTCCACTGTTGCTCTTGATTTTTCCATATTTGATAATGATCTTGGTTTAAAGAAACCTTTATAGCTTCAAAATCTTTGCTTTGAAAAGCAGGAAAAAACAAGTTGGTCATCATCTTGCGATACTCGTCACGAAGTTTGTCCACTGTTTTATTAAAGCTGGGAAGAATATTTTTTTCCCACCAGCTATTAAAATTTAAAACACCATTGGTAGAGCCAATGAGATCACGTCGCAAATGACTATTAATGAGTGGCAAAATACCTTCGTAGGTTCCACGGGAAGTGTCAATAATGATATCATGTGGGTTGTATTTATAGTGATCTTGAAAATGCTTATTCGGCCTATCAATAACGGGAAACCTCTGTAGGCAAAAAGCAGGGTGAATATTTTCTAAAACTCTAGGAGGGACAAACTTATAACTTACACCGACAAGTGGATCTTTAATAAGGGAATTTGGTTTGTTTTCAGCATCAGGGCCACAGATCATAGATGTAAGGAGGTAGTCCACAGTGCGAGTTGTGTTTATATTATGAACCGATTTTGGATGGGTTTCTTTAAAATAAGGAATGATAATTTCTGGATTGTTCTCAATTTCATCTAGGTGAGATTCTTTTTTTATATAAGGATTATCAGAAGAATACTGCCCTTTGAACAGAGATTGTTGTTCAAAAAAATCATGATAAAAAAGATAGGCTGTTTTATGGGACATTAAAAGTTCCATAGCTGAGGTTTTCCAATTAGCGTGAGCAGTCAATGCTAAGTCTAAATTAAAGGTTCTCCAGTCATCTTGTTTTTCCGTGTAATCTTGAAGAAGTTGAATGATTTTGTGAGGATTTTTCTTTACAAGATGAAAGTTCTTTTTTTCAAGCTCACTGAACTCTTTTTGAATTTCAATATATTTTTTAAGAGTTCCGTTGTATTTTCGATTATTTTTCCATGGTCGAGCAATAAGAGGATCAGTGACTTTTGCATGTACATTCATAAAGGTGTAGAGGTTTAAAAGGCCCATACCAACCTGAGAAAGTGGGTGTACACCAAAGCGCAAAGAGCCGAGTTTCATCATAAAACCTTTTACAGAGATGGGGGTGCCTTTTTTGATAAGAGCTATAAGAGGACTTTTATTCAGAAGGGCGGAGGAGAGAAAGGAGGCGCTGAGCATAGCGAAGATATCGGGGGCCCAGTCGTAGAGACGAGAACCTGGATTGAGAACCCAATAATCAAAGGCGCGGTCACAGGCTTGGGAATCTATTTCTGAATTGTCGGTTTTTTTTAGGCTTTGATAGCACAGGATGACGTCTGGGTGGTAGGCAAACTCATGGACGATATTAGAGGCGATCATTCCTGCGGCCATACCGATTTGACCGCTAAGGCCTCTGAAGGATTTGGCAATACCAGGGGAGGTTTTTTCTATGCCGTGAGCAGCTTGGAGCATAAGCTGTCCTGTTTTGCCACTGGCGAGTACAAAGGCAGCAAACCCAGCCAATCCAATTGGAGATGTGGCTTCATGGATGAGGGTGTCGAGCCAGTTGGGATTAAGACGCCCCCCTTTGGTGTATGGATCAATGAGGGAATCTTGAACCATGGTGGCTCCCATGGCGACGTAGAAAATAAGAGCTTCTCTGGGAAGGCGTTTCATGGTGCTAACGGTGAAACCACCAGGGTACATTTGATTCATTTGATTTCTGTAATTTTGGTCAAAGCGTGAAAGTTCAGAGGGGCGGAACTTCTTGAGTTCATCTTTAGTAAGGGTGTCTTGAGTGGTCGTTTTTCCATCCTTGCTCTGAGGGAGATTATTTTGAGCAGAGGAAAGAGCGGGTGCCAGAGCGATGGTTGCCGAGAGAAGGTATGACATAGCTTTGCGGGAGGTTGCTCTTAAACCTCTTGTGTTGATTCGAAATGTATTTTTTGACCCTTTTTTTCTCATAAACTATAAGAAGAGCAATGAAGATGCCAGAGACGTTGCTCTTTTTAGGGGTTTAAACAACGATTCAGAGAATAAAAGCAAGGCCGTTGTCTTTTATTCCTGAAAATTGTTGGGCAGCTGTCTAAAACGATGACAGTAAAACAAATAATAGAGGGGAAGGGGAGGGGAATCGCTTCCAACCCGGCAGAGGCTTTAAAGGGGATTGTGTCTTAAAATGAGACTATTGGACTTCTGCCATAGAGAAAGTTTTTTTAAAGTAAACTAGATGTTCGTCCGATAAGTCCCTATGGTGTCAAAGGTTTTTTGGGGAGGTCGAATTGAAGGATGTTTTTCTTAGATTATTACTAGTGTCAATATTCTTCCCCTTGCAGGTTTTGGCGGAACCTGATGCACAGGGAAGAGGAGGATCTGCTGTACAGGGAAAAACAGAAGAAAAGATAAAGTTTCCCCTCCCTAATACGAATTCAGTAGGAGAGTTAACGGAAGTCGTTGGAAGCTGTCATAGGAGTGTTGAAAGGGGTGTGTCTGGAATTTGCGACGCCGAAAAGAATCCTAAATTGGCGGCGGCAGGAGATATTGTCAGTGGACTGTCCTCGACGGCGGGAACAATGGGTCTTTCTGAGACATGTTCCAGCCTGAGTAAAGCCCTCAGAACAGTATCAGCGGCGACTGTTGCCTTTAAAGCGGGATGTGAAGGTGTTCACACTTTCTGCACAGATTATTGTTCAAGCGCGATAGAAAAAACAATCGCTGTTTTAAAGGCAGACAAGGCTAAGCTCAAAGGTCTTGAGGCAGAAAAGAGCAGAATTGAGGCAGAAGAAAAGAGCAAATTGTTTGCACAGGGATTAGATCAAAATTATAAT
Organism: Bdellovibrionales bacterium; assembly: GCA_965217115.1. GTDB lineage: Bacteria > Bdellovibrionota > Bdellovibrionia > Bdellovibrionales > CAYMLA01. The sequence continues at coordinate 1,120,925 of OZ244239.1, read as the reverse complement.
GGAATTATAAGTGAGATAGATCATATAAATATAAACAGAACCCCCCAAGCGAAGAAAGTTTTGAGCATTCTTAAAAAACAAGGGTTAAAAGCTTGTGAAAAGTTTGCAGTGAATATGGAAAGGGCGAGCCTCGATTTGGTGGGCTTGGCTCGATCTTATCAAGGGGCCCAAAATTGCAAAGAGCAAACGAAAAGTGATGGCGGTGGTGGCATTCTTGATTGCACAGATCCTATGAATTCGACAAATGTAACGTGCATCTGCACTAAAAACCCCCGCGACCCGTTGTGTACCAATCCCACAACAAAGCCGGAAGGCACTTTCAAAAACCCAACTGCTGATTTGGGTGGAGATGTGGATCTTAATAAAATAAATAATGATATGAATAGCCTTGGGAATGACCCTTATGGGGCAGGAGGCTCTCTAGGCGGCCCTTTTGGAGAAAAAGGGAATGGCGACGCTTCAAGACAGGCTATCGGCACCAGTGGAGGAAGTGGAGCGCCAGGCGGTGGCGGTGGTGGTAGCGGCAAATCTTCCTATGGTTCTTCATCAGGTGGTGGCGGAAGTACGGGCAGCAACCCCAGTGTGAGCATGGGTTTTGAAGGCAGTGGCCGAGGGGGAAGCTCCAGTGGTTACGGGGGCTATAGAGGTTCATCAAATAAGTACAAGGGCTACGGAAAAAACAATCGACGGAGAATGAACTTAAAGGCTTACTTACCTGGTGGCTCTAAATACAAAAAACGAAAAGTAGCAAATGTGCGTGAAATCTCGGCAGCCAATGGCCCGACCCTATGGGAAAAAGTTTCAATGAGATATAGGAGAAAGTTGGGAACACTTCTTAAGTAAAAAGGATTATTTATGAATAAAAAGAGAGGAAACGACTTCATGATAAAAAAAACACCCCTACTAACTGTCGCTCTGGCGATGGTTATCTTTGAAGCAAGTCCCAGTTATGGTCAAAGTTTAGTGGGGCGAACTCCAGAAGGTGGAATTACGGCGCAAAGGGATCAAGCAGACAGAGAACGTTTAGAGAGAGAAAAGCAAAACCAAATAGAACAGGAAAGCGCAAGAGAGTCTGCCAGTAAGATTGAAAAAGAAAATAATAAAGCGGGCATGATTGGCATGGTCACAGGAGGTGCTTTGATTGCGCTTGGTAAATACATGGTGAATACTGCTGGTCCCACCAACGGAGCGCAGAGGGCTATGGGTTATTATCAAATGATGCAAGGGGGGTTGTCTCTGCTGCAAGGCGGGGAAAACTATAAAACAGGAGCTGGAGCAGGTATAGCAGGTGGGGCGTTTGATGGTGATTATGGCGACTATGGGACCGGAGTTTCAGATGTCTATGGATACCCTGAAGAAGTTCAAGGGCTAAAGCCTTATAAGGTCGGAATAAAAGGACTCAACGATCTTAAAAAAGCGGGTTACATCGTTAATAAAGACGGTTCAATCAAGTTTCCCGATGGTTCGACATTGCCCGTAGGTTCAAGTGCTGCTGGCTTGGGAGCGAAATTAGGATTATCTAAAGAGAGTCTAAAGAAAATGAAAAAACAAACTAAAGAAGTTATAGCACAGTCCCTCGTAAAAGTGAATAAAGCGGGTTTTGAGAGTGGCGTTGGCAGAAATTCGAGCACCGCTTCGAGCGATGAAGAATATGATATAGATGGAGAGCTAGATGCCTTGCTCGGACGTCATAAGAAAAAGAATTTGACCAAATCTCGAAAGCTGGCAACGGTGTCTGGTATGTACCGCATGCATAAAGGGCTGAAAATCGGTGTCGCAGGGGATAATATTTTTAAAATGATGACCCGACGATATGACCTTAAAAAAAGGCAGAGAGTCTTTATAAAATAAATAATTACTAAAACAAAATAACAGAGAATTAGAGCTTCCATCTATTTGGCAGCGCTGCCTAGAGATGGTACTGTTTATCCATGAGAATTATTGGTGTGATGAGCGGTACAAGTATGGATGGTGTTGACTGGGTTCTCTGTGAGGTCATAAAAACAAAAACACAGAAAATAAACATTCAGTACATTGATATGGCATCTACGAAATTACCGAAAAAGCTTAAAGAACAATTAAAAAAAGCAGCGCAACACCAAACCTCAATGGAAGAACTTGTCGAAACCCATCACAATCTTGGTCGGAACTATGCACAAAGTCTAAAGAGGGTTTTAAGAGCCAAGAAGTGGCGATTTGATGCCATCGGTCTCCATGGGCAAACCGTTTACCATCAAGGTGAGAAAAAAAACAAACAGAGGGGAACATTGCAAATAGGGGAGCCATCTTACCTTAGGCAAGAATTTCAGGTTCCTGTGGTTTATGACTTTCGTGCCGCCGACATTGCAGCAGGGGGAGAAGGGGCGCCCCTGGCCCCGTTGTTTCATAAACAGGTTTTTGCTGGTTATTTTAAAAACAAGAGAGTAGCGGTGCATAATCTAGGGGGAATATCTAACGTGACTTATTTTCATGTCGATAGCAAAGGCGCGTCGTCAAATGAAATTGCATTCGACACAGGTCCAGCCAATATGCCCATTGACTTAGCAATGGAGAGGTTAACTAAGGGAAAAACAACGGGGACAAAGTTTTTTGATCGCAGTGGCAATCATGCGCGAAAAGGACAGATTGATGAAAAAACATTGAAGCATCTTTTAAAAGAAAGGTTTTTAAAGAAAAAGCCTCCAAAAAGTTGCGGACGCGAAGAGTTTGGAGAGGTTTTCTTAGAAAAAGCCTTTGCAATGATGAAAGGTAAAAATCAATTTGATAAACTCTGTACGTTAACAAATTTAACAGCCCAGTCTATTGAGCAAGCCTATAGGAGGTTTTTGCCTGAATTACCCAACGTAGTCGTTCTTTGTGGCGGTGGGGCTAAAAATAAATTTCTTGTCCAAAGACTCAAAGAACTTCTCCCTGAAGTTTCGTTTCATCAAGTTGACGAATACGATTGGCCTCTAAATGCCGTAGAAGGAGGTGCTTTCGCTCTTCTTGCTGCTCTAAGACTTTGGCAAATAGAGGTGGATAACAGTCGTCTTACAGGCGCATCGAAATCAACTCTTTTAGGAAAAATCACTTAAAGACGAAACCTACAAAACAAGTGTGTCTTCAATGACACTTCCTGATTTAACAGTGACTCCATGGCCAATCACAGAGTTTTTAATAGAGCAATGGGGCTCGATAACGACGTTATCTCCTATGATCGCAAATCCACTGAAGCAAGTGCTGGGACTTATCAGAGAATGGGAACCACAAAACAAGGGGACTTCAAAATTATTAAGTGTGTTGTCTAGCGTGTTGTCTACTGTTGCGAGATGGCCATTGATTTTTAATTGAGGATAAGATTTTTTGAGAATATTATCAAAGATTGAAAACCCCCTCTCTCGCAAGAGATGATTAAGAATCTGTTCACTCGCGGTTAAGTACCCTTGCAATTGACCTATTTCAAACCATAGAGCTTCTGTGAGAATATGCCCTTGTATAAGAGGAGAGCTTTTTTTCTCTTTAATCAAAGGATTGTAAAGATCGGTGATAAGATTAGAAGCACCTTCTGGTAGGAGATGAATCAAATCTGACTCAATAATTTGCAGACCAACAAAATGAAAAGGACGACTCTCCTGCCCTAAAGGAGGTTTTTTTCCAAACCCTAATATCCGCCCATGATGATCACACCAAGCAGCGTTGAGTGTTTTTCCAGCCTCTGGGTGTTCAATAAGAAGCAATGTCGCGGCAGATTTTTTTTGTTGATGTGTCTCTAGGACTTCTTGTCCGAGAGAATGAACTCTTTTATGGAGGATAAAGCTATCAGAATTAAGGCAGACGATGGGTTGGGTCTTGTCGAACAGAGAAATATTTTTCTTTAAAGCTCCACCACCGCCCAAAATAAGTTCTTCGTGGGAAAACTCCATAGAAGGATACTCTTGTTTTAAAGATGAAAAGGTTTGTTGTATTTTATCTGGCAGATGATGGGTGTTGATAACCATTTTTGAGATCGAAAGGCCTTGTAAGAAATCTAGACAAAACAGCCCCATGGGAATATTTAGAAAAGGGATAGAGGGTTTGGGAGTATTTAGAGTGTAGGGTTTTAAGCGCTCTCCCCTTCCTGCCGCAAGAATTAAGGCATTCACAGTCCATCGCTCCCGTGTTCTTTTGAAAAAGCTTCTGATAAAACCTTAGTCAAAAACTGATACTGGGGAAAGATCGTTAGTGATTTAAGAATGTGCTTGAGGGTTCTTGGTAGATATTTTAGATAGCGTTTGTCTTGACGTAATTGATAGAAACTAGCAAAGCTCCCACAGGCTTTTAAACATCTTTGAATAGATTGTAGCTCGAAGATATATTTGAAATCTTTCAGATTAATTTCTTTGATAGAAGGATGATCTATCATCAGTCTTTTTTCTAAATAATAATCAATAAGAATCTGTCTGGTTTCATCAGTAAGATTAACGTAGGAGTCTTTGAGTAGGGAAACCAAGTCATACTGAATAGGGCCAAGTCGTGCGTCTTGAAAATCAATAACAGTCATTTGGTGTTCTTTAATCATTAGATTGCGCGAATGATAATCTCGATGACAAATAACAGTAGGTTCAGAGGACAGAATTTGACTTAGGCTAAGGAAAATATTTTTTATCTCAAGCTCATCTTTTTGCGAAAGTTCAAAACCATAGAAGCCTTTAATTAAGTGCTCCAAACTGTATTGCAACTCCCACAAAAATTTTTCACAATTAAATTGAAGATCAAAAGCGGAACAGGAAGATCTATCAAAAGTGGCGGGATAATGAATAGAGATAAGCTCATCAATGGCTTGTTGATAAAGAGAAATGACGTCTTTCTGATTATCTTTGTTTTGCCAAAACAAGTGTTCAAGGGTGATGTCCCCCAGATCCTCTAAAAGGATGAGCCCCTGCTCTGGAGCCATGGATATAATATTAGGCACGTGAACGTGGTTTTTTTTAAAGTGATGGAGAACACTGATAAAAGGGGATTTTTCTGGAAGAAAAGGGTCCCAAGACATCATAATGATGCTTTTGTTAGATTTTTCTTCAGAAGTAGGGGGTTGTTCAATGCGGTAGTATTTACGAGAAGAGGCATCTCCTGTTAATTGACAAATAGAGTATGCACTGGTTTTCAGGTAATTATCAAGAAAGGCGCGAGTCTCTTGGGGAAGCTGATGATCTACTGTGCTATTGCTCAGTAGGTTATCATCGAGTGAGTTTTCATCGAGTGGGTTATCATCGAGTGAGTTTTCGTCCATGGAGATATAATGACAAAAAGAGAGGAGATAATCAATCTGTCTTCTGTGTCGAATAGTGACAAGCTTAAAAATTAATAATCATTTTAATAACAGCCTGAATGTTTTTCTTGAAATAGGGAATATTATCTATATCGAGGGTGTGTCGAGAGAGGTTCTCTTGATCTTTTTCGGTAAAAGAACGATTGTTTTTAATGGGAGGTGTTGATTTCAAGTGTCCAAAAACCCATTGCCCTTTGTTTAAGTTACGGGCAATAAGATCCTGATCCTTAATGCTTAAGAGGTGTAGGTCAGAGACATAAATAACGATATCACTTAATTTATGGATGTCCTCATCTGTATTTATAGAAAGATCTTTCCAATGAATGAAACCCTGAAGGTTGAACAAATGACTAAAATCTATAGCGGATCGCTCAAGTTGTTCACAGCACTTGGAGGAAAAAACAATGGGAGGGATTTCTTGTTTGAGTGAGCTCTCATGGACGCTGACATGGGGCAGACACTCTCTGTTCGTGTTTTCTAGAGCTAGCCAATGACACAAAAAAGAGCTTAGGACTGATTGAACGTGTTCAATAAGATTGTTTTGCTCTTGAAGAGGCAGAGTTTGTGCGTCGCTAATGAAGATATTCAGCTCTTCAGGAAGTTCGGGTATATTGAGCTTTAAATAGTTCTTATAAAGGTTTGATTGTTCAGAAATATTGACACTTAATTTACAGCCATGTTGGCCATGCATGAGATCAGACAATTCATGACAGACTCTTTGAAAATGTCGATTCCACATAGATCCTTGAGAAGGGCAGTAAAACTCAGAAGAGCTTAAATTTTTCACCATAATACATATCCTCTCATTCATCTAATCCCCCTTTTTAAATAAATGGTTGGGGGCTTGAAATGGAGATATGCTAGATCTATGCCTAGGAACAGATCAAAGGAAATGGCAGAAGAGCCTTTTAAGCAAGGGAGTCCAAGTCTAATTAATAGTCATTACTGTAATATATATAGAGTTGCCACAAAAGCGTGTTTTAGAAAACACACTTAGATAGTTAAAAATTATTTAGCAATACGCCTTTTGTCTAGGTCATACTTCTCAACTTTCATTATAAGTCCTGCTCGGCTGATCCCAAGTTCTTTAGCCAGTTTGGACTTATTCCAGCCCGTGCGATGAAGGCCCTCCTTAATCATGCCCCTTTCCAGTTCTTCAATGGCATCCTTAAGTTTTCCCTGAAGTCGAGTGCCTTGAAGTTTTCCTTTTTCTGAGGCTTCGATGATCTTCAGAGAGAGCATGTCAGCAGTGAGTTTCGTGTCTTCACCAGAGAGAACAGAGAGTCTTTCTATTTCATTTTGTAACTCTCTGACATTACCAGGCCAAGAGTAGTCATATAGTTTTTCCAAGGCTCTCTTTGTTAGAAAATTCTTAGAGTCAGAGTTTTTCTTCAAGAAAAAGTCTACAAGAAGTGGTAAATCTTCTTTGCGTTCACGCAGAGGAGGAACTCTCAGGTTAATCACGTTTAGTCTGTAATATAAATCTTCACGGAAGGTTCCTTTCTCAACCATTTCCCGTAAATTCTTATTTGTCGCAGCGAGAAACCTTACATTAATACGTTTGTAATCGACAGCACCTACGGGCAGAAACGTTCCCTCTTGGAGAACCCTGAGAAGCTTAACTTGCATTTGTGGTGATGTATCACCAATTTCATCTAAGAAAAAGGTTCCTTTGTCAGCCATTTCAAAGAGGCCTTTCTTATCGCGATTCGCCCCTGTAAAGGACCCTTTGATATGACCAAAAAGCTCTGATTCTAGTAGATTATCGTTAAAGGCCGAACAGTTTTGAATAACAAAAGGATTGTCTTTGCGATCTGAGTTATAGTGAATGGCCTTGGCAATAAGCTCCTTACCAGTTCCGTTTTCACCTTGAATAAGCACAGTGCTCTCGGATTTTTTAATTTTATCTAAAAGAGCGTAAAGACTCTGCATAGGTTTGCACTTACCAATCATATTGTCGTATTTATAACGACTTCCCAGTTCTTTATTGAGTTCTTCAATTCTATTTTCCCGTGAAGTGATTTCTAGGTGGAGAGTAACGACCTCCTGAGCAACAAGGTGAGCTAGTTCCAAGAAATGATTTTTTTCTTGGTCTTCAAGAAATTTTACTTTAGAGAGGGCGGCTTCTATAATATCCCCAGAACAGCCGAAGGCAGCCAGCCTTTCGCGAATCTCAACCAGACGATTCCCTTCGCTGTCTTTTAAGAATCCAAGAGTGACAACAGTTCCCAGCATATCCCCATCAATGATAATAGGGAAAATGGCGACATCAAATCCTGTCATATCCCATTTACGAATGGCATAGCGGTTTTCTGAAATACGTAATTCATCTAAAGTTTTAGAGACAAGTTCGCAGAGATTATTTGCAGCGGATTCTTTGCTGAGAAAGCTTTCCGTAACAGGGTTTGCAAAGGAGGTTTTATCTTTATAAAACCCCTTTAACTGTCCACGTTCGTCAGTGAAAACAGTGTCGATATTCCACCATGAATTAAGAACCCCTTTAAGTCTTTTGATGACATGTATGTGTTCAAATTCGTCCCAGTTAATCATTTCCTCTCCTTTAGTCCTGAAGGTCCTTGGTTTTTAAATGGACGATTCAGGCGGCATTCACGCCATTGGTGTTAACATCACACTTATCGTCAAAAAAATGAACAACTTGAGACTGTTCAATGTTTTTATAAAAATAAGCTAAATATCTAAAACCAATGTTGTTTCAAGAAAGAAATGGAAGGGTTTTAGATCAAAGTTTAGTCACTATTTTCTTTTTTTTTCCAAGTAAATCATCTCTTAATCATTTCAGAGCATGGAAGAGGGCTCTTTAGAATCAAGATGATCCTGTGGAGATGTTATCGAAGGGGCCTAGGACTTTAGTCTAGTAGGCCTTTATGTTTTCTGCCAGGGCAGTTTCTTTATTGAGTGATTTTAAAAAAAAACCGAAACCTAAGCTGTTATGATGAAACACTTAATGTTTATTCTCATACTAAGCTCTTTTCCACAAAGTAATGCACAAAGTAATGGGGAAATCGGAGGCTTTTATTTAGATCAAAACGAGGGCAGTGGCAAAATTTGTGATCTCGATAAAGAGGGCAAGGAAGCCATTCTAAATAATGTTCTTAATTCCTATGGGAAAATAAGGCGCTCTGTATTAATGGGTATATCTTATAATGTGGAAGCGGAAATAAACGAGACGGAACTAATCTTAAATAGACATTGCCTCACTCAGAGTGATGTGGGGCTCCCTGAAAATGGCCTTAATCAGCTTCGTGTGGAATCCCGATTGAGGCATATAGAAAACAAATCAATGTTTCAAGATGTGAGTAGAGACATCACTAATATTAGAAAAGAGATCAGAGAGAATAAAATTGAGACGTCTAGAATTTCGACAAAAGCCCTGAGAATAATAGGAAAATTAAATGGTCTAGCAGAAGTTTCAAAAAAAAACCAGCTCAAAGAGCAAGAAAAATGTCAGCCAGAAATTGATCTGTCCTCTAAATTTAAAGATGTTCCCACCAGAGATCAAGGAAGTAACGGGTGGTGTTTTGCATATGCTATCAGTGATTTAATCACGGCCCAAACTGGCAAGCCCATTTCTGCAGTTGATATAGCCCTCAGGTATTTCAAGAAAGTAAAATCTAATAATTGGAATGTCCCCCGTTCCGAGAAAGAGGGACCATGGCAATTTGATAGTGGATATCTAGGTTTTTTGAAAGAAATCATGGACCAGAAGGTTTGTCTTGAAGCGGACGTGAAGTCGTCAGGTGACTCTTCTACTAAAGATATTGGAGATTTGTTGTTCAGGATTCAAAATTTTAAACTTAAATATGATCAGAGTTTCAGAGATTCATTTGGTCAAGAAAGCTATCATTCAAGGGAAGAGAAAAAGAAATATCTAATGGAGGAAAAGCTCTGTAAGAGCGCCCTTTCATCGGTGTTTCCAAAATTAGAGATCAAAGACATTCTTGATGTTCTAGAGCACTCATCGACCTGGTCTTATTTGGAGGAACTTAGAGACAAGAGTTGCACTTCCCGAGTTGATCTTAAGGATTTTAGAGCAACTTTTCTTCAAGGATCAAAACATAAGCAATACAATCAGATTGATAAATGGCTTAATGGGGGAAAAACCGTGGGCCTTGATTTTATGTCTAGTTTTCTTAAAGAAAAAGGAGTGTACCTGCCCGCTTCAGCTCATTCGGCCCTAATTATTGGCAGAAAATACAATAAAGAGAAGAAGAGCTGTGAATATTTAGTAAGAAACAGTTGGGGAAAAAATTGTTCTGTATATAAGGAGAGCGGTATCACTTGTGACCCAGAGACGGGTTATATTTATCTGTCGAAGGAAGAGTTGTTTCCCAGTATATATTCTGTTTGGACGGTGGATAAAAAATAATTTATTTATCTAAATCAAGGTTTTGCTGGAGGAGGGAGAATTGATAATAGGCTCCCCTCCTTTGTAAAAGCTCAGAGTGAGTGCCCTGCTCAAGAATAATGCCTTTGTCTAAAACAACAATGTGATCCACGCTGGCGATGGTGGAGAGTCTATGGGCGACGATAATAGCTGTTCTGTTTTCCATTAAATGATTGAGGCCTTTCTGTACATCTGCTTCACTGGATGAATCAAGGGCTGAGGTCGCTTCGTCTAAAATCAATATGGGTGCATTCTTTAAAATAGCCCGTGCAATGCTTATTCTCTGTTTCTCCCCTCCAGAAAGCCGACCTCCCCGTTCGCCGACGGGGGTGTCATATTGTTTTGGAAAGTTCTTTATAAAACCAGAGGCGTTGGCAAGCTCTGCCGCAGAATAAATGTCCATTTCTTGTTTTTGAAAATTTCCAGACTGTATGTTGTAGGCGATGCTGCTGTTAAAAAGAAAAACATCCTGGCTTACAAGAGAGATGTTTTTTCTAAGGACAGGCAGGGACAGTTCTTTGATGGGGATATCATCTATATATATCTCCCCTTGAGTTGGATCATAAAAGCGCTTTAGCATATTAACAATCGTTGATTTACCACTGCCACTGGAGCCGACGAGGGCGATTTTTTTTCCTCGTTCAATTTTAAGGTTAAAATCCTTAAGGACCTCTTTTTCTCCGTATTGGAAGGAGACGTTTCTAAACTCAATGGTTTTCCAATCATCAGGAAATTTTTTTGGATTTGAAGTATCGGGAACAACGTTCTTGTCCTCTATGATAGCGAAGACTCTTTTAATAGCGACAATGGATTCTTGAATTCTAACAAAAGATTCTTGTAGTTTTTTAACAGGTTTTTGCAATGATAAAAGAGCACCAGTGTACCAAATGAATTCACCAAGAGAAGCTTTTTCTTCGATAATTTGAAATCCCATGTAGACAACAAGACCGACAAATAAAGTGATAACAATAAATTCTGTGACAGGGCCAGCAATTTCCGTTCGACTGTGAACCTTGTTTCGCGCCTGTAAAAAATCTTTTCCCTCTTCATCAAAACGACTGGCCATTTCTTTTTCGAGATTAAAGGATTGAATAACGCGAACACCCTCAATGCTTTCTTTGAGGGTGTTTGTGATTTTTTCAAAAATTTCTTGGCTGGTTTTTCCATATTTACGCAAACTGCGGGCTAACTGTTTTAAGAATAAAGAGATGATCGGTAGCAGAATGACGATAGAGATGGTTAATTTCCAATTGATATAAAATAGAGTTCCCAGCATAAGAACCAATAAAATAGGTTCTCGAAAAATATCGGCAACAAGGCGTAACCCATGATGAATAACCATAACATCATTGAGGACTCGACTGAGAAGTCCTCCTGAACCAGTGGCGTAGGAGTTATGAAAAGTTAAATTGAGCGTTAAAAAACGCTTTTGCACTTGTCGCCTTAAACTTAAGGAGACTTTTTCGGCTGTTATATTCATTAAGAAAAAGTGAAGATAACGAGAGATAGCGGCAACCAGAGAGAGTCCAATGATAATGCTGACATAATAGTAAACTTCGCTCATTTGAGGATTGCTTTTGCCCATGATATCCACCAAGTCCTTTAAGAACTTTAAAGTAGCTGTTTGCATGGAACTCATCAAAATACCTGTGAGCATGACAACACTGACGGTGCTCTTATGGGATGAAAGTTGTTTGAGTATTTTTTTGATTTCGTTCATATTACCTTGGCCTGTTTGTATCCTTTTTGGTGTATTTTTAAATATTGCCCTGTCAGGCTCTGTGGACACTGAGTGATTTCACTGACGCTTCCTTGGGCGACAATAAAACCTCCATCTTGTCCCGCTTCAGGTCCGAGATCAATAATATAGTCGGAAGAGTTAATAATGTCCATATTGTGTTCAATAAGAACAACGGAGGAGCCACTGGCGATTAATTTATCAATAACATGAATTAATTGCCAAATTTCTTGGAAATGAAGGCCAGTTGTCGGTTCATCCATAATGTATAAAGTGGCTTTTTGTCTGTTCTGGCTGAGTTCTTTGGCGATTTTTAATCGCTGTGCCTCGCCGCCACTTAAGGAGTTCATGGATTGACCAAGTTTTAGGTAGCCCAAACCGACATCTTTAAGTATAGAAAGGGGTTTCCGAATGTGGGGCAGAGAGATGAAGAACTCTATGGCCTCATCTATCGTTATATTTAGAACGTCGTGGATGTTTTTACCACCCCATTTAATTTCGAGGATATCTTTGCGATACTTTACGCCATCGCAAACTTCACAGGGAATAGAGATATTATCCATGAAAATCATATCCACCTCTTCAAACCCAAGACCCTTACAGAGAGGGCAGCGTCCGCCGTCGACATTAAGGCTAAATGTCCCAGGAGTGTAGTTTCTGTTCTTAGCCTCTTTAGTATCTGAAAAAACTTTTCTGATACTATCAAAAACCTTCAAATAAGAGACGGGGTTACTACGGGCTGTTTTGCTAATGGATGATTGGTCGATGAGAAGGGCATTTTGTAAAGACTCTTCGCCAGAAAGAGATTTATAACTGTGTCCTGTCGATGGCTCACCCATGATTTTTTTTGCTAGGGCAGGGTAGAGTGTTTGAGTGATAAGGGTTGATTTTCCAGAGCCACTCACGCCAGTGATGGTCACAAAGCAATGTAAGGGGAGTTTTAAGTGAATATTCTTTAAATTGTTTCCCTGGCATCCTTTTAGCTGTAAGAAAGCACTGTGTTTGTTTGTATTGAAGGGTTTAGACATCTTAGAGCAAGAGAGAGGGGGGGGGTTCTTCTTTTGTAAAAATGGTAGAGTTTTAGAGCGAGTGCTTTTGTAGAATTGTTCTAATTTTCCAGAAAAGATGATTTCACCACCGTTTTTTCCTGAACCAGGCCCCATTTCAATAAGGTAAGACGCATTTTCAATAACACTCTGATCGTGTTCAACGACAACAAGGGTGTTTCCGAGTTTATGTAATTCTTGTAGAATTTGAATGAGTCTTTTATTGTCTCTTGGATGAAGCCCAATGGTCGGTTCATCAAGAACATAGAGTGACTGAGAGAGTCCCATGCCCAGTTGTTTTGCTAGATTGAGTCGCTGAAACTCTCCCCCAGAGAGAGTTTTTGTTTCACGATCAAAGGTGAGGTAGTAGACGCCAACATCAAGAAGAAATTTCAAGCGTTTTTTGATTTGGCGAATAATTTCATGGGAGGCATTGTTTTCTTTTTTTGAGAGTGTGAGATTTAAGAAAAAAGAGTGAAGATCTTTTATGGTTAGAGTCGAAAATTGAGAGATGTTTTTATTTTTAATAAGCACAGATTGAGAATCTTTTTTTAACCTTGTCCCTTGGCAGACAGAGCAAATCGAAGGGCTTTTAAAACGAGAGAGAAAGACACGCACATACATTTTGTATTTTTTTGTTTCTAAATACTCAAATAAACCTTTAATACCATAAAAATCCTTGGTTCCGTTCCATATCATTCCCTGATGTTTTTCAGAGAGAGATTCCCAGGAATGGTCAGTGTTTATTTTGTGTTTTTCACAGAATTTAAGAAGTCTTTTAAGATCTTTTTTAGCGCTTGGCATTGAGAAGGGGATAATCGCTCCTTCTTTGATCGAAAGGTGGGGTCGAGGAATAATTTTATTCTTGCAAAGATCAAGTGTATTGCCAAATCCCTTACAAGAGGGACAGGCTCCCAGTGGATTGTTAAAACTAAAAAAACTGGCTGTGATGGGCTGAGAGGTTGTGTGACAAATAGGGCAGCTTGAAGTTTGTGATGTTTTAAGAAGCTCCCCTTGTGTTGTTAAAAAATGACATCGACCTTTGATTTCACTGGAGTTAAACTTTAAGGATGTTTGATAGCTTTGCTCAATGGAGTCTGAGATACGTTGTTTATTTTCATCATCAGAATTAAAGAGAAGGCGATCAATAACGATGTAGAAATTTTCATTGGGCAGACCTTTTTTTAAGATAGAGGGAGATTGAAGATCAATAACTTCACCCATTTCAACAGAAATAACAGGAAAGGAGGTTTTAGTCTTTTTAATTAAATGAACCTGTGTTTTTTTAGGGGGGAGATAAATTCTTAAAAATCCATCTTGTAAAAGTTGTGAGAGAAGTTTCTTACCTTTAAAGACACGATGTTTTTTGTATATGGGCGCGAGAAGATAGCCTTTCTTGTTTGAAAAGTGTTTAAGACAGAGGTCTGTTGCATGGGTAATGTTATGAGATTTGAGAGGGGTTTTGTGCTTTGGACAGTGAGCGATACCGATTTTTTCAAAAAGTAGTCTTAAATAATCGAGAATTTCGGTGTGAGTACCAACAGTGGAGCGGCTGTTCTTCACAGAATTTTTTTGTTCAATGGCGATGGCGGGAGGGATGTTTTCGATGAGTTCTACGTTGGGTTTAGGCAATTTACTAAGAAATTGTTTCGCATAGTTTGACATTCCCTCGATGTAGCGTCTCTGCCCTTCGGCGTAGAGGGTTTCAAAGGCAAGAGAGCTTTTTCCTGATCCGCTAGGACCACAAACGACGGTGAAAGAGTTCAGAGGAATTTCAACATCGATGTTTTTTAGGTTATTTTGTTGAACACCAAAGAGTTTTATTTTTCCCATGTTTAGAGATCGTCTTTATAAAAAGACGCCTCTTCATCTTCTTCGGATGTATTATTGGTGCTACTTTTTGGTTCGGTTCCATCGAGAAAAGCTTGGCGCACGACAGTTTTAGTTTTAGCTGAAGCGAGTTTACCAGTGTCATTGTCAATATTGGCAAAAACAATTCCTTCGGGAGTTGGAAAGCTGGTGTTGGGAATGTCTTCATGGGATGATTTCATGTAACCGACCCAAATGGGAAGAGCTGAACGTCCACCGACTTCACTTTTTCCCAGAGAACGTTCTTCATCAAATCCTATCCAAACGCCTGTCGCTATCTGTGAAGAGTAACCAATAAACCAGGCATCGTAATAATTACTTGTCGAGCCTGTTTTACCAGCAACTACACGGCCAAGTGAACGAGCAAGACCTCCTGTCCCGCCTCTTTCTGAGATAGAGCCCTGAAGAATGCTTGTGATTAAATAAGCTGTTGTGGGTCTAAGTAATTGGTCGGGGTCATCAAAAAACAGAGGAGGAAGATTTTGATTTTCTTCTTTGTTTTCTTCTTCTTCTTGCGATGAGAGATACTGGAGTCTTTTTTCCTCAAAGAGGTTATCAGATTCTTTAATTTCCTTATCGAAACGAATATCCAAGGATATCTTGTTGTTTAATTCAGTTCCATTACGATCTTCCACTCTGTGAATCAGTACAGGGCGAATACGTTTTCCCATGCGACCGAAATGGGAAAAAACCTTAGTCATCTCATAAAGGGTGATACCACTTGTGCCGAGACCGATGGTTAAGTCTAAATTAAGAGGGCTGAAAATACCTAGTCGTCGAGCGTAGTTGGTGATCCAGTTTACGCCGATATCATCAGTGACCCTAATTGTGGGAACGTTTTTTGAACGAATAAGCGCATTTCGGAAAAGAACATCACCTGAAAACTTTTTTGAATGGTTAAGAGGTTTCCATTTTTTAACAATAGACTCCCCACCCTGCTCTTCTTCGATCACATCGGAATGAACGATGGGAGCGTCTATGATGGGCGTGGCAGGAGTGTAGTTCTTATCAAGAGCTGCAGCATAGACAACGGCCTTAAAAGAAGAACCTGTTTGACGGACGGCTTGAATGGTACGGTTAAATTGAGAGCGTTTAAAGTCATAACCTCCTACCATAGAGAGAATATCTTCAGTTTCTTGATCAAAGGAAATCAAAGCCCCTTCGGCAATGGGATCTTGCTCTAAAGTTAAACGAATATAATTTTTAAAATCAGGCAGCTCTTCGGGCCTTTTGTAGTTCTCTTTTTGAGTGCGCTTCATCTTGATAAGACGTTTATTAATCTCTGAAGAGTAAAATCTTTGCCCCTGTATTTGAATTTTAATAACGTCTCCGACTTTAAGAGCTTGGGATGGGGAGGAAATTTCGTCGAGATTAAATCGAATATTAGGGTTGGGTTCTCTGGCCCACTTCATAGTTTCAAAATCGATAAGACCTTTTCCCTCAGGAATCTCTATGGAAACAAGCCCCCAATTATTGTCAATATGAGTGACAATACCCTTGGTGATTTGGCCGATTTCTAAATAGGGGGGAATGTTTGGCAGAGGTTTGTTATTGCTGTCTAAGTTTGTTTCACGATCGAGTAAATCGGGCTGAGGGATGGTGCCGTCGGGCATGATTGTGCGCAGGGGAGAGCTTTTCTTGATAAGATGTTTACGTTCTTCCATCAAAAAAGCTGTGTATTTGAGTGGATCCTCAATATGACTGTCGACCCCGCGATATCCCTGTCGCTTGTCTAGATTTCGCAACCCCTTTTTAACTTCTTTCTGGGCGGAGATTTGTTTGTTAATATCTAGTCCTGTGTAAATGCGGAGTCCTTTGTCGAGAATTTGAGATTCTCCAAGGCGCTCAACTAAAATCTGACGAATAGTTTCTAAATAAAAGGGAGCTGTTTTCTGAAAATCCTGTCTTGTGTAAACAACAAGAGGAGTGCTCTGCTCTCTCTCCGCTTGCTCCTGGCTGATAACTCCCGTGGTGACCATGCGACTAAGAACATAGTTCTGTCGTTGTTTAGCTTTCTTTGGATTGCGAGTAGGCGAATAGCGACTGGGAGCTTTTGGGAGGCCAGCTAGAACGGCAACCTCTCCGAGGGAGAGTTCATTGATGTCTTTACGAAAATAGGTTTTAGCAGCCTCTTTAATACCGTAGGCCCCCTGTCCAAAATAGATTTGATTCAGGTAGAGATAGAGAATGTCTTCTTTGCTAAGATGGGCCTCCATGCGTTGAGCGAGAATGGCTTCTTTGATTTTACGAATAATGGTTTTTTCAGGAGACAACAAAATAGATTTTGCAGTTTGTTGGGTGATGGTGGAGCCACCTTGAACTTTGCGTCCCGCTCTGAGATTGGCAATGAAGGCGCGAAAGATGGAGATGTAGTTAATACCACTATGTTCGTAGAACTGTGAGTCTTCGGCAGAGATGAAGGCGTCAATAATCATGGGGGGGATTTCGTTAAAAGGGACAAGAGTTCTTTTTTCACGGAAAAAATTCCCGATCTTCTCATTGTTGCGATCGTAAACCTCTGAAACCAGTAGAGGCTCATAGTCTTCCACGGTCACGATCTGTGGAAGGTTGGAGGAGATGTAAAAAAGAGTGGTGGCTCCAACCACGATCATTAGGAAGGCAACGGCACACAGGGATAAAATGAGCTTTTTCATAGGTGAACTATAGCAGCATTAGAAGTTAATTCAAGGGGAGCTATTCAGCGTCATTGAGGCTGGCTTGAGTCTCTCTAAAAGGGATGAAGCTGCGGTGATTTATTTAATTCTCTTTAATCGCCTTCGTCTCTTTTTTCCTCCCCCAATCACTGTCACTTCCAATGTACCCAGGTAGAGCGGCCGGTTCGCAGGCTGCAGTCTCTAAAGCGGCGTGTCTGTGGACAACCTCATCACGTTTACTAGGGATATCTGTGTGGCTACTAGCAACGTCACGACTTTTTGTTCCAATCATTCTTAATTCAGCCAGAGAATTTGTGGCAAGATTCAAGTCTTGATTGGCAAGGTTTAATTTGGACATTGTTGCTTGACTAGCACTAATGGCGTCAAAGCGTTGAGTCATAGCTTCTTCCTCAAGAGTTTGTAGAAGGTTCTCGTATTCTTTTTTAGAATTGGCTTCTTGGCTTTTTAAGCTGTGTATCTGTTCGTCAAAGGAGATGAGATTGTTAGATTGTGAAGCAGCGATACGCTTGTGGTTTTTAAGAGTCGCATTGTATTTATTCGTGTTTGCTTTAAGCTTAAGCTCCACAGCGTTATTAATAATTTTCTTTTTTAATGAAGCCTTTTTAAGACAGCGCCTGTAGGGAATCCGAACTTTTTTTCGAAAGAAATCTCTTTTAGAGGATTTGACAGACAATGTTGAAGCAAGGCCCTGTCTGCTTGATCTGAATTGAGAAGAGGTTCTCCCTATCTTGTTCCAGCTGTCTTCAGCTTTGTCTAAATTATTTTGATAGATAGTGCGACAGTCACTGGCAAGGTCCAATCTGTCCATTGCCTTCTTTGTCAAAATCGTAGCTCGTTCGTTGACAATGTCATCGAGGCTCTTTTCTGAGAGAATCTGTTCCTTGTAGTTTCTTATGGTCTCTCTCCTAAGACGATCATTGGCGGAGTGAATTCTGTCTTGTAGTTTGGCTATAATCGTCTCTAAACTAGCGAGGCGGGCTTTCTCCGTTGCACGTTTTTTTTGCTCGAAGGAAGCTTGAGCTGATTTTGAGTCGGCATCTTCTTTATTTACTTTGACGATTTGTTCTTTAGCGTTTTTTATTTTCTCTTCTTGCTCCTTTAGAGATTCTTTAAAATTTGCTGTAGAAATCTCAGGGCACTTATCACCTAATTTCGCAGAAGACCATATCTCGTCGCCTTCTTCCAGGGCGGTCTTGATTCCATCATCCAGCCCATCGAGGTCGTCATAGGTGGCGTATTCATCATTGAGAATGCGAGTTTTATCACTGTTATAAGTCCTGTACTGAGTAAGGACATTGCGACACTTCATATATTTATTTCTGCACTCGAGTCCAGATCCATTAACCGATTTACAAGCCTCTGTAAAATCTTTGTTCGCGGCGTGGAATTTTTCCTTCAGGTCGGGGCATTTGTTCTTAGAGTCGCCGTAGTGTCGATCACTCAATTTGTCAAAACACATCCCAATTATCTCTTCATCCGTTTTATCTGTTCTTCTATCTGGTTTTATCAGCTTCTTTGATTTATCTTCGCAGAATTTATATAGCTTCTTGTAGTCAAGATTTGCAACAGCTGCAACAGGTGGGTTAGCTCTGAGAGTGGGACTAGAAAACAGGATCGTAGAGACCAAAGCTAAAAGAGAAAAAGAGTTCATCATTATAAAGCTCCTAAAAAAATGTTAACAACCACAACCTCTATCGGAGCAAGTGCAGTGCCAATTTAGGGCGGAAGATTGTTTTTCTGTGAAAAGCAGTTTGTTTCAAGGGTTTGAGGCTGATTAAATTATTGACGTCTCAAAATGAAACGTTGAACTTCCGTGTTTTGTCAAAAGTATTGGCAAGCGAAAAAAAACGCTGCTAGAGCACCCTGTATAAAGAACCCAATTTACTTTTTTAAAAGCGGAACAACCATTGTAGCAACTTTAGGCTTCCCTATACGAGTAGGGCTTGCTCACCATTACCAGTGACGGCCTCCTAAATAAATCAGAGTAGAGTTCTTTTTTACAGAGTTTCATCTGCAGCGAACACATATAAGTCTAGCAAAGTTTAGTGAAATAGGGAAAGAAAAAATAACATCTGTATTAATTCTAGAATCAAGACTGGTTTTTTGTTACGAAGCCTTGATGTGTGCTGTGTCCTAGACAAATCTAAGTGGGTTAAAGCAGGAAATAATTGCCATAGAGAGTGAATCTAAGTAAATTCAGGCATGATTCAAGGGAAGAAATTTCAAGACTGTAAATCCATTTTAACGGTGTCCTCTTTGAACCGTTCGATCAAGTCAATGATTGAGGGTGAATTTCCTTTGATTTGGGTCAGAGGAGAAATCTCTAATTTCAAAGCCCACACCTCGGGGCATTTTTATTTTAGTCTTAAAGATCAAAACTCTCAAATCAGTGCTGTGATGTTTAGGGGTTACAACTCTCGACTCTCCTTTAAACCCAAAGATGGGATAGAGGTGGTGATCAGAGCCAGAGTCACCGTTTATGAACCGAGAGGAAATTATCAAATTGTCTGTGAAGAGATACAGAGAGTTGGTGAAGGAGACTTGCAAGAGGCTTTTGAAAAATTAAAGAACAAGCTCAAAGAAGAGGGGATGTTTTCTAAAGAAAACAAAAAGGATCTTCCCGCGTGGCCACGACACATAGCTGTTGTGACATCCCCCACAGGGGCGGCTATTCGTGATATGGTGAATGTTTTAAGTCGCAGAAACAAGGGCATTTGCTTAACAGTCATTCCCTCTCTTGTTCAGGGAAAACAAGCCTCAAGTGACATTGTCAAAGGCATACAACTGGCCCAAAGATTAAAAGATCTAGATGTTTTGATTTTGGCAAGGGGTGGGGGGTCTATAGAGGATCTCTGGTGTTTTAATGAAGAGTCTGTGGCAAGGGCGATTTCCGACGCTTCTGTTCCTGTGATTTCAGCTGTGGGACATGAAATTGATTTCACTATTGCTGATTTTGTTGCCGACTTGCGAGCACCAACTCCTTCGGCTGCGGCTGAAATAGTTATTAAAAGTGAATTAGAATTAGAGGAAAAACTAAAATCTTTAGAGAGAACCTTGCTCAAGAGCGTGACTTTTCGTGTTATTGAGAAAAGACGTCAATGGCAGCTCCTAGAAAAGAGTCTTATTGACCCTAAAAAACGATTAGAAGATCTATCGATTCGCTGTGATGACTTACAACATAGGTTAAGTGTTGTCATGGAGAATCAAATCAAGGAGAGACTTTATCAAGTGAGCGTTCTAAGAGAAAAGCTAATTTCTCCACGATATTTATTAGAGAGAATGGAGCTTAGGTTAAAAAATTCAGAACGAAGGTTACCAGTATTGACAAGGGAGCTATTGGAAAAGAAAACAAAAAAAATAGAGACTCAGAAGGCCCTATTAAACTCTTTGAGCCCTTTGAGGGTGGTTGAACGGGGTTATTCCTTAGTGACAAATGAATCAGGGCAAGTGATAAAAGACGTGAAGGATGTAAGTGTTGGTGAAAGGATTAATCTGCGCATGGCCTGTGGCAGCGCTACTGCTGAGGTAAAAACGATAAAAAACAATGTAGCGACTTAACTCTTCTTCAAAGATGTTTTTTTAGTTGAGAGTGGGATTTTATAAAAGCGTTGAAAGAACCCCCTTTGAGGCAGGCTTAAATGGGAACAAAACAATCAGGAGTTGTAGATGGATTTTGAAAAAAGTTTAACTCGTTTAGAGCAAATTGTTAGCGAAATGGAAGAGGGAGAACTGTCCTTAGATGATTCGTTGAAATTGTTTGAAGAGGGAGTGAAAACTTCTCGTTCCTGTCATAAGAGCTTGGAGCAGGCTGAGTTAAAAGTACAAAAACTGATTGAAATCGATGGGAAAGGAAAGGGTCAATTTGAAAAATTTGAGGAAGAGTGACAGTGAAAGATCTCTTGGTATTGATTGATCATTTTGCCCGTGATTATTGGGATAAAAAAAACATATCCAAATCATGTGGTGTAAAATCCTTGGTTGAGGCCGTGAACTACTCAATCAATAATGGCGGCAAGCGTTTTCGCCCGCTTTTGAGCTTACATGTGGCAGAAACTCTAGGTGGTGACAAAGAAAAAACCCTTCCTTTCGCCTGTGCAGTGGAGTTTGTGCATACATTTTCTTTGATTCACGATGATTTACCATCTATGGATAATGATGATTTGCGTCGAGGACAGCCGAGTAATCACCGTGTCTTTGGAGAGGACACTGCCTTACTTGCAGGAGATGCGCTTTTAGCAGAGGCTTTTTGTGTCGTGGCTAAACACTATTCCTACAACTCTGATCTTGTTGTAAAGCTGGTGCAGCTTTTGGGAAAAAGTTCAGGCATTGAAGGGATGGTCGGAGGCCAGGCGATTGATTTAAAGGTCCAGGTGCAGGGACTTGAGAATATGGCTCAACTCAACGAATTACATTCTTTGAAAACAGGGGCTCTTATTAGCTGTGCGATTGAGGGAGCGGCATTGATTTGCCAGGCTGAGGAAAAAGACATGGAGAGTTTGAAAAACTATGGTCGTTATTTGGGGCTGGCTTTTCAGGTGGCCGATGATATTTTAGACTACGACTTAAATGATATTGAAAAAGGAAGTTACCCTGGGTTGGTAGGAATAGATGAATCCCGTGTTTTTTTAAAAAAATTATCAGACAAAGCCAGGCAGAGTGTGGAGTTTAACGGAAAAACGAACTCTACAAAATCTTATTTAAAAGAAATTATTGATTACAATGAGAGCAGAATTGAATAAGATTTCTATGTGAGATGGAAATGGGGAGTTTTTTTTCTATGGTAAGAGAATCGATGGCAAAGAGGATTTTTAGTTTTTTTAGGGTATTGGGAGCGTTAGGAGCATTGCTGCTCTTCAACGCCTGTGGGACGTTAGATGGGCGGCTCTCTTCTGAAGTGACTATTGATAAAGTAAGAAACCTGAACAGAGATCATTTTGGGGGCCGAAAGGCTGTTGATAGCCAGAATCTTCAAGTTGATATTAGTGGACAGCAGTTGCTTTCGATCATTCCCGATGGGGAAAATTTACGTGTGGGACTGGTCTTAGGGCCAGGAGTTTTGCGAGCATTTGCCCATGTTGGGCTTTTAAAGGCTTTTGAGGAGGAGAAAATTCCAGTAACGGCCGTTGTCGGTTTGGAATGGGGTGGTTTGGTGGCTGCTTTTTATGCACGCAAGGGCGAGGCTTTTGATGTGGAATGGCAAATGCTTAAATTAAAAAAGAACTATTTACCAAGTTCAGAGTTGATGTCATCAAAAATAAAAATGACAGGTGCACAGAGCTTGAGTTCTTATTTAGACGATGTGTTTTCTAAGAGTGTTGTTGAGGAATCCCAGTTATTTTTTGCCTGTCCATCCCGTGATCTCTCGAAACTATCGAGAGTTATTTGGCATGACAAGGGAGAGTACAGACAAATTCTTAAAAGCTGTTTGAGCTATCCCCCTTATTATCGCCCTCACGGAAACCAGGTGGCAGGGGTTTTTGCCCTTAAGGCTTCTGTGGATAAATTAAAAGAGGCGGGTGTTAATCGAGTGTTTTTTATAAATCTCTTGCAAGAGAATCAACCATTGGATACGTTTAGAAAAAATCTAAAATTTGAAACTCAATTATTGTGGCAACAGGGTTTTGAGCTGTTAAATTCTCAGAAATCTTCTGTGGATGAGTTTTTGAATATAAACATGCAAGAGTTTTCTCTTACTAATCATGATTTACGCCATGAGATGATAAAAAGAGGCTATGATTCAGGAAAGGTTTTTATAGAGAAGATAAGAAAGAAGTACGGATTCTAAGGAAGTTTTATGGAAAAAATAGAGAAAAAAAGAATTGAATTATGTAAAGAGAGAAGACTCAGGGCTAAGGAGTGTTTTTCTGATGGGGCGTTGATTGTTCCAGCCCAAATTGAGAGTGTTCGCAATAGCGATGTGTATCACGCCTATAGACAGGATTCTAATTTGTTTTATTTAACGGGATTTGAGGAGCCAGAATCTGTTTTGGTTCTTCTCCCTGGGGCTGAAAAAGAGACGATCATGTTTGTGCGTGAGAAAGATCGGCAGAGGGAAACATGGGATGGCTTTCGCTATGGGGTTGAGGGAACGGGTGAGAATTTTTCTATTGATTGCGTTTATCCAATTAGTGATTTTGAAAAAGAGATGCCTAGATTGTTAAAAGGGGTGCAAAAAATTTATTATTCTTTATTTAAGAATGACTCTTTTGATTTGAGAGTGAGAAATGTTTTACAAAAAATTAAGGAGATCTCTGGCCGCAGTGGTAGTGGGCTTCTATTGATTGAAGATCCGAGTGAGAAATTGGGTCAAATGCGTTTGTATAAGACGGATGACGAGATTAAAATTCAAAAGAAAGCCTGTCAAATATCGGTGGAGGCCCATAAGGTCGCTATGAGTTTTTGTCGCCCCGGGGTGAACGAGCGCCAGGTTGAGGCAGTTTTAATTCACACCATGATGATGAAAGGGTCACAGAGGACTGGCTATCCATCTATTGTTGCTTCGGGCAAGAGTGCAACAACATTACATTACACCTTCAATGATCAGGAATGTCTAAACGGAGACCTACTCCTCATTGATGCAGGAGCCGAGTACCAGTATTACACAGGAGATATCACGCGCACTTTTCCTGTAAATGGTAAATTCACCTCTGCACAGAAAGAGGTCTATCAAGGGGTTTTGAGTGTTCAGAAGAAAATCATTGAATTATGTCGGCCAGGGGAATCGATAAATCATCTTAAAGAAGTTTCTGTTGATATGCTCATTGATGTGATGTTGGATTTGAAATTACTTTCAGGAAAAAAAGAAGAAATTAAAAAATCAGGAGCATATAGAAAATATTATCCACATGATTCGGGGCATTATTTAGGAATGGATGTCCATGATGTTGGACTGTATGTGGAAGCAGAAGGAGCTCCAGTTTGTTTTAAAGAAAACGTGTGCTTTACCGTTGAGCCAGGAATTTATATTCCTGGCGATGATGAATCAGCCCCTAAGGAATTGCGAGGGATTGGTGTGCGTATCGAAGACAATATTCGCATTACAAGAGACGGTTTTGAAAATATGACTGAGGCTTTGCCTAAAGAGATCCCAGAGATTGAGTCCATCGTCGGCGAAGGCATAAACAAAATTTAACAATAAACATTCCCCCATTGTTTGTTTTCTGATTGATCTCCGAGGGGCATCACAGAGGTGATTTGTGTTCTGACAGGTAGACTTTTGTCTGTTTGTCATCTTCTTTTCTGGAAGCACCATGTAAGGAGTTTTAGTTTTTGTAAAAATCGGTTACTAACTAAGACCTTAGGTCTTTGCCCCGATGGCAAAAGAGTGATTTTGATCATTAAATCGTTCTGTCCTGTTATTTTTGAATGAGTGTTATAAAATTTTTCCAAAGAGGAGATATCACAGTGTCTGATAATGCAAAACTAACTTTAGGTGATAATACGGTTGAAATACCTGTTGTTGTTGGCACAGAGGGCGAACGAGCTTTGGACATCTCTAAATTAAGAGGGCAGACGGGCTTAATCACTTTAGATAATGGATTTGTGAACACAGGCTCTTGTTCATCGGAAGTGACTTTTCTCAATGGAGAAAAAGGAATTTTACGTTATCGAGGATATCCTATTGAGCAAGTGGCTGAGGTATCTCATTTTCTAGAAACAAGTTATATGGTTATTTATGGAGAGTTTCCTACAGCGGCAGAATTGAAAAAATTTGAGAAGAAAGTTCAATCTTATAGTGAATTGCCTAAGGGGATTTGTAATATAATAGATCAATTTCCAAAAGAGACTCACCCCATGGCCGTGTTATCAGCAGCCACAGTGTCATTATCGGCATTTTACCCTGAATTGACAGATCAAGATCTTACATCAGAGAAAAAAGATGAAGTGATAAGTCTTATGCTCGGGCAGTTGATATCTATTGCCACGTATTTTTATCGTAAGAATCAAGAAAGCCCTTTTATTAAATATGATAATTCTATGGGGTACTGTGAGAATTTTATTAACAGGATGTTTTATCAAGAAGGGCGTCAGGTAGACTCAGAGGTCGCAAAAGCTTTAGAAATTCTTCTGATTTTGCATGTGGATCATGAGCAGAACTGTTCAACTTCGACAGTTCGTGTTGTCGGCTCTTCTAAGGCGAATCTATTTGCTTCTATTTCAGCAGGGATTGATGCTTTATGGGGGCCGTTGCATGGTGGCGCTAATCAGGCTGTGCTTGAAATGTTAGAGAGTATTGAGAAAGATGGTGGTGATTACAAGAAGTTTTTAGAAAAATCTAAGGATAAGGATGACCCCTTTCGTTTGATGGGTTTTGGTCACCGTGTTTATAAGAACTTTGATCCACGGGCGAAAATTATTAAAAAAGCTTGCGACACTGTTTTAACAAAACTGGGCGTGAATGACCCGCTGCTTGAAATTGCTAAAGGCCTAGAGGAAGAAGTGTTAAAGGATTCTTATTTTGTTAAACGAAGGCTTTACCCTAACGTGGATTTCTATTCAGGTATTATTTATAGAGCTTTAAATATCCCAACAAATATGTTCACTGTGATGTTTGTTTTAGGTCGTTTGCCTGGCTGGATGGCCCAGTGGAAAGAGCTTCTTGAATCTCCAAGTATGAAGATTGGTCGTCCTCGTCAGATTTACATTGGAGAGAACGAACGGAGAAGGTAGTTGCAGAAAAAGCAGGTCATTTCTAGATATCTATTGATGGGAAAGATCTGTGGCCGTTGAGTGATCTAGCTTTAAATATATTTTTTGTAAATCTAAGGGCCATTGTTTAAAATCACTGATAAAGGAGAGTTTCTTAAGGTCCTTCTGTACTTCTGTGGTTCTAGAGAAGCTTAGGTTGAGTCGAATTTTCTTTTTCAGACTTGTAATGTCTGAAGGTTTAATTTGAGTTTTAATTTCCAATGTTAATAAGAGAAGTTTAAAAAGTTTCTTGTTTTCAAAGTGGCGTTCAAAAATATCTAGGGATAAAGTAAAGAGTTTAGAAAAATCTAAATTTTCTATTTGTTCTCCTTCTCTTTGTAGGTGACTAAGTAGGGAGAGAAAATCTTTGTCGTTCAGATAATGATATGGATCTGATAAGTCGAGATAGAGATTTTTTCCACTTATGCTATGGGTTGTTCTAATAAGAAGTTTGGAGTCGATTTGAACAATGTTTACAGGACTTCTATGCCAGTGACAAAGGAGCTGAAAGATAAGAGCAATACAAATGGGGTGTCCTTGTTTTTCTTTGAGAGTTTTTTCAATAAAGAGTCCTCTAATATTTTCAGAGGTGTCTAACTTAAACCCTTTTTGTTCGAAAAGGAAACGAGAGATATTTAATACATTTTCTTCATTTGCTATTATGTGATTTTTCTCAGCGTCGTAGGAAAGAACTTTTAGCTCTTTTAGAACTTCCTCAGAATCACAAGAGATGCCAACAAGTTGGGAGAGCTGTATGAACTTCTTTATGACAAGTTCGGGACGAATGTCTGGTTGATCAAGAATTTGCCAAAAGCGTTTTTCAATGTCGTTTAAAAGCAACATGCTATATATTTATCTTTGTCTATTTAGTGTTTCAAGGAGTGAGTGATAGCTTGGCGTAATATAATGATTAATTACACTCAGGTCTGAAATAAAGCTATTAGGGGTGTGTGTTTTTTGAGTTTTGCGTTATACTTATGTGATTTAAGGAATGTGACAGTGAATGAGAGCGAAATAGAGATACTTAGAGATAAAGTAAAAAGGCTAGAAAGTGAGCTTAAAGAGAGAGAGCACACTCTTGGTCGTTATAAAAATGAGTTAGTAAAAGCTAATGGCGTTTTGGAAAAATTGATTCGACGTGTGGGTAAAGAGTTAGACTTAGTTGCTCAGATGCAAAAGTGGCTTGTGCCCACGAGGTTTCCGAATATACCTAGCTTTGAATTTAGCTCTAAGTATCTTCCTGGCACACAGGTGGGAGGAGACTACATTGATATTTTTGAAACAGACGACAAATTTCAATTTGGTATCGTGGTGTCATCAAGCAATGGTTACTCGGCTTCGGCTCACTTTTTATCAGCATTTTTTAAATTTTCCATTGAAAAAGGTTTTCACGCCATGCCTCCAGAACAAGCTTTGAAGATTATTTTAGAGGATATGGCTCAAAATATATCTGAAGGCCAAGAGGTACATCTTTTTTATGGTTTAATTGATCGTCGTCGATTTGAATTACACTTTAGTATGTTGGGGGGAGTTCAGGCTCTTATTTGGCGACATCAAAAAGAAGAGTTGGAAAAAATAGGTCAAGAACAACAGGTTTTTAGCCCCTCCTTTAGTGGAAGTATTTTAAGACAGACAATCTCCTTGTGTGAGAAAGATATTTTGATTTTTTGTTCTCCAGGTATTTTAAATGTTTGCAATATGGAGGGGAAGAGTTTTGGCTCGCAAAGATTATATCAAGCCATTTTGCAAAGTAAGAATAAATCCCCCCATAGCTTACGCAATGAAATTTATTATCAAATTGAAAAGTTTGTTGGAGCAGAAAATTTTCCTGCTGACATGACAGTAGTGATTGCCGAAGTGGGCGGACAAGCCCTGAAACTAGCTTGATTTGATCGTGTTATGGCGAGTTCAAGTAAAAAACGACCTATCTTGCCCAAATCCGATACTGTTCCATCGCTAAATTCAAAAGCGTGGTGATCAATTGATTGTATGAAAGACCTTTTTGCTCCCATAGTTTGGGGTACATGCTGATGTTGGTGAAACCGGGCATTGTATTGATCTCATTGATATAAATCTGATCAGTGTTGTCCAGAAAAAAATCAACCCTTGAAAGTCCTGAAAGCTCTAAGCACTTAAAGGCCTGCAGGGATATCGTCTGAATTTTTTCTGCAAGCTCATTCTCTAATTGAGCGGGAATGGATAAGACAGCGCCATTGTCATCAAGGTACTTGGCTTCATAAGAATAGAAGTCATGTTGTGATATGATTTCACCAACACCACTCGTGCGAGGAGGGTTCAAGCTGAAGGAATTGCCTAGAACAGCGCACTCAAGCTCTCGTCCAGATATGTACTGCTCGGCAATAACTTTGTGGTCAAATGAGAAAGCGTCTAAAAGTTTTTCTTCAAACTCCTTCTTAGTATAAATTTTGTGAACTCCAAGAGAGGACCCCATATTGGCTGGTTTGATAAAAAAGGGGCTACCTATTTCTATAACTAAGTCTTCGTAGGATAAGCGAGATTCATTTTTGTATAGAACCTTATAGGCCCCCATGGGAAGGTCACTCTCTTTAAAGAGTCTTTTCATGATGTCTTTGTCCATGCCAATGGCTGAACCCAGCGTATCACAGCCGACAAAGGGGATATTGCAGATACGAAAAAGTCCTTGAATAGAGCCATCTTCTCCCATCGGGCCGTGAAGAACGGGAAAGGCAACATCGATTTTTATTTTCTTGGATGAATCGAGGAAAAAAAGATTATTTTCGTGACCTGGAGAGAGCGTGACACTTTCGGTGCCTGGAGGTTTTTCTTTTAAAGAAGAGACACCCTTAAGATCATTTATAGAGGAGAAATAGCACCATTGACCATTTTGACAGATCCCTATGGGAATGGGGGTGAAAAGATCAGTATCCATAGCTTCAAGAATATTCCCGGCCGAACGCACAGAAATTTCATGTTCGGCAGATTGCCCACCAAAAATAATAGCGACAGTTTTTTTTGTGTAAGTGTCCAATGAAACTCCTATGCCATTTCGCAAAGTTCTTTAATAAGACCACGGATTCCTAAAAACACTTCATGGGGAAGAGCTTCGTACATATAAGCAGGAGTGGTGATAACCTTAGTTTCTCGATCAGTGATGTAGTCAGTGACAGGGCAAGTTTCGTGATGGGCCCCTGTTTTTTCAATCTCACTGGCTGTGGCAGAATCTTCGCCTATGGTGATACAGGGAGATTTTTTTCCAAGAACTCTTGCTATGAGCGTGGGAGAAATACATATAGCGCCAATGGGTTTGCTCTGTTTGTGAAAATCGATAAGAGCTTTTTCCATGTCGGGCAAAACAGAGCATTTATGGCCCTCCCTCCCCCATGTCGAGAGATTTAGAGCAGCCCCAAATCCACCTGGAAGAACAAGGCCGTCAAAGTCGTTAGCATTGAGCTTGTTAAGGGGTTGTATTTGCCCCCTGCAAATACGGGCTGCTTCGGTGAGGGCATTTCTTTTTTCGGTTCTGGCTTCGGAATTAAGGTGATTGGTTGTGGGGAAGTCTTGATTAGGGGCAAAACAATCGTAAGAGACACCTTGTTCAGAGAGACAGACAATGGTGCTGACAGCTTCTGTGATTTCTGTGCCATCGAGAAAACCGCAACCAGAGAGAATAACGGCAATTTTCTTCATAATATCTCCTTCTAGACGGCAGGCCCTGAATAGATTGCTTTTTATAATTATAGTGACTTTTTTGAATTGTGGCCAACTGAAAGTACAGATTTTCTAAAAAACCAGAGTTTGTAACAATCAGGTATTGCGTGATGTCGAGAATTCTATAAAAGCATTGAGAAAATATTTTTTAAAAATACGGTTAAATAATTATGTTGAGAGACCTTAGCTAAAGCTTGCATATAGAGAAAAAATTCAATATATCCACTGCATGGCAGATAAGGAAAATAAGTGGGAAAGAAATGTTCCTGGAAAAATATATGTCGATGAAGCCTGTATTTCCTGTGACGCTTGCGTTTTAGCAGCTCCAAATAATTTTTTCATGGATGAAGACGAAGGACATGCCTATGTGTCCAAACAGCCTGAGTCTGAGGAGGAGGAAGAGGGGGTCGTTGAGGCCATCGAAGGCTGCCCTGTCGAAGCTATCGGTGATGACGGTTAATTGATGTAGGTATTGACGTATTTTATTAGGTAAGAGAGAATGCACTTACTATGATTGTAGCTTTTTTTGAAAGTATAAAATATGTTGGACATCTACTGCCTCTGTCATTTTTAAGGGTTTATATGGGGTATTATTATCTCAATGAAGCCATGGCAAAATATCAAGGTGATTATCTTCTTAATTCAGCAGCTTCCTATAAAATTAGCCAGTGGTTGCCGAATAGTAGAGCGCCTATTTGGTACAAAGAATTTCTGGAGAACCATTTAGTCTCTAATTGGCAAATATTTTCTTATGCAGTGACGTCTCTGGAGTTTTTGATAGGGGTGTCTTTTATTATTGGTTATTTGGTGCGGCCTTTTGCGATATGGGCTGTGTTTTTATGTCTGAACTATATTTTCTTGAGTGGTCCAGAGCAACAAGATCTGTACAAAACATTCTTAGCTATTAACTTTACAATGGCTTGGTTAGGGGCTGGACGCTGCTTAGGAATTGATTATTTCTTTTTTAAAAGGCGTCGTGGTATTTGGTGGTGATAATTACTAGCAATGCTGAAGGCTGATATCCCTATGCGTTTAGTCTTGGTCCTTAGTGTGGGATTTCTTTTCACAATTTTAAGTTATTCACTATTTTCTTTTTTTTGGGGACATGGAAGTACCAAAAAAATGATTAGAGTTTATACTTATTCATCTTTTGCCAGTTCTTGGGGGCCAGGTGCGGAATTGGCAAAGAAATTTGAGAAGCGTTTTAATGTTAAGGTGATTTTTGTTAACGTGGGAGAGGCAGGTTTATTAGTTGAGAGAGTTAAGTTAGATTCTTCTCAGAAAAAGGTAGATGTGGTTCTAGGGTTAGATCAATTATTATTGAGCGAGGCTCAAGAAAAATTAAATTGGGAAAAAATAAAATTAAAAAAAATAGAATGGGATAAAGATTTTCTGAATTTCACCTCCACTCCTGTGGAAGAGGGACGATTTGTTCCAATTGATTGGGCGCCTTTGTCTTTTATAGCCAGACAGAGAGATAACTTGTCAATGATAGATGGATTTGAGGGTTTATTGGCTGAGGGCCTTGAGAGAGGGATAGGTCTTCAAGACCCACGAACGAGCACTGTAGGGTTGCAATTTTTATTTTGGGTGATGGCAACGAAGGGGGAAAATGAGGGTTTTTTCTATTTAAAAAAATTATTCCATAATATTCACTCTGTGTCTCCATCTTGGGGAAAATCCTATGGACTTTTTCAAAAAGGAAACTTGAAAACGGTTTTATCTTATTTTACATCACCGATTTATCACTGGAAGGAAGACAATAGAAGGGATTACCACCCTATTGTATTTAAAGAAGGGCATATTGTGCAACTGGAATATGCTGCTATTTCTAGGGAAACGAAAAACCTCGAGTTATCTCAAAGTTTTATTCGCTATCTCCTGACACAAGAGGCTCAAAAAATCATAATGGAGAGAAATTTTATGTTTCCCGTGATTGACGGGGTTAGGAGGGGGACCTTGTTTGATGAGCTTCCTAATGTAAAATTAATTGAGAAGCAGAAGATAGATAGATTTCTGTTGAGAAAGAAAGAATTGATAAAAAAATGGGTAAACAGTCGTCGAAAACAGAAATAGGAATGGTTATGGAGAAAACGCGAGGCTATTTAAAGGTTGCAATTGTTTTGTTCTTATTAGGACCCTACATACTATTGTTTTTCCATTTTGGTAAAATATCTTTGCCTGCTCATCAAGAATTTTTGTGGGTTTTTAAGAATACATTATTACAGTCTTTTTTGAGTGCATTCTTGTCTTTGGTTTTCGGTTTTTACGGTGCATTGGGACTTCTTTATTTGCGTAGAAAGTTTCCACAGAGAAGTCACTGGATAGAGCCTCTGGCTTTGTTACCGACGGTGCTTCCTGTCTTGTTTGTTTTGTTGAGTTTATTAAATATTATATCTAATTTCCCATTTGGTGTTTGGGGCATTGTTATTATTCATAGTGTGGTTAATGTCGGACTTGTATCGGTTATGATAGCAAGATTACTTGATCAGAGTTTGGGAGGAATGGCTGAATTAGCTTGGATTGAGGGGGCGAATCGTTGGCAATTTTTATGGCAAGGAGTCAGAGGGTATTTAAGTCGAGATATTTTTTTGATTTTCTTTTTTGTTTTTTCGGTGTGTTTTTCTAGTTTTGCTGTGCCTTTGATTGTTGGAGGGGAAAAAGGGGTGACCCTTGAAGTTTTGATTTATGAGAAAATACGTATCAGCAGTGATTGGGCGGGGGCAATGGGTTTATCGGTGATACAGACAGCGTTTATGGTTTTAATATCTTTTGGAGCAGGTCTGTCAGTTAAGAGCCATAGGCGTCGACAAACACAGTTAAGAGTTATTGAAAGTAAATGGAGTTGGCTTTTGCCCTACGGGCTGACATTTTTAATTATTTTTGGTTTGTTTCCAGGTTTTTTTGATGGTTTAGGTCAATTTCTGGATCAATTAGCTATAAGGCAAGCAGTTTTTAAAGGAGCGTTGGGTTCGATTGTGATGGGGCTTGGCACGGGTTTTTCTTTGCTGGGCCTATTCTTTGCTGTGGCATTGGTTTGTCCGAGTCGTTTTTTAGAAATCTTTATGCGAGGATTTATTGCTCCGAGTTCTGTTTTAACGGGCTTTGCGTTGTTGCTAATGCCAGGAGATGGAGTTGGGGTGCATTTTTTAAAAATGATTTTAGGATTGTGTATGGTTTTGTTACCGACACTGTATCGCCTGTACTGGGAGTCGGTTGTCGCAGGAGTTCGAGGGCAGGTTCAGGTGGCGAGAACTTTGGGGGCATCTTGGTATTTGATTTTAAATGATTTGATGATACCTCAATTGGCTCCCGCAGCTTGTTTCCTTGCTGGATTTGGGGCTTTTTGGGCCAGTGGTGATTTTGCTTTGTCTAATATTGTTGCCGATGGTGATTACACGCTGGCCCTTGTGATGAAAAATTTAATATTCCATTATAGATTGGATATGGCTGTGTTTTTGAGTTGGATTTTATTGCTTCTGGGTTTTGGTTTATTTTTCTTTTTTGTGGGGATAGGACGTGTCCTTAGTCGAAAAGCTTTATAAAAATTATGGCCAATTTGTGGTGGACATTCCCCGTTGGGAGATTCTTGACGAGGGCGTTACAGCGTTATGGGGGCCGAGTGGTTCGGGAAAGACCAGTGTGTTTCGGATTTTACTTGGTTTGGATGAAAGTCAGGAAATGAGCTGGAGCTATAAAGGAAAGAATTTAGCTGTTTTAAAAAGTCCAGAGAGAAAATTGGGTGTTGTGTTTCAGTCTTTGGAGTTGTTTCCACATATGACAGCTTTGGAGAATATTTTATTTGCTGTAAAGGCGAGAAAAATCCCCGAACAAAAGGCTCAAGATCGTTTGAGGGAGTTGACAGAGCTTTTAGATATGAAATCTTTTTTGCAAAGATCCACGTCTGTGTTGTCAGGGGGAGAGAGGCAAAGAGTGGCTTTGGCTAGGGCGATTATCGCTCGTCCGCAGTTACTACTTTTAGACGAACCTTTTTCAGCGTTGGATGAAAGCTTGAAAGGGGAAGCACGTAATTTGGTAAAAAAAGTGATTGCGCAGGAAAAGATCCCTACGATTTTAATCACCCATGATCGACGTGATTTAGATTTCTTGGCTGATAAAGTCAGTGAGATTGAAAAAGGTCGTCTTGTTAGAGGAATGTAACGAGAAAAAAAACAGAGAGGTTTTTTTAAATGTTTAATTATGTTAAAAACTTAGAGCCCTTTGGTGAATTAAAAGCGCTCTGTTCCCATCAGGGGCATGAAAAACAGGAGGGCGAGAGTAAAACGGTCATTTTATTCCATGGTTATGGGGCTAATGCCTATGATTTGTTTTCTCTCCATAGAATATTGTCATCATCTAAAGTTGGAAACTGGTATTTTCCTGAAGGGGGTTTAAGTATTCCAGGTATGCCGATGGGTAGAGCGTGGTTCCCTCTTGATGTTGCGGCATTAGAAAAAGCAATGATGGAAGGAAGCTATAGGGAGTACTCGGGCCCTGTGCCTAAGAAGCTTGTCTCTGTGAGAGAGAGTTTTCTTCGCTCTTTGCAAGAGATGAAAATAAGTCCTCAGGATTGTATTATTGGTGGTTTTAGTCAGGGAGCTATGTTAGCCACGGATATTGCTTTAAATAGCATTGAAGATTTTGCTGGCCTAGTTATTTTGTCAGGGGCCTTTCTAGGAAAGGAGCAATGGCCAGAGTTGGCAGAAAAGAAAAAAATAAATTTTTTTCAAAGCCACGGAGAGAGGGACCCTGTTTTATCCCATCAAGATGCGGAATTTTTTTATAAAACTTTGATAGAGTGTGGTTGTCGGGGTGAATTTGAATCTTTTGTTGGAGAGCATGAGATTCCAGAGAAGGTGATTCATAAGTTAAAGCATTTTATTGAAACGACATTCTAAATGGCTACAAAGAGTAGAGATAAAATTATTTATAGTGCTGACTTTATAAGAGACAAGGGAGATACTCATCTTGTTAATGGCCTAATGATGGTAGCGATTTGGAATATTTTGTATGAATACGATTAAAGAGCGAGTTTTAAAATCTATAGAAAAATTGTCTTCTGATTGTTCTTGGAACGATATTTTAGAGGTGATTGAGATTTTCAGAAAAGGTGAAAAGAAGCTAAATCATGGGCAATGGCCCGAAACTGTTGTGATCTATACCGATGGAGCTTGTCGAGGAAATCCTGGTCCATCGTCTTTAGGTGTCTATGTTTTAGACCAACAGGGTCAGCTTGTGGCAGAAATCTCAGAAGCTATAGGGGTGCAGACGAATAATTATGCTGAGTATATGGCGATGGTTCGTGCTTTTGAGATGGCAATTGAGTTTGGTTCTAGAGAAGTTTTTTTAAAGGCAGATAGTCAACTTATGGTGAAGCAGATGATCGGAGAGTACAGAGTTAAGGCTGAGGGAATTAAGCCATTGTTTGCTAAGGCCAAGGAGTTAGAGAGGCAATTACAGAAGGTGAGTTATGAACATGTTAAAAGGGAGCTCAATAGGGAGGCAGATCGCTTGGCCAATGAAGCCCTAGACAGTAAAATTCTAGACAGTGAAATTCTAGACAGTGAAATTCTAGACAGTGAAACCCAGGAAAGAGAATAGAGTCGATTCTATAAAATAGAGATTTCCATAAATAACAGAGAACCGCTAAAAAAGAAGGGGACGTCTTAATAAGAGACGCCCCCACAAAAAGCCACATCGGTTAAACTATAAGCCGGATCCTGTCCTACAAAATGATGGCAAGTCATTTTGCGAGGTAGCCATTCCTCTAGAGAACCAGTTACCCAGTTCTTCAAGCGATCTTACCCGAGAGCCTTACGCTGGCTGCGCTTAAAGCGCTCTCCTATTTGATCTTGCTCCACGTAGAGTTTAGCTGTTTTCACTCCAGCAGCTCCCAAAAGGCCTCCTGTTCCCAGCCTCAAGCTCAATGCCCTGGACATTCTCTCTGTTCCACTAGTCCTCACCTCACGGTGGAAGGGAGTTACCCTTTACGTTGCCATAAGGAGTCCGGACTTTCCTCTCGTTAAAAATGAAAACCATCTTCAACCAGCGACTACCCATTTAACCGATTTAGAAAGAGCTATACCATCTTTTTTCGATTTGGGCAAATGAGCTGTGTTTTTTAATAGAGATCACTTTGTGCGTTTTTGCGCTAAGATAAAAAGTTCTTTACCTTGGCGTTGACCCTGTGAGTTTTTAGCCCTTTCCCAGAGAAGGAATTGAAAGCCTTTTTTAAGATGTTTCTCCATTTCCCACTCTGTGGAACCAAATGGAGGGCCTTGATTTTGAGGTGAGACAAAGAAAACACCAAAAAGTTGTCCATTATCACGGAGAAGTTCATGCCAAATTTGAACGAGTTTCTCTCTTTTTATGGGGTTAATGGCGCAAAAACATGTGTGCTCAATAATGAGGTCGAATCGCTTGTTATAGCTTTGAGGAAGGTTAAAAACATCCTTTTGAATAAAACTCAAATTGTCTATATGAGCGTATTTTTCTTTGGCTTGAGAGATAGCTTCAGAGCTAAAATCAATGGCTGTTACGATGTGACCTTGTTGAGCTAGGTAGGCAGCATCATTGCCAGAGCCGCAGCCAAGAACGACAATATGAGATTTAATTAATTTAAGACGTTGGAGGTTTTTTGTAATGACAGGCGAGGCTTGCTCTAGTTCCCATCCAGGGGTTTCATCTTGATAGATAGAGGACCAGTGTTTAGAGGATTCGACTTCTTTTGTATCTATGAACCAATCGGGAACAGAAAATTTCTGTCCACGATAAGTGAGAGTATCATCGGTGAACTCGTCAAGGGCAGAGAAAAAAATATCCTGAGCTTGAGAACTAAAAACAAAGGGTATTTTATTGAAATTAAATGCAATAAAACGATCCCATGAATCTAATCGTAGTTGCTTTAAATCAAATTCCCATTGGTGGCCGTAAGCGCCAGTGGCTGTCCACTGATTGGGTTGCGAGTCTTGAATGGGAGAAACATCAATAGCGACTAATGGATAGTCATAGGCTTCGATGAGAAATTTTTTGTCGTTGTGGAAAGTCGTGTAGACATTGTTTTCCTCCCGTTTGAGATTTTGAAGTAAATGAAGTCCTGCGGTAGAGGGAATTTCAGCCTCTCCGTTGTAAAGATATCCTGTTGGAGACATTTGTAAGAACTGTATTTTTTTAGTTTGAATATCAGACATTATTTTTTAATGGTGATTTCGGAGCCTTTCTCAAACTCAACATGGGAGGAGATCGTTTCGATATTCTGCAACTGCCATTGTGGCAGAGAATTGTATTTGGCTTTGGAGAGGGTTACGTTTACGCTTCCTTGAATCTGGGATCTGGTATGTCCTTGAGCGTCCCCATCGATTGTGGGACGACGGAATTCGTAATCGAAAGTCACAAGAATTTCTTTTTGGTTCAGTGAATCTGAGTTGATATGAATGAACTGGATATCGATTGCATCTTGGTGTCTTTTTTTTACCGCTTGAGTAATGATAATTTGAATTTGATTTTGAATAGCATCTTGAATATCGGGATGCACGAGGGGGAGGGGATGAATAAGTCCCCATGTCCAATAAAGAGCACTTGAAAAAATAGCTAAACTGATCAGCTTCATACCAACCTCAAATTAAGTGATGGAGTTAGTTCTTACCCTAGAGGGAGTTGTGTCTTTCGTCAAATATCAGTAAAAGCAAACGTTTAACTCAGTGCATTTAGCACTGTCGGGCATGTGTTTTCTTGCCTGTATGGGGGGGGTTCAACTAGGCTGTGTCCAGTTCCCTTTGAGAGTGTGTAAGGAGCGTTTATGGAATCCATCGAGTCTGAGTTAGAGAATCAAAGCCAGAGCTTTTGTGAAAACAAAAAAGCAATGGAAAAGACTGTAGGTGAGTGGCGTGATAGAATCGAGCGAGTGAAAAACGGCGGAGGTTCTGAGGCTATTGAAAGACATCGTAAGAGAGGAAAGCTTACGGCCAGAGAGAGAATTAATCAGTTGTTGGATAAAGGGAGTTCCTTTTTGGAATTTTCAACTTTAGCGGCTTGGGAGATGTATGATGGGGCGGCCCCAGGGGCTGGGATTATTACAGGTATTGGGATCGTTTCGGACGTGGAGTGCGTGATTGTAGCCAATGATGCCACAGTCAAAGGTGGAACCTATTTTCCGATGACGGTCAAAAAACATTTAAGAGCTCAGGAGATCGCTTTAGAAAATGGCCTTGCCTGTATTTATCTCGTCGATAGTGGTGGAGCTTTTTTACCTTTGCAATCGGAGGTTTTTCCTGATCGAGACCATTTTGGGCGAATATTTTACAATCAAGCTCGAATGTCGGCCCAGGGTATCCCGCAAATATCTGCGGTTATGGGAAGTTGCACTGCAGGGGGCGCCTATGTTCCAGCAATGAGTGATGAGAATGTGATTGTTAAAGGGAGTGGGACTATTTTTCTTGGTGGCCCTCCTTTGGTTAAGGCAGCGACGGGAGAGGAAGTCACGGCGGAAGAATTGGGCGGTGCCTATGTTCATTGCGAAAAAAGTGGAGTGACGGATCATTTTGCTGAAGATGATGAAGAGGCTCTGTGGATCACACGTAGTATTTTAGCCCATACGAATCGAGAAAAAAAAACAAGGGCGAACATTCAACCTATTGTTGAACCGAATTACGATGTTGAAGAACTTTATGGTGTAATCCCTAAAGATGCCAAAACTCCTTTTGATGTACGGGAGGTGATTGCTCGTGTTGTTGATGGCAGTCGTTTCCACGAGTTCAAAGAGAACTACGCAAAGACCATTGTCACGGGGTTTGCGCATATTTGGGGAAATCCCGTGGGGGTTGTGGCCAATAATGGTGTTCTTTTTGGAGAGAGCGCCTTGAAGGTGACACATTTTATTGAACTGTGTAATCAACGAAACATTCCTTTGGTCTTTTTGCAAAATATAACGGGTTTTATGATTGGTAAGGATTATGAAAGCAGTGGTATTGCCAAAGACGGAGCTAAAATGGTTATGGCTGTGAGTAATTGTCGTGTGCCTAAGTTCACCGTGGTGATAGGGGGTTCTTATGGTGCAGGTAATTACGGTATGTGTGGTCGGGCGTATCAACCTCGCCAGTTATGGATGTGGCCTAATGCGAGAATATCTGTCATGGGTGGAGAGCAGGCGGCGAATGTTCTTCTGACTGTTAAGCAAGATCAGTTGGCAAAGAGAGGGCAAAAGAGTTTATCAGCCAAAGAGCAAGAAGTCTTTAAAGGGCCGACATTGGAGAAATACGCTAAGGAAAGTTCAGCGTATTATTCTACGGCTCGGATTTGGGATGATGGAATTATAGACCCTAAGGACACTCGTCGAGTGCTTGCGATGGGAATTCGCGCTAGCTATAATAGTGAGTGGACAGACCCTGGTCAGGGCGTCTTTCGAATGTAAAAATAAAAACAATTAGAAAAATGACAAATAGGAAGATGGCAATGAATTTTATTAAAGTGACAGAGAAAAAACAGACAAATACAGAGGTGATGATAGAAATATCTCTGAATAGACCAGAGGTGAAAAATGCGTTTCACCCAGGTATGATTGCAGAGTTAACGAAGGCTTTCTGTGATTTTTCTCAAAGAGAGGATATTAAATTAATCACTCTCTGTGGAGAGGGGAATAGTTTTTGTGCTGGAGCTGATCTTCATTGGATGAAGAGCGTAGTGAGTTATTCGTTGGAAGAAAACAAAGTAGATGCTCAGAAGTTATGTGAAATGTTTACGGAAATATCTAAGTGTCCCCATGTGATTATGGCAAAAGTACATGGCCATGTAATGGGAGGTGCTGTGGGATTGCTTGCTGTCTGTGATATTGTAGCTGCTGAGGAGAATACGATTTTTTGTTTCAGTGAAGTTAAATTAGGTTTGGTGCCTGCGGTGATAAGTCCTTTTGTTACAAAAAAAATGCTTACGAGTAAGGTCTATGAACTGATGCTTACGGCGAGAAGGTTTGATTCATTGGAGGCTAAGGAGTCGGGGTTGATTCATTTTCTTGGGTCACAGGGCGAAGTCGAAGAGTTTTTTTTAAAAACCGTAAAGAATATCATGATGAATGGAATACAAGCGATGAGAGAGACGAAGAAGCTCTTGTGTTTTTTAGAACAAAATTTAAACAAGAGTGTTTTTGATGAAACAGTGCGTGTGATTGCCGAGAGGCGAGTGAGTGATGAGGGGCAGAAGGGTCTTAGACAGTTTCTTGAAAAGAGAAAAACAAATGAGTAAGATTCAATGTTTAGCTATTGCAAATCGAGGAGAAGTAGCGGTGCGTATTATTCGTGCTTGTCAGGAGATGGGGATCAAGACAGTGCTTCTCCATTCTGAGGTGGATGTGCAGAGTCGAGCCTATCGTTTGGCAGATGAGAGAGTTTGCATAGGGCCAGAATCGATGGATAAAAGTTATTTAAGTATCGAGAGTAATATTAACGGCGCTTTGGGGAAAGGAGCTGATGCGATTCACCCTGGATTTGGTTTTTTATCAGAGAATGGAGATTTTGCTCGTGCTTGCCAGAGGGCGGGGTTGATTTTTGTTGGGCCTAAGGCTGAGGTGATTGAAAAATTAGGAAATAAAATTTTATCGAAGGAAATTGTAAAAAAGGCGGGGGTCCCTACGGTTCCTGGTTACGATGGAGTCGATCAATCTCTGAAAGTTTTGATAAAAGAAGTGGAGAGGATTGGTTTACCAGTTATTGTTAAGGCGACGGCTGGAGGTGGTGGTCGTGGAATGAAAGTGATTTATTCTATGGACGAGGCTCAGGAACAAATTGAATCGGCGCAAAGAGAGAGTCAATCGGCTTTTGGATCTAGTGAGATTTTTTTAGAAAAATACTTGGATAAGGCAAAGCATATTGAATTTCAAATATTTGGTGATGCTTCGGGAGAGGTGAGACATCTTTTTGATCGCGAGTGTTCGGTGCAAAGGCGTCATCAAAAAATGATTGAAGAATCGGGATCATCTTTTTTAACGGATGATTTACGAGAGGAGATGGGAAGAGCAGCCGTTGCAGTGGCGACCCAGGCAGGTTATATCAACGCGGGGACGGTAGAATTTCTTTTACAAGGGGAAAATTTTTATTTTTTAGAGGTGAACACGCGTCTGCAAGTTGAGCATCCTGTGACTGAAATGGTACTTGGGGTGGATTTAGTTAAGGCACAGATTCAAACAGCTCAAGGGGAACCTGTGCTTTTTTTTGGAAGAAAATTAGAACCAACAGGGCATGCCATTGAATGTCGTTTATATGCAGAGGATTCTTATGCTCAGGGAATACCGAGTGTTGGGGTTTTGGGAACGATAGAATGGCCAGAGGGGCCAGGGCGTCGTTTTGAATATGGTTTTGAAAGAGGAGATGAAATAACGCCCTTTTATGATCCGATGATGGCCAAGGTGATTGTTTGGGATGAGAATCGCAGAAGAGCCATTGATAAAATGATTTGCGTACTAAGAGACACAGTGATTTTTGGAGTGAAAACCAATATTCCCTACTTGCAAGAAATTTTAAATCATCCAGATTTTCGTGAAGGAACAATGACCACACAATTTATAGCGAAGAACTTTCCCAAGGGGTTGGAGGGAGGAGATTTGACTGATTCAGAGATGGAGTTTGCCAAGAAGGCCCAAGCTGAATCTCAGAAACAAGGACAAAAAATTGAGGCTTCTCCGTGGGAACAGAGTTGGAGAAATGTGTGATGGAAGAATTAACTTTTGAGATCGAAGGGCTGCTTTGCACGGGCAAGGTAGAGAGGATAAAAGACACTTTATGGGTTCATCTCTCTGGAAGGACTTACTCCATGGAACTGGCAAATCACATTCGTCGTCGTAGGCGTAAATCGACTGTTGCTAAAAAAGAGTCTGGAGAAATTATAGCGAAAATGCCAGGTAAGGTAACAAAGATATTTATCTCCCAAGGAGATACCGTGAAAGAAGGAGATTCTATTCTTGTTTTAGAGGCAATGAAGATGGAATACACTTTAAGGGCGAAAAAAAATGGTGTGGTAGAGAAGGTGAACGTGGTTATTGGGGATCAAGTGAGTTCGGGGCAAATGCTGGTAGGTTTTTTTAAAGAGTAGAAGAAGGGCTTAAATTTTGGATCAGAAAATTAAGATTGTAGAAGTGGGTTTAAGAGATGGGTTGCAAAACGAGACGGTGACGCTGTCCCCATCAATTCGTTTGTCATTGGCAGATCGTCTTGTTGATGCTGGTGTAGAGTGTATGGAGTTGGGTTCTTTTGTCTCTCCTAAGTGGGTGCCGCAAATGGCTGGCTCAGGGGAGTTGTTTAAAAAAGTCCATCAAAAACAAAAAATGGCTGAAATACCTGAATCGATCATATTTTCAGCTCTTGTCCCTAATCTTAGAGGAATGAACGAGGCGATAGCTAATGGCGTGAAGGAAGTGGCTATTTTTGCATCTTCGACGGAGTCTTTTTCCCAAAAGAATGTGAATTGTTCTATTGATGAAAGTTACAGGCGTCTTGAGACAGTGGTGGCGTTGGCGAAAGAAAATGAAATAAAAGTTCGAGCTTATTTAAGCACTTGCTTTGGTTGCCCTTATGAAGGAGAGGTGAAGGTTGAACAGGTGCTTAAGGGTGTAAAGAGAATGTTGGAATTAGGAGTGGCAGAGATATCTATTGGAGATACAATAGGAGTGGCTAACCCTAAGCAGGTTAAGCGATGGATAGCTGGTTTGAGTCGTGAGACATCTTTGACAAAAATAGCCATGCATTTTCATGACACTCGTGGGTTGGCATTGGCAAATGTTTTACAGAGTGTGGAGATGGGTGTGCGCACTTTCGACTCTAGTATTGGTGGTTTGGGTGGTTGTCCCTATGCTGAAGGGGCGACGGGCAATGTGGCCACAGAAGATGTGGTTCGCCTTTTACATTCCATGGGATTCAAAACGGCTTTGGACTTGGATAAATTGATAAAAATTAGCCACTGGTTGGGAGAAAAAATGGGGAGAGAGCTACCAGCTCGGGTTTCTCAGATAAACAGTTGAATTTCTTATAGAAAACAAGTATCTCATTATGATATAATGTGGGAGAAAGGGTTGTTGGTTTATGGGGAGCTATGATGAAGACATCTAATGGCACGACTGTAGAGGCGACAGATTTAGTTCGTGATATAGATAAAGTCAAAGAATTAGCCACCCATGGAGTGAATGACGTGGATATGGACAAGGTTGAGAAGTTAAAACGTTTGATTGATAATGATGAGTATGAAATTGATGATCAAGCGATTGCTGATTGTATGGTGGATGAGCACCTGATGTTCTCTTCCTGAGATGAAATACCAGAGGATATCCAATCTCTGGTAACCTTGACTTTATTAGATAGAAGTATTACTTACGGACCGCGCTTAAGCTTTGGCCAGTTTTTTACCTTATGTTTTAGGACTGTGGGAAAATAGCCGTTACGATAGCTTATAGACGTGACGTTAGATTGAGGCCACATGGACGGATAGGATTGTTGGCCAACTAACGGGGAACTTTGACCAGGACGTTGAAGGAGACATCATGCTGGTTTTGACGAGAAAATTAGGTGAGAGCATCGCGATAGATGATCACATTAAAATTCGTATTGTTCAGATTAAAGGGAAGCAGGTTCGTATTGGCATTGAAGCTCCTATGGACACGAAGATCCATCGAGAAGAGGTCTATCAGGCTATTCAAGATCAAAATAGAGAGTCGGTGCAGAGCAACCCTAACGCCACGCGTGATATTAAAAAGCTTTTGAAGCCCTGACATTATTTAGGGCGGGTTTGCCATGTCATTTTTTAGATCCACCCCATTTAAACTCTTGCCGTGCTATATTTTTGTGGGCATTCTTTGATTATCAGGAGTTGGCTTGTGAAGATTCAAACATCGAGATTTGGTTGTATAGAAATTGGTCAGAAGGATGTGGTGGCATTTCCTGAGGGAATTTTGGGTTTTAATCACCTTCGGCAGTTTGTTATTTTG
Source organism: Bdellovibrionales bacterium (assembly GCA_965217115.1). Taxonomy (GTDB): domain Bacteria; phylum Bdellovibrionota; class Bdellovibrionia; order Bdellovibrionales; family CAYMLA01. Next base: position 1,077,564 of record OZ244239.1, on the reverse strand, counting down.
GACGATCCTAGTGATGAAATTTTTGTCTGGTTGCAGAGCTGTGAACAGCCAGAGGTTGCATTTCCAGTTCTTGAGCCAAGTTTCTTTTCCCAAGGCTACACTGTGAGTTTGGCCAAAAGAGATAGAGAATCATTGAATTTAGATGAAGGGTCATCGCCCCATATATTGACTGTTGTGACTATTCCAGAGGACCCGTCACAAATGACAGCTAATTTAAAAGCCCCCGTTGTTATTAATGTTAACAAGAAGCTGGGTCGTCAATGTGTTTTGCAGGATAATAAATTGGCTATTCGTGAGCCTATTTTTGCTCAATTGCAACAGTGTTTCGTGCAGACAACGGCTTCAATAAAGCCTAAGACGAAAGGGCTTGCTGTTCACTTACCCTCTGTTGATCGTTCTGTTGAAATTTAGTTTATAGTTTCAAAACTATTTAAGCGTGTTTTTAAAGAAACGATAAGCCTGTATAAAACTAAATCAGAAGAAAAATAACGCACTGAGTTTTTTTGTTTATGGGAGGGAGACTCCAGTGACTTTAGGGAAGCAAATTCTTAGGGTAGAAACGGCTTGCGTGGTGTTACCGAGCATTTTAAAGTACAAGTTAGGTGTATAGGACTTAAGTAGAGGAAATGGCCTGTGAATTTTTCTGATAATGAACTCAAGTTTAAGCCTTTAACTGAGGGCCTGGGATTTCATGGTAGAACTGTTGATCTTAAGAAGGAAGTTGTGAGTTCTGGTGTGGTGACAGAGCATCTGTCCAAGTCTTTGCCCACTCCATTACCTGATGAATCGGAGACTTTATTGACAGGGAGTTCCGAGGTAGAGACTCAGTGTTTGGAGGAGATGAAGGAGTTTGATGAGTTGATTGAGTCAGCAGATGAAGTCTTGGAGAGTTTAGGGGGTGAGTCACAGAAAGATGAAGTGTCTTCACAAGTGTCGTCTAGACATCAAAAATTTATGAATCAAGTTTCTTTGGAAGAAAATTTGGAAATAGAGTTAACAGAGACGTTGCCAGTTTATTCTGATGAAGAATTAGAGGAGAGCGACGAACCTTTTTTCACCGATATATTTAAGACTCAGACGTCCTCTTCTGAAAAAGAAAAGTTCTTTTGGGATGGGAAGAAAAAGAAAAAAACAAGTTATGTGAGATGGTCATTACCCGCGGCGGTTTTGGATACCATTGTTGCTTTAGCGATTTCATTGGTTTTTGTGGTGGCTCTTTTGATTGTGACAAAGGTAAATTTCTTAGCAACGTTGACTTATCAGGGGGCTGGTACGATGGCAGATTGGAGCTTGTTGTTGCTGTTTGTCTGTGTCATGAGCATTTACATGGTGATTAGTCGTGCTTTTTTTGGTTGCTCTCTTGGAGAGTGGGCTTTTGAACTTAAATTGGGTAGAGACAATGAAGCGAGTCAAGGGCTCTATCCTGTGCGCGTGGTAGGCAGAATATTATTAGTGCTGGCTACGGGGTTTGTTTTTTTGCCAATGTTGTCCTTTTTATTTGGACGCGACCTTGTGGGTAAATTTTGTGGACTGAGTTTACATCCTTTGGAATCTTGAATTTTGCCTGAGTTAAAAATAATTTCTAAAGATAAAATAGCATCTGTGTTGGAACCATTTCGGGACAAAAAAATAGTGTTTACGAACGGTTGTTTTGATCTTCTTCATGTAGGCCATATACGTTATTTAAAAGAAGCTAAGGCACAGGGTGATTTACTTTTTTTAGGTTTAAACTCAGATTCAAGTATTCGTGGTTTAAAGGGAGAGAGTCGTCCAGTGCAAAGAGAAGAGGATCGGGCTGAAATTATATTGGCCTTAGAAGCAGTGGACTTCGTTTCTATCTTCTCTGAAGAAACCCCGTTAGAACTGATTCGTCTGGTGAGGCCAAATGTTTTGGTGAAGGGAGGAGATTGGCCAATTCCAAAAATCATAGGTTGGGATTTTGTAGAGTCCTATGGGGGAGAGGTTAAGTCTCTCTCATTTGTAGAGAGTCGTTCAACGACTTCGATTATTGACCGTATTTTATCGTAAGGTTCATATCTAAAAGATTATTATTTTGTGGAGACACCAGAGTTATGGCAGTAGATGAAATGAAAAAGGGTCTTGAGCTTGGAACGTTTAAAGGCGTGTATATTCCAAGTATTTTAACTATTCTCGGTGTCATTCTTTATATGAGAATGGGGTGGGTTGTTGGTTATGCGGGCCTTTTTGGATCGCTAGTGATTATAACCATGGCTTCAGCGATTACGTTCATTACTGGATTGTCTATTTCCTCAACGGCGACAAATATGGAAGTCAAAGCGGGTGGTATTTACTTTATGATCTCTCGTTCCTTTGGAATCGAGGCGGGAACAGCCATCGGTCTTCCTCTGTACTTGGCTCAGGCGTTGGGAATTTCGTTTTATATTTCGGGCTTTTCGGAATCTATTGTGCAAATTCTGCCATGGGTGCCAGAGTTGCCATTGAGTTTAGCCGCCTTGGTGGGTGTTTCTGCATTGGCTTATTACTCCCCCAGCTTAGCTATAAAGACTCAGGTATTTATCTTTGTTATTATTATAGGTTCTATTCTTGCTTTTATTTTAGGGGCTCCTATTTCGGAGGGTCAAAAAGTAGTGAGTTCAGTTCCTTCTTCGGAGCCTTTTTGGAAAATATTTGCTGTCTTTTTTCCAGCAGTGACAGGGATCGGAGCGGGAGTGTCTATGTCGGGAGATTTGAAATCGCCCCATAAATCACTGCCGAGGGGGACGATTGCAGCTATTTTGACAGGTTATGTGGTGTATGTAACTTTTGCTATTTTATTTTACAAGTATGCTACAGTGGGTTTGCTAAAATCAGATCCTAAGGTGATTTTTGCGATCGCTGTCTTTCCACCAATTATTTATTTAGGAATCTGGTTTGCGACTTTGTCGAGTGCTTTGGGTTCTGTTTTAGGGGCACCAAGAACTTTACAGGCAATGGCTCAGGATAAAATTTTGCCGAGTGCTATGGGAAAAGGATACGGCCCCACGAATAATCCCCGTGTTGCGACGGTGATTACATTTTTAATTGCAGCAGGAGGAATGTTGATTGGTGGATTGGATGCTATTGCACCGATATTATCCATGTTTTTTTTAACATCCTATGGAGCCTTAAACCTTATTGCTGGACTTGAGGGAATGTTGTCAAATCCATCATGGAGACCCACATTTAAAACTCCATGGGCTCTATCATTATTGGGTGCTTTTGCCTGTTTTGGAATAATGTTCATGATCAATTCAGGATCAGCTTTTATGGCATTGTTTTTTATTACGGCAGTTTATGTGATGATGAAAAAAAGAAGCTTAAACTCTAATTGGTCAGATATGCGTCGAGGCTTAATGTCATACATGGCGCGTTCATCTGTCTATAGTCTGGAAGAATATGAAAAAGACGCACGCTCATGGCGACCAAATGTCTTAGTGATAACAAGTTCACCTCTAGAAAAATGGTTTTTAACTGAGTTGAGCGATAATTTCTGTAGAGGAAAGAGTTTTCTTTGTCTGGCAGTTATTGCTGATAAAAACAGGAGCAAAGTAAATAGCATTAGAGCTCTTGAAAGTTCAGTGAAAAATTTTATTAATCAGCGTCGAGTGTTGGCTTTGGTAAAGATGAAGGAGAGTGAAGAATTCTTAACAGGGGCCCAGGGTTTAATTTCTGATTATGGACTGGGCGTATTAAGCCCTAATACGGTTATTTTTGATTTAGATGAGGTTTACTCAAAGGGAAAAGAGAGCGTTTTTCAAATGATTCAAGAGGTCCATGAATTGGGTAAAAATATTTTGTTTTTTAGAGAGGGGGTTAAAAAAGAGGGTTTGAGTGGCCGTCGAAGGCGTTTGTTAAAAAGAATTGATATCTGGTGGAATGAAGACTTAGAGAATTCATTTTTAATGCTAGCGTTGGCTTATATGTTACAAGCAAGTCCAGCTTATATGCGTTCTGTTTTGTCCGTTAAGTATATTGTAGATACGGAGCAGGAACGCTCGACGGCCTATTCTAAATTAAGTCATTTTTTACAATCGAGCCGAATTAAAGCAGAGGTACATGTTTTTTCTAAAGAGGCGGAGAGACAGAGCGTCGCTCACATAGAAAGAATCAATGAAAAAGACCCGAAGAAAGAAACAGATATATTATTCATAGGTCTTCGCTTTCCCATGAAAGAGGAAACTTCAGAAAATTACATGGCTTATCTTTCGAGTGTAACCGAGGGTTCTAATCAAGAGCCGTTATCTGTATTTACGATGATGGGCGAGAAGGGCACCAATTTCAAAGAGATATTTACTTAAGACTCCCCTTTACGATGCTTGTTCATCAGAAACAAAATTGTTAAGAGTTGTGAGAGTGATCTCAATGGCTTGAGTGACATTGTTGTTACCGTGTTGAAGGTTTTCTAAAAGAGGAATGAACGAAGAAGAAAATTCTAATAAAAGCCGCTCGTTATTCATAGAGACAATATCGTCACCGCCAGAGGTTGTTTGATGATAGAGGGCAATTTTTCTTAAAAGCTGCACAGTTTCAACAATAACTGCGTCAGTATTGCTTTGCAGGGTTTGTTTTAAGATTGAAAGCCGAGAAATAGAAGCGTATTGATCTAAGTAGGTTCTCATGTCATTGCGTAGGGTGCTATCAGTGGGCTCAAGTTCGTAATAATGAGCCATAAGCTCAAAACTTCGAGCGCTTGTTATTGCGTTAAGGGAGATGATACCTTGTTGACGCACAGAAGGCTCAGAGCTCTCTATCATAATAATAATTAATTGATAGAAATCCTCATCAGAAATTTGTTGAGAAGAATAAGAGTCAATAAAAAGAGCCGTGTTCTTACGATTGGGGTTGCTTAAAAGAAGAGTTTTCCACTCGTCAAAAGAAATGGCATCCTCAGATTCACCACTGTCATCAGTTGGAAGGGCTGCAGTGCCTTGTTGAGGCTGATCATTATCAGAAGAAACGTAACTTCCCTTATCCACGGCATCAAACTCTTTTTCTCTCTCGGCTTGAGGGTCAGTGTTTTGTTTACTTGATTCTGCAGTTAATTTCTTTTTGTCAGTTTTTTTAGTTTTTTTCTTTTTAGCATCTTTCTTTGCTGTCTTCTTCTTTTTTTCAAGAAAATCTTTTTTCGTCCATTTTTTTGTAAAGACCTTATTGAGGGTCGTTTTCTTTTTAGATTGTCTGTTTAGATAGTGTTTAATAGATTTAGAGGTTTTTTTTGCGAAATTTTTTGAAACTGTTCTATTCTGAATGCGTGGCATAGAGTAGGAGAAACTGGTGTTGTTTTCCATAGAGATATTATGGGCAGCAATGATATTCGTCTCAATATGATTTGAAGAGGGCTGTATCAATTTGAAACAAACAAGAGCAAGTCCAAGAGCGCTGGCTAGAGTGAATCTAAGAAGTAGTTTTGATCTTGTCATAAATTTTCCCCTATCAACTGTATAGAAAGCAGGATTTGTGCCGCGTGAAAAGGGACCTAGGGGGAGGGCGTAGAAGATAATTGTAAGTATCTTGTTAACTGTCTAAAGCTTAAACACAGAGAAGAGATACAGAGAAGAGATACAGAGAAGAGATACAGAAGAAGACGGGAGCATTTAAGAAGAAGCTCAGTGGCTCCCACACTGACTCAATTCGTTCGATGTGTAATTTTTTCCAAAAGAAAAACATCTATTGCGTTTTTTTTAGCTCCAGAATAAAATAGTGCTTTGTGAAATAAGTTATGGAGATATGATTCTATAACATAACAATAAAGGAGATTAAGCATGAAGAAGTTAGTATTAGTAGGGATTTTGTTTTTAGGTTTTCAGGCACAGTCGGCTTATGACGATGTTCATGATGGTGACTATATGCAGGTAAAGGCTGAGAAAACTCAAAGTCAAGTTGTTGAGATGTTTACAAAGTTAGGTGCTTTTTTTCTAGAGAGTGACGACAGCGAGAAATCTAAATTAATGAATGAAGAAGCTCGTGCCGTTAGCCAGATGGACAGTGCAGAATTCAATGATTACACAAACGATGTAACAGAAGATGGTTTAAGCTTGGAGGCTGCCAATGCACAGTGTTCTACTTTTGCGACGAAAGCTATTGGACTTGCTGGACTTACGAATGCTGCTGGCTGGTGGAAACTAGGTGTTTCTGTTACATCTGGTTGGGGTGTTTTTGTCGTATCTCTGCTTGCGGCAACGTATCTAGATAGTAGTAGTTGTGAATCAGTTCTAGAAAATAATTAAGAATTTTTTAGAATAATTTATCAAAATTAAAAGCTACAATCTAATGATTGTAGCTTTTTTTTTATGGGCCAGCGATGGTTCCATTAAAAAGCTCATAAGAGCTGGTTCTTTGTGATAAATAGTGGAACTGTTCCCAAGAGGCTCATCTTGAGGTCTCTCTTTCTAAAACTATCCATGGATAACAGCGTTGTTATACATGGAGGTCAGTCATAGAAATAGAGGAAATCTGTCTAGTTAACGGAGCTCAGTCCAGTCTTTTGTACAACCTCCTTTGATATTACACAAAGATCCATGGACTCATTGATTGAATACAGCATTTTTTTCTAGAGTATCTCCCAAAAGACTCTAGTTCTTTTCGGCGAGTTTGGCTTGGCGACTTCCATTGCATTTCTCTGCAATGGGAGGTGACAAACGGATGTTTGAGCAAGAAAAGGGCTAGAGTCTTTTGGGAGATACTCTAGAAAAAAAACGGTTCATCAGAAAAAAACTTGCTCCACTATTGTTTGTCATAAAGAGTCTAAAAGCTGTAGAAGAACAGACTTGAGAATAGGCCTTATTCCAGGCATTTCATAATCTAGGCCAGATAAAGGTGGGGGGAGTTGTTTTAGCCTATTATCTGTGTTGAGTGTTTTTGTAGCAAGCTCTTCTGAGGACCATTTTTCATAGTTAGTGCAGAATAATATTCTTCCATGGGGGTTTAAACAGCTAATAATTAGCCTTAAGAGGTCTCTATAATCTTTTTCAAGTCGGAACACCTTATTTCCATTACGAGAAAAGGTCGGGGGGTCACAAATAATAAGATCAAATTTTCTTTGACGTTTTTCACACCCTCTTAAGAACTGCACACAATCACTTGACCAAAATTGAAAAGACTCTTTATTAGAAAAACCGTTGAGAGAGAAGTTCTCTTCACTCCATTGAATAAAGTTTTTATTAAGATCGATGGTCACGATCTCTTTTGCGCCGCCTTTGGCTGCGGCAAGACTAAAGCCTGATGTGTAGGCAAAAAGATTGAGAACCTTTTTATCGGAGCTGTTTTCTTTAATCCACTTTCTATTAGCTCTTTGATCAAGGAAGAGTCCAGGAGAAAGTCCTGATTGAGAACGAAACCCATAGGAGAGTCCGTTTTCTTGTGCAACCCACGATTTGATGTTTTGGGGAGGATTCGTTTCATTTAATGGAGAGCCGTTGTGCCACAGAGAAGATGTGTTAGGGTGGGTGCCCCTGTTGGCCATCACTCTGAGAAACCAAGATTCTTTCCTACAGAAACTAGATATGTACTGACAATCACTGAGATCTTCTTGTGTAGGTGGATTATCACCATACCAGTAGAACCACAGTGTGGAGCCAAATTTATCACAGCGAAGAACAGGGTGCTCGCTATGAATGAGTCTAAGGCACTCCATGGGGTCATGGAATATTTGCGGATATAGATTTTTTCTGCGCTCAACAGAACAAATCATCGTCGAGAGATTTTTGTTATTAAGTAGGTTCATTTCTTCCATAAGATGGGGGATGGGTGACAGGAACTCCTGCCCATCGTATGTTAACTTATAACAGTGAAGAAACAGGCGACAATGGGGAGCTCCACCATACAGAGAGTCACCTAATATGGAAATCCCAGATGATTGTGCGTGAATTCGTATTTGGTGGGTTTTGCCCGTTACGGGAATGGCACGCCATAAATGGAAAGAACCAGATGTCTTAATATGAAAGAAACGAGTTTCAGAAAACTCAGAGTCACGACCGCTTGAGAGTAGATGATAGGAGTTGTTTTTTTTCTGAATATAGCCCTTAATATGGAATTCTTTTTTAGACTGTGGCTTATTTGTGATGAAATAGTACTCCTTTTTGACCTGTTGAGAGATGAGCTTTTCTGTGAAAAACCTCGCGGCTTCAGAAGTTTTAGCAAGAAGGATAGCTCCAGATGTCTCCTTGTCCAGTCTTTGACAGATATACAGAGGCTGGGAGAATAAATCGATAAAGCCAATAACTCTGTCATTAGGTGAGATAACTTTGGTACTGGGGCTATGGGTGCTGATACCAGTTGGTTTATGAAAAAGCTGTAAATTCTTTATATTAACAGAGTCATCTTTTATCATTATATATAGAGTTCTAGCAAAAAAAAGATGATTGTTTAATCAAAACCTGCAAAATCTAAGATTATTACAATGATTAATAAGCTATTGGGAGGAATTATTAATATGAAAAGGCAGTTTAAGTGGCTCCATAAAATATCCCAAACAATCAGAAAGAATAATATTTCTGTCTCTAGTTAACATAGCTGGTATGGTGTTTCGGGTTAGACAGAGTTGACCGTCCTTATTTTCTAAAAACTTATGGGTGATGTCTTTGAAGTCTTCATCAATAACTTGAACAGGGAGTTGATTGGAATTGATTCGTCCAAGGTGAACTCCCTTTTTTAGAGGGAAAAAATTATAATTCTCAATATCAGATAAAAAAGAAATATCAGTTGAAGAAGAGGTATCAGATTGAGTAGGGTTAAAATCAAAGGTTTTGTTCTCTTTGAGAACAATGCGACCAATAGTATGATAGAGATTTAAATCAAGAAGCTTCTTTTCTGAAATTTCTAGATTCGCAAGAGACATTATGTCTTGTACAAAATTGAAAGCTTTTTCAGTACTGAGAGCTTTACCAGGAAGACCGCACTCTATAACAAGAGATGGACAGAATTGAGAGAAAGCACGAATAAGGACGTTCCTTGGGTTTTCAAAATAAACAGCCGTTTTAGAAAATAAACTTGCTAAGTAGAGATTCTTTGAACTGATATTGGTCATACATCCGTAGAGAGGGTTCTTACCAGTGGTGTTGTGAATATCAATAGCTGAAAAAAGTTTTCTTTGAGAGGCCCACTCAAGAAGTTCTTTGGCAAAGAGAGGGATTAAATCAATTTGCGATGTGTTCCATATCCTATTAAAGTCAGGTTGACTTTGAAGTCTTCTCTTTTCTTGATGGCAAGCTGTGACATTTCCAATAAAAATACCAAGATTTTTTGGCATTTCTGTTTTTTTCATAAGGTCATTTATTTTTTTTAGAACTTCAAGGCCAACGGTTTCGTTTCCATGGAGTAACACAGAAATAAATAGCCAGTCTTTTTTACCGACATCAAGTTCAATAAGAGTTGGGCCTGAAAAATATTCAAGTATGTTCTCTGAAAAACACTCATTTATATTAGTTGGGATGTGTTGAATAATATTTAGTTTTAAATTTTCCATTTATAAATAGGGTCACCTTTTGTTTGATTCTCTAAATATTTATCTGTTAGTCCTTGAAAATCTTTTCCATATTTTTTGACAAAACATTTCTGCCAGTTAGCTCCATTTTGGCCGCTGAGTACACGAGATGATATAACCTCGTCTAAATAATAGCCTACTTCGTCCTTATCGACACCTTTATTAATAAGAGTTTGTTTTGCTTGGGGAATCAACTGATCGGTCAAAAGCTCTCGAATCCCTATCTGTTGCTGAAACCACTGAATATTCGAATTTAATCCGTTCTTGGCACAGGTATAAAAATTATTTTTACAGTGCTCAAAAGGGAGTTGTGACTCGGGTGGAGTCTCTAGAGAAGCGAAATAATGTGTTAAACCAAGATAAAAAACCATATTAGCTATAATATCGGTTATGCTGGGGCCAGATGCCATAACTCGATGTTCAATGCGAAGATGGGGAGCTTTTCCAGGGGAACTCCCTACAATAGGGCGATTCCAGCGCCATATTGTTCCGTTATGAAATTTTAGATGGGAGAGAGGGTCATCTCCGTCAAATAGAGAGGGAACCAGAGGAGAAAAGATATCAAGATTTTCAAGGAAAGAGTCAAGAACACTTTCTTGTGTGTAACCTGTTCCAAATGTAACTCGATTAACGTCTTCATTTAAAATTTTTATGTAATTAGGAATTTGCACTGCTTTTTCAAAAATGGCAATACGAGTCTCATCCCATAGTTCATAACCATAAAGATAGGGGGAATTGGCTGCTACGGCGACAGTCATTGCTGATGCCAATAGTGATGCGTTGTAATAACGACTTGATTCACAGGGCTTAACTTCTAGATGAATCTGGATTGATGTTGATGCTGCCTCTAGCATAATATCAGATTTGACTATGTTGAAGTTTTCAGCTCCGTTAATATTGACAGTTAGGGGCTTACCTTTGCGCATATGAAAAATTTGTTTGTTAAGGGATTTATAACGAGCAGATTCTGTCATGTTCTTAGGAATGAGCATTTCATTGTGAAGCGTGGGAAGAGTGCCAATAAGTAGAGGGGCGACCCCCATTTGGTCACCTATTTTTAGACATTTGCTCCACAAGGCTTTTAAGTGTGATTCAACAGAGTTAAAACAAGTCCCACTGAGTTGAATGGGCCGGGTGTTTATTTCAAAATTAAATTTAGAGAGTTCGTGAACCAGAAGGGGGCTGTTGGCTAAGGCTAGAAACTGCTCGTTTCCAGGAAAAGGGGAGCAATCTTTGTCTATGAGCCAGGATTCTATTTCTAATCCTATGGATGCAGGTTCGGGGCTTTCAAATTGATCATGCTCAAACCATTCTTTTAAAAGAGCCGTTTCTTCTTTTAGACGTCTCTTGAACTCCACAGAGTTTTTCTCTGTGAATTGATATTCCTTAATTTCTTGCCCCATCCAGGCTCCTCCAAATATAACTTGCCGCTTTGATTTTTGCCGAGTAAGAAGATGTGGTCAAATGGGAAAAAGAGTAAAAAAAATCATACGACGAAAAATATAATGCTACGAGTCAATCTCTGTATTATGATTCTAACTCTCAATATTAGGATTACTTGGGCTAAAACCTGTACTACATTTTAGAGAAAAAGGGATGAAAGTGTTATTTTTACTAAATCTTCTATTTGTTCTTTTAAATAAGTCTTTAGCGGTAATAATTGAAAGTAGTTTATATGCTGGAGCAGACTTTAAAACTGAAAAACCTTTAAGTGCTGTTCAGAAGTTTTTTAATCATAAGGTTTATATTGATGATAAGAACTCTCTTGTATTGAGGGGGGCTCCTTTTCAGATTCAAGAGAATAAAGCAGCTCCCCATGTTGTTCTTTACCTCCATGGAAATGCTCAAAATTATTATGCGGGAGACCGTCTTCAGACTTTTTTCGACAAGGAGTTTAGATCTAAGAAGATTTTAATTTACACATTGCAATACCCTGGATATTCAGGAAATAGACTTCAGATGTCAGAGAGATCATTCACTCAGGCAGGTGTTAAAGCCTATGAACAGTTGCAGACAGCATTTCCTGAGTCGCATATAAATATCTGGGGGTATTCCTTAGGATCTGGTGTTGCTGCTCAGGTTTCCTTGAATGTTGAAAATTATAATTTAATAATCTTGTCTGCTGCTTGGACAAATTTTTTATCTCTATGTAGAAAATCGGCTGGTAGATTCTCTTTTCTCTGCAATGACCAGGGCAACGAGTATAACACAGAGAAAGCTGTTCTTGCCGCCACAAGTCCTGTGATTTTTTTGCATGGCGATCAAGATAAAGCGATTCCTCTATCTTATTCAAAAAGCAATATAAAGGCTCTTCAAAAAAGCAAACATCCTTATAAAGATCAGTTATTCATTAGAAAAGGGCGTCGTCATGGTTCTCTTCATGATCCAGAGACGCTCATGTTACTAGGTGAATTAATAATAGAGACAGAATAAATTTTTAGGAGGGATTAGATGAAAACTTTGATTTTTGCAGTAATATTGCTGATGTTTTCTTTTTCAGTTGCAGGTGATTCACGGGTATACATGGAGTCCTCTTCAGATGAACTATCGACGAAGAGCTATTCCTTAGACCCTAATATTTTAGATCGATAAAGAAATAATTTTCTATGATTACCTATACACTTATTGCCTGTCCGAGTGATAAGAAAAAAAAGCTAAAAGACTTTAATCCCCGTGGCCAGACGTGGCTTGTTTCTGATTTACATTCTAAATTAGAGTTGCAGAACCTCTTCGTTGAAGATGCTTCTTTTTTGGAAGAAGACTCTGTTTTAAGAGCCAGTGAATTGTGGAAAAAACTTTTATTTAGAGTTCGACCATCTTTGGAATTGGTTTCTAAGGAGTTTCTTCTTGTCTCTGTACAGGGAATTCTTGAAAAAAGGGGGGTAGACGATGAGGCCATTGTTGATGTAAGTGCACAGGCTTTGGATTATGTTCAGCAGTTACTGCCATTGTTGTGTCACCCCCGTGGTGATGAAATGCTCAGAGAGTGGTTTGGGAGTTATCCTCAAGGGAAAACCCGTTGGTTCAGCTGGTATGAATTGTCGCTACAGATTTGGAAGATGGCTTTGCAGCAGGGATTTATCGGGCATTCATGGGCGGGAGGGGTTTTGCTCAATGAGTTTGGTTTTGAGCAATTTTGGAAAAGAAAACTCGTGGTTGATTTGGGCGTTGAAATTAATCAAATAGATGTTGAGCTTCTACAGCATATGGGACGTTATCTAGAGATAGAAGTTTTAGTGCCTTGTCCTCCGTGGGCTTTGGATTATGATCTTTTGTTAAAACCCTATGGAAAATTATTAGAAAGAGATGTGAGTGACTTGATAAAAGAGGCGAAGTTAGAAGAGGTCTCTCATCGGCAGGAAAATGGCAATAGAGAATATCTGCGTTTTACGACGATGTTGGGAGAGGCTAAAGAGGCTGTTGCTCGCATTCGCACTTGGATTGATCAAGGGGTGAGTCCAGAAAAAATAGCCATTGTATCTCCGAAGATAGAAATGTATTGGCCTGTTTTAGAGGGACTTCTGAATGTGGAGGGAGTTTTTGCCGCTAAAAATATGACAACTCGGTATCAGAGTTTTAAAGAAGTGCAGAGGTGGCTTTGTGGGCTAAAGCTCCTTGTGAATCAACCTGAGAGTGAAGATCTAGAGACAGAGATTTTTGCAACAGAAGAAGAAGAAGAAGGGGCTTTGCGTGAGTCTTCAAGCAGCACGTTGCATTATGAAAAGTTTAAGGTAATATTTTCGTCACTTTATGATCGCAGTGATTTGGAGCGCTCACAAAAGATAAAAGATCGTTACCTGTCTTCGTTATCAAGAAAAACAAAAATGAATCGAACAGAATTTGTTAGTTTAGCATTGAAGTGTTGGCCAGGAGAAAAGAGAAGTGAATTGCTTGAAGGGTTATTACAGGAGATAATAAAAGAGTGTCGCCCAAAAACTGTGATGAACATGGATCAATGGCTTCAATATTTAGAGTTTAAGGCTTGTAAGAAAGAAGTCATATTAAAAAAACATATAAAATCAGGAGTTCGTTGCACAAATTTATTGTCAGTTGATTATGGCGATTTTAGTAAAATTGTTTTTTGTGGGTTGATGGACTCTGAGTTGAAGCAAAAAGAGAAAACGCAAATTTCATTTATGGATATCTTATCTCTCTCTGAGCAGTTTGGTTTTAATTTAACTCATGTGGAAAAAAGCTTACTGGAGTTCGAAGTTCGTTGGGTTTTGGACATAAACGCTTCAGAACTAGTTGTGACAACAGCATCGACGGACTTTTCAAGTAGAATAGAAAGTCCATCGCAACTCTGGCTAGAGGGTGCTCAGAGAGAGAATGTTGATTTAGAGAAGGTTTCTGTGCCCAAGATGACCCGTTGGGATTACTTACAGAGGCAGGAGAAAACGTTAATTTGTGAAAAGAAAAATTGGGATAATCAAAGAGGGGCACTCTTATGTTGTGCGGTGGCTCAAGATTTAGGGAGTGAAGAATTAGAATTATTTCCTCCAAACAGATCACTGCGTCTATCGGCTTCGGGCTTAGAAACTTATTTAGAATTTCCTTTTTTGTATGCGATCAAATATCTTTTTCATCTCTCAGATTTGCCCTCCTTGGATTTAGATGTGGATGCAATGACCCGTGGTAATTTGATGCATGGCCTATTTGAACAATTAACAGAAACACCAATGAAATTTGATTACACGAATGAAGAAATCCTTTCATTGATTGACCGGTGTCGCAGAGATTATCATATTCACTTAGCCGATGAGAGATTGTGGCCACCGTTAAGAAAAAAATATTTGCAATTGGCGAGACGTTTCTTAAAAGAGGAAAAAGAGTATCGACAGAAGTTCCCCGATTTTACCACGGTGGCCCGTGAAGCAAAAATTGAGGGGTATGTGAATACAGTAACAGGAAAGCTGTCTTCTGAGGCTAAAGAAAATGGGGAGTGGTGGCCCTTTAAAGGAGCGGCTGATAGGGTGGATCAAGACGCTTTTGGAAATGTAGTGATTCTTGATTATAAATCTTCAAATAATGGGTTGAAGCAGTTTAGTCATTGGGTGGAAAAACGTAAGTTGCAGTTAGCTCTCTACGCACAGGCGATGGAAAATGGACTGGTGCCCTCTTTAAAAGTAAAAGAGGTTGAAGGGGCATTTTACTATGTTTCTCGTACGATGGAACGCTTTATTGGGTTTAAACAAAAGGAAAATTCAGGTCATTTATTTGACTGTGAAGATATGAAAAGAAATAAAATTCTACGGGAAGAAAAACAGGAACTTTATAAGGGAATTAATCAATTAGTTTCTAGTGCCATTAAAGGCATTAGAGAGGGGCATTTTGAGCCTTTTAGTGAGGATACGAAATATGAGTTAGCCGAAGAGTGGAAAAACATCTGTCGTATTCCTGAAAGGGTTAATAAAAGGTAAATTATTAAATGGTTACAAGTATATTAAGAGAATGTGTGTTTTTTAAGGATATAAAATGAACAGAGGCAAAAAGAGTCAAGAGCATCTCCATTCAGAGGTTGTACGAGCAGGAGCAGGGGCGGGAAAAACAACTCGTTTAACGCAAAAGGTTTTACAGCTAGCTCAAGATTTTTATGAAGAACATCAAAGTTTTCCGAAGGTTGTGGTGACAACTTTTACCCGTAAGGCCACACAAGAGTTACGGGAAAGATTAATGTTACTGGCTCGAGAACGGGGAGAGCATTTAGTTGATTTTGTGAATTCTTCATCGTCATTACAAATTTTAACAATTCATGGAGTTTTAAATATCCTGCTAAGTCGTCATGGTCATTCTGTGGGGATAGAATCAGGTTTTCGTTTTATTTCCGAAAAACAGGAGAGTCGAAAAGTTCGTCGACTAGTCAGAGAGATATTACTGGAAGATTCTTCCTATCAGGAGTTTTTAGAAAGTTATTCTTTTAATGACCTATGCTCTTTGTTGAGATCTTTTTATGAGAAACGAGTGGAATTCCTTGATAAATTTCGTCCCTATTCTTTGGTAGATCTTGAGAAATTGGCTTTACAAAGAGCTAAAGAAGTGGCCTGTGATTTAGAGGAGATCGCAAATTCAATCCAATCAGAGACGTCTAATGAAAAGTGGTTAGAGTATAGCCAGTTCTTTAAGAATTTGAGTGAAAAACTTAAAATTGACTCTTGGGATGATATAGAGATTTTTTTAACAGAGGTGAAGCTCCCGAGACAACCGATACATAAAACGAGCGATCCTGAAGTGTCTGATGAGACAATTCAACTTTGTAAAAAAGCCAAGGAGTACTTTAGCAGAAGTAAATCTCAATCTATTCTCTCTGTGAGTTTTCAGAAAAGTTTTTGGATTCGTTATCAAGAGATGAGTTCTCAGTTTGAGAGAATAGGTGAAGCATTTTATAAACGTTGGAATGAGATAAAATGGAATACGGCTAAGATAACAATGTCTGATTTGGAGACCTTGTCCTTGCAGCTTGTGAGAGATTATCCGCAGGTGGCCAAGAGGTTTTCTGCTGAATGGGATTATTGGTTGATTGATGAGTACCAGGACACAAGCCCTTTGCAGGTAGAGCTTTTGCAAAAGTTAGTAGGTGAGAGCCACTCTTTTGTTGTCGGAGACCCTCAGCAGAGTATTTATTTGTTTCGCGGGGCACGTTCGGAGGTTTTTGAGCGCAGAGAGCAGGTAGCAAGACAGAGAGGAGATTCTCTTGGTCTTTTAAAGAAAAATTACCGTTCTACACCTAGATTATTGTTGTTTTTTAATGATTTTTTTTCTGGATTAGGTTCTCAGTTTCAAGCCATGGAGCCTCATTTTGAAAAAGACAAAGAGGGCGAGAAGGTCGTTGCGCATTTTATGCAAGTTGATGAGGAACAGACAGATGAGGAACTAGAGCCTCTGGTGGTGGCAAGACATGTGGGAGAGTTATTGGAGAAAGGAGTAGAAGCTGATCAAATTTGCGTATTGGCAAGAGCAAATAAAGATCTAGAAAAAATCGCTCAAGCTCTACAGAGTTTTAATTGCCCCGTGCAGGTTCACTCTTCAGGGGGATTTTATAAACGTCGAGAGATTAGGGATGCTCTATGTTTTTTAAAGTTTTTGGTGAACCCCCATGATAATTTAAACCTTTTAAGTGTTTTACGGTCCCCTTGGTTTAAGGTTTTGGACTCAGAGATAGCTGAAGCTCTTAAGGAAAAAGTAAAAAAAGAGAAAAGTTATTATCGGTTTTTTCTAGAGTCAGTCTCTCAGAAGGCTTCTTGGAATGGAGTTTATCGGCTGCAGGAGCTACGGTTGCTTTCAGAGAAGATAGGAACTCTATCAGCTTTTGAGACAGGGGTTATTGAGAGTGGAATGATAGATTTTTCTCACCATTACGATGTAACGGGTCGCAGGGAATCAAATATTTGGAAATTGATTTCTTGTTTACGACAAGAATCTTATTTGCCAGGGTTTAGTTTCCTTAACTTTGTAGCCAATCAAGATGTGGAATTAAGTTTAGAGGGAAGTAGTGAGGGAGATGCTGTTGCTTCTTGGGAGCCGAATCGGGTGAATTTGATGACGGTTCATGCCTCTAAGGGGTTGCAATTTGATCATGTGTTTTTACCGTACCTTTCAAAAACACAGAAAATTTCGCAATTGCCTCGCTTTGTCTGCAATGAGGATCAGGGAGAGTGGCAAGGTCGATGGGCTTTGGCTATTCCTTTCGGCGATGATGATAAGATGACTCATTCAGTGGCAGGAAAAGAAATGGCTAGAACTTTACATAAAAGAGATATAGAGGAGGCTGATCGAATTCTGTATGTGGCATTGACTCGTGCAAAGAAAACAGTCTCATTATTTTTTAATGGAAAAATCAAAAAAAACTCATGTATGTCCCGTGTTCATTGGGACTTAACACCAGGTCTTCATCACAAAGAGCATTATAGCTTTGAGGTTTTACATGAAAGCGAGCTGCCTTTATTGGAAAAACTTACTCAAGCAACAGAGGAAGTGACTCTTCCAGATAAATGTTCTTATTGGACTGGAGAGGGGTCTATAGCTCATGGAGTGACATCAGTCACGGAAATGCTAAAAAATGAGAATAAGCAAGGAGACAATAACGGTTTTGTTGAGATATCTAAATTCATAGAGAGAGCTCAGCAGGGAACTGATTTACATAAAGTTTTTGAAAGTCTTCGTTATCAGGGTGTTGAGGGAGCTAGAAAGCTTATGAAGACTTGGTTTCCTGAGGAGCCAAAAAAACTAAAGGCACTTAAGTACATTGAAGAGCTTCAAAAACCAAATCTTCTACAGATTATTGAAAATGGTCATACAGAGTGGGGTTTTTTATGCCACTTAGAAGGGCAAACTGTTGAGGGACAAATAGATATTTGGGGTCGTGATGAATCAGGAGTGTGGATTGTCGACTATAAAACAGGGAGTAGCGATTATAAGGAACGAGCCTTTGAGCAATTAAAAATTTACGCCACTGCACTAGAGAGGTCTGGGTTGATTAAAAAAGAAGAAAAAATTTTCCTGGCAGTTACCTATCCTCTATTGGAGAAAACGGAAGTTCAACCGTTCCCAGGGGGCCTGTCATAATGATTCGTGCTTTGTAGTTATCTACTAAACTTGTAGGAGCAGAAAATGTGATTATATAGGGAGTTCCCCATCTAGAGTGAAATGGGTAGTAAGTAATGATCTCATCTCGAAGCTTACTCATTTTCTTTATTTTCCCTTCAAAACGCCGTCCATCTATATCGAGAAAAATCTTCCATAGAGATGTGCTTTTTTGTTCTAATTTGTTATTTTTAGGATTTGGTGCGTAGAAACTCATAAAGGCTTCGGTGTAATGAGTGAGCTTTTTGTTTAGAGTCTTTTTTTGAGATGTCTCTTCGTCGTTACTCCACTGAAATTGGTAGGAGCGAAATCTGTTCTGTAAGTTTTGCAGTTTTGTGTCGAGAAGAGATAAGCGAATAGAATAGTTGTTGTTCCAGCCGCTGTAACTTTGTTTTTTCCGTGTACGCTTTTCAATATAATTATTGTATTTAATTTGAAACTTCTCTTTGGAAGAAAGGGATGCGCACTGAACGAGAAAAAGGGATGAGATAATTAAAATAAAAAAATTCATTGGCTTAAGCGCTCCTGTAGAAAATCATGTAAATCATTGAAGACTTGTTCTCGGCAAATATCGTTGAAGATCTCATGGTAGGCATCAGAGTAGAGTGTTTTCTTTTTAATTTTAGAAGAAATTTTATCAAAGACTTTTTCGGAGGTATGACGTCTGACGACTTTGTCATTTCCTGCTAATTGAAAAAAGATGGGAGTTGTTATTTTATGGGGATTGCTTTTTATGTACTCGGAAGATTTTAAAATTCCTAAGTAGGAGCCGGGTGATACCATGGCTGTTCGTAGGGGGTCTTTCTTGTAGAGCTTAATAATTTGTGGATCTCGAGATAGCTCATCTGGTCTTGTTCCGCTAGTTAATGTGATTTTAGGGAGTATGTGATATAGAGTTCGCGCTAGAAGGTCTTTGTAAAGAGGCGGGGGAGTTGCCATATCAATGAGGGGAGAGCTAAGGCAAGTGGCTCTTTGTCCTATGTCAGCGTGGTCAATGAGGGCTTTTAGAGTGATCATTCCACCCATCGAATGGCTTATAAGAAAGAATGGGGTTTCTTGAAAATGTGAAACGCTGCTCTTTAAATATTTGATAAACTGGAGAAGGTCGAGAGAGTGATCGTAAAAGTCTTCGATGTAGCCTCTTTTGCCTGCTGATTGCCCGTACCCTTGTAGGTCCCATGCATAAAGATTATACCCTCTTGGTACGAGGGCTTCTGCAAGACGAGAGTACCACTCTGAGTGTTCTCCGTGACCATGTGTGACGATGAGATTAGCCTGAAGGGGAAACTGAGTATTTTGCCAAGATTGTGCAAAAAGAGAAATATTTTTGTGACCATTAAAGTAAAATTCTGTACGCTTCATTTTATGAAGAGTAACTTTCTTAGAAGATTCAGGCAACTTATTTGACGTGTGTATAGGTAAATAACTCGTTTTTTAAATGGTTTCTAGCTGATTATCGAGGCTGTAGAGGTTTTCAATAATACTGATGAATTTTTCATCACAAAATTTTCTCCTTACTTTGAATGAGGGGGTGAGTTCTCCTGTCTCAATAGAGAATTCATGACGTAGAACGGCAAAATTCTTTATTGTCTCATGATTGGATAGATTTTTGTTGGTTTTAGCAATGAGTGAACGAACCATTTCTTTTACCTGTGAATGTTGAGTTAGATCGCCAATGTTGGCATAGGAAAGATCGTTTTGATCCGCCCACTTGATAAGTTCAATTTTGTTTAAAGTAATAAGTGCTATGATATGACTTCTTTTATCTCCGTGAATATGCACATAGGAAAAAGCTGAGTGTCTAAGTAATTTTTTGGTTAATTTTGTAGGGGCAATGTATTTTCCAGAAGAGGTTTTGATAAGATCTTTCTTACGATCAGAAATAACAAGAAAACCTTTATTGTTAAAGTGTCCTATGTCTCCAGTGTAAAACCAGTTTTTTGTTATGATGGTGTCGCTTTTAACAAGAATTTCTCCGTCATCAGCGATACGAATTTGTGTGCCAGGCAGAGGTTTTCCAACAGTGCCAAATTGAAAGGAAGAAGGAGTGTTTAGACTAATAGCGCCCGTTGTCTCAGTGAGGCCGTAGCCTTCTAAAACAAGAATACCTGAACTAAGAAAAAGCTGGGCTATATCCGTATCTAGAGGGGCTCCTCCAGAAACAATAAAGCGTAATTTTTTACCAAATACACGGTTGGCTTCAGTAAAAATATATCTTTGAGAGGTTTTTTGTAGAAAAATATCTGTTATTTTTATAGATTTAAAGCTCTGTTTTCTGTGTTCAATTTGCGAGAGTAGTTTTTGTGCGTGTTGGAAAAAGTGTTTCTTTATTGGATTAGAAGAAATCCTTGTTTGCATATTTGTAAGGAGTTTTCCTAAAATTTCTGGGACAGTGATAATAATGGAAGGATTTATTTCACGGAGACTTTTTTGTAAGTTTTCTCTGTTTGCACTAAAGGCGATTGTGTAGCCGATGCAAATATTTCCCCATGATTCCAGGCGACCGAAAATGTGGGCATAGGGTAAAATAGATAAGCTTAGATCTTTGTTGGTGATATTGAGTGCGGGGAATACAGCTTGTACTTCTTTGTCAATTTGCTTGTGATTGATTGGAATACCTTTTGGGGTCCCTGTGGTTCCAGAGGTAAAAACAATAGTTGCTAAATCTGTATCTTCAAGATTCTCGCAAATTTGTTGCAACAAGGCGGGGTGTTGCCTTTTTAGATCATCACCCATTGTTAAGAATAAATCCCAGCGCAGAGGGTGAACTTCTTTATCCCAGCATTCTTCGTAACAAATGATCTTTTTGACACAGGGGCATTGATCTTTGATTTGTTTCCACTGTTTGATATGTTTTATATTTTCGCAAAATAAAATTTTGATACTACTTTCATTAATAATATGAATGAGATCTGCATTGGAAATGTTATTATAAATAGGTACGCAAACAGCGCCAATGGATAATATAGCGGAGTCGGTAAAGCACCATTTAGGATGAGGTTTAGAGAAGATAGCAATAGGATCGCCCTTTTGAACTCCTATAGTGAGAAGACTATAGGCAATCTGCTCTAATCGATAAGCGTATTGAGACCAAGTGATATGAATCCAAATATTGTTTGTACACTTTCTTAAAGCGGTGCCATGTCTTTGTTTAAGTTGAGTGAAGGATTTTCTAAGGCTATACATAGGGCGAGTTCGGCGTTATTTGTTTGATGGAAATCTTTTCTCTTTATGAGAATGCTTTTTCTTCCTTAAGAGTAGGTTTACAATAGCTTTTTTGTTGGCTTTAAGTTTAAGTACTCTTTCATCAAAAGTTCGACGAAAGGCATTTACAGCTTTTATGACAAGTTTTTTGTCTGCAGGAACAGGGTATCGTTTGATAGGTAAAGGATCTGGAATTTTTTGACCGTTGATGTAGATTTCTGTGTTGATTCCAGGATTAAAGACATTGATGTCGACAAAGCCCTGATTAAGAGGCAGGAGGGGTGCGCGTAAACTTTTATTTGCATTAAGAGAAAAGTGGCGTTCATAAGAAGAGTAGCCACTTTTTATGAGGGAGATGGAGAATGGTTTATTAGCTTGGTAACGAATTTTCCCAGGAGTCATAATAGAAGTGGCTTTGCCGTTGATAAAAATATGTGCTCCAGGTGGAGTCGTTCTTATGACAAGAGAAAAGTCTTTAGAAGGTATTATTTTATTTTCTTCACTGGCTTGTTCGAGATGCTGTTTTTTTGGAACATCTACTATAAATATTTTGCTCTTTTTAGAGAGAAAATATGGAATTAGTAAGACAGTAGCGGTAGTGACAACGACCAAGGAAGATGCAATTTTCCCCAGCATTGCCCATCGTAAGACTCTTCTTGTATTAGCTTTTTTGGTTGTATTTTGAGGATAAGAAGAATGAGAAGAATGAGAAGAATAAGAAGAATGAGAAGAATGAGAAGAATGAGAAGAATTAGAAGAATGAGAAGAAGAAGTATCGACAATTGGAGGTGTATTCTTGTCAGGCTTAGAAAAAGTGACTTCTGGAAGGACATCATTGTTTTCACGCAAGGGAGAAAGTTTGAAATTAGATGCAGTGAACTGCTTTAAAAGATTATCAGGAAGCTTTTTCTTAGGGGGATAAGAGCTATCTTCAAGTGATAATGTGTCCTCTGTCGTAGAGAGATCAGAGATATTGATTTTTGCATAGGCCATCATTTTTTGTCGATTTTGCGCAATAGCTTTTGAGTATAAAGTCTTTATAAAAAGACTGAAATCTTGTGTGGAAAACTCAGGATAGTTTGTGTTGAGAAAACGACTGAGATCTCTGTTAAGAGCAGCACATGTTTGATAGCGTAGATTGCGATCTTTAGCTAGAGATTTATTTACGATACGTTCGAGTTCGGCAGGGATGGAAGGGTTGATTTTTTTTAATGACGGGATTTGGCAATCTCTAATTTTTCTGAGAGTATTTATCTCGTTGTCTGTTTGAAAAAGCCGACTATTGGCGAGCATTTCCCACATAAAAATTCCTAAAGAAAAAATATCAGTGCGTAAATCAATGGGAAGGCCCTCGGCTTGCTCGGGACTCATGTAGCTAAATTTTCCCTTTAATGTGCCAGCACGGGTTGTATCGATTTGACTTTCAGCTTTAGCAATACCAAAGTCGATAAGTTTCAATTCCCCTTCGAAACTGAGCATAATATTTTGTGGACCAACGTCTCGATGAATAATATTGAGAGGTTTTCCAGTTGTGCCATCTAAACAGCGGTGAGCGTGATCAAGTCCTTTGGAGACTTCTTTGCACATGAAGACAACTTGTTCGAGATAGAATGTCTTAGACTCTTTCTCCATAAAGTTGAGGAATTGTCTAAGGTTACGGCCTTCTATGAATTCCATCACAAGATAAAACTGGCCTTGTTCAACACCGAACTCGAATATGGGTGCGATATTGCCATGGCTGAGGTTGACCGTGATTTTGGCTTCATCCTTGAACATATTAATAAAAGAGGTGTTGCTAGAGAATTGAGGAAGTATTTTCTTAATAGCGAAGAATTTCCCAATGCCATCGATACCAGAGGATTTGGCAAGATAGACCTCTGCCATTCCACCAGAGGCGAGTTTTTCTAGTAAAATGTATTTGCCAAAAGGCTGATGTTTATTGCCCACTTGTCATACCACCTGCTATAGAACATCCTATCGGAAAAGATAAACTCTTTCTTAATAAGGAAAATCATAATTGCATCACAATAAACTGTTTTGGGTTGGATTAACTGGAGGAATTGGTACGGGCAAGAGCACAGTGGCCTCTGTTCTCAGGACTTTAGGCGAGGTTGTTGTGGATGCAGATGCCATGGCACGGGAAGTGTTGAGTTCAGAGGATGGAAGGGCTTTTTCTGAAATTCTGGAAGTGTTTGGCCCGAGCATATTGACTGAACAAAAGTCTATAAATCGTCGAGAATTGGGTAGAGTGGTTTTTTTAGATAAAAGTAAGCTGGGGCAATTAGAGGCTATTTTACACCCTTTGATTCGTGAGAGGGTGGAGAGGAAGAGAGAAGAGATTTACCAGGATGGAATAAAAAGGGCTTTTTATGATGTTCCGTTGTTATTTGAAAAAAAAATGACAGCTCAGTTTGAAAAAATCGTTGTTGTTGAATGTTCAGAAGAGAATCAATACAGACGCTTGCGTGAGCGTAATAATTGGAATGATGGGGAAATAGAGAGTCGCTTGAGATCACAGTTATTTTTGGAGCAAAAGGTAAGAGAGGCTGATTTTGTTATTTCCAATAACGGCACAAAGGAAGATTTGCGTAAAGAAGTTGAGAGATTAATTCATACAATATAATGAGCGTTGCCGATAATATCTGAATCAAGTAGGGTGTAGTCAAAACTTTTTGACCTATTATTTGGAGTGTTTTTATGTCTGGTTTAGAACCATTGAAAATTTCACCTTCCTTGGCTGGTAATCCCCGTGGAAAGCCCCTCTATAATGTTCAAGGCAGATTATCCGAGGGCAAAGCCATTGATTTGGTTGATCCTGTAGCGACAAGAGCTCTAGTGGCTCTTATGGATATGGCGGCAGTGATAGGGGGAGCGGCAAGTCATTACGGTGGCCCAGCGGCTTTTGCTGAGATGATGTCAGCTCTTCATGGTCTTGTGTATTACAGGGCAAATCAGCAGGGTCAGGCGTGGTATGAGCTCTTTCATTTAGTCAATGATGCTGGACACTGTGAAAACGGTCTCTATGCCTTAAAAGCTAATTATGGTCAGGCGGGGTTGGATTTACAAAGTTTACAGGGATTTCGCTCTTTACAAAGTCCTTTGACGGGTCATGGGGAGTCCCATGTTTTTCCAGAAGGAGTCTTTATAAGCAATGGCCCACTGGGTTCGGGATTGCCACAGGCCCAGGGACTGGCGATGGCCGATAAATTGGCGGGAGTTTCACGGGTGACGGTGACGGCGATTTCTGATGGAGGGTGTATGGAAGGGGAGGCTCGTGAGGCGTTGGCGGCTATTCCCGGTTTGGCGGCAAAGGGGCAAATGGCTCCTTTTGTTCTATTAATCAGTGATAATAACACAAAGTTATCTGGTCGCATCGATGAAGAGAGTTTTTCGATGAAGCCGACATTTGATTCTTTGGAGAGTTTGGGTTGGAAGGTTCTAAAGGTAGAGAATGGGCAGAATATTCAATCTTGTTTGACGGCCATTGAGCAAGGGATTGATTTGGTCTTAAATAATTCTCAAAAACCGGTGGCGATTCATTTTAAAACGATAAAAGGTTTTGGAACGAAGGCGACAGTAGATTCTTCTTCTGGCGGACATGGTTTTCCTCTAAAGAAAGCGGTGGGAGTGAAGGGATTTGTGCAAGAAATTTATGGTGAGCGAAAAGTTCCAAGTGAGTTTTTAGCGGTGTGTGATGAATTAGTTTCTTTAGAAGAAGAAAAAAAATCTCAAGATGCCCCTTCTGAGGGTGTAAAAAAAGAGAAAGTACAAGTTGGCGTGGCAAGTGCTTTGGTCCAAATGAGACAAAAGGGCTATCCCGTCGTCTCGATCACATCGGACCTTCCTGGTTCGACGGGTGTGGCAGCTTTTCGCAAAAATTTTCCAGTGGGGTCTTTTGATGTGGGTATTGCTGAATCTAATATGGTGAGTGTTGCGGTGGGAATGTCTAAGATAGGATATATTCCTGTGGTGGATACATTTTCTCAATTTGGCGTGACTAAAGGAGCGTTGCCATTTCTAATGGCGGCTTTATCACAGGGGCCGGTGATAGGGATATTTTCCCATGCGGGGTTTCAAGATGCGGCGGACGGGGCATCTCATCAGGCTTTGAGCTATTTTTCGATGACCCATTCAATTCCTTATACGGAAACCTATTGCCTATCTTCGAGTGGAGAGGCAGAGGCTTTGGTGACACAAGTGATTGAGAGATTTGTACAAGAACGTCAACAGGGAAGGGTTCCTAAAAGTGTATTGTTCTTTTTGGGTCGAGAAAACTTTCCACAGAATTATGGTGAAAACTGTGAATATAAATTGGGTAAGGCACAGGTTCTTTGTAATAGCATAGAAGATTCTAATAAGAGTGTAACCATTGTGGCAGTGGGGCCGATGGTGGGCCAGGCGTTACAGGCAGTTGAAAAATTGAGAAGCCAAGGTGTTGGAGTGATTGTGGTGAATGCTTCAGCGGTGAATCATCCTGATGTCGAGACAATTGATCGTTGTTTGCAAAAAACTCAAGGGCGTCTGTTGACTGTTGAAGATCATCAATCTGTCGGTGGAATGGGGGCTGTTTTAACCCATGCTCTTTTGCAAGAGGGGCTTTCGTTAAAGGTAAAATCATTGGGCGTCTCTGGAGTTTTTGGTCAGAGTGCCTATACGGCCGAAGATTTGTACGCCAAACATGGATTGGACGCTAAATCCATTGTCATGGGAGTAAAGAGTCTTCTATAATGAGTGAATCTGTGTATTTATTTAGGCCTATTGATTGAGGAGAAAATTATGAGTGTTGGACCTTGGCAGATTATTCTTATTATCGCGATTGTATTGATATTTTTTGGACCGAAGAGAATCCCTGGTTTGGGCCGTTCTTTGGGAGAGGCTATTCGCGGGTTTAAAAAGGGGATCAGTGGCTCTGATGAAAAAGACAAAAAAACGGAGCAACTACAAAACGGTCTATCATCTGAAGAAGAGGTGGTGGTTTTGAATGAAGAAGACAAAAAAAACTAAAGATATTAAAGGTGAGCTGACTTAAACTGCCCTTTAAAAGAGCCCTCACGACTATCGAAAAGTTGCCTTTTGTAAAAATTTTATAAAAAGAAAGAATATGATATTTAAGTAGACTTCGATCTATATTTTCTTTAGATATGGAATATCTATTTTTGATGGGAGTTAGAGAATTATGAAAACTTTATGGTTTATTGGCTGTTTGTTTTTTCAGTTTCAATCTATAGCTCAGTTTCACTCTATAGAAAAGACAAGCTCCTCGAGTGTTATTTATGGTTCTCAGGCAGATTTAAATTACGAAGCCGCTAAGGACACTTCCGGTAAATCCCCAGAGCAGATACATAAAGAGAATCTTTCCCATATTCAAAATTTTATAGATATCTCTGTCGACGAGATTAATCATAAAGCGGTTATACGGGACAAGGCTTATGCCAAATATATTAGTCCTGAACAGGCCTCTGATGTTCTTCGTGCAGCGCAGGTAAACCCCGTTGTGTCTCTTAGCAAGTATTCTAAATACGATCCTAAAAACGAAGGAATTGGCTATTGTTTTGGTAGATGTATGTTTACCCATCTAGAGCTAACACAGCGTCAATTTGATCGAGATTCTATAAAGAAAGCCTTTGCCATAGGCCCTATGAAAACTCCTGATGGGGGAATGTGGGGGTGGCATGTAACGACGATTGCGCAGAGCTTAGATGCCAAGGGAAATGAAGTGTGGTTGGCGATTGACCCCATTTACACCCGTAACAAAGATGGTCAGATGCCCACTCTTGAGGAGTGGTATAAAGAAATGCGCGACAAGTATTCTACTGATGGAAAATTAAAACTTTATGTAACTTCTTCAGGAAAATTTGGTCCTTCTAGTAAATACAACGAAGGAGTGAAAACTCTGGAGTTTTATCATGGCTATTTCGAAGATATGATGAAGTGGTTTAGAGAGAAATCTAAAGCCGGTGAGTATCTTGGTAAGCAGATCAGTAGTTATAAAGCAGCTATGTGCGCCAGGCTCTTTTAAAAAACACTAAGAAACAAATTATTTTCTTGTATTTGTACCGTTAATTGTAGGTCTGTTTTTTCTTAATGAGGTGAGACAATTCTTGTTGAGCTTCGACCCAAAAATTGAGTGTGCTACCGATGACAGAATAGTCGATTTGACCGATGTGTAGAGCCATTTCAAAGGCTTCATTTTTTATGGTGGAGAGCTTACGTCGTTGAATTCTTTTCTTGTAATAATCTAAATCTATAAGTGACGATTGCAGACTGATGACCTTAGAGACAAATCTTTGTTCGTGGTTGAAGGTACCAAGTTCAAATTTCATTAAAGATTGCAATATAGGGTGTTCTAGAATCTCGGTGGTGGAGATTCTTTCTGTGGGATCATCTGATATTATTGTTCTATAGAAAGCAAAGATTAAAAAAGTAAACAGCTGTGTGGGACTGGAGAAATCGGTGACAAAATCTTGAATGCGATTGAGATATTTTTCAAAAATTTCGCAATGTTTTTTGGATTGATAAACTTGGTCAAGAGTTGGCGCAATGTTTTTTAGAATACCAAATTCGTGGGCGAGATGAAGTGCACGGGCAGGATCTTGTAGTCGCAGGAGCTTGAGTATTTCTTCACGCCGTCTTGGTAAAACAGAGTTTTTTAAGTGAGTGGTATTGTGAGGAATTGCTTTTAATAACGATGTCTCAATGGTGAACCCTAGTTTTTGTGCAAAACGTAGAGCGCGAAAAATACGAATAGGGTCTTCCTGTAAACGCGTATCGGGATCCCCTATCATACGAACAATTCCTTGTTCTAGATCTTCTAGTCCGTCGCAATAGTCGATGAGTTCTTCTTTGATAGGATCGTAGAGCAGGGCATTGATAGTGAAATCTCTACGATAGGCGTCTTCTCTGGGTGAACCGAATAGATTGTCTTTGTTGAGAAGAGAGTCATTTGTTTTTTCTTGTGGTTTTGGATTGCGGCGAAAAGTGGCGACTTCAAATTGTTTTTCTGCACCATTTCTATCGAGTCTTTTCACAAGAACAAGGCGAAATCTTCGGCCGATAATGTAGGCATGACGAAAGTTCTTTCGAATAACATCGGGAACAGCTAAAGTGCCGATATCGAAATCTTTAGGGACAAAACCAACGAGAAGATCTCTAACGCAGCCACCTACCAAATAGGTTGTAAACCCTTGGGATTGCAATTTTCTAACAATTTCTTTAGCGTGATGGTCGATCCAACTGCTGTGGAGGCGTGTCTGACGACTTACTTGGCCCTGCTTCATATGCTAGTATCATGGTGCCTTTGCTAAACTTCGTCAATAAAAGGAAAAAAAAATGTCTTTTCTTAAAAATTTTCATTATCAAATTTTTCAAGTGGGCGATGGGGCTTCTGGAAATGATCATCCGAAGCTAATATTTTTACATGGCTTAATGGGGTATGCCAGAAATTGGAAGGGAGTGTTCCGTCGATTACAAGGGCCTTGGACAGTTTTGGTTTACGATCAAAGGGGACATGGAGATTCCTTTAAGCCATCATCAGGGTATAGGCCCGAGGATTATGCTGATGATTTAAAGCAAATCTTAGATGAATTGGGTTGGGGGAAGATATCTTTGGTGGGGCACTCTATGGGGGGTCGTAGTGCATTCCATTTTGCCTATAAATACCCCGAAAGAGTTGAGCGCTTGGTGATTGAAGATGTCGGTCCAGATAGTTGTCAGGATAATGTTAAACGAGTCGAGCAACTAATGAGAATCGTACCGACACCGTTTAAGAATAAAGACGATGCGCGTTATTTTTTTCAGAAAAAATTTTTGACCTTAACCGGTGCTGGACTGGGGATGAAGGAGTTAGGGCAGTACCTATACTCTAATATTGTTAAGGTAGATGCTCGTGGGGAGACGGTTGATTGGCGTTTTTCTAAAAATGCTATTTTAGAGAGCGTGAGACGGGGAAGAGAGGTTGAGCGCTGGAACGAAATAGAGGGCTTGGTCGTGCCTACTTTGGTTTTGAGGGGAGAGCTTTCTGAGGAGTTGGATGGGGATGTTTTTGCAAGAATGTTGTCCTCTAACTCTGACTGGTTAAAGGGCTACTTGTTTTCTGGAGTAGGGCATTGGATTCATTCAGAGAAGGTGGAGGAATTCACGCAGGTGGTGGAGAATTTCCTTCTGGAAGGGTAATGTTTGATATACGTTCACTTTTACAGTAGAACCAGATGACATGATGACTTTTTCTGATTTTAGATTTGTACCTCAGTTGCAGGCCGCCTTAGATGAGGCAGGCTTTACCAAGCCAACGGATATTCAAAGAGCGACAATTCCCTATATTATAGACGGCAAAGACATTGCGGGGTTGGCGCAAACAGGGACTGGTAAGACGGCGGCTTTTCTTCTGCCTCTTATGGAAAGAATTCTCAATGGCTCCCTTGATTTGCTTTCGATAGAGGATGAAGAGCGCAGGGAGTTTTTGACTCAGAGGTCTTTCGTTAATTGGAAGCAAAGGCATTTTATTTTAGTTCTTGTCCCGACACGAGAATTGGCAGAACAAATTACTGCGGAGGTGAAGAAGCTCTCGCAGGATCATTTAAAAGCAGTCGCTATATATGGTGGAACAAGTTACGAAGTGCAGAAGAAGGCATTGAGTGAGGGAATTGATTTTGTTGTAGCAACTCCAGGCCGTTTGATCGATCTCTATAAAGAGCGTTTTGTGGACTTGAAGCAAGTACGTGGAGTGGTTTTTGATGAAGCTGATCGTATGTTTGATATGGGTTTTAAAGATGACATGATTTATCTTCTTCAGCGTATCCCGAAGGACCGTCAATTTCTTGTTTACAGTGCAACTTTGAATTTTGATGTTTTAAATGTGGCCTATCGCTTTGGAGCAGATCCGATCGAGTGTAATGTGAGTAGGGATCAAGCTAAGGCTGATAATGTGAAAGACATGCTTTTTCATGTTGGCAATAATGAAAAGCCGACTTATTTACTTTCTGTGCTTAAAAAATATAAGCCTCAACAAACCATCATATTTAGTAATTTTAAATCTAAGGTGGAGCGAGTGGCTCAATTTCTAAATAGCAACGGTCATTCAGCCGCTGGTATCTCGAGCATGTTGACTCAGGCTCAGCGCAATCAAGTTTTAGATAAGTTTAAGGCCAGTGATAATAGTTGCAATATATTGGTAGCAACGGATGTGGCTGCCCGCGGGCTGGATATTAAGGGTGTTGATATGGTGGTGAACTTTGAGTTGCCATTGGATGCCGAGAACTATGTTCATCGTATTGGACGAACTGGTCGAGCGGGTGAAAAGGGTGTGGCTTTTGCCTTCTCTGGCCATGATGATGTGGATTCTCTGGGAAGAATCGAAGAGTATTTGGAGCATAAAATTGAAATCGCTTGGTTAGAAGATGATGAGATACTGAGTGATCATGGTGCTTTTCCTAAAGATACAAGAAGAGATATTAGAGTTAATGATGGTAAAAAGAATGTTCGTCCTCGTGGAAAAACAGATCCCCGTAAGAGGGCTGATCAAAAAGGTGGAAGAAGGGAAAGGGAAGCGCGTGCGCCTTCCTCGCAGCGACCTCAGCGTCAATCTAATAGCGCAGAGTCTTCTTATAAGAAGAAAGAAACACAGAATAAATCTCGATCTGCTCAAGTTCAAAAAAAATACGATAGAAGTAACACTCCTTCGTGGAAGTCTGGAGCTAAGAAAAAGAAAGGTGTTTCTGGGTTTCTAAAGAAACTTTTTGGTGGAAGTTGATTCTAGTATATCCAATTAAGATCTAAAAAAAATTGAATGATTACTAGCAGAACAAATTTACAGCTGAAAGAGGCTTAGTTGTAGAGTATTTGTTGGAGCTGTCTTGTGTGTGAATTTTACGCCAATCCCTAAGAGTCTTACGGGTTTATTTTTTCGTTGAAAAGCACTTGTGATCATCTCTAAATAAGTTTCGATTGAGGGTATCTTCTCAGAAGATCGCTCAAGGGTTGTTTGTTCGAAATCATGAAATTTTACCTTTACAACAAGTGATTGGATTTTGTCTGTAAGATTGACTTTTGTGAGTCTATGCTGGAATTCATCATAGAGCTTAGGTACTTTCTTAAGGCACTCTTGGAGAGTTTTTAGATCTTCACTGTATGTGTTCTCAACGCTGAGAGATTTTCTTTTTTGAGAGGTTGAAACCTCACGACCATCTTTGCCACGGCAGAGATCAAAGAGTTTGATGCCCCATGTGCCAAATTGGTGATTAAGATCTTCTATGCTCCATTTTTGTAGATCAGTGCAAGTTTTGATTCCAAGGCTGTGCATTTTTTTAGCAGTGATTTTTCCAACGCCATGGATTTTTTCAACATTTAGCTTTTTAACAAAAGTGTCGACCATTTGAGGGGTAACTGTGAACTGCCCATTTGGTTTCTTCCAATCA
Source organism: Bdellovibrionales bacterium (assembly GCA_965217115.1). Lineage (GTDB taxonomy): Bacteria > Bdellovibrionota > Bdellovibrionia > Bdellovibrionales > CAYMLA01. The sequence goes on along the minus strand of OZ244239.1, from coordinate 1,045,887 downwards.
CTGGCAATTTTTGCTAAAAATTTGTTAGTTGCAATTCCTGCTGAGGCTGTTAATTGAGTTTCTTTAAATATTTGATGACGTATTTCTCTGGCAATAAGTGTTGCACTTCCATTAAAATCTGTGCAATCGCTGACATCGAGATAGGCTTCATCCAAAGATAAGGGTTCTATTTTATCGGTGAACCTACTAAAAATTTTGCGTATTTTAAGACTTTCTTCTTTGTATTTAGAAATATGAACGGGAATAAGAATCAAGTCAGGACAGAGTTTTAAGGCCTGAGCTGTTGACATAGCGGAGTGAACACCAAATTTTCTAGCCTCGTAACTGGCTGTGCTAAGGACACCTCTGCTGTCAGGTCTACCACCGACGGCGACGGGTTTGCCTTTAAGGGAGGGGTTGTCTCTGATTTCAACAGCGGCGTAGAAACAATCTTGATCTATGTGAATAATTTTTTTCAAGTTAGACATTTAAAGGCAAAACCGATGTTTGAATTAAGACCATACTATAAATAGTATCATTGCAAAACGAATCGAGATCAACAAAAAGTCATCCCAAACATTAGAGGTTTAAAAATACCTAGAACACGATCTAGTGCAGAGTATTATTCTTGGTCCATTTAAAGGAGCGAATAATTTTATTACATGATTTAAGGGAGAGTTTAAACGTCTCTTGGCTGTCGATGCATGAGAGTATAACGGCTAATTTTTTCTTAAGAAAGACAATTTGACGAATCTTTTTTTTATTTTTTGCATTATTAGTCACTTCGATTAGAAAACCTTGAGTGCCTTTTAAATTTATTTTTTTAGTTTTTAAGACATTGAAGCCGTAGTAGGGGTATTCGTGAAGCCATTTTTTGACATATTGAAAAAGAGAGGTTGATTTTTTTAGTGAGTCGGTACGTACGGTGAGTAAAGCACGATGTTCTTTCTCTGGCTTATAAGGTTCTTGATACAATGTGGTTATAGAGCTGGTTTTGTCGTGGATTTGAGAGTGTTCCCAATGAGTGTTCCCAGCCTCTAATTTAAAACCTAACGGAGAAAAGAAGACTTTACGTTCTGAGTTGATAACTAAGGATGATGTCGTTGCTGGAATAGGAGCGGCATTAAGCTGCATTGATAACAAGAGTATTCCCATCATTTGAAAAATAAAGCTGTAACAATTCATAGTATTTACTCTATGGGAAGTTTTTTTCTAATGCAATAAATTTTCTTAGTGACTGATTCAGAGGCATTTCCCAATAGGAGAGAAATTATTGCTGAAGTATATCTGTGGCTGTCCTGAGTGATCGTTAACAAAGATGAGTCCTTTGCCATCTGGGTGAATGGAAGCATCGTAGGAATTATTCAAGTCGTTGCGTAGTTTTTGTAGACATTGAGTTTTTAGGTGAAAGGAATAGAGCTGTTTTTGTTTAGACAACGGGTCAGTGCTATTGATTTGAGCTGAAAAGATTAATGATTTGTTGTCGAGACTCCATCGAGGAAATCTATAAATGCCGTGTGGTAATTTGAGGATTTGAGGATTCAACCCCTCTGTATTAGCAATAAGAATTTCTGAACTATTTTCACCTAATTTAAATCGCACCCATGCCATTTCACTTCCATCGTGAGAGTCATGTGGGTCAATGTTGATACTGGAGATATTTGTGATTTTCAAAACCTTTTTGGATAAGAAATAAAGTCTGTGCAAGTGAATATTTGAATCGATTTGTTTAGAAAAAACGAGGGAATCACCACTGGGGTGGACAGCTAGAAAACCATTAAAATGAGAATTACGATTTTTGGTGTAACGAAGAATCCCCTGTTCATTAAGGTGAGCAGAGTAGATGTCTTTAGCTGGAAATAAACCAATAGCAGAGTGGTGTAGTGTTGATGGGGGTGTGCTTTTTTTCCGATATTTTTTCATGAGAGAATGCATGTTTTTACGTCTATCTGTGTCACTGGCGTAAAAGAACAGAGACTGCTTGGGGTGAAAGACAGGAGAACTGTTTTCTGCTTTATTGAAAGTGAGTTTCTTTTCCGACGTCTGATTGTTAGACATAAAATAGATATGACTTGCCTTGTGTGATGGCCTATTGGAACTGGAGAAGATTATTTGCCTTCCATTGTTTAAAAATTCAGGAGAGGTGTTATGACCGATCCATGTAATTTGTCTCGCTTGATCCAAGGAGTGTTGGGAAGGTTTGAAATTTTTGGGCGTGCTTTGACATCCAATATAGAGAAGAGCGATACCACAGCTCAGAGTAACATTGATACAAGAGGAAAAAAGCGTTTTTTTAAACATACTTTTTTCTAGCATAAGCCATGTCAGGTTTCAAATTAAGAAATCATGAAGATAGCGGTTTTAGTGTCAATGTCATGTTTAATTCAGAATCTTAATGTGTCTCTAAAATTTTTTTTATCAAGGAAGAGGGCGTCACTTCAGAGATATTGTTGATTTCAAACCATCGACTCTCTTTGCGTTGAGATATGGAGAGTTTTTGTAGTGTAGATATCTCAACACTCACATGAATATCGTGGTGAGTGATACTGTGTTTAAAATTAAAGGATTTTGGTGGGATATTAAGTGGTTTAATTGTTCCAGGGTAAATCCATTGTTTTTTGAGAAAAGGAGTGTAGGTGTTTGGTAGAAGAACGACCATGTTTTTCCGATAAATAAGTTTTACATTCCAGTGCCAAATTTCTCTGGGTCGTTTTGGTCTTTTATGGGGGTATTTCAGTGGATCACCTTGTTTATGTGCTTTGCAGGAGCTAAGCCATGGACAAAGAAAACATGTTGGAGTGCTTGGGGTGCAGATCGTGGAGCCTAACTCCATGAGGGCTTGATTGGTCTTGTGAGCAGGGGTGTTGCTGACTATTTGATCGGAGAGGTTTTGCAATTCCTCCCGTCCCGCAGTGGTCCACCATTTATTGAGTAGAGCATTTTTCCTTGAAAGCACTCGAATCACATTGCCATCAAGGACCCCCGTGTTTTCATTAAAAGCGATGCTGGAGACAGCTCTTGAGGTGTAAGGACCGAAGCCAGGGAGTTTTAAGAGTTCTTTGTAGGTTTTAGGAAAGCCCTGTTTATTTAAAATCAGCGCCGCTTTATATAAGTTGCGAGCGCGACTATAATAACCAAGGCCTGCCCAATTTTTAATAACCTTGCTCTCTGGCGCAGAGGCGAGATCTTTGAGTGTGGGAAATATTTTCATAAATTTTTCATAATAGGGAATAACAGCGGTGACAGTGGTCTGTTGTAACATGATTTCTGAAATCCACACAGAGTAGGGTTCGCGATTTTTTCTCCATGGCAGAGGACGCTTGTTGGTTTTGTACCAATCAAGGAGAGTTTTTTGGTCGGCAGTCGTTTTGAGAGTTGTTTTAATAGTTACTCCCTGAGCCATTTTTATAGAGTCTACTGTAGAATCATTGAAGAGGCTTTATCGAAAGCTTCTTTGATTTTATCACGATTAGGAGCGGCTCCTTGAGCAAAGTCAGGTCGCCCCCCGCCTTTTCCGCCCATGGTGGAGGAAATTTCTTTGAGTAGATTGCCAGCATGATAGGCTTTGGTTAAGTCTTTGCTGACAGAGACGATGAGAGGATGGGAAGATTCTCCCTGACCAATAATGATGACAATTCCAGTACCAACTTTATTTTTTAATTTATCGCTGATGTCAGTTAGAACCTCACGGTCATCCAATTTTAAATCAGCGATCACCAAAAGTCCTTTTTGTTCACCTGATTGAAATGATCGTGCTTCACTAAGAATTGGTTCAATATCTATTTGAGCCTTCTTAAGGGATTTGATGTTTTTTTCTAGGCATCTGATAATTTCATCCTTTTCTCTTAGTTTTTTATTTATGAGATAAAGGTCGATATCTGAAGTGGTTGAGGTAGCTAAAGTTTTCGATGTGGTGGAGTCACGGTTTTTTTCTATTTGCAACTTTTGTTCTTCTATTAGTTTGATTTCTTTTTCTCTTGCGACTTCGGCAATGGTAGGAATGTAATTCATGTTGATATCTTTTTTTGCCAATTCTATTTGTCGCCGATTTTCAAGATTGTAATCAAAGGCTTTTTTGCCAGTAATAGCTTCTATGCGACGAACACCGGAACTAATCCCCGTTTCACTTGTGATAATAAAGTCATAAATCCACGAGGTATCAGGGACATGGGTTCCTCCACAAAGTTCAGTTGAGAATCTTCCCATCTTGACAACCCTTACAGAGGAGCCATATTTTTCACCAAAGAGAGCCAGAGCGCCAGAATCGATGGCTTCTTGAGGTGACATCTCTTCTGTGTGAACAGATGTGTGTTGAAAAACCCCTTCTTGGACAAGTTCCTCGATTTTATTTATCTGTCCAGAAGTGAGTGGCTTATTGTGGGTAAAATCAAAACGTAATTTTTCGGCAGTGACGAGTGATCCCGATTGAGTGATATGTGAACCGAGGACCTCGCGCAGAGCACCGTGAAGCAAGTGGGTGGCCGAGTGATTAGCCATAGAGTTATATCTGTGTTCAGGGTCAACCTTTAGATGGCAGCGATCTTTATTCCTAAGAGTCCCGTTTAACATTTTGACGTGATGACAGACGATACCGAGGCGTTTTGTGCAGTCGAGGACTTGCATTTTACAGGAGGCATCAATTGTGATGATCGTTCCAATATCGCCTGCTTGTCCACCACTTTCACCGTAGAAAGGGGTGGTTGCAAAAACTAAAATCCCCTCTTGGTCTCTGCCAAGTTCTGAAACAATTTTGTCGCCATCAGAAATAAATAAGACAGGCTCTTTCTCTAATTTTAAATTATCTCCGTAACCAGAGAAAGTTTCTGTGGTGTCACTGTTCTTGGACTTTCTGAGTGTTTCTTTTGCGGACTGTGTTAGCTCAATAAGATGGGCTTCATTTTGTGAGAGGCCTTTGCCCTTCCAGCTAGCTTTGGCTGTGAAGCGAGCTTCTTCCATAGATTTTTCAAAGGATTCGTCATCGACGGAACAACCTTTTTCTGCAGCCATGATTTTTGTCAGGTCTAAGGGAAAACCATAGGTGTCGTAAAGTTTAAAAGCTGTGATACCGTCGAGTGTTTTTTGTTCTTTGTTATCCAATAGCTTCAGAGCTTCATTAAGAATTAGAGTTCCCTTATCGAGAGTTTCTAAAAATCGAGTCTCCTCGTCTCTGATGGTTTGTCGAATTAAGTCACGACGCTCTTTTAGCTCAGGATAAGCGTTCCCCATAAGTTCCACGACGATAGGAGTAAGAGATGGTAGGATAGATTTTTCTGTGAGAGTTTTTCCGTAACGGATTCCTCGGCGAAGGATGCGACGTAAGATATATCCACGTCCTTCGTTAGCGGGCATCACTCCGTCGGCGATAAGAAAGGCACAGGAGCGGGCATGATCTGCAAGAACGCGCATAGCGGCGGTATTTTTTCGAATGTCTTTATTTTTTGAAAGAATTTTAGAATCGTTGATGTATTTTTTTTTGCTGATGTTTTCAATTTCTTTAATAATAGCCAAGAAAATATCAGTGTCATAATTATTGGGGGTATTTTGCATAATAGCGGCAAGTCGTTCTAGGCCTGCACCAGTATCGATGGAGGGGGTTGGCAAAGGGGAGCGTTTGCCATTCTCGTTTTCAAGATATTGCATGAAAACCAGGTTCCATATCTCAACATAACGATCGTCTCCACTGGCAATACCTTCTTTGACAGAGGGGTACTCTCCAAAATCGGGACCATGATCGTAAAAAATTTCCGAACAAGGGCCACAGGGACCAGAGTCGCCCATGCGCCAGAAGTTATCAGCTTCACCAAAGCGAAAGATGCGATTTTTTGAAAGACCTTCTTGTGTGTGCCAGAGATCGGCAGCCTCATCATCCGTTTCAAAAACGGTGACGTAGAGTTTGTCTTTAGGAATATTAAGAGTGTTGGTGAGAAAATCCCATGCATAGTGAATGGCTTCTTTTTTAAAATAATCCCCAAAGGAAAAATTACCGAGCATTTCAAAGAAAGTATGGTGACGTGCTGTGTGACCAACATTGTCTAGATCGTTGTGTTTACCTCCAGCACGCACGCATTTTTGTGATGTGGCGGCTGTTTTATAAGCCTTTGTTTCTAGACCAGTGAAAGTGTTTTTAAATTGATTCATACCAGCGTTGGTAAAAAGTAGGGTTGGATCATCTTCAGGGATGAGACTACTACTTGAAATATGTGTGTGTTCATGCTTTTTGAAATAATCGATAAAAGCTTGACGGATTTCAGAACTTTTCATGGATAGCCTTTTTTATTGTTTCGAAGTCAAAGCCTCGATTGTGTAGTTGGCGTTGAATTTTTTGTTTTTCTTCAAAAGAGAGTGTGGTTTTGTCATTTTGTCTGTCGCTTAGAGAGAGGCGTCGTTCGATAATCTCAAGAGCCTTTTTGTTTTCCAAACCGAAGTCTTTATCAACGGAGGGCAGGCCCTTTTCTCTGAGATAATTATTTATATATAGAATGCCTTTATTTTTCTGATGTAGGTTGAGGGCGACACGTTGAGAGAGTTCATCTGGAGGAAGTAGATAACCGTGGTCTTTGGCGTACTTGAGAGAATTGTCAATTTCAATTTGGGTGTATTGGTAAGAGGATCGAGAGAGTTTTTGTTTCAGTTCTTTTTCGGAGTAGTTGCATCTGGAGAGAAAGTCCATCATTCGATGTTGACAAGGTTTGCGGTAGGGCGTTGTTGTTTTGTTATTTTTTTCTTTCACAGTGTACATATATAGACTTCGTAACTATTTAGCGTCAATGTCATTTACTTAGGCAAGCAGTTCGTGGAGGAAAACTCTCTGACTTTCATTTAAGTATTTTTGCCGGGATCGTCTCACCTGGTCCGAGATTTTCATTTTTGAAGTGAGTCATTTGGAAGTTGGAAATAGGCTTATTGGAATTAAGTCGGGTTTTTTATGAAAGCCCATTGACTTACACTTTATTTACACATAACTTACACATCAGAGCTTATTTATACCGACGCAGAGCAGGGGCACTTTTTGAGGATAAGCGCAGATTGGATATGGCGGGTAAGCCTGACAGAGTTTGGGCCTTGGGTGAAATTGAGCATGAATTTGGTATAAAATTTCTATAAAACAGAGCTAGACTAATGTCTGTGAGAATATTGAGAGGGTTTAATGGGAGAGAATTTAAGTAGAGATAGAGGCGACGAGGGACAGAGAGGTCTGATTGAATCGCTGACTAAATCGTTGGTTAAATTTTTTGCTTTGGGATTTTGGTTAGGTAGGGCGCCTTGGATGCCTGGAACAGTGGGAACTCTTTTGGGTGTTCCCTTGGTTTATTGTTTTTATCAGTTTGGTAACGTCGGTTACATGGTGGCGACTTATCTATTTATTGCCTTCAGTGTTTGGATTTGTCATTTGTATGAAGAGCGCGGGGGGCCACACGATGCTAGCGAAGTGGTGATTGATGAGGTGGCAGGTTTTTTGGTGGCAATGACGTGGCTTCCTATGACTTGGCAGTCCTTTTTAGGAGCGTTTGTTTTGTTTCGGGTGTTTGATATTTGGAAACCCCTTTTCATAGGTCATCTGGATCGAAAAGTGGGGGGGGGATTGGGAGTTGTTTTAGATGACGTGGCTGCGGGTTTGGTTACGAGTGGTATTTTACAGGTGATGTATCGACGGACAGATTGGTTAGGGGAGTCATTTTCTCCTGTGATTTTTAATGGTGGTTAACTGTGATTGATAGGTTGGAACTGGTGAAGAATTTAGTTGAATTGATGAAAAAAAATCAGTGGACGGTGTCTTTTGCCGAGAGTTGTACGGGGGGGTTGGCGTCCTCTATTTTAACGGAACTTTCGGGTGTGTCCGAGGTTTTCCAGGGAAGTGTGGTCTCCTATTCTAATAAAAGTAAGATTGATGTTTTGGGGGTAAGAGAGAAATTAATAGAAGAGAGAGGCGCGGTGAGCGAGCAGGTTGCAATGGAGATGGCTTTGGGAGTTCGTGAGAGGTTAAAATCGGATTGGAGTGTTTCTGTGACAGGTGTGGCAGGTCCGACGGGTGGTACGAAAGAAAAACCTGTAGGTACGGTGTGCTTTGGTCTTGTTGGTCCAAAAATTGAAAAAACAGAGAGAAAAAAATTTTCAGGCGATCGTAAGCGTGTTCAAGAGAAATCGGCTTTAAGAATTTTTGAATTATTAAGTGAAAGCATTAAAGAAGAGAACAAACAATGAATAACAACAGTGGGCTTGTTGTGAAATGGTTAGATTCGAGTAATGAAGAGGGTATAACCGTTTGGCAGCAAATCCACGATAACCAAGCAACACGGAGGGAAGAAGAATGAAAGCAACTATTGAGAGAGATCCGAACAAGGGAAAAGCCATTGATATGGCCATGGCTTCTATTGAGAAGCAATTTGGCAAAGGGGCTATTATGCGTCTCGGAAATAATAACAAAAAAGTCAATGTGCCTTCCATAAGTACAGGGGCTTTGAGTTTAGATCTTGCTTTGGGAATTGGTGGATTGCCAAAAGGGCGGATTGTTGAAGTTTATGGTCCAGAGAGTTCAGGTAAAACAACACTTTGTCTACAGGCCATTGCCGAGGCTCAAAAAGAGGGGGGAGTTGTTGCATTTGTCGACGCTGAGCATGCTTTGGACGTCACCTATGCCAAGAAATTGGGTGTTAGGACTGAAGATCTTTTGATCTCTCAGCCGGATACAGGTGAGCAGGCGTTGGAAATCACAGAAACTTTAGTGAGATCGGGAGCGATTGATGTTTTAGTTGTGGATTCGGTTGCGGCGTTGGTTCCTCGTGCTGAGATTGAAGGAGACATGGGAGATAGTCACATGGGTCTTCAGGCTCGATTAATGTCTCAGGCATTGAGAAAATTAACAGGATCAATCAATCGTAGTAACACATTAGTGATTTTTATAAACCAAATACGAATGAAAATAGGAGTGATGTTTGGAAATCCAGAAACGACAACAGGTGGCAATGCCCTTAAATTCTATTCCTCAGTGCGTTTGGATATTCGCCGTATTGGCGCTATTAAAAATGGGGATGTTGTTGTGGGGAACCGAACAGCTGTAAAGGTTGTAAAAAACAAAATGGCCGCTCCCTTTCAAAGAGTTGAATTTGACCTTATGTACGGAGAGGGAATTTCCACTGAAGGTGATATTTTAGATCTTGCAGTGAAGCATGAGTTTGCTGAGAAAGCGGGTGCTTGGTACAGCTATAATGGTGAAAGAATGGGGCAAGGGCGTGATGCGGCAAAAATCTTTCTAAAAGAAAATCCTAAAATAATCACTGAATTACGACAGAAAATCCTAAAGGTCAGTGGTATTATTGAAAATGAATCTAATGCCGAAAAAAAATCCATGGGGTCGGAGGTAACGCCAGTTCCTGCTCCTGAAAAAAAAGTTCGTAAAGGAGCTAGAAAGTGATCTTTTAAAGAGGGTTTGTCCTTCATTATTTGAGATGGAGTGGGAAAATTATTATCAGTTGTCGAAAAACTTCTGCTTGTATCAAGCAGGAGTTTTTTATATTTTAGGTTAAAATTTACAGTTAACAGATATTAACTGTAAATCGCTTTATGGTGAATAAGTCAGGGGTAGAAATGAAATATAAAAAAGTGGCTTTGGTGAAAGAGAATGAATCTCCTGAAAATCCAGGGGCTAAGGAAGAGAGAGTGGCCTTGAACCCTAGAGGAGTAGGCTCTCTTGTTGAAGCTGGCTGTGAGGTTTATGTTGAAAGAGGGGCGGGAAAAAGAGTGGGGTATTCTGATGAGGCGTATATTAAGGCGGGGGCTAAGTTAGAGGATTATGGAAGTATTTATTCTCAGAAAGATATGGTGATTAAATTTAAGGGTCCATCAATGGAGGCTGTTGAAATGATGTCCCATGGAGCCACACTTTTTTGTATGGCCCATTTTCACTCTTATCCTGACAGAGCAAGTCTTCTTGAAAAAAGCCAAATCAATGTGATTGCTATGGAAGAAATTCTAGAGTCGCCTAAATTTGTATTGGATGAAATTATTTTAAGTAAGGTCGCAATGTTTGAGTTTTTAAATAGACAGACGATAGCTGGAGAGGACATTGATTTAAATGTTTTGGGTTATTCGTCTCGTTTAATGGGAGGACTGCGCCGAGCAGGAAATCGTTCAGTTAATTCTTTAACTCTTTGGAATGACAATGTAAAATTAGAGGATTTAGGAGAAATTACAGATAAAAGTTTGTTTTTCTATGATTCAAAAATTTTTAAAGGTGATATGAATTTGATTAAGCTCCTTGAAGAAAAATCGCTACAGGTTTTTGATTTAACAGAGTTTGAGGAAGAAAAGGGAGATAAGGAAATTCAAACTTATCGCGAAGAGAACCCGCCTTTTGAATTTGGTTTACGTCGAATTCAGTGTTTGCATGAAACAGGGCAGGCAGGTGCTCGCTATGGGTTGAGGCTGCTTAGGGAGAAAAAATTAAAAGATAAGAACCTCGCTGATTTTAAAGTGGTTGTTATGGGATACGGCAATGTGGGAATGGGGGCTATTCGAGAGATTTACGATCATGGTGTGAAGAAAATTAGTATTCTCGGTCATCGTAACACAGTTAAAGGGCGTATTGAAGGTTATTTGTCAAATGTTGATTTGATAGTGAATGGAGCAGAACAGCCAGTGGAATTACGAGGAAAGAATTTTTTAATCACCAAAGATCATGTAAAGAATTTGATTCCTGATAATTCAGTGATTATTGATCTGGTTGGAGGAAGTCCTACGAATCGTTGCGCAATAGAAAATGTAATGTCCTGTACTTTTCTCAATGATCCTTATTTTGTGGAAGATGGTGTTTACTTTGCCTCTTTATGGGGTTGGCCGATGATGGGCATGATGAAGGAGACGGCGGATCGTTACAGTGAACATATTATCTCTGTTTTATTGGAGAGGGAGAAGCTTATTAATGGCATTGAGACAATGGGCAAGGGAGTGCAGAGGGCTCTTGTTTGTGGGCCTTTTTAATCTGATCTGGCTAAAGAGATATCGTTTTTAATGGGGTTCTTTATTGTTTAATGAGCTTTGTGCTCAAGCCAAGAGAAAGGTGAAGATGTTGTATAAAGTCATCTCCTGCCCCTGAAGGAATCCAAAAAGAAAGGGTGTTGTCTGTTTGTTGTATATCAAAAATATTTTTTCTGTAGAGATCTATTTGAGCTAGAATGTTTTTTTTATGGTTTTCTTGAATTGTAGAGTTGGCAATTAAAGAAACTGAAGAAAAGCTTTTTATATGGATTTGGTCGAAAGTTTTTATGAGAAGAGTGCTCAGTTGTGGTTGATTCTCTTGGTCTATTGTAAGCCATAAGGAATTTTCGTTTTTACTCAGGATAGTAGGGATAGGAATTTGGTTTTTCTGACAGGTTTCAAAGAAAGATTTTTCATTGAAGCCTATTTTTTTTTGTACAGACCAGACTTGCTTGTGAGAGCTGATAGATAACCATTGAAAAGAGGTTTCTTTCTCATGGGTGATTTTAGTTCCTGCGGAGTCATTAAAAGCATTGCGGATGATTAGAGAAACTTTTTTTTCTTCGGCTAATTGTGCGGCCTTATAGTAGAGAACTTGAGCACCCCAGAAAGTCATGGATGAAAAACTTTGACTGGAGATATGACTAAGTAAACGGCTTTGAGGCAGTAATTTTGGATCATAGGAATAGACACCATCAACATCTTTTAGAATTTCGCAATGTTTAGCCTGAAAATGATGGGCAAAAGCAACAGCCGTAATATCAGATCCCCCTCGTCCGAGGGTTGTGACTTCTTTTGTTTCAGGAGAGACGCCCTGAAAGCCAGCTAAAACAGCGATTTTCCCTTGTTCCAGAGCTTCTTTGACACGAAGTGGTTTTAACTCTTTGATTTCAGCTCCTCTGTGGGAGTTTGTTGTCAAGATTCCGGCCTGACTTCCCGTAAAACTAATGGCAGGACATCCCTCTTCTTGTAAAGCGATGCTGAAAAGAGCCATGCTGATTCTTTCACCGGCAGTTATGAGCATATCCATTTCTCGACGGCAAGGTTTTGAGGAGATATCATAGGCCATATTTAGAAGATTACTGGTAGAGGCCCCCATGGCACTAACGACAACTATGATGTCGTGATTTTGTTTTTTTAAGCACGCAATACGTTGAGCCGCTGATTTGATTAAGTCAGGGTTTTTAAGAGTACTACCACCAAATTTTAATACAATCACTGCCATGAAACGCTCTTAGAAAAAGTTTTGTTTTCTCTTATTATTGAGATAGCGTCCAACCATTGTTTGTGCGCCTTTTGGAATTTTTATTTTATGACGTTTAATTTTTTTAGGAATAACTCCTTGTATGAGTTCAGCGTTTAGATGTCTAAAATATTTACGTGAAACGCCGAGATAATCAGCCAGGTTGTTAATATCAGTTCCGCCTGGGATGTGAATTTCGTCAAAATAAAGCTGGTTGAATGGTTTTATGTTACGAAAGCCATAGAGTCCAGGAGCTTTGGCAATAAGCATAGTGGCAATGAGTTTTGGAACATACTCTTGGGTTTCCTTGGGGATAGCTTTTTTATTTACGAGTTGCCAGTAGTCGGTGGTTTTATAGTCATGAATACGTCGGCGAACACCACCTTCTCCCATATTATAACTAGCAAAAACTAAATACCAGGATTTGAATTCTTTGTGTAAAATTTTTAGATAAGAGATAGCGGCAGAGGTGCTTTTTTCTAAATCTCTTCTTTCATCTAACCACCACTTTGTTCGCAATCCAAAACGATTGGCTGTTGAACGAATAAACTGCCAAGGTCCGACAGCATTGGCGTGACTCTTGGCTACAGGAGATAGGCCGCTTTCAATCATGGCTAAATAGGCTAAGTCCTGAGGCATTTGATGTTGCTGAAGTTTCTTTTTAATTATGGGAAAGTAACGATTAGATCGCTGTAACCACAGACGAAAATTTTTTCGACCTCTGGTCTGAAAAAAATTAACCCATTGTCTTACCTGTTTGTTGTAAGTAACAGGAAGATCGAAAGCTAAGGGGGGAGGGCTTGGGTTTCCAAATTTTTTAGACTGAAGGAGTATTCGTTTTTGTCGTGTGGTTGAAAATATTTTTTGACCTAAGATATTTTCTTGAGCTAAGTGCATAGAGTTTTTCTTATTTTTAACTGATACTCGATGTGGATTGGCTTCCAAGTTGACACAAGAGCAAAAGCAAAAAAATGAAAGTGTAAGACTGTAAAGAGGTTTAATACCTCGCCCAGAGCATTTTTTCATAACCTTAGTATTTCTAATTTTTTATTAAGCGTCTATTGAGACTTGGTAACTAGACTAAAGACTTGAGGATGTTTCCACGTTAATCATTAAGAGCAAAAACCTTCCTCTAAAACACGCTTAAGTGCTGATTTTTTTTAGGTGGAACAACGAACTATCGCGGCGCACCATATTGATCTGTCTTTGCCGAGCCTCTTTTAAATTAAATAAAACAGCTTAATGAGTTACAAATTGTATTGATGGGGTTGAAGTGTTAAAAATTTACTTTGTGTGTTGTTATTTTTTTTGTGGCCCATTTCTTCGTTAGCAACTGAATTGACAGAGGTCGTCAAATTTGTTCAAGAGATTAAATATGTTTTTAGTGCGTTCCGTCTTCTTTTTTTACCGGCACTTGTAATGTAGAAGCATATCCAGAGTTTTTAAATATTGGGAGATATATAAAATAAAGAGGTGAATAAGTTATGCCTGAAAAAAACAAGAAAACAAGCTGCCGTTTGTCTTTTGACTTAAAGGAGCTAAATGATCTACAGGAATTTATGCGGGGCTTTGACAATTATAGTGAGACCCATGGAATTGATGAAAAAAATCATTTTGATTTAAAGCTATGTTTAGAGGAAATTATAGTGAATGTATTTAAACATGGTTATAAAGAGATAGAGAAGCAGGCAGAAGTGAATGTTTTATTGTACAAAAATTCAAATTACTTTATTGCCGAGGTGACTGATAATGCTCAAATTTTCAATCCCCTTAAAGGGGATCTCCAGGTAGATACTCAGTCAAATTTAGAAGATCGTCCTATAGGGGGGCTGGGGATACACTTTATTCAAAACCTCTCTGATAAATTAGAGTATATTTCGCTGAAGGAAGGGAACAGATTAAAAATTCATAAGAAACTAAATCGTCCATAGAGGGAGTATGAAATTATGGTAAGAATTTTGATTGTAGATGATGAGGTTGATGTTGAACCGTTAATATCTCAGAAATTTCGTCGAAAAACACATAAGAAAGAATGGGAACTGATATTTTGTCATGATGGAGAGGAGGCTTTAGAGGCTTTGAAGTTGGATTCAAATATTGATATTGTTCTTTCTGATATTAACATGCCGAAAATGGATGGTTTAACTTTAACCCAAAAAATTCAAGAAGAGGGTTTTGATTTACAAACAGTGATTGTTTCAGCCTATGGAGATATAGAGAACATTAGAAAGGCGATGAATAATGGAGCATTTGATTTTATCACTAAGCCCATTAATTTTGAAGACATGGAGCATACAATCAATCGGGGTTTTGAGAACCTCTCTAAAATGAGAGACGCTCTACGATCAAGAGATGATTTTTTATTATTAAAAAAAGAATTGAATTTAGCCCATAAGATTCAACAGTCGATACTGCCACAGGATTTTAATTTAGATGATAACTGTCAACTACATGCTGTAATGACTCCAGCAAAGGAAATTGGTGGTGATTTCTATGATTGTTTTAGGTTAGGCGATGAACACATCGCTGTTGTGGTGGCTGATGTCTCAGGAAAAGGGGTTGCTGCGGCTTTGTTTGCAATGATTACTCAGTCATTAGTAAAAGGCTTAAGTGTGACCTACGCACCGACAGCTGTGGGTGAACTGATAAAAGAAGCTAATAGAAAGATTTGCATTAACAATGATAGTTTTATGTTTGTGACACTTTTCTATGGAGTTCTCAATACTAAAACAGGACGGTTTACTTATACGAATGCAGGGCATAACCCACCAATGATTGTTCACTCTAATGGAAAATGTGAAGAGACACTTTTAACAGAAGGAGTTCCTCTTGGTATAGTTAAAGATAAAGAATTTACGCAGAAAGAAATACAATTAGAATTAGGAGATACGTTGTTTATTTATACAGATGGCGTGACAGAGTCTATGGACTCTCATGGCAATGAATATGAAGAACCTCGATTGATGGATGTTTTATCTAGTCAATGTCGAGAAAATATTGAGACGCTTAATGACCGAGTTCATCAAAGTGTCAGAGATTTCTCTGGAGATGCACCTCAATTTGATGATTTAACCTATCTTTCTTTAAGGTACTCTCCCAAGAAATGAAGGGGTCAGTAAAAATAATTTTTCGATCTATATTTTTTTTAATAATATACCTTTGTCTTACAGTATTAGGTTTTACGGCTTCAGGTTTTACAGAAAAGCCATCTAAATCATATCAGGGTGTCACTGAAACAGAGATTGTTTTTGGTCAATCGGCGGCATTGACTGGATCTGCTAAAGAATTGGGTCTGAATATGAGAGATGGTATATTGGCAGCTTTTAAAGAGGTTAATAGCAAGGGTGGAGTTTATGGGCGTCGATTGAAGCTTCTTAGCCGTGACGATCGATATGAACCAGAGCTGGCTATTAAAAATATTCATAGTTTAATTAAGAAAGAGAAAGTTTTTTCTTTTGTAGGTGGGGTTGGAACTCCCACGTCAAAAGCAGTTTTGCCAATAGTTTCAAAATCTAAGATGCTTTACATTGGCCCTTTTACAGGGGCATCTTTTTTGCGAACCTCTTATCTTGAGACTGTCGTGAATGTACGTAGCTCTTATTTTCAGGAAATCCGCGAAATGATTTTGCACCTACGCAATGACGTGGGAGTCAAACGTATTGGGATTCTCTATCAGAATGACTCTTTTGGTTTAGATGGCCTCCATGGTCTGGAGAGAGCTGTTAAAGAGATTGGTAAAGGGGTACAAATTGTTTCTCAAGGAAATTATGTGAGAAACACAAAAGCCGTTAAAGCAGCTCTTCTGGGTATTCGTAAGAATATTCCTGAGGCGATAATCATTATTGGAACTTATGCTCCGGCAGCGACTTTTATAAAGTGGGCAGAAAAATTGAAGATGAAGTCGACCTTTTTCTTATCTGTTTCTTTTGTAGGCGTGTCGGCCTTGGCAAGAGAACTTAAAGACAGTAAAAGTAATGTGTTTGTTACTCAGGTGGTGCCATTTCCCTATCAAGAGAAGGGATATCTTATTCCCAATTATCGTCGAGCTATAAAAAAAATAAAAGGATCTAATAAGGTCGGATTTGTGACCTTAGAGGGCTATATTGTTGGGCGTCTAGTTATTAAGGCTCTCAAGCGAGCGGGAAAAAAATTAACACGAGAGAGTTTTGCTAGGGCTTTTAAGTCAGAAAAGAGTCAGTTTAGTATTAACGGTTTTAATCTCTCCTATACAAGGTCTGACAATCAAGGGTCTAACCGAGTGTTTTTAACGAGGATTTACGGTGGTAAGGTGTTGTCTCTGAAGAACTTAAAGTCATTTAGAAATACGAGGGATGGCAACAGTGAAAGAAGGTGACAAAAGAAAAACATTGAAGATGCGGTGGACAATTGGTGTCCAAATGTATTTGGGTTTGTTTATTTTTGTAACCCTTATCTTTGTGGCGAGTTTTTTGGGCTGGAAGTCTCTGATTGAGATGAACAACATTCAAAAAATAATTACAAAGGAAAGAATTCCTGAGTTGTCTTTAGCAATTAAAATAGGACAAGAGAGTTCGTCTTTGATAGATGTAGCTCCTAAGTTTTTGGCCTCACAGACGGAAAAAGAAATACAGAACACAAAAAAACTCGTACAGAGAAGTGGTAAAAATCTATCGTCTACGTTGAAGAGATTGTCTGAAGTAACTGGTGAACAAGAAGAGGAGTCTATTAATAAATTTAAATTTCTGTCTAAAGAGTTACTAAATAATTTAAAAAAACTAGAGGGCTCTGTAATTTCGACTTTGTATTTAAGAGGGAAATTAAATGCTTCTCTATCAGTAGTGGCTAAGAAGTCCCATGAAATTAGCCAGTTATTAATATCAGCAATAGATGATCAGATATTTTTTCTGCACACAGGTTTGATGACTTTAAAGCAAAAAGAGGTGATCTCCTTATCTATAAGATCGAGTGAAGAATCGATTAATTATTATCAAAGTCTTTTGTCTCTAAATGCTCAAAGTCAGGTTATGTCTAATCTGTTGACTCAAGCACCTCAACTATCTGGGTCGAACTTGATTCAACCTTTGCGTGAGAGATTTCGAGCGGCATTGGGGAATTGTCGTCAATCGTTGAAGGGTGTCACGAATCGTCATTTAAAGAAACAGATATCTAATAGAATAGAATTATTGAGTAAGATAGGTTTAGGCTCTACCAATAAGAATCTCTCTGACGTTCAAATCCAGGGGGTTTTTCAGTTATTAGAAGAGGTGTTTAAAGAGAAAGGCAAACAAAGGCAGTATCTGTCTAAGAATAGAGATTTTGTCATAGAATTAACTCATCAAACAAAAACTTTGATAAAGGGGATTCAAGATGACAGTGAGAGAGTTTCCCGAGTTTTTGAAAAAACAATTTTTCGAAATCAGAATCAACTTTTAACTTTGAACAGTCTAACTATTTTTCTGGCATTGTTTATAGGAGTGTTTTTTGTAAGTCGTTATTTGATTGGCAGGATCAAGACACTTTCTGAAGCGATGCTTACGATGTCCCAGGGGGATCTTGAAATCCCACTAGAGATGAAGGGTGATGATGAAATCACGGATATGGCTCAAGCCTTAGAGGTGTTCAGAAAATATGCAATAGAGGCGCAGAGGATAAATTTAGTAGAAAAACTAGCGCAAGAGATTCAAGAGAAAAACAATCTATTAGAAGATACGATTGAACAGCTTAAAAATGCCCAAAAACAAATGGTTATGCAGGAGAAGTTGGCGTCACTGGGACAGCTTGTCTCTGGAATAGCCCATGAAATTAAGAATCCACTTAATTTTATTAATAATTTTTCACTTCTTTCTAAGGAATTATTGGAAGATTTATCTAAGGAGTTGAATGAGTCAGGTAATAGCATCTCTGAAGAGAGTCGAGGTTTTATTGATAGTTTGGTTAAAGACTTAACGGGTAATCTTGAAAAGATCTATTCACACGGCCAGAGAACGGACGACATTGTGAAAGGAATGTTACAGCACTCTCGTGGTGGTCAATCAGAGGAAGATGAGAAGGAGGTTATTGAGTTGAATTCATTTTTGGATAGATCAATTAATCTGGCTTATCAGGGAAAACGGGTGGGGAGTTCTGGTTTTAATGTGGAGTTTAAGAAAAACTATGGTGAGGGGTTAGAAGCGGTGGATATCTACCCCCAAGAGATATCCCGAGTTATTTTGAATTTAGTGACGAACGCTTGTGACGCTATTGAGAGCAAAACAGAGATTCTTTCCCTAGAGGAAAAAAAGGTTTATGCCCCCTGTCTTTGGATAGAGACTCGTAAAATTGAAAAAGAGGGGGAAAGTTTTATTGAAATTTTGGTTAAGGACAATGGTCCTGGTATTCCAGAGGAAAATCGTACAAAGATTTTTAACCCATTCTTCACTACAAAGCCCACGGATAAAGGGACAGGCCTGGGTCTCTCCTTGTCCCATGATATTATATTGAAGCACGGGGGCAGTATGAGAGTGGAGAGTGTTTTTGGGGAATTTACGCAATTTATCGTAGAGTTGCCTATTACGGCTTAAATGATTGCATAATGCTCAGTATGTCCTTGATTTTTTTTTTTAGCTTGTTTACTTTAGCTTGTCTGGGATTTTTTTGTGAAAATTCTTAGAATAGAGTTATTTTTAATAATAAAGAGAACTAAAGAGGGTTGTTGTGGAAAAAAAATCAGAAATTAAAATTGAGAGTGTTGGAGACGTAGAAGTTGTTCTTATAGAAGGACATTTGGATGCATCGATGGCTAATACAGTTAATGAGAAGTTAAATGATGTTTTAGAGGGTGATTGTTCGAAGTTGATTGTTGATTTAGAAGGCCTAGAGTATATATCCAGTGCGGGACTTCGAGTTTTGTTGTACGCAGCTAAAAAAATGCAGGAAAAAGAGGGGAAAACAGCCCTTTGTTCTATTCGTAAAAATGTCCAAAGAGTTTTGGATATCAGTGGTTTGAATACGATCTTTTTGACTTATGAGGATCGTGATGTGGCTCTATCTTCTATGGCTTGATTTGGGGTAAATGAGCCGCTTCTAAATAGGCCAATTGTATTCATGCTCATACATGCTTTTGGCAGCACCGCTCGCTTTGCGAGCGGCAGCACCAAAAGAACTGCGCGTGAATACAATTGGCCTATTTAGAAGCTCTCATTTGAAATCTGCCTGGTGGGGGAACAACGGGGTGTTGTTGTGCGGCTCGCTGGGGCGAGCGCAAGCTCGCTTTGCGAGCGGAGTGAGTTGGTGGCGAGAGAATGGTGAATTCCTATTTAGAAAATCTTATTTGAAATCTGCGGCTGGTTGAGGGAACAACGGGGTGTTGTTGTGCGGCTCGCTGGGGCGAGCGCAGGCTCGCTTTGCGAGCGGAGTGAGTTGGTGGCGAGAGAATGGTGAATTCCTATTTAGAAAATCTTATTTGAAATCTGCGGCTGGTTGAGGGAACAACGGGGTGTTGTTGTGCGGCTCGCTGGGGCGAGCGCAGGCTCGCTTTGCGAGCGGAGTGAGTTGGTGGCGAGAGAATGGTGAATTCCTATTTAGAAAATCTTATTTGAAATCTGCGGCTGGTTGGGGGAACAACGGGGTGTTGTTGTGCGGCTCGCTAAGCTCGCTTTGCGAGCGGAGTCCTATTTAGAAAATCTTATTTGAAATCTGCGGCTGGTTGAGGGAACAACGGGGTGTTGTTGTGCGGCTCGCTGGGGCGAGCGCAAGCTCGCTTTGCGAGCGGAGGAGAAAGAGGAGAAAGAGGAGAAAGAGGAGAAAGAGGAGAGGAGAAGGAGAAGGAGAAGGAGAAGGAGAAGGAGAAGGAGAAGGAGAAGGAGAAGGAGAAGGAGAAGGAGAAGGAGAAGGAGAAGGAGAAGGAGAAGGAGAAGGAGTGAGAGCTTCTAAATAGGCCATGAGGAAGACGAGTGTGGGGTTGTGATCTTTGGCTTCATCGCTGTTGAAACTGGCGTAGGCGCAGATAATAATGCGGTCTCCTTTGTGGACGAGGCGGGCGGCGGCTCCGTTGAGAGTTATTTCCCCTGGTTTTCCCTCGATAACGTAGGTAGAGAACCTTTGTCCGTTGTCGCAGTTGTAAACATCAACTTTTTCAAACTTATGGAGTTTAGCCCGATCAATGAGAGCAGAGTCGATAGAGATAGAGCCTTCGTAATTAAGATCGGCGTCGGTCACGGTGGCGCGGTGAATTTTACATTTTAATAAGTGAAGATTCATTTAAAAAATTCCTTTAATGATTAAATTTAAGTGCAAGTAGAAGCCCTTTTAAAACAAGATTTGATTCTATCGAGTCAAAGACTTGTTCATCTTTGAACAGGTGAGCTAGTCCCCCTGTGCCGAGAATTTTTGGTTTTTTATGAGCAAAGTTTTCTTGAGTTATTTTAGCAATAAGTTCTTTTATTGTTCCCAAATGGCTGTAATACAGCCCTGCCTGTATGCTTTCAACCGTAGAGCGCCCAAGAGCCAGTGCTGGTCGGATAATTTCAACCACGGGTAACTGGGCAGTTTTAGCCTCTAGAGACTCCATAGATATTTTCATACCAGCGACGATAGTGCCACCTAGATAGTCTTTGTCCTGATTGATAGCACAGAAAGTCGTGGCTGTTCCTAAATCAACGATGATGATGTTTTCATTAGGGTGCAGATGTGTGGCGGCGATGGCGTTGGCAATACGATCATTACCCACCTCTATAGGGTTACGGTATTTAATGCGCAGGCCAGTTTTTGTTCCAACTTGTAAGAGGAAAGGGCTTTTATCAAAATATTTTAAACAGGCCGAGTTTAAGGAATAAACAAGATCGGGAACAACAGAGCAGACGGCGATTTTCTCAATGAGTTGTGGATTAATACCGTTCTCTTTAAGAGCGTTTCTTAAGAAGAGTCCTATTTCATCAGAACTTCCCCTCTGGGAACTGGTTTTACGGAAATTAAGAAGAAGTTGATCTCCATCAAACACGCCGCCATAAATTTGAGAATTTCCAACATCTAAGGTGAGAATCATAATGGCATCTCGTGAGTTGTGTGATTTGTTGAATGAGAAGAAGATGAATCAAATGATCGAGGGTTAAGGTGTTTGATTATTTGCGGTCCAAGTTCAGATGAGTTTTTGCAGGAGTGGATGTTTTTTAACTCGTGATTAAAAATTGTGAAGGTGTGTTCTTGCCTTTGAATATCGAATAAATCATTGTGAACGACAAGATCACAAGATGAGTGAGAGAATAGATCAGAGACTTTGCACTTTTTCTCGATAGGATCTGTTGTTTTCGTGAGTTTAAAGCCCACAACTTTTATGGACGAGTTTAGGGAGTTACTTTTGATCTTATCAATGAGCTTTGGGTTCTTTTTTAAATGAACAGTGATGTTTTCTGCTTGTGAAGATATCTTGGTTGAAGAGTTAGTGGGAAAGAGTTGGCCATCTATTTCAATGCTTTCGGCAGAGTAATCACTCACGGCAGCAAGATGAATAAATATATCAAACGGTGTGGAGCCTAGAAGATGCAGTATTTCTTTTTTTAAATCAGCAGAAGAGCTAAATTCTTGGAAGTAACAGGGCAAGGATGGCTTTTGGCTATCTTTTGCATGAAGAAAGGTGACAGAGTGTCCTTGTTGGAGAAGAGAGTCAGCGATAGATGAGCCTGTTTTTCCTGAACTCATATTAGAAATAAAGCGAACACCGTCAATGTTTTCTCTTGTTCCTCCCGAAGAGATAAGAATATTTTGTGGTTGTGCTGTTTGGGGTTGCTTAGATGATGAAAAGTAATTCTCAATAAAGGAGATCACTTTTTCGGGCTCAATGATTCGACCATCACCTTGTTCGCCACAGGCGAGACGACCTTTTTGGATGGGGAAAATATGGAGGCCCATGTCGTTAATTTTTTTCAAAGAAGCTTGAGTTGTGGGGTGATGGAACATTTTATCGTTCATCGCGGGAGCTATGAGATAGGGCTTGGAAAAGTCATGGGCGAGAAAAAGTGTTGAAAGAAGATCGTCACCAAAGCCATGGGAGAGTTTGTTAAGTGTGTTTGCTGTAGCAGGATAGAGCAAGGTGAGATCAGCCCAGCGCATGAGGTGGATGTGATCCATCGCTTTACCGCGTTCAAAAGTATCAGAAGAGACAGCGTGTCCAGTCAAGCCTTCAAATGTGGTAGCTCCAATGAATTTAAGGGCATTTTGACTACAGACGACTTTTACATCGTAGCCTCTTTGCGTTAGCTGTGAACAAAGCATAGCCGCCTTATAGGCTGCTATGGAGCCAGAAATTTTCAACAAAATCTTATAGGGAGGGTTACATTGAGACATTGTCAATTAACCTAATGTTATCAATGTTTACGGCGGCTAATTTGCGGCCAAAAAATGTTTCGACATAATCAACTTGAAATCCTTTTTTTTGGAGAGAGGATTTAATAAAATCAACATCGTTACTTGATGAAAGAATTTGATTAAAATTCGCGGCTAAGCTTCTCTGCTGTGAATTGAGCCTTAAGTTACGAGAACTCATGGGAAGGCCATCTTTTTCCCGTATTGTAGGACAAGGAATTATTTCCGTAGACATAAAAAATGCTTCAGTCATTCCCTTTATGAGTTGGAACTGTTGAAAGTCTTTTTCTCCAAAATAAGCATTGTTAGCTCCTACGATATTTAAGAATTTCATAATGACAGTGAGTACACCGTCAAAGTGTCCAGGTCGATGGGAGCCACAGAAACGAGGGCTGAGATTTTTTTCTGTGATCTTATAATTATAGTCATCTGCGTAGAGTTCTTCATAGGAAGGAGACAAAACATGGGTGGCGCCGTAAGATTTCGCTGATTCTAGGTCTTGCTCAAAGGCCGAAGGATAAGAGTTTAAATCAAATTTCTTGTTAAACTGTGTTGGATTGAGAAAAATACTAAGAACTGTAAAGTCATTTTCTTGGGCCGATCTTTCAATTAGGGAAAGATGCCCTTGGTGAAGTGCACCCATAGTTGGGACAAATCCAATAGTTTTTCCTTTGAGCTGTTTTTTCTCTCTTTGCCATTGGTTGAGTTGTCGATAAAGTTTCATTCGTAACTCTCCTGTTTAGAGGGGAATGATTGGTTTACAATATCTTGATGAAAGGAGTTGAGTGATTTTTGTATGAGATCAAAGCCATTGAGATATTTTTTTACAAATTTAGGTTGAAAGTTTTTTTGCATACCTAGGAAGTCTTGAAAAACAAGAATTTGTCCGTCGGTGTGTGGACCTGCACCGATGCCAATGGTTGGAATATTAATCTTCTGAGTAATCTGTTCGCCTAAGGGAGAGGGGACACATTCAAGAACAATGGAAAAACACCCTGCCTCTTGGAGTTGGATAGCTTGCCTATGTATTTCTTTTGCTTGTGTGGCATTTTTACCTTGAACTTTAAAACCACCAAATTGATTAACAAATTGAGGGGTGAGGCCGAGGTGGCCCATAACGGGAACTCCAGAATCAACGATATGACGTATGGTCTCTAAATTGCCTTCAGTTCCTTCGAGCTTAATGGCATGGGCACCTTGCTTCATCAGGAGTTGAACGTTGTTGAGTGTGTCGCATGTGCTCTTGCGATAGGAGAGAAACGGCATGTCAGCAATAAGGAATTTATCAGGAGCGCCTTTGGAGACGGCAGCTGTGTGCATGGCCATCATATCCATGGTGGCATGAACTGTGGAGGAATGGCCATGAATAACCATGGAGACACTATCACCAACTAAAATGGCATCTATTTCTGTTGAATTAATAATTTGTGCCGAAGTGTAATCATAGCAAGTGCTAATAGAAATTTTCCGTTGTTCTATTTTTTTGGCTTTAAAAGAGAGGGCGGTATTCATAATTGAGTTTCCTGTAAGAGGGGTGTGTGTAAAAAATCAGAACCAAGGTGAGCGTCGACGAATGCTTGATAGACCTTTTGATAGGGATCGTTTTTCAAGGCTTTGAGATTGTTTTTTATGGTTTGTTTGTCTTTCCTAGCAAGTGGGCCAGTGAGGGTGTTTGCAGTTTCTTTCTGGGTTAGGTTTTCTAAGGTTTGTATTAAGTAGGGAAGATAGAGTTCTTCGGGCAGGTTGAGCTCTGCAAAATTATTTTTTAATTTTGTCCAAAGAAGGTGGGTGAAATTTCCTGCCAAGACACAACTTGCGTGGTAAAGATGTTTTTTTTCAGGAAGTATTTCATAGACATGGTTAGGTACACCAGGGAGGTGGATGTCTTTGTTAAAATCTGCATAGGAAGTGACAAACCCCGTGGATTGGTAAGTTTTTTTATCGTATGGTTTTAGCCCAAAGGTCATCAGAGGGTGTAAATCAATGATCTGATCAAGAACCAGATGGCCAGAGAAGTGAAGGAGTATTTTGTTTTTAAAGAAATTTTTGTTCTCTTGAAAAAAAGGCTCGATAGCATCATCATTAATGAGCAGAAGGATATGAGAGCATTTTTGAATTTTTTCTTGTAAAGTACATTTTTTGGACTGGGATATCTGTGATCGTGTCCATTTTAAGTAGGGAATTTGTAGGTATTGAAAGTAACGTGTGCAATGGTTCGCCATACGACCGTTGCCGACGATAAGATACTGATGTTTTTTTTGAGGTACCCGTTCCAGGTTCAAGTCCCCTTAAGTTAAATTATAAATCGTCCCAAATGTGGTCATTGTCTGTTTAGAGATCAATGCCAAGGCCAATGGGGAGAACACTAACTAAAAAAGGTCTTAAATGCAAGGAAATGAGAATGGCACTATTTTATAGTGAGAGAGATGAATTAGTAGACTAAACACCTAATTTATGAGGTATATTACTGTGTTATGAGCAGAAGAATAAAGGTGCTATGGGCGTTGATGCTGTTATTTATTGTCTGTGGCGTGATGTTCTCCCTCAAATACACGGCCACTTCTCGCCCTGTCCCTAAAATAAAACTAAGTTTCTCTAGCGAGTTGAGAGATGTTGGGAGGTATAATTACCTGCGTTTATGGCCTGAATTAGAGAAAGCTTCTGTGATTGTTCTAGGAGTCAATCAGGATTTGAGCCCATTATTAAAGGAACAGTGGCTCTTGTGGCTAGGTTTTCTGCGAGAAGCTCACTTGAGGGGAAAGCGTTATTCAATTTTTGTGGACTCTGATTTAACTCGTTCTGAAGGCAATAAAAATAAACAAATGGAAATGGAAGTGATGACGATAGAGTTGATTGTTGAGAAAATAGAAGAGCACAGCGAAAGGACAGATTTAGGAAGAAAACAGATCGTCTTCATTATGTCATCCCAACAAGGACTAAAGTTAAGTAGAAGGTTTGATAAAAAAATTGAGTTTTTGGGTGTTTGGCCTTTGATGTCTAATAGAGATGAATTCAATAGCTTTCCCTATTCTTGTTTGAAAAACGCCCCTTTAAATTCCCATAAAAAAGAAGATTTATTATCGATGATTGGTTGTGAGGTTCAAAATAAATCAATATCGCTTTTTCGCAAGGTTGAGAGAAAGATCAAACAGAAAGGAAAAAAAGGATGGCTGCATGCCACAGACCACGTGAGTCGGGGACGCTATAATATTTATTTAATGAGTCCTCTGTCATCCTTAAAAGCCCCTCGCCGTGCTAATTGAGGCATTTGTTGATCCCACAGTGTTTACGGGAACAATAAAAATGATTACAGGAAATTAAACCTCATGGGGCATAGGACGTCTGGAGGCTCTGAAGTAGGTTCTGGGGGATTGATCCAGTAGATCAGAGAGTTTAGCCATGTAGATACAGGCAAAACGCACGACTTGGGAGGCGAAGTAACTCTCTTCATTCCCTGATCTCATGACTTGTCCCCAATAGGGGTTGTAGAGAGCTTGTTGTTCTTTAATAAGATGACTAATTTGAGTGTCTATCTCGGAAATTTTTTTTTGTAAGGTGGAGATTTCCTTTTCGTCGATATTTCTGTTTTCAACTTTCATGGAAATTTTTTCAGTGAGATCGATCTCCATAGGTTCTTTGAGTTCCATGAGGTCTTCAATTTTAACACTTAGGGCATTTCCTTTCTTGTTAGACTTGATCTCTCTTGCTAACTCCTCAATGACGATGGCCGTTCTCCATGAGCATGCTTTTTTGAGTTTAAGAATGTCGCCATAAATATGATCGCCAACGTAGAGGATGTCATCACTGTCGACGTTGAGACTTTGGGTAAAAATATTGGCAGAGCCACCTTGATAAACTCCTGGTTCAAGTAGGCCATCATGATTGGCCATAGAACCATCTTTAGGATTAATTTTTAGAAATTTTAAGTTATCATGGAAGAAGCGAGGCTTTTGTGCAAAACAGATAGTGTACTCAAAGATGTCTTCCCAAGTTTGACCATTTTGTAAAAAGGGATTCACGGTGTAGTCTAAGAGTAACTTTGTATAATGATAATCTGAATTGGTAAGAATAAAGAGTTTCTTACCGTGTTGAAGAAATCGCTCTAGGCCTTTGACGACAGATTCATCTTGGATGACAAAGTCTTCGAGAGATTCTTTTACCAACCCTTTAATGCTGTTGTCCCGATGAGCTTCGTCAAGCACTGTAATAACATCGTCGGCGATATCTGGATACTCAGGAAGATGTTTGTTAGGGTGTTGATCTTTAAAATCGACGAGCAGGGCAAACATACAAGCATGGGAAATTGAAAAAGCTGTATCAACTGAGACGTAATCCGAAGAGCCTAGATCAATGTATTTAGCACGGTAAAGTCTCTGTAGAGTTTTGAAATTCACGGGGTTTGTTCCGTGATAGACTTTTCGTATAGCACTGTGACGGCTGATTTTAAGTAAATTTCCTAATTTTCTATCTATGACAAGTCCACGAGTGGGTAGATTAAAATCAAGATTAAGATTAAGAATCTCTTTAGGGTAGTCATGGTTATTGACAAGTTTGATTTTCATCATGTCAAAAGATAGAGCCTCGAAGGCTTCGCTGTTGTAGCGAACCAAGGTGTGGTCCATATCTAAACCAACGTATTTTATTTTCTTTAAGTTAAGAGTTCTATTGACAAATATCTGAGGCATGGTGTCTCCTGTTTTCTTTTTAAACTTCTGTTTCAAATTTTTGTTTGTTCCAGGCGATCATTCCTCCCAGCATATTGTAAACATTTTGCCAGCCATTGTCTTGGGCCCATACAGACGCGTGAGCTGATCGGCCACCACTTCGGCAAATAAAGACAATAGAACCATCCTTTGGCAAGGAGCTTTGGTTCTCTTCAAGGGTATCTAGAGTAATGAGTTTAGCACCTGGAATATGTTCAAGTTCGCCACAGAATTCATCGGGACGACGAACATCTATGATGTGTATGAGATTTTTCTTCTCGTTAACTTCTTTAGGAGAGATATCTTGGACCTTTGGAAATAGAGGGTTGGCTGTGATGCTGTTAAAGGATTGGGGTTCTTTTGTTTTTGTCATTTTATCTGTTCTCCTGTTTTTTGTTAGTCAGTTCTAGTTGAGTAACTCGATGACACCCTTAGTATTTAAGACTGTACGTTTTTGAGTATTTAGTTTAATTTTATTCATATCTACTGTATTATTGTAGGGTGTCTGAGCAAGGACAGTGATATGTTTATACAGCCACTCTATCAGATATGGATGTGCTTGCCAACAGGAGAGATATGGAGACCCAGATTGATGATCAAGATTCTGATATCCAAGAATCAGAGGAAGTCTCTTTAAGTGAAGACCAGGAATTGGCTTGTGATCATTTACGCAGCGGGAAAAACGTATTTCTCACAGGGGTTGCTGGTAGTGGTAAGAGCTACGTGGTGCGCTCTTTTACAGAGGGTTTAGATTCCAAAGAGTTTCCAATTTTAGCGAGCACAGGCAGGGCAGCTATTTTAATTGCTGGGCGTACTTTTCATAGTTTTTTTGGTTTGGGTATTATGGAGGGTGGGGTTCAGGCAACCTTTGAGCGAGCACAAAAAGACAAGGTATTATTCCGACGTTTACGTAAAGTACAGGGGGTGATCATTGATGAGATCTCTATGGTACCAGGATATGCTCTTGCAGTGGCTGAGGCACTGGCTCGAAGTGCTAGAGGGAAAGACTTACCATGGGGAGGGATGCAGGTTATCACTGTGGGAGATTTTGCTCAATTACCTCCAGTGAGTCGTTCTGGTGGTAAGAGTCAGTGGGCATTCCTGAATCCAGTATGGGAAAAAACAAATTTTATAAATTCTGTGTTAACAAATAATCATCGCACAGAGGATTTGGAGTTTCTTAATATCTTAAATGATGTGCGCTTGGGTATAGTGAGTGAGAGAGTGAGGGGCTTTTTAGAGGATAAAGAGTGTTATTTAGATATCGATTTTGATGGAACCCGTCTTTTTCCTCGAAGAAATCAAACGGATCAATTAAATCGCCAACGTTTATCTAATTTAGATAGCGAAGAAGAAAAAATTGCTACGGTTTATTTCGGTGATGAAAGATACAGTGAATCATTGAAAAAAAAGGCCCCCATTCCAGAGATTCTTGTTTTAAAAAATAACTGTCGGGTGATGTTTTTACAAAATGATCCTAAAAAGCGTTGGGTGAATGGAACAACGGGAGTGGTTAGGGAGATAGAGAATGAAAAAATTCGTGTTCTATTGGACTCTGGCCGCAGTGTAAATGTTGAAAAGGGGACTTTCTCCTTATTGAACCAGAAGGGGGATGTGGTGGCGTCGGCTATGAATTTTCCTTTGACCTTAGCCTACGCTTCAACCATTCATAAGTCCCAGGGAATGACCTTAGAAAAGGTTGGGGTCGATATTCGTCATTTGTGGGAGCCAGGACAGGCCTACGTAGCTTTGAGTCGATTAAAATCAGGGAGAGGTCTTTTTTTGGAGGGTTGGAATCCTCGCTCTATCTTTGTAGACCCTCTAGTGCAGGGTTTTTACAGTCATATTCAGGGTGTAAATTTATAAGTGCTCAGTTGTCTTTTTGAAGGTTTTCTTGAGAACGGCGCTCTCAACTTGCCTAAAGAAGAGAGAGGTAGTATTAACAGCTTTTAGGTTGTTTATTTAAGGAGGTCTTAGTGGAAAATCCTGTAGGTTTAAATGGGTTTGCCTTTGTTGAATATGTTGGAATTGACGCTGAATATTTATCAAAATTATTTAAGAACATGGGATTTGACAAGGTTGCCCAGTATAAGAGCAAAGATGTGGCCTTGTATCGACAGGGAGACTGTAATTTTCTTTTGAATAAGGAGAAAGAGACTTTTGCCGAAGAATTCGTAAAAGCCCATGGGCCGTCTATTTGTTCTACAGGGTTTAGGGTGCAGAACGCAGTAAAGGCTTTTCAAGTTGCGGTTGAAAGAGGAGCCAGACCCTATGAAGGTGATGATAAAGATAAAGGAGCATGTCTTTTTCCAGCAGTTTATGGAATAGGTGATTCGTTAATTTACTTTGTTGATGAAAATCTTGAAAAAGAATTTTACGCTGAAAAATTTGAATTTATAACAAAGGATCATCATCCAAGAGGTGTTGGTTTTTCGGCCATTGATCATTTAACAAATAATGTTCCTTTTGGGGAAATGCAGAAATGGTGTGATTTTTACGAGAATATTTTTAATTTTCGAGAAGTGCGTTTTTTTGATATTAAAGGAAAAAAAACAGGTTTAATAAGTAAAGTGATGATGTCTCCTTGTGATAAAATCATCATCCCGATTAATGAGCCAACTGATAGTAAATCACAAATCCAGGAGTATTTAGAAGAGTACAAAGGACCGGGCATCCAGCATTTGGCTTTGCTTACCGATGATATCATTTCTTCGATAAAAGGACTACAAGAGAATGGAGTGAGATTTCTAGATCCCCCCCCAGGAACTTATTACGAGGAAATTTCTAATCGCGTGCCTAATGTGACTGAAGATTTACAAAGTATGGAAGAGCATTCAGTGTTAATTGATGGAGACGATGAGGGGTATTTGTTGCAAATTTTTACGTGTAACGTGATTGGTCCTATTTTTTATGAAGTTATTCAAAGAAAAAACCATTTAGGTTTTGGTGAGGGGAATTTCCAGGCATTATTTGATTCTATTGAGATAGACCAAGCAAGACGTGGTTTTTTGTAAAGGAAAAATATGACAGAGACTCTCTTATCTCCTGAAGAGGCCATGACTTTAGCGATTGAAGTGGCTAAGAAAGGGATCGGGCGAGTGTCTCCTAATCCTCTGGTGGGCTGTGTGGTGGTGGATAAGAACCATCATTTTTTGGCCTCAGGGTTTCATGAGTGCTTTGGTGGAGCTCACGCTGAGATTAATGCCTTAAGAAAAATAAAAAAAGAAAAATTGAGTGGAAGCTATTTTTATGTGACTTTAGAACCTTGTGCCCATGAAGGAAAAACACCCAGCTGCGCTAAAGTCTTGTCTGAGTTGCCTATAAAGAAAGTTATTTACGGCTTAATTGACCCGAACCCTCTGGTACAAGGAAAGGGAATTTCTATTTTAGAAAACCTTGGAATTGAGACTGAAGAATGGGCTGAGGATTGTCTTAGTACTGGAGATGACAATAGAGATGGTAATTCATTAAAAATTAAAAAAAATCTAAGAGAGTTAGTAGAGAACTTTATTTATAATATTGAAAAAGAAAAAACTTTTGTGGCCCTAAAAGTAGCAACGTCTTTAGATGGACAAATAGCTTTAACCAGTGGGGGAAATCGGTGGATTACGGGTGAAAAATCTCGCCTATTCTCCCATGAACTTCGTGCTCAATATGATGCCGTTCTTGTAGGTCGAGGGACGGTGGAAATAGATAATCCAAGTTTGAATATTCGTCACACTGATTTTCCTGGTTTAGAGAATAAGGTTGTTATTTTAGATCCATCTGGAGAGTTACTTTCTAAAATAGAGAGTTTAAACATAGCTAAAGTTCGTCCTGCGGAAAATATCTATATTTGTATTGAAGAGAAACGGATTTTGCCGTCTCAGAACCTAGAGGCAGCAGTTGGTGTCAATATCTTGCGAATCAAGACTTTGGATGGCGGAGAGTTTGATTTGCAACATTTATTATTTCTTCTTAGGAAAAAGGGTATTTATTCAGTTTTTGTTGAAGGAGGTGCTGAAACTTTGAGTATTTTTTTGCAACAGAAAAAATGTCAGAGACTACATCTTTTTGTGGCGCCAATTGTTTTGGGGGCAGGCGGAGGAGTATCTTGGACAAATAAGCTGTCTTTTTCTCAGATGAAGGAGCGCATTTTTTTTACAAAAACTTTCGCCATGAACATGGGTGAAGACCTCTACACAACATTTCTAATGGCTTGAGAATTGTCTTGGAGATGGCTGTTAAGTGTGGATATAATTCTGTAAAATCTAATTTTTGGAGAGTTCTCTATGCTAGAAACGTTTAATGAGTTTTTATCTGTATTTGTCGGTTATGTTTGGGGACTCCCCTTAGTGGTGACATTGGTGGGAGCAGGTCTTCTATTTACTATTTCTCTAGGGTTCATACAATTTAGGGGTTTTCGTCATGCTATTGATGTGGTGAGAGGTAAATACGATAATCCTGATGATCCAGGGGAGATCAGCCATTTTCAAGCTTTATGCACAGCGCTATCAGCAACGGTGGGCTTGGGAAATATTGCAGGTGTCGCATTTGCTATTAAAGCGGGTGGACCTGGTGCTGTTTTTTGGATGATTCTTGTGGGTTTGGTGGGAATGTCGACCAAGTTCGTCGAGTCTTCTTTGGCTATAATGTATCGCCGAGTGGATGAGAAGGGAGTGGTTCATGGCGGACCTATGCATTATATTGAAATAGGTATGGGTAAGGCGTTTAAGCCTTTGGCTGTCGCATTTGCTTTCTTTTGTATTTGCGGTAGCTTCGGAGCGGCGAATATGTTTCAGGCCAATCAGGTGGCTTCAATTATGTCAGGCCAGTTTGGAATTTCAACTCTACTTGTAGGTCTTGTTTTAGCTATTTTAACTGCTGTTGTTATCATCGGCGGTGTGAAGCGGATAGCTCGGGTGACAGAAAAACTTATTCCCCTTATGGCGCTTATTTATGTTTTTGGGGCGCTTGTTGTTCTTTTAGCTCATATATCTGATTTACCAGCATTGATTGCAATGATTTTCACTGATGCTTTTACGGGTACGGCTGCTATAGGTGGTTTTGCTGGTGCAGCAGTGAAGGTTGTGTTGATTCAGGGAGTGAGAAGAGCGTGTTTTTCTAATGAAGCGGGATTAGGTTCGGCGGCCATTGCCCATTCGGCGGCTATGACAAATGAACCTATTCGTGAAGGGATTGTGGCATCTTTAGGACCGTTTATTGATACGGTTGTAATTTGTACGATGACAGCGTTAGTGATTTTAATCTCAGGAGCATGGCAGGGAGATCTTAGTGGTGTGGCATTGACGGCATCGGCCTTTGATTCTGCAATTCCTGGATTTGGTCAGTACTTTGTACCTGTGGCAGTGTTCTTTTTTGCTTATTCAACATTAATTAGCTGGTCTTATTACGGAGAAAGGGCAGTGGATTATCTATTTGGAGATAAGGGAATTAAGCCTTATAAGGTTATTTTTTGTTTGGTGGTAGTGATAGGTGCTGTATGGAAGAGTGATGCTGTTTTGAATTTTTCTGATATCACAATGGGGCTGATGGTGATCCCTAATATGATTGCGTTGTTATTTTTATTCCCAAAGGTAAGAGAGGCGTCGAAGAGCTATTTTACTCGTGTTAAAGAAGGAAAATTCAAGGTCTATAAATAACTTTTTAACTGTATATTTTTAGCAAGAGAAGAGACCGTCTTATGACGATCTCTTTGGGAGATAGATTTGCGATTTAGTTACAAACTATTTCTTTGTGATTATATAAATCCTAAGACAGATAGATCTTGTGAGCTTATGCGTAGAGGTGGTCTCCTCTTTAAAAGAAGTTCATTAGGGAGTTATAAACTCTTAGAAAAAGGGAGAAGTGCCTCTCTATTAAAAAAATGGAAGAACAAAAAAAATCTTGAAGTTTTAGATTTTTCAGATCAGTTAGCCATGCCTGGATTTTATGATATGCACTTTCATTGGGTGCAAGATGATGTTCGTCTGATGCCCAAGAAGTCTCTCTTAGAGTGGTTATCTCGGTACACTTGGCCCTATGAATCCAAATTCAAGAGCAAAAATTACTCTGAAAAAAAAGCTAAAAAATTTGCCCATGAGCTTTTGAGTGTGGGAACTCTTGGTGGGGCTGTTTACTCCTCATTGCATGGACACACGGTGGATCATGCGTTTAAATATTTTGTGGGAGATTTTATTGTGGGCAATGTTTTGATGACCATGAACTCCCCTGAGTATCTTTGTCAAACGGAGGCACAAGCTTTAGATTTAGTGAAAAAAAAATCACAGAAATTTGGTCCTCGCTATGCTTTAACACCCCGTTTTGCGTTGACAACATCTCCTGCTGTGATGGCCCAAGGAGTCCGTTTAGCTAGAAGTC
The DNA here is from genome assembly GCA_965217115.1 of Bdellovibrionales bacterium. Classification (GTDB taxonomy): domain Bacteria; phylum Bdellovibrionota; class Bdellovibrionia; order Bdellovibrionales; family CAYMLA01. Next base: position 1,012,311 of record OZ244239.1, on the reverse strand, counting down.
ATAAATCTTTCATTCAAACTCACTTAAGTGAAACTCCTGAGGAGATAGCGAGTGTTCTATCTCTTTATAGAAAAATACAGGGGTTTGAAAATGTTGAAAGTTACACAGATATCTACAGAAAATGTGGAATTCTAGGGTCACGCACCATAATGGGGCATGGTATTCATTTGAAACCTAAAGAGCTGAGGATGCTGTCTGAGAGTCGAACAGCTGTGGCCCATTGTCCAACATCAAATGCTCCTGTGAAGGAGAGAGGCTTAGGGTCTGGACTCTTTGATTTTAAAAAAATTGAAAAGCATAAAATACGCTGGGCTTTAGCGACTGATATTGGTGGAGGACCTTTTTTATCAATGTTTGATGTGATGCGCTCTTTTGTGCATCAGAACCGAAGAGCAAAAGTTTCTGGGGCAACCTATGTGAAGGCTTTGTATCGCTCGACTTTGTCTGGAGCAGAGATACTTGGTCGAGAGAAAGTTTGTGGTAGTTTTGAGAAAGGAAAACTGGGCAATTTCTTTATGGTGACTTCACCGAGAGTAAGAGATGGAGAAAATGCTGAAGATGTTTTGAGAAAAACAATAGAGAAGCGTTCTTTGAAGAGAGAGGCCTATAGTGATTTTGTTAGAGAAGTTTTTTATTTAGGAAATTCAATTTATCGACGATAAAAGCCCGTGAAGATAAACCTCATGGGCTCGTTATATTGTATTGGCAACTAATGTAGCTGTTTGTTTACCAGCTTCTTGTCTGACTGCCGCTGTAGTTGTAGTAACTGCCGTTGTAGTTGTAGTAACTGTCGTTGTTGTTGTTGCCGTTGTTGCCGTTGTTGCCGTTGTAACCGTTGTAACCGTTGTAACCGCCGTTGTTGTAATAACTATCATAAGGGTTATAGCTCTGTAGTTGTAGACGGACACTGCCTATTTTTTTGCCATTGAATTCAAGATCAGCATCGAGATAATCACTGGAGAGTTTCCCCTCACTAACTCGTAAGCGTATGCCATTTGCTTCAGCTCTGCGACTATTAGTTACTGAGATATCGATTCCTTGATTGTTATTTCCTGAAGAAATACTTGTGGTCATCCTTTCACCTAAAGCTGCTGCTTTAGTGTATTGACCATAGTTAAAGCCATAATATCGATTTCCAAGAAATTGATTTCCCAGGCTATTTGGAGTTACTTGATTAATAGAAACTTGTCCGTAACTCGTTTCAGTGCCATAGGTTTCTAGAGTGATGTAAGCAGTCCCTCTTAACCATCTTGAACATTTGTCTGCGTAAGAAATATAGTTAGCTATATTACAGACGCCTAGAGCATCTTCATAGAACTTAACATCACTGATTTTGAGATTACCAGTAAATGTACGGACAGAATTGGGGTCTAACTGTGTTGATGAGACACACTGACCATTTTGATCGAGTAGGCATCTAGAGTCATCAGAAGTGCTATTGTTAGATCCACAACCAACAAAGCCTACGGTGGCAGCTATAGCAGTTATTAGTAAAAGCCAAGTTTTCATTTTTTCACCCTCTTATATTAAAGTTTATTATAAAAATTAACTGTTCATGGATTACTAGTTCACGGGGCGTACCACTTCAAATGGCAGGAAATGGGAGATGAGCTGAAAAAAGCACAATTTGACGCAAAATTGTCAGCGACTGTATTGAATTTAGGCAAAATGACAGTTCTTTCCCTTTTTTGTGGGAGGGCTAAATCACAGGCATCTCCTGCTTACACCCACTTAAAGTCGAGACCCTGCGGTACTGACAATTCGCTCTCGTATAGCCCTGTCAGCGATATCTTTTCTTTTCATAGGTCCTCCCTAGGCCGGGTAGGACCGCTTGTCACGGCCGCTTCTCAAGTTTTACGTGGCTCAGTTATTTGGGGAGAGGTCAGTCGTGCTTAGAGAGGATAGGTATTTAAAAATTTCTACCTAGCAGTAAATCCTGGCCCTGTAGTTCCAGCTTTAAATTTTTCTCCGTCAATCAGGGCATTGGTTGCTGACTCTCTTTTAATATGTTTGGGTAAAGCGACATTGTAGTTATAAATATTTTTATTTAAAATATTTGCCCAATCTACAGTAAAGGAAACAAGAACTCCTTTATCATCCTTAACCTTTAACATAAGCTTTGTTCCAGCTATTTTATAATTTCCAGAAAGATAGCCTTCGTCTCCAAATGTATTACGATAATCTACTTTGCTCCAATGACCCTTGGTAGATTTTAGGTAGCCTGATGTTACAATTAATTGATTGTTTTCCTGAAGTTCAAAATGCAAGTTTCCAAATAGAGCGTTTTTAGTCCCATACTGAGGAAAGATAAGTGAACCTTCAAAGCCTTCGGGGGAGTTAAGAACATTTGAAAATGAATGATTAGCTAGTTTATATAGATAAACTTTCTCCAAGCCTACAATACTAGAATGTATTGTAGCACTTTGTCTTTCAGAAGTAAGAGAAAGTCTATCTGGATTTTTAATAGTCAGCGTGAAACCAACATTTTGTGTATAGTCCCCAGCCGCTCTTTGGCTTTTTGTACTACAGTTAAACTTAACATTCAGATTTGCAGAAGTCGTCTCTTCTCTGACCTCACCCTTACAGTAAGGTCCCAAAGCAGAGTTATCTCTGTAAAAAACGGAACCATCTTCCTGGACAGTTAAGCGGAACTCTGCTGTTTTTCGTTCATCAGCATAAGTGCCAGCCCAATGGCCTCTCAATCTATTAGCTTCGTTGCTAGCAGACCATGTTGTTTGGGAAAAACCTACTAGTAATAATACTGGTACGGTAAATATCTTTTTCATGAAAAACTCCTAATTATTTAGTGATGTGACCACAGTATTTATTCTTTAAACTGTAGGCTCTTCTGGCGAGATCATCAATTTCAGATTTTCTATCTTCTAGTCCTGCTGTCATTGTTCTAAGAACTCTAAGGCTAGTAAAAGCTGATCCTAGGTTAAAGCACACTGGGCCTCTACCAACTACATTGATAGTACCTTCAGAAAGTTGCTCAAGCGTTTCAATATGAGCAGTCGTTTTTTCTGAAATGCTTGTCAAATCTTGAATTCTTTCAGCCATTGTCATTTCAGCTAAAGTGTTAGCGGCGAATGAAGACATTGATGCTAGTAAAGTTAATCCTATAATAATTTTTTTCATTTTTTTCTCCAAATGTTATATTACTCACCTGAGTAATGGTTTTATTGTGAACTTTGCGCACTGTAAGCCTTCCATGCAAATTAATCAATGAGATTATCTAATTTAGAAAAATTTACAAATTCACGAATTGGCGGTACCCCCTCGACTTTTTTTGGAGATTTTTTTTAGCTTAACTTTTCGCAAAAAGCTTATATTTCTTCGTTATGGTCTAAGGCTAATTGAGAAAGGGTTTCTAGAAAGGACTCTTTCTTTGGTGTTAATTGAGGGACGAGTGTTAGACGGGATTTACGAGACTCGGGAGTCCTTGATTGCTCGAGGATAATTTGTTCCATAATTTTTTGAATATCCTTATCTGAGAACTCACCACGCTTATCTAGAAGTTCCCAGACAATGTGAACAAGGGCATTGCCAGTAAGCCGTGTATCACAGTGAATTTGTTCAAGGCGGCTTTCTAGGGTTTTTCTTATGGAAGAGGGTGATTGGGTGAGATCCTCTTTAATATAAGAGAGAAGTTCTTGATATCTTTTTATGAATGAAGATAGATGTTTCTTGATAGATCTTGAAATATTCTTATCTTTCCCTTTGGCAAATGTGCTGAGCCAAAGCTGAAAATTTTTTTCTAGATGGATATTTTTTGAAGTAGATATTTGAGGAAGTTGCTTTAATATTTTAGAAATATTAAATAATGGCGGACGATTGATACCATCTTCGACTTTGGTGGCGAGTCTATGAATTTTGCATGTTTCTAAATAATGATAATCTTTGAGGAAGTCACTCAAAAGACGACTTTGTTTCTGAATAAGATATTTGCGTTGAGCCTCTGTGAATCCCATGCGATAAAGGGTTCGATCAATAAGAAATTCAGAAAAACTGTTATCAAATTCTGCCAAGATAGGGTGGCTAGAGAATTCTTTGAGCCTTTTTTTCTTTCCTGTTTCTAGGAAATCGACGAGCTGAGCAAAAACTTGAACTATTTGTCGAGTTTTATTTTTTTGTTCGTTTAAATTTGTCGACCAACGTTCGACATCGTCATAACGATATTGATCATGGCGCAGCCCTAGTTGACGAATACTTCCGTAGTCAATAATACCAGCATTGATGAGAACGTTGTCTCCGTCCCAATCGAGCCAAGTGAATATATAGTCGGCTTCTAACCAAGCGGAAAATTTAGAAAAGTCTAGGCAAATTTGTTTTAGGAGATCTTGATATTTATAGGGAGCATTTTTTCTAAAGGACCATTCATTGTTTTCTGTTTGTCTTTTAATGAGATAGTCGACAGATTTTTTTAATGAAGAGAGTCTGTTCTGCTTTAAATAGGTAAAAATATGGGCAGGGCGAAAGAGATTTGGTGCAGCTCGAACGCCAATGCCAATCCCGTCGCCGAGATCTATGATAGCCAGAACTCGTTCTGTTTTGTAGCCTTGACGGTGGAGAGTTTCAGACATTATAGCAGAGCTGTAGAGTTCATCAATTTCAACAAGCCCACAGCCGTAGCCAACTTTATCGGAACCAGTTTGCAATGGCTGTTCTGAAATAACAGACCCAGGAGCTAATTTTGTAACACCTGTTCCTCGGCTATTAATATCCCATGTTATCCCTTTGTAAGTAAGGGTCCCATTCCATATACCACGTCCGTCTCCCGAGGTTTCCCCTCGTTTATTGGAGTGTTGCATTTGCAGATAACGAGATGCCATGTAGGGGCGAGGTTTTATTTTTTCGGGGGGAATTGGGGTGGCGTGGATAAGATCGTACTCGTTGATAATCTGTATAGAGAAGGTATCCAGTACCTTTTCTTTTAAGGTCTTGTTGAGTTGATGGGGATGTTTTTTGTCAATAAGACCCATTTCTTTGGCGAGGGAAAAATTGAAATAACTTATTTTTCCGTGATCCAGGCGGAAAACTTTGTAGGGAACGTACCCATCGGGAACATGATCTTGCCAAGGGTGATAGCCATCTAAGAGTTCAAATCTCTTGTAGTCTTGGTGTAAGGACTTATTTTTTAAAAGCTTTTTGACCTGTGTCATAAAACCCCTTGCTTCTTCAATGATGCCATTTACATTATCGGCTAGAAAAGGCTTCTGGGAATAGTGAGAAAGAGCTAAAACTGTATGAAGGTTATATAAAATAGGTTTAATTCTGGTCTTAAGTCAGGAGACTTTCTCTGTTCAATGTCTCCTTATATAAGCAAATGATGACAAAAAAGAGCTGTTTTCCCCACTTGGGCTGTTCTTCCTCTAATTTAGAGGAGGAACAGTCGGCATTGGTTTTGCTTCACTCTACTTCATAGTGAGTTATTTAATAATTATTTTGATGGAGTAGAGATCATGAAAAAAAACAGAGAGAAGGTCGTTCTAGGTGTATTTGTTTCATTACTGATCAGTTCAATGTCTTTTGCTGCATCAGCAGCTGGGAAAAATCAAGATCAGAAAATAGAGCGTAGATCGGTAGAGCTATGTGCCAATGGTGTTTTGAATCGAAACCAAAAGCGTCGTCTTCTGCAGATTGACAAAATACCTAAAATCTTGTTGATGGCTCGTTCTGTTAGTTATGAGGTTAAAGTAGAAGGGGAGAGCTATATATCAATCCAAGATCTTTCGAAGAGAGACAATGGATCAAGGGAATTGGTTTCTTGTGGTAAACAGCAGATTCGTTTTCATGAGATGAGTCCTTCGTTAAGAGTGCCTTTGTTACTAGATTTTTCCAAGCCAAGATCAACGCAGAATAGTTTGTGGAAGTTTCAACTGAATTTAAGTGAGAAAGAGGTCACGGCTCGTTATCATGTGGTGAAATTGTTATCGGAAAAGCATTTGTCTGAAACTCTAATGAATATATCAGGTGAACATGAGTTTTATTACAATGAAGATACCCAAAGATATGAGATTTTTGTGAAGAAAAGTAATGCTAAAGAGGGTGTAGAGCAAATTCTTTTTGTCGACTTTGATTCGATACGATCTTTCTACGGTCTTTACACTTCTAAATAGTTACGAAAAACCAATACAGGCAAAGCCACCACCTGGCGTTCTAATATTCGTAGTTTGCCCTTGGTAGACTCTGGCGATAGCCATATTTATTTTATCAGCATAAATAAAAAAGCGTAGGTCAAATTTAAATTTTTCATTTTGGATATCAAATACCGGTGCTGGAACAAACTCTTGGGCTACAAAGTGGTGAGGAGTGATTTCTTTGAATTTTTTTAATGAGATTCCAGATCCCCTGTAGGTTTGTTTTCCTCCATAGGATTGGCTTGGTTTAAAGAAAAGTTTTTTTCTGTTACGCCAAAGGTCATCTGAATTTTCTTCGGTTAAAACATGGGTTTTTAGAATACTTTTTCGTAATTCAGGAAAAGATTTTTCGGGAAGTTTCTCCCAAAGAGAAGTTTTTGTCAGATCAAATAGACGATTTTTATCCGCAAGCAATTGATACTCTTGTGGATTTGGAGAGAAGCAAGCGGCTCTGTTATCATAGGCATTTTTGAGCTGTTGTGAAGCGGGTGACGAGAGATAGAAATCACAAAGGCGATTATAAACAAAATCGATACTTTCCCCATGGGGGTCAGTAAGAGTGTTGTTTTCTTGGCTGTAAGATAAATCAGTAAAATCATATATCTCACTGGCCCAGCGATATTTCTTAAAGAGTTCTTTAAAGAGAAGAAACTCTTTGTGCATTTTTTGTTCGCAAGGATTTTCGTCTATAATAGCGATTTTTTTAGGTGGAGATAGTAGGAAGTCGTTCTCTTTTTGGAACAGATGAAGATCAGTTAAGAAGTCGTTAATGATTTCTTCTTGTGGACAGGAAGTGAGGGCTGGTATTTTCTGAGATTTATAGAGGAGATCGCAAAGCAAATAAGACGAGGCATTAGTGTTGACTTCAATTAATTTTAAATTTGATTCGTGATCTAAATGAAAATCGAGACTACAGAGAACAGCATTTTGTAATGAAGGGAAAGTTTTTTTGATATGATCTAAATAGATAGAATCTCTTTTTAATAAATTAAGTTCTTTTGCTATGGTTTGTGCTTGAGAGAGAACTCTTTTAGGAAGTTCTATGATTTTTGTGGAGAAGAGTAAATCGGAAAATTGAACTTCTTGTGAAATGTCAGGACCATATTCTTCAATGAGAGTTTTGTGAATAGAGTGAAGGAGGTTCATTTTTTCAGGGATGGATGTGTTTATCACCAGGTTTCCAACCAGCTTGGCAGAGTTCTCCTGATTGAAGTGCATGGAGAACACGTAGAATTTCACTGGCTTCTCGACCAACATTGAGGCTGTGGACGGCAATGTATTGTAGAGATTGTTCAGGGCTTATGATAAAGGTGGCTCTAGTTGAGATTCCTTCTTGTTCGATGAGTACACCATAGTCTTTAGAAATACGCTTTGTGATATCACTCATTAGAGGATATCCGAGATCGTTGAGGTCTTGTTGAAGCCAGCGTTTATGGGAATGGATAGAATCCACACTACAACCGATGACCTCAGCATCTAGTTTTTTAAACTCTTCGATGTTCTGTGAAAATTGAGTGATTTCGGTGGGGCAAACAAAAGTAAAATCTAGAGGGTAAAAGAATAAAACCACCCACTTACCCTTGTAGTCGGAAAGGGTAATGTCACGAAAGTGTCCTCCATCCTCCACGGCTTGTGCTGAGAATTGGGGGGCTGGTTGGTTGATAAGGTGCATTTTTTACCTCCTGCTTTTAATAGAGATTAGTGTCATAAAATGGTTTTGTATTCAATTTCTTTTATGATAAAAGAGTGCTTATGTTCTTTATTTTATTACTCGCTTTTACTGTCGTGCCTGTTGTTGAGATCTCATTGCTTTTTGAGGTGGGAAATCAAATTGGGGGCTGGACAACCCTTTGGATTGTACTGGTGACAGGGGTTGTTGGAGCTTCTTTGGCGAGGTCACAAGGTCTGGCTGTGTTAAATCAAGTACAGAGAGAGCTTGCCCATGGGGCTATGCCAACACAAATAGTATTTGAAGGATTTTTGATTTTTGCGGGAGGGTTGTTACTCTTAACTCCAGGCTTTGTGACTGATATTTTGGGCTTGTCTATGGTGATTCCTGGTTCCCGTTATTTACTGGGTCTTGTTTTGCAGCGATGGATGAAAAACAAGATTAAAATGGGTCAAATGCATGTTCATACAAACATGGATCATTTTGACCGTCATAATGATATTCGTGATGCTGAAGTGATTGATGTGGAAGTCATCCCTTGCGATAAAAGACATGAAAATTCTAAGTAAAGAGAGTGTAAGCGATATAGAAAATGTAACTGAGGGACAGGAGCCCCCCTCCTTTGCGAGATATGGAATTCCCGTGTATAAGAGCGAGTATTAGAAGAGTGGAGCCTATCATCCAGTAAGCATCAGAATGTATAATATCTTTAGAGGCAGACATGGGTGATATGGCAACGGTTGTGCCTAAGACTCCTAATAGATTGAGGATGTTTGAGCCAATGACGTTACCGATAGCAATATCTGAATGTCCTTTTTTAGCGGCGATAACAGAGGTGATAAGTTCGGGGAGTCCTGTTCCTACGGAGAGGACAGTGATGCCGAGGATTCTCTCTGAAATACCGAGGCTTGTCCCTATTTCCAATGCAGAGCTAAGAGCGAGGTGAGCGCCGTAGGCAAGAGCTGTGAACCCGATGAGTAGGAAGAGGAGTTCCTTTTGCAAGCTGCCTAGGGAGATGATTTCTTCTTGTTTTTCAGAGGGCTTCTCCGATGAAAGCCCTTGCTTTCTTGCTCTGCGGATAGAGTAAGTCCAGAAAAAAACGAGTAGAAAGATGAGTAAAAAACCTTCTGGTCTACTGTAGGTGCTATCGAAACCAAGAAGAACAGTGACTATAGAAATAAATAAAAGGAATGGAAGCTCCACACGACGGGTGTGTTTTTCCATTGTGTTTGAAAGAATCAGACAACTAAATCCTAGGACAGCAAAAGCATTAAAAATATTAGACCCGATAACATTGCCAAGAGCTGCATCGGGGGCCCCTTGCCAGCTAGCAAGGGAGCTCGTGATTAGTTCGGGAGCGGAGGTGCCAAAGGCGATGATCGTTAGAGCTATAACTGCGGGTTTTACTTTGAGTCGTAGAGAGAGACTGACAGCGGCCTTAACAAGCCAGCCACCACCAAAGATAAGTAGAGCAAAGCCAATGAGAAGAATGAAAATATTAATTGTCAAAATCACTCCACTGTTGCTCTGACATAAACTTCTTAGACTTTAAGTCTGTCTGTTTGGCAATAACCCCGTCAAGAGTTGACGGAAAAACCAATCGAGAAATCACACGGAAAAATGAGAAAATCTTTGTTAAGGAGTCGTTCAATGTCATAATCTCCTTAAAAACCCTTGTCATTGAAGAGACTTAGTCAACTTTCTGTCTGAAACTTTGTAAGATTTTATCTCAAAATGAGTCAGAATCCTTTTTTTTATTTCATTTATTCCAAATAGCTTGTATATTACTTAGTCTAATCAGGTATTTAAACAATTTAAGAGCATTTAAGAAATTTTTCTTGCCAATCTAAGGGGTATCGTGTGAGATATAGCAGTTCCAAATTGGCACCTAAGGATGGGGCGGCTGATAGGGCTAAACAGCTCAAAACAGTTGAACAGGGGAAGCCAAGAGTAACTGAGAAAGCAACATGGGGGACTTTATGAATTTCATCAACAGTGAGCTACTTGAAAAATGTAAATCTAAATTACTCAACGAAAAGGCAGATATTTTAAACCGAGTAAAGAGTGTGAGAGAAGACCTTCAATTTGATGAGAAGGGTGGAGATGAGGCAGATCAAACATTGCGCCTCTTAGCTGAGAGCGAGACTTTAAATTTACATGATAGGTTACGTGGTCAGTTAGTTGAGATCGAAAATGCTTTGGGTCGTATTGAGCGTGGTGTTTATGGGCTTTGTGAAGAGACAGAAGAGCTTATTGAAGAGGATCGTCTTATAGCCATTCCTTGGACACGTTTGAGTATTGAAGGTGCTGAGATTCGCGAAAATATGGACAAGCGTTACGCTCGTTAAATTTCATATTTTTAAAATAGTTCTAAAGACCTGGGAGTTTGGGATCAAATATTCCAAACTCTTTGACCTTGTTAGAGAAGAGAAGTTCCTGACTGTATAGTGTAAAGGCCAGCCTCTGGTTGGCCAGTTCTTGATAGGACTTGTTACATGGGGTGATAATCCATTTCCGCCCTTGTCTTTTATAGCATTTGCTCAATGAACGATTTTTTATGTTCACTTCTACCCTTCGATCTTGCACAGTCCACCCTAAAAGACCATTTTGGTAATAATCAACTCCTCTGAGTGAGGGACGAAGGAGTGATCTTCCTGAAAACCATAATGGAATTGGTAAATTAAGTAGATCGAGCATCGTCGGCGCAACGTCTCTTTGTAAAAAACTATTCACAATAGTTTGTCCTAGGGGGTTCTGTGCAGAACAAAGGGTTGCAAAAAGCCCTTCTGTCGTTCGACTTCCATTGGCTAACATTTCAAGGGTAGTGAGCGATTTTTTTTTGATCGAGTCAAAAAATGGGGTAAACTGTTCATTTCCTCGATACATAAAATAAGATGACCAACTCTCTAGGAAAATCATAACGATATTGTATTGAGTTTGTTGAAGCATATATTTACTATGATGAGCGTGGAAGGAATAATAAGTAGATTCATTTTAAAAGGATAATTAAGTCGTAGTAACAGCCAGACAATGAATATTGGAATAGTTATCAGAATAGCAGCTATTGATAGATCAAAGCGAAGCCCGAAAAACAATGACTGAATTAAATCTGTGAAGGTGAGGTGAGCAAAGAGTGGTTTGTGAATCCACCAAAAGAGAATTCTTAAAAAGGAACCTGTGATAGTTAGAAGAGCTATTGTTCTTAAGTAGAATGAGAGCATAGGATATGTTTTATCAATTTCCAATAAATTGCAAGGTGAGTAACATCTATCAAAACTGTAACTATTTAGTGTGTTTTAAGGGTCCAACCACAAAGTTGATAGAGAACCCGTGCACCGACGTTGCCATCCCATTCATTTTGTTGATCTTGGGCGGGAGCGACCTCCACGAGGTCAAAACCGATAATGCGTTTTTTATGTTTATGTAAGCTTGAAATAAGATAAACGGTTTGTTCAAAATTAAGTCCACCAGGGACAGGTGTTCCTGTATTGGGACAAAGATCAGGAGAGAGCCCATCGATATCGAGTGAAATATAAACATTCTCAGGTAAGACAGAGACAATGTCATCACAGAGGCTCTTCCAAGACTGGTTATTGAAAAGCTTCTTCTTGAGATCGTAATCAAAGAAGGTGTGAATCAAAGGATGCTTTGAGATAAAGTCTTTCTCTTCTTGGCAAAAATCACGAATGGCAACTTGTACGAGTTTTTTAGGAGCATAGGAACTATCCATCACATTTCGCATAATAGATGCATGTGAACAGGTAAAACCCTGGTAGGATTTACGTAAATCAGCATGTGCATCTATATGTAAAATACCAAACTCTCCTTTATAATGTTCGTGGATGGCCCTGATAAAGCCATGGGGAGTGGAGTGGTCTCCTCCAATCACACCGACGATTTTATCCTGTTGAAGAAGTTGTAAACATTGCTGATAGACCTGTTCATTGACCTGTAGACAAGCGCTATTAACAGCCTCTTGCAATTTTTCGGCTTGCTTGCTTGGTTTTGAATCAATTAGATTATTGTCGATACTTTGATGTTCAGTTTCTTTAAGAATAGATTGAACAAAAGTTTTGTATTCATCACTATGCTTTTTTAAATCTTCTGGAATAGGACGCATGTAAATACCCTGATGATAGGCTTCGCCAAATTGTGAATCACAGAGATCGATCTGTGAGCTTGCTTTTAATATCGCTTTTGGACCAAGACTGGCTCCAGACCCATAAGACGTGGTGACTTCCCACGGGACAGGCAGAAGAATTATTTTTGAATTTTTCTCATTGAATTCTTGTAAACCAAAAATATTATGCAAAATACGATCTCCTTAAATCTGTCTAAAGGATATATTTAATAAGGTAAAACCCGGAAATGAGTAATAAAGTGATGGTAAGAGTGAGCTTTTCAAAATGTTTTTCAATAAATTCTCGAACAGGCTGGCCGAAAAAATAAAGGAGACTCGCAATTAGAAAAAAACGCAATCCTCGACCTAACAAGGACGCAAGAATAAATGGGACGAGTGGAATACTAACAGCTCCTGCCGCAAGGGTGAAAACCTTAAAAGGAATGGGAGTAAAACTGGCGATAAAAATAGCGAGAAAAGCGTTGTTGTTAAAGTTTGTTTTCACAACTTGAAAGGTCTCTTCAGAAAAGATATATTGAAAAAAGAAGTCCTGGCTTGCGTTCCAGAAAGAGTAGCCGATGAGGTACCCTAAAGCCCCTCCTGTAACAGAAGAGAGAGTAATAACAAGGGCATACTTTAGAGCTTTTTTAGGTTTAGCAGCTCCCATAGCAATAAGTAGAGGGTCGGCAGGCAGAGGAAAAAAAATGGCTTCAATAATTGCGATTCCACTTAGAGCCCAGAGAGCTTGAGGTTTTTCAGCCCATCCAAGAAGCCAGTCATAAAGTTTGCGAATAAATCTCATAAAGGATGTGTCCTTTGTCGTTGAAAAAAATTTATCATTTTTTAGAGTCTCGTAGATAGGTGTATCCATCAAGACTTATTTGATAGTGTTGTAGTAGAGATTTAGCCTCTTGCTTACTCATGTCCCCTTCAGAGATGCTTTTTTCAGAAGCCACACGAATTTTTTCTAATAATTCTTCTTCATTGTACTGAACATAATGAAGAACTTCTTTAACCGTGTCTCCTTTGACAACTGAATCTATTTGATAGTGTCCCTTATCGGATAAGGAAATGTTAATGGCATCTGTATCTCCAAATAAATTATGAAGATCGCCGAGAATTTCCTGATAAGCTCCTGTGAGAAAAGTTCCCAGATAATAATTATTTTCTTCGTCGATAGAGTGAACTTCTAAGGTGTTTTTTGTAATATTTTTTTTTAAGTCATAGAATGTTTCAATTTTTCCATCAGAGTCACAGGTAAGGTCAACAAGTTGCGCACGGCGATTGGGCTTTTCATTGAGCCTATGTATTGGTAGTACAGGAAAAATCTGATCTATAGCCCAGGCATCTGGCAAGGATTGAAAAATTGAGAAATTACAAAAATAAGTGTCTGACAAGAGTTGATTAAGATTTGAGAGCATATCAGCTTCATTCTCTAAGGTGCTTGCTATGTGTGCCATTTTCGTTATCAGAGCCCAATAAAATTTTTCTGCTCTAGATCGATCGTTTAAATTTAAAACTCCATAGGTAAAAAACTGGAGAATTTCCTCTTTGATTTGGCTAAGATCATTAAAGGACTCATTGAGATTAGTTTCGTTTAAATTATCACACATGTATTGTAGGTTTTGAAGTATTTGGTGGTCTTTTTCAGTTACTTTTGGCGGCATCTGTTGTTGTCGAACTTCATGGACTCCTAGAATATTAAAAATAAGAACAGAGGTGTGGGCGACAAGACTTCTGCCAGATTCAGTGATAATGGTTGGATGAGGGATTTTTTTTTCATCACAAATATCTTGAATAATAGATACGACATCATTGGCATATTCTTGCACATTGTAATTGATGGAGCTTTCACTCTTTCCTGAACCGTCATAATCAATTCCAAGTCCACCTCCCACATCTAAAAATTTAGGTTTGACTCCAAGATGATAAATCTCCGTATAGAAGCGTGAAGCTTCTTTGAGTGAGGCTTTGATAGCTTGAATAGACGTGATTTGAGAACCAATGTGAAAATGAAGTAGCTCTAAATACTGTAGAGAGCCTTGGACCTTCAAGGTATTAATGCCTTCGATAATTTCGTAGGATGTTAAACCAAATTTAGAGCGTGACCCTGAAGATTCGGTCCACTTACCACTGCCTTTGCTGGTGAGTTTAGCGCGAAAACCAATTCGTGGATGAATTTTTAATTTCTTAGAGGCACTGAGAATCATGCCTAACTCCATGGGACGGTCAACCACAAGAATTATTTTAAGTCCAAGTTTTTGTGCTAAAAGTGCTGTTTCAATATATTCACTATCTTTAAATCCATTGCAAATAATGAATCCATTTGAGCAATTCATTTGCGCTAAAGCAACAAGGAGTTCTGGTTTACTGCCACACTCAAGCCCGAGATTATTCTGGATGCCAAATTTCATAAGCTCTTCAACAAGATGACGTTGTTGATTAACTTTAAGAGGATAAACCCCTTGATAATTTCCATTGAATCCGTACTCTTTAATGGCGTTGGCAAAAGACTGTGACAATAGTTGTACACGGGCTTCAACAATATCTGAGAAACGAATGAGCAAAGGCAGGCGCACACCGCGTTCGACGAGATCCTGTGTTAATTGATAAAGATCTAATCCTGGCTTATCAAAACCTTTGGGGGTAACTAGGATATTGCCCTTATCGTTAATAGAGAAGTAATCATGTCCCCAAGAGGAAATTCCGTAGAGTTTCATATTTTCTTGTATGGTGTCGTTTTGCGTGGTTGTGTGAATTTCTGACATTTTATAAACCTCTAATGAACCTATTGCCAAGTGCCATTGCACTTGTTCTGTTTGAGTTTTTAGGCTCCTATTTGGCGATAATATTTAGAATTTTACCTGGCTTGTAAATGATTTTTATAATATTTTTTCCCTCAAGAGCATTTTGTATAGAGTTCACGCTTTTGGTTTTGTCCATGGCGCTTTCTTCTGTCTCATCTGGGGAAGCTTCGATGGTTCCCCTCATTTTTCCGTTAACCTGAACCCCCATAGTAATAACATTATCCTTAGCGAGATTTGGCTCAAAAGTGGGCCATGGCGCAAGAGAGACAAAACCCTTGCCGCCCATTCTCTCCCAAAGTTCTTCGGCTATGTGAGGAGCAAAGGGCATGAGTAGCTGACAAAGAGGTTTTAGAGCCTTTTGGCTGTGTGAGTTTTCTTTGTAAAGTTCATTGACCAAGATCATCATGGAGCTGATAGCAGTGTTGAAATTCATGGATTCAATATCAGTAGTGACTTTCTTAATTGTTTTATGAAGAGTTTTATTTAAAGAATGACTAATATCGGAGTTGTCAGTGATATTGTCGCCTTGGTCATTTAAGCATAAGCGCCAAACTCTGTCGAGAAAACGTTTGGCTCCGTCGATGCCAGATTCAGACCAGGGCTTGTCTTTATCCATGGGTCCAAGAAAAGTAACAAAAACACGAACAGCGTCGGCCCCATAGCGATCCTGAACGTCATCAACATTAATGACGTTTCCACGGGATTTGGACATTTTTTCTCCATCAGAGCCAAGAATCATACCTTGATGAGCGAGTTTATTAAAAGGCTCATTGTGGAGAACGAGGCCCTCTTCATATAGGGCTTTTTGCCAAAAGCGTGAGTAGAGAAGGTGACCAACAGTGTGCTCAGCTCCACCAATGTAAAGATCTACAGGCATCCAATATTTTTGAGCGTCTTTGCTACACAGCTCCTTATCATTGTGGGGATCACAATAACGTAGAAAGTACCAAGAAGAGCCAGCGGCGCCAGGCATGGTATTTGTTTCACGAGAACCTTCTTCTTGGAGAGAAGATGTGTAGTTAGTCCACTCTTGGTTGCGGGATAAGACAGCGGCACCATCGTCTGTAGGTTTAAAATTAGCGACATTAGGTAATTCAATGGGAAGTTCATTGAGATCCAGAGCTTGTGTTCCCGAATCTTTCAAGTGAACAACAGGAAATGGTTCTCCCCAATATCGTTGGCGACTAAAGAGCCAATCTCTGAGTTTGTATTGAATACTCTGAGTGCCTTTTTTTTCTGATTCTAGGTAGGAGATTATTTTATTGATGGCATCAGCTTTAGAGAGACCATTGAGAAAGTCAGAATTAACCAAGGCTCCATCTCCCTCAAAGGGCATATCTTCTTTGCTATCGATAACTCTTTTGATAGGGAGATCAAATTTTTCCGCAAACTCAAAATCTCGACTGTCATGTCCAGGTACAGCCATAATAGCTCCTGTTCCGTAATTCATTAGGACGTAATCGGCAATCCAAATGGGAATTTTATATCCATTGAGAGGGTTGATGGCGTGGGCTCCCGTGAATATCCCTGTTTTTTCAGTTGAAGCTTTGCGGTCCATCTCACTTTTAAGGGATGATTGCGAGATATAAGTTTCAACAGCTGTTTTCTGTTTTTCAATGGTGATGGTTTTAACAAGAGGGTGTTCGGGGGCCAAAACCATAAATGTGACTCCAAATAAGGTGTCGGGACGAGTTGTAAAAACGGAAATGTCTTCTTTAGTTATCTTTCCCTGAAAAGAATCTATAGAAAAATCAATCTTTGCTCCTATGCTTTTGCCAATCCAATTTTTTTGTCCTTCTTTTGTTCTCTGTGGCCAATTGATCTCATCGAGGCCCTGGAGGAGTTGTTCACTGTAATTTGTTATTTTAAGCATCCATTGTTTCATGGGTTTTTGTATAACTGGATGTCCACCACGTTCGCTCTTGCCATCAATAACTTCATCATTGGCAAGAACAGTTTTCAGGGCAGGACACCAATTTACGGCCGCCTCTTTTTGATAGGCCAGGCCTTTTTTGTAAAGGATGGTAAAAATATATTGTGTCCATTTGTAATACTGTGGATCGCAAGTAGAAATTTGACGGTCCCAATCAAAACTATACCCATAGGATTGAAGTTGGCGTCGAAAATTTTCAATGGCTTGGTGCGTGGTTTTTTCTGGATGGATTCCTGTTTGAATGGCGTATTGTTCAGCAGGAAGACCGAAGGCATCAAAGCCCATAGGATGTAGAACATTGAATCCCTTGGTTCTCTTGTAGCGTGATACGATTTCACCAGGGGTGTATGATGCTAGATGTCCGACGTGTAAACCTGATCCAGAAGGATAGGGGAACATATCCAGAGCGTAGAATTTTTCTTTATCGTGGTCAATTTCAGCTTTGAAAATATCTTCGTCGAGCCATTTTTTTTGCCATTTTTTATCGATGTTCTTGTGATTGTACGCCATTTTTTAGCCTTATTTTCTTAAGAGAGAATGAAGAGGGTTTACTAAGGAATTGTTCAAACGGACTCCAATCTAGGCGAGGTTCTTGTTTGTGACTGGACCTCATAAACTCTTTTTATTAAATGAATCATTTTTTATTACTGGATTAAAGCATTAATGTCTACCACCTAAAGTATAAAAATGAACTGACTAAAGTGGAGGCTTTCTCTAAAACAGGCGTGATTTTGTGAAAAAGCTCTCTATACAGAGTAGAATAGCTCTATGGTGCAGAAACTTAAAAACATTGGCAAAATATTAATTATTGATGACGATGATGATATAATATCTTTTATGACCACAGTTTTGTCTTCTGAGGGATATCAGGTGGAATCGTCCAAGGCAGGAGCTGAGGGGTATGGAAAAATTGAGTCTTGGCGGCCTGATTTAGTTCTTTTAGATGTGAGTATACCTGATTTGGATGGATTAGAGATTTTAAAGAAAATACGTCAAAATATAGAAAATACGTCTGTTATTTTATTAACGGCCAAAAGTGATGCCAAAGATATTGTGCATGGGCTTGATATGGGAGCAGATGATTATGTGTGCAAGCCTTTCTTGTCAGAGGAATTGTTAGCACGTGTGAGAACACAAATACATAGTAAAAAATTATATGATCAACTGCAAGAGGCCAATAAAAAATTGAATACCCTAGTGGAGAGAGATGATCTTACAGATTTGTATAATATGAGATATCTTTATAGTAAATTAGAGAACGAGTTACAAAGAGCAAGGCGCTTTCAGAGATCTGTGTGTGTGGTGATGTTAGATATGGATCATTTTAAATTGGTTAATGATGATCATGATCATTTATTTGGTAGTTTTGTCTTAACAGAGATGGGAAAAATTATTAAACAAAGTATTCGCTCGATTGATTTTGCAGCTCGCTATGGTGGAGATGAATTTTTGATTGTTTTGACGGAAGTGAACCCCGATGGTGCTCGATTATTCTGTGAGCGATTACGCAAGGCAGTGGCTGAAAATCATTTTGTTAATGGTGATGATGATATCTGGTTAACTTGTAGTATTGGTTTTATGGTGACGAACCCTCACGGGAAAGGCAGTGAGGATGCAAGGGATATTGTTCGTTTGGCTGATCACGCTTTGTACAGGGCAAAAAATGATGGGCGTAATAGGATTAAGGGCGTAGATGAATCTGAACTATCAGAAGGAGATTTTAAAAAAATTGAAGAAAAAAATGAAAAAAGATGGCGAAAATTTGGATAAAAAATGTTTCGATCATTAAATAATTTCCATCCCTATGCTTTAAGTAACTATCGTATTGAGACATTGGAAATTACGAGTTCTGTGTTGAAGGATAATCCACTCAAGGATGCTTTTGTTCGCTATAACCCAGTTTTAGTGCCTTTGGAAAAAAGAGAGAATCTTCCCGTTGTATTTGTTTTGGCGGGTTTTACAGGTAATGGGCCAAATTATTTTAATGTAAAATCCTTTGTTGATAATATGATTCAAACCATTGATCATTGTTCGCAGAACAAAGTGGCTCCCAAGGCATTGTATGTTTTCGTGGATGCAATGACATTTTGGGGAGGTGCGCAGTTTTTAAATAGTCCTCATGTGGGGAATTATGAAGATTATATTATTAAGGAGATTGTCCCCACATTGAAGAAAAACTATGCTGTTCATCCTAATCATTGGGCTATTTGTGGTGGCTCAAGCGGAGGATATGGAGCTTTGCATTTGGCAAGTTTATATCCAGAGGTGTTTCCCTACGTGTCTGCTTTGGCTCCTGACAGTGCTTTTGAAGTGACGTTATTGCCAGATATTTATAAATCTCTAGAGCAAATTAAGAGAGCGGGGGGAGTGAAGGGCGTGCATCGAGAGCTAAAATCGGGACGTCTGTTAAAATCAAAAAACTGGCATGAGGTATTGAATACTGTGGGCATGGCTTCGTGCTATTCACCTAAGGCAGAGGGACCGTTTGATTTTGAACTTCCAGTGAATGAACGGGGGGAAGTAAAGGAGCTTATTTGGAAATCGTGGAAAGAAAAGGACCCTGTGT
The DNA here is from genome assembly GCA_965217115.1 of Bdellovibrionales bacterium. Taxonomy (GTDB): domain Bacteria; phylum Bdellovibrionota; class Bdellovibrionia; order Bdellovibrionales; family CAYMLA01. The sequence continues at coordinate 993,076 of OZ244239.1, read as the reverse complement.
GTTTCTTGGATGAACGAAAAGAATCGGTAAAAAGATTGAAAGGCATTTATTTGAGTGTTGGTATTTATGATCAATTTCAGCTCTACTTTGGGGCTCGGCAAATCAAAGGGGTTTTAGAGAGTCAGAGTGTTAAATTGAATTACTCAGAGTTTGAAGGTTCTCACTTTGAATTAAATCAGAGACGACCCCATATGTGGGAGTGGCTTAACTCTCAGTGGTTATCTGATAATTCTTAAATATCTAACTAGAATTTTAACGAAACGTTCAAAGAAATATCATTAGACTTTTAGATCTTTAATAGAGCCAGAAGTTTTTTATTTACGTAAAAGAGCAAAATTAATAGGTGTCTTCTGTGCTAGAAAAATATTTTCAAATTGAGTACGAAAATTACGGTCAGCATATTCAGAATTATGAAGATCATAGGTCATAAATTCCACGGAGTAAGAGCTTTTTGAAATGTGTTTCATTGCCCAGTCAAAGTACTCTTTTGAATCTGTTTTAAATTGGACAAAGCTTTGTTTTTTTTGTAGAGGATAGAGAACCTGTAAAAAGTCTTCACTGAAAATTCGATGTTTCCATGTTTTTCTTCTCTTTATCCATGGGTCAGGAAAATGAATATAGACATTATTCAATTCTTCCTCGCAGAATAAGTTATCAATGAGTAGGGCATTATAACGTAAAATACGAACACGATCTCCGTGTCCAGTATTTATCGCTCGTCTGATAGACTGGATAAGTGGTTTGTACTTTAGTTCAATTCCTAAGAGGACTCGGTTTTCATTGGAAGCGACATGGTGAGCAAAGTGGGTTCCATTGCCAGTTCCGATCTCTAGATCCATGGGGGTATCACAGCCTATTTCAAAACTCTTTGTGCGCCAAAATCCTTTAAAATCTAGGCATTTAACCTCATCGTAGGCATGTCCCGAAAATTCATTTTTAAGAGCTAGAATATATTCGCTAGGCCTGGGAACAAGAGCTGTGCGGCTGATATGTATATGTTTTCTTTTCATAGACGAACACTAAAGAGTTGTTAAAAAAGATTCTAACGCAGTGTATACCAGGGGATGGGAAAAATCCTTTAAAGATGGAAGCATTTGCAATTTTTACATGTTTTTTTTCAGATGAGCATTAGATTCGTCCAATTACCAGTAATCAGCGTCAATTGTGACATCTCCAGTGAGATATGTTTGGCAACTAACTCGTGTATTTTCTGGGAATGAATGCTGTTGACGTAAAGAGAGTTCACGTTGACAGAGAGGAGAGAGATTTTCCCACCCTTGATGAATTGTAATAAGACATTTGGCACAAACCCCTTCTCCACCACAAGAACTGGCAACAGGAACGTTATTCTCGTTGAGGATATCCATAAGAGTGTTGTCTTTTTGATTATGAATAGGGTTTTTCTTTTTAATAAAAGAGATCATACGGTGTTTTATCACTTTCTTCTTTATAGAAAGCAAGTGAAACTAGGGATGTTGATCTATCGTCTTAAATGAAGACCTTTGAAGAGCAGGTAGTTATTAAAAATGAAAAATATAGAAAAAATTGAAAATTGGTTTTTTTTAGGAAGCAGTCGAGGTTTTGGTAGAGTCTCTGTCTTACTTTGGGATCAAAAAGTTCAGGGAAAGACATTTTATCTAGTTTCTCGTAAAGAAGATCGTCTATCTGAACTTGCAAAGAAAATCAAGAATAACAAAGTTAAGACTGTAGGGGCTGATTTTAGTTCTCATGAGGATCAAGAGAAGTTAATTGAGGTGCTATCGACGGTCCCCTCTTTGGGAGTCTTATACTTTGCAGGAGGAGGCCCACATGGGAAGTTTGAAACAAAGAAATGGAGCTCCCATCGATGGGCCTATGAAGTGAACTTTATTTTCCCATCAAAATTGCTTTATTTTCTCTTACATGGAAGAGAAAATCATTTATTTACGTATATTGGTTCATCAGTGGCGGAGAGCTCTCCTGATCCAATGGCGTCTAGTTATGCGGCAGCAAAACATGCAATGAAGGGGCTTTTAAGTTCTATTGGTGGTGAAAATATAGAGAGAAACTGTCTGTTACGTCTTTTTAGCCCATCTTATATGGATACAAAAATGCTGCCAGCATCTGCTTGGCCTCGTCAAAAAGAAGGGTTGGTACAGCCTCCGTCTGAAGTGGGTGAGAGATTATATAATTGGCTAGAGGTGTCTTGTAGGGAAGACAAAGCGTTTATGCACTTCACTGAGTAAATACTTCTGAATTTTTTAATAAACATGACTTTTGCTTTTTACTGAATTATATTTTTTGAACGAAATAGGTGAGGGCAGATTTTCTAATAAGGGGTTTTGATAATGGAAAAAACTGTGGAGAGTGTGATAATTATTGGTTCAGGGCCTGCTGGCTTAACAGCTGCAATATATGCAGCTCGCGCAAATCTAAATCCAATAATGTTTGAAGGGGAAGAAGCGGGCGGACAGTTAATGATCACAACAGATGTTGAAAATTTCCCTGGTTTTCCTAAGGGAGTGACTGGACCAGAGTTAATTGATGTGATTCGTCAACAGGCAGAGAGATTTGGAACGCGCTTTGTTACTAAAAATGTAACTAAAGTAGATTTTTCTCAACATCCTCTTAAGGTGTGGGTTGGAGATAAATTATATGAAGGAAAGACAGTAATAGTTTCTACAGGGGCCTCGGCTAAATTTCTTGAGTTAGATTCTGAAAAGGCCTTTATGGGTAAAGGAGTTTCTGCTTGTGCAACGTGTGATGGTGCTTTTTTTAAAAATATGGTTGTTGGTATCGTAGGTGGTGGTGACACAGCAATGGAGGAGGCTTTATTTTTAACTCGATTTGCTTCTAAGGTCATAGTCATACATCGACGTGATCATTTTAGGGCTTCTAAGATCATGGCCGATCGAGTGATAAAGCATGAAAAGATTGAAATTCTTTGGAATAAGGGAGTCTCTGAAGTTTATGGTGATGAATTAATGAAAGGAGTTAAATTAAAAGACACGAAAACAGGTGATGAGTCTGATGTGCCGATGGAAGGACTTTTTATTGCCATAGGACATAGGCCTAATACAGATTTATTCAGTGGTCAGCTAGATATGGAAAAAACAGGTTATCTCAAGACACAGGCAGACTCTTCCTATACTAATATTGACGGAGTTTTTGCCTGTGGAGACGTGCAGGATCATATTTATAGACAAGCCATCACTGCAGCAGGAACAGGCTGTATGGCGGCTATAGACGCTGAACGTTGGCTTGAGTCCCAAGAGCTTTCATAGAATACCTTTAGGAATAGAGGTTAGAAGTTTTTTTGTGTAATCATTTTTAGGAGATCGATAGATTTCTTCAGAGCTGGCATACTCGACAATCCTCCCATTATTCATTACAGCAAGCTCGTCGGCAAAGAATTTTACTACAGCTAAGTCATGGGAAATAAAAATATAAGTTAAGCCAAATTCTTCTTGTAAGTCTAAGAGAAGATTAAGGATTTGGGCCTGTACAGAGACATCTAGGGCTGAGACAGCTTCGTCACAGATGATAAACTCAGGTTGTACGGCTAAGGTGCGAGCGATACACACACGTTGTCTTTGCCCACCAGAGAATTCATGGGGGTAGCGATCCAGGTGTTTTTTCTCAAGTCCGCATTTGATAATTAAATCTTCAGCTATTTTTCGACGTTCATTTTTATTTTTACCTATGTTATGAACAAGCATTGGTTCAATAATGGAGTTACCAACTTTCATTCGTGGATTTAAAGAAGCATATGGATCTTGAAATATGATTTGTATTTTTTTTCTCATGTGACACATATCTTTTTCGTTGAGAGAGAAAATATTTTTACCGTTATAGACGACATCACCACCACTAGGCTCGATAAGCCTTAGAATCGTTCTTCCCAGAGTCGTTTTTCCACAACCAGATTCACCAACAAGACCAAGAGTTCTCCCTTTATAAACTTTTAAGCTAACGGAATCGACAGCTTTGGAGATAGATCGTGCTTGACCCCAGAAGTTAATTTCTTGGGTGTAATTCTTCTTTAAAGAGGCAACTTCTAATATAAGTGGATTTTTAAGTTCGTCGATAGGCCTGTAAACTCGTTGTTCTTGGTTTTTTAAATGAGCGTGGTGTTTTTCACTACCATCGTCATTCATAAAATCACTAATAACGGGTAGTCTTTTAGGGTTTTCCTCTAATGAAGGGCGACAGGATAAAAGGCTCTTAGTATATGGGTGTTGAGGTTTTAAAAAGAGATCTTTGCAAGAGTTCTTTTCGACAATATTTCCTTGGTACATAACGACAACATCATCGGCAATTTCAGCAACAACAGATAAATCATGAGTAATGAAAAGGACACTCATGCCATATTTTTTTTGTAAAGTTTTTATTAATTCTAAGATTTGTTTTTGAATAGTGACATCCAGAGCTGTTGTTGGCTCATCGGCAATAAGAAGCTTTGGCTCACAGGCAACAGCAATGGCAATCATAACTCTTTGTCTCTGTCCTCCGCTGAGTTCATGGGGATAGGAATTAATTTTCTTATGAGGTTCAGGAATTCCGACCTGTTCGAGGAGTGAGAGACTTTTTTTCCAGGCCTGTTTATGTGAGATTCCTTCGTGAAGGGTGAGAACTTCTGCTATTTGATCCCCTACAGTATAAACAGGATTAAGGCTTGTCATAGGCTCTTGAAAAATCATTGCAATTTCTTTTCCGCGAATTTGACGCATTTTTTTCTCAGAGTATTTGGCTAGATCATTGCCTTCAAATAGAATACGTCCGTGAGATATTTTCCCTGGAGGGTTAGGAATTAAATTCATAATAGATAAGGAAGTGACGCTTTTTCCAGATCCTGACTCGCCGACAAGCCCCATTATTTTTCCTTTGGAAATATCAAAAGATATGTTTTTAACAGCACTTATAGATCCTTCATTTGTTTGAAAATCTACGGTTAATTGGTCTATTTGCAGAAGAGGCATGGTAGTCAGTCCAGTTTAAAAAGATTACTCAAGACATTTGAAAGTTCAAAAATAGAATTAATAGACGTATAGGCTCCTGCGGTAAGGAGTTCATTTACTGGTGAATAGCCATAGGAAACAGCAATACAGGGGATATTTGCATTTTGCGCAGCTTCGACATCTGGAAAACCATCACCGATCATAACGGTCTGTTGATTGTTAACACCTGCGGTTTCCATAGATTTTATTAATGGCAAGGGGTGAGGCTTTTTTTCAGATAAAGAATCACCCCCTATTTGTGTGACCCAAGAGTATTTATTAAATCCGAATTTTTCCATAAGTGGTTTTGCTAAAAACTCTGGTTTATTGGTAACGAGTGCAAGTTGTCCTTGCCATTGATCGAGAAAATCGAAAACTCCAGGATAAACTGTGGTATTTTTTGTCATATTGTCATGATAGGCTTGTAAATATTCATGGATGATTTGTTTCTTTTTAGAAGAGTCTGAGTTTTTAAGTTCAGGAAACAAATCGAGAACTAATTTTCCAGGACCTGTTCCCATGTGGGATGTTATTTCTGTAATATCAAGATTTTTTTTCCCATATTTATTTAGAACGATATTGGCGGCCAAAGTAACATCTTCTGCCGAGTTTACAAGAGTTCCATCAAGATCAAAGATAAGAAGTTTTTTTTTGATGAGTAACCCCTGATAAATGGACTAAAACTATGCTAGAGTATAGAGGTTTTTAACCGAGGTCAAATACGAGGTAAATATGAGAGAAGATGCTAAATCTGAGGCTTTTGACTATGTGAAATCTCTTTTTAGTCAAGAGGACTCTTTATTGAGAGAGATTCAACAGGAAGCAGAAGCGCAAACTTTAGGGGGAATGAGCTTGAATCCAGTGGAGGCAAAGACACTTCATATGTTGATTAAGCTAAGGGAGGTAAAAAGTGTTGTAGAGATTGGTACTTTTCTTGGATATTCAGCATTGTGGATGGCCAGAGCCCTACCTTTGAAAGGCAAGATTTACACGCTGGAGAAAGATGAGAAAAGGGCCGAACAAGCAAAGTCTTTTTTAAACAAAAGTGAGTGCGCTAACAGCATAGAGGTTCTCTCTGGAGATGCTTCTGAGAGTTTACAGAAACTTTCAAAAAAAGGTCCTTTTGATATGGTTTTTATTGATGCGAATAAGGGTGGGTATGGCCTTTATCTAGATTGGGCTGAAAAAAATGTACGTGAAGGCGGTTTGATTGTTGGAGATAATACGTTTCTCTTCGGAGCAGTTTATGGAAAACCTAGAGATTCTAAAATAAGCCAGAAGACGATAAAGACGATGAGAGAATTTAATCAGCGTTTAGCGAATTCAGATAAATTTGAGTCTATTTTACTACCGACCTATGAAGGGATGACGATTGCCATAAAAAAATAATTTAATACCGTTCAAATTAAAGCAATTATCGTAGGATTTTTTGTACAATAGCTGAATTAATTTTAGCTTGTTTCATTAGTTTTTTACGATAAGAAATAGCTTCCTTGCGTTTTTCAAATAAACCGACACTAACGCGAAACCATGTGCTGTTTTTAATTTTAGCAGAAACATAGAAAGCACTAAAACCATTGTTTTTTAATTTAGAGACCTCATGCTTGGCTTCTTCTTCTGATAAGTATGAAGCGACTTGTATGGTGTATTTATTAATGGGACTAGTTGCTACGGCAGAGGGTAAGTTTGATGGTAGTCTTTGGATTTTATGGGAAGCATTCTTTTTAGCGATAGGAGTCTTAGAGGCAGATTTTTTTTCTGATGTTATTTCTTGTGATGTGTTTGTTGTGGGGGAGAGCTTTTTCTTAAGTGGGTTATCTTCTTGAATGGAAGTGGGTTTTTTATCTGAGATAAACTCTTCAGCCAATTTCTCTATGTCTTCATCTGTTAGAAGATTACTTGAACCTATATTGGTCTTAGAGTCAGCTTTCATCGTGGTTGAAGCAGTATTAAGCTTAGCAGTGTTCTTTAATTTAGAGAGTTCATATTGATTGTCTGAGAACTCTTTACCAACAAAAGTTCCTACGGAGAAGGAAAGTAGAGAGATGAAAAAAATAAGAATCAATTTAACAAAAGAATCAGTTTGAGATTTTCTTCTTTTAGAGGGTTGTTTTTTTTCCACGTTAGGGCTCTCCTTATTAAACATTTAGAATATTTAAAATATGCTAACCCTAAGGGAGTGGAAGGTCAATGTGTCAGGTCTTTGACGGGGATTTAGGGCGAGGGTGTTCTTTTAAAATACGGTGAGTAGCGACAAAAATGCTTTTTTGGAGCAAATAAGAGATGCCAGAGACATTGATGGTTGTCTATTGCGCCTTAGGCACTCTTGGGCCGTTGAATTTCCAGAAAAGTACCTAAATTTGATTTAAAAACGAAGTGTGTTTATCTAAAATCCAAGACGATCATTTAGTGTCAATAATGTGACAATTTTCTCTCTGTACAAAGAGCGAGAAACATTGGGCTTTTGTATGAGTATTAGGACTTTCTATTAGTCAAATTCATAGAAACGCTTATCTAAGGTCTAATTGGCATTTACGTTGCTTAGAAAATAGTTGGGTGGGTGTGTGAATTTGTTGAAAGTTATAAATAAAGGGATGCAATTAAATTGAAATTACCTTGTCATGGAGAAGATGTATGAAGAGATTACTGTTGCTTTCATTATTTTCACTAACCTCTGTTCTGTCTTATGGAAGATCGCTTATCGTTCTTAAGGAAACTCAGACGAGTTTTAATGACAACAACAAGGTATTTATTGGGCATTTTATTTTTGATAAATCAGTAGAAGGAATATCGCATAAATTAAATTTTATAAACGAGACTGTTCAGATTGATTTTTCAGGAGCAGAAATTAAAGAAGGCCGTAAGTTTCAAAAAGTTCAGAAAAACAAAGTAAAGAGTCTTTATATGTATCAATTAGCCAGAGAGACTCTCAGAGTTCGAGTGATCTATGACGGGATCAAAGCGGGTCGTTTTAAGGGTTTGGTGAATGTTGTTACTAGAGATAAAACTGTTACGGTCAAGGTTCAGCTTCCTGTGGAAAATGACGTTGCATCCAAAAAAGGCCATGTTGATTGGAATTCTCAATCTATAATTAAGGCAAAGAGTTTGGAGCGATCTCTATCTCAAAAAATGACTATAAATAAAAAAGTTTCTTTATCAGAAGAAAAGACACCTCTTCTAAAGAAACAACACGATAAAAAAAAATCAACTGAATCTGGAGGTTTGGTTCAAATGTTACTATCTCTGTTAGCTGTGGCCTTTTTATTAGCGATGAGTTTTTTAGGAATTAAGCGTTGGTTAAAAAACAAAAAAGTACAGTTGACTGATAGCAAGATACGAGTGCTGACTCAGCACTCTGTAGGATCTAGGAAGAGTTTAGCTATAATTCGTGTAGCAGGTGAGACCATGCTTATTGGAATTACAAATCAGAATATCAATATGATTAAGTCTCTAGATTTTTTAGATGAAGAAGAGAACTATGAGGACTTTTCACCAGAGCAAGTTCCAGATCATCTGGGTCAAGAAAACTTAAGTGATGACTTTTCTATTGGTGGTATTCGTGAGTTTGTTTCTAAAGGTTTAAAAGGGATGAAGGAGCTGTAGGTGTTTTGTATAATGAATTAACATAAGATGCCAATATGTTTTTGATGAATGTCATGGAGTTGAAGAATGCAAGTTAGAAAATTTGAAGCTCAAACAATGAAAGAAGTTTTAGAGATGGTAAAGGTGGATATGGGCCCAGAGGCAATTGTTCTGTCAATCCGTGATAACATAAAAAGCTTCGGTTTGTTAGGTGAAGACAGCGTTGAAGTGACCGCAGCTATTTCGAATAATATATCTCAGAAGAAAAAAAACACGAAAGAAGAGAGTGATGAAGGTAATTCACAGGGAGAGATCAATAATCTTAAACAGCAAGTGTCCCGTTTAAAGAATGTGATTTATCAGTTTAAGAAGGAGCCACAGGGGTTTGTAACGCCTCATCCAGGAGCTAAATTTGGATTATCTTACGATTTAAGCAATACATATCAAAAGTTAAATAAGGTGGGTTTGGATAAGGAGTTTATTGCAAAAATTCTTCTACAAGCTCAGAAAAGTTTAACCCCAGTCCAGTTGAAGAAAGAAACTTTGATTGATGCATGGGCTGCTCGTTACATCATGGGAAGCACTCGAGTCGTTGAAGAATTAGCTAATGAAAAAGTTCATGTTTTTGTTGGTTCGTCAGGACAGGGCAAGACGTCCTGTTTGATAAAAATGGCAAGCTACTTAATTATTAAAGAAAAGAAAAAAGTGGCTATTATTAGTGGAGATACAGATAAAGTGGGGGCTGTAGATCAATTAAAGATTTATGCACAGATTCTGAATGCTCCCTTTGGGATTTTGCGTGGAAAGGTTAATTGGTCACAAATTTTAGAGCAGCTAAAGTCTGTGGACTATATTTTACTGGATACACCTGGTTTTAAGTTAAAAGAGTTAGAGGAGATCTCTAGATTAAAAAAAATGTTACCTCCCCAGGGTGTTTCATCTCGAGTGCATTATGTACAATCGGCGATAACGAAGGATCAAGATGCTTTTGAAATGGCTCGTCGTTATCGAATGACAGATTTTGATGATGTCATTTTTAATCGTGTCGATGAATCTATTCAACACGGGCTGTTGTATAATTTTCAACAAAAATTTCAAGTGCCCCTTCACTCTTTTGGAGTCGGCTGTAATATTCCTGAAGATTATGAGATTGCGACCAGAGAACGAGTTTTAGATTTAATATTTAAAATTTCTAATTAGTGGGCAGAGAGTATGAAGACAAAAACGATTAGTATGATTTCTGGGAAAAATGGCGTTGGTAGAACAACTCTAATATGCAATTTGGCTTGTTATTTGGCTAAACAAGGCAAGAAAGTTTTAATTTTTGATGCTGGTATGGGTGTGGCGAATATTGATATTATGTTTGGAATTAGCCCTAGTAAAGGTCTTTATGACGTTGTTAGTAAGTCTGCAACATTGAACGATGTTTTATTGGAAGTAACACCAAGGGTTTGGGTAATTCCATGTGGAAGTAGTTTTGATGATTTACAAAAATTAACTCTCGATCAAAGAATTTACCTATTAGAGGAAACTGTGAATTTAAAAACTGACTTTGATTATGTTTTAATTGATACAGCTTCGGGAATATCTGAAACAACATTGCATTTGAGTTCTGCTTGTCAGGAAAAAATGGTAGTTATCACTCCAAACCCATCGAGTTTTTCTGACTCCTATGCTTTGATAAAAGTGTTAACTGAAAATAATAAAAAACAAAAGCTATCTGTTATTTGTAACTTTGTCGATGACGGAAATCATGGCCATTTTTTATTTAAAAAATTCAATGAAGTCGTGTTTAAATTTCTTAACGTAAGTCTGGATTACGCAGGGTCTATACCTATGGATGGCTACTTACGTAGAGGCTTTCATAGTGATTGTCTTATAATGAGACAAGGGCAACAGAGGGCGACAAAACGTGAAATAATACGTATTGGAAGGTATTTAGAGAGTTTGTCACATGATCTAAAAAAACAAAATGAGATGGGCTTCTTCTGGAATCAAGTAGTTGGAGTTGCTTAATACAAAATTGGACTTTTAGATTTATTTTTATTTGGTAGAATATTCTTAGTGGGAAAGGGGGAGAAAATTCATGACAAATAACTCGTCGGTAAGGAAATATAAAGAATCTCCAAATCAATTAACGAGAGCTCAGAAAGATAAGCTAGTCACAGAGTATGCTCCGTTGATTAAATTTATTGCTCAAAAAATAGCAATACGTTTACCGTCAAACATAGAGTTGGATGATTTAATTTCGAGTGGTGTGATAGGGTTAATGGATGCTATTGATAAATACGATCCAACTCGAGATAATAAGTTTAAGACTTATGCCGAATTTCGTGTTCGTGGTGCCATTTTGGATGAATTACGGGCTCAAGATTGGGTGCCTCGTTCTATTCGTGATAAATCTAAATTATTAGATAGAACGATAGCTGCGTTAGAGTCAGACTTGGGAAGAGTGGCTAAAGATGAAGAGGTCGCTGATAAATTAGATTTAACGATGGAAGAGTTTCATGATTTGGTAAATCAGGTTCGGCCAGTGAGTATACTTTCTATGGAGGAGCAGCAGACATTTAGCAATGCTGATAAAAAGTCGATCTTAAATATTTTAGAAGGCTGCCATTTTAATAACAATCCTTTAAATCAACTAAGTGTTAAAAAAGTAAAAGAACTGGTCGCATTGGCAATTGAAGAGCTTCCAGAGCGTCAGCGTTTAGTATTGTCATTGTATTATTACGAAGATTTAAATCTAAAAGAAATAGGCAAGGTTTTATGTGTAACAGAGAGTCGAATCTCCCAGCTTCATGCTCAAGCGGTGTCTCGTTTACGTTCCAAGTTAATCATTATCTTAGGAGATAAGAACCTGCGGCTTGCGTAGCATGCCTATAGCTCCTCTAAAAGGGGGATGATCTTGCTAGAGTAATAGTTATAGAGATCTTTGGAAATATTCTCTTTAAAGAGTTTCAAAAAAAAATTCATTTGATCTGTGATTCCAGAAAAATCGTCGTATTTTTTTATGTGTTTTAGAGTTATGTCTAGCATTTCCATTGAGCCTTTATCTGTTGGGTGGGGTTGATCGAAAAAGTGAGCCTCACCTTTTGAGATTTCGATAAGATGATTATGACTGTAAAGAAGGGGCGCGGCTAAAATATTCATTAGTTCAGAAAGGTTGGGATTTGCTCTCTCATCCAATGCTAAATATGCTTCAGAGGCAACACCAGTTGTCATGTAATAATGTACAGAATCAATTTTAAGAATATCAGCTGAAAAATCCTTATTAAGTCCTTGGCTGGAAAACTCTCTGTATTCAATGAGGAGTTTACGCTGAAGTTCTGAATTATCTGCTCGCTGGATTAATCCACCAAAATTGGTTTTTAAAAGGGTCATTTTAATAGCTTCAGTCTGTTTTTTTGTTTGGGCAAGCTTGAGCATGGCTTGACCTGCAGGTTTGAGTTCTTCCATGTGAGAAATAAGCTTTTCTGCATCGAATCTATGTTGATACATGATTTCATATGGCAGGCCATCAGGACGATCAAAAAGATCGTCAATGAGATGAATTAGCTCTATTAAGAAAGTATTCTTACGGATAATAAGACCTGGTTTTTGGTGCTTGGCTGTAGTGAGTATAGCTAGAGAGAGAGCTTGTAACTCTACATCTTCTGGGTCGTGGACTTGGCTTTCATATTTTTCAATTCTAACATGCGCCTTCTTTAAGGATTCAATGAAGTCAGAGAAGTCTCTTTTTCCTAATTTAATGTATTTAAGAATATAATCTCTATTTGAGATAGACTCATAGAACTTGGTATGTGAAGGTGAATTAATAAAACTCATCTCTAGAGTCCTTTTTGGCAAAAAGAGTTCTTATGTTAGACGCTTCAGTATATGTGCAAAAAACATAGACACTTAATGTCTTTTTATAAAAGTTTACATACTATTCGGTATTAAGACCTTTATCTTTAATCAGATTTTCTTGTATTCATTTATGTATGTATCTGACAAATAGAGCTATTTGTCTAAACCGATACTATCTTCAAAAAGAACTTTTATTTTCTTTAATAGTCGAGCTTCCATTTGACGTACAGCTTCGCGTGAAGTCCCGTATTTATTGCCAATCTCCTGGAGTTTCATGGCGGGATCAGCTAGAAGGCGATTTTCTAAAATAAAAATTTCTTTCTCGTTGAGTTGTGGGCGAATGCTTTCGATATTTTTTAAAAGGATGGAAATTTCTTCTGATTTTTCTAGCTGGGTGGCCACATCAATAATTTGATGATCAGCTTGTAGGTCCAGTAGAGATGTGTTGGAGTCGGAATCAATTTTAGTATCCAATGAAATATCACGATGGCGCATTCGTTGGTTCATATCTTGTATGTCTTTTTCAGAAACATCTAACTGGGTTCCTAGAAGTTTATAATCTGGTTCATGGCCGAGTTTTTCTAGGTTATCCAATTCTTTTTGTAATTTATAGAAGAGTTTTCTTTGTTTTTGAGTGGTTCCAATTCTAACCATGGAATATTGACGCATAAGATACTCTCGAATGTAGCCTCGAATCCACCACACAGCATAAGTGATAAGCTTGACTTCTTTGTAGGGGTTGAATTCTTTTACGGCATGCATAAGCCCAACATTACCCTCTTGAATAAGATCGATAAGTTTAGAACCAAATTTGGAATATTCAGCAGCGACTTTTACAACAAAGCGCAAATTGGATTTTACGAGAGTTTCGGCGGCAAGAGGATCGCCGGTCTCTTTATATTTAACAGCTAATTCGTGTTCTTCTTCTCGTGAAAGAATAGGATATTGGCTGATTTCTCGTAGGTATAAAGACACTGGATCGGGAGTGGTGAGGGAACGGGAAGAAGAAGGTGGCTTCTTCGTGTTGATGATATCAGAAACGACCCCCTTTAGATTTTTGCTTTTTCTGCTTGAGCGCTTTTTCTTGTTCATATTAGCTAAGATATTCCTTTAACTGAGTTTGTAGAAGAGATGTAATTTTTCCTTTAAGTGGAGATAGTATGAAGTGAATATCTATATTAACGGTAATATTTGATGAGACCTCTCCTGATGAAGGTTCATTTGAAGAATTTTGCACGTCAAATTGAGCTTTAAATTTTTTCCCTCGTAAAGAGATTGAGTGATTACTGTCATTAAATTCAATGAGTATAGTGGGGTCAAAATTCTTAAAATTTTCTTGCTCTGAAGAGATATAATCCTTAATTTTGTTGTAAGTTTCTTCAGCACTATATCGAGAGTGAGATTGGATGGAAAATTGAGGCATAAGGTTCCTTGCTAAAGTGTTGTTTTTTTAGCGTGGAGTATAGCATTAGATACATTTTTTGTAACTATCTACCGTGTTTTCTAGAGTTTTTCTCTTTAAAATGGCCTTGACGCAGAAGATAAGCACTTGGAATTTGAGAGAATCTTGGACAAGAGTGTGGGACAAGGTATGGAGTGCTAGTATAGAGTGAAAAAAATCGTGGGAATTGATAAAATTTTCATAGTAGCTAGAATTATTATATTATGGCTCTGGCGACCATGGTTAGACACTTGCGTCGTAGGCTCGAGGTGAAAAAACCTCAGATTCAATGAGAGGCATTAATAATACGTTCATTCAGGTTTAAGACCTGAGTAATGAAAATAGTAGCCGTTTGGCAATAAGCTTATTATGATTATCAGAAATAAGGACAGGCCATGGATTTTATAAGTAACCAGAGAAGAACTCATTATTGTGGAGAATTAGGCGTAGAGACCATTGATCAGAGCGTGACAGTGATGGGTTGGGTAGATTCCCGTCGTGACTTAGGTGGACTCATTTTTGTGAATCTCCGTGATAGAGAGGGAGTTTTACAGGTTGTTTTTGATCCTAATGATGGCGAAGTTTCTGTGGCGAAGGATTTTCGTCATGAATATGTGGTCGCCGTGCATGGTAAGGTGAGGGCTCGCCCAGAGGGAATGGTGAATAAAGACATGTCGACAGGTGAAGTTGAGGTTGTCGCTCAATGCACAGAAATCCTTTCTGTGGCAAAAACTCCTCCATTTCAGATATCTGATACGAATGTTGGCGATAATTTGCGCCTTCAGTATCGTTACTTGGATTTACGTACGCAGAGATTACAAGAATTCATCAAAACTCGACATCAAATTTCGTCTGTTGTGAGGGAGTTTCTTAATAAAGAAAAATTTTATGAAATTGAAACTCCTATTTTATATAAGAGCACCCCTGAGGGAGCAAGAGATTATTTAGTCCCCTCCCGTGTGCATCCAGGGGCTTGTTATGCCTTGCCGCAAAGCCCTCAAACGTTAAAACAACTTTTAATGGTCGCGGGTTTTGATCGTTATTATCAGATTGCTAGGTGCTTTCGTGATGAAGACCTCCGTGCAGATCGCCAACCAGAGTTTACACAGATTGATTTAGAAATGTCTTTTGTGGATATTGAAGATGTTCTAAACCTTAATGAGCAAATGGCTCGTTATATTTGGAAGCAGATAAAAGAGGTTGAGATAGGAGAGATTCCACGGATGACCTATCAAGAGGCAATGGCTCAATATGGTTGTGATAAACCAGATACTCGTTTTGGTATGGAGCTTAAAGATCTTGTGAAAGTCGTTGAGGGTGAAGAGTTTAAGGTTTTTAGTAATATTCTATCTAGTGGAGGAGTCGTAAAGGGGATTGCAGTTCCCGGTTGTGGGTCTTATTCCCGTGGTAAGCTTGATAAGCTGACGGATATGGTCAAGAAGTCAGGCGCCAAGGGTTTGGTTTGGATAAAATCAGATGGAGAAAAATTATCATCTCCTGTAGCGAAGTTTTTTTCAGAACAAAAATTACAAGATATCTTTTCAGCGACGGGTGCTGAACACGGAGATGTGGCTTTGATTGTAGCAGATAGCTTTTCTATAGCGAGTAGGGCATTATCATCTTTGCGTTTACACTTAGCTGAAGAGTTAAATTTGATTGATAAGTCCAAGGATAAATTTCTTTGGGTGACAGATTTTCCATTGTTTGAATACTCTGAGGAAGATAAACGTTGGTATTCATGTCATCATCCTTTTACGATGGTGACGGAGAGTTCTAAGGAAGCCTTGCTTCAGGGTGAAGAGAGTCAATACGCTGGTATTTTAGCCAAGGCTTATGATCTTGTTTGCAATGGCTATGAATTAGGTGGAGGAAGTATTCGTATTCATGATTCTAATGTACAGAATGCTATGTTTAAAGCATTAGGGTTGGAACAAAATGAGATTCAAGAGAAATTTGGTTATTTTGTTGAAGCATTGTCCTATGGAACTCCGCCCCACGGAGGTTTTGCATGGGGAATGGATCGATTATCGATGATTTTATGTGGAACGGATGCTATCCGTGAAGTGATTGCATTTCCAAAAACAACCCAAGCTTCAGATTTAATGGCTCAAGCTCCCAGTGAAGTTGATGATAAGCAATTGGCTGAGTTATCTCTTAGTTGGAGAAAAAAGAAGCCAACAGATTAAAAGTTAGACCTCTTAACGTGAATTTTATAGTTTTTTTGGGGAGAGGTCATTGCTCCAATAGCTACGGCAGAGAGGCCTATCCATAACCAATGAGAATGCTTGCTTAAGAAGCTCTCTTTAGAGTGTATTTCTAGTTTCTTTGGAGTAAGAAAAGAGTGTTTGGTGGCGAGAACTGATTTCTTGTTTTCAGGTTTGAGAGTGCTAAAATTCAAAATGCAGGTGGGCGAGTAGAAAGCAAGAAATATGGATGATAAAAGAGAAGATGACTCCTTTCTCTGAGGAGATTGACAGTTCCCTGATAAAACTTCAGGGAGAATTGGAGTCCAGTGGCGTAGTTTACTTTGTTCTTTTACTTGTGAAAAATAAAATGATTTATTAGTTAAGATAGAAACACGATGTGTTCCTGGATAAATGGGTATTTCCCATTGATTTTCGACATTGTAGACCTGGCCATTTACCTTGATGAGCCCTCGTTGCATAAATGATGTGGACATAAAAAAAGCCTTTTCTTTTAGAATTTTATGTTCTTTTAAGAATCGCTCTCTAAGAAATCCGTCTTTAATATTTTTTGGAAAGCTTAATTTTGGAGAAAAAGAAATAGCTTTTTTTAACCAGTAAGATGGGGCAGCTTTGTTAGGGCTTATTTGAGCTAAGCGTAAAAAAGATTGAAAGATAATCTCTCTTTCAAGGGGATGCCAGTCAGAGGTTAACGATAAGTCAACGAGTTTTAAATAAAAAACCTCGGCTTTTGAAAACATCTTTCGTGTAAAAAAAAGTTGAGCTTTTTCGAATAACAGTAAAATGGTTTCTTGTGATTTAAGAGAAGGGTTGCTGTTGTTGTAATATTCAATGGGAGTGATTTGTCTATTTGATGTTTGTACATGGGCTAAGTAATCTACATAGGAACTATTGGCATGAAAGAAAACAATAGATTCTTTAGTTTGAAAATTAGCGAAGCCATGAATAGATATTAAAACACATAGACTTATTTTTAGTAAAAAATGATTCATACTTAACCCTCCAAGGTAATTATTTAACGATAAGATAAATTAATCTTTATTGGATGTTTCATCTGAGATATGATTAATAAAAACCCTCTTTTTCTGTGTGGTGCTTTTTTTTACAGAGAGAGGCTCCTTTCCGTTAGAGTTGTGAATAGTAACAAAATAGGGACCTTTGTGTGAAAGGATTAAAGAGACATCATTATCTGGAACTATGATAGCAAATTGATGACGATTAAGAGGGGCTCGAACGATTTTTAAGTGAGAGGCAATTTTTCTTGAAGGTTGATGGGTTTTAGTAAAATCAGTTGCGTAGAGATCAACCACTCCGCGAGAACTAATTAAGGAATCCAAGGATGTGTGATTGGAGATTTCAATAGGCACGATAGCAAACCCATGTGGTATGTAAGTATCAAAGAACTCAGGTGAGTCGTCTGAGTTAATATTTTTTATTGAGGAATGTTTTTCAAAAATAAGAGAAGAGGAATAAATTAAAATGGAAAAAACAAGAATTCCTATATGGGCCATGTTTTTTTGGAAAAAATCTTTAAAAGTAGTATTATTTGACATAAGTTATCGTTCCTTTAAAGTGAGTGTTAATAATTTTTCTATTAAGGTGCCCCTGGTAACTTAAGAAATAAATTAAAGACAAAAAGAGAAAGGTAAGGATAATAGAGAACTCAATAATAGCTTGTCCGTTGTTATTTTTATTTAATTGAGAATGGGAATCCATGTGTCTCTCCTATTGAATAGAGTAGCGGCGCACTGTGATCTTAAGTAAGGAATTGTTAATCGAGAGAATAACCACCCCTGTTCTTCTGATTTAAAACGAAATTCCCAGAAAGCCTTGACCTCTTGTTTTTGGGGGAATGGCTTACTAGTTTGATAGATAGGAACATCGTTAGATCTTTTTTTTGTAGAGATGACAGCTAAACGCGCTGGAGAGAATCTGGACGAGGAGTGCAATTGACGAATCTCTTTGAACCAAAGAGTGTCGTTTTTGTGAGTCATATGACGAAAATCAATAACAAATTGATTGAGATGATGGTTGGCTAAGGAATTTCCCTGAAAAAGAATCATTCGTTGTTTGGCAGATAACGCTTTCTTTAAGTAGGCGATGAGTCGCTTTGCTTTTTTAACAGATGTTATAAAAGGAGGATAGAGAGTTAAATAAGAGATTTTTTGCAAACTCTCTAGTGCGCGATAAGAGCTATTAAGAGATCGTGCTGAGTTATTCAGAAAAAGAAGAGTTTTAAGGGAAGCTCCCATTGTTTCTTGAGCTTTGAGGACATGTTTTCGACAAAGATGCTGGGATTTATGATGAAAACGAATGACATAGAATGATGCAAAAACAACAGAGAAGAGACTCAAGAGTAAAACAATAAGAAATGGCATGATCGCAATAAAGAAACCACGCTTGGAGGAGATGATACATTTGTTTTTTAAGAAGCTTGTTTTAAAATTCAAGCTGATCCAAAAGAATTTTAATGTTTTCACTTAGCTCCTTGGGTGAGAGGGAAAGTAAGAGAAACTTTTTTATCAAAAATAACCGGTGTGCTTAGTAGAGGAATATTTATTCTAAAGCGAAGACGACTGTTCACAGTTTTGTTTTGTGTATTTTCATGGGTTTTAAAAGTTTGTAGTTCTCCAAAAGGTAAGAGTTGATATGTTTTTTCTCTATAGGAGAAGAGACAGGTTCGATGCTTCAGAGGTTGGCTACGGCAAATAGCCATTTCATAGGTGATATATTGAGTAATAACTGATGTGTAAAGGGCGTATCCTCCCCAAAAGATGAATTTAATAAGGATAACAAGAATAGTAAGAGAGAGGCATGCTTCGATCATGGCTTGTCCTGATTGATTTTTCATCGATTATTACTTACTTGTCTGAGTTTGAGCGATTTCTATTTGATGAACTTGTGCTGCCATTGAGAAAATCTTTTAGAGTTCTTCTCTTTTGCCAACTTTTGGGAATATCTACTTGGCGACGTTCAGGCGATTCCCCTTGAAGGGCAGCTGTAATGGAACTAAACTTGACGTTAATTCCCTCCCCAAGAACGCGAACCATACCAATTGTACCAATAGCCATCAGAGCGACAAGAATAACGTACTCAATCATTCCCTGACCTTTTTGATCATGAAGCATTTTTGTTCTTTTTAGAATGATAAACCTCCTCTAAGACAATTGAAATTATAGGGATTGTGTTCGTTGATTTTCTGTTAAAGACAAATTCTTAAGAGGAAGTCTATGCAAAATAAGAAGTGGTAATAAGATGTTAAATATCTAAAAGAAAAAGTGTAAATGGTCATTTATCCGTTTTTCGAACAATATGCCTGTGGTCGTGGCCTGTTAGTTCCATGTTCAAACATGTTTTCGGAGGTATCGATTTTTGTAATTGTCACAGAGAAGTTACTTTTTTTTGCCCTTGGTTTTCTTATTGGCATAACGCTCCCGCTTTAAGCGGTCGAGAACCTTAAAAGTGTCTCTTTGTAGATCGTTTTCATAGACAAAACGGTAAAAACCTTCTATTTCAGGACTTGCTCGGAATTTTTTGAGATTTGTCGGAGCGTTGTCAGCAATGGTATAGTCAATGGAGGAGCCGTCTTGTGACAATTTGACTTTCTTTTTGTCGTTGGCCATGGTTTCTTCCTTAAGTTGAAGGGCGAGGTCGACACAGACTATTCGAGATCATAGTCAAGGTCAAGTTTAGTCTAAACCCTTAATTTTACTAAGTATTTAAGAAAGGAATGGGATGTTAAAACTAAATGGACGAGAGGTGAGTCAGGTTATTCGTGGGCAATTAAAAGTCCGCGCGCAGGAGTTTAAGCAACGACAGGGTCGTGCTGTGGGATTAGCAGTCGTTTTGGTCGGAGAAGATACGGCCAGTCAAGTTTACGTGAAAAACAAGGTACAAGCCTGTGAGGCATTGGGCTTAACTTCTTTTCATCACCATCTTTCTGGAACTGTGACGCAGAATGATCTGGAAGCCCTTATTAAAAAACTTAACCGTGATAAATCCGTGGACGGTATTCTCGTGCAATTTCCTCTGCCAGAGCATTTATGTCAGGAGAGTGTTTTACAGGTATTGAATCCTTTCAAAGATGCTGATGGGTTAACGACTGAGAACCTAGGTCTTCTTTATACGGGGAAGATGCGAATTGCTCCCTGTACGCCAAAAGGCATCATTGCTCTTTTGAAACACTATGGCCTTGAGATAAGTGGTAAAAAAGCTGTTGTTTTAGGTCGGAGTCGTTTGGTTGGTTTACCTGTAGCAAACTTACTTTTGAGTGAAAACGCCACAGTGACGATTTGTCACTCCCGAACAAAAGATATTTCGTCTTACACAAGAGAAGCAGATATTATTGTGGTGGCGGTGGGGAAGCCACGATTCTTAGGTAAAGAAGACTTTAAGCAAGGGGCCGTAGTTGTAGATGTAGGTATTCACCGCGTAGATAATCAAATCGACGGAAAAAAACTTTGTGGAGATGTTCGATTTGATGAACTAGATGGTTGGGTTAAAGCAGCAAGCCCCGTTCCAGGAGGAGTGGGGCCGATGACGATCACTATGTTATTACAGAACACGATTGAATTGGCCGAAAAAATACATTGAAGATTTGTGATCTCAAAACTTTTGTGAAAATAGCTGCTATTACAATAAGCAGAAATTGTTATTCTTAAGGAGATAAAATGGAATTAATTCTAACCTCTGCGGTGGCAGCTAGTTTAGTGATTGCGATATTGAGTTCATTCCTTGGTGTGTGGATAGTTAAGACAAAACCGTCTTGGTATAGCGAAAGTAGAATAAAATTTATGATTGCTATGAGTACGGGGCTTTTACTGGCAATTGCTTTTTTAGAGTTTATACCCCATTCTCTAGAGAGTAAAACAGGGCCTGCATTTATTTTATTAGGAGTATTGTGCGCGTTGTTTTTTGATATCTCTGTTGTTCCAAGAGTCTTATCTGATTTTTTTAAAACGGGAGAAAGCCAATCAACCTGTTATCACGGTTCGCATCACCAGTATAATCATAGTCATATCTTGTCTCAAAAATCATCTTGCTCTGCTGTGGGGTGTTTTCTTGTGTGTTCTTTCCTTGATGGTTTTGAAATTGCCTCGGCCTTTGCCATAAATACGGAAGCAGGAGGGCTGGTGAGCTTGGGTTTACTATTTCATTTATTACCCGATGGAATACTTGTAGCGAGCTTAGCTTTGGCTGGTGGGTTGTCAAAAAGAATAGCTCAGTATTTAAGTTTGAGTGTGGGAGCAAGTTTGTTAATGGGGACTCTCTTAGGAGTTTTCTTTAGCCAGATAGAAGTCTTTAAAACAACGACAATAGCCCTTGCAACAGGAGTATTGATTTATGTGTGTTTTTTGCATTTACTTCCCCTGGTTTTAAAAAAAACGAGAGATACTTGGGTGCTCATTCTGTCGGCACTTGTTTTTACTTTATTTATAAGCATGGTTACTTTTTAATTTAAATTAGTAACTTGGGCAATATAGGGAAGATTTCGATAAAAGCCCTGGTAATCCAAGCCATATCCGACAACAAAGTTATTGGGAATTTCAAAGCCAACATAGTCTATTTGACAAGGTTGTTTGATGGCCTTGGGCTTATAGAGCAAACTTACCGTCGTGAGGCTCTTAGGCTTACGAGCCTGCAAGGTTTCTTTAAGAAAATTCATGGTGAGGCCTGTATCAACGATGTCTTCAATTAATAAAATATTTTTATTTTCGATAGGTGTCGTAAGGTCGAGTGTTACCTTAACTTCCCCTGATGATTGAGTGGAGTCTCCATAACTAGAGATGCCAAAAAATTCACAAAAAATATCTGCATCTATTTGACGAACTAAATCAGAGAAGAACATAAAGGAACCTCGTAGAATACAAATAGCAATGAGGTTCTCACCATTGAATTTTTTTGTGAGAGATTGTCCAATTTCAGCGATTTTTTTTTCTAATTGTTCGTCTGTGATAAGAGGAGAGAGATTTAAGTCAGTCATAAGTATCCTTTAAAATAATAATAAATAAGGTAGTAATTATTTTGTCAAGGTCTTCATTTTTCAGAAAGTCTTTCGTATATCTAACATTCTTGATAGAAATAGGTCAAGTCTAGTATCTAGCTTCAGTGTCAATACTTCCATGATAAATAGATAATAATTGGAAATAATTTAGTAGAGGAATCTACTTGGTCAATATTTGGTTAGTCTGAATGGATAATGATGGCAATGGCGAAAAACGAGCGTTTATTTTGAAATTTTTCTGAAAGAAAAATTTTCAAAATAGACTGTTTATAGAGTTCTTGCTCTTCCCCATTCAGCTTTCGTGGGAGAATAACTCCTGTAATTAAAAGACCTTGATTTTGATTAAGGGAAAAATTGTCTTGAAAAGACTCTTTAACCGGGTACTCATCTTGAAAATTACTATAGAATGAGGTCAGCAGTTCTATTTCCCCTTCAATAGGAAAAGATCCGTAGGATTGATAAGTAAGTAATGTTGTTAAACCAATATCGTCGTCACCAGTGACCCCCTCAGCGCCTAGAAACCATTGATTAGGTTGAAAACTAAGTCTCTTGGTTATTTTATGTAACACTTTAATGGAGTTAGATCCTAGACCTTTTTGTAATTGAGAAAATAACTTTGAAACTTTAATTGTTTTAAAATTACTAAAGTCTTGAGATGGATTTTGAGAATTATCAAGAAGATTTTGTAAAGAAGTATGGCTAATTTCTACAAAGTAAATAGAAGCACCTGTTGGAGAAGTGCTTTGTTTAGATTTTGCAATAAATCGATTTGCCAGTGCTGGATTTGTCTTAGCTATCGGTGACGATTTTTTTTTAGGAAGATTTTGTTGTGAAATGAGTTTTTTCTGAACTTGATTATCTACTTGAACCTCTGTGGAATTTTGACTACTGGATTGCCCTTGTAAGAAAGCAACCCGAGATCGAAGTTCTTCTTGTCTGTCATTCTGAACCCAGGTGATGACACTAATAACAATAGCGATAAATAAACTAATATGAAAAACAGAGTTAGTTGCGGCTCTTTTAAATAGGGAAGGAGAAGGGGCTGTGTAATTGAATATATCAATGCCACATTTTGCACAGTATTGATCCTGTGGTTGCTCGAAGTTGCACTTAGGACATTTAATCATAGGAAAAAACTCTCAAATAAAGTGACAAACATAGATACTACCCTAAAGACTAGCACAATAGTAAAGAAGGTCCAGAGTAATAAGAGCACTTACGTCTGTGTTTGAATGATACAAGACTATGCCTTGGGCTAATTCTTTATAAAAACTTCCTGTATGAGGTCTGTGACTTGACCCCGCAATACCTAGAAATTACAATAAAAACATAGTCTTACAAGGATTGGCCGCATTGCATCAGATGGGTTGGTTGAAGATTTGAGGATTTTTTTAAATGCGAAATTATGATGTTGATGAGAGTGAGTATGAAAGTGAGTGATAAAGAGAGCATCTCAAAGCACATCCCTGTTTTAGGTCAGGAGGTTTTGGGTGTTTTTAAAGGGGAGTATCGAGCTCGTTTGCCCAGGCTTAATAAATATAAAATTAAATTTGAAGAGACGCTGTTTATTCCAAAAACTTATTTTGATGGAACTTTTGGACGAGGTGGACATTTGCGTCTTGTACAACAGGAATTTCCAGGAATTCATATTACGGCCTTGGATAAGGACTCCGAAGCTGTGGAGTATGGCAAAAAGAATTTTTCTCAACAAATTACCCAGGGTGTTCTACAGATTTTACAGGCAGATTTTTCTGATTTTTATAATTTGATCGATCAGAAAAAGATTCCATTAGAGTATGATTTAATGCTCTTAGATTTAGGAGTGAGTTCACCTCAATTAGATAAAAATCAAAGGGGTTTTAGCTTTTATCAAGACGGTCCTCTAGATATGCGTATGAATCAGAACCAAAAATTAACAGCTGTTGATGTGATCAATAATTATTCTGAAGAAAACCTATGGCAAATATTTCGTGATTTAGGAGAAATTCGATCTCCGGAAAGAGTTGTTCGTAAGATTATAGAGATGCGCGAGCAAAAGATACTCTCTACAACAATGGAATTATCTAAATTGATTGAAAAGGTAGATGGATGGAAGAAGAAAGGACATCATCCAGCGACACTTTATTTCATGGCGCTTCGTATGGAGGTCAACGGAGAATTGGATGCTATTCGCCAAACGGTGCCTCTGCTTATAAAGCACCTTAGTGAAGGAGGGCGTTTGGTGGTGATATCCTTCCACTCTTTGGAGGATCGTTTAGTAAAGAGTCTGTTTCAGCAAAATCAAGATAAAGGTTGTTTGCTAAATCGTAAGGCCGTTGTCGCTTCAGAGGAAGAAGTTAACGAGAACCCTCGATCACGGAGCGCAAGGCTAAGAGCTTTTCAGAAAGGGATTCCTAAAAAAAGGAGTGTTGATGGATGATAAGATAAAAAATTTTAAACCAATAATCGGAGTTTTAATAATTGTTTTTACATTGTTTCTTATTGTATTTGTAAAGATGGAAATGCGACATCAGGGGTATCAGTTATTAAAATTAATGAGAGAGCTGAGTCAGTTAAAAGAGGAAGAACAATTGCAAGTTATGCAATTAGCAAAAAAGCGTCGTCCTCAGTTTGTAGAGCAATTGGCTAAGAGTAATTTTACTCTTAAAAATGCAGGAAATAACCAGATTATTCTATTAACAGATTCAAAATTAGTGATAGACAGAACAGATAAGAAGGGGCTCTGAGTTGAAAGGACGTTTATTGAGTCTTTTTATTATCGTGATATCTTTATGGATATTATTAGTGAGCCGTGCAGGGTTTTTACAAATTTTTCCTAACGAGAGGTTACAGAGCCTTAAAAACAAGCAATTTAATCGCACAGTGGTTTTGCGCTCTAAGAGAGGGGGAATTTATGATCGTCGAGGTAAGCCGTTGGCTTTTTCTGTAACGTCCTATTCTTTATTTGCAGATCCTAAATTGATAAAAAACCCCTCGTCAGTGGCCAAAAAGATCTCTCGTTATTTGAAAATATCTCGAAGTAAAATATTAAAAAAAATAAGAGAAAAAAGGCAACGTCGTTTTATTTGGGTTAAAAGATATTTGAATAAGAAAGAATACAATCTTGTTAAATCTTGGAAAATCCGAGGGTTGGGGTTTATAAAAGAACCTAAGAGATTGTACCCTAACGAGAGTTTACTGGGACAGGTTTTGGGCTTTGTTGGAAGAGATAAAGGCTTAGAAGGCTTAGAGAGACAATATAATTCAATCCTACAGGGGGATGAAAGAAAAGTAGAAGTCCTTAAGGATGCCCGTGGGCGTTCTTTAGTTGAGGGAGAATATCTATTTAATTCGATTCGTGATGGAGAAGATGTTCATCTATCAATTGATAGTGAGATTCAGTATGTGTTACAAAAAGAGCTTGGACGTTCTGTGAAAACGTATAAGGCGGATTCGGCAGTAGGGATAGTGCTAGATGCACAAACCTCTGAAATTTTGGCAATGGCTTCAGTTCCTGATTTTAACCCTAATCACATAAGAAAACGAGCAGGTTTTTCACGTAGAAACCGTGTTGTTACTGATATATTTGAACCTGGTAGTACAATGAAAACATTTGTAATTTCGGGAGCTTTACATGAAAAAATAGTTTCTCCTGAGTCTACCTATTATTGTGAAGATGGGGAAATGCGTATTGGCCGAAGAGTCATTCGTGAAGCTGATCGCAAGCATTCCTTTAAAAATTTAACTGTAAGTCAAATTTTGGCAAAGTCATCAAATATAGGAACAACAAAAATAGCTTTTGACTTGGGTAGTGAACGTTTACAAAAAACTCTTCTAAATTTTGGTTTTGGAAAAAAAACAGGAATTATTTTTCCCGGGGAAGCTAAAGGAATTGTGAAAAAGTTACCTTGGCATAAGCATCTTTTAAGCAATGTTTCTTTTGGCCACGGTATTGCTGTGACCCCTCTGCAGGTGGCGAATGCTTATGGGGCTATAGCCAATGGCGGGGTTCTATTAAAGCCATCTTTAGTTAAATTACCTGAGGGTTCTCGTCCCCATGAAATTCGTCGTGTTCTGTCGAGAGAAAATGCTGAAAAGATAAAAATGATGCTTACTAAAGCGACTGAGAATGGAGGAACTGGTGTAAATGGACGAGTGAAAGGGTTTGTCGTTTCAGGAAAAACAGGAACAGCACAGAAGGTCAATCCCAAGGGACGTGGTTATTTAAGGGGAGCATATATTTCAAGTTTTGCAGGATTTATTCCAGCTAAGAAACCGCGATTTGTTATTTATGTTGCTGTAGATAATCCGAAAGAAAGCTATTATGGTTCTCAAGTGGCGGCTCCTATCTTTTCTAAGGTGGCCTCCTTTGCTGTGCGCAATTATGGTTTACTCCCGACGCGGTTGAATGAGAAAAATATCTCTCCGGAAAAGGTGATAAAAAAAACACGTTCATTTCTCCAGACGAGAGCTATACAGAGTATTCGTCGAAGCTTAAAGTATCGTAAAGAGAAATTGAGTAAAATTCCTGATTTAAAAAAATTAACCTTAAGAGAAGTTTTAAAAATCTTGAGTGGTAGTGATATTAAAGTCAGGGTCAGAGGGAGAGGTCGAGTGAGTTCTATGAGTCCAAAAGCGGGAAATTTAATCCCTAAAAATAAAACTGTAAAAATCTTTTTAGAGTAAGTGATTATAATGGAGACTCAGAATATTCTAAATTCCGTAAGTGATTTTTTAGCTTGTGTAAGAAAGCAAGTGAAGGTTATTCGTATTTGTGCTGATAGTCGGAAATTTCAAGAAAGTGATATTTTTGTTGCAATTAAAGGTGAACGTTTTGATGGGCATGATTTTCTTGAAGAAGCTTGTCGTAGAGGGGCCACGGGTCTTGTTGTTGAAGATACAAGTCAGATATCCACAGACTACAAAGGAAAAATCTTGCAAGTTAGTGATAGTCGTTTAGCTTTAGCTCACTTGGCCCATAAAAGTGAAGACTGTCCAACAGATGAACTTTTTTGTGTGGGGATTACAGGAACTAATGGCAAGACCACGATAGTTTATATGCTTGAGAGTATTTTAAACTATGCAAAAATAACGACGGGTGTTATGGGAACTCTGGATCATCATATTAAAAGCGTTAATTTTGGAAAGATCGTAGAAAAAACTTGGTCATCGAAATTGACGACTTCAGACTCGTTAACTTTGCACTCGCGATTAGCTGAATTTAAAAAACAGGGAGCTAAGTCAGTGGTCATGGAGGTTTCCAGTCACGCGCTAATGCAGAAAAGAGTGGAAGCTGTAAACTTTAATGTGGGAGTTTTTACAAATTTAACCCAGGATCATTTAGATTATCATAAAAATATGCAAAATTATTTTTCAGCAAAAAAACTGTTATTTTCTTACTTCTTAATGAGCTCCAATAAAAAAAAGAAATATGCAATCATTCATAGAGATGATCTTTATGCTGATGAAATGATAAATGTAGTAAAAAGTGTTAAAAATGTTGAGATTTGGAGTTATGGAGAGAATCATGGAAAAGCCAGAGATGATTTTTCCTATAAAATCAGCTTTCAGGATTTTTCAAAAAGTCAGTTTCAGGTAAAAACCCCGATAGGAAGTGTTAAAATTTCATTACCTGTAATTGGTTCTTTTAATATTCAAAATGCAGTTGCCGCTTTAGCGGTGGCTGTGGCAGGAGGAGTTGGTTTAGAAGTATGTGCAGAGGGTTTGCGACAATTTCAAGGAGTCCCAGGAAGGTTGCAAGCCGTACCAAATTCTTGTGATAGGAGTGTTTTTGTTGATTATGCTCATACTCCTGATGCTTTAGAGAAAGTGTTATCAAGTTTTCATCAATTAAGACAGAGCATAGGTGTTGAAGGGTGTACAATAACAGTTGTTTTTGGTTGTGGTGGAGAGCGGGATAAAAAGAAAAGACCTCTTATGGCAAAAACTTCAGAAAAAACTGCAGACAGAGTATTTTTAACATCAGACAACCCAAGGGGAGAGGAACCACTGGAGATTATGGCAGATGTGTTGGTGGGTTTTTCTCAAAAGTATGTTAAAAGCTGTGTGGTTCAAGAGGTCTCAAGGAAAAAGGCTATTTACATGGCTTTGCAAGAATCTCAGAAGGGAGATGTAATTGTGATCGTAGGTAAGGGGCACGAAGAAGAGCAGGTGATTGGTGAAGAAATACGGGCTTTTAGTGATTATTTCGTAGCGAAGGAATGTTTACATGGCATGGAAATTAACTCTTAAGGAATTACAGGAGAATACAGGTGGAGAGGTTGTCTCTCAGGTGCAGACTGATTTTTCTGGCACGGGCAGTGACACGCGTAATAATCTAGAGGGGAAAATATTTTTTGCTCTCAAGGGAGAGCAATTTGATGGTCATTTTTTTCTAATACAAGCAGTGGAAAAAGGGGCGAGTTGTTTGATTGTCCATGAAGATGTTGATGTGAAGGTGAGTCGAAAAGTCACAGTGATAAAAGTTAGAGACACCTTAAGGGGGCTTCAAGATCTAGCAAACTACTGGCGTCGTCGTAATAAATTTAAAGTAATTGGTATTACAGGCTCTAACGGTAAGACGACAACCAAAGAGTTTACAAAAAAAATAATAGAAAAGTTTAAAAAAGTTCATGAGAGTCGAGGAAGTTTTAATAATCATTGGGGAGTTCCATTCACATTACTTGGAGCCGAGGAAAATAGTGAAATAGTTATTTGCGAAATGGGCATGAACCATAAAGGTGAATTAGCGCGTTTAGTGGAAATTGCTGAACCAAATGTCGTGGTGTGTTTGAATATTGGTAGAGCCCATATGGAGTTCTTTTCTTCTTTAGAGGAGGTGGCTCAAGCTAAAGAGGAGATTTATCATAATTCAGATTCTATCATACGAGTATTCAACTTAGATGATCCTTTGACATTAAAGATGATGGGGAAATTTAAAAATACTAATGATCAAATAAAAACTTTTAGCCAAAAAGAAATGAATTGTGATGTAAATTTAAATGTTAAGGCTCAGGGGTTTGAGCCACTGCGTATTGATGGAAGAGTGGGAGGAGTTACAGGCTCTTGTGAAGTAAATGTTTTTGGCTTGCATAATGGACAAAATTTAATGGCGGCAAGTGCTTTAGCTCTGTCTGTGGGGCTTGAAGGAGAAGATATTTGGTGTGGGCTGAAGTTTTGTCAGAGCTATTGGGGGCGAAATCAAGTCTTAAAGAAAGATAAGACGAAAATTATTTTTGATGGATACAATGCTAATCCAGAAAGCATGAAAGCTCTTTTTCAGAACCTTGCAAGAACTTCCAGAAAAGAACGAAAATCTTTAGTTATTTTGGGTGAAATGCTAGAGATGGGTCAAGAGAGGGAAAAAGCCCATGAAGAGGTTGGATATTTAGCTGGCAAGAATTCCGATGAAATTTGGTTCATTGGTGAGAGTGTTGTCTCTTTTAATGAAGGTTTGAAGAGGGCTAATTTTTCAGGTCAGTTTCGTTCATCGAAATCTTTTTTAGAAAAGTGGGCTGATGAATATGGCAATTGCTTAGATAAGTTTGAACTGGTTGTCCTTAAAGGTTCTCGTGGAATGAAGTTAGAGAGAATTCTGCAAAAATGGGGAGTATCAGAGCAATTAGGCTTGAAGGATTGAGGATGAAATTAGTTATATCATATCAACAGTTATTGGATTTAGAAAAAAGCTTAATTGTTTCACAGAAAAAAGAGTGGATGGAGATCCTTATAGACTGGGAAGCAAAGAATTATTATAATCTTTTGAATTCTAACGGTGGACATTTGGCTGTTATTGTTGAAAGAGGAGGAAACTGGTCAACGAAGTTAAAACGTTGGATTTTACGTTCTCATCGGTCCTTAGAGATAGATGTGATGAATACCGAAAAATCCCCTCTGCTATTTTTCTCAAGAAACTTTTTCTTTTTGTTTTCTGAGTTAAACGTTATGGATGACAGAGGACAGTATATAGGGTGTGTCCGTCGCCGTTTTGGGTTATTGTATAAAAAGTATGACCTTGTCGAGAGAGATGGAAATATTTTTGGTCGTATTAGTTCTCCATTATGGCAGTTATGGCGCTTTTCGGTTTTTAATAACCGTCATCAGAAAATCGGAGAAATTAATAAAAAATGGCAGGGACTGCTGAAGGAAGCCTTTAGTGATGCAGACAGCTTTTCCATTGATTTTGGTGATTGGAGCTGGGAATCATCACAGAAAGCAATTATATTAGCGGCAGCTATCAGCATTGATTTTGATTTTTTTGAGAATAATCAGGGAAATCAAGGGGGATTTTTTTAATAATATCAAACATATAGAGTGTTTTGCCCATTATTCCCCCTTGCTATAGCTAAGCCTTTTATGCTAGGGTCTGAATCTTGATCTAGAGGAGTTGGGAATTCATGTTGTATCAGTGGCTCTATTCTTTGTCGGAGCAGATATCTGGCTTTAATATTTTTCGATATATTACTTTCCGTACGTTCATTTCTTTTTTTACGGCTTTTTTTCTTATTTGGTTGTCGGGTCCTCGTTTTATTCGTCGTTTGGTTCGCAAGCAAATGAAGCAAACTATCCGCGATGATGGGCCCGAGTCACATTTAAAGAAGACAGGAACTCCCACGATGGGTGGAGGTTTAATTTTACTAAGTGTGCTAATTCCTTGTTTGATGTGGATGGATCTCTTTAACCCCTTGGTGTGGGCAGCTCTGATAGTCACTTTTAGTTTTGGAGTGATTGGTTATATTGATGATTCGATGAAAGTTCAGCAAAAAGGAAGTAAAGGACTCTCAGGTAGAATTCGCTTACTAGTGGAGTTTCTAATCAGTGGATTGGTTGTTTCTTATCTGGTTTATTTTTGTGAATTTTCCACTGAGCTTCATGTGCCATTTTTTAAAAATCTAGTGTTTGATTTAGGGGTTCTTTATATTCCTTTTGCGACCTTTGTGGTTGTGGGTTGTGCCAATAGTGTTAATTTGACTGATGGGTTGGACGGTTTGGCAATTTTCCCAGTGATAGTTTGCGCGGGAACGTTTGCTTTGTTTGCTTATGTTGCTGGGCATTTTATTTTAGCTGAGTACTTACAGATCCCGTATGTAGCAGGTGCTGGTGAATTGGCGCCTTTTTGTGCAACGGTTGTCGCTGCAGGGCTGGGATTTCTTTGGTTTAATTCTTATCCAGCTCAAGTTTTTATGGGTGATGTAGGAAGTCTCAGCTTGGGTGGTTTTCTGGGAATTATGGCTATTTTGAGTAAGAATGAATTGCTTTTGGTTTTACTTGGAGGAATTTTTGTTGTTGAAGCTCTGTCGGTGATCACTCAGGTGATTTCTTTTAAACTGACAGGAAAGAGGGTTTTTAAGATGGCTCCTATCCATCATCATTTTGAATTGAAGGGGCTAGATGAATCAAAGATTATTATCCGTTTTTGGATTGTTTCTATATTGTTAGCTATTTTAAGCATTAGTACATTAAAGTTGAGGTAAGGCAAAAATGATGGAAGTAGGTGATTTAAAAGGAAAGAAAATTTTAATCGTTGGGCTTGGACGTTCAGGTGTGTCTTTGGTCAAATTTTTAGTTCGCTATGAAGCGGAGGTTACAATTAGTGATCATAAATCTAAGCCTGAATTATCAACGGCTTTGGATGCTTTGGAAGGTTATATCGTGAACTACGATTTAGGTGGACATTCGCCAAAGACATTTTTACAACAGGATTTGATTGTTTTAAGCCCAGGAATTAATCCTCAGCTTAAAATATTTGATTATGCTCGTAACAATGGTGTGAAGGTTACGGGGGAATTTGAATTTTCAGCTCAATTCATAAAAGAGCCGATTATTGCCGTGACGGGAACAAATGGAAAGACGACAACATCTAAGTTAATAGAATTGTTTTTGAAGGAATCAGGAAAAAAAGTCTGGTTGGGTGGAAACTATGGCTTGCCAGCAACTGAATATTTATTGAAAGAAGAGAAATCGGATGTTGTCATTATGGAAGTATCCAGTTTTATGCTGGAGCATGTGGAAACATTTTGTCCTTCAAACATCGTTTTTACAAATTTAGCTGAAAACCATTTGGACCGCCATAAATCAATGGAGGATTATATCAATGCAAAGAGAAGGATCTTTTTAAATACGAATCAAGCTACGACAAGTATTTTAAATGCCGATGACAATGCGGTTGTTGAGTTAGCTCGTGACCTCTCTGTTCAGCGTGGGCGAATATTTTATTTTTCTCGCAAACCATCGTTAGAATCTCAGATTATGAATATAGGTGGAGCTGTTAATATTGATAAAGAGGTGCGTGTGCGTACGGGGCCTGAGATTGAGAGATTTTCTATTGAGGGCTTAAAAATGAAAGGGCCACACTCTGTTGAAAACTTTATGGCTGCTATGTTGGCAGCAAAAGAGCACGGGGCTACGAGAGAGGCCATTGAGAGCATTATGTCAAAATTTCGTGGAATAGCCCATCGTCTTGAATATGTGAAAAAAATTGGAGGAGTAGAGTTTTACAATGATTCTAAGGCAACGAATGTTCACTCTGTTCTCAGAGCGCTAGAGTCCTTTAATGAAAATGTAATTTTAATTGCGGGAGGAAAAGACACAAATTTAAACTATGAACCTCTACGCCAAGTGGTTCGACAAAAAGTGAAAACTTTGATTCTTGTAGGCGAAGCTAAGGAACGTATTAATCGTGATATTGGTGATGAATCGGAAACCTTTTTGATTGGAACTTTTGAGGAGGCAGTTCATGTCGCTTTTCAAAAATCTCGCATTGGTGACAAGGTGTTATTGTCCCCTGGGTGTTCTAGTTTTGATTTGTTTGATAGTTATATAGAACGTGGGCAGTACTTTAAAGAAATTGTGAATTCTTTTAATTAATAATCCGACGGCATTAAATGAAAAAATAAGTGGTCAGTTATTGATGGCAGCTGCTGAATGTTGTTTCTCTGGTGTAGCTAATTGGATAACTTCTTGTTCAGGAAAACTTAGAAAATTTATAGAGAAAAAGGAACAGAGAGAAAGACAATCAAATATGGAACCGACGCCCAACGGCGGGGAAATTCATTGATTATTGTGGCTATTTAAGCATGTTTTCTTAATACCTTCCCGAAATAATTGTCATCGTTTTAAAGCATGGGTCGAAATTGGCCTTTTTCTTGAGCCTGATTCTTTCTGAGTGGCTTATTAATAATTTACGTTACAGTTGATTTACGCTACAATTAAGTAGACTAGCATTATGTACGCCAGCTTGGGGGGGGAGAGGTTGCAGAAAAATAATCGTGGGCTTTTAACGGTTGTGATCGCTCTTATAGGCATTGGTCTAGTACAAGTTTATAGTTCGAGCTTTATATATGCTCTAGAATCTTTAGGAGATGGGTTTTATTTCTTTAAAAAACAAGCTGTTTTTAGCATTTTGGCTATAGGGGTGCTGTTATTAACTTCTAATATTCCCTTTAAGTGGATTCAAAAATGGGGTTGGACTCTTTGGGTTTTAGCAGTTTTTTGTATGATAGCTACATTTATTCCTGGCATAGGAGTAAAGGTAGGAGGGTCTTTGCGATGGATAAGTCTTCCCTGGGGTTTGAGATTTGAACCCTCAGAACTTTTAAAGATTGCGTTGAGTCTGTTTTTGGCGACTTGCCTGGCTTCCTCTAAGCCTTTGCATAAAAATATTTGGGTAGATTGGGGAGTGAAGGCAGTTGTTTTTTTCACACCGTTGTTGCTGCTTTTGAAACAACCTGATTTTGGTTCTTTTGCAATTTGTATGTTTGTAGCTGTGGCTGTGCTTTTTGCTTTCGGTTTGAAATGGCGTTTTATTTTTGGAGCTATCCTAGCAATAATTCCTTTATTCTATTTTCTGGTGATGAAGGTCCCCTATCGAAAATCTAGAATGCTAGCCTTTGTTGACCCGTGGGCAGACGCGCAGGAGAAAGGTTTTCAGGTTATCCAAAGTATGTTGACCTTTCACTCAGGGGGGATGTTTGGTAGTGGTTTAGGTCAAGGGCAGGGGAAGCTATTTTATTTACCTGAAGCACATACAGATTTCACATTGGCTGTTTTGGGTGAAGAGACAGGGTTTATTGGTTTTTTAGTTATCATGGTACTTTATGGCTTTGTAATTTTCAGAGGTTTTCAGCTGTCTTTTAAATTGAAAGAGATTTTTCCTAAGGCATTGGCTGTTGGTTTAACGATGACTTTTACATTGAATGTATTTATTAATACAGGCGTAGTTTTAGGGATATTGCCTACAAAGGGCTTAACTTTACCATTTATTAGTTATGGAGGAAGCTCCTTGTTAATGATGGCATTTTGTATGGGATTGTTAATGAATTTGGAGAGATTAGTGACACGAAAGCCAGCACGTTCATCTTCCCGACGATCATCTTCTTATAGAGCAAAACTTTGAAAAACATAGTTATTGCAGGGGGCGGGACTGGAGGTCACATCTACCCAGGCGTTGCCATAGCTCGTTCCTTGGAAGATCGTTCAAATAAAGAGATAAAAATTCATTTTGTTGGAGCTTATGGTGGTTTGGAGGAGAGAATTCTTCCTCAAGAAGGTTTTGATCTTCATTTGTTGAAAGTAGGGAAGCTGAACCATAGTGGTGGTTTATGGTCTAAAACAAAAACGTTATTTTTCTTACCTGTAGCGTTTTGTAAGAGTATTTATTTAATTTGTATTTTAAAACCTGTGGCTGTTTTAGGTGTGGGAGGGTATGCCTCTGGCCCTTTTGTTTTGATGGCTTCTTTATTGGGTAGGCGAACTTTTTTGTGGGAGCCAAATGCATTTCCAGGACTGACAAATCGTATTCTTTCTTTCTTTGTTCGGCGTTCATTTGTTGTTTTCGACAAAGCAGCTGAGTATTTGAAAACACGGAGAGTGGAGAGAGTTGGATTACCTGTTAGAAGAGAAATTGAATTGGTTTCTAAAATGAAAGATAAGGTAATGGAAGAAAATAAAGCGTTAAAAATATTGGTTTTTGGAGGAAGCCAAGGGGCAACTATTATTAATGAAGTAGTTTATGAGGTTTGTAGTGAATTGGCTTTAAAGAACATAGAAGTGAGTTTAATTCATCAAACAGGGCAAAGAAATTTTGTTAAGATGAAGGCGGTATACGCAGAGAAATTTTCATTTGTGAATGTGAGAAGCTATCTTCATGATATGTCAGAGTGTTTAGAGTGGGCTGATTTGGTAATTTGTCGAGGGGGAGCGTCGACGATGGCTGAATTGATGGCGGCAGGTAGACCAGCGGTGATTATTCCTTTGCCAACAGCAGCGGACGATCATCAAAGAAAAAATGCTCAGGAGTTGGTGAATCAGCAAGCGGCAGAGATGATCCTGCAGAAAGACTTAACGGGGAAAATATTAGTTGAAAAAATAGAATTTTTTGTACAAAATCCTTCTTTATTGAAAAAGATGGGAGAAAGTGCTCGAGAGATGTATATTCCTGAGGCGGCATTAAAGATAGCTGATAAGTTATTGAATCAATAGGTTGGTATTTAGGTGAAATTAACAAAAGCTCGTTTTCATTTTGTAGGTATTGGTGGCATAGGAATGTGTGGTTTGGCGGAACTTCTACATAATATGGGTGCTTTTGTTCAGGGGAGTGACTTATCTGTCAATACACAGACAAAGTATTTACAGGAGATAGGAGTTAGAATTTTTCAAGGGCATGAAAAAAAATTTATTAAAAATATTGATGTTGTCGTTTATTCGAGTGCCGTTAAAGAGAGTAATGCAGAGATAGTTGAAGCGCAAAAACAGGGGATATCTGTAATTCCACGGGCGGAGGCTTTGGCGGAAATCATGCGTTCTAAACGGGGAATTGCTATTGCAGGAACCCACGGTAAGACGACAACAACGAGTATTATGGCGTCGATTTTTTTACAAGCTGAGACGGACCCGACAATTGTGGTTGGCGGACGCTTAGATTTAATTAAGTCCACGGCAATGTTGGGTCAAGGTGAATGGATTATTGCTGAGGCTGATGAGAGCGATGGAAGCTTTTCTAAATTAACTCCAGAGATTGCTGTGGTGACTAATATTGACGTAGACCATTTGGATCATTACAAATCTTTTCAAAATTTACAGAAAGCATTTTATGAATTCACCTTGAAAGTTCCTTTTTATGGGTTAGCGATTGTTTGTGGTGATGATCATCGAGTGCGGGAGTTATTTAAAGAGTTTCCTAAGAAGATGTTGTTTTACGGTTTTGAAAAAGAGAATGATTTTTATATTAAGGGTGAAAAAGGAAAATATGAAGTTTACCGTTCTCATAGTGGAGGGTTAAAGAAGAGTTTAGGATTTTTTTTAGTTTCTCTTCCTGGCCGTCATAATGCTCTGAATGCTTTAGCTGCAATTGTCTGTGGTTTATCTTCTGGAATTAGTTTTGAAACTTGTATTGAAGGAGTGGGAAAATTTACAGGGGTAGGAAGACGATTTGAATTTAGAGGTGAAGAGAAGGGCGTACTTTTTTATGATGATTACGCTCATCATCCAACGGAAATTCGCGCGACATTGCAGGGGTTTAAGGAAAAATTTAGCAATAGTAAGAGGCTAGTTGTGATGTTTCAGCCCCATCGTTATACGAGGACACAGAATATGTGGCATGAATTCACTCAGTGTTTTGAGTTGGCTGATCAAGTCATAGTAACAGATATTTATCCTGGTGCTGAAACTCCCATAGATGGAGTGACGGGAAAGATGCTTTCTGAGGCAATATCTCACCCAGATGTGTGTTATATTCCAAGGGATCATGT
Source organism: Bdellovibrionales bacterium (assembly GCA_965217115.1). Classification (GTDB taxonomy): domain Bacteria; phylum Bdellovibrionota; class Bdellovibrionia; order Bdellovibrionales; family CAYMLA01. Next base: position 956,297 of record OZ244239.1, on the reverse strand, counting down.
CTTGATAGAAAGTCAGAAGATAATTAAAGAGGGCGATGTCTATTTAACTCTTGGGGCAGGTGATGGTTGGAAATTTGGAGCAGAATTAAAAAGCTGTTTAAAAAAATCATGAGTTTGAAACTGAGTTGTATACAAGAAAATATTTGTTTAGCTCCCTACACTTCTTGGAAGGTGGGAGGAATGAGTGAGTTTTTTTGTCAGCCACAAAGTATTGCGCAATTCAAAGAAGTGGTTGATTGGGCCTTAGAAAATAAACAATTAATTACAATATTAGGTGGTGGTACGAATGTTCTGATTAGCGATGCAGGGATTAAAGGTTTAGTTGTTTCAACAAAGAATCTCATTGGAATAGATGAGAATATTGTAGGTGATGACTATGTCCTTTCTGTTATGTCGGGAACGCCTAAATTTGAGGTAATGCGCTATTATCTAAAGAAAAGCTTGTCTCCTGCATTGTTTTTGACTGGATTACCTGGAAATACTGGTGGTGGTGTAGTGATGAATGCAGGTGTCAGAGAGGAATTGGTTCCCCGTGAATTTGTAGAAATCATTGAATGGGTGGATGTTTTAAAGTGGAGTAAAAATGAAAAATCACATATTAAGCGTTACCGGAAATCTGATTTACGATGGCAGTATCGTGATTGCAGTGGATGGCAACCAGGGATCATTGTGCGTGTTGGATTGAAGTGGCCTAATAAGCCGAGGGATGAAATTAAGAAATTAGTATTTGAAGCCAATAAGAAAAGAATGTCTAAACAGCCTTTAGACAAACCGAGTTGTGGTTCTGTATTTAGAAATCCAGAAGGTTTTTCTTCAGGGGCATTGATTGAGGACTGTGGTTTGAAAGGATATTCAATAGGTGGAGCGAAGGTTTCAAAAAAGCATGCCAATTTTATTATTAACACAGGAGAGGCTTCTGCTCAGAATATTGCTGATCTGATTGATTACGTTTGCAAAACGATTAAAGAGAAAAAAGGGATCACTCTTGAGAGCGAAGTTGTCTTAATGGGCTTTTAAAGGACTTTTTATTTTATAACTTAGCTAAGTTTAACGAGAGAAAGGTGAAGAGCCTTTTTTCAGGTCTATAGTCGAATATTTTGATATGAAATTTAATTGTTGAGAGTATTTTCTTCATGATTGCCTTAGAATATTCTTAGGTTATGGGAAAGATTCTATTTAAACGATTATTTTTATTTTCTTTTTTAGCTGTACTTGTTGGGTCGAGTTTGGCGGGAATTCTTTATTGGTTGGATGGACAAAGTCTCTTTAACTTAAAAGAAATTTTCATCCACCAAGCGAACCGTTCGCAGGTAGATGTATTGGTGCAGAAAAAAATGTCACAGCTTCAATTAAAGTTAGAAAAATTAGAGGGGCAATCGCTATTAAAATTAAAATTAAAAACTATCCGTGACGAGGTGTTAGCAGAGCATTGGGTGAATTCGGTGGTTCTATCAAGGCATTGGCCAGATACTTTGGAGATTTCTATTACGGCAAAAGGAGTGGCGACGGTTCTTTTCAACAAAAATGGAAGCTTAAATCCTGTGATGGAAGGGGGGGGGCTTTTAGAGACGACAAAAGAAGCGGGTTCGCTTGACTTGGTTGTGTTGCGTGGAGAATCTTTAGAAAAACAACAAGCCCTTCGTCAGAAGGCTATTGAGTTCTTGAAAGCTTTGCCAAAGGAGGGTTTGTTAACAAAAGAGAAGGTTTCTGATATTGAGTACAATGATAAAGAAGGGTTCTGGTTATCACTTATAGGGAGTGGAACAAAAGTAATCATGGGCCAAGGTCCAGTTGCGGGAAAAATAAAAAGAGTCAACCGAGTTCTTGAATACATGGAATCTCATCAGGTTAGAGGTCGAGTTATTGATGCTAGGTTTTCAAAAAAAGTTCTTGTCAAGCTGCGTAAAAAACCTTAATCTTTACCTAGTCTTGTGAGTTTTAGGCGTTAATGCATCAAAAGAGTGTACAGCAGACCAGAGAAGAATTCTCGGTCTAGAGAGGAAAAATGGCTAAACGGATTCAGCCGATTATTGCAGGTCTTGATATTGGAACCACAAAGGTGGTTCTTGTTGTTGGTGTCATTGGAGAAAATGGTTTAGATGTCGTGGGAGTTGGAACAGCTTCCAACACGGGAATGCGTCAAGGCGTAGTTGTTAATATTGATGCAACAACAGAGGCAATCACTAGGGCGAAAGAAGAAGCTGAATTAATGTCTGGCTATGATGTGGGCGAGGTATGGTTGAGCATATCAGGAACACATGTAAAATCCTTTGATTCTAAAGGAATGATTGCCATAAAAAATCAGGAAGTGAGTGAGCAGGATATTGACCGTGTGTTGGAGGCGGCAAAAGCAGTGGCAGTGCCAACAGATCGCGATGTTTTACATGTTTTACCCAGAGAGTACAAAGTTGATGAACAAGGGGGGATTTGGGACCCTATCGGGATGTCGGGCATTCGTCTTGAAGCGTCTGTCCATATTGTGACCAGCGGAAGAACAGCTAGTCAAAATGCTATTAAGTGCACTGAAAAAGCAAATTTAAAAATAGCAGGCTTAGTCTTAGATCAACTGGCATCGTCATTGGCAACAGTGAGTGAAGATGAAAAAAATCTAGGCGTGGCATTAGTGAATATGGGTGGTGGGAGTTGTGGTACCATTGTCTATGCTAATGGCAGTGTGGCTTATACTTCTGTGTTACCAGTGGGTGGAGAACATTTTACTCATGATTTAGCAGTGGGCTTGAGAACTCCTCAACAAAATGCTGAAAAATTAAAAAAGAAATATGGCTGTGCTTTGACAGAAATGTTGAATGATGAAGAGATGATTGATGTTGAAGGAGTTGGCGGTCGCCAATCTCGAAGTATTCTACGAAAAAACCTTTGTAGTATTTTAGAACCACGAGCTGAAGAGACACTAGAATTGATAAAGAAAGATATTGTTAGCAGTGGTTTTTTTAAGGATTTAGGATCGGGTATTGTTTTGACGGGCGGAGCTAGTGAGCTTTCAGGTTTGGAGGAGATGGGAGAGTTTATGTTTGACATCCCTTTTCGTTTAGCCCAACCGATCAAGGTTGGAGGGTTGACCGATGTCGTGAAGTCCTCTGATTATGCGACGGCTATTGGTTTGTTGTTTTATGGGCAAAGGCAGAATGGCGTAAAAGAGGAGCGGGAATCAAAATTGGGAGATGGAGTTTTAGGATTAAAACGTAAGCTGTTTAATTTTTTGAATGTGATGGAGTAATAACCCAGGAGGGTGATAATGTTTGAATTGGAAGAAAATACCAGTATAGGTGCGAATATTAAAGTTGTTGGTGTTGGTGGCGGCGGAAGCAACGCTGTGAACACGATGATTAAAATGGGAATGACAGGTGTTGGATTTGTTGTGGCTAATACAGATATTCAGGCTTTGGATGCCAGTAGTTCAGAGGGAAAAGTTCAATTGGGAAGTGAGTTAACGAAGGGCTTGGGCGCTGGAGCTAACCCTGAAATTGGAAAAAAAGCAGCGATCGAGTCCTACAATGAGATTGCTCAGCAGCTTGAAGGGGCTGATATGGTTTTTGTCACTGCAGGAATGGGCGGTGGAACAGGAACTGGTGGCGCTCCGATTGTGGCGAAAATAGCTAAAGAAATGGGAGCGTTGACAATCGGTGTCGTCACTCGCCCATTTATTTTTGAAGGAAAGAAAAGGCAAAAGCATGCTCAAATGGGTCTTAAAGAATTAAAAGAAAATGTGGACACTTTGATTGTGATTCCTAATCAAAAGCTTTTGTCTATTTCTGGAGAGAGAACTCCTTTGCTTGAGACTTTTAAGAAAGCGGATGAGGTTCTTCATCAAGCGGTTAAGGGAATTTCGGATCTTATTAATATTCGTGGCTTGATTAATTTGGATTTTGCCGACATTCGCACTGTGATGGAAACAAAGGGCGTGGCCATTATGGGTACAGGAGTAGCCGAAGGTGATAATCGTGCAGTGGAAGCGGCGACAATGGCGATATCTTCCCCACTACTTGAGAATGTTGCCATCGAAGGGGCAACGGGCATTATTATAAATGTTACAGGTGGATCTGAGCTAAGTCTTTTTGAAGTCAACGAAGCTTCGACGTTAATTACGGAGGCAGCCCATGAGGATGCTGAAATTATTTTCGGTGCAGTGATTGATGAGAATATTGGAGATGCAGTGAGCGTGACGGTTATTGCCACAGGGTTTGGTGATGAGAGTCATAAAGAGGCATCTGATCAAATGAAAGAAATGCAGAAAACCCTCACGGATAGTCAAACTCAGGTTCTTGAACAGATGGGCGAGGGAGATGGATTTCAGATACTGAGTAAGGGATTGTCTTCTAAAGACGGTCAATATCATCAGATTGAAAATAAAACTCCTGAAATCTATCAGGAAAAGAAAGATGCTCTGCCCAGAGATATTCTTTTAGAAAAAGCGAAGACTTTTCGCGGAACTAAAGAGGAATTAGTAGAAAATATAGAGTTTTCTTTTACAGATAGCGATGATTTAGATGTACCTTCTTATCTTCGACGTAAACCGAATGAGGTAGATGGAGAACTTTAGTTTTTTGCAAGCTTGGTTTTTATCAGATATTCACTTAAATGACCTTAATGAGCGTAATGGAAAAACTCTGCTGCATTTTTTTCGTTCTATCGTATCTGGAGAATTAAAGGCAACCCATGTATTTTTATTGGGAGATATTTTTGATCTTTGGATTGCCGATCACTCTTATTTCATAAAAAAATATGCTGAGTTGATTTCTTTGATAAAGGAAGTAAAAAAGAAAGAAATTGAGATTCATTTCTTCGAGGGCAATCACGATTTTCATTTGCGGTCTTATTGGCAAGAAGAGTTAGGGGTGACTGTTCATTCGAATGAAGCTCACTTTCGTCTGGGCTCTTTTAGAGTCCGGGCAGAGCACGGAGATTTAATAAATTCAAATGATACTAGTTACCTACGTTGGCGTCGATTTATACGGAGTTCTTTTATAAAAATAATTTTATTTTCTCTGCCAGGTTCAGTGGTTTCATCGATCGGAGAGAGATTGAGTAAAGCTAGTCGTTTGAGACAAGAAAAAAAGCATAATTTCAATGAAGCCCAGGCTTTGAAGTTAATTCGTAGTTACGCTCATAATCTATGTGAAGAAATAAAAGGATCAAATAAAGAGTTTGATTATATTTTCACAGGGCACGTGCATGTGCGGGATGAGTATAATTTTGAGTTTGCAGGTCGTAGAGTTCATTCGGTTAATTTAGGATTTTGGGGAAAAGAGTCACAAATTTATTGTTTGAATGATAGTGGTGGAAAGTTTCATCTATTTTCACCATCCCCAGTTAGATGAGAAGCTCCATTTAGACCATTATTAGTTCTGAAAAAACGAAATCTAAAACTGCCCGGGAAGGATAATGGTATCACTAAAATGACTTTTTGAGTCAGTAGCTCTAGGTGCATCAATATTGTAGTGAATACCGATAGACTCTTGACGTCGTAGGGCGCTTTCAACGGTGAGTTTTGCCACTAGAGCGATATTTTTTAATTCTATGAGGTCTTGAGAGAGTTGAAAGTGACCATAATAAGTCTTAGTTTCTTTTATAATATTATCGAGGCGTGATTGCGCGTGGGAAAGTTTTTTATTAGAGCGAATAATGCCGACGTAGTTCCACATGAGATGGCGAATCTCATCTAAAGTCTGTGAAATAACAAGAAGCTCGTCATCATTTGTGCTTTCAAGAGAAGTCCAATTCTTAATATCTGTTTTTGAGAGAGGGAAGGAAGCTATATTTTTTTGAAGAAATTTGTAGGTATTATGTGCATAGGCTACGCACTCTAATAGAGAATTAGAAGCCAAGCGATTCGCTCCATGAAGCCCCGTGCAGGCCGTTTCGCCAAGAGCAAAGAGGCCTTGTATATCAGTTTGTCCTACTTCATTGCTGACAAGACCACCACAGAGATAATGTGCGGCTGGAATAACGGGAATAGGATCAGTGGTTAAGTCGATACCATATTGAAGGCAGCGTTTATAGATGACAGGAAAGCGAGTTTTCAAAAAACCAGCAGGTTTGTGGGTAATATCAAGAAATACGCAGCTATCTCCTGTTCTTCTTATTTCAGCAGTAATGCCTCGAGCAACAATGTCACGGGGCGCAAGTTCAGCCAAGGCATGGTGATCATCCATGAACTTGTGCCCCTGGGAATTGATAAGACACGCGCCTTCTCCGCGGAGGGTTTCAGAAATAAGAAAGTTTCTTGCTTCAGGGTGATGGAGGCAGGTGGGGTGAAACTGCATAAATTCCATATTAGCGATTCGAGTGCCGGCGCGAAAGCCCATCGCAATTCCATCTCCAGTAGAGCCACTCCAATTAGAAGTGTAAAGATAGGCTTTTCCAACTCCACCAGTGGCTAAAATAGTAATCTTGGACTTCCATGCGATGACTTCTTGGGAAGAAGTATCTAGTGCATAGCACCCGATGCAAGAAGCTGGATGAGTTTTAGAGGGTTTAATCTGTTCGTCCAGAATAAGATCAATGCCTGTGTAATTGGAAAAAAATTTAATATGAGGGGATTCATGGGTGACTTGTAAAAGTTGGGTGTGAATAGCTTTCCCCGTTTGATCTTTAACATGGAGAATTCTTTTTTTATTATGGCCTCCCTCACGGGTGAGAGACATTTTTTTGAGAGAGTCTTGATCAAACTGTACACCCCAGTCCTGTAGTTGCCTTATGCAATCGGGGGCTTGTTCGATGACACTGCGAACGACATTAGCATGGCAGAGCCCTGCTCCTGCTGTGAGAGTGTCTTTTATATGATTTAGAAAGGAATCCTCAGATGAGCTAACGGAGGAAATACCCCCCTGGGCCATTGAGGTGTTGGTCTCATCAGGTTGCCCTTTAGATAGAATATGGACCTCTCCTAATCTGGAAAGGTGCATAGCTGCGGTTAAGCCAGCTAGCCCCGATCCAATAATAAGAAAGTCACATTCATTGGTTTTCATAGAAAGATTTATATACACTCTTTTTAGATGGGTTTTCAAGGTTTCTGACAAAAATAGACTAAATATTTACGGTATACAGAGAGTCAAAGTCTTTGTCGCTTGCTCTCTTTGAGAGGCTCATATTAAAATATATTTATATTAATCCTGTTTAAATTTTTAGGTGCATTACATTGTATTTTTGATGAAAAAGTCAGAATAAATAAATGGGCGAAATAGTTGATAGAGTGTTATTTATAGCATGGCTTGTTTTAAGGAGTTTTTGGTGTTTAGGCTACAGTTAAAAAGTTTGATTTTATTTGTGGGCGTGCTGAGTGGTCTTCTTGTGGGAGGGGGAGTTTTGTGGCAAGCGCAGAGATCTCTGTTTGAAGAAAAACAAAATTCGATACGGTTTTTGGCACAAAGAGATATGAGCATCTTAACTCAAAAAGTAGATGATAAAATACAAAAATTAGGAAAACAGCTTCTTGACTACACACAATCACAAGAAAACTCTCTTTTTGAATCAAAAATGCCAGAGGCTTTTATCGGAATATGGTTATTTGAAATAAAAAAATCTCAAATTTCACTGCGCTGGCATAATGGTTTTGAAAAAGAAAAGAAAAAAATCTTAGAGAAAATTAAAAAAATATCAGTAAAAACTATTTCAAATAACACAGAAACTTTTATCCGTATAGATGAGAAGACATTATTCATAAAGCCCTTAAAGAAATCACAGACGTTGGTTGCAGTAGGTTTTTTGAAAAATAGGTTTTTAAATATTTCTTTTCATAGAAACCTAGAAAAAAGAAATATTTCTTTGATAAATGATCAAGGGGAAGTGTTTTACTCTTTTCAAGAGAAAGGCAAGAGACGACCTCTTAAAAGCATATTGGAAAACATTGAGATCCCACTCAACGTCCTATTTCCTTTAGAACTTAAAGAGGATGATAAAAGTTCTTTAGGAAAATATATAAAAAAGCCTCCTTATAATAATTTGTATTTTTTTTGGGAATACGATTTAGACAAAACCATAAACCCTTTGCTCTTAAAGTTGATATTTATTTTTTTAGGATTGATTCTTTTGTGTTCATTAATACTTTATTTATGCCTACAAAAATCTACAAAACGATTAGTTCTTCAAGAAGAGAAGAGTTCCTCCATGGAGAAATACAATAACAACAATGAGAAATGGAACTTAGATAGAAAAAAGAAAAAAATAGAATCTTCAATGACAAATATCGTGGATGAATTTGAGATAAGGAAGAGAGCTTTATTGAAAATGTCTAGAGGTATTGTACAAAACTTGGTTCCGCCGACCACATCTATTATAGGTCAGGCAAAATTAATGGGAGCCAGGAGAGTTGAGGATGAAACTCAGGGAAACTTGAGAGCAATAGAGGAGAGTGCTAGGAAAATTCGTGAAGTATTAGACCGCCTAAGCTTGTTTGCTGGTTTAGAGAGGATGGAAACAGTTTCAGTTAATTTAAAGATTTTGATTCCCACTGTATTGAAGTTTTTTGAGCTAAAGATACAGGATTTAGAAATCACTTTGGAAGTGGAGGATACTTTTAGTGGCTGTGTGAAAGCAGAACCGTCATTATTGCAGTTAGTGTTGACGGAAATTATAAATAACTCTCTGGAAGCAATGGCTAGAACAGACACATCAACCTTAAGTGTAAAGGTTGAGAGTAAAGGTGAAAAAGTTCATTTACTAATAATAGATTCGGGTTGTGGTATGTCTCAAGAGCAGTTGCGACAGATTAAGGAACCTTTTTCGTCAAAATCTGTTGAAAACAAGGGTATGGGAGTATCAGTGGTCTTAGGTGTTTTGACTTCATTTGGAGCTGAATTAAATATAACTTCTGAAATAGGAAAAGGAACTGTGGTGGAAGTTGTATTTGAAATAGATCAAGGAAAAGATAACTTTGTTTATGCCGAGAGGGGAGTTTGAAACAATTTCGTAATACTTTTGCCGAAATCAGTGGAAAAAATCTTAGGCATAATTGTCGCTTTTTGTTAGCGATCAATAAAGAAATGGGGAGTCCATTCTTTTGTCCAATGGTGAAAGCCGATGGTTATGGCCATGGATTGATTTCGGTGGCGAGAATTTTAGAAGAAGAGGGTGTGACTCATCTGGGCGTGAGCCTTGTTGAAGAGGCTGTTGCTTTACGTGAAGCCAATATCCAGGCAGAGATTTTAGTTTTTGGAGGTTTTTCCCAGGAAGGTGCAAATCAGTTAATCAAAAATGGTTGTACGCCCGTTGTTGGAAGTTGGAGGCAGTGGAGGGCTTTGTCTCAAGTATTGTCTCAGTTTTTTTCAAAAGAGGAGACTCAAAAGAGGTACCCGATACATATTAAACTCGATACAGGAATGTCTCGTATGGGGTTTGTTCATGATGAAATAGAAAAAATAAAAGAAGAAATTGTTGCTTGTTCGACAGTGAAGATCATTGGCATAGGCACTCATTTAATGGCAGGAGAAGATATTGCGGATCCACTTGGCGATAGTATTAGACAGTTAACTCTTTTTAAGAAATTTATGCGAGATCTTGGCGAGTGGTGCGAGGGTGTTGACATTCATTGTCTTAACAGTCCAGGGGCTTTGGGGCTTATTGAATTACTCAGAGAAGAGATTTTCCCAAAGGAGTTACTGTCTGTAGCTAAGGGAATGCGACCAGGCTTGGCTCTTTATGGGGTTTTGCCAGAGAATATAAAAAGAGAAAATTTTGATTTGCGCCCAGTTATGTCCTTGAAGGGAGAGGTGATGTCTGTACGTGAGGTGAAAAAAGGGCAGAAAATCTCCTATGGAGGAACTTGGAAAGCAGAATCTGACTCTCTTCTGGCTTTGATTTTCTGTGGTTATGCTGATGGGTATCCACGCTGCTTATCTAACAAAAGTCTAGCTTTGTACAAGGGAGAGCGTGTTCCACAAGTCGGTCGAGTGTGTATGGGGTATACTTTCTTTGATGTAACAGAATTGGCAATAAAGGGGAAGACCCCTAAGGAAGGAGAAAATTTTACTTTATTTGGTAAAGAGGGATCGGTGATCTTGTGTGTAAGTGAGTTGTCTCATCAGGCGGAAATGATACCTTATGAGATTCTTACAGGTATTAGCCCACGGGTTCCTCGGATTTTAAAGTAAAATCAGTTCTTTAAAAAAATTGATGAAGTGGATCGAGCAACGTGAAGAATTTATTGAACAGCATATTTCAGTTATTTTATCAGCTTATTTTAGAAATGGGACGAATAGCTGTCTTCTTTTCAGAGTCCATTTGTCTGAGCTTCACTCGACCCTATCGTATTCCTGAGTTGATTCAGCATATTTACTTTATTGGTAATAGATCGGTACTCATTATCGTATTGACAGGTTTATTTACGGGATTGGCATTGGCTTTTCAGGTATTTTTAGGTTTTAAGATAGTCAATGCTGTTAACTTGGTGGGCTCCACTGTGGCTTTCGGTATTACGAGGGAATTGGGCCCTGTTTTAGCAGGTCTTATTGTCTCGGCGAGGGCAGGAGGAGCAATGGCTGCTCAGCTAGGTACAATGCGGGTGAGTGAGCAGATTGATGCCCTCGAAGTTATGGGAATTAATTCTAAGCAATATCTCGTAGTGCCGAGAATTTATGCAGCGATTATTTCAATGCCAGTACTTTGCGCTATTTTTGATTTTGTAGCTATATTGGGAGCTTATTTTCTATGTGTGAATTTGCTCAAGTTGGATGAGGCTATTTTTTGGGATAAAATTCGTAAAAATCTGGAACCTCACCATATTGCTGAGGGCCTTTTAAAGGCATCTGTGTTTGGTTTTGTTTTTTCAACGATTTGTGTGTATCGAGGCTTTTTTACGACGGGTGGAGCGAAGGGAGTTGGTGAATCGACGAACCGAGGTGTGGTGACGAGCATGGTTCTGATCATTGTTCTTGATTATTTTTTAACTAATTTGATTCGTATTTATTACTCTTTTATAGGGGTTTTGTAGTGAAAACGGCAGTTTCAGTTAAAAACCTGTATAAAACATTCAATGATGGAGAAGATTACATCATTGATGGAATGAACTTTGAAATCCCAAGAGGAAAAATCACTTCTATTATAGGCTATAGTGGAGCGGGTAAGAGTGTTCTTTTGCGGCATATTTTAGGTCTTTTAGCTCCGACGAGGGGAGCGATTGAAGTTTTGGGCTGTGATTTATCGGTAATGTCTCAAAGAGCGCTCACTCGGTTTCGTTGTAATTTTGGAATGTTGTTTCAGCATGCAGCTCTCTTTGATGATGAGACAGTTCTTGGTAATGTTTGCTTTCCTTTATTTGAACATCGTCGTGATTTAAAACCTAAAGAGGTGAATGAAATCGCTTTGCAGAAATTAAAATTAGTGGAAATGGAAGAAAAGCATTATGGCAAGATGCCTTCAGAGTTGAGTGGAGGAATGCGTAAACGCGTGGGCTTGGCCAGGGCTTTAGCCTTGGACCCAGATATTTTAGTTTATGATGAGCCCACAACTGGACTAGACCCTATACGGGCAGAGATGGTTGATAATTTAATTCTAAGTACACATAATCATCGAGAGGGGATAACATCAATTGTAGTAACCCATGATATGTATGCGGCTTTTCGAATAAGTGACAGTGTTGCCATGCTTGATGGGGGGAAAGTTTTGTTTGCAGGAACATCAGAGGATTTTTTAAAATCTGAGATTCCTCTAGTGAAGAGTTTTATAGAAAAAGGTTTAAGGCAAAAGGTTTGAGATAATAATGAGTGTTCTTGGTGCAGTGGAATTTAAAGTAGGTCTTTTGGTGGCAGTGGTGGCAGGCCTTGTTGCTTTTATGTCCATGCAAGTGAGTGAAAAGTCTAATTATTTAGGGGGTTCTCGAAAGGCTTGGTTTGTTGTGAGTGATGCCAGTGGTTTAGTGAAAAACAGTGGTGTTAAGATGGCTGGAATTAACATTGGTATAATTAAGGATATTCGTTTACAAAATGGCTTGGCACGAGTGGATATGGTGCTTGATGCAGACGTTCCGTTGACTAATAGCGCACGCATTGAAATTAGAGCCAATGGTATCTTAGGAGATAAGCATATCGAGGTGGTAGCGGGGGACGAGAATGACCTTGTTCTAGAGGAAGGGGGACAGATTTTCTATGTGGAAGACAGAGGGTCTATTCAGGCGTTATTAACACAGATGGGTAGAATATCTAAAGTCGTGGGTGATGTTGCCAATACGATGCGCAATGCTTTGAAAGGAGATGGAAACACCGGTGACTCCTTTGGACGCGTGATGAGAAATTTAGAAAACTTGACAACTGATATATCTGAAATGGCTTCGGATAATAAAAAAGATGTTCGAAGCATGGTCAAAGAGTTTAAGCGTGTTTCTAAAACTCTAGATGGTTTCATTAATAATGAAAGTGATAATGGTTTTAAAGCAGCATGGAGTAAAGCCGTGGAGAGTCTATCTCGTATTGATCGCACGTTACAGAATACGGCAGAGATCACAGATAAAATTAATTCGGGAGAGGGGACTTTAGGGCGCTTGGTGAACGATAGTCAGACGGTGGATGAGCTGAATGAAGCCATTGAAGGAGTGAATAACCTTTTAGGATCGGGCTATCGTTTGCAAACGAGTATTGATTTTTATACAAACCATTATCCTGTTTCCAATATATCTAAATCAACGTTAGGTGTAAAGATTCAGCCTGGTCTGGATCGTTATTATTATCTTGGAGTCGTTGATGATCCTACTGGAGTTAGGGAGGTTACGGAAAAAGATACGGAGACGATTCCCGGTGATTCAGTGAGCACCATTGAAACAGTAACATTTAGAAATAAGGTGAAATTGACTGCGTTATTTGCGAAAAACTTTTATGACTTCACTGTAAAGGGTGGGCTTATAGAAAATACAGGTGGGTTTGGGATTGATTATCATATGTTTCGTCAGAAATTTAAATTTTCTATGGAGGCGTTAGATTTTTCTTATTTGAACTTACGCTTAAGTGCAAAGATGGATATTTACAAAGGTATTTACATTCACGGTGGTGTAGATGATGTCTTGGGCAAAAAAAAATCTGACTATTTTGGAATTGGATTATTTCTTACCAATGATGATTTAAAACTATTGGCTACAGGAGCTTCTTTTTAGTGTCTGAATCTCTATCACAGTTTAAACTGGCTCTGGTGAGTGCTTCTAACAAAGAGGGGCTTGTTGATTTTTTAAATAATTTTGCTCACCGTGGTTTAAAGATACTTTCTACAGGCGGAACAGCACGACATTTAAGGGAAAATGGTTTAAAGGTCATGGATGTGAGCGAGTATACGGGGTTTCCAGAGGTTATGGATGGTCGTGTAAAGACTTTACATCCCCATATTCACATGTCTATTTTGGCGAGAGGTTATAAGTCAGAGGACTTGCAAACTCTTGAAAAATATCAGCTACAGCCTATTGATTTAGTGATTGGTAATCTTTACCCCTTTGAAGAGGCTTCGCAGAAAGGTTTAGCTGACCGTGAGTTGAGTGATTTTATTGATATTGGTGGACCGAGTTTTTTAAGGGGCGCAGCTAAAGGTTTTGAACGTGTTACAGTGGTTTGTCATCCGTCTGATTATGATTGGATTGCACAGAAAGATTTATCAGGAGATAAATTAAGCATTGATGAAAGAAAAGAGTTAGCAGCGAAAATTTTTGCTCATGTTTCTTCCTATGACAGCATGATCGCACGAAAATTAAATAATAAACTAGATTTAGAGTATTCATTAGGGGGGGCTTTGCAATCTCGCCTACGCTATGGTGAAAACCCCCATCAATCGGCATCTTGGTACAAAACCAAAGGAGCCTTGAGTGGCTTGCATCAATCAGAAATTTTACAGGGCAAGATGTTATCCTACAATAATATTTTGGATTTGGAAGCGGCGACAAGGGTGCTGCGCTCCTTTAAAGATCAGGCTGCGGCAGTTTCGGTAAAGCATAATAATCCTTGTGGCGTTGCTGTTGGAGAGAATTTAACCGAGGCAGTTAATAAGTCTCTAAAAGCAGACCCAATGAGTGTGTTTGGTGGTATTGTATCGGTGAATGAAGAAGTGACGGAAGAAGTTGCGAAACTTTTAAATTCGTTGTTTTTAGAGTGTGTGGTAGCACCCTCTTTTTCTCAAGAGTCTTTAAAAATTTTACAGAAGAAAAAAAACTTGCGTCTTTTAAAGTGGCCACAAATGCTAGATTTGGAAGAAATACCTGGAATGAATGCTGTTGAAGTAAAAACAGTGGCAGGAGGTTTTTTAGTGCAAAATCAAGATGAGCCGTCCCCGTGGAATGATGGATGGACAGTGTCAGGGGAAGAGCCTTCTTCTTGTATTAAGGCAGATTTACAATTTGCATGGAACGTGTGTGCCCATTTAAAGAGCAATGCCATAGCTATTTGTGGGCAGGGGCAGTCTTTGGGATTAGGTATGGGGCAAGTCAATCGAGTAGATGCTGTTAGACAAGCAATTAGTCGGATGAAAGAGTTTCACCCTGATTGCAAAGAAGCCGTTTTGGCCAGTGACGCATTTTTTCCTTTTGAAGACTCTATTGAAGAAATAGATCGTGCTGGCATTCGTTGGATTATTCAACCAGGTGGTTCTATCCGGGATAAAGAAGTTTTGCTCAAAGCCAGTGAATTGGGAGTAAATATTCTTTTGACAGGGGAAAGACATTTTCGTCATTGAGGTAAAAGAGTGTCTTTAAAGAAGAATGATAAACAAATAAAAAAATGGCTTGTTCGCTCTAATGGTGAGCTACTTGGTCCCTATAGTTATAATGAAATTGCAGAGCATTTACAAAATGGAAACCTTATCGATGACGATGAGATTTGTCAGCCCTTCGGAAGATATTGTCAAATCTCTTTAGAGCCTCATTTTTCCAAATTAAGAGAAGAGATGATGGACAGCACGATAGAGAGAACAAATCTCTCTCTGAATGATAAGACAAGAACCGTAAGTATTAATAATACAATTACGGACACAGATGTTCTGGATGTTGGTAATTTTGATAAAACAGATCCTGAGTTTGTATTGCCAGAGGAACTTATTAAGGGGGAAAGTAAAAAAGCAGAAAAGCGTTTTGGTTCAAATATAGAGAGAGAGGTTGAAAAAAAAATCTCATCCTATCGAAAATACCTGTGGGTCACAGTCGTGGCATTTATTCTCATATCAGGAGTGTTTTTTTTAATCAAAAACAGTGTGTTTAAATCTAAAATAAATAATTTTGAAAACTTGGCAAATAAAGGATGGGATTCTTATCAGGTGGGTGATTATGAAGGTGCGTGGAGTTTTTTATCTCAAGCAGATGTTTTAATCCCCAATCAATCAGAGATTTTAGTGAAGCTATCTCCTTTGCGTATGATTCTGAAGGGAGAGAGAGTTGCTGCTCGGAGGGAATTAGAGTCCTTGCTTGCATCTAAGAGAGGGAGGCAAGTCGCAGTGGAGGTTTACACGGCTTTGGGCCTTCTCTATATGGAGAGCAATGATTGGGAGCAAGCTGAAAATCAACTGTTGAAGGCTTTAAGTATTAACGGAAATTTCACTTCAGCTCTGTTAAATAAAATGATGTTAAATTTCCATCAAAAGCAATGGAGAAATTTAAAAACATCCTCTAAGGAAGTGATGGAGGTTGGAGAGTCCTCTCTGTTATCTTACTTTATCTCTGGTTGGGGGTATTTAAAGGAGTATAAAAAAAACCTTCAAGGCAAAGAGCGGGGGAAAATTTTATTGAGAGCTAATCAGGCATTGAAAATTGTGACTGATCAGTTAAACCCTTATAGAGCGCCCGCTTTTTTGTTGAAAGCTTACAGTGCAATACTGGGAAATACGAAAAAGGAGGGGAGGTTTCTAAGGGGCTTTTTAGATGCTTTAGGAGATAGCCCACAGAATTATTACAGGGATATCTTAGTTTATAAAAGTGATATTGATTGGATTGATTTATTTGATGAATGTAAATTTGTTTCAGAGAATCTTTTAAGAAAGAGTAGACAGAGAGCTCTTTATTCCTTGTGCTTGGTTTTATCCCAGAGGGAGCATGAGGCGACTAAATTTATTGACGAGGCTGTGTTCATGGCTCCAAAGGATGGCTTTGTTCAGACAATTCGAGCCTTTTACTTGAGAAGAACAGGGCAAGATGGAGAGGCAATCTCATCAGGAAGAGTTGCCCAAAAAAGCAAGAAATATGCCCTGCCTTTTTTAATAGAAGGATCAATTTGTGCTGAGAGAAACAAGTTAAAATGTGCTAAGAGTCGTTGGCAAGAGGCTTTAAAGATAAACAGTCGCCTTCTCCCTGCTTATATGGGGTTGTTAAAAACTTCAAAGCGAAAAAAATATTGGATTGAGAAAATTGAAAAACTCTATCCTAATTACCTGCCTCTGTATCGTTATCGAGGGGGCAAGAGCCTTTGAGATCGGGCGATTTCGGGTTTTTTTTGCAAGAGATCTTAAGAAATTTACATAACACAAAGGTCTAGTTCACTTCCAGTCTTAAGCCAAGAATTAAAATGGAAATGAGGAATGGAACTAGGACCCGGGATTGGAGTGTTATACACTATGTCAGTGGTGAATTTTAAAGAGTTCTTGTAAAGGAAGGTCTGTGATGAAGAGAATGGTTTTACTGATGTCAGTTTTTTTTACATCTATGGTGAGCTTGCTTTTTTCACCAGTCGTGTTTGGGACTCCTTTGAGTGATGTGAATCAAGAGTTAATGGGTCGAGCCTATGAACAGATCCATGGCGTCCATGCGCGGGAGATGTTCGTTGGTTTAAAGAAGATATTGAAGTTGAAAGACGACAGGAAATTCATCCAAGGGCTGATAGAGCAAACACCTAAATCCCATAAGATAAAACTCTCCGTGAGTGGCAATGATCTGGTGATGAGGGTGGGTGGCGAGAAGATCAACGTCGGGTTTCAAAAAGCCATTGAGGGAAAGTTCCTTATTAATGGCAAAGAGTTAAATGCGACCTCCCATAGGAGTTTCCGGTCCCTTTACACGGCGATAGACAAACTCTATCAAAAACCAAGTAAATCACCGTCTGTGTTTTTATCATTAATAGTGCCTAAGGCCCATGCTGGTGTTATGTTGGGTGTAGCAGCAGCAGCAGCAGCAGGAGTTGCTACCGCTGTTGCGTTTTCTAATGACTTTATATCTACAAAGATGGGTATTGGTTTTGGAGCTATTGGTGCGGATGAAAGCTTGTTGCAGTCTTTAAATCCAACGGACTTTGGTTGTCGCAGGAAGAAGGGGCAATCATTTTCTGATATAACAGTAGGGGGCAAGAAGTACACCTTAGAGATCAGAGATGGAGCGTTTAGTTTTCCAAGAATAAAAAGTATATCAGTTGGTAAGGATGATGGGGATAAAAAAACGATGACATTTGCAAATGATGGTTTTAGGGGACTGTACAAAAATGGTACCATTTTTAGAGAGGACACAGGAACCCCTGGGTCTGTTCAAGCGAGTGATTTCTCAAAAGCTGTTTTTAGAGACCATAAAAGCAGGCGCTTTTACGAAAAAGATTCAGACACGGTAAGACCATTGGCAGAGAAGAATTTCAAACTTTTTTTAAAAGCAGGGCTCACAGCCATTGCTGATTGTTGCGAGGGAGCTTTGCAGAAATTCCAGGCTAAGATCTCATATGGAACGATGGGCGCTGATAAGCGAAATTGTGAGGAAAAGGTGCAACAGGCAATTGCTAAAAAGCATCCAAAAAAAGATTCACAGAGTGACGGTGGAGTGTCTGGTAAGGATAGTCAGATAGTGCGATAAGAGAGAGGTGTTTAAAATTTAGCATTTCTCTGCTTAAAGAGTATTGGTTAAGAACAGCACATGAAAAATCATTGAATTTGAAAGGAAGGTCTATGATGAAGAGAATGGTTTTACTGATGTCAGTTTTTTTTACATCTATGGTGGGCTTGCTTTTTTCACCAGTCGTATTTGGGACTCCTTTGAGTGATGTGAATCAAGAGTTAATGGGTCGAGCCTATGAACAGATCCATGGCGTCCATGCGCGGGAGATGTTCGTTGGTTTAAAGAAGATATTGAAGTTGAAAGACGACAGGAAATTCATCCAAGGGCTGATAGAGCAAACACCTAAATCCCATAAGATAAAACTCTCCGTGAGTGGCAATGATCTGGTGATGAGGGTGGGTGGCGAGAAGATCAACGTCGGGTTTCAAAAAGCCATTGAGGGAAAGTTCCTTATTAATGGCAAAGAGTTAAATGCGACCTCCCATAGGAGTTTCCGGTCCCTTTACACGGCGATAAACAAACTCTATCAAAAACCAAGTAAATCACCGTCTGTGTTTTTATCATTAATAGCGCCTAAAGCCCATGCTGTTGGTTTGATAGCTAGTGTTGGTATTGGTGCAATGCTTGGTGCAATTGTTGCTCCCACAATTTGGACTGTTCTGGATTTTCTAAGGGCAGATACGAATCTTGGAAGCACTCCTATGGATGAAAGGCTGTTGCAATCTTTAGATCCAACGGAATTTAGTTGTCGCAGGGATAAGGATGATCAACCATTTTCTGATATAACAGTGGGTGGCAAGAAGTACACCTTAAAGATCAGAGATGGAGCGTTTAATCGCCCAAGAATAAAAAGTATATCAATTGGTAAGGCTGATGGGCATAAAAAAGAGATTATATTTGCAAATGATGGTTTTAGGGGACGGTACAGAAATGGTTTACTTTTTATTAGAACCGAGCCATACCGCCCTGAACCTGTTCAGGAGAGTGATTTCTCAAAAGCTGTTTTTAGAGACTATAAAAGCAGCCGCTTTTATCAAGGTGATAAACGTGGGTTAAAAAAATTGGCAGAGAAAAATTTCAAGCCTTTTTTAAAAGTAGGGCTCACAGCCATTGCTGATTGTTGCGAGGGAGCTTTGGAGAACTTCCAATCTAATAAGAGATCATATGGAACGATGGGCGCTAGGAGTCGAACTTGTGAGGAAAAGCTGCAACAGGCGATTGCTAAAAAGCATCCAAAAAAAGATTCACAAGATAACGGTGGAGTGCGTTTTAGGGATACTCCGGCAGTGCACTAAGAGCAGCACATGAAAAATCATTGAATTTGAAAGGAAGGTCTGTGATGAAGAGAATGGTTTTACTGATGTCAGTTTTTTTTACATCTATGGTGAGTTTGCTTTTTTCACCAGTCGTGTTTGGGACTCCTTTGAGTGATGTGAATCAAGAGTTAATGGGTCGAGCCTATGAACAGATCCATGGCGTCCATGCGCGGGAGATGTTCGTTGGTTTAAAGAAGATATTGAAGTTGAAAGACGACAGGAAATTCATCCAAGAGCTGATAGAGCAAACACCTAAATCCCAAAAGATAAAACTCTCCGTGAGTGGCAATGATCTGGTGATGAGTGTGGGGGGAGAGAAGATCAACGTTGGCTTTCAAAAAGCCATCGAGGGAAAGTTCCTTATTAATGGCAAAGAGTTAAATGTGACCTCCCATAGGAGTTTTCGGTCTCTTTACACGGCGATAAATAAACTCTATCAAAAGCCAAGTAAATCACCGTCTGTGTTTTTATCGTTAATAGCGCCTAAAGCCTATGCTCTTGGTTTGATAGCTACTTCTGCTATTGCTGCAATGACTCCTGTAATTCTTATACCCTCAATTCTTAATGGTATAGATTTTCTAGGGTCAGATACGAATCTTGGAGGCACTCCTATGGATGAAAGGCTGCTGCAATCTTTAGATCCAACGGAATTTAGTTGTCGCAGGGATAAGGATGATCAGTCATTTTCTGATATAACAGTAGGGGGCAAGAAGTACACCTTAAAGATCAGAGATGGAGCGTTTAATCGTCCAAGAATAAAAAGCATATCAGTTGGTAAGGCTGATGGGCATAAAAGAGAGATTATATTTGCAAATGATGGTTTTAGGGGACGGTACAGAAGGGGTTCAGTTATTAGAACCGAGCCATACCCTAAATCTGTTCAGGCGAGTGATTTCTCAAAAGCTGTTTTTAGAGACTATAAAAGCAGCCGCTTTTATCAAGGTGATAAACGTGGGTTAAAAAAATTGGCAGAGAAAAATTTCAAGCCTTTTTTAAGAGTAGGGCTCACAGCCATTGCTGATTGTTGCGATGGAGCTTTGGAGAACTTCCAATTTAATAAGAGATCATATGGAACGATGGGCGCTAGGAGTCGAACTTGTGAGGAAAAGGTGCAACAGGCGATTGCTAAAAAGCATCCAAAAAAAGATTCATCAGGTGATGATGGAACGACTAATAATAGAACAACAGTGAAATAAGAGCAGCACATGAAAAACCCATTGAATTTGAATGGAAGGTTTCTGATGAAGAGAATGGTTTTACTGATGTCAGTTTTTTTTACATCTATGGTGGGCTTGCTTTTTTCACCCGTCGTGTTTGGGACTCCTTTGAGTGATGTGAATCAAGAGTTAATGGGTCGAGCCTATGAACAGATCCATGGCGTCCATGCGCGGGAGATGTTCGTTGGTTTAAAGAAGATATTGAAGTTGAAAGACGACAGGAAGTTCATCCAAGATCTGATAGAGCAAACACCTAAATCCCAAAAGATAAAACTCTCCGTGAGTGGCAATGATCTGGTGATGAGGGTGGGTGGCGAGAAGGTCAACGTCGGTTTTCAAAAAGCCATTGAGGGAAAGTTCCTTATTAATGGCAAAGAGTTAAATGCGACCTCCCATAGGAGTTTTCGCTCCCTTTACACAGCGATAAATAAACTCTATCAAAAACCAAGTAAATCACCGTCTGTGTTCTTATCATTAATAGCGCCTAAAGCCCATGCTGTTGGTATTGTTATCACAACTGCTAATATGTTGCCAATTTCAATTGCCATTAATGGAGTCATTGCTGGTATAACTTGGGTAGGCATGACTATATACAAGAATGTTGATTCCGCGGATGAAAGGTTGTTGGAGTCTTTAAATCCAACAGAATTTACCTGTCGCAGGGATAAGAAGGGTCGATCATTTTCTGATATAACAGTAGGGGGCAAGAAGTACACCTTAGGGATCAAAGATGGAGATTTTAGTTTTCCAAGAATAAAAAATATATCAAGTGGTGATAAAATCCTTGTATTTGCAGGGGATGGTCTTAGGGAACTGGACGAAAAGGGTTTATTTGCTAAAACCGACAAAGAACACCCTAGGTTTGTTCAAGAGAGTGATTTCTCAGGAGCCTTTTTTAAAGATTTAGGGAAAAGCCCATTCACCTATCACGTTGAATTTAATGTAAAAGCATTGGCAGAGAAGAATTTCAAACCCCTTTTTAAAGAAGGGCTCACAACACTCATTGCTGATTGTTGCGAGGGAGCTTTGCAGAACTTCCAGTCTAAGAAATCAGCTAAAATAATGGGCGATTATAATCAAACTTGTGAGGAAAAGGTGCAACAGGCGATTGCTAAGAAGCATCCAAAAAAAGATTCACAGGGTGACGGTGGAGGGAGTCATGGGGAGCAAGGAATAGTGCGATAAGAGAGAGATGTGAAAAAAAACGATGTTTCTTTGATCAAATCATTATAAGATAATCACATGAAAAAGATCAGTGTAGAGCATTTCCAGGAAAAAGATAAAATAGAGACAGTTCTTCTTGTGAAAGAGAAGCATCTAAACATGGGAAAAACGGGAAAACCCTACTTATCTGTGTTGCTTTCTGACAAAACAGGACAAATTGATGGGCGAGTTTGGGATAATGCCGATGACTTGAACAAAAAGTTTGATGATGGTGACTTATCCTGGGTGCAAGGAGTTGTACAGGTTTTTCAAGGGCGCAAGCAGATTATTATTCGTGATATACAAAAAGTACAAGTCGATGATTATGATATTAAAGACTTTCTACCCGCGAGTGATAATTCATCAGAGTTAATGTATGTCGAGCTGTTGCAATTTGTTGATGAAGTGGAAAATAGTCATTTACGACAGTTGCTGGAAAATACGGTTAATGATAAAGAAATAAAGCCATTGCTATTAAAGGCTCCTGCGGCAAAGAATATTCATCATGCATGGATAGGGGGACTTTTAGATCACACGATGTCTATTTTAAAAATCATGAAATTTTTGTCCAGCCATTATCAGACTTTGAATCGAGATCTTCTGTATTTTGGAGCTATTTATCACGATATAGGTAAGGTTTGGGAGTTGTCCTATGGAGGAACGACTTCTTACACGGATAAAGGGCGGTTGATAGGGCATATGGGCATTGCCTTAGAATTGATCGATAGGAAATCAAATCATATTGAAGGCTTCTCTGATGAGTTAAGAGATATCTGTAAGCATATTGTTTTAAGTCATCACGGTAAGTTGGAGTTTGGCAGCCCTAAGCGACCTAAGTTTTTAGAGGCTCTTGTTGTTTCTATGGTGGATGAACTTGATAGTCGTATAAATATTCTTGAAGGTTTTATGAAAGACGAACGAAAGTCGGGGGAAAAGTGGTCCCGATACAACTCTCTATTCGATCGTTATTTCTTACTAACAGACTTTACTGAAAAGCTTTAAATTAACGCCTTGATCGATGTTTGATCTGAGGTCGTTGCTTTGATTGTGAGTGATTTTTCTCAATCGTGTAGAGAAAAATAATAAATTCTGCTTTATCTGGTAATGCTCTCTCAGTTGAAGTTTCTTTTTGGGAAAACCTCTGTACGATTTCTTTTAAGGTTCCTTCTAAAACATATTCATTCTCTTGAGTGAGGTTGATCCCCAGGAGAGATTCTCGGTGAGGAATAAATTTCGCCAATTCTGTTAAGGTTTTTTTTAATCTATAGGGGGTGTCCATCAGTACGGAGGCTTGTTTCTCCTTGGCAAGGGCCTGTAAGAAACCTTGGCGCTTTTCATTGTTGGCAGGGAGAAAACCGTGGAAATGAAATTCTTTAATCGCTTTACTGCTAAGAGATAGAAGAGTCATAAGACTCGATGCCCCTGGGATAGCAACCAGAGAGATGTTTTTTTTACGACAGCGATCAATTAGTTGTGAACCAGGGTCACAGAAAACAGGAGTTCCACAATCTGAAATCAAAGATACTTTTTTGTGAAGACACTGATCTTCTAAAAAATCTAAATCTTGACTATCAGAATGCTCGTTAAGAAGCTCCAATTTAAAGTCACTTAAACCAATACTTTTCAAGAACCTGACAGCGACCTTGCGCTCCTCACCAATAATTAAATCTGAAGATTTTAAGGTGTTGATCGCTCTGAGAGTGACATCATCTGGATGGCCAATGGGAATTGAGACAATGTGCAAGCTCATTTAGAGAATCCAGAGATTCCGATCATGGGATTGTCAGTGTTTTGAATCATGTTATTTCGTTTCATGTTCTTCTGTTTCATATTCTTCTGTCTCATATTCTTCTATGGCAGGACAGGAGCAAACTAAGTTGCGATCGCCATAGGCATTGTCGATTCTTGTAATAGGAGCCCAGTACTTGTTATCTCTTAAACCAGGAACAGGGTAAGCAGCTTCGTCCCTTGGATACTCATGACTCCAAGAGGGGGCAATGAGGCCTTCAACTGTATGAGGAGCATTTTTGAGAACGTTGTCTTCTCGGGAGTAGACACCTTCTTCAATAGCCTGTATCTCTTTTCGAATACGGATCATGGCATTGATAAAGCGATCCAGTTCTTTTTTTTCTTCGCTCTCTGTGGGTTCCACCATAAGAGTTCCGGGGACAGGCCAAGACATTGTTGGTGCGTGAAAACTATAATCAATCAGTCGTTTAGCGATATCATCAACCGTGACACCCGCACTTTGTTTGAAGGGTCTGACATCAATAATGCACTCGTGGGCGACCATGCCATTTTTTCCCTTGTACAAAATTTCATAATGGTTTTCTAATTTCTTAGCAATGTAGTTAGCGTTTAAAATAGCATATTCAGTGGCTTTTCTGAGGCCGTTGCCTCCCAGCATCTTCATATATGCCCAAGAGATGGGTAAAATACTGGCGCTTCCCCAAGGAGCCGAGGTCGTAGAACCAATTCCCGTGATAGGTCCAGCCTCAGGAACGAGTCCATGGTTTGGGAGGAAGTTTTTTAAATGTTCTGCGACGCCAATGGGTCCAACGCCTGGACCGCCGCCACCGTGGGGAATGGCAAATGTTTTATGGAGATTTAGATGACACACATCGGCCCCTAACTCGGGAAGGCGAGCCAACCCGACAAGAGCATTCATGTTGGCTCCGTCCATGTAGACCTGTCCGCCGTTATCGTGAATAATTTTACAGATGTTTTGGATGGTTTCTTCGTAGACTCCGTGGGTGGAAGGATAGGTGATCATTAAACTAGATAAGTGGGACTTGTGTTCTTGAGCTTTGTTTTTTAAATCGTCAACGTCAATATTACCATCGTTATCACATTTGATGACGACGACTTTAAGTCCTGACATAACAGCGCTGGCAGGATTAGTGCCATGGGCTGAATGGGGTATGAGGCATATATTACGTTCCCCTTGATTTTTCTCCTGTTGGTAGCGACGTATAACAAGTAGACCTGCAAACTCTCCTTGGGAGCCGGCGTTGGGTTGCAGTGATACGCAAGAGAAACCAGTGATAGTGGCAAGCATTTGTTCCGTTTCTTTGATGAGCTGTAGATAACCTTTGGCTTGATCTAAAGGCACAAAGGGATGGATCTTATTAAACTCAGGCCAGGACACGGGGATAAGTTCTGTGGTGGCATTGAGCTTCATGGTGCAAGAGCCTAGAGGAATCATGGCTTGCGTGAGTGAGAGATCTTTGTTCTGTAATTTTTGAATGTAACGGAGCATGGATGTTTCACTGTGAAAAGAGTTAAAAACCTTATGAGTCATAAAAGTAGATAATCGAATAAGGTCATCAGGGATTTTTTTAGATGCATCTGCGATGAGCTTTGTGAGGTCTCTTTTTTGTCCACTAAAAACTTCTAAAATGTCAGAAATATCCTCAGAAGTCGTTGTTTCGTTAAGGGAAATACTTAAACCTTGAGGGACCTTTCTGAGGTTAATTTTTTTATTCAATGCTTCTTGATAAATCTCGTCGTTGCTTTTCTGTCCTTTTTTTTCAGTAGATGGAGTGACTGTGCGAAGAACGATTGTGTCAAAAAAATCTCCGTGAAGACATTCAAAACCTAAAGACTGCAGTCCTTCGTAGAGTGCCGATGTGAGTTTGTGAATACGTTTAGCAATACGAATAAGCCCCTGTGGACCATGATAAACAGCATAGAAAGAAGCCATATTGGCCAAAAGAACTTGGGCGGTGCAGATATTACTTGATGCTCTCTCTCGACGGATGTGCTGTTCCCGTGTCTGTAGAGCCAATCGATAAGATTTGCGTCCTTTAGTATCCACCGAAACACCGACTATGCGGCCAGGAAGACTGCGTTTAAATTTATCTTGTGTGGCCATAAATGCGGCATGGGGACCGCCAAAACCAAGTGGAACACCAAAGCGCTGTGTGTTACCGACGACAACATTTGCACCCATCTCCCCGGGAGGCTTGAGAATAGTTAAGCTGAGTAGATCTACTGCAACAGCAACAAGAGCACCATTTCCTTGTATTTTAGCAATGAGCGAACTCATATTCTCAATGGAACCATAGGTGTTCGGATAGGAGAGCAATGCTCCAAAACACAGAGACCAATCTGTAGAGACAACAGGGCCGATTTGTATATTTATATCCAAGTGTTGGGCGCGGGTCTTGATAACCTCAATAGTGTGTGGATGGGTGTCGTCGCTGATGAAGAAAGTCTTCCTGTTCTTATCACGAATTTGATTGCGGCACAAAATCATGGCTTCGGCTGCAGCAGTTCCTTCATCGAGAAGAGAGGCATTAGAGATATCCATTCCAGTGAGCTCAGAACACATGGTTTGAAAATTAATAAGAGCCTCTAAGCGTCCCTGTGAAATCTCTGGTTGATAGGGGGTGTAAGCTGTGTACCAGCCAGGATTTTCAAAAACATTTCTCTGAATAACGGGAGGTGTGATGGTATCGTGAAACCCCATGCCAATGTAAGTACGGTAAATCTGGTTTTGTTTAGCGAGAGCTTTGATCTCTTTGAGAGTTTGGTGTTCTGTTTGTGCGTGTTTTAAGTCAAAATCTTTCTTCGTGAGAATATTTTCAGGAAGTGTTTTATTAATGAGGCTATCAAAATCACTAACTCCTAAGCTTTGTAGCATTTCTTGAGTCTCTGAGGAATTAGGACCAATGTGTCTTGAAATAAACTCTTCATTATTGTTCATGTTATCAAGTGACGGAAAGAAGCTATTCATAGCAATGACCTTTTACTTTGCTTTTAAGAAGAGGTTTTTTTACGTGTTGAGTTTTTTTTACGTGTTGAGGTTTTTTTAGTTGTATTTAGTTTTTTATTAATTTTTTTAGAGATTTTTTTAGCTATTTTTTTACTAGTTTTTTTTACGGCAGCTGTTTTCTTTTTAGCTTTCTTTTTGATGGCGACTTTAATTTTCTTTTTTTGAGTTTTAGCTTTTTTCTTGTAAGAGTGGAAAGTTTTTTTCGCGTCTTTGCGTACTTTTTTTATATTACCAAGAGCATTGAAGACCTCTTTATCAAATTGCTTCTGAGCCTTAGATATTTTTTTAAGAAGATCACTGTATTGAAGTTCTAATTGTTTTAGCTGGTTTTTGGCGAGGTCGACGGGGCTTCCGATTTTTTGGATCTCTTTTTGTATTTCTTTGGCGAGTTTTTTGAGTTCTTTCTTAAGTGTGTCTAGGTCTTTAATTTTTTGCACCTCACTGACTATTCTTTCGAAGAGAAAATCTGTTTTTTTCACAAAAGCCTCCATGGTAAGGTTCTCTTAAAGCATTAAATACGTGGAAATAGTGAAAATGAGAAGAAAATAAGTGAAAAAAGAGCATATATATATAAATTTACAAAATTAAAGGGGTGAAGGAATGGGCTGTGAAGAGGGGCTTAGGGTCGCTTGAGAGTCTGTCGATTTGCTGTTATTTGTTCAGAAAAGCGCTCAAATCCTTTAGAGCGCATTTCAGTTTGGATATGGCTCTGTTTTAGATCATTTCTTTCCCACGGGTGGGGATAGAGGGACTTGCTGTAGCAATTTTTTGATTTGTCTCTCTAGATTTTTCTTCGTACTAGAGCCATACCCTCTAAATAGAGCCTTGAGCCTTAGTTTGTGGTCTAAAATAAAAGTCGTTGGAAGAACCTGTATGTTAATTTTTTTCAAATATTTCTGTGATTTATCATGAACAATGGGGAAATTAGGACGGAATTTCTTAACAAATTCAATGGCTTTAGGGATTTTGTGATCGACGTTAACACCAACAACCTGTAAGCCATGGAGGCCGTATTTTGTTTGTAACTTTACCAATTCAGGCATTGCTTCCAGGCAAGGGGCGCACCAATGGGCCCAAAGGTCTAAAACGACAACTTTCCCTTTGAAATCTTCCAGAGAAAACTCTTTTAGATTATCCAGAGTTTTCAGTTTAAAAGTTGGAAAAACATCTCCTTTTTTTATTTTAACAGAGTAGGCACTGGATGGGAGTAAGAGGAGAAGAATAATATAAAGAGACAGTTTCAAAAAAGCACTCCTTTTCTCTTATTGCAAACATTCAGAGGTGTTTTTACTTAGGAATGGTAGCAGAAAGAATAGCGAGTTCAAGTCTAATTTCATGGCATTGACACTGATGATTAGGGAGCTTTATTGTCTTCTTTGCTTTGCTTGAGAGTGAATATTCATGGTATTGTTTGATGAATGGTAGAGCTTACACGCCCTAAAATATGTAAATGCGAAGTTGAGTGGTGAAAGTGGCAAAGAGTAGATTAAAGATATTATTACATGTTTTTGCTGTGACTGTTTTTTGGTATGGATTTTCATGCCATGAATTAAAGGCTCAAGCGTTAGAGGATATTGAATATGTTGATGATTTGAACAATGACGAGTTGAACAATGACGAGTTGAGTAATGACGAGTTGAGTAATGAGGAGCTAAAAAATCTAGGCATTGATGAAGAAGAATCAGAAGAGAGTGTAAAAAAAAATGAGGAATTTTCGTTAAACGCAGAAGAAGAAAAATTAACGGCTTTTGAGGATGAAAGCGAAGCTGAGAAAGGTTTCATAGAAGGCTCTGCTGATTTCATTGCTCCAAGAGTCAGTGCCTTGGAATCTCTGATTTTAACTCCCATAGACATCTCCTTAGCTGATAGTGTGATCAAGAAAAAATGGCGTAGAAAGCTATGGCCGTTACAAAGAATCATTTTTAAGTCGTTAAAAAAACAAGCGCCATTGAAAATAAAAATTTCACGCCGGCCCTATATCCTAGGAAAATGGAAAAACAAAGCATTGAGAGAAAATGTGGGGTTAGTGCTTTTCCAAATAAGAAAAAAAACATTATATATGAAAATTATTAGTTCACAAAAAAATGTGGAGTTAGCTCAATGGCAATTAAAATTTCCGCGAGATACAGCCAAGAAAGGGCGTAGAAAAATAGTTATTCAAATTGTACGTTCATTGGTAAAAGCAATTCCCTTTGATGGTTTTTTAACAAAAATAACGGGAGACAAGGCTGTTGCAACATTAAATTTAAAGACAAACCTCAAGAGAGGAGATTATTTAGAAATTTTAGAGTTTTCGCCAGAAGGGCTCATTCTACAAAAAGAAGCTCGAAGGCGAGGGGTTCTAAAAATAATGAGAGTGGATGGAAAGCAAATCCACGGAAGACTTAAAAAGAAAGATGCGGGATTAAAGCCTTTTATGAAGGTGCGTTTATCTAAGAAGTCAGTGTTTCTCTTTGAAGAAAAAAATCTACACAATAAGTCTTGGTGGGTGCAGGCGGGGGTTAAATGGATCTCTATTGACACTTTCGTGGATACAAGTGAATTATCTGCGATGGATTATCATTTAGAGACAAGTCCTTTTTTGCAGATATCCTTAGGCAGAGGCTCTTGGTTGGGAAGAGGTTTAGTTGGTTTTGGTAACCAGTCAAGTTCGTCATCAACTTCTTTAAATCAGAAAACGACATTTTTGTTATCAGAGTTTTTTTACACACGTCCTTGGAGGAAAGGGGATGAATATTTTATTAATTGGCAGGCAGGGCTAGGTTATGATGTTTACTCTGCCACATCTGATGAGAGTGAGTCGAATCCAAGTGGACTTTCTTCTCTCTCCCGTGTATCACCACTTTTTGGTGGCGTAGTGACTTTTCCTCTTTGGCCTAAAACATTAATGGTGAATGAATTTTTATTAGGTTGGCCGATTTTTGCAAGTGTATCAGGAGGTCGCCCACTGGAGAGCTACTCCTTTGGTTATCGTGCTGGAGTTCGTTTGAACCTTGAAAGAGGTCGCTTTTTTGTAGGTGGGATTCGTGTTAAAAAAATAAGAACTCAATTTATGAATGGTAAGCTGTCTGAACTTAACTGGGGAATCTACCTATCCTTTAACTATGAATTTCAGGGAAAATAGCTTCAATTAATGGAAGATTTTAAACAAATCTATGGAAAGAAAGAGAAACATGATCTTTGGATGGCGTTTCAAGCTCATGTTAGGGAGTTTTTTATCTCCCATCAGTTCTCACAGGCAGAAACTCCGACACTGGTAAGTTCTCCGGGGTTAGAGCCTTACTTAGAGCCGTTTAAGACTCAATTACATTCAAATGGCAGTGTTTTTATTAAATATCTACCAACAAGTCCGGAGTTTCATTTAAAGAGGCTTCTTGTTGCAGGTTGGAAAAAAGTCTTTGAAATAAAAAAGTGTTTTCGCAATGGGGAGTTTGGGCGTTATCATCAACCAGAGTTCACTATGCTAGAATGGTATCGAGTCGATGAGGACTTAGAGAGTTTACAGAAAGACGTTGAACTCTTATTAAGAAGTTCCCAAGAGTGGGCGAAGAGAAGGGAAGTAGAACAAATAGCAGGGTCGGCTATAAGCTTTATTCAATTTGAAACAATGGCTTCGTTATTCCAAAAAGTGTTAGATTTTCACTTATTCCCACACACTTCTGAAGAGGATTTGAGACAGTTATTAGAGAGCTTATCTATTAATTTCAAAGAAGATGATGAGTGGGATGATTTGTTCTTTCGGGCTTTTTTAGAAAAAATAGAACCTTATTTAAAAGGCCAACAAGGAGTCTTTATATCAAATTTCCCCCCCTCTATGGCAGCATTGGCGAAGATTGGAGCTGATGGCTGGGCACAGAGGTTCGAGTTTTATTGTCAAGGGGTTGAAATTGCCAATGCTTTTTATGAATTAGTTGATCCTGATGAACAGGTAAAAAGATTTAAAAAGGACTTAGAAATAAGAAAACGCTTGGGAAAGGAACCTGTTCCAATAGATGAGGACTTTATTCAAGCTCTCAGAGAGGGAATGCCGGATTCCTCTGGCATCGCACTGGGGTTGGAAAGGTTGTTTATGGTGATTATGGGAATTGACGATATGAGAGAGTTTAAGATTTTCCCTCATTATTAATAGTTTCTTTTAATTGTTTACCGACTTTGAAAAAGGGAAGTTTCTTTTCGCCAACATTAATAACTTCACCTGTTCTTGGATTTCGTCCTTTATAGGGTTCATAAATGCGATTGACAAAAGAACCGAAGCCGCGAATTTCAATACGATCATTACGAACAAGTGCTTCGATCATAGAATCAAAAATGGTATTTATAACAGTTTCAGATTTCACACGAGTGATGCCTGCTTTTTCGGAGATATGATTAATAAGGTCTGCTTTTGTCATGGCCACTGTCCTTAGTTAATAAAAAGAGGTTGTAAATAAATGATATTTTATCAGTGGAGAAAAACCTTTGTAACCCACTGAGAAGACTTAAATTGTACCAATATTATTTTGATATTCCTAGGGAAAACATGGGCTGGTGTTCGATGTAGGGAATTAACAACCATACGGTCGTGTTTCATAGATAATAGTTGGTGGATCTAATAATACGAGTGTAGGCATCGACGAGCTGCCCCATCATACGCGACGCATCAAACAAATCAAGCGTCTTCTTACGAGCATTTTGTCCGATCTCTTCCGTGGGTAATTGCAATGTGAAAATTTCTATTAGCAAAGATGAGAGGGATGAGACATCGGCTGGTCTAATAAGAAAGCCGTCAATACCATCGTCAACAATATTAGAAATAGGGCTTACTTCGGATCCGACAACGACCTTTTTTTGTGCCATGGCTTCGATAATGCTGGATTCAAAACCTGTTGTGCGTGAGCTGAGATTAACAAAAACATCGGAGAGAGAAATATAGTTCGGTAGATCCGTGTTATTTACGGCGCCTGTTAGAATGACTTTACTTCCTAAGGCTAGAATGAGTATTTCATATTCGACTTTTTTAAACATAGGACCGTTACCAACGATGATAAGTCTTGAACTGGGTTTTTTAATGGCAACTTTTTGAAAAGCTCGAAGCAAATTGCGTAATTCTCCAAACTCGCTCATATCAGAGATTGTAACAACTGTTTTACTCTCTTTGGGTACTCCGAGTGTTTCTCTTAAGGCATTATTGTCATGATCTGCCGATAGATCCCCTAATTCAATACTATAGGGAATGGTATAGGTACGGGCATCGGGAAAAAGATAGTATCTCTCTAGTACGATACGTTGCTGGGGGCTGGAAACAAAAATCCCATCGGCTTTTCTAAGTATGCTTCTGTCTCTGCCGTAGTAGGTCGTTATAAATTTGTAGGCTATGGCTAAACTTGTGCTTAACTGGCTCCCTAAAGTTTCTTGTGCCATGGCAAGAATTGAAAAAAGCTGTGATATTTGTGTTGCACCGATATCAACAGCGGCAGCCACTCGATAGAGCTTTTTGTCTCTGATAATCTTGTAGCCGTTGGCATCGATGCTGTGAATAAGATGAAAGGGGGATTCTTGATGAAGGTGATTAAAAATTTCTTTAACTCCATCGGGAAATGGTAAATTTTTATAAGAGCTCTCCTTTTCTTTGATAAAATAAATATCAACCCCGGCTCTTTGTAATTTATATCTATTTAATGGACTTCTTGTGGAGAGAACAGTGACGTTATGGCCTTCATCTGCTAGACCTTTAGCCAGTGGCCAAAGAAAGCCATGTTGTGCGGCACGTCCTAGGATAGGAAGTTTCCCAGCCACAATACAGACATTAAATTGAGTAGGAAATGGTTTTTTAGAAGTCATAGGTCGTATTTTTTACCACGTTAAGAGTCCTCAATGGCCGAAATAAGTTGATCGAGTACTTTTTTATTAGATTCTAAGATAGGAAGTTGTCGCAATTCTTTGGGGGCGACCCATTTGATTTTTTGGTAGTGATCCAACTTAACTTCTCCTTTCCAGTAGGGAACCGAGAAAAAAAGCAAAATAATTCCTGTGTCGTTGTAGGTATGGGTGCAGGCGAGTTTAAGTTCTCCAATTTGCGCTTCGATTGAGAGTTCCTCAAAAAGCTCTCTAGCCAGAGCCTCTTCTGGGGACTCTCCCAGCTCTATTTTCCCTCCAGGAAACTCCCATGCAGGGGCTGCATTTTTAATAATACGCTCGCCTATGAGTATTTGCCCTTTTTTAATAACGAAACCAGCAACAACAGGTATCCAAAGTCCACGCTTTTTCATATATTAAATGATACTGTAATAAGAGAACTATGTCATGTAGAGACTTAAAAGGAGTAGGCATTGAGAGAAAAGAAAACAGAAGGTATAGAAGCTGATATTTTAGAAAAAGCCCAGCTTTGTGCTGAGCAAGGGTGGAAGGGGAATTATCATTTCAAGGATGGTGAGATATTCTCCCAGGCTTTTATTACTAAAATAGACGTAGACAATGGTTTTGTTATGTTAGAGAGAATTGGTGAGAGAGATTTAAAACCTCGCTTGGTTGATCTAAGGGATGTGAAAAAATTAGAACCTGATTGGAGTTGAGAGATATTTAAACGTCTAGAGAGTCTCCATAAATCCAGACGCTGGCTCTCGCCCTGGCTGACATCAAAGAAAACTTATTTTATCCAAAATTGAGTGACGTCTTTAAAAAAACGAGGCCCTTTAAAGACAAGGGCTGAGTAGAATTGAATCAGATCAGCACCCATGTCTAATCTAAGATCGGCCTCTTCTGCGCCCATGATGCCTCCTGTTGAGATGAGAAGCTTTCCTTCTTTCTGAGTGCCTAAAATATCAATTGTTTCTTCGAGTTTTTTCCGTGAAAGTTGAGTGAGTGGAGTGCCTGAAACACCCCCTTCCTTGGGTAGATGAGGGGTGTTCGTACGATCAGTAGTGGTGTTTGTTAGAATCCACCCATCAATATTTGCCTCTAAGGAGGCCAAGAGATTTTCTTTGAGTTTTTCTCTGTGTAGATCGGGACTAAACTTTATAAGAACTGGAATGTTTTTCTTATTGAATTTTTGGCATTGAGAGATGAGTTTGTGAATAGTTTCCGGTTCTTGCAAAGAGCGTAAGCCCTCTGTATTTGGGCTACTGATATTGATAACAAAAGCATCAGCATAGTTTTGAAATAAATGAACGAGTTGACTGTAGTCTTCATGAGCGTTGTGACTCTCTGTTTGACGGTTTTTGCCAATATTAATAAAGATGGGAGAGAGTCTTTTGGAGGGGATTTTTTTAAGATTTTTGAGGACTGTTTCAGAACCAGGGCTTGGGAACCCCATCTTATTCCACAGAGCTCTTTGTTGTTCATCACGAATAAGGATTTTTCCTGAATTGGGTTTTTGAGGTTGGGGGGTGACAGTGCCAACTTCAATAAAACCAGCACCGAGTTTCCACCAGGGAATAATACTCGAAGCTGTTTTATCGACACCTCCCGCAATCCCTAAGCGATTAGGAAAGTGAAGACCACGCCATGAAAAAGAATTACATGCTACGGGCTCTGCTTTAGAAAAAAATGTATAGGCCTTTAGGGCATAGGGAGCTATGTCATGGGCTATTTTTGGGGGAACAAACGACCAGAGCATCATCAGTTACTTTATCTAGGATAAAGCCCTCGCATAAGAGTGGCACGTTCAAGGCGTTTAACAGAAACGGACATTGCGGATAATCTCATATCTAAATTTTTTTCTTCTGAAAATGCCCAAACTGTATCAAATGCTTTGTGCATGATGGTTTCTAGACGACGATTGACCTCAGTTTCTCCCCAAAAGAGGGAAGAAGTGGCATCCTGCACCCACTCAAAGTAACTGACAACTACACCTCCGCCATTGGCAAGAACATCAGGGATGATGTGAACATTTTTTTCTCGTAGGGCTTTACTGGCTTCGATAGTGCAAGGCCCGTTGGCTCCTTCGACAATCATTTTTGCTTTGACCTTGTCAAAATTATCCTTGTGAATCACTCCCTCAAGGGCGCAAGGCAAAAGAGAGTCTACGTCTAAATGCAGAAGTTCTTCGTTGGAAATGGCAGCCCCTTTGGAGTATCCTTTAAGAGACTTGTATGCTTTTGCATATTCGATCATACCTGGTATATCGAGTCCTTCAGGGTCATAAAAGCCTCCAAAGACATCACTGACAGCGATAACTTTAGAACCAAGACGGTGGCTATAGAGAGCGGCATTTTGGCCAACATTTCCAAAACCCTGTATGGCGATTGATACCTCAGACATTTTCCGACCTAATTTCTGCCAGGCTCGTTCGGTGCAGTAAACAACTCCAAGTCCTGTGGCGCCAGCCCGACCTTCAGTTCCACCGATAGCGACAGGTTTTCCAGTGACACACCCTGGTTGTGCAAGGCCTGTCTCTTGAGAGTACGTATCCATAAACCAAGCCATGGTTTGTGGAGTTGTTCCAACATCTGGCGCTGGGATATCTGTGCGTGGGCCAATAAAGGTGCTCAGTTCACTGGCGTAACGCCGAGTGAGATTTTGTTTTTCTGTCTTAGAGAGCTGCGTGGGGTCAACTGTCACGCCACCCTTACCTCCTCCTAGAGGAAGACCTAGGAGAGAATTCTTAAAAGTCATAAGAGTGGATAACGCTGCGACTTCACTAAGAGTCACATTTTGATGGTAACGAATACCCCCTTTAAATGGTCCAAGTGTGGAGTTGTGCTGAACGCGGTATCCAGTGAAGACTTTAACACTGTAGTCGTCCATGCGGATGGGGATACTCATAATGATACATCTTTTAGGATATTTAAGACGCTCCATAACGTTGGGGTCTATGTTGATAACTCGGCCTGCATTTTCGAGTGAGCGGAGGGTGTTTTCAAAAAACTGACCTTTGAGTAGTTTATCCATGAATGAGCTCCTCCAAGGAAGAATCTATTTAAAAACCTTTATTAAACACTCAAAAGGATATTGTTATTTTTCTTCTTCGTCGAGAGGTTTTCTTGTAAAAAAGAGGAAAATTGTTACTGTTGCTGTCATTTTATTGATAAGGTGAGAGAGTGTGTTTGTTTTTAAATTAAGGAGACACAAATAAGATGTTAAAGCCCTTTCAAAGCTCTATTCCAGGTAAAGAACTTTTACCGAAGCTCTTACAACAAGTTGAAACTCTGTCAGATAAGAGAATCTTAGTGGTAGGTGATTGTGGGTTGGATGAATATATCACTGGTGATGTGCGCAGAATTAGCCCAGAAGCTCCAGTGCCAGTTCTAGAGGTTAAAAAAGAAGATACTCGTCTGGGGATGGCGGCCAATGTAGCTCATAATATTGTCGGTTTGGGGGGTTATCCTATTCTTGTTTCAGTGATTGGAAAGGACCAAGGAGCTGATAAGTTACGTGATATTTTAGAGAGAGAGGGAATTGAAGGTCAATATCTTGTGGAAGACTCCTGCCGTCCAACGACACGTAAAGCTCGAGTTATGACAGGTCATAATCACATTGTGCGCGTTGATTATGAGCGTCGTCAGGATATCAGTGAGAGTGTTCATAGGAAGATATTGCAAGTGATCAAGGATAATATTGATCAGTGCCAAGCGGTTGTTTTACAGGATTACGCCAAAGGACTGTTGAATGAGACTTTGATTCAAGAAATTTTGCTCATTGCCAAGTCATCTTCTAAGCAAGTTTTAATTGACCCCCATCGAGAGACTCCCCTGGATTTTTATCGCGGGGCGAATCTATTTAAGCCCAATTTTGAGGAGAGTTTAACTCTTTTGGGAGAATCTTTTGATCGTTGTTGGCAAGATGAGCAGGCTATTTTAAATTTAGGACAGAGAATTCGTGATAAAATAGGCGCCGATGAATTGGTTTTAACTCGGGGAAGTGAAGGAATGGTTCTTTACAGCGCAGAACAAGTGAACATTGTTCCCACCTATGCCCGTCAGGTTTTTGATGTGACGGGGGCGGGGGATACTGTGGTAGCAACTTTAGCGTTAGCAAAGGCAGCTCAATTGTCACTATTAGATTCCTGTGTTTTGTCTAATTTTGCAGCGGGGTTTGTTGTGGGTAAGGTGGGGTGTGTACCTTGTTCGGGGGGGGGGCTTAAGGCCTACATAGAGAACTTAACTTCTGGCAGATAAGGCTGGTTCAAAGGGTCTTCCATCTTCAAGCTCAGACATTCGTTCGGCAGCGCAGCTCGCTTTGCGAGCGGCGCACCAATCCGAACTCGCTTGAAGATGAAAGACCCTTTGAACCATTTTATTTGAAAA
Source organism: Bdellovibrionales bacterium (assembly GCA_965217115.1). Classification (GTDB taxonomy): domain Bacteria; phylum Bdellovibrionota; class Bdellovibrionia; order Bdellovibrionales; family CAYMLA01. The sequence goes on along the minus strand of OZ244239.1, from coordinate 919,839 downwards.
CTTGCGTGGACTGGGAACAGCGAAGGTATGGGGTGTTCGGTGGGGGGCTTAAGGCCTATATAGAGGACTTAACTTTTGGTAGATAAGGCTGGTTCAAAGGGTCTTCCATCTTCAAGCTCAGACATTCGTTCGGCAGCGCGGCTCGCTTTGCGAGCGGCGCACCAATCCGAACTCGCTTGAAGATAAAAGACCCTTTGAACCATTTATTTGAAAACTTGCGGGGACTGGGAACAGCGGGGGGAACAGGGGGGGGGACAATGGGGAACAGCGGGGGAACAACGGACTTAACTTTTGGTAGATAAGGTTGGTTCAAAGGGGGCTTTCATCTTCTTTGCGGGAGGCATCTTAAAAGCCTGAGCTTTGTGATTTTTAATTCGCCTCAGAACCTAGTCAATTCTGAAACCCAGCATGAAAGATAAGTGTTGGACGAAGACTATTTTCAAAACTAATTGCATACATGTGAAATTTAAAATCGGGATTATTATCACCAAAAATTTTTACAAATTTCTTGGCAACTCCCACATCAGGCTTTGAGATAGGTTGAGTTATTCCTGGATGATTATGGAAAAAGTGTAATTCTGCAATATCATTTGGCGAGAAATTCTTTTTTCTTCCTATTCCAGATAATGCTGAAAGAATATCTTGAACTTTTATTGATGTCTCTCTATTTGAAGTGTGTTCAGCATAATAAATGTCGTTGCTTTTAAGTTTAATTTTCAAAATAGCAGACTCAACTCCAATAATATCTGGAGTCCCTTCTAATTCTTGCGCCTTTTTATAATGTTTTGATTCCGGTGATGTCTCTCTCTTTATTTTTAAGATAATCTTTCGCTCATCAGGCTTTAAGTCTTTAGGTAAGAGTAATTGTTCCTTAAGGAAATTCTCTCTGCTCCAATCAGTATCATATAAACGAACCTTTCTTCGATGTTTAGATATAAAATTTTTCCAATTTAATTTAGTGTAATATACAAAACCTAAAATATCTTTCATTAAGATGGGAGCATCACTTTTTTTAACTATTGTATCGGTCGTAATAACACGACTTTCACTTCTGAATGAACTCCCGAGAAAGTCTGCACATGAAGAAGAAGCCCAAGAGGTATCACTAAATATAAATGCAGAAAAAAACAATATTAAAAGTAATCTCAAAGTCTTTCTATCCTCGATAAACTAATGGTTTATTTGTTCGATTCGTTTAGAGTTCCTGAGTTTTGTGATTTTTAATTAGCCTCAGAACCTAGTGAAAAAAAATCTGTCTAGTTAATGAGTTTACTACCAAGACCACCTTTTCTCCCTTTGGTGCCATTCTTCAAGCCATTTACTCAACTCAGTACTCCATTTTTTATCACACACCAAAGGATAAATATCGCCTTCGAAGGACAACATTGCTTTATTACCGCCAGGAAACATGGTTAAGCTACTGGCATTATGCATGATGCCTCCAGCAAAAAGTTGTTCTTGAGAAGTGTCTGAAGTAGCCCAAAAAATTGAATCTGCTCCTCCTTCCAATTTGATAGTTAGTTTATGCTGAATTCCTTTAGAAGGCGTCACAGTGAATTCCCCTCCGATAATATTCTCCGAATGAACTGTGATAGCCGTATTTGAGCAGGTGATAATCCTTTTCTCAGCAAAAACTGTAACGGACATTAAAAGAGTTAAACCAATTAATATTTTTTTCATCATTTCTCCTCTTGATATCGTTCTATTTCCTTGGGGGACAAATTCTCTTAAATTTGATTGATATTGTTTGAATTATTATAACTGATTCGTGCACTTTTAAGGGGAAAATCATCGAGTGATGTAAATTTTTCAATTTTTTCGGGGATTGCTTTTAGAAGTGACGTTTTCCGGCCCCAAAGGAAAAAGACCACTTTCCAGTGGCCTCGCTATGATATTCTAGTCCTGTTGGCTGGGGATCAATTATTTACCGCTCATCGAAAAAACAGCTCAGACATAAATCTATCGGTAACTGAGCTTTTCTGAGGTGTCTAATCCCTTGCACAGATTGTCAGTTTAGAGTTTTAAAAAGAGTTTTTTCTGGGGCAGCAGACTAAAGAGAGGACTTAACTTTTGGTAGGTAAGGCTGGTTCAAAGGGTCTTCCATCTTCAAGCTCAGACATTCGTTCGGCAGCGCGGCTCGCTTTGCGAGCGGCGCACCAATCCGAACTCGCTTGAAGATAAAAGACCCTTTGAACCATTTATTTGAAAACTTGCGGGGACTGGGAACAGCGGGGGCAAGGGGCGGGGTGTGTGCCTTGTTTGGTGGGATCTTAAGGACTAAATAGAGAACTTAACTTTTGGTAGATAAGGTTGGTTCAAAGGGGCTTTCATCTTTAAGCTCAGGCATTCGTTTGGCTCGTATATTTTGGATCATGTTTTAGAAGAAACCTTAGGTGAAAAAGAAATTTCTTTGTTCAAGCTGCTGCAAAGAACTCTTATCTTTGCAGAGAGTATTCCTGCTGAGTGTATTTTACATCTTAAACCATCTTTACTAATCTAGTTATAAACAGATAGCTTCGTTACGGTATTCATCGAAATAGCAAAACACTTCAGTTTTTTTTACTTTCCGTAAGTTCTTTAATTCGTTTTTTAAGTACTGCCTACATCCCTCATATGATCCACTACATTCAGATTCTGACAATCTAGTAAGGTGATGTATTTCTTCTCCTTCAGAGCACTTCATAAATAATCCTGAACACTCATAGTCGCTTGCTAACACAGCAAAGCTCAAAAAAATACTTAAAGCGATAGTGATAGTTCTTACTAATCTCACAGGCATACCCTCAAAATAATAGTTGTTAAAAATAATAATTTTTTCATTTAATTCTCCTAAATCAGACTGATACCATTAATTTCAAGACTTTAGACAGCATATTCTATGCCATGGAGAAAATAGCTTAGACATCAATTTATCGATGCCTGAGAGTTTTTGAGGTGTCTAACCCCTTGCGTAGATTGTCAATTTAGAGTTTTAAAAAGAGGCTTTGGCTGAGAGGTTGGGGACTAAATAGAGAACTTAACTTTTGGCAAATAAGGCGTGGTTCAAAGGGGCTTTCATCTTCAAGCTCAGACATTCGTTCGGCAGCGCAGCTCGCTTTGCGAGCGGCGCACCAATCCGAACTCGCTTGAAGATAAAAGACCCTTTGAACTATTTATTTGAAAACTTGCGTGGACTGGGAACAGCGGGGATTGGGAACAACGGGGGGAACAGCGGGGGTTAAAGAGAGGACTTAACTTTTGGTAGATAAGGTTGGTTCAAAGGGGCTTTCATCTTCTTTACGGGAGGCATCTTAAAAGCCTGAGCTTTGTGATTTTTAATTCGCCTCAGAACCTAGTGTTTTCGGACTACAAAACTGTATACATGCCAGTGCTTTTGCTTTCCTAGAGCCGTTGGACGATCCTCTTCCTGTTCATCGAAATATAAAATTTCATAATCTTCAAATAAATCGAGAATCTGTTTATTTGTTTGAAATGTCATTCCTCCGTTAGAATCTTTGACCCAACTATCGTTATTTCCAAGCAATGTTCCAGCCAATATGCCCCCGCCGACCAGTGATGATTGTATTTTGTTCCATAAAAATGGAAATTTACACGGGCTACAAAACGGTAAAGAAAATGATGCAAATATAAGATGGGCTTTTTGAAGAGTTAATTCTTCAAAGTTAGATAAAACAGGTTTAATATCACCTCTCACTGTTTTGATTTTCCTAATAAAATTAATAGATGACGGTTCTTTATCTACAGCAAAAACATTCCAACCTTGTTTGGCTAGAAATTTTGAGTCAACTCCTGCTCCAGCCCCTAAGTCATAAGCAATACCAATCTGCTTAACCTCATTTAAGGCCACCTTAAGTAATAGGCTAGGAGGTTTTCTGCTTATTTTTTTGTAATAATCATTCCAACTTTCTTTTTTAGTATTCATATCTGATAATCCAATGGAATAATTTATTTTGTACGTCGTCAAATCTTAGCCTTGTCGGCTAGAGCCTGATTATTTACCTAGGGCTTTTCCGATTCAACATATTTCTTCAATTTTGGTAAAAGAAGGTCCCAGCCCTTCTGAAATCCTTCAATTAGTTTTTTTCTTTTACTTAATTCTTTAATAGACTCCCAGCCAGAATGATGAATTTTTAAGACCGTCCCTTTTTCTACTTTCTCTAGAAAAAATGTACAAACTGTACTTTCAGAAGAATTCCAATACTTCTCTTTCCAAGTAAACTTTATAAACTTTTGAAATTTTAAATCTACTACTTTCCCAGTGGCTAATTGCCCCTCTCCCCAAGGTTCATAGAATTGTCCACCGACATATGGTTCAAGTCTGACTCCTTTATTCCACCATTTGCCCAGTTCATTTTGATCAGTCAATGTAGACCAAATCTGTTCTTTACTGGCTTTGAGAATCAATTTTTTATAGATAACCTCTTCGTTTTTAACTCCTGCAAAAGAGAGACTACCTAGAATAAGTAACATTATTGATGAAAATTCAATTAACTTAAAATTTGATAACATGTCTCACTTCCCTTAACTCTATTAAATACATTTATTAGCATACCGTCCTCTGCACAGAATTAAAGGAACAGTTACATTAAATCAGAATAAGTGACACTTATATCTTACGGTGAAATTTGCTGTTGCTTCGTCTACCCCTGAGAAGCTACAAAGACTACGATTACTTATAATTTCAATATCACCTGTTCCTAGTAATTGACAACGGTCAGGTATCAGGGGGTGATGCTTGGTAAGTAGTTCTCGCTTTGCTCGAGCTAAATCATTTTTATCAAATGTAGCAAAATGAGCTCTTCCCTGGCCCCACCCTGGAGTTGGGTCACAAGAATCTACTTTTACCTTTAGTTGATCAACCTTTAATATTAAGTAGTGCCCTTTTTCAATGTCACAACTGGCAGCAAAAATATGCTGTGACCCTATCAATAAACATAATAAAATTATTGTTTTCATATCTCCTCCTCGGTTTTAGACCTTTATTGATTTCTCAAGAAGGTCGGAATATATTCATTTTTATTGTTGCCGTATATCGAATTATTTTATATATCTGTTTCTATATGGAGACCAATAGGCTTAAGCAATTTTGTACGGTTGTTGAAACTGGTGGGTTAAGAAGTGCCGCTGATCTAATAGGAATGAGCCATGGTGCGCTGTCTAAGTCACTGAAAGTATTAGAAGAAGAACTGGGTTTTGAACTATTTTTACCCGAAGGCCGAGGTATAGTGCCCTCCAATGAAGCAGTAGTTATTTATAAGAGAGCTAAGAACATCATCAATCAAATAGAAGATTTAAGTGTAATAAATAAAAAAGCTGAATCAAGTAATATTAAAATAGCAACATTTGAGGTCTTTAGCACGTATTTTTTAAAGAAGTTGAAGCCATTGTTGGAAACTTATAAATTAGATCTCTATGAAACCAGACAGGGAGAATTAGAAGAATTTGTTGCAAAAAAGATAGTAGATTTTGGAATAACATATGAGCCTATCCCAACTCCTGGGGTAGATTTTTTAAAAATTTCAAAAGTTCAAATGTCAATTTACGGAACAAAAGGTTCTTTTAATAATTTAAATTTTCAGGAAATACCTTTTGTAGCTCCCATACAACCAATAAAAGGGGCTCCGTCAGGTGTCAAAGGGCTTGATGGTTGGCCGGAGCATGAGTTTCCACGCTTAATTCAACATAGAGTTGATACTCTCGAAAGTGCAATAGAACTTTCAAGGAGTGGATTATGTGTTATTTATCTTCCAAATTTTATTGCCAAAATTCACAATCAAATTGTTAAAGATGATTATAAGCTATATCAGAAAAATTTCCCAAGTGGCTTTAAGCCCATCAAAAGAGATGTTTATATTGTTAAGTCAAAATCATCTACAGAAAGCTCAGAAATGAAAAAAGTTGCCAAATGTCTACGTTCACTTGAATAATGGAATAATTTATTTTGTACGTCGTCAAATCTTAGCCTTGTCGGCTAGAGGCTGATTATTTACCTAGGGCTTTATTTCTCCCAGTAGAATTGTATAAGATGGTTCTCTATAACATGGGTTTTGGGGAGCTGGGTCTGAAATAAATGGTTCAAAGGGTCTTCCATCTTCAAGCTCAGACATTCGTTCGGCAGCGCGGCTCGCTTTGCGAGCGGCGCACCAATCCGAACTCGCTTGAAGATGAAAGACCCTTTGAACCATTTATTTGAAAACTTGCGGGGACTGGGAACAACGGGGGGAATAACGGAGGGAATAACGGAGGGGGGTGTGAAATAAATTCTTAAAAAATGATTAGAATGGATTATTAAAGGGGGTTTTGGTGAGATATTTTGGTGTTTGTGGTAGAAGGAGAGGGCTTTGGTGGAGGGCTGATTGAAGGAAAAGAGTTATTTTTATGATTTGAGTTTGGATGATTTACAAAGTCGATTGGAGATTTTGGGTAAGGCCAAGTTTCGTGCTCAGCAGATTTTTAAATGGGTTTATGAAAAAGGAGTGACTGACGTTGAGCAAATGACGAACCTTTCAAAAAAATTTCGCGAAGAGTTGCCTCAGTTGCTAAATTTTTCTTTGCCTAAAGTTGTGGAACATAAAATCAGTGTGGATGGGACACAGAAGTTTCTTTTTGATGTCAGCGAAGTGATTGATGATCGTCAAGTAGCAATGACGGTCGAGGCTGTTTTAATTCCTTCTGATGGGCGTTTGACTTTGTGTGTGTCATCGGAGGTTGGTTGTAATCTTGGTTGTAAGTTTTGTTTTACGGGCAAAAGAAAACTAAAGAAACGGTTAAGTGCCAGAGAAATTGTCGGGCAGTTTGTTGGGGCTTCTAATCTTATAGAAGAGGGTCAGCGTATTACGAATATTGTTTTTATGGGAATGGGGGAGCCACTTGATAATCCCGAAGCTGTATTTAAAGCGATTGAAGTTTTACACTCTCCTTGGGGGATGAATATATCAAGAAAGAAGATCACAGTATCAACTTCTGGTCTGGTGGAGCAAATTCCATTGGTCACTCAAGCCAGAGTGCGTTTGGCTGTTTCACTCAATGGTAGCTCCAACGCCGTTCGTTCTGAGATTATGCCGATCAATAAAAAGCACTCCATTGAACAATTGTTAGAGGCCTGTCGAAAACACGCAAGAATCACAAAGGACAAGGTGACTGTTGAGTATGTATTACTTAAAGGAGTGACAGACTCTCTTGCTGACGCTAGACGTTTAGCTGAAATAGCTAAATCAATTCCCTGCAAGGTGAACATAATTCCCTTTAATGAGCATGAGGATGCTGATTATGTTCGACCGAGCAATGGGCAGGTGGAACGCTTTCGCGAGGAATTAATGGACAATGGAGTTCATGTTCTTTTACGTAAAACCATGGGTAGAGATATTTATGCAGCCTGTGGTCAATTGACGTCTAAATATGAAGGACGTCCAGAGCTCTTGATCTGATAAGCCCCCGAGTATAAGTCATAAAACCCTTTTTTGTAAAAAGTTCTCAAGAGCGGAAAAAGGTGGCATCTTTTGATGCTCTGTGTTAAAAGAGAGGGTGAAAACCTTTTAGCTAGCTTAGACAGGTTTGTTTAAACTAATAATGTTTGATCGCTCTTTAAGAGTTTCTTCTCCTAAAGAGATAGAACGAGACCAATGAAGGAGAGGCCGTTATGCACACATATATAATTATTCTCGCGACGATGATCTTAGCAGTGACACACAATCAGGAAGCAAAAGCTGAAGAAATCTTTAAACATGGGTTTCTTGTTAGCAGCAGTGTGGGAGATTCAACGAGTGATATAACAGGTAAGCATTTGGATTATGGACACTTTATAGGCACTAATCCAGAGGATATAACAGAGGAAAATGCAAATATATTAGATGCACTCATTGAGAGAAGTACGTCTTTTGGTTATAATCTAAGATATATTCCAGAAACAGGTTGGGGATATGAAGTTGGAATTTATAAAACAAGAATAAAGTCTCCAAGACAAGAGATTGCTTTGAAACATGATGACGGTTCTGCGTTTACACAAAACACTGCGACCGGCCCAGTAGATATCGTTGTTGATTCACCTTCATCTGAGGTAGAGACAATCGATATTTATTTTGGTGGATTATATATATTTACTGCAGTAAGAGGTGTGAGCCCTTATGTTGGAGCTGGTTATGCAAAAACAAAGGGTAAGTGGACGAAAAGTTACTACAGCGGAGTTCCAGGTGATCCAGAATATGGAACAAAAGGAGAGACAGATGTTGATGGAAGCTACAGGGCACTAAAAGCAGGCTTAAATTTTCATAATGGTTTTAGTTTAGAGTTTGTTTATTCTAGACATGAATTTCAAGCAGATGCTTTTAGAAGCCTTAACAGAAATGGTGCAAAGGTAAAACATAGGAAAAATGCTATTAATCTAATTTATCATTTTTAATAAATTGATGCGTGTCCTTTTATTAAAAACTAAGGGCTTAGTCAAAGAGGTTAGGTTTAAAAAACAGGCTCATTCACTTGAGTTAGGGGGGCGGTTCCCCCATTAGTCTGTAAATTAAATTGGCTCAAATATGCTCCTCAATACTTCGCGTTTTGAAGTTTAAGAACATTGCCATCTATATCTTCAAAAATCAGCATATGTCCCCAGAGTTCATCCATTTCACCTAAAATTTTAGAACCTGCTGCTTCTAAAATTTTTCGATCTTCAGGTATATTATCGCTAACTAAAGTCAAAGTCCCACCACAATGAGCACCATGAGAATCTCTTGGAAAAGATGGGATATCATTGCCCCCACTCCAGTGTAGACCTATCATGACACCTTCACAGTCAAGACTTGTCCAGTGTTCTGACCCATGAGTGACTTTCATATTTAATGTCTCAGTATAGAATTGAACCGCTTTTTCCATATTTTTTACGTTATAGTAAAAATCGTGAATTCCTCGAATCATTGATCTGTCTCCTGCTTACATATCATTATTAAGAACTGTTAATCTTCAATGTTTGCAATATAAACCTGGTCAATTTTATTAAAACTAAGTTATCTCTTATATCAACTCTCGATAACAGGAAGATACATTGTCTTCTCTCTGACAGGTTTGGCCAACCAACAAAAAAACCAGTTAGAAGGCCATCGGAAAATGAGGGGCTTTTTTGTATTCTCAAAAGTCCTTTGGCTCTTACAGACAAGCTCAAAAAGCTAGGAAAAGGTCCTTTTTTGTCAAAATCCCATTGAGTGTCTTGATTTGAGACAGCTAAAAGCCCATTTCTGTTTAGTCCTATGAAGGTTAATTTTTCTAAGAATATTCCCGATAAGTGTTAAGGTATGAAAAAGACGGATAATTTAGAACAGACATCGCTTTTAGCTGATGAAATCATGGAATCTCTTTTGGACGATATTTCGCCGGAAGGTGCTGGAAATAGTGATGAGAACCAAATGAATGAAAATTCACTTGATGTAGACCCGTTTGGGGTTCTTGATGTCGGAGAGAATGCTTCTGCTGTCGAAGGTGCTGGAAATAGTGATGAGAACCAAACGAATGAAAATTCACTTGATGTAGACCCGTTTGGGGTTCTTGATGTCGGAGAGAATGCTTCTGCTGTCGAAGGTGCTGGAAATAGTGATGAGAACCAAATGAATGAAAATTCACTTGATGTAGACCCGTTTGGGGTTCTTGATCTCGGAGAGAGTGCTTCTGCTGTTGAAGGTGCTGAGAATGATGAACCTACCATGTTCCAGCAAATTAGAGAAAACCACACTGACAAAGAGGTTGTAGATAATGAGGCTGTAGGTAATGAGGTTGTAGGTAATGAGGCTGTAGATAGTGAGGCTACAGAGGTTCATATTTGTGAAAAAGTAGAACAGGATGATGGTTTTTCGTTACAAAATAAGCAGGAAGAGAATTTATACTCCCTAGATGTTGAAGAAGAAGATGAGACAAAGGCAACACCATTGTCTTCAACGTTAGAGCCTGTTGCTTTTGAAAAAATAAAAACAGAGGAAAATTCTGATGAGAGCACTCAAGTGGCTGTGCAATCGGTGGGAGGAGGAGCTTCCGACGATCAGGTACAAGTGAGCTACGGTATAGATTCTTTGAGTACTTCGGAGACAGAGAAGTTTTCTGGTGAAGTCGGGTTAGTGCAAGCTGAAAATCTAAAAGCAGCTCAGCAAAAAATTATAGAGTTAGAGAAGGAAGCTGATAGATTAATCATAGAAAATGAAGACCTTGCAGCAGCAGGTGAAACTTTTAGGAAAAACTCCGATGAGAAAATGGGGGAGTTAGAAAAATTAAAACAGTATTTAGGAAATCAAGAAGAAATATTTTCAGCTGAAATGGGAATTCTCAAAGAGGCAGTGAACCATAAGACAAGAGAAATTGAAGAGAAGAAAAGCAAAGTGGAAGAGCTAGAATGTCGATTGTCGTCTGACCTAAAGAAAATAAGAGTGCGTGAAAGGGAACTTGAAAATCGTATTGAACTGATGAAACTTGAGAATCACGCTGTTGTTAGACAAAAAGATGAAACATTAATGGGACTCAAAAGAAAAATGGATCAACTTTTGGGCGAATCAAATAACTACAGAAATAAGGTCCAAGAATTAAACAAGCAAATAGATAAAAATCAAGAACAATTTCGCCGAACGGTGAAGGCCTTAAGACTTGCTTTAACAAATCTTGAAGTTGATGAAGGGGCAGTTTTAGAATTTAAAAAAGTTGCAAAATAATTAACTCTGGGAAACAATTTCATGGTAGAACAATTCGCAGAGAAAAACGAAACTCAAGGGAAAAATAAAATAAAATTAGTTATTAGTGATTTGCACTTAGGAACTGGGCGAGTTCTTAAAAACGGCAGTGTGAATCAGTTAGAAGAATTTTATTTTGAAGAGAAGTTTGTAGAATTCCTCCATTACTACACAACGGGTCAATATGTTGATTGTGAATTGGAACTTATTATTAATGGAGATTTTCTTAATTTTTTACAAGTAGACTATAGAGGACATTATCTGACTGTTATTACGGAGAGTGTCTCTATTGAGAAGTTAAAAAACATTGTTTCAGGACACGTTAAGGCATTTGAAGCCTTGCGTAAATTTGTCTCTTCTCCAGGCAATAGTATTACATATATTGTGGGTAACCATGATCAAGCAGTTATGTGGCCAGGTGTGCGTGCTTATCTAAATAAAGTTTTAGGCTGTGCAATCCGTTATAAGAATTTAGTTTATTCTTTTGATGGAGTTCATATTGAACATGGCCATATGCATGAGGCAGCAAATCGTTTTGATCCACGGAAGTTTTTTTTAAAGAAAAATCTACCAGAGCCAATACTAAATTTACCATTTGGTTCTCATTTTTTTATCGATTTTGTTATGACCATCAAACTACACTACCCTCATATAGATAAAATTCGTCCTTTTGATAGAATGATTCGTTGGATGTTGTTCCAGAGAACATGGTTTGCTTTGGTAACTTTTTCGAAATTACTCTGGTATTTTTTGAGTTCACCATTTAAAAATGAGCCGGGAAAGGTGTGGTCTATTCAAAGAATACTAAGGGTTTTGCTGGAGAGTGCGGTGTTTCCTGATTTAAGTGTGGCTGCGCGTAAAATTTTAGAAGATGATCGGGTGAGTACTGTTGTTTTTGGGCACACCCATGTTTATCAATATCGGCAATGGCCTAAGGGGGAGTACTTCAATACAGGAACTTGGACAGAATTGACATCATTAGACATTTCTTCTTTGGGAGTGATAACAAAACTGACTTATGTGATGATTGAGTATAATGAGGAAGGCCAGGCTTATGGCCGCTTGAAAGAGTGGCGAGGGTACCATCGTATAGAAGAAGATGTGAATATTTCTTAATCTGGTCATATGGCTAGTAGAAGAAATATTAAAGGACTATAAAACATAAGAGTTAAATTGTTTGTGCGGAGTAAGAGGTCTATGATGTTTTACACATGCAGGGGTCGAGAATGTCGAATAAAGAAGTTGATGAAGAAAAAACCAGTGTTACTCCCAGTGACACGTTTAATCAAAAATTAGAGGCAGCAGAAAAGACGCCTCCTTTTTTTGTGGTGTTGGTTGGACCGTCTAAGTATATGGGACAGCAGTGGAAATTGATTGATTCTGAATTGGTTATTGGACGATCTGTGAATGCACAAATCCATATTGATGAAGGGAGTGTGAGCAAGGCTCATGCTAAGATAATGGTGGCGAATACGGGAGTGTCTGTCATTGATCTGGGATCAACGAATAAAACATTGATTAATGGGAATATTTTGATGCCAATGGTTCCAGTGGAGTTAGGTGATAATGATCAGATTCAAACAGGAAATGTTATTTTTAAGTATTTAGCCCCTGGAAATTTAGAGGCGATGAGTAATCAAGAGAATTTTGAAAAAGCCCAAATGGATTCTTTAACAGGTATTTATAATAAAAGAGCATTAGTCTATAAAGGTCCCGAGGCTTTTAAAAGGGCGAGGCTTTTAAAGGAAGAGTTGAGTGTGATTATCTTTGATATTGATCATTTCAAACAAGTTAACGACACCTATGGCCATTCTGCAGGTGATTATGTCATTAAAGAGCTAAGTCAGGTCATAAAGAACAGTGTCATTCGCAGCAGGGATTTCTTTGCGCGATTTGGTGGTGAGGAATTTACATTGATCTTAGCAGGGAGTTCTAAGACCGATGCTCTTGAAGTTGCGGAAAGGGCTCGTACCAAAGTTGAGAACCATGTTTTTACATTTGATGGAAAGACGATGGCCATTAAAATATCTTTAGGGCTGTGTTCTTTAACATCTGAGATTCTATCGTGGGATGAATTATTTAAAAAGGCGGATGAAGCTTTGTATAGGTCTAAGTCTAATGGTCGAAATCAAGTAAGTAGTTGATCTAATTTGGATAAGCTAAGTCATTTTTTAAGTGTCTACTAAAAAAAATAGCTCATTTTGCCAAGACCATTTCTAACGCTGTTTCAGACAGAACCTTTTCAACAGCCTCAACAATGGCTTGATGATTAATACTGTGGTATTGATAGATATCATCAGGTCGTCCGCAGCGGGAGTGTTTGCGCACAGCCAGAGTTTGTTGTTTAACACCTAAGATGGAACCGATATTATCGAGTAGTCCAGGCTCACCGTCATGAACGCTGACGACGGGGACCCGCCGTCCAGCCATTGTTTGGAATTCTTCAGATGACGTGGCATTGTCGGAGTTTAGGTGGAGATTCCCATTGATATTTAATCCGTGTTTAAGGTGGGAGTAATCATTGTCGTGGCCAAGGTTGCCAACGAGAAGGTCCGAACTAGTAACAACGATAATATTGGCGTAAATTCCTTTTTGCAAGAGAGATTCAGAGGCTTTAACTCCTTCAGTGACCATAGAACCCATGACAAAGATATTAATGACATTGTCTCCAGGGTCATAGCTACTGTAGTGGCGATAGTCTATCAGGTAATAGGCACCAGCAAGGACATCTTGTCTTAATTGTTCCATGATAGAGAGGTCGTCAATGCAAGGGAGGGAGGATTCATCAGTGCTGTTGTCCATGGGAAAATCATGGTGAGTGATTTCTCTTCCATCCCAATTATTTTTGAAACGGGTTTGTTGACGTAGATATTTTATGAGATTTTTTTGTTCAATCCCCCGAGTGACCCCACGTATGACGACACCATTACGTCCTTCGTTGTTAAAGGTCATGTGCCGCTTAATTGCATCACAGAGGATCCAATCAAGCTCGATACAAAAGGCAGGTTCCCATGTGATTTGATTGGGAATTTGAATATCTGATTTCCAACCATGTTGTGCTCCTTCGGAGGAGAGGGTGACACCTGATGGAGTTCCAACAAGGATAAAGCTAGATCTCCAATACATATTGTAAAAGTATTGATCTAAGGCTCTTTTAATAAAAAAATCGTAAACAGTCATTAATGGTAGTAGAGGAATGCCAAGAATATCGCGTATCTTCCCGAAAGAACCGACACAGGACATGGTGTTGGCTTCAGCAATTTCAAAGCGAATGTAACGGCTGGAGTTATTTTCGTGTTGAACCAAATCAGGTGTATTTCTATCTTTTACATTCATCTCAGCTTCATGGTCGGTGGAAATTTCAGCGCCAAATATTTTTCCGTTCATTGCTGGGTTGAGGTTGGTACTGGTGCCCACATCTGGAGCCATGGAGACAAGAACTTCACTGGGGAGTTTCCATGATTTTTCGAAATCACTAAGAGGTTTTTGTTTCTCCTGTAGTTTTGTCTCATCCAGAGGGGTGTTGGCAATGCGAGTGAGTTTAGCAGTGAGTTGTCCGAGCATCCATTGGGTGTGAGGGTAACTGGCCATCTTAAGATTAATATCAAGAGAGTCAGGGAGCTTTCCGAAATTTTCCATTATTTCTCTAAAAAATAAGATATTACTTTCTTTGAGTTTTTTCTCATTTTGAACTTCTTTGAGAATAGAAGTCCCACGTTGGCGAAGAAATTTATCTTCTTTACTGAAATCTGCAAAATGAGAGAACAGTTGTTCCTGTGAAATCCCCTGGGCTTCCCTTAGTTTGTCCACTTCTTTGGCAGTGGGGAGGCTTGAGTGGTTTCCAGGCATAGCCGCAGCATCCATCTGCCAACCTTTTAAGGTATGACAGATAATCATGGTTGGTTTTAAAGGATCTTTTTTACTTTCTTCAAGGGCGTCGGCAATAGTGATAATGTTATGCCCTCCGAAATCACGAAACCCCTCATAGAGTTCTCTATCGCTCACATTCTTAAGAAAGTCCTTAAGATCAGGATGTGAGTGAATGAGACCTTTTTTTAAGGATTTTATATCTTTGACCATAAGGATGGCTTGTAATTCATAATCTTCGAGAGTGTCTTCAATCAATTTTTGAAACGTCTCTCCTCCTTTCTTTTTAAATAGACTTTGACGGAGAGCGCCATGACGAATTTGAATAACATTCCAGCCGTTGGCTTCCATGGTTCTCTCTATACGTATATCGTCAGTGCCATCCATGATATTTTTATTATTCATACGATGCCCGTCGAGACTTTGACGATTGTAATCTAAAATCCAAGTGAGGTTACCCAATTGTCGTTCTGCAAATTCAGGAATGGCTTCAAATAAAGAGCCCTCGCGGAACTCAGAGTCACCCATAAGACACCAAAAATGAGCGTCAGGAACCTTGTATCCATGTTTTTCAGCATAGCGGTAGGCAAGAGCTAAGTAACCAGCATTGACGGGAGGAATGCCGACAGTCCCGGATGGTAAGAATCCATGGTAATCAGGGTCGTAGGCCGAGTGATAGGATTGAAAAACGGGTTGGGCTTGAGATTGGCTTTCTTGGGGAAAGGCACGCAAGCAGTGCATGACTCTGTTAGCTTCTTCGTCTGAAAAAGCAGTGCCATCTTCATGGAAAAACTGACGAAGCAAATAATTATAGGAATGATCTACAGGAGAAGCGTGGGGCTTGTTAACGACGTGATCAAACCCTGATTTTGCAATAAGGTGAATAGCTCCCATAATGTGTAGGGCAGATGCGCAAGCGGCAGGGTGTCCTCCTACTTTAGGGTCCCCTTTGACTTTTTCTTTACGGTGGTTGGCAATATGAATCATTTGTATCATTAGGTAATGCACTCGTTTCACGATAGATTCTAGCACGTCTCGATTTAGATTTCCCATAGATGCATCCTAATTTGTTTTGTTGAGAGAGTATTGTTCGTTAATTGTATATGTAAACTTATCGGATATAAACCTGATTACCTATAAAAACGAGGAATAAATAAGAAAGTAAGAGCGAAAATTCGCAAAAGCCCCTACTAGGTTTCTATGACAAATTCCCACGGAATTTGAATTTGCCCTTTTGAGTTAACAATTCCCTTAGGGGGATTGGGAAAGGGGGCGGCAGACCGAAAAGCTTCAATGGCAGCGGCATCCAAGTCTTTAACTCCTGAATGTCCAAGTACTTTGATGTTAAGTAGGTCGCCTTTAGTGTTGAGGACTACCAATATCTTAGTAGCGTGATTATGTGTTGTGGCAATGGCTCGTCCTGATTTATATATTTCAGACAGTTTCTTGCGGATGTTTTTTTCCCAACGCTGGCGTAGCTGTTTACGAATACGAGAATAGTAGGAATAATAAATAAATTCTCTAGTATTGAGAAGAGTGTGAGTTCCTTTAGCAATATCTTTGAGGGCGTCGTTGGTTTGCGAGGGCTTTAAAGTTGAGTTGTTTTTTTTTGTATAAGAGAACTTATATTTTGGTGAAAATCGCGTCCATTTGGATTCTCTTCGTGTTTTTTTAATGGGGCTATTTATTGGAAGGGAAGTGTTTTTAAAAGCACCATGGCTTTTTGCTTGGGTTTGTTTAAGAATCTTCTGGTTATGCCTTCCAAGAAACCGAGTTTTTTTAGGAGAGATGTTGTTGATACTTTTCTTAGGCTGCTCGACGATCTGTCTCTTTATTTTAGGGGTGTCTCTTGATGAAATAACATCAATAGTGACAGGTTGCTGTTGTTTGTGTGTTGGAACTAGCCAGACTCCTCCTGTAAGGATGAGATGGCAGAGAAAGGAGAGGGCAATACAGTGGTAGAGAGTTGTTCTTTTAAATATTTCCATATTCACATAGCTTTTCGGCTGTTTTTTGCGGCTATTAAAGTCTAAATATCATAATAATGGTGTTTTTCTTCCTAGACTAGGTTTGATTCTACTTTTACGATAATTTTAAAGAGTTTTTTTGTGACCTTAGTAAAAATTAGTTTAGAATGGTTGAATTATGTATTTAGATGTTTGGTGTGAAACAGATACGGGCCTTAGCCGTAGTAGTAATCAAGATTCATTTTTAGTTGATGAGAGCTTGGGGCTTTATATTGTTGCCGATGGAATGGGTGGCCATAAGGGTGGCGAGGTGGCTTCTAATATTGCTGTGAAAACAGCAAAAGAGTTTCTCCAGGAGCAGAAGACCAGTCGCTTGGCTCCTGAAGAGCTTTTACAAGCGGTTTATAAGGAGGTGAACCAGCGTATTTTTACTAAAAGCCAAGAGGTTGCTGAGTTGAAGGGAATGGGAACGACGATGGTACTTTGCTATGTTATGCGTGACACTGTGTACATAGGTAATGTGGGAGATTCAAGAGTCTATCTGTCATCTAATGGGAATTTTTGGCAAGTGACAGAAGATCATTCGCTGGTGAACCAACAAGTCAAAGCTGGTGTTTTGAGTGTAGAGAACATAAAAAGCTACTCAGGAAGGAATATAATAACGCGGAGCGTCGGATACGAAGCCAATGTTTCCTGTGATATTTATAAAAGAAAGTTGATTGTTGATGAGAAATACTTGATTTGTTCCGATGGGCTAACTGGGATGGTGGACGATGAAGTCCTATCTCATATAGTGAATGATTTAAGCTGCAAGGCGGGTGTAGAAAAGTGTATAAAAGAGGCTAAGGCTAATGGCGGTGAAGATAATATTACAGCATTGATTTTACAGGTAAAATCAAGTTGACGCGTTTAGGCATTAGCTTTAGATTGTCGATGACTGAATCGTGAAGAATGTTGAGGAGTTAATTGTTGAGCAAGAATAAGATCACTTTTTTTATTGTGTCTGATAATAGAGGGAAAATGAAACGCATCTCTGTGTCTGATCGTTGGCTAAAGTCAGGTGGGATTATTGTTTTTACATTGGCGGTGCTTCTGACGGCAGGAGCAGTTGATTACTGGAATCTTTTTGCTCAGTCCGTAGAGAATAAACATCTGCACGTAGAGAATACTCAGCTAAAAGAACAATTCAAAGAGGTTGAAGGTAAGCTGACTGCTTTAGAAAATAACCTCAACCGTGTTAAAATATTTTACACCAAATTAAAACTGCTCATTCCTAGTCAAGATAAAGATGAACGTCAGTTGCAGTTAGCCGTTGGACCTTTGCCTGAGATGGGCCAGGGTTTTAATATTTATAATCGAAATTTAAGTAGGAAGAGATCTTTATCATCGGAACCAGCGGGAAAAGACCAAAAGTTTTATCAAAACCTACCTTCACGAGCTGGAGATGATGAGATATATTCCTCTGAACGGAGGATGTATGTTTCTTTGGCTATCCGCATAGACAAAGTTTTTGAGGAGACATCTCTTCAAGAGCAAGAGTTGCTACAACTTTGGACTGATTTATCTGAAAGACAGAGCTTGCTCACCTCTACGCCGAGTGTGAGACCAATAGCAAAT
This sequence comes from Bdellovibrionales bacterium, assembly GCA_965217115.1. Taxonomy (GTDB): domain Bacteria; phylum Bdellovibrionota; class Bdellovibrionia; order Bdellovibrionales; family CAYMLA01. The sequence continues at coordinate 901,691 of OZ244239.1, read as the reverse complement.
GGCTGGGACACATCAAGGTTTGGTTATAGAACGTCACCTTTTACTGGTGCTCCTGCTATGCATAATGGAATTGATATTGCGGCGGCCCCCGGCACACCGATCAAGGCTCCAGCAGCAGGTGTTGTTAGTTTTGTTGGTTATGATGGAGATTATGGAAAGCTTATAGCTATTGATCATGGTTATGGAGTCGTAACTCGCTACGGTCATTCCTCTGAAACCTATGTAACTGTCGGGCAAAAGTTGTCTCGTTTTGATGTTATTGCCGCTGTTGGAAACACAGGGAGGTCCACAGGTCCTCATTTACACTACGAAGTAAGAATCAACGGAGTTCCCGTCGATCCCCTTAATTACATTCTCAATAAATAAATAACAATCTCATTTCCGAGAACTCGTTAAACAACAGAGAGCCAATTAAAAAGCGGCTTATTTTTTTGTTAAAATTAAATTAACGTTATTAAATTAACGTTTAGAGAATTGAGTCGCTCGACGGGCTCCACGGAGACCGTATTTTTTTCTCTCAACCATACGAGAATCTCGCTTCAAATAGCCTGAAGATTTTAAAGAGTCCCGTAGTTTTTCGTCAAAAGCGACTAGACAGCGAGCAACGCCTAAACGAATGGCCCCAGCTTGTCCCGTAATGCCACCGCCTTTCACAGTGACATTAATATCAAATTGACCACTGCTATTGGCTGTTTGTAGCGGTAACAGTATATCAGCCTTGGCAGATTTTCCAGCAAGGTAATCCTCTGCTTTTTTTCCATTGATAGTGAATTTTCCACTACCAGACTTCATAAACACACGAGCAGCGCTGGATTTTCTTCTCCCTGTTGCATAAAAAATATCTTCTTTAGACATTAAATCTTGCTCCTCAAAGCGTTAATGCTTCTGGCTTCTGCGCACTATGGGGATGTTCTGCCCCAGAGTAGGCTTTTAGTTTTGTAATTAACTGACGGCCCAAGCGATTTTTAGGTAACATTCCTTGAACGGCGTGTTTGAGAATGTACGGTGAATCTTTTTCCAGCATTTCTTTTGCTGAAAGTTCTTTTAGAGAGCCAAAGAACCTTGAATGACTGTAGTACTTTTTATCTTGCCACTTATTCCCGGAAAACTTCACTTTGTCCGTGTTGATAATGACAACAAAATCACCAGCATCTACATGGGGAGTGAAGGTCGGACGGTGTTTACCCCGTAAAATCATAGCTACCTGAGTGGCGATACGGCCGACATTTTTATTCTCGGCATCCACAATCCACCATTTACGGTCGAAACCTTTTTTTGCGTTCCATGTTTTCATTTTTTCCTCTTAAATATCTAAGAATGCAGAAGAAATGTTTTAAAATTGCAGGCACTTATTGTCAAGTATCTTTGGGTAATTAACTCGGTAAAGATAAAGTCCATGGGGGTGTGCCGTCCTTCCAGCCATTCTTCGATCCTGGGACAAGATGACCTTCTTCATATGCTCAGGGTCTAGTCCTTGAAAGTACATATCCAAAAGGGTTCCAATAATGCTCCTAACCATTTGTTTGAGAAAACCACTGCCTGAGATGGTAAACTCTAAGATACTGTTTTCAGGGAGTATTTTCCAATGAGCGGTGTGTATGGTCCGTGTGGTTGTGACCACAGAAGTTCCAGCGCTCTGAAAGCATTTAAAATCCATTCGACCGATAAGAAACTGGCTGGCCTGGTTGAGGAAATCAATATTCAGTGGTTGGCGGCTCCAAAACATGTGGTTGTGGTGAAATGGGCTTGGCACAGGTCGAGTGAGAATAAAATATTTATAAATTTTATTTATAGCCGAGCCTCTGGCGTGAAAAGTAGATGGAGCCAGTTGCGTCTTTCGGATAGTGATCTCTTTGGGCGTCATACTCTCAAGGGAGTAGAGTAGACTGTATTGCCTGGGGTCTTTAAAGGTATCGAAATGGGCAGTTTGGCCGATGGCATGGACCCCAGAGTCGGTTCTCCCTGAACCCTGAAGAATAATGGGCTCGTCAAAAATCTGTGAGAGTGCTTTTTCGAGTTTTCCTTGCACCGTTGGTTTACCTGAGGGTTGCTTCTGCCATCCTTGAAAGGGAGTTCCGTCATAGGCGACAAGCAAGCGAACTCGTTGTTTGTGGGAGGAATCACGTAACATTTTAACCAGACCTCTTATGTTACACTGTGTTCAATTAGAAATCGACGATGATTCCGACATTCAGAGAGTTGGTTGTAAAATCCAAATCCTTAAGTATTCCCTGCTGAATGCGATATTCTGCAACAAGGAACATGGAGTTGATTCCGTAATCTCTATCTAGGATAAGAGTAGAACTTGGGTCTAAACTATCTAAACGAAGTGCAATGCCCCCTGCGCTGACTCCCGCAAGGGAATAGGCAAACTTTGAATCTAAAATATTTTTATCATCCCTTGTTTCCATAAGCAAAATTGCTGAGAAACCACCATAAAAATAAGGAACAAACATTTGTTTTTTAAAAAGTTCCCATCGCCAATTAAGGCCCACATCCAGAGGAATCATCCATAGCTGAAATTTTTCTTTAGAGGAGACGAGTTGACCTGAGTTATCTTGAATCTGCCCATTCCCAAAACTTATGGACAGACCTGTGCCAATTTTAAAACCGAAAGTACTGACAAGATTTTTCCATTCATAATCTCCGTAGAAAGTATTGATTGGACCCGACCCATAAACATCGGAAAAATTGATCGTGTCTTGAGAATTGGTTGAAGATATTTTTGGAATGTCAGTGAAGCCCATTTTAAAAGAACCAGAGGTGTCATTACTGGAAGTATCAACATGGTAAAGATAAATTCCCTTCTTTGTTATACGTTTGAGACCTTTTTTAGCGTGGGGATGGCGAATAAGCTCGTAATCATCGCCCGACTGAGGAATGAGTTTTTGTGAAGATGTCACTTCGATTTTACGATAATCTTGTTCTTCTAAACTAAAGGAAGGCTGGGGAAAGGAGAGAGATGATATTATAAGTAAGATATTGAGAGTATATCTATTTGACGACAAAGAGAGTTTTTTTTTCCGTCTTCTATAATATGTGAATGAAGTGATAAGAAAAAGTAGAGAACAAATGAGAAGCAGCCCGAGTTTGCCATGAAGCAAAAGAGAAATAACTGCCCAGAGTGGCCATAGGAAAAGTTGTGCCAGGGTTTTTAGGGTAGAGTTTTCTTGAATTTTCTTAGCCCAGAAAGGGCTGTAGTTGTAATAAAACCGAGTGAACTTCTGTCCCCAGCTGTAGGGGTGAAGGAAGCGATTACGAAAATCTCTAAAGGTTTGAACCTCGGGAGACCATTTAGAACCGAAAGTGGCCGAGGCAATAAAGCAATTGGTATTGCCATCGAGTAGACCGTAGACAGGGTTAGGTGTGGCTGAATGGTCGTTGAGATTTAAGTAACTATCAGGAAAAAAAAGAGTCACGTTACGAGCAGTGTCCACACTGGCAGCGCGAAAAACATATTGCTGACCGTTTTTAAGTCCTTCAGCGAAAGAAGTTTTGAATAAGAGAGAGTCAGGATCGATAAGTTCAAAATCTACAAAAGATGAAGCAGGAGTTACTCTGGTGAAATCAGTTCCTTCCTCAAAGAACAGGCGTAGGGCGGTGAATTTGACGGGTTGGTATTTAGTACTTGGGAAATTAGCAGAGACAGTAAGTCCATCATTAGAACTGTCATCTAAGTAAACTTTTTCATCACCAGGAAAAATTTTAAATGAAGAAAAGCCATAAATACGATCATTCGGATCACTGCTTTGGAAATCATCGTTATTACTCCCAGAATTAGATGGTTGTAAGAAGATTTGCAGTGAGGTGGAATCAGTGAATGTACTGCTGTCGTCGTTGCTAAAGCCAAGGGTAAAAGTTTTATTAAAACCTTCATAGGTACTTGAGTCACAAGAAGACGTCCCCAGTACTGCGTTGCAAATATTTCCCCATGGAATATTCACAGTGACGCTGTCATTAGTGTTGATGCCTGAGACCGGTGATGGAATGGCAACCTCTTGATCGCCATAGAATAATTTTGTTGTGGCGCCACTAACATCTCTGCTGTCGGATGAAATAGTAATGGATAACTCTAGATTATCGTAGATTCGTTTTCGATTACACACCGCCGATGTCGTTAGCCCAATACAATTATCACAGACAGTGCCATTGTCGATGTCTTCTTGGTTGCAAGCATCAAATCGGCCAGCAACTCCTCCGTAAATGACACGACTACTCAGGCTATAGTTGGAAGCGTTACGAATACTAGAGATAGAGACGGTTGCGATTGCATTTTGAAGACCAAGAATAAGGAAAACGCTGAATAAACCTCTAGAAAAAAAAGCTGTCATATTGAAATCAGATCATGTTCTAGGGGTGATGTCAAAAATATGTTCAGCGATTTGCAAGCCATTAAGAGCGGCCCCTTTATAAACATTATCGGCCACAATCCACATCAACCAAGTGTTAGCAAAGGCCATATCCTTGTGGATGCGGCCAACGTGAACTGGATATGTTTCTGAGGTTGTCTGTGCTGTGGGAAAGTCATTTTTGTACATGGCAATTCCAGGAAAATTTTGTAAAGCTCGTTGAACTTCATGGGTCGTAGGTGAACCTTTTTGTTCATCTAAGGTAACCCATACAGTTTGACTGTGACCACTGATAACTGGTACGCGCACAGTGAAGGATGAAATTTGCAAAGAGGGGTTCTCAAGTATTTTTTTGGATTCATCAATAATTTTAATTTCTTCGCTGCAAAAACCATCATCATTAAGTGAGCCCACTTGTGGAACGCAGTTAAAAGCGATAGGAGCGGGAAAAACAGAGGGCGGGACGTTCTTGTCATTTGTCTGTTGTAGAAGTTCGTCTTTCCCAGCTTTGCCCGCGCCACTGACAGCTTGATAGGTGGACAGACGCACTTGAGTTAATCCAAACTCTTCTTGTAATGGTTTAAGAGCCATCACAAGCTGTATGGTTGAGCAATTGGGATTGGCAACGATGCAAGGATTTTTTTTTGAAGGCAAGAGATGTCCATTAACTTCAGGCACAATCAAGAGGTGTTCATTTATTAGGCGAAAAGATGAAGAGTTATCAATAGCAAAAGCCCCTTGAGACACGGCCTCTGGAACCCATTTTCGACTGACATCATCCTTTGATGAGAAAAAAACAACGTCTAACCCCTCAAAACAATGGGGTTGCAGGGGGTCAGATTCCAAAGTTTGTAGGGGAATCTCTCGACCTTGAAAATTCAGTGTTTGTCCTTTTGATTGGACGCTGGCAAAGAGGCGAAGATCACCAATGGGGAAAGACCTTTTTTCGAGAAGTTCTATGAACGTTTGACCGACAAGGCCTGTTGCGCCGACAAGGCCAACATTTAAGGTCATGTTAAAACACCTTGTTCATCATCATCTTCTTCTTCTTCTTCGGCTTCCTGAGCTGCTAAAAGTTCTTCCTCTAGAATATCATGGGCTGTTTTTCTCATTAAAAATTTTGGTTTTTTACCTAGGCGAAGAAAGCCAAAGAGGGCTCCTAAAACAGCATAGGTGAGAAATAGGGTAAAGAGCATCACTTCTGGCCAATAGGCAACGATAGAGAAAATACTGATACCAATAACGAGATAACGAAAGGGGAGGCGTTGTCTGAGGTCGACATCCTTGAAACTTCGATAACGAAAATTAGAGACCATGACAAAGCTTAAAAGAGCTGTCATTGCTAGCAAAGCAATGGAGCCATAGGCGTCTAGTTTCAAATTTTGGAAAGCAAGAACAGATGAGGCAACGATACCTGCCGCCATGGGTACGGGCAGCCCTTGAAAATAACCTTTGGCTTCTTCATCTTCGGAGACATTGAAACGGGCCAATCTTAGAGCACTGCAAGCGACGTAAAGAAAACTAATCATCCACCCCAAGCGGCCAAAAGGTTGTAAAGCCCAGAGATAAAGAAGTAGAGAGGGAGCAATACCAAAGCTAACAAGATCACAAAGAGAGTCGTATTCAGCGCCGAATTTACTGGTTGTGCGAGTGAGTCTTGCCACTCGACCATCGAGAAGATCAAAGATAGAGGCTGCGACAATAGCAAAAGCGGCTGTAATAAACTTTCCTTGGAAGGCGTGGATAATACTGTAATAACCAAAAAAAAGGTTTCCCGTAGTTACAAGATTAGGGAGAACATAAATATGGGTAGAAAATTTTTCTTGAATTCTTTTTCGGTTGAGTTTTTTTTTATGGGGGGAGTTCATATCAGGAAAGATGTCCCGTGAAGAAATAAAAGATAACTGATAACAAGGAAGCACTTATAACAGGTAAAGTTAAGTTATCATCTAGCTTCCCTACGGGAATAAGTTCAGAAAAGGCTCCTGATAACCCAGCTAGTAAGGAGGTAATAATAATGTGATTAGGCATTAAGTTTTCAATAGTAAAAAAAGTCCATGCGATAATAAAACAAACAGAGAATGCGGTTATAAACCCTTCGAAGGTTTTGTTGAGAAGAAGCTTTCTTTTGCCAAAACGAATTCCAATATAGCTGGCAGCAGGGTCAGCCATACAGAGAAAGAGTAAACTTAGAGTGATGATGTTTTCGCTAAAGGTTGTGTGGAGAATGGAAACTCCTATGAGCATGTAGGTGAGGCCTGAAATCTTATTAATTTCACCCTGACGCATGACGGGGCCTAAAATAGAAATAACAAGACGATTCATTTTTTCTGATCTTAAGCGAGAAACCTCTGTGAAGAGACAGGATATCCAAGCGAAAATGAGTATGGCATCAATGACATTTTTTGGTGAGAAGAGATGTATCAAAATGATAATAAAGACACTCAAAACGTGCCAAATCTTACGAGTTAAGTGAAGATCGGAGCGTTTTCTTAACTTCGCATTGGTCATTATTGCTGGGCCCATAGATTGCAAACATAGGCGAAGGTATTGCCTTTGTCACTGCCCTGTACACTGTGAAGTATAGAAATGACAAAAAAGGGAAGTTACAGTTATTTTTACACACTAATTTCAAGTGATTTTAAATAGTTACACCTTTACTGCCTTTTTTAACCTCCCCCTTCTTATTATTGGTGTATAATACAAGAATGGAGGAATAATGCGACGCGTCTTTAGTGTGCTTTTATTTGTTATCCTAGGGGTTTGCAAAGTGCAAAGCCAGGATTGTTCTCTATTGTGGAAGTGTCCTAAAGACAAATCCTCTGAGGGGCTTATTTTTACGAAACCTTTAGTTAAAGAGTTCAAAGAGAAGTATGGGTTGGAATTTGGTCACAACGAAGTGAATCAAGACTGGTACAGTATGTATGAATTTCAGGAGAGGGACATTTCTTTTCAAGATGAAAATGAACGACGTTCTAAATTTGGTGAATTAATGATTCGCCGTTTGGTTGAAGTACGCATGGATGAGTTTGTCAGAAATGATTCTCGTTTTCGCACAGCTTACGAGTTGAGGCATAAATTGAGTCAAGTTGAGGTAGAAACCGAAGAGGGTTTAAAGCTTGGAAGTAAATATTCTCTGAGTGCAAATGATTTAGAGGTCACGTTGAAAAAATCAAGCTTAGAGTTAAAATGGGTATTACCAATGGGACCAAGGGCGACTGAATCGTTTCATTTGAGAGAGACTCTTCAAGTTTCCTATAGGCACTCGAGATATCTGACTTCGGAAACTAATTATTTTGTAAAATCCCAGTCGACATCTGTAGGAATAACCCAGCATCTTAAAGATGATATGTTGACCCATTTTTCAGTGGGTTCCTATGATTACAATGTCGGTGAGCCTTTGTCAGAAGTGCAGTATGTGGCTCACTTTCTTTGGAGATATTAGGGCCTTACTAGTGTCTCAATTTTTGATTTAAAAGCAGCTCTTCTGGTTTGGGCGGGGTTCGCCTCTTGAGTCTAACCACCTAATCTTATTTTTAAGAAGAAATCCTTTAAAAAGACACTTAAATGAACGGTTATTTCTCTATATAGTAAATAAACTCAAGATCTTAGTGAGATTATCCGAAATCTTAGGTGTATGGATAAAAATCGACCACTGTGGCTTGTGGCTGTTTTAGTTTTAGGTTTGCTTTTGCTATATTTCTTTAAGAAAGAAGCGAGACAACCTGTTGGATTAACAACAGAACGCTTAACATCAGAATCTGTAGAGAGCGGGGAGAGGCATTTTTTCAAAAATGTGCAGCTCCAGCCTTCTGGGGACATGGTTGAGAAACTAGGTTCTTCTCAGAGGTTTGAGCGTCAAACACCGACAATTCCAATTTCATTGAAAGAGATATCTTTGTTATCCGGAAAGGACTGGAAAGTTGAAGAATTTGAAGAGTGGGCAGCAAGTAAATTATCACAAAGACAGGTTTTAATAAATAATTATCAGAGTTTTACTGAGAAAGAACAGTGGGATTTACATCAGTTGCCAGAGAGTCATGCTGAGTTTAAGCTCTGGTTGAATGAGGCAACTCTTCATGCTTATTACAAACTATCCCAGTCTATTGAAAAAAAGAATGGAACTAACGCTATTTTAGCCGCTGCTGCCGTAGATGCTTTGAGGTTTATTAGTATTTTTAAATTTCGTGGTTACGATGATGGTGGGCAATGGGTTTTTTCCTTATCTAAAGAAAAAGAGTATGTTCTGAATTCTCTAAAACATTCAAGAGGCAAAAGAATGCCTGCGACAAATCAGGCGAGTTTATTTTCTATGCTTTCAGAGACAGATTCTTTTTCAGAAGAGGAGAAGGAGGCTCTCTTGTCCTTAAAGAGAGATCAGACTAGTTATGGAGAAGAGATATCTGGATCTAAGGCAAGATACGCTCTTCACACCAAGGGAGATGTTCTCTCAGGGAAGACGTTTAAGTTTTTGGATTATCTAGTTGGGTTAACAGGAAATTTCGGAGGGGCAATAACTTCTAAAGAATTACATATTAAGAACCAAGAAGTCATTGATGATTTAATTGAGGATATTCATGATAGGCCTAATGTTTATGGATATGAAGAAAGTGAGTTGTTATCATCAGAAGAATTCAATGTGTCCCATGTGGATTTATCTTTACTGATACAGAGAGTGGTTCATAACAGATCTAAAACAGCGGCCTTTTGGGGCGCGGGGTTATCCAGTGTTTTTGGAGCAAAAATAAGTACAGCCATAACAAGCGCTAGAGCTTGGAGTTTTGCCATACTGACATCTATGGGAATCGAGACTGTTTTTATGACTTACGCTTGTTACCAAGGAATGAGACAAGTGTATGTGCTTCATCGGTATTACTCTTATATGAGGGGGAGGCGTCGTGCTGCAGAATTTAAGGGACAAAGCTTTGATCTTATCAAAGCTAAACAGGAGTTCTCTGTTGATGTTAAGTTTGATCGTCATTTTAAAACAGATGCCTTTCGTTCATGGTTAGTAGCTCTTGGCTTAGGAATCATCGTAAAGTCTAAAGCTCATAGAAAAAATATTGAAATTTTTGTACGCGGGATGGCTGTGAGATTTTTTCGTGTAACGAGAAATCTTCCATCAAAGAATTTAGCTCCTTTTATAAAAGTATCTTTAACTGGCCTGTCTCGATTCGTTGTTAAAATATTGCAGTCATCAACTTGGAGTGCATTTGCTCTACGCTTTTTTCCCAAATTTCCGAAAACAATAAAAAATAAAGGCGCAAATAAGGCTTTGAAAATAGCTAGAAAATTTTCTCTCCTCAGTCCTGCGAGCATTTTATTGACAGCTATAGACTTTGGAGTGACGAGTGCCTCGATGTACTCCCTGACATATCTAATTTTGTATAACTCCAGTTTAGCTTTAACCTATACGGACCCATCACCAAGTATGAGTGTGCAGCTATCCTTGGCGTCTATTGACGAGCGCAATGAAGATTTCTATCGAGCGACTCAAGAGATTCTGTATCCCCTCTGCATACATTTATCTTTTAAGAAAAAAGAATTTATTTACGAAGCAAGTAACCTTGTGCGTGCGTCCAGACAAAAAGCTTGTTTGAATATTTTATCTGCTTTAGAAGGAGGTACTCGAGGGGAGATTTCTTCAAAATTTCCAAATATTTACGATGCTCTGACGTCAGAAAAATTAATCACTCTCAATGAGAACGAATTTATTAATTTAATTAAGAGAGCTTATGAGTATCCGAGTCATTATCGAGTTGTTTGGCTTTCAGCTTTACGATCTCTTTATGGCTTAAAACATATTCCTGAGGTTTACTGGTCGTTACAAGTAAGGCTTTTATCGGGACCTGATGTGAGTTTGAATGATAATCTTCAAAACCTGTCGATTTTTCTTCGTTCTCCAGGGGAAAATCGAAATTATATGAATATTGATCGTCTTAATTATGCCATAGAGCTTTTAGCAGTGGATATTGAACGTTTTAAGAGACAAAAGAGTTCAAGCAGGAGAGGTAGGCAGGACTCTTCTATTGCGGAGAACATACCTAGCATTGAAAATGCATGGATTTCTTATATGAAATTTTATCAAAAGGCCACGCGAGAAAATGTGGAAGTTCTCATAAAAGAGAGAGCTAAACGAGAAGACATAGGTTATTTACAATCATTTGGAGAGACGGCATCGAGTTTTGCTGACGTTCTCTCCCGAGGGTGGAAAACATTTTGGAGTGATCCTGCAGAATGGTCCCTTCCTAATAGAATTAGAAAAAACAACGGGCTTATTCTTGGTAGTCAGAGTGCTGTTTCTCGCAAAACAGACTGAGCTAAGCGAGAAGGGGAAACAACATGTTTCATTGTACGCAGTTGCAATTCACTCCGGACTGTCTTAGAAACTTTAATATCAGCATTAGAAATTCTTTGTAAAAGTTTTTTAGAGAACGGCCAATCCTTCTTTTTAGAGTTGAGTTCATAGACTATATTTTCTAGAAGTATTACGTAGGTCACTTGATGAGTGGTTTTACCATGTCGAGCCTTGACCCTGTGCAAAGCCTCTTCTGTGAGTTCGGTGAAGATGTTTTCTAGTTCTTTCCAATCCAGTAAATAGGTTATTATCTGCGGTAGTAGTTTATCGACCATAGCATTTTCATTGGAGTGTGAGAGGATAAGACGCGTGGCTCTTTTTAATGGTAAAATGTTGTGTTTGGTTTCAGTTTCAAGAATAAAACCATCCACAAGCTTTTGCATTTGGTCAATATTTTTAATTTTTAATTGGAAGGACGTTGCCTCTAATTTTGTTCCAACGAGTTGATTCTGATCAACTTGAAATAGAGGTTTTCTATTAGAGCTGGAGCAGCTAGTGGTGAGAGACAAGAACAAAATAGCTATTGAATGTATACTTATGGTATATAAAGTTTTCATCAGTATAAGCTTATTACTTTTAACTCTGTTTGTGACTATTTGATGGGTTTTATTTGAAGAGACTAGACTTTTGTAGAGGGCCGCTGTTAATGGGTCATCGCATTATATTGATTTCCATTGAATTGCTCTCCGTGTCGTTTTGTATCCTCAAAATCTTATCTTCCATAGAGTGATGTTGACATTGATATGGGATTTAAAGCCCTCTGTGTTAGTATAGTACGGGACGAAGATCTCTTCTTTTATTATTTCAATAGTGATAGTGGTTGAACTATGAGAAGTGATTGTGGCATGATCAGTGTCGTAAGAAGATATTGAGAATTTTGGTTTATTAATAATTATTAATGTTTTTTGTAAGGAGAAGTGAATTGAAAACTTTAGTCAGTGCTTTAAGTTTGTTAGTGATAGGTTTTATCTTGGGTGGTTGTGCACCATCGGCTTCACAGTTGAAAGGGGTGATTGAAAAAAACCCAGACATCGTTTTTTCTACCATAGAGAAAAACCCTGAGAAGTTTATTGAAGTAGTGAATAAAGCTGCTCGTAAAGCTCAAGAACAAAAGAGGTCGAAGCAAGCTAGTGACGAAAAAAAGCGTCGTGAAGATGAGTTTAAAAATCCAGTTAAACCATTGATTGAAGCAGACCGCCCAATCTTGGGCAAGAAGGAAGCTTCTGTAACTATTGTTGAATACTCTGATTTTGAATGTTCTTATTGCAGTAAAGCCTATGGAACAATCAAGCAGATTATGGAAGAGTATGGAGATAAGGTTCGTGTCGTTTATAAGCATCTCCCCCTGGAATTCCACCCAAATGCAGTCCCAGCAGCCCGATATTTTATTGCGATTGGTATGCAGTCCGGAGACAAGGCTTATAAGTTCCATGATATTCTTTTTGAGCAACAGGCAAAGATAAAAGGTGGAGAAAGTTTTTTAAAGAAGACAGCCAGAAAGGTAGGAGTTAATATGAAAAAATTAGCTAAAGATCTAAAGTCTTCTAAGGTAGAAAAACAGTTAAAATCTGACATTGCTGAAGCTCGCAAGTTTGGGTTTAGTGGAACTCCTGGATTCTTAATAAATGGAGTGTCTTTGAAAGGGGCTTATCCTTACCCTGAGTTTAAAAAGGTCATTGATCGTCATTTATCGAATATCTAATATAACAGTAAAAAAAACATAGAACATAGGGAGTGACTTCTTAAAAGTCACTCCTTTTTTTGTTTCTAAAGAGCTACAAGTTTATTGATAAATTTGATTAAGGGTGTTGGCTAGACGACGCCCTGCTTTGTGAATTTGTTTTTTGATAACGGGCCAATTGCGAGTAATGTATCTCCAGCTAACCTTTGGGACTTTACCATTAAATAGTTTTGGAGTCATAGTTAGATGTTCTTGTGAATAGGGCTTGATGTATGATTCGGTGAAATTATAGACAATACCTCGTAGGCGTACAGCTTCGTTGGCCCAATCTTCGGCATTTGTGTTGAGCCATTTTTTATGAAATTGAGAGGGACGATCAACAAACCGTGTGAGCTCTGTAAAACTGAGTTTTGAGTGGTCTATCATGTTTTCATCCCATAAACGATGGAGATTTGTTTCTGCTTTAAAGAAAAGAATTTTAAGAGAGTTGCCACCACGATCTTTAGAGCGTCCGACGTGAAGAGGTTGGTGAATATCTCCAATTAAGTGTACAAGAAATTTAAGGGCGATTGCTTTTTGATTCTTAGTGGATTTTTTATTTTTTAAAGTTTTGATCTGTTCATTAATAGATATGACAACATCGCCGCGAGAGTTTGTGGCAGTTTTGGTGTAGGTTCCCCCATCTTTTATATTAATGTAGTGCCATGGTTTTCTAAAATCATGCTTTGGATTGGATTTTATATAATCTGGCCATGTACTCATTTGTGCAAGAGACTCGTCACCAGTTATTTTTTTAATAGCCTTGCGTGCCTTAAGAGTGAGGTGATTTTCGGCGATAAGCCCAACGGCCCTATGGCCAGTGGAACCCCAAGCCAGAGATAGAGACGGCAAAAGAATAGAGAAGAAGAAAAGGACAGTTATTTTATTTCTGTGGTTTACCATGTAATTATCTCCTGTTAAGTATGGGTGTTTTTAGATCTTAATTTTGATAGATACTTAATAAGCTTAGTCATTGGCGTTTGTCTGCAATTTTTTTAATTATCTGATTTTATGCTGGCTGTTACTGTTAGAACATAGAGATTCCGTCATTAGAGTATTGTTTATAAAATGATTTTTAAAGGCGAAGGTTGTATCTTTATTTCTGTAGATGAGAGGTGACATGGGTAGGCCGAGATTTTCAACCCCTGCTCTTGTCCTTCGCGCAGTAAACGACCATATTCAGAATCAATGTGATCAGCAGGGGAAAATTCTTTTGCATCATGTCTCTGTACGACAAAAAATATTTCTCCTGTGTGACCAGATTGAATGAGCTTTGTTAGCTCTTTGAGGTGTTTCTGCCCTCTTAGAGTGACTGCATCAGGGAAACAGGCTCGTCCTTCTTCCACGAGACTAACGTTTTTAATTTCGATAAAATGGAACTTTGGACTGCTTGCAGAAAAGAAATCAGAATCTTGAAACTTAATCTTTTCTGTTGAATTTTCAGTGGATTTCCACAGTGCTAGGTCTAAACGAGTGGTGGAGTTAATTTTAACTTCTAACTGAGCTTGATCAAAGGAGTTCCAGTGATTGACGACTTGATTTTGCCAAGCCTCATAGGTGAGCTTATTTGGAAGAGCTGTATTTACGCCCACCCATGATGTAGAGGTCTTAATCATCTCTAAGGTATAGGGAAGTTTCCTTTTAGGATTGTCGCTTGTTGAGAAAAAACAAGAAGCTTGGGGTGGCTGACAGCCCTTCATACTTCCAGTGTTAGGGCAATGGGCTGTGATAATTTTACCGTTAAAACTAATATCGGCAAAGAATCTTTTGTAGCGCTTGATAAAGAGTCCTTCTTGTAAAGGTTTATGGAATTTCACTGATAACCCCTCTTTAGAGATAATGTTTAGTTTCGGACTCTTTTTAAGTGTTCTAAATACCACTTTAGGTTTTATTTTAGTAATGCTTAGGACGTTTTTTTCTGACCTGAAGCGCATATTTGGAGTGTTTCCTTAGAGGAGTGACTCCGAATAGGAGTTTTAATTTAGAAAAAACAGGGGAGAGATAGTCAGTAACTACTTGATAATAAGTGAGAATACGTATTATTGGGGGGTGGCGAAAAGTCGCTTATGATGTGTGTGTACAAAAGCGATGCTCTCTGGTAAACCGATGACATGGATACGGTTAAGAAAAAGCGTTTGCCCCTACCTAAGTGGCTTAAAGTTCCAGCACCTGTTGGGAGGGGTTATAAAGATATATATAAGTTGGTTAAAGACTTGGGTGTCGCGACGGTTTGTCAGGAAGCTCAATGTCCTAATATTGGAGAATGTTGGGAAGGGGGGACGGCGACTTTTATGCTTATGGGAGATACCTGTACGAGGGGTTGTCGTTTTTGTGCTGTTAAAACGGGAAACCCTAAGGGAGAGATAGATGAGCTTGAACCAGAGAAATTGGGCCGCTCTATTGCTCAATTGAATTTGGATTATATTGTTTTAACCAGTGTTGATAGAGATGATTTATTAGATCTTGGATCAGGACATTTTGCTAAAACAGTGATGGCGGTAAAAAAATTTAGTCCTCATATTTTAATTGAGGCTCTTACGCCTGATTTTAGTGGTATTAGAGAACATGTTCAAACAGTTCTTGAGAGCGGTTTAGATGTTTTTGCTCATAATGTAGAGACAGTTGAGAGTTTACAAAGTGAGGTGCGGGATCCTCGGGCGAATTACAGGCAGTCTTTGCGGGTCTTGGAAATGGCTAAGGAGATGAAACCTGAAGTTTATACTAAGACGTCTTTAATGGTTGGTTTGGGAGAGAAGCAAGGCGAAATTGTAGAGACATTAAAAGATCTAAGGTCAGTGGGTTGTGATATGCTGACTTTTGGCCAGTATTTACAACCCTCAGGGAAGTCTTTGCAGGTGAGGGAGTTTATAACTCCCGAACGGTTTAAAGAATTGCAAAAAGAAGCTGAAAACATGGGTTTTTTATATGTAGTTAGTGGACCTTTGGTGAGAAGTTCCTATCGTGCGGGGGAATATTTTCGTAAAGGTGTGATTGAAAAGCAAAGACAGGGTAAATTAAGAAGAGAAGTTTCAATTGGGAGAGAGTAATGGCGACGGAGATTAAGTTACCTGAAATTGGTGAAGGTGTGACTGAAGGGGAGATGGTCGATTGGCTTGTTAAAGTGGGAGATCAGGTGGCAATAGACCAGCCCGTGGCAGAGATCATGACAGACAAAGCGACGGTGGAAGTGCCCACTCCTTTTTCTGGAGTTGTTAAAGAATTAAAGCTAAATTCGGGTGACACAGTGGAAGTGGGCCAAGTGATGTTGGTGGTTAAAGCATCCGATGGAGAGATTCCTCTACCCGTAGCTGCCCCAGCTGCTCCAGCTGTTTCTTTGGCAGACACCCAAACAAGCAGACCATCGTCAATACAGCCACCTGTTGCGAAAGTGACGGTTTTAGCAACGCCTTCGACTAAGCGTTTGGCTCGTGAGCTAAGTGTGGATGTTAATCGTTTGCATGGAACAGGGTTGGCTGGTCGTGTGACCCGAGAAGACGTATTGGCACAAAGTCGTTCAGGCGATGTTGCAGGAAAAACATCAGTTGTTTCTTCGGTAAAAGGGATTCTCCGTCCTTTTTATCAAGGGCCAGCCGGAGCGATAGAGGAAAGAGTGCCTTTGAAGGGAATACGTCGAAAAATTGCTGAAAACATGCAAATGTGTAAGACGATCATTCCCCATTTTTCTTTGTGTGATGAAGTCGATGTGACGGAGTTGGTGAAACTTCGCAACCAGGTGAAAGAACAGGCAGCTCAGTATGGAACTAAGGTGACTTATTTACCATTTGCGATGAAGGCTTTGATCTGCACTATGCGAGAGTTCCCTATGTTCAATGCAAGCATTGACGACGAAGCTCAGGAAATTGTTTATAAGAAATATTATAATATTGGTTTTGCGGCGGAGACACCTAGTGGATTAATGGTTCCAGTGATTAAAGATGCTGATCGTAAGACCATTCTTGAGATCAGTAGGGAGATTGTGGATCTAGCCACTCGTGCGAGAGAGGGAAAACTTAAGCTAGAAGAGATGAAAGGGGCAACGATAACAATCACTAACATTGGTTCTATTGGTGGGTTATCGGCAACGCCTATTATTAATCATCCAGAGGTGGCTATACTGGGAATGTATAAAATTGTGGATCGTCCAGTGATTGTGGATACTGAGCTTGAATTGGCGAAAATGATGAGCTTTACAATAACGGCAGATCATCGCTTGATTGACGGAGCTGTGGCGGCCCATTTTCTGAGGTCTTTTTTAAAGCGCATTGAAAATCCAGGAAATCTAATACTGGATATGATCTAAAATAAGGAAGAATAATATGAATTACGATGTTTGTGTCATTGGTGCTGGCCCTGGTGGTTATGTTGCGGCGATTCGTTCGGCTCAGTTGGGTAAAAAAACAGTTATTATAGAAAGAGAGTCTCTTGGTGGAATTTGTTTAAATGTGGGCTGTATTCCTTCAAAGGCGATGATATCGGCAGCGCATTTTTTGCATCGAGCGCAACATGATTCTGGGGAAATGGGAATTAACCTAGGTAGTGTTAAATTAGATATGAAAAAATTAAAAAACTGGAAAGGCACGGTGGTTGATCGTATGACCTCTGGTGTGAGTCAACTTTTGAAAGGCAATAAAGTCGATATTATTATTGGCGAAGCTGAGTTCAAAACATCTCAAGAATTATCGATTAAGACCAAAGAGGGAGTAAAGAGTTTAAAGGCGATAAATTATATTATTGCGACGGGTTCGCGTCCTATTGAGATCTCTGGATTCAATTTTGATGAGCAAGGAATTTGTTCTTCTACAGGAGCGTTGAATTTTGAGAAAGTTCCTAAAGACATGGTGGTGATTGGCGGAGGGTATATTGGCCTAGAGATTGGGTCTTATATGCAGAAGTTAGGATCGAATGTAACCATAGTCGAAGCAGGTCAAAAACTCTTAGCTGCTGCTGCGGACCCTGATTGTGCAAAAATCGTTGAACGTAAGTTAAAAAAATCAGGAGTTAAAGTTCTTCTGAATGCTAAAGCTAAGAGTTGCGAAAAATCGGGGGGAGCTTATATCGTGACAGTTGATTTAAGTTCTAAAGAAGAGAAAATAAAAACAGACAAGGTCTTGGTGACAGTGGGGCGCAAGCCTAATTCTGATGAAGCGGGTTTGAAAAAAATAAAATTGAATATTGATGAAAAAGGTTTTGTTAGTACAGATGCTCAATGTCGTACGAGTTTACCCCATATTTTTGCTATTGGTGATATCGCAGGTCAGCCGATGTTGGCCCATAAGGCGAGCCATGAAGGGATGATTGCAGCCGAAGTGATTGCAGGGAAGAATCGAGTCTACGACGCTAAAACAGTTCCTGCAGTTATATTTACTGACCCTGAAATAGCTTCAGCTGGAATGACAGAAGATGAATGTAAGGCCAAAGGTTATAAAGATCTAAAGATATCTAAGTTTCCTTTTGCAGCGAATGGCAAGGCAGTGTCTTTGATGGAGACAGAGGGGTTTGTGAAGTTCATCGCTAATGAAAAAACGGGTGTGATTTTAGGAGTTCACATTGTTGGTCCTGAAGCGAGTAATTTAATCAGTGAAGCGGTGTTAGCTATAGAAATGGGAGCGACTCTAGAGGATGTTGCATTGACCATTCACCCCCATCCGACTTTGGGTGAAACGATGATGGAATCAGCGGAGATGGCTTTAGGTCATGCCATTCATGTGATTCAAAAACCACTGACTCGATGATAGAAAAAAATAAAAAAGCCAATGATATAATTTGGCAGGATTGGGGATGCTTGGATTACCACATAGCTCTGTCCCGTCAAGAGACAACTCTGTTACAGGTGCAATCGGGGGAAACTGGTGACACAGTCATTTTCTGTACTCATCCTCCGGTGGTGACTTTAGGCCGTGCGACTCAGGATTATGAGTACGCCGACTGGAGTGGAGATTTGCTGTCGATCAATCGTGGTGGACGTTCCACTTATCATGGCCCAAGTCAGCTGGTAATTTATCCTATTGTTGACTTAAATCAAAAGAGTCGCAGTGAGTTGCGCAGGGCGAGGGACATAGGTTCTTATCTTCGCTTATTTGAAAGAGTATTGGTGGAGACAGTTTCTGATTATGGAGTGATAGCTACGGGAAGAAGCTCGCAAAAGAGGGATAGAGAAACATCTCCAGAAGAGGCGACAGGAGTTTGGGTAAAAGAGAAAAAACTTGCTTCTCTGGGAATTGGTATAAAAAAATGGTGTACCTTTCATGGAGCGGCAATAAATTTACATAAAGATGACGAGGCCTTTAAAGGTGTGTACCCCTGTGGATTTAACTCTAATGTGATGGTGAGTTTGGAGGAATTGACGGGTGAAAAAATAGATCAAGGGGGGTTTGTTGGGAGGCTTAAAAAGAAAATGACAGAAATTTTTTTGTGATTTTGGCAAAGGAGGTTTTTTTAAATGCCCTTCTATTCTTTAGCTCAGACATGCGTTTGGCAGCGCCGCTCGCCATGCGAGCAGCGCACCAAGCCGAACTCGCTAAAGAATAGAAGGGCATTTAAAAAAACCTCCTTTGAAATCTGCATTTGACTGGGGACAGCGGAGACGGAGGAGGGGGGACAGCGGGCCGGAGGAGAGGGGACAGCGGAAAAAAAGTATTAGTTTATTCTTGTCCAGACCTGTTTGTGTAAAGTTCTTTGGAGGCTTTTCGATGGATCGAGGTGTTAGGTCTTTGTTTATAATAAACATTGGCGGAGAGTGAGAGTTTTTGTGTTTTAGAACAATTAAAAAGTGATTGGAAAATTTTGAAGTATTGAATCAAAAAGATGCCCAAAAAGGTGGTGAGGAAAAGGTGAGTCACACATAGTTTTGATTTAAGATCAAAGAATTATGTGAAGATGAGATGTGGGCTCCACATAGCCTGATTGGTTTCAAAATTGATTTTAAGGGAATGACCAGGAAAATTTGAGTGATGTTAAGAAGATCATTAACCTAGTAATCCGATGAGGCATCAAGTTTTAATTTAGCTAAATTGATAATTAATTTACATAGACTTAAGCTATCTTGAACATAGGACACGGATTTTAAAGAGGGTGTGCATAGAAATACTGGTGAATATATAGGGCAATTTATTTTTGAGAGAATAAGATAAAACCACTTGGAGTCAGCTTTGTGGTGTTTTTAAAGATGTCAATGCTGCTCCAGTATCTATTTCCTGAGAGGCGAGCAAACAGCGGCCCGGAGGCGGGGAAACAGCGGGTCCAGAGGCGGGGGAACAGCGGGTCCGGAGGCGAGCAAACAGCGGGGGCCGGAGTGTGGGAGCAGTGTCCCTCTCCCTCTCCCGTTGTTCCCCCTCCTCCGCCCCCGTTGTTCCCCCTCCTCCGGTTCCGTTGTTCCCCCTCCTCCGCTCCCGTTGTTCCCCCTCCTCCGCCCCCGTTGTTCCCCCTCCTCCGCCCCCGTTGTTCCCCCTCCTCCGCTTCCGTTGTTCCCCCTCCTCCGCTTCCGTTATTCCCCCTCCTCCGGCCCCCGTTGTTCCCAGCCCCCGGCCCCCTGTTGCTCCCAGTCAAATGCGATTTCAAGGAGAGCTATTTTAATGGGCTTTATTATTTAGCGAGTTCGGCTTGGTGCGCTGCTCGCATGGCGAGCGGCGCTGCCAAACGCATGTCTGAGCTAACTAATAAAGCCCATTAAAATAGCGTGTCATTTGCCTAAATCAAATATAAAAAGTATAAGAGCAACAACCCCCCATAGGTAAGAGGTCAGGATGAAAGTATTTTTTAAAATGTTCATTGCAAGTTTATTAGGAGTATTTACGGCTATTTCTTTTATGGGTTTATGCCTTATGGGATTGATATTTGCTGTGAGTGAGTTTTCACCATCAGTGTCTCTATCGACAGATGGGTCAACTGTAAAGGAGGGAGTATTACATTTACGGCTAGGGACAGTAGTGGGAAACTTGGAGAAAGATCCCTTTGAGATGTTTTTATCAAATAACTTTAACCAAGGTCCACAGATTTTGGAGTTAAGTCAATTACTGAAGGTGTTAAAAAATATTTCTAAAGACTCAACAATTAAAGGGGTGTTGCTGGAGATGAACCAAGGCAGGTTTAACTGGGCGACGGCGAATGAAATACGTCAGGGGTTGTTAGAGGTTAAAGGAAAGCCGATAGTGGCTTTCACAAAGAACTTAACTGAAAAGAATTTGTTTGTTTTAAGCGCGGCTACGAAGATTTACATGATGCCCTATGGTTCTGTGGAGTGGAATGGTTTCTCTTCTTCGTCGCCTTATCTGAAAAAAACTTTAGAAAAATGGAATATAAATGCTCAAGTTGTTAGAGCGGGTAAGTTCAAGTCTGCAGCAGAAATGTTCGTTGAAGATCAGATGAGCGAAGCCAATCGTCAACAAACCAGAGCCCTGTTAGGTCAATTTTGGAGTTACATCCGTGAACAGGTGGCTAAGGGGAGGAAATTAACTTCTGGGTATTTGGACTTGTTAGCTAATAAGATGTCTGTGACCCATCCAAAAGATGCTTTAAAGGCAAAATTAATAGACGGGCTTTTATATATGGATCAGGTGAAAGAGCTAAAAGTAGATGGTGTGGATTTCAGTCAGAAGATTTCCTTGCGTCAGTATTTAAAGAGAACCAGTAAAAAAATGGTAAATTTGGAAGCTAAAGTGAAGAGTGATCATGTGGCGGTGATTTATGCAACGGGAGAGATTGTTGATGGTTATAGCAGTAATAGTGGGCAGATAGGCAGTGAAGGTTTTTTGGATATGATTGAACAGGTCAAAAAATCTAAGAAAGTGAAAGCTCTAGTCATTCGAGTGAACAGTCCAGGGGGAAGTGCTTTGGCTTCGGAGGAGATGTATCGTTCGTTACTTGTATTAAAAGAGACGAATAAGAGTTTTCCTATTGTCGTGTCTTTTGGTGGTGCAGCTGCTTCAGGAGGGTATTATATGGCGGCAGGAGCAGATCAGATTTTTGCTGACCCATTGACGGTGACAGGCTCTATTGGAGTGTTTGCTCTTTTGTTTGATGGAAGTCAGTTTTTAACAAAAGATCTCCAAGTTAATTTTCAAAATGTTAAGACCCATGAAAATGCTAATTTTATTGATGGAACAAAGCCAATGAGTGAGTTTGAACGGCGTGTTTTACAGAGATCAGTGAATGAAATTTACGACCGATTTATTGCAGTCGTGGCTCAGGGACGTAATAAAAATAAGAGTCAAATTAACAAGATAGCTCAGGGCCGTGTGTGGTCAGGGTTGAATGCACAGAAAATTGGTTTGGTTGATCAATTAGGTGGATTGGAGAAAGCGATAAAATATGCGGCAACAAAGGCTCATCTCAAGGATGATTACCATGTGCATGTGATCAACGACAGTTTGTCTAAGTGGAAAAAAATAGCGATGGGTTTTGGGGTGAGGTTGCAGTCTTTATTGAACCCGTTATTAATTTTTCAAAAAGCCCCTAAAGGTCAGGTTTCAACTCTTATGGATTTTTTAACATTTTTTTCTAGAGAGAATGGTCAGGTCTATATGTTAGAAACACGAACATTGTTTTGGTAGCAATATGCACCAAATAGCTTAACTTATTTTATGATAGCTATTTTAAGAGACATTAAAAAACAGATTAACACAGTGGCTTCCTTTTGGGTGGTAGACACCCTGTGTAGGGAGTCCGTCACCGTTGCAAAAAACACAAAAAATTTCTGGAAACTTGCTTTTTTTAAGTCTCTAAGTATTCACCTAAATAAACAAATTGTGAACAAAGCTGATAATTAAACCATTAGTTTTGTGAGTTTTAACGGCTCCTATGAACATTTCTACCCAAACACTTTTGCTTAAATTAAATTACGCTATGCATTAAAGTTAAGAAAACCCATTTTTTAACTAAAAAGTTAAAAAAATATTGATTAATTACTGTTTTCAAATCTAGTTTGATCACGCGATTGCTGGTCCAACTAATCTAATCCAAAGGGGGATAAATGAATAAGATAGTACAAACCTTAATCATATTAGCGTTCGGCTCTTCTATCTGTTATGGAGCAGAAAATTCAAATTCAGAACTTGTTTCAATGCTGTCTATCTATACAGCTAGTGTAGAAGATTCTATGGGCGAAAGACTTTCTGTAGCTGTTGTTAGGCAAGATGGTAAAAAGGCAGCACTATACCGATGTACAAAGGCATTTCTAGGTACAGCTGGAAACCAGTGGAAAGTTTTAGAGTTTTTTGCAAATCACTGTCTAGCGTATAAAGGTTTTGAAAACTATAAAGTACAAAAAAACTACTTAACAAATAGACAAGGAACCCGCATAAGTGTTGTTTTTAGTGGTACAGGAAGCTTACTTCAACCAAATACAGGCGAGCTATTTTCAGATGTTACTACATACTCCACAAAACTTTATAACGGTTTGGGTGTTAGTATTAAGAGTATCGTGCTTTTAGTCGGTTCGAGAATCACTCATCTTGAACGAGAAGAACCACAGATGAGCACTTATAGACTCACCTTTTTCCATGCAGCCTCAGTAGGATTTAAGAATCATAAGGAAATTAAGGATTGATTGATTTAGAAACAAAAAATAGTCCCTCTATCTTTGATTACAATAATTATAGGGAATTTTTGAGGGACTATTATCAATTCCAAAAACATAAAAAAAATGGGTTTACGTACTCAAGATTTTCAAAAAGCTGTGGGCTAGGTAGCCCTAATTATTATAAGCTTGTTATGGACAATGAGAAAAACTTAACTGCAAATAATATCATTAGATTTTCAAAGGGTATTAGTTTTTCAGAAGATGAAAGTGAATACTTTGAGGCACTTGTTAACTTTAACCAAGCTAAGGATATCCTAGAAAGAGAGTACTATCACGAAAGAGTATTAAGGCTTCGGAAAAGAAAAAAATCATTTGGAATAACTCGAAGGACATTAGAAGAGTATGAATTTGAATGTATTAGTAATTGGCTACACCATGCCATAATGGTGTTGACTAATGTTGAAGGATTTAGGGAGAGTCCTCGTTGGATTCAGGACCAATTACATAACCTAGCATCTGAACAAGAAATTATTGAGATATTAGAAGTATTACAGACACTCAATCTAGTAAATAGAAACTCTAATAGAGAACTAAAACAAACTAATAAAAGAGTAAAAACAAAACCAGATTTGCAAAGGGCTTCTACAAAGATTTTTTACAATGGTCTCCTAAAACGAGCACAACAAAGTCTTGAACTTGGAAAATCCGATCATCGTGAAATGAACACATACTTAGTAGGGCTTTCAAAAAAACAACTTCCTGAACTTAAAAAGCGAGTTAGAAAATTTATGAGTACACTAAACGAATGGGCCATGGAAAATCAAGACCCTGAGCAAGTTTATGCGCTGCTGTTTTCAGGTTTTCCCTTAACGAAGGGGAAGGGTGAAAGAGAATGGCAATAAAACCTATTTCATTCTTATTTATTTTATTATTATTTGTAGCTCCTTATATACATGCAACAAATGGATCTTCGGGCGTGGGTAATGCCTCAGTGTTGATTTCTAACGATATTTTTACTATATTGCCACAGGGTTGGGTACATAGAACAAATAACTTAATCATTGATTCCCGTACGGGAGAAAAAATTCTAGAAATCAATAGGATACAACAAGCTAAGGTAAACCAACTTATTTCATCGGGAAGTTTAGTGACTGCTAATTTGGGGTCAGTAGGTGCGTTTGAGTTTTTACCGAAAAGAGGAAGTAATGAAAAAACTTTTTGGATCATATGTTCGCTACAACAAAAAAATTGCAATAAAATTGACTCTAAATCTCAAACTAATACTAAGGTCCCAGCTATCATGGGTAGCCTAAAGAAAATTAAAATCAACAATATTCAAAAAAATAACTAAAAAATAAGACTGACCTGCTTGGGCTAATCGAGTCCATAGAGATTAGCTAGCACTCACGTACACGCAACCAAAGCGCTGTGGAACAGAGTTTCATGGTCATGTTTCCGATTAAATCGATAAGCATATTCTGACAAGTATAACTCAAGGTGCTTTGAGGGTACTCCGTGATGGGTTCCATTAACCCAAGACTTAGCATTTGAGATAAACTTATGCACCCAGGGAAGCCAACGATCTACAACCTTCTGATCTCCAGCAACGGCTTGATAATCATGATTAACATTTTTTATATCTATTACTGAACGTCCTCCATCTGTATTCACTATAGACCCAGGCTCTATATTTTTATCTACAAACTCTTGGATATTTTTCTTTTTCTCAGGCTCAACACTTACTTTTACAAAATCAGCTTTAGACTTTGTACAACCCTTATCATCAACCCAGTCTGGCAAGAAGAACACGGGTCTGGCTCTCTGTGTGCCTTCTTCCAAAGTCTATATGTTAGAAACACGAACATTGTTTTGGTAGCAATATGCACCAAAAGGGATGGGTTTCTCGAAATCATGCAGTGCATCAACCCGTGAATTCATGATTCGTCTCTGTATATTTTTCAATGGAGCCCATTTGACTCCATTTTTTTGGCATTATGATTGCTCTTGTAGTTGGTTGAGTTTAACAAGAAGAGAGTTTTTATAAATAATGGAAGAGGAGGATTTTATGAGCAAGTATTTAGTTTTTTTATTGATGTTGGTGTCTTTGGGAAGTTTTTCTTGGGCGACGATTGATGATATCATAGGTAGTGATGATAGTGGCGGATCAGGAGGCTATAGCTGCTCCTATAAAGACACTGGTCATGAAGAGCATCGGGGTGGTCATTACAGTTGTGGAGATTGTACCTCTAAGCATGGGGCCTGCCGTGAAAGATGTTATTCCTACGACTACACTTGTAAAGCAGTAGGAACGAGAAGAGATGGAACCGGAAAAGTATTCGAGGGTTTTGGTCGCAGAGAGCATAGGGCGAAAAATCGGGCATTGAGTCGTTGTGATGATTCTAATTATAGAGATTGTTATATCTCTTCTTGTGATGAGAATAAAAATTTAGAAAGTAGTTCTCTTTGTCCAAAGCGTAGGAAGAGAAATGGCGGTTCAAAAAAACCTCGCGGACCTCGTCGAATATAAGACTGACATTATTCATAGAGGATATTAATTGAGAAAGAACAAAAAGAGGAGACCCTTAACAGAGTCTCCTTTTTTTATATATTGGATACGAATCTATGTGGAATAGAGAGTGGAATAAATTACTTTCTGTGTGTCTATCCTCTGGACTGATGACAGGGTTTTCCTATGTGCCTTTTCCCTCTTGGGCGCTGTTTTTCTGTTTAACCCCGCTTTTGACCTATTGGTTGTGTTCTGAGGGCTGGAAGAAGGTTTTTATTTCTGGCTGTCTGACGAGTTTTATTATTCATCTTATCGTATTCCATTGGATTCCTAAAAGTGCTCAAGAGTTTAGTCAGATTGAGAGTTCTAGCGGTTGGATAATATATTTTATCTATTCTCTTATGGCGGGGTTGTTTCTTCCTATAGCAGGAGTGATTTGGTGGTTTTTTAGAGAGAGAGTCAAAATGTCATATTTTGTAAGTTCCTTAGTCCTGGCACTTTTATTTCTCTTTTGGGAAGATGTTTGGCCTTTACGTGTGTTTTCAGTGAAGTTTGGTGATGGTCTAATGGTGCAACACGCTAAGCCCCACTGGAATTTTATCCACTTAGCAGAATGGGTGGGTTTTGCAGGTTTAGGAGGAATAGCTATTTTTGTGAATGCCTTTTTTTCTCAGATGTTTTTTAATATTTATTTTTTGAAAAGAGAGAAATGGGGTTTTTATATAAATAAAATATCAGTGCTGGTGTTTGTTTTTGTTCTGTTTAGTTTTTTAGGGACCTTCTTAAAGAAAAGACACTCTCAATATGTAAAAACTCCCAGAGAAGTTTCTTCTTTGCGCTTACTTTTGATTCAGCCAAATATAAGTAACGAGCTTAAGCGGCGTGATTTTGATCGAGAAAGGCAGAAGCAGATTGTTTATCAAACATTGCATTGGATTAGAAAAGGTTTAGAGAAAAATAAAAATATTGATCTTGTGATTCTGCCAGAGACAGCTTGGCCAGAATTCTTGAATGAACGATATAGGGGTGGGATATTTAATAAAAAGCTACGAGGTTTTTTACAAGAAAAAAAAATTAATTTACTCACAGGTGGATATGCGGAAGAGAAAAATGGAAAAAAATTTAATGCTGCAACTATATTAAGGCATGATGGGGTGTTGGAGAGTATCTATAAAAAAAACTACCTTCTGTCGTTAACAGAGAGAGATGTTTTTTTGAGTTTAGGTCGGAGGTTTTTTGGTAAAAAATATGGACTTAGCGCAGGTAAAGAAGTGATAATCTACTCAGTTTCAGGAGTTAATGTGTCACCACAGATATGTTACGAAAGCCTTTCTGATAAGCACTTTCGCCGTCTTGTAGATAAGGGTTCTGAAGTGATAGTTAATTTAACGAATGATAATTGGTTTTCAGGTTCAGAACCATGGCAACATTATTACAAGACAATGGCTCGGTCGATTGAATTTCGCCGTCCTGTGATTAGAGTAACTAATGGAGGAATTTCCGGGGCATTTTCAGTAGGTGGTGAAGAGGTTTTGCGTGGAAAGTATCAAGAGTCTGAGGTATTATTAGTGGATGTTCCGATAAAAAAGAGTGCAAAAGGAAAAAATAAAACATTTTTTGCCAAGTACGGAGGGTATTTCCCGTACATGTACCTAGTGCTTATTAGTAGTCTGTTGGGAATTCAGGTCCGCTTAAAATCTTGAGTTTTCGTTCAAGGCAGTATTACTTTCTATCGATACTGATAGCAAATTTTCTGACGCCAGAGGCTTTAACCTTGTCTAAAACTTGAACAACACGCCCATGTGGCACCTTCTCATCAGCAGCAATGATTGCTTGGACATCGGGATTTTTACTCACTTGTTTCCGTGAAAAGCTACCGATTTTATTTAAGGTGATTTTTTTACCGTTTAAAAACAATACATTATTAATTCCAACAGTGATGTGAAGTTTTGACGCTTTGGTGCTTTCACCGCTGACTGCTTTTGGAAGTTTTACATTGATGCTTGGTTTCATGATCATTGGAGCAGTGACCATAAAAATAATAAGTACAACAAGTATAATATCAACTAGTGGAACAATGTTAATTTCAGCAATAGGATCATCGTCTGAATTGTGAAAACCTCCAGCCATTTAAAGTCCCTTTTTAGCAGCGTAGGCAGAGCAAATCTCTTTGATGCCCTCTAAGTTCATTAAAATGGATTTTACTTGGCGTTGATAATAATTGTATGCGACGATTGCAGGAATTGCGACAAACAGTCCAACGGCAGTGGCGACAAGAGCAACTGAAATTCCAGCCATAACGGTAGCTTGTCCAGCTTCATTGGCTAAAGCCAGGTCATTAAAGGCTTTCATAATACCGAGAACAGTTCCTAAGAGACCAATAAAAGGAGCTGTTGACCCAACAGTGGCAAGAAAACTGAGATAACGATCTAATTTTGGTTTTTCTAGATAAACGAAAGCATTAAAAATTTCTTCAAGCCCTTTAGAGCCAGTTTCTTTGAGGTGTTTCAGAGCATATGAAAGTGCTCGGCCTTCAAGGGTGTGGAGCTGATGAGCAATATCTTCGATACTTTCAAGACTGTATGTTTGTAGAGCGAGAGAGATTCTCTTCTTTATGAGATCACTCTCATTCTTCACGCGACGGAGTGTAAAGAATCTTTCTAAGATGAGGCCTATACTGATACAGCTTAGAAGTAGTAGAAAGGCCAAAATCGCCTCATCAGCTGATTGTGCAAAAGAAAAAATTTTTTGAGTTAACATGATAAATTCCTTTTATCTGAAGATAATATTATTACAGGCCCTCTGTGTCTTAAATATTGTCTCTGAGTTGTTAATACTAGTATAGTGTAAAAAATAAACAATAAAAAGTATATGTGCATGGAGAATTGACTTGCGAAGCGCTATTTTACTTCTATTAATATGGACTTTGGTTCAGTCGGGTTGTGGCTGGAGTGATGAAGAAGCTCCTTCTGTTTTACTTTTAGCAGTGGATTCATTGCCAGTAGATGAAGTTAATTGTGAAGCGAGCTTCAAAGGGCTACATTCTTTTTGTAAAGAGTCAGTGCGTTTTACCCATGCTTACACAACATCTGTATTACAACAGCCAGCCCTCGGGTCTTTATTAACAGCACGTTATCCATCAGAAATTAATTTATGGCATAACGGCGATCAATATTTATCTAGTCGCTATCAAACCGTTGCCGAGAAGGCCTTGAATAAGGGAATTCGGACAAGCTTTTTCTCTGGAGGAGTTCCTGTTTGGAGTAAATCGGGTATTAATCAAGGGTTTGAGGTGTTTAATGATCAAATTCCCGTAGGAATTGGAAATTATTATCGAGACGCAAGTACAAACTTTGAGTTGTTCGCTTCTTGGCTAAAAAATATGGGGAGACAGCGCTTTTTCTCTGTTATTTATATTCCTGATTTACAATTTCCTTCAAAAGAAACGATCTCAGGTTTAGGAAAAATTAGAGAAAAATCTTATAAAGGACAATTAGAGGAGCTGGATGAATCGCTTTCTTGGTTGTGGAGTCAATTAAAAAAAATGAATCGTTGGCATAATACAGTGGTTGTTCTTGTCGGTCTTAATGGCAGATTAAAAAACAGTAAATGGAATGAAATTAAAAGTTTTAATTTGTTCAGTGAAAACACTCAAGTCGCTTTATTGATCAAGCCTCAAAGCAAGAAAAGAGACACAGGCTTGCAGTGGAAGGAGGATCGCAATGTGTCTCTGATAGATGTTGGAAATTTTTTATTTGATAGCTTGGACTTAGCCTTACCTAAGAGGACGGATTTTTTTTTAAAGACATCTTCTTTAAAAAATGATGTTTTTAATAAAAAAGGAAAAAGCATAGAAAAACATATAGAAAAAAAAATCATATTGACTGAATCAGGGTGGAGTCAGTGGAGGGGGTTAGGAGAGAGTCGTTTTACTTTACGACAAGGCCCTTTTTTGTACTTTCATGAGTCTTCTCCAAAATTATATAACTCCTTTGTAGATCATTTTGAGGTTTCCCCTGTCTCATCTAATGATAGAATTTATGTTGATTTTCTTAAAAAGATGCAGCCATTTCTTCAGACTAAAGGTTTTTTATTTTGGGATTCAGAAAATTCTGAGGCCCTTGAAAAATATCACATTGCAAGTCAGGTTTTTGGTAAAGGATATTTTAGTGATGAGGACTACAGAGACATTAGAGCGCTAAATCTCAAGAACCCTAAGGATAAACAAATAGCTAGCTGGTTAGTGCTATTTCTTTTAAAGAAAAAAAAATGGTTAGAATTAAAAAAGTTAGGTAAAAAATTTAAAGATACTGTATGGGAAGCAGTTGCAGAATTTCACTTACATGAAGAGAGTTCTTTTCCACGAGAAGGTTGTTTAGATCTTCTAGGAAAAAAGAAAAAAGAAAGAATGCTTTTCCGTCACTGTAATGATCTCGTCATTATTAAATTTTCTCAATGGATCCAAGAAAAGAAGGGTTCTTCTGTAAGAAAAAGAAAAAAAGAGGCGTTTTTAGGAAGTTATTTTAGAAATAAAATGGACACTCAGATAGGTCACCTGAATATTCAAGCAGGGTTCTCTTGGGATATAGATATGACGAAAAATTATGGAGCATCCGATATAGATGTAATATTGAGTTTACCAGAGTATAGGTGGGTTACGGAAATAATAGAAAAGCGTGCTCAAAAGAGCTTTTTTTGAGGGGCCATTTAATTTCATTATCTAGAGAGGGAATCCACAGGAGGTTCATACAGGCCAATCCAGAAAGGTTGTTTGGGATCTGCACTTGTAATAAGACTAGAGATATTTTGCAATTCTCTATTCTGTGAAGATGAAGAATAGAAATCCGTTTGTAAGCAGTTTTTAGTAGTAAGAATAAGATGGTCATTCTCTTGTAAAATAAAGCTATCTAACATCATATTACAGTGCTTTTCAACACCAAGAAGATTCTTGGGTAAAGGAGAAACACAAGATGTGAGCTCTTCTTGCAAACTAAAGGACACAGCAAGAGGAGAGATGTTTTGTTCTCTACGACAAAGAAAGATATTAGGACCGCCTACTTTAATCCAAGATATTTGATTTTTAGTATGAGCTATGGCAAGAAATTCCATAGCTCCTAAGAGATTAGAAGAGTTGTGGTGTTTGTAAATATAATCATTGGTTAAGAGGGCTGCAATTCTCAGATTGTTAAGAGTGTCGCTAAAGCAAGAGAGTTTTTCAAAAAGAGAGGTAGACTCCACATCATCTAAGGAAGAGAGGTAATAATCAGAAAAAACCTGTAGCCCCTGCTCCGTGATATCGCTATTGCCCCATGGTAGAGCAATAACAGTTAAGAGATGGTTTTCATCATTGAAAATAATAGGCTGTGGATATGAAAACTGGCCTTTATAATTTCTTTGCTGCAGAATCATGGATTTCTTCCATACTTTTTGAGCTTGATATATGCTTTTTTATAGTATTTACCAGTTTCGTGATCTTGTTCGATAATTTTCTCCCAACCAGAAAGTGCGTCGTCAACCTTACCAAGAGCCTCTTCAAGAACGCTTTCTTGGTAAAGATTTTGCATTTTTTTCTCTAGATCTTTTTTGATAGAAGTTATTTTTTGTAAAATGATTTTATTTTCAGGATCAACTTCAGAAGATTGTTCCAAAAACTTTAAGGCCTTTTTAAATGCACCACTTTGATAGGCTTGTTCACTATCACTAATAATTTGACGAATTTTGTTTGAAATAGATATTTCGATGGAGGCTATTTTTCTGCGTGCAATAACTTTAAGACCACTGGGGTCGGGAAGGCCTGATTTTAGTAAGCGATGGTAAATTTTTCGTGCAGAAAGAAATTTTCCTTTCTGATGTAAATCCTTAGCTTGCCTAAATATATTCTGACCTTTGACGATTTTATGATGATATTTTTTTCTCTCATCTTGTTTTCTTTTATATTCAGCTTCTTTTTCTTGTGCCTCTAATATGAGGTGTTGGATTTCTATGTTTTCAGGGTCTAGTTGTTGAGCTTCAGAGAGACATGCCTTTATTTCTGAAGAGGATTTAATTTTTTGTAGGATATTTTTACATTTAAAAAGAATGTTTGATATTTTTTGATGTAATTCGGCCTCCTGCTGTGCTTGTCTCTCAAGAAGTTCTTGTTTTTTGATAGTATCAAGAGCCTGCATAGAAAGTTCTTCAAGTTCCTTAGAGTTTTCATACTGAGGAATTAAGTCATGGATTTTTCTAATTTCAGCGGCTGCAAGTTCGTATTTTGCTTGCATATACAGATTATTTGCGAGTTGTAAGGAGTGTTTGATAAGCTCTTGTTTTTCCAATGGGAGTTGTGTGAAGGGGTCGTTTGTGACTATCTGAGTCGCCTCTTTTTTCTCTTCAGGTGGGGGAGTAAACAAAGAGCCAATAAGAATAAAGACAATAAGAGTGATTAGAACAAGACGAAATCTATGTTGTCTTAAATCAAATTGTTGCAGACGCTGCTCTAACCTTAAAGAATCCCACTTTTTAGGATTTAAGTCAGAAAATGTAATGGGAGGTATGGAGAGAGGTAGGGCTTGGTTATCAGTAATAGGGAATTCAGATGATTGTGAAGAAGAGGCAGCAGAAGTTAAGGCTTGTTGAGGTTGTGATGAGTAGGGTTGTAGGAGCAGAGAGGGGTGAATCGTTTCTATTTTTTCAGAAAAAGACTCATCCTTTATTTCAAAGTACATGTGATGATTTAAAACTGATATAACAGAGCCGCTTGTCAGTGGATAAGGCTGTTCAGATGAAATACGTTGATTGTTAACAAGAGTTCCATTAACACTACCGAGATCTCGTATAAGGTATTGACCATTGATGTGGCGTATTTCAAATTGTCGACGGCTGACCTTTTTATCGTCAATGTGTATGTGGCAGTGTTCATCTCGCCCCGCAACCCAGGTATCACCTTCTAGGCGTATGATTTTTTGCGTGATTTGCTGATCATTAACAAAACGCAGATGGGGAATAAGTTGTACTGATCCGACGAAGGTTCCTTCATTATCGCCTTGAAATTCATTATTAGCAAAATCATCCTCTTGTTGTTCTGATACGAAGGGGACAGGGGCATGTGATTCAGGATGTTTAATGACAAGTGATTTTTCGTTATGATCTCTGTCATCGTGTTCGTCTTCAAAGAAAAAAGAAAAGGAGTAGGAAGAGATAATAAAAGAGATATCCGATTCAAATTTAATAGAAGAGACGCTCTCATTTTCAATAAAAACCTCTCCGTATTTTGATATGTTCTCTAAATACCAAAAGGGGTCTTTATACTCTAACCTAAAGTGTTGACGTGAAATAGATTTTTCAGCATCTAGAACAATGTCGCAGTGACTCTCTCGTCCTCCCGTGTAAGATTGATTTTCATTCAAAGGGAGTTCTTTTACGAACTTACCATGAAGATAGATCCTAAGGCGAGCCATAATTAATACCTCCCTTCGGAGAGCTTATTACACTCGTCAAATAGAGTTTTAGCTTCTTTATATATAGGCTCATTTGGTTTGTTCGACATACGAAGAACACTGATAAAAGCTGATTTACACAATCGGTAATTATGTTTGCTTTTATAACGTCGTCCTTGAATCATATTGAATTGAATGAGTTCATTAAATTTTCTTCTTGCAAGTGCGTAGTATTTTTTTGCGAGCAAATGTTTAGGAAAAACAGATAGGGCAGCACTGAACTCTTGCATAGCCATCTTATAATGTCCTTGACGATAATCACGAAAACCCTTTAAGTAGTAGGTTTGTGAACTTCGATACTGAGAAGTGTCTTTTTCTTGATCTTGAAGTTGGTTCGTGTAATTTTTTTTGTTTTGAATAGATTCTTCCAAGTCCATTTGCACTTGTTCTGATGTGCGAAGTTCGAGTTTGTTCGGGTCGTTTTTTTTATTTTTATCTTCTAATATAAGATAAAAAACGAATAAAGCAATAACTCCAATAATAGCATAGAATCGTAGACGTCCTCCACGAGTGTTATTTTTTTGTGGAATTTCACCCTGTCTTTTAGCTTGAGGTTGTTGACGGGGAGGGGGTACCTCAGAGATGTTGGGTGCCACTTTAGCGTAAGCCATTTTTAAAGAAAATTGTAATTCTGTATTACCGATAAGAATACGATCTTCATTTTTGAGAATCTTTTTTTGTGCAGGCTCATTATTAACAAGAACGTGATTTTTAGCACTAATATTTTCTATTTGAAATTGCTGGTTGAAATAAGATATTTTTACATGTTGACGACTACAACGGGGGTCATCTTGGACGATGATATCACTGTTGGAGCCTCGCCCTATAGTTAGAGGATTTTCACCAACAGAAAAAGATTGTCCTTTGTGGGGACCTCTAGTGATAGTGAGGGTCGATGATGAGGGAATTATTTTACAGGCAGTCTGACTCATATGCCTCCGTCATCATTATATATGGGGACTAGAGACATGAGATAATAATCTATATTTTGTCCTGTGCCACAAATGCTTTGACAGTGAATCTGGTATTCCTCTCCTGAGATATTTAAATTATTAGTAACAATCAATGAAGGTTGCTCTTCTGATCTCTCAAGCAGGTCTTTTAAATTAAGCTGCAATGCTTGATCAGGCAGGGCTTCAATGGACTTGTTTTGTAATTGAAAGGCCTGTTGTTCTGTTATTGATTCAAAGGACTCGTTGACAGCAATAATAGTATTTTGAGAGCTAAAAGCAATGGCAGGATAACCAATTAACTGTATAATATTTTCAGCCTCTGCATCTCTGTTGCTAAATTGAAAATCGTTGGGTTCATCATTGAGTGAACGAGATAGAAGGCTATTGATATTTGTAATGAGTTTTTGCAAGACTGGTAATTTAAAATCAACTTCAGTGCTATCTTGCCCTTCTTTAAGGGCTGTATCTAGCTTTTGATTGAGAGCTAGAATAGGAAATTCCATAAGTTTATAAATAA
The DNA here is from genome assembly GCA_965217115.1 of Bdellovibrionales bacterium. GTDB lineage: Bacteria > Bdellovibrionota > Bdellovibrionia > Bdellovibrionales > CAYMLA01. Next base: position 867,294 of record OZ244239.1, on the reverse strand, counting down.
AAAAGAAAAGAACAGCTCCAAAGATGAGGGCGATAAAAAGAGTTTGCACAAATAGACTGAGCGCTCGTCCATCATCAACAGCTAGAGTACCCATATTATAGAGAACGATCGCATGGGCTTTAATTCGATAGCTGCCCATATTTGCGTCGTAGTAGGAGATAGGAACACTGGCACCAATAGTAGAGCTATTCAGTTGTTCAACGAGTTCTTTGCTTTCTCTTCGGGCTCTGTGGATAAAGGGAAGATCTTGGTACTCCCCAGCTTGAGTGGCAGGGGCGAGGATAGACCCGTCGGTGTGGGAAATAATGAGAGCATTAGTAACTCCTTCTTCAAGTTCAGCAGCACTTGTGTCAAGAGAGGATTCTTGGTTTTGTAGAAGAGCTTGATGATTAGCCTGGGCTAAACTACGAGCGATGGTCATAGTGCGACGTCGACTCTCTTTTTGAATACTGGATTTTGTTAATTGTGCCATTGGAATAGCAGAGAGAAATGTGACAATGATGATAAAGAGTCCAAGAAACCCAGCAATGACAAGACGAAAATCAACAAGTGTGGGTAGTTTGTAAATTCCAGGCATAATGACGTACTCTATATAATCATGAATTCTAGCCCAAATATTTTTAACGTTACTTTCTGAGGCATTCATCTCTAAATCGTTGATATGATCTGTGTGATTGATATCTAGATGTTCGAAATCTTGGGCTTGAGGAGATTGCTGGTTTTCTGGAGGAGGCATTTGGTAGTCTAAAGCGGCATTACCACTGAAGCTTTCAAGCGGTGGATGGGAAGCTTGAAGTTGAGCGGGAACAACATCGATAAGAGTCTCATGAAGGCTAATTTTATCGCCTGACTGTATAAGGCCATGTTCAATTCTTACACCGTTAATAAATGATCCATTGCGAGAAACCAAATCTTTAAAAATTAATTTATCTTCAAGGACATCTATTACTAGATGCTCTTTAGAAATACCTTTATGGGATATTTTGATATCACATTGAGTTCCACGCCCGAGAATATTTTTCCCTGGTTTGAGATTGATAATTTGCCCAGCCATAGGGCCATTGAGAAATCTAACAGCCCACATTGAGTTGATCTCCTACATGAATGGAAAGAGCCATTGAGGCTCCTTCAGACACTTCGATGACATCTTGTGACTTCCAATTTCCCCATCGAATAGTCCCAGGGGGAATGTGTGTACAAATTTTTTGAACAGTCATCTCTTTATCGATAAAAATAGCATCTATGGAGAAGTGCATAAAAAAAGTATGAATGCTTGAACAGTCCTTGATCCAAAGAGCTTGTGAATGGTGGAGTGATTTGCGTCCGAGAAGGCCTTTAGCTTTGATTAGAAAAGTGTCTGCAACTTCTAGATGCTCTATTATGGGTTTTGAAGAGGCATTTTTAAATAACTGCATTAGCCACCTCCATAATAAAATTGCAAAACAACAGGTCCGAAAACCATAATAAAAACAGCCGGAAGGATAAACATCATCAGAGGAATTAATATGGCTTGAGAGGCCTGAGCTCCTGCTTTTTCAGCGCGTACAAACCTTTCCAGTCGCATTTGTTCAGATTGATCTTTGAGGACCTGTGCAATACTAGCTCCTGTAGAATCAGCATCGAGAAGAACAGAGACGAAGCTAGTGATTTCGGAAATATCGAGACGATGACTCATGGCTTTCATTGCATCAGATCTTGAGGAGCCGAGTTTGATATCTCTAAGAACCAGAGAAAATTCGTCACCCAGGACACTATCTTCGGCTTTGTCTGCAATCCTTTTGATAGCACTGATAAAATCTAACCCTGCTTCTGTTGAGAGAGCTAAAAGATCAAGAAAGAAAGGCAAATCTCTTAGGACTGACTTAGCTCGTGCAGCTTTTTCTCTTCTAGCGTAGAGATGGGGAAGCATAATTCCCATAGGAATCATAGAAATGATCATCCATTGTGGGAAACCTAAATCGAGAGAGAAATTCATGATGAAAAAAACAATGGGAGCTAAAATTCCCCAAAGTATTTGTAGTCCAATAAATTCATCGGTATTTACTTCTTGACTGAGTCCTCCTGTAAGGATTTTTTTGGCGACTCTCTGTCGATAGCGTTGGTTTTTAATACGCAAAGCGTGTTGCAGGGTAAATTGATGAACCAATGGACGAGAGGCTTCTAGTAACCAGAATTTAGATTTTTCAGGTTCGGTGCCAGTTGCCCATGAAAGAGATTGTTCATCGTTGTTGTTGGACAAGATAGCCGTGAGCAGTAGGTAAATGGAAATACCTGCTAAAAGTAATCCAGCAAAAAGAAAAATTTCATCACTTCCCATCTACGATCCTTTAAGGTTCAATGGGGTTATGAAGAAGCTATTGCTCGCCTCTAAATCCCCACGACGTTATGAGATATTGTCTCAATTCGGGTTTGATTTTCTTTCTCACCCAATTGAAGTATCGGAAATTCTTAACAAAAACCTGAATTTAGACGAGCAAATTCAGGCCCTAGCCTGTCAAAAAATTCAGATGGCGAAGAAAACCTCTAACCATCTAGAATTAAAGAACTTTATCTTGATCTCAGCGGACACCTTGGTGGTTCTTGATGGAAGAGTTCTGGGTAAGCCAAAAGACGCTGATGAGAGTATCAGGACTTTAGGACAGTTGTCTGGCTGTGAGCATGAGGTCAAGACGGCGGTGGCTTTGTTCAATGGTGAGACAGGGGAGTTGAGTTCCTTTGTTGAAACGACAAAGGTATGGTTTCGTGAATTGTCCAAAGACGAGATTCAAAGCTATGTTTTGACAGGAGAGCCTTTGGACAAAGCAGGGTCCTATGGTATTCAGGGTCGAGGAAATCAGTTTGTTGAAAAATATGAAGGATCTTATTGGAATGTAGTAGGACTTCCTGTAGAGAGGTTGAAAAAAAAATTGCAGGAATTGAATTGGCTGATTACATGTTACAAAACACAAAGGGATGTGTTGCGAGAAAATTTAGAAATTATTCGTAGGAAAATGAATAAAAAAAACGCACAGTTGGTGGCAATCTCTAAGAGTAAAAGCAGTGAAGATATCTTTACAGTTTACGAATGTGGACAACGTGTTTTTGGTGAAAGCTATGTGCAAGAAGCATTAGAGAAACAAAAAGAGTTAAAGGGGCGGGCGCCAGATATTGAATGGCATTTTGTTGGACGGTTACAGAAAAATAAAATAAAAAATATTGTTGGCCGTTTTGAGCTAATTCATTCTATTGACCGAGAAGAGGTTTTACTGGAGTTAGAGAATCGGGTTGAGAAAAGAAAAGAAAAATTATTTAAGCAAAAAATTCTATTACAAGTGAACTTGGCAAAAGAAGAAAATAGAGGAGGGGTTTTTGTGAGAGACCTTTTACCACTTGTTAGGAGAGCGTCAGAATCTACGGGAGTGCAATTTTGTGGTTTGATGTGTATTCTTCCTGATATAATGAGTGAAAAAATACAGAGAGATTTTTTCCGTCAAATGAAAAAATTAGGTGAACAGGTGCAGGCCTTTTGTCAAAGTCCTGTGATCTTATCAATGGGTATGAGTCGTGATTTTGAGTTGGCATTGGAAGAAGGAGCAAACATGATTCGCCTTGGAACAGGTGTTTTTGGTATGAGGAGAATAGACAAAACATGATAGTTAAAGCGTTTAGAATTGGTTTCATTGGTACGGGAAATATGGGGCAAGCTGTGATTAAGGGGCTTGTTGAGTCAGGGTTTATTAGGGCTGATAAAATATACGCAAGCAACCGTTCTCAGGGTAAGTTAATAAAAGTAGCTGAAGATTATGGAATTCATGCTTTAGCGTCTAATCAAGACGTGGTCGATCAATGTGATATTGTTTTTATTGCAGTGAAGTCACAAGAATTTTTTGATATTTTAGATCCTATTGCTAGAGATTTTGTGAAAAATCAAATTGTTGTGAGCTTAGCTGCAGGAGTTTCGTTGCAAAGTATAAAAAAAATCTTGCCTGATTGTCGACTAGTTAGGGTGATGCCTAATACACCGACGCTTATTCGTGAAGGAACATTAGCATTTTGTACTTTGCAGAGAGATGAAAGTTTAGTTGATATGATGGAGCAGTTATTAGGGGCATTGGGAAAAACTTTTTATGTGGAAGAGGGAGAGCCTTTTGATGGTTTTACTGTTTCTTGTAGTAGCGGAACAGGTTTTTTGTTTGAGTTTATGAAATATTGGAAAGACTGGATTGTAGATTACGGCATTGATGAAGAAGTGGCCCATCAGATGGTTATACAGACTTTTTTAGGAACTTCGTTGTTAGCTTTAAAATCACCAAAGAGTTCTTTTGAAAAATTGCGCGTGAATGTTACATCCAGGCAAGGTGTGACGGAGGCAGGGTTAAATTCTATGCGTGAGCAAGAGTTGGAGAGGATTTTGCGAATTTCTTTTGAAAAGGCTGTTTTGCGTGCAAAAGACCTATCAAAGAGAGCTTGATAATGACTTATCCACCGAGGCAAACAAGATTAAAGTCTAGTTTTGTTTAGTTTGGAATCTTGGCTAAGGCCTTGTCAAAAATCTCTGTCTATAATTGAGTGAGATCCTAGAACTTCGATTGGAGAGAATTATGAAAGTGACCCCCATAGATATTTTGCATAAAGCATTTACTAAAAAAATTCGTGGTTATGATACTCAAGAAGTGTATGATTTTTTGCAAGAAGTTTCAGAATCTTTAGAGAACGTTGTTCGTGAGCGTAATCATCTAAAGGAACAGCTTCGTCAAAAAGAACTTATGATTATGGAGTACAAAGAAAGAGACGAAGTCTTGAAAAAAACAATCACAACAGCCACGAAAGTGGCCGAAAATATGAATGAAAATTCAAAGAAAAAAGCACAAGTGATGATTGCTGATGCTCACAAGAGAAGTGAACTTATTATTAAAGAAGCTCAAGACTCTTTGAGTGGTTATTATAAAGAAATTGGTGAGTTAAGAAAAGTTTATTCTAAATTTGATGCCCAGCTCAGAACTGGAATTCACACCCATTTGGCCTTATTAGATCAGATGAAAGATTTCTTACCTGACTCTGAAGATCATCAAAAGGCATCTAAGAAAGAGATCACTGCTTAATTTAGAGACTTCTGTGAACAGAAGATCATTCATTGTCTTTAAATAAATCGTCATCGTAATCTTCTTCTATAGTCATATCTTCTTTAAAATCTTTGAGGATTTTTCCGTCTTTTATTTTTTTATTCTTGAATCGTTTAGAGGCTTTTTTTAGGAATCCATCCTTTATGTTTTTGGAGTTATTTTTAGTTTTATAAGAATATTGTAGGCTGGTTATAAACCCATAGCCTTTAGAGTGATTAGAGCCAATGAGTTCTTGATAGAAACTTCCCTGGAGATTTAGTCTTTTGTTGATTTTTATAGAACTGTTAAGGGAGTAAGAGACAATAGAAGGGTCTGAGGAGAAGAATTTAAAACTTCCTGCATTGACTTTGTCGGTAAGGGCTTTTCTTTTTTCACTTGGAGAGGAGTCATTAATAATCGAGAAAGAGCCTAAAAGACTTAAGCCAATAGAAAGACGCTTCCATTGATATTGAAAGCCAATGAGCCAAGGAAGAAGAGAGGCTCTCTGTTCGTTACGATATTGGAAACCTACGGATTCATAAAGCCGTAGGCTTTTAGTTACAAAATGATGGGCAATGAGCTTTCCTATGAATTCAGTGGCCCCTTCGCCAATGAGGGCGTTGTCTTCTTCTGAAAGGTTGAGGCTAACTGTTTGTAATGGGTAGAGTAGGGAGAAATCACCTATGAGACGAAAGGGTTTATCTAGGAGGAGAGTATCTCCTCCTAGGGAGATGTCTTTTAGACCACGATTGGTCCTTATTATGGTTGTGTCGGTATTATTATAGCTCGTAGCTTGAGCGCCTGTGATTTGTGTCCATAATCCCCATTGTGGGCTGGGGACCCAGCGTAAAAAGAGGCCAGTTGAGAGATGTTCAAAGGAGTTATTATCAAGGAGAATATATGAATTATTTCCTGATAAATCGAAATTGGCGTCTGTGGCATAATAGTTAATGAAGAGGCTAGTGTCTATTTGGTTGAGATAGAATTTTTTTTCTATGGAAACCGCCGTGAATGGCAAAAACAGACAAAAAAGATGGATAGAGAAATTGCGAAGCATTTTTGATAGGTCCTTTCAGAAAGAGTTTTTCTAAAACGCCTGTTCTAAGGCATATTGAATGATAGGATATCGCAAAAGAAGTTTTGTCGCAGCAAAAAAGAATGACTCGGCAGAAACTTTTCTGTAGTTTGTGGGTGTTATGGAAAAGAGTTCTTACAATTCTCAGTTAGGCATCATCTTTTTAACAGTGTTTTTGTATCTTGTCGGTTTTGGGATGATGATTCCTTTGGGGCCTTATTTGGCAACAGAGTTTGATGCAAGCCCTGCTCAAGTGGGATACTTGATGTCTGTTTTTGCATTGATGCAATTTCTTTTTGCTCCTTTTTGGGGAAGAATGAGTGATGTCTTTGGGCGTAGACGAATTATACTTATTTGTCTTCTGGGGGAAGGACTTTCGTATGTCATTTTTGCTTTCGCTCGTGATCTTTGGGTTTTGTATTTAGCTCGTGTGTTGGCGGGGTTATTTGGTGCTAGTATAGCGACAGCATCGGCCTATATATCTGATATTACACCTAAAGAAAAAAGGTCAAAGGGAATGGCATTGATAGGTGTCGCTTTTGGTTTAGGATTTGTGGTGGGGCCTTTTTTAAGTGGTATTTTAGGGGTGTGGGGGCAAAGTATTTCTTCAGAACCTCCCTTTGGTATGGGGTTTTCAGCTTTGTGGATTGCTGGTTTGTGTTTCTTGAATTTCTTTTTGGGTTGTAAGATTTTAAAAGAGAGTTTGAGTGTAAATATGAGAGAGAAGGCTAAGTTTCAGACTAAGTTGAGTCGCTGGGAAAAATGGAAGCGATATGGTCAGCGACCAGTATTGAGTCACTTGATTGGAGTGTTTTTCTTAGCAACCCTTGCGATGGCTCACATGGAGGCCTCGTTATTTTTATATGTAAAAGATAAATTTTCTTGGGGGCTTAAGGAGGCTAGTTTTGGGTTTGCCTATGTGGGGCTAATCATGGTTTTTGTTCAGGGATATTTAGTGAGAAAGCACTTACATCGTTTTGGGGAGAGATTTTTTCTCTCTGTGGGCCTTGTTATGATGGGCTTTGGATTGATGATGATTGGTTGGTCATCAAGTATAACTATTTTAGCTATAGTCGTAACTGTGTTAAGTGTAGGTAATGGGATGATGCATCCGTCGTTGATGGGAAGCATCAGTCTTATGGCTGGTGCAGAGGAACAGGGAGAGGTGATGGGAGTGGCGCAAAGTGCCTCGGCTTTGGCGCGCATTATAGGTCCAGCGTTAGGTGGTTTCTTTTACGGATATTGGGGAATGTCCAGTCCTTTTTGGATAGCGGGATTGATTTCTCTTGTGGCGGTTTTAATTATTATGAGGTATTATTCTCAACTACCAGAGAATGGGAAGAAATCAGTGTCTTGATAAACTAAACTATGGAGAGTGTTTGGTGTTTTTTGTTAAAGAGTCTCAAAACATAGATTATATTGATTTATGGCAATTGAAGAATTTGTTGGAGAACAGGGTCCCGTTTGTCTTTTTTGATACAAGAGAGGTTAAGAGAGACACTCTCTCTCAGGCGGAACTTCTTTTACAAAGCGCAAAACCCATAGAAATGAAAAAGGTGCTATTAGAGTTAAAAGAAGAGAGGCAAACAAAAGAGCAACCAATTGTGCTTCTTTGTGAAGATGGTAGAGATTCAACAGAAATAGCGAAAAATCTTTATAAAAATGGCTATCTTAATGTCTGTGTGATTGAGGGTGGCTATCGAGGACTTGTTGAGGAGATCCAGAATGTCTAAAACATTAGGAGAAGAACAAGTTCAATTATCTGATCGTTATGACCCTCAGGAAGTTGAAGAGCGTATATATGATTGGTGGGAAAAGAGTGGTTATTTCAAGGCTGAGAATGTGTCGAGCAAACCACCTTACAGTATCATTTTACCCCCGCCTAACGTAACAGGAGCTCTTCACTTAGGTCATGCTTTAGATCATACGATTCAGGATGTTTTAATTCGTTGGAAGAGAATGTCAGGATTTAATGCTCTTTGGTTGCCAGGGACTGATCATGCGGGCATTGCCACTCAGGTGGTCGTGGAGAAGGCTTTAAGTAAGGATGAGAAAAAGACTCGTCATGATTTGGGCCGCGAAAAATTTGTTGAAAAGGTTTGGAAGTGGAAAAAAGAGTCCGGTGGAAAAATCACTCAACAGATGCGGCGTTTGGGGAACTCGTGTGATTGGGATCGAGAGACTTTCACTTTGGATGACGAGGTGTCTAAGGCAGTTCGAAAAGTATTTACAACTTTGTATGATAAGAAACTCATCTATAAAGGACAGCGTTTGGTGAGCTGGTCTCCTCCTTTAGAATCAGCGATTTCTGATTTAGAAGTTATCCATAAAGAAATCAACGGAAACCTCTGGCACATTCAGTATCCGTTAGTAAAAGAAGAGGGAGTTGGCGCTGGTGTTGAATACTTAACTGTGGCAACAACGCGTCCCGAGACGTTGTTGGGAGATTCAGCTGTTTGTGTTCATCCCGAGGATGAGCGCTACAAGGGCTTTGTCGGTAAGAAGGTACGCCTCCCTTTGGTAGACCGTTTAATACCAGTGATTGCTGATAGGTATGTAGATAAAGATTTTGGTTCTGGAGTTGTTAAAATCACCCCAGCCCACGATTTCAATGATTATGAAGTGGGATTGAGGCATGATTTAGAATTGATTAATATTTTAGAAAAAAATGGAACTTTAAATGATAGGGCAGGGTCCTACCAAGGGTTAAAGGTTCAGGAGGCGCGTAAGCAAATTGTTAAAGATTTAGAGAATAAAAATTTTCTTGAGAAAGTTGAACCTTATAAAACCTCTGTAGGTCATTGTGACCGTAGTGGTGCGGTGGTTGAGCCATATCTATCAGAACAATGGTTTGTGAAGACAAATAATTTGGCTAAGCCAGCAAAAAACGTGGTGGAAAGTGGGACACTTCGTTTTGAACCAGAATCTTGGACAAAAACCTATTTGCATTGGATGAATAACATTCAAGATTGGTGCATTTCTCGTCAGCTGTGGTGGGGTCATCGTATACCAGCATTCTACTGTCAAAGTTGCGAGCATTTAATGGTGAAAGAAAATGACCCGAGTGAGTGTGAAGAGTGTGGTGGGAGTGATTTAAAACAAGATCAAGACGTTTTGGACACATGGTTTAGTTCGGCCTTATGGCCTTTTAGTACGATGGGTTGGCCAGAGGAAACGGAGACTCAAAAAACTTTTTACCCAACAGATATCTTGGTAACAGGGCATGATATTATCTTTTTTTGGGTGGCAAGAATGGTTATGGCAGGGTTGGAGTTTAAGGGTGAGATTCCTTTTAAGACAGTTTACATTCACGGTTTGATTCGCGATTCCCAAGGAAAGAAGATGTCTAAATCTGTGGGTAATGCAGTGGACCCTCTAAAGGTGATAGATAACCATGGAGCAGACGCTTTACGCTATACATTGATGGCATCTATTTCTGGTGGACGTGATTTGAAGTTTTCAGAACAGAGGCTGGAGGGATATCGTAATTTTATGAATAAAATTTGGAATGCGAGTCGTTTTGCTTTGAAGGCTTTGGATGGGTTTAAGATATCGAACGAAGACGAACCGTCTCGAAGTGGTTTATCTTCTTATGATAAATGGATTTTAAAAAAATTAGCGGATGTGGAAAACAGAGTTCATAAGAGTCTCACGGAAATGAATTTTTCTGATGCGGCTTCTGCGTTGTACAGCTTTACTTGGTATGACTTTTGTGATTGGTATCTGGAATTTATTAAACCTATTATTTACAGAGAAGAAAACAGTGCCGAAAAAAATGCAACTCAATTTGTGTTGATCCACACGTTGAATCGTATTTTGCGGTTGTTACACCCCTTCGCTCCGTTTATAACAGAGGAAATCTATTCTAAGCTCCCTGTTCGAGGCGAAGCGATTATTATCGATGATTACCCCAATCTTCAAAATGATCAAAAATTACTGAGTTTAGGGTGCGAGAAGGAGGCTGTTAATGTGGATCTAGTCAAAGAGGTAATTTTGGCCTTGCGGAATATTCGCGGAGAGAACCGTATTAAGCCAAGTGACAAAATTGAAGGGATTTTCATGACTGAGACGAGTCATGGTCAAAAGATTCTGGATGAGAACAGAGTGTCTATTATAAGATTAGCTGGCTTGCGAAGTTATAAAATTAGCCAGAGAGAGGAGTTGAAGAAATGCGCAATGTCTACTGTTGCTATTGGTAAAGATCGTGTGACGGTGGCTGTGCCTCTTGAGGGGTTAGTTGATTTTGATGAAGAGATTAAGCGCATTGAAAAAAACATTGAAAGAACAGAAAAGGACATTGGAGTTTTGGAAAAAAAACTTTCCAATGAACGATTTGTAGCTAACGCCCCAAAAGAGTTAGTGGCTGCTGATAAGAAATTATTAGAGCAACACAATGCAAAAGTCGAGGCTTTGAGAGCCAATCTTCGCCGTTTTAAATAGAGTAGCAGATAGGGCTCAATAGAATCTCTTGTGTATCTGGGGAGCTAAGGTTCGGTATTGCATGGAGTAAACCCTGTGAAATCGCCGGAGAAAAAATGGAAGAAAAATGGATTTAGACTATTGATAAAGTCTAAATTTTGTGTGTATCATAGTTGTGCTATGTCTAATGAAGCTATTTCTGTAAAGAATTTAAGTAAATCTTTTAAAGTGGGTTTTTTTCTTAAAAACAAAAAAGTCTTAACGGATGTAAATTTCACTGTCTCTTCAGGAAGTGTAGCTGGTTTTATCGGTGCAAATGGAGCTGGTAAGACGACGGTTTTGAAGTGTCTTCTGCAGGTCGTTTTTCCAGATCATGGAGAGATGGAATTTTTTTCCCAAAATGTTTCCTCTAAGGAAGTGCGAAAGAGTATTGGTTTTTTACCTGAGAGACCGTATTTCCACGAATTTTTGACGGGAAATGAATTTCTAGGATTCCATGGCCGTTTGATGGGGCTGTCTGGAAATGAATTAGAAGAGCGTAGGCAAATCGTTTTGAAGCAAGTGGGCTTGGCAGTTGAAGGTGGTAAAAGATTGAGGGCCTACTCAAAGGGAATGTTACAGAGGATTGGTATTGGTCAGGCTCTGATGATTAGGCCAAAACTTTTGATTTTAGATGAACCTATGTCTGGACTTGATCCAGATGGACGTTTCCTTGTAAAAAAACTGATCCGAGACATAGCTTGTGATGGCACGACAGTGTTTTTTTCAAGTCATCTTTTGCATGATGCTGAAGAATTATGTGACTCTCTGGTGTGTCTGAAAGAGGGAAGAGTTGTTTATAATGGGATGATGGAAAACTTACTTCACGCAGAGAGTCAAATGATTCAAGTGTTTTACTGTGACCAAAGCGGAGAGAGGCTAATGAAATCAGTTGTGCAAAAAGATTTGCAGGAAGAAATTGACCGTTTACGTGGAGAAGGCCTCTCCATTTTAGAGATTAAGAGTTGTCGGGTCACCCTGGAAGAAGCGGTGAGTCAACTATGAATAGGCAGCAGTGGGTTATTGCGTTTAATACTTTTCGTGAGCTGGTGCGTAGTCGAGTGTTTTTGGTCTTGATTGTTTTTGCTGTGTTGATATTTTTCATGAGCTTAATTTTGGGAAATTTAACTTTTGGAGATCATTACAGGGTTGTTTTAGATTTTGGTTTGACGGCAATTCAGATAGTTCTTGTTGTTTTAAGTGTTCTTTTGAGCATTTCTCTTGTTCGTAAAGAAATTGAGAATAAATCTGTGATGTCTCTCCTTAGCAAGCCATTGTCTAGGACAGATTATTTCCTAGGAAAATTTTTAGGATGTTTGCTGTTAAACGTAATTTTTGCTTTTCTTGGGCTTGTTATTTTATATTTAATTTTATGGGAAATGAATGAAGCAGATATCAAAGTTTGGTTTCAGGTTTATGCTGGAATAATCTTTGAGAGTAGTGTTTTGTTGTCATTGTCATTATTTTTAGGGATGGCGTTGCAAGGAGTTTCCTCTATGGCAGTTTGTGTGGGGGTTTTCCTTTTGGGGCATTGGTTGGATAGCTTGTTTTTTTTCGCTCAGAAGAGCGGTAATATTGTTTTTATTAATTTTGCAAAGATAGTTTCTTGGTTGTTACCAAACTTGGAAATGTTTAATTGGCGGGGGTATTTGTACACAGGAAAAATCCCTGAGGGGTTATTCTTTCCCGCGGCTTTACATTGTATGGGTTGGACTATTATTTTATTAAGTCTATTGAATTTTATGATGAAAAAGAAAGATATTATTTAACGATCTAAACTCCTGAAAAAATTTTAAGATAACGTTTAGGAGGCTTATTATTGTTTAAATTGTCTTTTCCAATGGAGAAAAAATGGGTGTTCAAGATGTGTGGAGTTTTTACGTTGTAATCTTGGGTGCTTTGATGGGTAGTTTTGCGAACGTTGTTATTTTGCGCTTGCCTAAAGGGATGAGCTTTATTCGCCCTCGTAGCTATTGTTATAAATGTCAAAAAATGATTTCTTGGTTTGATAATATCCCTGTCTTTTCTTGGCTTCTTTTGAGGGGAAAGTGCCGTTCATGTCAGGTGAGGATTTCCTGGCGGTATCCGCTGGTGGAGCTAGTGACGGCGTTGTTGTTTTGGCTAATTTATGAAAGGGTTGGCCTGAGCTGGATTTTACTTGAATATTATTATTTTGCTTTTGCTTTGGTCGTGGCGAGTACAATTGATTTAGATCAGATGATTTTACCTGATAAGCTAACTTTGAGTGGAATTGTTATTGGATTGGTGGGGGCTTTTTTAAATCCTGAACGAGTCTTTTTTGATGCTGTTTGGGGTGTTCTGTTGGGTGGTGGTTTCCTATGGGCTATAGCCTATGTGTATTGGCTTTTGCGTAAGCAGGAGGGAATGGGAGGAGGAGATATTAAGCTTCTGGCTTGGATTGGGGCTATTCTTGGCTGGAAAGCGATTCCCTTTGTTATTTTAGTTTCCAGTGTAATAGGCAGTGTCGTTGGGTTGCTGTGGTCTTTGAGAAGCTCTGAGGGCTTGAAAAAAGCCATTCCTTTTGGGCCTTACTTAGCATTAGCAGCTTTGCTGTACTTGCTTGGTGGAAAATACTGGGGAAACATTTATGTGGGTTTTTTTATTCCTGGACTTTAGTCCCTTTCCGTAGATATCGATCCCCATCTCTTTCATGGGTTCCTAGCCTTTGGTTTGACAACAAGACTATGGTAGAAGCTATAATGGGACGGAGTGTCCTTGCTTTTGAGGGCAGATTTTTTACGACAGCGTGATTGAACAGGATGGCCATGTTTTTTGCTTCTAAACAGCTTATAGGCTTGGATATAGGAACGAGTTCTTTGAAACTCGCTCAAGTGAAAATAACTCGTAAAGGCACGACGTTGACTCGTTTTTCTATGATGTCGATGCCCCCTTCTAGTATTTCAGGAGGGGAAATCCTTAATTTAACTGGAATTTCTCAAGTTATAAAATCTCTTTTTAGCGAAGCTAAAGTCAGATCTAAGAATGTCGCCACGGGTATGTGGGGTACAGCCGTGATAGTAAAAAAAATCAGTATTCCCCAGATGGATGGAAAATTAATTGCTGAACAAATTCGTTGGGAGGCCGAACAATACATACCCTTTGATATCAATGATATTAGTTTGTCTCACCATATCTTAGAAAAAAAAAACCAGAGTGGAGATACTATGGATGTTTTGCTGATCGCGGCTAAGAAAGATTTAGTTCTTCAGTATGCAGAGGTAGTGAGCGAAGCGGGATATAAGTGCAAAACTGTTGATTTAAATGGCTTTGCACTGGCGAACTGTTTTGAAATGAATTTTGGTATTAATTCGGAAACGTTGGCGTTGATTAATATTGGTGCCAGTGTGACGAGTTTTGTGGTGATAAAAGATGGTGATGTTATTTTTTGTCGAGATATAGCTGTGGGTGGAGAAAATTATACTTCTGAAATCCATAAAGACATGGGCCTGAGTATGGAGGAAGCGGAATCACTCAAATTAAGTATATCTTCTGGGGAAGCTGTTCCTGATGAAATTCATCCTGTTATTAGCGCAACTAATGAAATGATAGCAGAGGAAATTCAAAGTAGTTTTGAATTTTTCCATGCGACAGAAGTTGGAGAGAAGATTTCAAGACTGTATTTCACAGGCGGGGGGTCTTTAACTCCTGGATTGACCGATCAAATTATATTAATGACAGGGGTTGAGGGAGAGGCTTTTTCTCCCCTGAAAGGGCTCATAAAAGGTGGTAAAAGTTTAAGTAAAGCCTATTTGGATCAAATCGAGCCGTTTGCAAGTGTGTCTATAGGATTGGCCTTGCGTAGTGCAGGTGATTTATGATTCGGATTGATCTTTTAGAAGGGGTTCGAGCCAAGGCTTCAGGGACGGCTCTGAAAGAAGAATTTTTGGATGAAGGATCTGCTGCTGAAATTCCTTCAATTGATACTGAGGATAAGAAAAAGGCTGTAGGTAAATTTTTATTGCTATTGTTTTTCCCAGGAATGCTTTCTGTGTATGAGTACAATAATATTTCTAAAAAAGAGAAAGTATTGTTAAAGAATCAACAGGAGCTAAAAAAGTTAAAGAAAAGAAGTGTAAGAGAGCAGACATTGATCTCTGAATTAGAGAGCTTTGAGAAAGAAAAGAACCATCTGCAAAATCAGATTGACGTTATTAGTAGTTTGTCTAAATGGCGCTTGAGAGAAGTTAAAACGATGGACGCTTTACAGAGGATTCTTTCTAATAAGGTTTGGCTAACTAAGTTATTGATCAAGGAATCAGCTGTGACATTATCGGGATATGCAGTTAGCGATAGCTATGTGAATCAATTGATTAATGATTTAGAGCAGAGTATTTATTTTGAAGATGTGAAATTGAGAAAATCTATGGAGAAAAAAATAAAGAGAGGTAAGATTAAAAGTTTTGAAATTTCTTTTCTTATGGGGGATTTTGAGTGAATGACATTGAAGAGCTCATTGATGATTTAGTTCAGATGTCTTTAGGTAAGGTGTTTCTTGTGGGTTTGTTTTTGGCAGGAGTTTATTGGGGAACATTATATGATGATGGGGACGCCTTGGAACGGCGAACGGCTCAAGTCAAAGATGCAATGGTCAAAGAAAATGCTGTTGGTAATAAAATAAAAAAATTAAAGGAGGTTCAAAGAGTTCTACGTGAGGAAATCGTTAAATTGGGTGAAGAGTTTGAACTCTCTTTGAAGAAACTTCCCTATGATTTGAATCAGTCAAAGATTTTAAAGTCAGTAGATATGATAGCTAAGGCGGCTGGAGTTAAATTGATTGCTTTGACCCCTGCCTCTAAGGAGGCTAAAAAACTTTATGAAGAGTTGAAGATTAGAATTACATTGGAAGGAAAGTTTAGAAATTTGCTGTTTTTTTTAACGTATATCTCTAAGTTTCCTCGTATTATAAGAGCGGGTAATATTGAAATGAATTTATTAAAAAGAAAGGGTCAGGGTTTGAAGTTAACTCTTAAAGGCTCTTTAACAGCTTATCGTTACATGGAATTGAAAGAGCAGAAGGTGGAACCGGGAGAGGAGAAAAAATGATATTACATCGTTTATGGCTCTACTTGTCTTATGTCCTCGTCGGTAGCGTAGGAGTATTGGCAGCCTCTTATTTAACATCTGCGTTTATGAAACCAGCTCAATCTCAGGAGTTTGTACCAACTCAACAAGTCAGAGATGTGAAAAACAATGCTGGAAAACCTGAGATAAAATCACAGATTTTAGAGAAAACACCAAAGTCTAAACCAAAGGAACAGTCAAAGTTAGAGCCTTCACGGAAAAACTCTTTAAGTGCTGTTCAAGATAACAATCTTGAATTTGAGCAGGAGGGGGAGTTTAGTTATGACCCATCGGGATTACGAGACCCGTTTAAGCCTTTTTTTGCGGGAGAGGTGGAGATTGAAACGACAGCGGGAGAAGAGGTAAGAACACTAGAATTAGAAGAATTACAAAAATTTAGCTTAAATGAATTAAAAATAGTGGGAATGATTTGGAATGTAAAAAAGCCAAAGGTGATGCTTTTGGATCCTAAAGGTAAAACTCATACTGTTAAAAAAAATAGTAAAGTTGGTAACAACAACGGTTATGTCGCATTTGTAAGAGAGGGAGAAATGGTTGTTGTGGAAAAACTTGTAGATGAGGATGGAAAAACATCTTATAATACGAAAACTTTGTTTTTGGATAGATAAATAGAAAGAGAGTAGGGGGATCATATGGGCGAATTGTTAAGAGGTTGTTTTTTTATTTTTTTAGTTGCTGGGTTAGTGTCTTGCTCTTCTCTTCCCGAGGAAAACTTTGTTGGCGATACAGAGGAAACTCTTGAAAAAGAAGGTAGTTTTGACGAGGGGTTTGAAGAAAATGAGGAAGAACTCTCTAATAGGGATGATGTAGAGGAGGACGTAGAAAATGAAATTGCTGAATTATCGGGTGAAAAAGTTGAAGCGAGTCAAAGTGAAGATGCTGAAGAGCAAAGTGATTTTGAAGAGGAATTTTCTAAGACTGAACCAGAAGAAATAGCACAAGAGAAAAACCTTGAAGAAGAGCCTGAATCTTTTGAAGCAACTCCAGAGAGTGTCGTTCAACAGGATGAAGTTTCTTCGCAAAAAATCGTTCAGGAAGTGCCAGAGGCCGAGATTTCTGAAGCAGAGCAGCCAGAGGCCGAGATTTCTGAAGCAGAGCCAGAGGTTTTTGAGACAGAGCCAGAGGCCGAGGTTTTTGAGACAGAGCCAGAGACTGTGGTCTCTGCGGTTAATAATTCTGTTAAGAATATCGAGTATAAATCACAAATGGGTGAAGGTGCTGTTGTGATCGAAACTTTAGAAATGGCAGCCTATCAAACAAGGGTGAATGAAGAGACAAACCAACTGGTTATTGAGGTGGCGGGCACGAGGCTTCCTCGCCGTTTGAAAAGACCTTTCAACACGAGTCAGTTTGGGGGGAGTATTGGTGCTATTCAGGCATATCAGAAAAAGGGTTCTGATACGGCAAGAATCGTTATTCAATTAATTGAAGGGGCTTCTATACCTCAGGTGGTTCAGGAGGGGAATTCTTTATTTATTATCTCCCAGCCTACGGCAGAGGTGCCGTCGTCTATTTCTTCTTCAGAAGAGGCGTCTGCCCTGGGAAATGATGTTGCAGATAGTAAAGGGGGAGAGGATTCTTTTTCACAAAATAAAATTTTACCTGCGTCAAATTTAGATCAATTTTTAGCTAGTAACACGAAGTTTTATGGCAAGAAGATTTCTTTACAGTCAAAGGAGATGGACATACGTGAAGTCATTGGGATTATTGCTGAGGAGAGTGGTATTAACCTTGTTATTTCAGATGATGTGAGTGGAAAAATCAGTATTAAATTGCGTGATATCCCCTGGGATCAAGCCTTGGTGATGGTGATGAAAACAAAAGGACTAGCCTATGTCCGTTCGGGAAATATACTGCGTATTGCAAAAGCGGCAGCTTTGAGAAAAGAGATCAAAAGTGCGCAGGACCTTCTAGAGAGTCAGAGAAAACTGGCTCCCCTCAAGGTGAGTGTGATTCCTGTGAGCTATGCTGAAGTGGAGAATTTGTCTAAGAAGATAGGTGATCTCTTTAAAAGTAAAATGAAAAACGGAGAGAGAGGAAGCGTGATCAGTGATGAACGCACGAGTTCTTTGATTGTGACAGCAACGGAGGATTTAAATAAAAAAATCAAGATTTTGGTTAAGGCATTGGACACTCCTCCCCAGCAAGTCTTGATTGAAGGTAAAATCATTGAAGCTAGAGAGACGTTTATTAAATCCATAGGGGTTAGCTGGGGTTTTGGCGGTGGTATAGGTCAAATTGGTACATCGAGTTCATCGGGCTCACCCATTAATATGCAACCTAGCTTAGATGTTCTTAAAGGTCAGGCCGGGGGAGGAGCTTTATCTCTTGGTTTGAGCGTGGGAAAGTATGATTTATTTGGGAATATAAATGCAGCTCTAGCGTTGAATGAACAAAATGATAATATTCGGGTTTTGTCTTCTCCGAGTGTCTTAACTTTAAATAACAAAAAGGCGAGCATTAAACAAACGGCTCAAGTGCCAAATATTAGTTCAACAAAAAGTCAGGATGGCACGGTCTCCTCTAGTATTGCATTCTCCTCTGCGCAGTTGAGCTTGGATGTGGAACCCCATATTACAGCGGATAATTCTATTTTATTGAGCGTCGATTTAACGAGGGAGTTTCCAGGAGCGACAATAACTGCAGGAACCAGTACGGCGACTCCCATTAATAGTCGTAATGCCAAGGCAAATGTCATGGTTCGCAATGGTCAGACGGCTGTTTTCGCTGGAATTTACCAGAATGATACAATTGTGGGAGAGACGGGAGTTCCCATCTTGAAGGACATCCCCTTTTTAGGGAGATTGTTTAGAGCTAATTCAAAAAGAAAGGAAAAGACGGAGCTGCTATTATTTCTAACTCCGAGAATCGTGAATGAAAAAGACCTCTCTACAGCTCCACGGGAACTTTTGTCTGGGAGTGACAAAGGCGATATCGAGGAATTGTGATCATTTTTAAAGAAGACTCTTTTATGATTATGAAAAACCTACAGCCCAGATGAGGCACTAAAGAGAAATTCCTTGCGAAAAGCTTTTTCGGGGCTTGTCTCTGTTCCAAAGTGCCCCCGTGCGGTGATTGTCAGATTATAAGAGAGGTCATCAGATTCTGGGAGACTATCAAAGAAGAAGCTAAGGGGAAAAGTCTTTGTGTCTTTACGGGGGAGATTAAAGAGAAAATTGAGAACATCGCCAGCTGTTTCACCATCACCATCATAATCAAAGCCGATTTTTGATTCATCAATGGCTGTGGCATCAATGGAAAGAGAACCTTCCGTCTTCTGACCATTTTTGAAGGTACTTGCTCTGACGATCATATTTGTTATGATGAGCTGTTTTTGAGAGTCATTAATCACTCTAAAACGAAATTGAAACCATGGACCTTTAAGGTCTTTCCATATGATGTTTCCATTTTCATCGACACCGTCTTTTTGTCTTGTATCCGCTTCAGAAACAATAATCGTCCTAGGGGAAAGTTGGAGATTGACAGCACTGACATCAGGGTCGAGTTCTGTCGAGCAACCTAAAAAGCTGAGACAGAGTAGGGATAAAATAAACGGGTTGAAGGAATTGGCTATTTTCTTGATTTGAACCGTGTGGGAGACTGTCTGTGTTGGGGTGTTTCTCATGGTCGAACCTTTATCTGGGTAGAGTTATCAAGTGCTGCGTTATTATACTTACAATGATAGTCTTTGCAGGTCCATTAATCCAGGGGTTTTAGATTTTTTGTGTGGTTTAGCTGTAGTTTAGCTGGTGGTCTAAGTGTGTATTTTAAATGGGCGTCTGGCATAGATACAAGTGCAGCTCTTTTCAGGATCATTGTTTTTTGTAGAGTGCTTGGTATTGGAGGGAATTTCTATTTTATCTCCAGCGTGTAGAATAAGTTGGTTTCCGGAGACGTTTATGGCTAGTGATCCTGCGACGACCATGCGGACTTCATCAAAGGAGTGGCGATGCTCACGAACCTCTTCTCCTGGGAGATACTCTTCTTGCTGGGCTTCGAGGTCTTCTGTTTTGAAGATTATTTTGATTTGTGTCACTGTGGGAAGCTGTGGAGCTTGCCATCTTGTTATTAACATGGGCTTTAACCTCTTACTTTTGGCGACCCTTTCTTAGGCCAGGCTATTATGATTTTGTGACCATATAATGAATTGGAGATAATCTCAAGTTGGGACATTCTTAATGATCTGCTGCTAGGCGGCTATTTCTTCTGTGACTTAACCTTATTTCTTAATAAATGGTCGAAACGCTAGTTTTAGGCTTTCATCTTAAATTCTGTTAAGTGCGTGGTTGTGTTGGACGATGTGTACTTTGTAGATGTTTTTTGAGGGGAGGTCATATTTGAATAATTCAGCAGGCCAGAGAGAGTCAGGGAAAATGCTCAAGCAGGTGTTGGATTTTGTTGAGAGTTCAAAGGGTCTGGTTATTAAGGGGGCTTTTGAGAGTTCGATAAGGATAGAGCAGAAAATAGACCGAAAATCAATTTTATTTAAACTTGAAGATATTGATGAAATTTTGGAGAGAACAGATGGAGAGGGAAACTCTTTCTTACAGGTGAACTTCAAAGAAGATAGGAAAATTTTGTTAACGGATGTGTTGGTGGGTTTTAAGCCGAATCAAGATTGTGGTGTGGATATGGATCGCCTGCCTAAGGTGGTAACAACTCCTGATGTTTTAAGTGTTTTTGAGGCTATTGAAGAATCTCTGGAGGGAGATGATAGCGGGGATGAGGTGGATACTTTGAAAAGAGTTTTCGTTGCTGTTTTACGTGGTGCGGAGACGGCGGGCTTTGACATTGATCAGGAAAAGAAGTGGCTGGACCGTCTTTGTACATTCGTATCATCTGCTTCCGCCTAGTTCATTGTGTGTGTGTTCTTGTATTTTCAATAAAAAATTAAATAGCAGCCCTTCGATTTGTATTTGGTCAGCCTTTTTTCTTGCTTGACCAGAAGTCTTGAATAATAGAGATTACCGTTTATCTTTTGTGGGGGTGTAGCTCAGTTGGGAGAGCATCTGATTTGCATTCAGAAGGTCGCAGGTTCGATCCCTGTCACCTCCACCAATCGGCTTAAGCCACGAATTTCTAACCGACTGAGTTTATCGCGACTATTTTCTAAAGGCTCCAATATTTTCGGGCCTAAGTGAGATTCCAAGACCTCTCTATGAAGGTCAAATTTGGGAGTTCGCGTCATTCCATGGCACTCAATAGAGCCTCCATGACGATCAACGAACAGTCTAGTTACAATATTTTTCATAACTATTTTTTTATTTATACTGAGTGAGTTTTTCAAAGTCTCCGTTAAAATCTGATATTTTGTACCATTACTGATTTTCCAATTAATTTCTCTCCGTACTCTTTACAGCACACACTCGTCATAAATAGCTATAACTTTATTAAAATGGCAATTCTTACAACTCGGATTACTTAAAATGTCCGTCAATAGCCAGTGCAATTTTTATATTTTGTAAGCGGAAAACACTGGCGAACATGTATTTACAAAAACCTATAAAGATCATGAAAACGATGTTCGCCAGTATTAGCAGAGCCGTTGTCGCAAAAGCAAAAACTAGTTTTGGTACATGTTATAATCTCTAAGGTTCTATTTCTTTAATGAACAGGCGGGTATACTTGCTCGCAATCTTCCTTCGCAATCTTCTTGGGTAGATCTGTAATTACCCCCAACTCCCAAAGCAACAACTGATGAGCTACCGTCAGCATAAAATACTGTTAGTCCCGAAGCCCTGATTACTTTTTCAAAAGTGCATACGCAATAGAGAATAGCCTTAGGGTTTTGGGAAGATCGAGAGTTATCTTCTAAATCAGTAACTCTGTAGCTCAGTTTTTCTAATTTTTTTTCCAATCTTTTTAGTCTCTTAAGGTTTTCTTTTTGTTGAGGGGCTGTATGGTTATTTGAGTGATTCGCAAAACTGACTCCAACAGAGAAAAAGCTTAACAAACCTATTATAAGCATTATTTTTTTCATTTTACATCCTTTGAGCAAGGCTCAGTTTAATTATGGGTTTTTGTTGATATCGTTCTATTTCCTTGGGAGACCAATTCTCCTAAATCTGGCTGATACCGTTAATTTCCAAGGTTCTAGAATACATATTCCATGCCATCGAAAAAACAGTTCAGACATCAATTTATCGATGCCTGAGAGTTTTTGAGGTGTCTAACCTCCTGCGTAGATTGTCAGTTTAGAGTTTTAAAAAGAGGTTTTTCGGTTCTTTGTGATAAATAGTGGAACTGTTCCCAAGAGACTCATCTTAAGGGCTCTCTTTCTAAAACTATCCATGGATAACAGCGTTGTTATACATGGAGGTCAGTCCAGGTTTATTATTATTCGTTTTAAACTTTCAAGGGAATTTGTCCAGAAGAAATGACCTATTTCTAAACCAACACTTTGGCCTTCCCAGTCTTTCTTTTGTACAATTCCCTTTGATATTACACTAGAGATCCATTGACCCATTGATTGAATACGGCCTTTTTTTCTAGAGTCTCTCCCAAAAGAATCCAGTTCTTTTCGGCGAGTTTGGCTTGGCGACTTCCATTGCATTTCTCTGCAATGGAAGGTGACAAACGACTGTTTGAGCAAGAAAAGGGCTGGATTCTTTTGGGAGAGACTCTAGAAAAAAACAGCTCATCAGAAAAAAACTGGCTCCACTATTGTTTGTCATAAAGAGCCTAGTTTATTGAGGAGGCATCTTACTTTAATGGGCAAAGGAATATATCTTT
Organism: Bdellovibrionales bacterium; assembly: GCA_965217115.1. Lineage (GTDB taxonomy): Bacteria > Bdellovibrionota > Bdellovibrionia > Bdellovibrionales > CAYMLA01. The sequence continues at coordinate 844,845 of OZ244239.1, read as the reverse complement.
GCGGCCACCCAGACCGAGATGTTTATTATGAATAAATTTAGAGAGACTGGTGTACGCAGAAACGGGGTAAAATCACCCCCACCAGCCACCTTAAATGTAAAACCCCTCTCCCTTAATTGAGCCACGAGCCGGCAGGCACGTAACTCAGTTTTATTTAGAATCAACTCACTATCACGGCCTCTTTTATATTCAAAGCAGCTATTTACTGGGCAGACAGTCCTTTTTCTCCACGCTCCACCAATCGGGATGAGTGACGGGTTTTTGACTCTAGGCTCCATAAGAGATGGGTGGTTTTTTTTAAGTTCTTCCAGGACAATAATTTGAATATTCGCACTTTTTGTGAGTGACTGTCGGATTGGTAATTTAGAATTAGGATTTAATACAATGGGGGGTTGTTCTGACAGCAGAGGAAGTAATTAAGAAGTTTTCTCTTAAACTCTTGCCTGAAGAGGGGGGGTATTATCGAGAGACTTATCGTGATTCAGGGAAATTTTCAGTGGATGAATTGCCCCATTTATCTGGAGAGCGTTCATATTCGACTTGTATCTATTATCTAATCACTCCAGAGGAATTTTCGGGTTTGCATATGGTGACATCCACCGAAATCTTTCATTTTTATGCAGGGGATCCCGTGGAGATGGTTCAAATAGATAGTGAAGGGAGTTTGAAGAGGGTTATTCTTGGCGCTGACTTGGGAGAAGACTGTGTGCCCCAGGTGATTGTTGAGAAGAATATATGGCAGGGAACGAGGCTAATAGGAGATGGTGACTATGCTTTTCTGGGCTGTACGGTGTCTCCAGGGTTTGATTTTTCTGACTTCACGGGAGGTAGTTTTCGTGAATTGTCAAAAATCTTCCCTGAACATATAGAGACTGTGAGGAGATTTACCCATAAGTGATTTGATTTTTTTGCTAGTTTATGGGGATTTCTAGCGCCAATACCTACAATAGAAAATTAAGTGGAAACTTCTAAAAAAAGCTATTGACTGAAATTTTAGGTTCACTTATAACCTTCTTTCGCTCTTTGAAAATTAAATAGCTGGAATTTGGAAAAAAAATTGAGGCCCCATTGGTTTATTAGGTTATTCCACTTAATAAATTATGGGTCGATTTCTTAAAAAAACAAAATTCAAAAACGCAAGCGTTTTTGGACAGATATTAAACTGAAGAGTTTGATTCTGGCTCAGAACGAACGCTGGCGGCGTGCTTAATACATGCAAGTCGAACGGATGCTTTGCCTTCGGGTAGAGCATTAGTGGCGCACGGGTGAGGAATACGTGGATAATCTGCCCTTTGGCGGGGGACAACTGAGGGAAACTTCAGCTAATACCGCATAACACCATAGCTTCTGCGGGAGCATTGGTTAAAGGCTTCGGCCACCAGAGGATGAGTCCGCGTCTGATTAGCTTGTTGGTGGGGTAATGGCCTACCAAGGCAACGATCAGTAGCTGGTCTGAGAGGATGATCAGCCACACTGGAACTGAGACACGGTCCAGACTCCTACGGGAGGCAGCAGTAGGGAATATTGCGCAATGGGGGAAACCCTGACGCAGCAACGCCGCGTGAGTGATGAAGGCTCTTGGGTCGTAAAACTCTGTCGTGAGGGAATATTATGAAGGTACCTCACAAGAAAGGACCGGCTAACTTCGTGCCAGCAGCCGCGGTAATACGAGGGGTCCTAGCGTTGTTCGGAATTACTGGGCGTAAAGCGGGTGTAGGTGGATTTTCAAGTCAGATGTGAAAGCCCAGGGCTTAACCCTGGAAGTGCATTTGATACTGTTGATCTTGAGTACTGGAGAGGGTAGTGGAATTCCTGGTGTAGTGGTGAAATACGTAGATATCAGGAGGAACATCGGTGGCGAAGGCGGCTACCTGGCCATGTACTGACACTCAGACCCGAAAGCGTGGGGAGCAAACAGGATTAGATACCCTGGTAGTCCACGCCGTAAACGATGGATACTTGGTGTTGGAGGTATTGACCCCTTCAGTGCCGGAGCTAACGCGTTAAGTATCCCGCCTGGGGAGTACGGTCGCAAGATTAAAACTCAAAGAAATTGACGGGGGCCCGCACAAGCGGTGGAGCATGTGGTTTAATTCGATGCAACGCGCAGAACCTTACCTGGCCTTGACATCTAAGGGAAGACTACCAGAGATGGTGTCGCCTTCGGGCTCTTAGACAGGTGCTGCATGGCTGTCGTCAGCTCGTGTCGTGAGATGTTGGGTTAAGTCCCGCAACGAGCGCAACCCTTGTCTTTAGTTGCCAGCATTTAGTTGGGCACTCTAAAGAGACTGCCGACGTTAAGTCGGAGGAAGGTGGGGATGACGTCAAGTCCTCATGGCCCTTAT